>NZ_CANMUA010000005.1 GCF_947500995.1 uncultured Serinicoccus sp.
GAAGCGCCGAACGACGGAGCGTGACGCCTCCCATTCCGGGCGCCTGACCTGCGGGGCGTCGCCTGCTTCGGGCCAGCTATAAGGACTGGTTCCGATAGGGCTGTCCACCAGTATAGGGCCGCGAATCAACTGCAAGTTGACCGCCGTTCCGGGGCCGCGTCTCTGCCAGATCGTGATCGGAAAGTTGCCCGGAAATGAGTCCCTGGGCCTCGGATCTCCGCTTTGTATAGGTATGACGATGACGATCCACCGGCTGACCGCAGGGTCGGGGTATGACTACCTGACCCGGCAGGTCGCCCGGCAGGACGCCACCGAGGTCGGCCACAGCGGGCTGGGCAGCTACTACACCGCCAAGGGCGAGGCTCCGGGTGTGTGGGTCGGCGCCGGCATGGCCGGGATCGCCGGCCTGGCCGCCGGTGAGGAGGTCACTGCCGAGCAGATGACTCGGCTGTTCGGCACCGGGGAGCACCCGCTGGGTGATGAGTCCGGGCAGAGCCTGGGCCGTCCGTTCCGGGTGTACGGCGGCCGCGATGACGTGACCCCGTTCCGGATCGAGGTGGCGCGCCGGTTCGAGAAGCACAACAAGGCTCTGGGGCTGCCGGTGGACCACCCGATCCCTGTGGAGGAACGCGCGAGCATCCGCACCCAGGTCGCCCTGCAGATGTTCCGCGCCGAGCACGGACGCGAGCCTTTCGACGAGCGGGAGCTGGCCGGGCTCATCGCCAAGCAGTCCCGGCCGCGGACCACCGCGGTCGCCGGGTTTGACCTGACCTTCTCCCCCGTGAAGTCAGTCTCCACCCTGTGGGCGGTGGCCGACCGGCCCTTGGCCCTGCAGATCAAGGCCGCGCACCAGGCTGCGGTCCGCGACGCCCTGGCCTACATCGAGAAGCACGCCCTGTTCACCCGCACCGGTAAGGACGGCGTGCAGCAGGTGGACGTGCGCGGCATGGTCGCCGCGGCGTTCACCCACCGCGACTCCCGCGCTGGGGACCCGGACCTGCACACCCACGTCGCGGTGGCCAACAAGGTGCAGACCGCGGCTGACGGGCGGTGGCTGTCCATCGACAGCCGCCTGCTGCACAAGGCGACGGTCTCCGCCTCCGAGGCGTACAACACTGCCCTGGAGAAGCACCTGCGCCCACTGGGGCTCACCTTCGCCCCGAGGACCCCGACCACAGGGCCGGAGGCCCGCAAGCGGCCGGTGCGCGAGGTCGTCGGTGTCGACGACCGGCTCAACCAGGCGTGGTCGAGCAGGCGGGCGAGCATCCAGGCGCGGCGCAGTGAGCTGGCGCAGGCGTTCCAGGCTCAGCACGGGCGGCCGCCGACCCCGGTCGAGTCGATCCAGCTCGCGCAGCAGGCCACCCTGGAGACGCGCGACGCCAAGCACGAACCCCGCTCCGAGGCCGAGCAGCGACAGGCGTGGCGGGCCGAGGCGCTGTCCGTCCTCGGTGACCATGACGGGTTGGCCTCGATGGTGGACGCGGCGCTGGCCGGGGCCCGCACCCACGGGCTCGGCGAGCGGGTCGACGAGGCGTGGGTGGAGCGGACCGCGGCGCGGGTGGTGGACACCGTGCAAGGGTCCCGGTCCACGTGGCAGGTGTGGCACGTGCGCGCCGAGGCCCAGCGTCGCGTTCGTGCCGCGGACGTCCCCCAGGAGCGGGTCGAGGACCTGGTCGAGCAGCTCACGCAGGAAGCGCTGGCACGCAGCAAGACGATGACGTCAGCCAAGGCGGACACGATCAGCGAGCCCGAACCGTTGCGTCGGGCCGACGGGTCCAGCGTCTACACGGTCGCCGGATCGCAGTTGTTCACCTCCACCGCGGTCCTGGAGGCCGAGCAACGCCTGGTCGCCGCTGCTGGCGTCACGGACGGGCGCCGCGCCTGCGAGCAGGACGTGGACGTGGCCCTGCTGGAGTCGGTCGCCAACGGGGTACACCTCAACGCCGGGCAGGCGGCGCTGGTCAAGGGCATGGCGACGTCGGGGGCGCGGCTGCAGCTGGCGATCGCGCCGGCCGGGTCGGGCAAGACCACTGCCATGCGGGCTCTGGCCCGGGCGTGGGAGGCCTCCGGCGGGACCGTCGTCGGGCTCGCTCCGGCCGCGGCCGCCGCCGCCGTGCTGCGGGACAACGCCGGCACCCAGGCCGACACCCTGGCCAAGCTGGTCTGGCACCTCGAGCACGACCCCGAGCACCTGCCTCGGTGGGCAACGGACATCGACGAACGGGCCCTGGTGGTCATCGACGAGGCCGGGATGGTCGACACCCTGTCCCTGGACAAGGCGGTCACCTTCATCACTTCCCGGGGTGCCTCGGTGCGTCTGGTCGGGGACGACCAGCAGCTGGCGGCGGTCGGCGCCGGCGGGGTGCTGCGCGACATCCGCGCCACCCACGGCGCTCTGCACCTGACCGAGCTGATGCGCTTCACCGGGGCCGCCGAGGGCGCAGCCTCACTCGAACTGCGGGAAGGACGCCCCTCCGCCCTGGGGTTCTACCTCGACACCGGACGCGTACACGTCGGTGACCTGGCCACCATGACCGAAGAAGTCTTCGGTGCCTGGTCGGCCGACCGGGCCCGTGGGCGGGACGCGATCATGCTCGCCCCCACCCGGGAGCTCGTCGCCGAGCTCAACCAACGTGCCCGCGACCACCGCCTCGACGGGGTACCCCGACCCACCGACGAGGTCGCCCTGTCCGACGGCAACCACGCCTCGGTCGGGGACACCGTCATCACCCGCCGCAACGACCGCCGCCTGCAGACGGCACCGACCGACTGGGTCAAGAACGGTGACCGGTGGACCGTGCTGGACACCACCGGCGCCGGGGCCCTGGTCGTGCAACACACCCGCACCGCCCGCAAGATCGTCCTGCCGGCCGACTACGTCGCAGCCAATGTCGAGCTCGGGTACGCCTCCACCGTGCACACCGCCCAAGGGGTGTCGGTCGACGTCACCCACGGCCTGGCCACCGGGGACGAGTCGCGCCAGCAGCTCTACACGATGATGACCCGCGGCCGGGACGACAACCATGTCTACCTGGAGGTCGTCGGAACCGGGGACGAGCACGACGCCGCCAAGCCGCACACGGTCAGCCCGCGCACCGCCACCGACATGCTCGAGGCCATCCTGGCCCGGGACGAGGCACCTGCCTCAGCGACGACCATGCTGCGCGAGGCCGACGACCCGTCCGTCCTGCTCGGTGAGTCCACCGCCCGGTACGTCGACGCGCTCTACACCGCCGCCGCCACGGTCGGCACCGATCGTCTCCAGGCGCTCGACGAGGCCGCCGAGCGCCTTGTCCCCGGCATGAGCGAGGCGGCGGCGTGGCCGACCCTGCGGGCGCACCTGACCCTCATCGCCGCCGGCGGGAACGACCCGGTTCAGGCGCTGGCCGGCGCGGTCACCGCGCGGGAGGTCGACACCGCCGCCGACCCCGCTGCCGTGCTCGACTGGCGCCTGGACGACACCGGGATGCGCAACACCGCCTCCGGACCGCTGCCATGGACCCCCGGCATCCCAGCCACCCTGGTCACCGACCCGACCTGGGGGCCCTACCTGGCCGCCCGCGCCCAGCGCGTCACCGACCTCGCCTCCGAGGTCGCCGAGCACGCGGTCACCGCACCCACCCCCGAGTGGGCGGCCCAGGGCACCGCCCGCCCGGCCGACGACGTGCTCGCAGCTGTCGCCGTGTGGCGGGCCGCGAACCAGGTCGAGGCCACCGACCTGCGCCCCACCGGCCCGGCTCACGCATCCAAGGCCGCCGCGACCTACCAACGCCAGCTGCGATCCCAGATCCAGGGCGACCGCTCCCCCGCCCTGGCCGAGTGGGGACCGCTCCTGTCCGAGGTCGCGCCGGGGGCGGCCAAAGACGCCTTCGCCCCTGTCCTGGCCGAGCGGCTGGCCGCCGCCACCCGGGCCGGGATCGACGCCGCCACCCTGCTCCGCCACGCCGCTGGCACCCGGGCCCTGCCGGACGACCACGCCGCGGCCGCGCTGTGGTGGCGCGTCGCCGAGCAGCTGACCCCGGCCGTGAACACCACCACCGTTACTGGGCAGCTCCTGTCCACCGCGTGGGCGCCGACGCTGGCGGACCGTCTCGGGGAGGACCGGGCACGGGAGATGCAGGCCAGCAGCTGGTGGCCGGCGCTGGTCACCACCGTCGACCACGCCCTGCAGCGCGGCTGGTCCCTGGACGCCCTGGTGGCCACCGCTCCTTCGCCGGGAGCCGACGTCGACGACGCCGCGGCGATGACCTGGACCATCAGCACCCTGCTGGACGACCCGACCCACCTGCACACCGACATCGGACCCCACAACGAATCCCTCGAGCCAGGTGGGACGGGCGTCGACCCCCACCCGGTCTCGGTGCAGGCCACCGACGCCGAGTACCGCCAGTACCTCGATACCCTGACCACCCCCTCCCCCACCGACGCCCCGACCGACCAGCAGGACGACCTCGACCCCTCGACGGTGAACGCCGGTCTGGCCCTGGCCGCGCAGTACCGCCGGCTCATGGGGCCGTTGGACCCGACCGACACCGACCTGCAGCGGGCCTTCGACCGCGCGGTGCAGGCGCAGGAATCGCCCGTCCCGGTGCAGCGGCTGGCGCAGGTCAACGCGATGGCGCTGCACTACTACGAGCAGCAGCTGGTCGCCGGTGGCTGGGCCCGCGACTACCTCGCCGGCCGGTTCGGCCAGGACGTCGCCGGCCACCCGAACGTGCGCCCCGGGTACGCGCCAGCCGGGTGGACCCGGCTGGCCGACCACCTGCGCGCCCAGGGCGTCACCGACATCGAACTGACCACCACCGGGCTGGTCACCTCCACCAAGGACGGCCGCCTCATCGACCGGTTCCGCGACCGGGCCGTCTTCCCGATCACCGACCACACTCGCGGGCAGGTGCTGGGGTTCGTCGGCCGCCGCAACCCCTCCACCAGTGAGGACGCCCCGCATGCCGGTCCCAAGTACCTCAACACCCCCAGCACCCCCCTGTTCTCCAAGGGCCACCAGCTCTACGGCGCCGACGCCGACGCCGACCTGCTCAAGGCCGGGGCCACCCCGGTGCTCGTCGAGGGCCCGATGGACGCCCACGCCATCACCCTCGCCACCCGCGGCATGTCCGTCGGGGTCGCTCCGCTGGGCACCGCACTCACCGCAGACCAGGCCGCGCAGCTCGCCCAGCTCGGCGGCCCTGTCGTCGTGGCCACCGACGCCGACCTGGCCGGCCGCATGGCCGCCGAACGGGCCCACTGGCTCCTCGCCCAGCACAACGTCCCCACCTTCCACACGCCCCTGCCCGAGGGCACCGACCCCGCAGCCATGCTCCACCACCAGGGCGCCGACGCCCTGACCGGCGCGATCCTGGCCTCATCCCCCCTGTCCGACCTCCTGCTGGAAGAGCGGCTGACCAACCTTCCCTTCGACGAGGCACTCGAGCCAGCCGCCCGGGTGCTGGCCACCGCCGACCCGTCCAGTTGGGACCGCACCTGCACCGAGATCGCCGACCGCCTCGGCACCAACGACCAGACCACGCGCCGGTCCCTCCACCAGGCCGTCCGCGCCTGGCACGACGACCCCTACGCGGTCGCCACACAGCAGCTCGACAACGACCGCGACGTGCGCGCACGGATCGACGCGACCGCACAGCAGACCCACGAACAACGTTGGGCTCCCATTGCCGACCGACTCGACAACCGGCTCACCACCCAGGAGGACTGGCCGGCCCTGGCCCACGTCATGCAGCACCTGCACGACGAAGGCCACGACGTCCAAGCCCTGGCCAAGGCCAGCATCAGCGACGAGCCCTTGGTCTCATCCCGTCCGGCACAGGCCCTGCGCCACCGACTAACGGTGACCGCTCCACCCCCGGAGACAGCCCTCGGAACTGCGGAGACGGTCTCCACAACCGCGGCCCGCCCCGAGGACGAACGGCAGTCACCTCAGGCCACCCCCCACCGGCCGACGACCCCGGGCCGCTGACCCGGTGGCGTCAGGTCCGGGACGGCCTTCTTGGGGAGTGGGTTGCCGGGTCGCCAGACTCAGGTGCATCCTGCAGATCAATACGAGATGTCGTGTTTACTGGCTCTTCATAGATGCGGGTGTAGCGAGCGCGTGGCGCGTAGGTCCGGGGGTAGGCATCGAAATCTTCCGAAGATGGGAGTTCTCACGCAACCCATCCGAAAGACCTCGGCGTGCTGGGGTTGACCCCGTCCGGTGGACATCGGTTAAGCGGCTTCTGAGGCCGCGGTGATGGTCCGGTGCTCGAACGCTACCGGAGGGATCTGGCCCAGGGCGCTGTGGCGCCGGCGGCGGTTGTAGACGTTCTCGATCCAGGAGGTGACGGCGTGGATCGCCTCGGTCCGAGTGGTGAACTCGTATCGCTCGTAGAACTCGGTCTTCAGGGTCGACCAGAAGCTCTCGATCTGGGCGTTGTCCCAGCACACACCGGTGCGTCCGACCGAGAGCAGCACGCCCAGCTCCTGCGCGACGTCGGCCAGCTGAGTGGAGGTGTACTGACAGCCCCTGTCGGCATGCAGGATGACACCGGTGACCTCGTCGTCGCGGAAGGTGACCGCACGACGTAGCGCGGTCTCCACGACGTCGGTGTGCAGGCTGTCGGAGAAGGCATAGCCGATCACCCGGCGTGAGCAGCCGTCGCGGACGGCGCACAGGTACAGCCAACCCTGGCCGGTGGCCAGGTAGGTGATGTCCGAGGTCCACACCACGTTCAGGGCACCGCGGTCGAAACGGCGGCCGACCCGGTCGGGGATGGTGTGCGGCACCTGGTCCGGCAACGTCGTGACCGGCCGCCACGGTCGGGGGCTGATCCCGCGGAGCCCGTCGGTGCGCATGAGCTTGGCGACCGTCTTCCTCGTGACGACCTCGCCGTCCTCGCGCAGGTCCGCAGTGATCCGCGGTGCACCGTTCACACCGTCGGAGTCGGCGTGGAACCGGCGGATCTTCACGAGCAGGTCATCCTGGCGCTGCGCCCGGGCCGAGGGACCGGCAACTTGCCGGTCGACCCACTTATAGTACCCCGACCGGGACACTTTGAGCAGCTCACACATGCGCACGATCTCGAAGGTGGCCTTCTCCGCGTGGATCAGCTCGAACGCCCGCTGGGGTTGTTCGAGGCGTTCTCCGTGACGAAGAAGGCCGCTGCTGCTTTCAAGAACTCCCGGTCCATCCGCAGCTGGGCGTTCTCGGCCCGCAGCCGTTCCAGCTCGGCCCGCTCATCGATATCCAGGGCCCCCGGCGGGTCCTCCACTCGGGCCCGCTCGGTCGCGACCCACCGCCCCAGCAACTGGGCCCCGACCCCGATCTCCTGGGCGACCTCAGCGATGGTGCGGCCGGTGTCGATCACCAGATGGGCAGCGTCACGACGGTACGCCGGGGTGTACTTCTTCCTCTTGGCACCCATGAGGGCATCCTCTCCTGCCAGGCTCACCTGGCCGGTCAGGATGTCCACCCAACGGGGTCAACCTCAGTGCCGACGCTACCTTCCGGCGCCCTGACCTGACCAGCTTCACCGGCTTGGAAGACCTCGGTCTGGAGGTGACCGCCCAGCTGCTCCAGCCCGACCCTGCGGTGCTTGCGTGCCGGGTCCTCGAACCGGACGACTGGTGCCGGCAGTGCGGCTCCTAGGGCGCCCCGCGGGGACCGTGCCCCGGGAGCTGGCGCACGAGCCGTTAGGGTGGCGACCCACCGCGCTGCTGCTCACCGTGCGCCGCTACCCGTGCGCCGAGCTCCTGCGTATAGGCTCAGGAGACCGTAAGCGTTACCTTCCCGAGACGCCTCGCTCGCCCCAAGAGCCGCTCGGCCTCAAGCACGGCTTCCAAACCGACTTCCTCGGCTACCCGAGGTCGCAGAACGCCAGCAGCCATCAGAGGCAAAATCATCCGCTCGAAAGAACGCGTCACCACAATCCGTTCTTGCAAGGAACGGGTCCGGAACGTGACGCCCTTCATAGTTATTTGCCGGCGAGCGAACTCGTCGAGATTCATACTTCCCCTGGTACCTCCCAGACGCCCGACATGGACGATCCGACCACCGATTGCAGTACTCAAGACGTTGCTGTTGATCGTGGAACCCCCCACCATATCTATCACAAGATCCACCCCGCCCTCGACAAGAGAGCCCACCTCTCCGGCGACCGCCTCCTCGCTGCCACCCAGGACAGCTGTGAAGCCAATGCCTAGTAGTTCGGAGGCGTTCTCTCTCGAGCGCGTAGTTCCTATTATGATGCCCGCGCCGAGGTGCCTAGCTATCTGGACCACCCCCAAGCCAGTGGAAGACGTCGCCCCGCGCACCAGAACCGAACCGCCCGGCGATAGGTGCCCAGCGCGATGCAAAGCATCGAAAGCGGTAGTGTACGAAACAGGCGCAGCAGCCGCCTCGGCCCAGCTGTACGCCGACGGAACACGCAAGGCTAGCCGAAAGTCCAAAATTGCTTCTTCCGCCCATGCCCGCGGCGTCATACCCATAACACGTTGCCCAACCCACGTACCCACCACATTCGACCCCTGCGCCATTACATGACCCGCCATCTCCAGCCCAGCGACAGGCTCAGATCCCCCCAGGTCGGACGCCTCAAAGTGCGTCGGGTTACGGCGCAAATCCGCTTGGTTGATGGCGCTGGAGCGAACGGCAACCAACAGATCGTTCGGTCCCATGGTCGGCCGTGGGACGTCTTGTAAGACGAAGCGAGCGTTCTCTCCGGTACCATCAATTACTACTGCTCTCATGAACGTAATCCTTGTACTAGAAGGAACAATATCAACTCGTGCAAAAACGCTACAGCATCGACCCTAGCCCGCAACGAGCAGTTGGACTGTCTGCTCTTCCCCAGAAAGCGTCTGAAGACGTGAACGCCAGCCACGTTGGCTTCCGCCGTTCCAAGATTCGGTGAACCATGAAACGACGCGGCGGTCCAGAGGGAGTCTACCGTAATTCACCATGTTTGCGCGTCCAGAATAGGAACAATAACCCAGTAAATAACATAACAACCCCCCACGCGGACCAAGACAAGGAGTAACCTTGTGAACCACTGAGCAACCCGAACAAGGGTGGCGCGACAGAGCCACCAACGGCCCCCCCTATCAGGAGCCTGGCCATTACCGCGCGACTGTGATCCTTGTACATCCTGGTCGCCATAGCCATCAACAAACTTCCGGACGACCAGCCACAACCGAAGATGAGAATCACGCCCACGATAATGGCCGCAAGAGACGGCACAGACGCCAACCAACTACCAAGCCCCGCGAGAACAAAAAGACTACCTATTAGTACCGTTTCGCTTACCCTTGGTGAATCCGCGAAAGAGCCTACCAGCACTCTGCTGGCCGCCGATAAAAGCCCACCAACAATGAGAAGTACCGCTCCCCATGAAGCCGCGACATCGATTGCAACAACGGTGACTACAAGGAAGGTGGTGGACACGTTCGTCATTCCATAAGAAAACGCCATGAAAACCCCAAGGACTAGGATGACCGCAGGCGACGGACCCTCTTCAGGACGTGGCCTCCGACGGACTCCTCTAGGACACCGACGACTGAGCGCGAAAGACAAACAGAAGCCTGCGACCCCCACGAGAACGAAAGACATTCGCCAGCTAACTGCGGTCAGCGTGAGCGCACCGACGGCACCCGAAGCAGCCACAGCTAGAGGCTTAGCGCTTTGAAACCAACCGAAGGCCCTTCCATAGTTGGACCCGACAACAATGGACCCCAGTAGGCGCCCCACTGACATCTGATGAACGCTACTGCCCAGGCCACCCACAAATAGTCCAAGCAACAAGACCGGAAGAGTGTGCGCAGTCGCCACCACGAGCCCGGCGCAGACCCCACAGACACCCCCAGATAGGGCCCCGGTTCCCACATGCCAACGGTCAAGAACGCCACCAGCAAAAAGTGATGCAGTCGCAAGCCCCACCGTGAAGAAGCCAACGGCTAGTCCAAGGTCCGCTGGGGTCAACCCAAGGTCGTTCATGATTCTCGGGGCTTGAGCCCCCACGAGAAAAGCCGGAAAGACAGAGGCTATAGTGGACGCTACGACCAAAGCGACGGTCGTATTGGGCCCACCCTGCTCATCAGACACTCTTGCGCCCTCCAACGGGACTACCTCTTCAGTCTATTTGCTTTCCAAGCAGACCCCACAATGGCGGCCAGGCCAGTTCATATTGACACTCCTCGCTGCGAGAAACACATTCAACGCGTCGATTCCATAGCACGCCTTACAAGCGCAGCTAGGCCACGCAAATCTATAATGTTCCAATCCATCCAGGACAAATCGCAAAGAACATCCGACTCGTACCATTCCTTCAACTCCCCGCCTGTGACTACGCTCGATTCCGGCGAGCAGGCTGGGACAATATTTGTGCCGTGTGGAGGTGACCCGGAAACTGACAAGAATGGAGGCGCGGATAAATGACGCCGTTCACACGCCCAATCGAACACCGGCCGACGAAGTATTTTGTGCACTTCGCCCTGCTGAACGTCCAACTTAAATCGAACCAGGTGACAAGTCGCATGGATTATCCCAATGCCGCCACCGTCCTGGACTCTGGCCGCCAGTTGCGCCTGATGTAGACGGGAGGGCCGCGACTCGAACTGGGAGCGCTCGAGCTCCACCGCCGCGACCAGAGCCTCCATCGACCGCTCGTCACCCCTCGTGAGCACATACGCATCGTAGGCTTTTGAGAGACAATTCTCAATACTCATGCGAAAGACCCTTGAGGGTGTCTGTTTCAGCACGTCCTCGATATAGACAATGCTCCCTTCGGGAACTTTGACAAACAACCTTTCCGAACCACTCTTCTTGACGACCGCGACACGCCCTGACTCTGCCCCCGATACGGCCGATGGACACAAAATCAAGTCGCCGGGGAGCGGATCCCTTTCGATGTCTTCGTAGGTGGCCCGCGTCTCTTTCGAAAAAGCGCGCAAAACGTCAGCTGAGGAAGCGCTGTACGCAAAACGCGCAAGGTCCATAATAGCGCCTGGGCCTATGACCACCACTGAATGAACCCCGGTTTTGGCGATGCGTTCACGCAAGGCAAGGGCCGTGGCAATATTCTTATCAGAACTTGAGACAGTTTGTACCCAAGCAGCCCGCATCAACAAGGGCTCTGGGACCTCGAGGTTTCGATGAACCACGAGTGCCCAGTGCTCGAGACTGTCGAGGAGTTCCTCGAGACGGTTCAAGTAGCGAACCGGGGTCATCGGATGTTCGCCTCAGCGGGAGCGCTCTTATCTCCGCGTATCGCGCCCCAAGCGAGCATTCCAGCCAATCCAACGAGAAGGATCACCATGAGCGCTGAAAACGGGCGATACACGAAGATACCCAACTCGCCATCCCCCATTATCATCGAGCGCCGGAACTGAACTTCCATCATCGGCGCAAGAATGAATGCCAGTATAAGGGGGGCAAGATCAAACTTCCACTTCTTCAAGGCATATCCTATAACGCCAAACACGAGTGCCACGATGATGTCGTACAACTTATGGTTTATGCTGTACAGCCCTGCGACGGCTATTATGACTATGATCGCGTTCAAGAACGCGGGCGGCACCCGCAGAATTTGCACAAACACCCCAACCAGGGGAAGGTTCAAAATCAGAAGTAGCAAGTTTCCAATGTACATCGACGCGATCACGCCCCAAAAGATGTCGGGATGCTGCTCGATTAGCCCGGGTCCCGGTGGAACATTGTGCATTAGGAGAGCGCCGAACATCACCGCTAGAACTGAATTTGGCGGCAGGCCCAGTGTCAGTAGCGGTATGAACGACGCGTTGGAGCTGGCGTTGTCAGCAGTTTCCGTCGCGGTCAACCCCTCAACGGCGCCCTTACCAAACCGAGATGGTTCCTTGGATATCTTCTTCTCAAGACCGTACGCGACAATCGAACTCACGGTTCCGCCACCGCCAGGAACCACGCCGATGAAGAATCCGACAATCGCGGCCCGCACCATGGCCCACCGGCTCCGCACCCAGTCGTCCATCGTAGGGAAGAGCCGCCCCAACTTTGTATCAACACCCTCGGCCCCCAACCGAGTATCTATAGCGTAGAAAACCTCACTCAGCCCGAACAAGCCCACGGCAATAGCGACGATCGAAATCCCGCTAGCGAGATCATAATTCCCGTAGGTCAAACGCGTCTGACCCGACATTGCGTCGACGCCGATTGTTCCAATCAGGAGCCCCAAAGCAGCCAAAGAAAAAGCTCGAACTTTAGAGCCGCTGCCGATGATGGCCACCAAGAATATACCAAAGAGAGTGAGCATGAACAACTCGGGAGGGCCGACTCGCGCAGCGTACCGCGCCACAATGGGGGCTAGTACGGTCAATCCCACGATCGCAATCGTGCCGCCGACGAAGGATCCGATAGCAGTTATCGCGAGAGCTGGCCCGGCGCGGCCCTGCAGACGCATGGGGTAACCGTCGAAAGTAGTCACAACGGCCGACGCGTCGCCGGGCATATTGATAAGGATCGCTGGTATTCGCCCGCCGTACATCGTGCCGTAATATATCCCGGCGAGGAAAATAATGGCTGTGGACGCGGGCAAGCCAAATGTTAACGGAAGGAGCAGGGACACCCCGGCGGTCGGCCCCAGGCCGGGTAGGAGGCCTACAACGGTTCCAATTAAAACGCCGAGGGTAACAAACAGGAGGTTTTGGGCGGTTAACGCAACTGAGAAACCCTCAACAATGCCTTCGAACACGATATAGCCCTCTCAGGGGAGACGAACGCTTAAGACTTGGGTGAAGAGCAGATAGATAAAGACCGTTACGCCAACGGGCACAAGTACGAGAGGTATAACGCGACGCTCCTGTGATATCCACACTGCGCCCATTCCGAACAGCGAGCTGGCCAAAATGAAGCCCAGGGGCCGTAGGGCAATGATGTATAGACATATCCAGACGATCAACATCACGACACGTTTTACTCCCCCTTCGGCAAACGGTTCGCTACGCCTAGGCCTCCAAATGATTAGGATTGACAGAACCATGAGCAGCAGACCACCGTTCATGATCCAGCCCCCCGGACCTGGCCTCTCTACTGTTCCCAGTCCCAGTCTGAGTGCCTCTACGACCGCGGCGACGGCTATCGCCATTAGCAGTATCCCGATGATTCTATCGGAGACCTGTGCACCGACATCCGGGCCAGCGGGAGAGTCCGTTTGTGGGGGCATGCCTTTAGGCATCTGTTTCTCCTTGGGTGGTAGGTTTCTCGAACCTCAGATGCGCTGTTTCGTACGCCTGTGCACGGGCTCTGCTGTCCAAGCCACCGCTTAAGTTGGGGGCCTCAATCTGGGGGCCGACTCGTAGCATATGCCCTCGCTCTTGGGTAGTCCAATATTGCGCTGCTTCGGATCCGAACCCGCGTGACGGCCCCGGCTTGGTCATCTGTCTGGCCCGAATATGCGATTTCCTTGGAGGCGCCTCGGCCCAGGACCTGACCTGGGCCGACCTACGGACACACCGCGACTTGGTGGTCCCTAGGCCGGCCCAAGAGCCGTGCCTGCTATCAGCCGACGACCTCGCGGATTGCCTCCTCCAGCTCCTTGTACTCATCGGTTACCTCATCCGGATCCCGGAAGGTCTCGGGAAGGAATGGGCCAACACCCTCTTGAACGTCAGGCTCGTCCAAGCATGTGCGCCACAGATCCGTGAGTCGATCTTGAACGTCCTCCGGGGTACCTGCCGGGACAACGACGGGAACCTCGATCGACATCGATGGAAGCGCGTCCCCGTAACCCAGTTCCTCCAACGTTTGCGTCTCCCCTGGGAGGTATGAGGGTACTGAGTCACCGGCTACTGCAATGACGCGCATCTCCCCTGATTCGATTCGGGGCAGGTAGTCCAGCGAGACCGCCGTGGCACCCGCCGAATAGTCGCCGGCTAGCACGCCTCGAGCGATTTCGGCATTCGAGTCGGTGGGTACGACCCTCGCCTCGAACGCACCGTCTTCAACCAGGGCACGCGTAGCGAAGTCCTGAAGGGAATTTGCGCCAGGCGTAGCAATGGTGGCTTCCTCAGAACTGCTCGCTTCGGCAAAATCCTCGAAAGTTTCGATGTCCGAGTCGCCAGCAACCCACAAAATCATAGGGGTTGCGTACATGAGAGCCACAACCTCCATGTCGTCGAACTCGTAGCCAGTATCAGTAGTCACGGGAGTGATGACAGTGGGGCTGTTCGAACTGATAGACACCGTGTACCCGTCGGGCTCAGCCTCCACCAGCCGACGTGTCCCGATCGTCCCCCCGGCCCCAGGGACATTTTCGACGACGAACGAGGCCCCAGTCTCGTCGGAGAGACATGGAGCTATGGCGCGTGCCATGGTGTCCCCATTACCGCCGGCGTCATAGGGGACGATGACTGTCACGTCTCGCGAGGGGTAGTCGTCTCCGCCGTCGCCTGACCCTCCTCCCCCGCAAGCCGTTAGACCCAAGGCCCCAACCAAGGCCAGCAGGGTAGTGGCGGGTGCTCTACGCATAGGAACTCCTTCGTTCGCTGTCACAGGCCGTACTCGCTGTACATCAACCTCGTGAGAGCCTACTATCAGACTCGGTCACAGCGCAAGGGGTCAAGAGAGGAACTTTGCCAAGTAGCGCTGGCTCCAACTGGACGCGCAGTCGGGGCTCCAACCGGTCCCAAATGGTGTCGGGGCTCAGATCGCGAGCTCGCTCTCGCTCGATCTCGTGCATGAAGACCGCATGGCAATTCTGGGCCACTAACTCAGCCGTTCTCGCATTCAGAGGCCGTGCCAAGACGGGCTCTGTTAACATGCGCTCCACAAGACGGATAGTTCGATCCCCTTGCGCCATGTTGCGAGTCCAGCTGGATCCCATGCGCTGGAACCCTGAGCGCAGATACCTAGCCCCATTCCGAGGATTCTTTGCGTAGAACGAGGATCGCATATTGTACACTCTCAATATGCGCCGCAAAATCCAGTCCTCCGCCGCCTCGCTAGGCCCTTCTGCTTCTAGCTGCTTGTCTCCCGCCTCAATTTCCTCTAGCGCCGTGTCGAGCAGGTCTCCATAAACCGTCGCGAAAAGGTTTTCTTTAGTCTCAAAATATCGATAGACTGTGGCATCACCGACGCCCGCCTCTCGGGCAAGGTCACGGACAGTGACATCGTCGAAGTCAGAAGCTTGAAACAAATGGTAGGCCGCCCTCAGAATGGCGTCATACCTGCGTGAATGAGAGCTACTTAAAGTCATTTGAAGTTTACCGGCCCTGCGCAGGATTAGGTAGGGCACGCCCGCTTGTCGTGACGCTGCTCACCCGCACGGTGCTCAAAACGCCTTCTTGCAATTTTGGGAAGACGGGAAACACCGACGGCACCAGCACCAATTTGAACCTGGCAAGTGCGTCGTGGCATTTCATCGGTGCTATCCATTTAGTCCGACTGCACCCATCCGTACCCGGAAGAATCACACATTCGTCACTGAGAACCTCTAGTTGAGCACCGCCCCCAGCTCGGTCCAGCAGCAGGATGGCCCGAACCGCAACATCTTGCGGTGACGCATACCTCAAGCCCCAATATCCATTAACTTCATTCAACGTGCACTCGACGTCCCATACCGAACCAACTGAGATCAAGTCCTCGAGCCGCAGTAAGAATCGAGTACCACTTGAATCGCCCAGCACTCGAGGGCCGCTCCCCAAAGTCGTCAGACTAAATATACTACTACTAAACGAAGGCGCCTCGCGGTACTCGCTGATCAGTTCTACCTCAAACTCATGTATGTGGCTCGCCGTACCTTGCGATGCATCCGTATCCCATTCCTGGCCTTTCCAGGAACGGTCCCCCAAGTCAAACACGGACTCTGCAACTCGGCCCGCCGGACTATTCGCGATGACATCCTCGGCCCAATCAAGAATCTGGCGCCCCAATCGCCTATGTCGCGCGTCAGATTCGAACCCATAATCCACGCCACCTTGGATCCCTGTGAGATCCCCATGAGTCCAGGGACCGACTACCAAACGACTTCCCGGCACCATCCTGCACCCGTGCCACAGATCCAGCATGCCGGCCAGAAACGGGTCCCACCATCCGGCTATAAGGAAGCTCGGGACGTTCAACGAGGTCAGCTGGGCGTTCTCATGCTCTTGACTGACAGACTCTCCGAAGGAACGCGCCCTTGTTATGGCCGGATGAGTCCACCAAGCCATTGCCCACGGAGATTCTTCTTCGACGGCGGCAGCTAGCGCGCACAAGTACTTGGCGTACGCCGTGTCCAACACGGAACGCTTGCCCGCACTCCCCCCTGGTCCCCCTCCTTCCGCTTCTGGGTATGGGTCCAGGTTCTTTCGAAGGATGTCCGTCCACGCTATCCGCTCGCCGAGGTTGAAGGCGCCCCCCCGGTAAGCCCAGTCCCGTGCAAGATCTACAGGAGCCTGCATCAGTGCAAGACCCCGAATACGCGAGGAGTCGGCCCGTGCCGTGGCCAGGGCTGCGGCCCCCGAATAGGATGCACCGTAAAGCACGATGCGCCCGTCCGTTACCCCTGACGCCAACGCCCAGTCCACTGCGTCCACGCCGTCCCGCCCCTCGTGGATGTACGGATCGAATGTTCCGTCTGACCCGTGACGTCCGCGGACATCTTGGATCCACACGTTCCAACCCCTCTTTACAGCCTTCGCGGCATTAAGGCCAGCGTACCGGGCCTGTTGGAAGCCATAGGGAGTACGTTGTAGGAGCAGGGGCCTTTGCCGAGGCTCATCGTCACTTGATGGAAACATCAATGTGCCTCGAAGGGTTGCGCCATCCCGCGTTATGCAATCCTGACTTACGGTCTGACACTCGGGCTCTGTCACATTCATGCCTCAGACGATCCCCGTCGCTCGCAGCTTCTCAATCTCATTCTGTGAGAGCCCGAGATCGTCACGCAGGATCCTATCGGAATCCACCCCCAAGGCCCCCCCAGCATCTCTAACTGTGGCCGGCGTCCCCGTCATGCGTACAATTGGTCCCTGTAGTGTGATATTTCCCAACTCCTGATCGGGGACCGGTTTAAACACGCCATTGGCAACCATGTGTTGATCTGCCATCAGTTCAGGGGTGCTGTAAACTGGAGCGTAGGAGACCAGGTGGCTATCGAATATGGAGACGATCTCACTATATTCGCGTTCGGCTGCCCATGCGCGAACCAGCTTCCCGATCTCTTCACTGTCACGAAGGCGTGCTTGGCTATCTGCCGCATAAATCTCCCCCAGATCGGGACGCTCAATTGCCCTAAACATGTTGCGCACGGCATTGGGATGGCTTCCCGAGATGACGAACCATTTATGGTCGCGTGTCTGAAACGTATCCCGTGGGGCCGTCCACTTCCACTGATTCCCGACGCGACCCTGCACCTCACCGGTGGCGTCATACTGGACCGTGTTGTAGTCCATCAGGCGTGCAAGCGGTTCGACAAGGTTTGCGTCGATTAACTGACCCTCGTCCTCACGGTTCATCAAGGCGACCATTACCGCAAAGGCCCCAGCCATACCGGTAACACTGTCCGCCAGTGCGAATGAAGGCATCGTCGGTGGGCCATCTGCCGATCCGGTGGTATACGCGAACCCACTCATCGCCTCGCCAAGACTACCGAAGCCCGGGCGGTCGGCATAGGGCCCAGTCAAGCCGAAAGCTGAAATATGAAGAACGATCAGGGCGGGGTTTTCTGACTTGAGAGATTGGTAGTCTAAGCCCCACTTCTCTAGAGTGCTGGGACGATGGTTCACGATCGCCACATCGGCGTTCCTAACCAACCGACGAAAGAGTTCCTGACCTTCACCCTTTCGCAGATCCAGAGTCATGTACTCCTTGTTTCTGTTCGCGGACTTGTAGCACAAGCCCACCCCATCTTTCTCCGCGCCCCAATGCCGAATGGGGTCGCCTTTGACAGGGTCTTCGACCTTGATGACGCGCGCTCCGTGTTCGGCTAACAACGTCCCGGCGAAGGGTCCAGCGACCATGCCTGATGCATCAATAACAGTGATGTCGCTCATATTAATGTTCATTTTCATGGCTAGCTACTCTTCCAATCTGTCAAGGCGACCCGTTGGTCAACCAGTAGTTTGACGACACGTTGCATTGCGAATTCGCCTGACCTTAGGGACAAGACATTGAAGAAGCCAGGCAACGCCACAGGCACCTGGACCGCGTCTCGGCCCCTTTCAGTGTAGCCCGCCGCCACGTCTGCACGCGCGATCACCATATCCCCCCGGGACGTGTCGGACGCGGGCGGCGGATCAATCAGAACGGCCTCCCGGGATAACTCCTCCGGAACGACGTCAATTGCATATCCCAAGATGAACACGTGGTCGGCGGAGGACCGGTAGTTCGTAACCCACCAAGAGGGGTCCACGATCGATACCGAAGCGTTACAGCGTTCGGCTAAACGACCTCCCAGGACCGCGTAGTCCGATGCATGGCCGCGATCGTGAGTCGGTCCCACGTCCCGAATAAGTGTTATCTCCGTCTCGGCTCCACGCGAGGGTGAGATTTGGATGGGACCACCTTCGCCATTATGCACGGTAACAAAATCACCAACTGGTCCATTCCATTCTTGGAGAAACTCATTGGCTTTCGCGCCCGTTTTCCCATAAACGGCCTCTTCCAAGGTTAGTGCGGAGGCTGCGGCCGCCGCCTGAAACTTGCGCTCATCGTATTCAAACACGGTCTCGGACCTCAAATCCCTCGTATCCTGAACTAGCCACCCGTTGACATTCCTCTCGGTACGATCCGAAGTGGCCCAAATAGAAGAGAAAGCTCTTCTTTTTCCCCGGAATGTTTGATCCGGTGAACCACGATTCAGCGAGCGGTATGACGGACTTGTACGCTTGTTCGCCCACCGTTTCCGTCCACATTCGTTGTGCCTCAATGTCAGGTTGGATGGATCCATTTCCATTGGCATCCATCCATTTCATTAGGTCGTGGACCCAATCGACGTGGTTCTCGATCGACACCGGCAAGTTGCCAGTTGTCGAGCCTGGCCCCGTCAACATGAACATGTTGGGGAATCCGTGCGTCATGAGTCCTAGGTAGGAGTTCGGGCCGTCTTGCCACGCCTCGCGCAAAGGCTGGCCCCCCGCACCCTGAATATCAATGCCAAAGTACGGACCGGTGATGGCGTCGAACCCAGTGGCAAAGATCATGACATCAATGGGGACGACTTCACCATCAATGACGATCCCCTCCGGAACCATTCCCTCGAATTTCTGGTAACGAAGATCGCACAAATGCACGTGCTCGTTTGCGTACACTTCGTAATAGTTGGTTTCGACAATGGGGCGTCGGGCCAGAAATGGAAAGTCGACTGGGACTAGGTGGTCCCACATCGCTTCGTTGGTGATACGTTCCCGTGTCTTTTCCCTGATGAACTCAGAGACGATGTCGTTCGCCCGACGGTCGAGGCTAATGTCCCTATAGGAACCGTAGGCGAACTCGAGGCCCCCCTTGTTCCACATCATCTCGAGGGTTTCATTGCGCTCTACGGCTGTGTCCTCCAGAACTGAACGTCCGTTGTGCTGCCACGGGTACCCACCGGCCGAGTGACGCGCCACATCCCAAACTTGTCCGTACCTGCCCTTCAGCTCCGTTAATTCCTGCCTCCCAATGGTATGATGCTGCGCTGGAATAGCGTACTGAGGGGTACGTTGCAGAACGTAAAGCTCCGCGGTCTTGGAGGCAATCTCGGAGACGACTTGGACGCCCGTGCTTCCCGTCCCAAGAACCGCGACTCTCTTGCCCTCTAGAGCCGTGCCCTCCGGCCATGCAGCTGTGTGATGCCATTCACCGGAAAAGGAGTCTAGGCCAGGGATTTCTGGGACATATCGGGCGATTGACAGATGACCAATACCCAGGACCAAATAGCGCGCTCGGTATCTTTCGCCGTCGTCGGTTCTGACATCCCACATCTGTTCTGCTTCTAGGTAGTGGGCATGAGCGACTCTTGTATTAAAGTCGAAGATCTGACGCAGCCCAAAGCGATCCGTCACATGATTAAGATACTCGAGAATCTCGGGCTGGGTCGGATATTTTCCTTCCCAGTCCCACTCTTCCAAGAGTTCCTCTGAGAAGGAATAGCAGTAAATGTAGCCCTCGGTGTCGCAGCGCGCCCCTGGGTATCGATTCCAATGCCAGGTGCCCCCGACGCCGGAACCGGCTTCTATACCTTTCACGCTGAAGTTGCCCTCATTACTCAATTTATGTGCTGCGTAGAGGCCTGCGAAGCCGGCACCAACTACTACGGCGTCGTAGTATTTGTACTGGTCCATTTGTGTCACTCACCTTAACTTTCGTCCGTTATGTCACTGGTCGGCCGATTACTGCCCGGCTTGGGTGTGTATCGAGGTAGTGCATCCGTCTCCGACCTGAAATATCCTGGGTGTGGGAATGCGGTCGTCTTGCTATGAGCTCGCTGATCGCGGATGCCTTCCGCAAGCGAACGGACCGTGCCGACCGGCACATCGGCGTCGCGCAACTGCCGCACGGCCTCGTCGCGTGATCCCTGGCGCACCCACCTGGCCAGGTCCCCGTGCATGGCTGGCCAGGTGTCCTCGGCTTCGCGGTTGCCGCGGTGCTGTTCTAGTCCGGTTGCATCGATCATTGCGGAAAACGATTGCGGCTCGACCGCCGTTATGGTGAGCCATTTCCCGTCTCCAGCTTGATATGTATTATAAAAGGGACAATGGCCCGTGAAGAATTTCCCATCGCCGTCTGCTTGAGATGTCGCTAGCCATGCTTCAGCGGGAGCCATTAGATGTCGCAGATTGTCCACGATAGAAAGGTCGAGGTAGCAACCACGTTGCGTCTGTCGTCTAGAAATCAGAGCAACCAATATGGAATACGCCCCGTAGAGGCCACCAGCCGCGTAGTCAGCAACTATGTTCAACGGGACTTCATGGACGCCATTCTTTCTACCCAGGACTGAAAGAAGGCCCGATTCGGCCAGAAAGTCGAGGTCGTGCCCACGAACCGATGCTAAATCCCCGTCCTGGCCATACCCCGTCAGGGACGCGTAGATCATTTGTGGGGCGTCAGAGCTCAACGACTCGTACCCGAGACCCAATCGGGACATCACTCCGGGTCGAAACGACTCCAGCAAGACGTCGGCCTCTAGCGCCAACTGTCGGGCGCGCTGCATTCCATCGGCCTGCTTCATGTCTACGCATACGGAGGTCACCCCTCGATAGAGTGGGTGCACGCCCGACTCGCGAGCTCTATTGGCCAGGAAGCTGTCCGGATCACGGGAGGGGGGTTGCGCGGTCTCGATCATGACCACATCTGCGCCGAGATCTGCAAGGAGTCTGGCGGCAAAGGGCCCTGGCGCCATCCGGGAGAAGTTGATCACCCGGACACCGAGAAGCGGGGCCGCGTTCGGCTTCATGGTGGTTTCTGTTTGTTCGCTCAACGTCGAGCGCCTCTCGTGGTCGGCAGGGCCAGTTGATAGTGGGCTATCAACTGGCCTGCACGTTACTACCTGAGCGCGTGCCTGGCAACCCCCTCTCGTCTCGCTTGCCGTCCGGGCCGTTAGGGCGTTTCCCGTCCGATCCCCTCGGTAACCGCCCTCCCACGTCCCGCGGGGAGCCTTCGCCCCACGGGGGATGATGGAGGCCCATCCCCAAGCTGGGACATCCCGCTGCGTCTGCGCGACAGCAGCACGCTCAGGTCTCAAGCGACGTCGGCTGGCTGGCTGGAGGGACGCCGGCAATCCCTGCGCCCGGTCGACGAGCCGAGACGGCCCGGGCCTGGACGGGGTGCGGCACCTTGTCGGGGCGACGCAGTCACCGGCCGCCGCGGCCGCAGGCTCATGACGGCGTCGTGAGGGAGCTTGCTGCCCTCTTTCGAAGGCTAGGCCGTCACTCGGTCGGAGTGGCCCGTGGTGGTTCACGCACCGGCTTGCACACGCCGTCGAGGTTCAGGCTGCGTCACACGTCGGCCGGCCCGCAGTCGGGCGACCGGGTCCCCTCTCGACACACCTCCGATTCGGCCTTGACCTCATCCGCGGCCTGACAGTTGGGGTAGAGGAGCGCAGCAAGGGGACGGCTTGGTCGTGCCTACCTCGCGCAGCGTTGACCATCCCTGGTCGAGGCCGGGTGACGTCGTGCGTAGCCGCGGACATCGCCAGCAGCTCGACGCCCAACCCCAGTGCTGTAACTGACCTCGGGCCGCCGCAGCCGGAGATGACCATAGCGTTGAAGGCCACCAAGCTGGGGAAGGATCGAAGCAGTCAGGTACCTCCCGCACTGTTCGCCGAAGCCCGCCCGCACCCTTTGCAGGATCCTGGTCGCTACACAGGAGTCCCTCACCGCCCGACCCGGTCGCTTCCGGGCCGCGACCCGACGGTCGATGCCGGCGGAGTCGGCGAACCGGGCGAACTGGTTGGCCAGGCCGATGTTGACGTCCCGGCACACTCAAGGTGACTTGGCCGCCGCCCTCCGACGCGTAGGGGTTCGCCCCAAAAGCAGCCCTTCGCGGCAACCACTCCCTCCAGGATCTGACCCCGGCCCCTCTTTCCAGCGCTCACGCACACCCTCGGCGTGCCTGCTGGTGACCTCGGGATGAGACCTATCGACAGAGAACGCACCTGTCCCAAGGGCCCGTAGCCCCCTCCGTTTCGCGAGCAATCCAGGATCGAGGACCGACCCGGCATCCGCCTCGTGGGCGCTCTCGGTGAGTCTCGCCGCCCCCTTGACCGTCCCTGCGCCGCAGCGTCTATTGTGGCTTAGACCCCCCTCAGAACGCATCCCCTCCAGGAAGAAGAAGTCCTATGATCACAACAGAGATCGGCCAAACGACTAGGGAGCACATAACAATCCGGGGCCAAGACCTTGCCAGAGACTTGATCGGCGAGGTCGACTTTATTGATATGTTGATGCTCACTACATGCGACAGGGCGGTGACGGAGAACGAACGAGCAATGCTCAACGCATTGATGGTCGCCGTCATGGACCATGGATTTACCCCGAGTTCGATGAGCGCTCGATTGACCTACTTGGGAGCACCTGAGGCGCCCCAGGCTGCAATCGCGGCGGGCCTACTCGGCGCAGGGTCTGTCTTCCTCGGCGCAATGCAGAACGCCGCCGAAATGATAAAGGACGGGGCGCGGTCCTTGACTGAGGACTCCGATTCCGAGGATGTTCAGGCCCAAGCGGTTCAGCTAGTTCAAGACCGGCGGTCTCACGGGCAACCCCTTTTTGGGCTAGGGCACAACATTCATACACAAGGTGATCCGCGAGTCTCGAAACTGCGAGAAGTGGCCGAAAGTCAAGGAATGTACGACCGGCACTGGCGCCTGCTCGACGCGGTCGAAGACGCGACCGTTGCAGCGATCGGAAGGCGCCTGCCCATCAACGGTGCCGGTGCAATGGGGGCGTGTATCATGGCCATGGACCTACCAATGACTATGGCACGTGGCCTCGCCTTAGTGGCTCGCACGGCGGGCCTTGTGGCCCATCTCATTGAGGAAGAATCGGCTCCGGTTGGAAAAGACATTTGGTCCCTCGTCTTGTTGCAAGATCCCCGTAACCAGATGGACGCGGAGGGGACTGCATGACGTTCCATTCTGACCCTGCGGCACAGACGTTTCGGGTGGACGCGGTCAATTTGTCCACTTACCTACGAGTTGTCGCGCGCCGATTTGCTCAACGCGAGGCAATATCCTCAGGAACCAACTCCGTCACGTGGGCGCAGTTGGACGCAAGCGTAGATGCTCTAGCCTCGGCCCTGAGAAGCCGAGGGATCCGACCCGGGGACCCCGTCATCCTACAGTCGCGAAATAGTATCGCCTTCGTGCAGACCATGTACGCCGTTTGGAGAGTCGGTGCCGTTGTCGTCCCGGTGAACTTCCGCAGCGGCCCGTCCGAGGTGGCGCACATGGCACTGACAAGTGGCGCGACACTTATGGTCGCGCAAAGCGAGTTTCGGAAGCACATAGCCGCCGCCACGGAGTGGGGCGCACTTCCCTTGGGTCACATGGTCATTGAGGACGATGAACCCTTCGACTTATCGACCAGCACTGTCCAAGAGGCTGAACCGATCCACGACGTGCGGGTCGACCAGAATCATCCTGCGTGGTACTTCTTCACCTCGGGCACAAGCGGAAAGCCTAAAGCCGCGGTCTTAACACATCACACGCTGGGCTTCATTATCACAAACAGACTGGCAGATCTCACGCCTGGGACGACCCAGGAGGATGTTTCTTTGGTGATCGCACCCCTTTCGCACGGCGCCGGGACCCATCTATTATCCCAGGTTGCCCGTGGCGCAAAGATAGTGCTGGCCCATTCTAAGCCAATGGACCCCGCCGAGATATTCCAGTTAATCGAAGAACACCACGTAACGAATTTCTTCGCCGTTCCAACCATCCTGAAACGTCTTTCCGAGTCAGAAGGACACGGTGAGTACAACCATTCCTCCCTCCGTTTCGTCCTATACGGCGGCGCTCCGATGCTAACCCGCGATAGGGACCACGCGAGAAAGGTCTTCGGGGAAAAATTAGTTCAGTACTACGGCATGGCTGAGGTTACTGGCTGCATGACAGTCCTAGCCCCCCATGAGCACGCTGCTGTCCCAGCCGACGAGACGGGAGTCGGCCCTGCCGGATTCGCTCGAACAGGGGTCGAACTCAGTATCCAGGACGAGAGCGGCGTGGAACGTGCGCCAGGAGAGGTAGGTGAAATCTGCGCAGCGGGCCTAGCCGTGTTTGCGGGGTACCTGAATGATACGGCGGCAAACGAAAAGGCGTTCCGTAATGGGTGGTTTCGAACGGGCGACGTCGGATACCTCGACGCTACTGGGTGCCTATACGTGACTGGCCGGTCCTCCGATATGTACATATCGGGCGGGCATAATATATATCCGCGCGAGATCGAGGAATGCTTGAGTCACCATCCTCGACTAGAGGACGTGACAGTCGTGGGCATTTCAGACGCGCAGTGGGGTGAGATCGGGGTCGCTGTCTGCGTGGCAACGGAAGGGCCGGTTCCGAGCGAGAGGGAGATGACGGATTGGGTGGGGGACCGTTTGGCCAGGTTCAAAGCGCCGCGTCGTTACGTCTTTTGGCAGGAGCTTCCCAAGAACGCCTATGGAAAAGTTGCAAAGACTGAGGTTCGTCGACTTTTCATTAAGAGTGAGACGTAACCCTGCGGGCGGTTTCGGGAAGGTAGGTGGACTTGCGTCGGACACGATGAACGACCGTTCTTTGGTACGTACTGGTCTGTCCCCAGCGCAGGACGTCTCTCCCCCTGACTTAGGCCACACTCATGCGCTCCTGACTTCGTCTTGATGGCGTGCCGGGACCCGGCGAGGTCGTCGGGGATGGGTCGACGACGGTGGAGGTGTGCTCGCCGACGGACCCTCGACGGTGCTCGCGCCGCGCGCATGCAGGACACGGCACGCGCTTGCCCTCGTGTTGGAGCCCTGCGCGAGCGAAACGGAGCTTGAGCGAGACGGAGTTTGACCATCAGGGTGGCGTGGCCGTGGTTCATATCCGCTGCTGGACTTCGCCACTGTCTTGGTTGGCGCGGTGGTCGTCGACGACGTGCAGGCGTGGGATCTGGAGGGTCTTGTCGGGGGGTTGCAGCAGCTGGCGGTGGTGGTCGACGTCGCCGGTGTAGTGCCGTGCCCGGTGGTCGTGGGCGTCTTGGAAGCGGACGTGGGCGGGGCGGGCTGGCCAGTCGTGGTGGCGATTGTCGCAGGCTGTGCGTAGTCGGGTCTTGCGGCGGTCGAAGAAGGCGGGCAGTGCGTAGCGGTGCCATTCCTCGAGGGCGTCGCTGGCGATGGCCTGGCCAGCGCGGCGGCGTTGGTCGGCCAGGACGGCGATCTCGTGGACGAGGTGGGGGTGGGCGGGCCAGCAGGGTGGGACGAGGTAGGAGGGGTCCCAGACGTGTTCGCTGTTGACCCATTCGACGACGGCCTCGAGCCATTCCCACAGCTCGGCGCGCATGGGTGGGTCTTCGATGGTTCCGGGGTCCCAGGGGCGGGGCAGCTTGCTGGGGTGGCCGACGGCCTTGCGTGCCGCGTCGTCCCCGTTGAGGGCGATGTCGAGTTCCCGGTAGGCGTGGACGATCAACGGGCCGGGGGCGGGGAAGGGCCTGGCCAGCGGGTAAGGTCCCCGTCCCTGTTCTCCTGCTTGGTGGGTCGTGCTCACCGGTCGTACTCCGCTGTGATGAGGCCGTGCTGACGGGCTGCGGCCAGGGCGGCGGTGGTGCGGGCCTCGGGGCTGATCGTGGCGCGCTGGTGGCCCCCGATCTGCTCCCGGAGCAGGGCCTGGTCGGCCAGGAGTCGCCTGCCGGGTCTGCCGTCGATGCAGCGGGCCAGGCGGGCCATGACCGGTTTGCCGTTCTCGGAGATGACCAGGGCGTGCCGTTCCTTGATCTGGCGGATCTCCGATCCGGTCAGGACGGGGATGTCCTCGGCCGAGTAGGTACGCCCGCCGCGGTGGCCGGTGTTCCAGGTGGCCCGGCCGACGCGGACCTTGCCGACCAGGTCGCAGACCTCCTGGTTGAAGGCGACGTCCTTGGAGCCGCCGAACAGGACCAGGTTGTTGGTCAGGCCGAGCACGGCGCGGGCCTCCTGCTGGCCGAAGATCGAGTCGAGCTGGGCGCGGGTCTGCGCGGCCCAGATGAAGGACAGGCCCAGGGCGCGTTCGTTGGCCATCCGGGTGCGCAGGGTGGGCAGCGGCGCGGTGGAGGGCAGCTCGTCCAGGCAGGCGAGCAGGGGTGGGCACAACCTGCCCCAGCCGGACCGTTGGGCCATGCCCAGGGCTGTGTCCAGGACGTGCTCTGCCAGGGCGGTCATCAGCGGGGAGGCCGAGGCGTAGGGGTCCTCCCGGCCGAGCAGGTAGATGGTGCCGCCGCCGGCGAGAACCTCGGCGATGTTAGTCGCCGGTCGTCCAGGTCCGGGGACGCACCGCTGGCGCATCGGTTCCTGGAAGAACAACGACAGGGCCTGCTGCACCGTGGTGACGGTGTTGCCGGCAGTCCGTTCGTCTCCGTGGAGGGCCCCGTGCAGCAGTCCGTGCCAGAAGCGGGCGGCCTGCGGGTGGGTGCGCAGGATCTCGGCGGGTTCGACGGTGGAGCGCGGGTCGGCGACCCACTCCAGCACGTCGTCCAGGGTGCGGCTGGTCAGCGCAGCCGCGTGGAAGTAGGCCTGGATGACCTTGGCGGCCTCGGCGGCGTAGAACCGGGCGGCCTGGTCCCCGTACCCCTCGGCCACAGCCCCCTTGATCGTTCCGGCGGTGAACGCCTTGGCCCGCCGCTCGGCCACGACCGCGTCCACGCACCCCTCGATCGGGTCCCACACCAGCTCGGGCAGCCCGGGCACCAGCCCGAACGGGTCGAGCACGACGCAGGGTCGCCCGTCGCTGGAGCGGGCGGTGAACGTCAGGAGCAGGTCGTCCGGTTTGGTGAGGGTGACCAAGGCCGGCCCGGGTGCGTCGAGCAGGGCAGGGGTGAGCAGGTCCAGCGTCTTGCCTGACCCTTGTGGGCCGATGACCCCGGCGGTGCGGTCCCACGGCACCCACAGATCCACCCCGGCGGGAGCGGTGGACCGTCCCAAGTTCCACCCCACCTCCCGAGGATCAAACCGGCGGCGAGGACGACGTCGGAGTTGAAAGGGGCTGGGCAGGTTCATCGCGGGTCCTTTCCGATCAGGTCGGGCCGGATGACGGCCCGGTGCTTACGGAGCCGGGGCAGACCCAGCAGCGACGCGGCCTCGGTCCGGGAGGCCATGCCCCGCAACCGGCCCGACCCGAGGCGCCGGTAGGCCACCACGGAGGCGACCAGCGCGCCGATCAGGTTGAGCGCCGCGGTGACGATCACCCAGGTCCGCAGCGCCCGCGGGTCGGCGACGACGCCGGGGTTGGTCAGCCCGGCGCCGGCGTCCCCACGCAGCAGGCCGGGCAGGCTGGGAAACAGCTCGGTGGCTGGGGGCCAGCCCCAACCACCGCCGGCAAGGAGGTTGGCCACGGCCCGCCCGGTGTGCACGCCCAGCACCGCGACCAGCACCAGGGTGACCGCGATGGCCAGGGGGATCTCGTAGGTCCACGGGTGCGGGTTCTTGAGTCTGTCCTGCTGCATCGCTTCCTCATCTCCGGGGCGGGGAACTGTTCTGCGTCCTAAAGCGGACGAGGACGGCCCAGGGACTCAACTGGGTGCTTTCGGGTTGTCGTCAATGTTGCCCAGGCGCCAGATCTCGAAGATGTTGTTGTCCAGCGCGTGCTCGTAGCTGAAGAAGCCGACCCCTTTGGCGGGGTTGGCGGCCTCGATGCTGGTGTAGCTGGCCGGGTCCCAGACGAACCCGACATGCCCGATCGTGTGCGGGCCCAGGTAGGAGTCGAAGAAGAACAGGTCCCCCGGTTGGGCCTGGTCGAGGGGCACGCGGAACCCGTTGCCCATCGCCAGCCAGTCCCGCTGGGCCTGGGCGGTGCGGGGGGCGGTGATCCCGATCTGGGCCATCGCGGTCTGGGTCAGCGAGGAGCAGTCCCAGGCGTCGGGCCCACCGGCGCCCAGGATGTAGGAGTCCCCCTCCTGTCCGGCCGCGAACGCCAGCATCTGGGCCACCCGTTCGCTGCTGACCGGGGGCAGGTCGGGGTTGCCGCCCTGGCCGTCACAATGCAACGGGTCTCCCAGCACCAATCCACCCCCATACTGCTGGGCGTAGTACAGGACGTCGTTGACGTACCAGTCGGCGTGGTTGTAGGCGAACAGCGCATCACGCACCCCCTGTTCACCACGGTGCACCCCGGAGGCGGTCAGGTAGTTGGCCGCGGAGTGGACGGAGTCGGCGTCGTTGTCGATGTCGGCCAGCCCGTCCCCGTCCCCGTCGACCCCGTAGGCGGCGAAGCTGGCCGGCATGAACTGCATGAGGCCCCGCGCACCCGCCGAGCTGGTGCCGGTGTTGGCCCCGTGGGCAGTCTCGGCCATCCCGATCCCTGCCAGCAGGGTCCACGGAATCGCGTACTGCGACCCGGCCTGCTCGTACAGCTCCTGGATTCCCGACGGGATCGGCAGGGACGGGTTGTGCAGGGAGTCCTGGCGGGGCTCCCCCGGGGCGGGCAGCTCGAACCCGATGCCACCCTCCCCGTCCTCGGGGAGTTCAGGCACCCACGGTGGCAACGGTTCCTCCCCCGGCTCTGGGGAGGGTGCCACGGCGACACCGTTGAGGGTGGCACCGCGCTCGAGCATGAACGGCACCGGGTCGATCGGTTGCCCGTCCTGGTGGATCTCGAAGTGCAGGTGTGAACCGGTGGAGTCGCCGGTGGACCCCTCGGTGCCGACCCGTTGACCGATGTGGACCCGGTCCCCGACGGACAGGTCACTGGGGTGGGCGAGATGCAGATAGCGGCTGCTGGTGCCACCGCCGTGGTCGATGCTGACAGTGTTTCCTCCCCCGCCTGTCCACCCGGCCGCGGTGACCGTGCCGGCCGCGGCGGCGACCACCGGTGCGCCCGCCGGCTGGGAGACCAGGTCGACCCCGGCGTGCAGGCGCCATTCCTGGTGGATCGGGTGGAAGCGCTGTCCGAACTGCGAGGTCTGGGTGTAGGCGGTCTCGTACGGTGGCCGCCAGTCCCCGGTGACGGGAAGGGTCCCCTCGCAGAAGAGGGTGCGGTGCACCTGCGCCATCGCGGGCGTGCCTACCGAGGCCACGAGCACCGCGGTGGCCAGGGGAAATCCCAGCAGCACCGCGAGGGCGGCCAGGACGGCGAGGGCGCCTTTCACTCACCTCACCTGGCCGACTCGATACCGAGGTTGGTGTTGGCCAGTGCGGCCTCGAGGGGGTGCAGGACGGTGGCCACCTTGTACATGCGGTCCCCCACCTGCCACACGGCCCGGCCCGGTTCCTGCCGCGCCCAGGTGGTGATGGCGTGCACGGCCAACGGACCCAGGCCCAGGATCTCGTCGAGCTCGCCTGCGACCTTGGGGCCCTGGCCGTGCAAGATCTTGATGTCGGCCAGGTGCAGCATGTCCCGGGCGATGGTCTGGGCCACCGAGCCCTCGTCGCCGGCGGAGAGCAGGTCGGAAGGTTTGTGCGCGACCGCGTACTGGATGTCCCCGCCCTGGCCGGCGAAACCACGGGACAGGCGCATGTCGGCGTCGAACGCCTTGACGGCCTCCGGCCCCAGCCGCAGCTGCCGCCACGCCTCGTCACGGACGACCACGCGCTGGTCGGTCCTGGAGACGACCTCGCGCTGACCGGCGCCCCAGGAGCCCAGACACGTCAGGGCGATGCCCACGGCCTCCTTGGGCAGCCGGGACAGGGACAGGGACTGGATCGGCGCGAGCCAGTCGATGTCGACGTTGGTGTGCGCGTCGAACATGCCGGCCAGGGCGCCGTTGACCAGCTGGCCCAGGGCGTCGCGCAGCAGGCGGGTCTCGTCCATGAATTGCCGTGTGCTCTCGAACCGGGTCGCGGCCACCAGTTCGGGGGCAGGGTTGTCCAGGGCGTGCCACAGCCCGGGCAGTGTGGTTTCGGTCAAGGAGGTGGCGCCGGCGGCGTACCCGGTCAGGTCGGCCAGGGCGGTGCGGACCACGGCCTCGTCGCTGGGCCCGAAGGGGACCAGGTTCTCCCCGATCTGCTGGGACCCGACCAGGGCACGGATCAGGGTCAGCCACCGGGAGAACACGGACTGGGCGCGACGTTCGGCCTCCACGGCATCCAGCCGTTCCCAGCCGTGGGCCAGCGGGCCAAGGGCCAGGGGGTTGACCCGGGCGCCCAGGCCGGCGCCGAGGGCGATCGGTTCGACCCCCAGGAAGGCGCACACGCCTTCGTACTCGTCCTTGGTGTCGCCCAGGATCAGGGCCCGGTACCCGAAGTCCATCATCCGCAGGATGAACGCCTTGGTGGTCCCGGACTTGCCCATGCCGGGCTTGCCGAAGCACATGATGTTCGGGTTGCTGATCGGCACATCGACCCGGACCACCCAACCGAGGGGGTCGCAGTGGAACGCTGCCCCGGAGGCGACGTCGATGCCCATCTGCGCCCCGGTCGGGGGCAACGCGGGGGTGGGGATGAACGGCCAGAACGCCGGAGCCTGGTCACTGGTCATCCGCCAGGTCGCCACCGGCGCTTTCGCCGGGGCCCAACCGCGATCTGTCTTCCGTGGTCCTCTGGGACTGGTGGGCCGGAACACCCGCGGCTCCCGCTCTGACCTCACTTGGGTGGGTACCGGCGGGGCGTCGTGGCCGAAGTCGGCCAGCAGACGGGCCACGCCCCGGCCGGTGCTCGCCCGGCGGCCGTGAGGGATTCGACTGCGTGAGGCGCCCATGCTTCACCCCGCCTTCCGGGTCAGGCTGATACCCATCGGCACCACGGAGGCGGCGAAGGCCACGTCGTGGGCCAGGTCCAGGCGCAGCGGGGCGAAACCTGCCCGGCGGATCGAGGAGTCCAGGCGGCGACCGGCCTCGGCTGCCCGGACTGTCTTGGGCACCGTGACCGTGGCCACGGCGTAGGGAACGGTCAGGGAGTTGCCGCGGGCCAGCTTGGACTCCAGCCGGCGCACCTTCTCGGACTCGTCGACGTCCTTGGTGCGCTGCTTCATCCGTGCTGCGACCCGCAACGACTGCCCCAGGTCGGCACCGAACTCGCTGTTGGCCGACTGTCGATCGGCACGGCCCGGCGGCACCAGGGGGTAGCAGACCATGAAGCTGCGCCGCTCCCCGTCCTGGTGTGCCGACAGGACCGGGGCCAGTGCCCCCATCGCGGCCCCCTTGACCGGCAGCTTGATCGTCGAGGAGACCGAGTTCCAGGCGTCGTGGGAGTAGTGCCGCACGGCGGCGTCGGCGCCGGACGGGCCGGCCATCTCCCACGGCACGTCGGTGCACACGTCGTCGTCGGTCTGGGATGCCGCGAGGGCGTCGATGATGGTGGCCCGGTCCCCTGGGGCGAACCCGGTCCGGCACGCATGGGCCAGCTGGGGGCTGGTCAGCCACTCCACGCTCGAGACGCCCAGGCCGCCGCGCAGGTGAGACTCGACCTCGGCGATCGCTGCGTACAGAGCCCTGGCGCGACCGTTGACTCCCCCGCCGTACTCCCGGGCCACCTTGCCCAGCCGTGACTCGGGCACCACGACGGTGACGTACTGCTCGGTGCGCACGGTCGCGGCGGTCAGCGACTCGTGCAGGTCGTCGTTGATCGCCGTGACCTGGGCTGGGGCGTTGCCCGTGCGGTGGCGCCGGACCCAGTCGGCCCGCTCGGCACCGTCCTCGGGGACGGTGCGGACCATGAAGATCACCTCGGAGACCAGCTCGGCCCGCACGGCCGCGTCGAGCAGCTCGGTCAGGCCCTGCCCGTAGACCTCCCGGTCCTCGGCCTCGGCCATGCCCAGTCCCGGGTGGACGATCGAGGCGGTGACCGCCCAGGTCCGTGTCGAGTGGTTCTGGATCAACGCGACCCGCCGATGGGAGTGCCCTGTCGGTGGGCCCTCGTGGATCACGACGCTGGCCAGGATCCCCGGCAGGTCCGCCTGCTCCTGCTCCTGGGGTCTGGCCTGCCCGGTGGTGGCCCGCGCCCGGAACCTGGTCCAGCCGGCCAGGGTCCCCGCAGCCAGGGACACGGTCGAGGTGATCCACCCGGTCATCGACCGGCCCCGCACCGGGACGGCCACGACACCGAACAGCAACCCCCACAGGAGGATGGACAGGCCCACCGCGGCCCAGTCCTGCTTGGAGATCGACCAAGCCACCGGCAGGACGGCTGCGGCCAGGAGACCGAGCTGGAGGCCGGTGAGGCCGAAGAACCAGCCGATGCGGGCTCGGGTGTAGTCGCGGTAGACGGTCATCGTGGGGTCCTCCTGCAGGCGGTTTCGGTCGGTCGCTTCCTAAAGCGGAGCTGCACCGGCCAGGGACTCATCACTTCGCCGCTCCTGCGGCCGCTCCGGCCGCTCCGGCGCCAGATCCTCCGGCGGCACCGGCCGCACCTGCGCCGCTGGGCGGGGGCAGCGGCCCAGCGCCGGTGCTCGGGTTGGTCTGCGCCGGGGGTGGGGCCTGGACCGCTCCCCCTCCGGCCTCACCGTTGCCACCGCTGCCACCGCCGGTCTCCTCGCCGCGCTGTTCAGGGTGGCTGGCCCACCGGCGGCCGCCACTTGTCCTGGCCGGCTGAAAGTCGGGGACATACGTGTTGTGCCCGACACCCATCTGGTTGGACACGTCCGCGCCGATGGCCGCGCCCCGGGTGCCGGCCGAGACCATCAGCCCAACCCCGACCCCGACCGCGGCGCCGATCCCACCGGCCACCGGTCCGATGGCAGACCCGCCCTTGGAGGCCAACGAGCTGGTCGCCTGCGCCGCCCGCTGGTTGGCCTGTCCCTCCTGGGAGACCTCGCTGCTGGAGCGGCCATGGCTGTCCACGCTCGAGGCGGCGTTGGATGTTCCCACGGCCCGGCCGGTCAACCCGCGTAACCCACCCTGGGCCTCGTACCCGGCACGCATCGCGGCCCCGGAGGAGGTGCCGGGGTCCACGAAAGCCAGGAGCTTGAACAGGGCCAGCGGGGAGAACGCGGCGATGCAGATCAGGAACACCCCAGGGATCGCCGTGCCGATCGTCTTGGCCAGCCCGTCGGCTTCGCCTTCGACGATGCCGGTGGTCAACGAGATGCCCAGGCCGAGTACCAGAGCGACCAGGACCGGGGTGAATGCGGCCGCGTGGAACCACCGGAACGACTTCCAGAACCACGACCGTGAGAACCCGCTGGCCAGGCCTGCCGCGGCGATGGGGCCGGTGGCGACCAGCACCAGCAGCGCACCGGCCCGGGTCAGCATGACCAGCAGGAACCCGATCGCTGCCAGCCACAGGAACATGCCCATGAACCCCAGGACGGTGGCCAGCAGCGTGTCGGTGATGTCCTCGGTGGCGATGAAGAAGACCTCGGAGGGTTCCCAGTGGGCGAAGGCCTCCACCCCGAACATGGCCCGCATCAGAGAACGGGTCAGGCCCTGCGCGGCGGCCAGGATCATCACGCAGTAACCGATCCAGCCGGCGAAGATGACCACGAACTGCGCGACCCCGATGCCGGCCTGGGCGAGGTCTGCGCCGTCCCGACGCCACGCGGCCAGGCCCAGCTGGGCCATCGCCAGGATGAGGACCAGGGCCAGGGCCAGCCAGAACGTGGTCCGGTACACCTGCCCGGCGGGTCCGGCTGCGGTGACGTCCGGGGTGAGGATGGCGTCCACGAAGCCCAGGACGGTGCGCAGGAACCACAGCCCGGCAGCCCAGATCCCCAGCATGATGGACGTCCAGACGTCGGCCGCCAGCTCGCCGACGGCCTTGCCTGCCAGGTACTCGAACGGGTTCGGGATACCGAACATGAGTCAGGCCCTTTCTGGTCTTCTCAGTGGTTGTCGGCCCAGGGCCGCCACCCGGCCTGGGCGGCCAGCTCGGTCCCGGGCCACGTCGAAGGCGCCGGGGAGACTGGGCGGCTCGTGTCGATCACCCAGCGGTCGCCGGCCCAGGTCATGGCCTCGCAGTGCCCGTAGGCGACGCGTGCCTCCTCCACCAGACGTGCGTGCAGCTCCAGCAGGACGCACGCCACCACCCAGTCGGACCCGTCGCTGCCCTTGACCTGGCCAGCGGCGGGGACCGCGGTCACGACCAGGCCGGCCTCCTTGGTCTGCCCGGACTGGCCGGCGGCGGTGAGGAAGTCGGTGACGTTGCCTGTCATCACCCACCTCGCCGGGTCGGCACCACCCGTTGACCAGGACCGGTAGATCTCGTGCGTCGCCGGGACCGACATCGCCTGGATGACGGCGACGTCGATCGCTGCCAGCTGCGCCACCGCACCCTCCGGGGTCTGGGGGAACCCGGTGGGGACGTCCACCGGACCGGTCCTCGTCGGCGAGGGCACGACCAGGGGTTCGGCGACCGTGGTGGCCACCTGCCCCTCGCGGTAGGCGCGTGGGTCGTCCACGGCCAGCATCTGCGCGTCCGCGATCTGCTCGCGCCGGGCAGGCCCCTCCTGCGGCAGGGTGGCCTCGTCCAGCACGACCGGCGAGGGTGCCGTGTCCTGCGTGGCAGACGTCTGGGGAGCATCGTCGGCCAGGACCTGCCAGATGAACAAGCCCAGGCCGGCCAGCAGCGCCAGCCCCGCACCCAGGGCTGCGGCGAGGATGGCCAGCAGCTTGCCCCGACCCCACGCCTGCGAGCTCGTCGTGGGCATCTCAGACGCACCCGGTGCCCATCATCGCGTCCAGGATCCCCGGCAGGATCAGGTAGGCGATCACGGCGATGAAGACGATGACCAGGCCGATGATGCCGCCGGTGCTGGCGTGCGGCATGCCGAACATGCGTCCGCCGGCGATCGCTGCCACCGCGATGATGACGCCGAGGAAGAACAGGATGCCCACTCCCCACAGGACGTAGCCGAGGATGTTGTCGACGTGCGCCTGCGCGCCCGGGGGCGCCTGCGGGCAGACGGCGGCGACGAACGTGGCGGCCTGCAGGCCGGCGTCGGAGACGTTAGCGAACATGCTGGGGGTTTCCCTTCTGGTGGTGGATAGAACTGCCGGCCAGCTGCAGGAGCTGGGCGATCGTGGTCGCGGCGCTGAGCACGCCGCCGGGCAGGGGTGAGGTGTCCAGGCCGCGGACGGCCAGGCCGGGGTCGTGGGGTACCTCGACCAGGTCCTTCTCGAGCAGGGAACTGGCCCGCGGGCCGATGCAGGAGGCCACCTCGCGGGGCCAACGTCGACGTCTCGAGCCCTGGACGGCCACAGCCACCCCGGCGGGAAGCGGGTCGAGCTCGTGCAGGACCCCCTCGAGCCGGCGCAGGCCGGGGACGGTGGCGGTGGTGACCAGCACCACCCGGTCGGCGTCCAGCACGCTCGAGCGGACCCAGCCGGCGGACCGCACCAGAGTGCCCATCGGCCATCCGGCGTCGAGCACGTGCAGCACCGGCCCGTCCTGCGGGTCAGGGTCCGGGACCGGGATCTGGTCGGGTGCGTACCCGTCAAGCAGCCGGTCCAGGACCAGCAGGTCGCGGTGGCCACGAACCCAGCCCGACCCGGTCTCCCCCAGCTCGGCGGTGGCGAACCCGGTCAGGCCGCTCGTTCCGGCCGGACCGGCCTCGACCACCCGCACCGGGAGCTCCAGCGCGGTCGCGACCGCGACCGCGACCGTGGTGGCCCCGGCCGACCCGTGGCAGCCCAGGACGGGCAGCACAGGCACGCCAGGGTTCCAGGGGGCGCCCTGGCCCTCTCCGGCCTGGGGTGCGTGCGAGCGGCACGGCGGCACGTCCGTGGCCCCTGGGCGGAACCGGCCGTCCTTGACGGCCAGCCAGGCCCGCTGCAGCTCGGCCACGCTGACCACGCTCACGATTCGCCCCTTGGTCCTGCCATGCGCTCGTGCCGACGCGCGATCGCCTGTCGCACGTCCTCGGTAGGCAGCTGGGCAAGAGCGGTCTTGGCTTCCTGCACCTGCCGCAGACGGCGGACACAGTCGTCCAGCTCGGCCAGCACCTGTGGGCCGGACGCCGACAGCTGCAGCAGCTGCTGGACGTCGGCTCCGGCGTCCGGTTGGTTCATCACGCCTCCTAAAGCGCGGTGGCGAGGTTCTGGGTCTCACGCCGAGCGAACTGTTCTGGCGTAGGTGTCCTGCAGTGCCCGCAGCGCCCGCTCGGCCCGGCGGGTGACGGTCGCTCGGGACACGCTCCATTCACTGGCCACGCCGGCAGCACTCGATCGGGCGAACAGGCCGCCTCGGCCGCGGCCGCCGCGGCGAGTGTCGGCGTGCTCGGCCAGGCGCAGCAGCAGGTGACAGTCGTCCTCGTCCACCACGCCGGCGCCGGTGGCGTCCTCGAGGAGCTCGTGCAGCGCGCCGATGTCGGCTGCCGCAGCACCCTGCGGTACGCACGTACCGACCGGGCGCGCGCCGACACCAAGTGCCATGAGCAGTTCGGGATCTGCCGACGGGACCTCGGCGCGGGCCGCGCGCGGATCCATCGACAACCCCAGGTCGGTCATCACCTCCCGACGCGTGTTCATCAGGACCGTCGCGGCGACCCAGATGCCTTTGGCCCAGCTGACGGTGCGGGCACTGATCCACAGCTGCGCGGCCACGATCTCGTCGATCCGTTCGCTCAACCGCATCAAGGCATGGGCGACCCCCACCGCGCCCGGAAGAAGCAGCCACAGCAACGCAGCCGTCGCCGCCGGGTCGTCCCCACCGTCCGCCGCCCCCAGCTCGGCCAACGCCAGCAGAACCTCGTTCGCCTCATCCGGGGTCGCCAGCCTGACCCACCCCGGTAGGTCGAGGAGGTCGTCACAGACGCCCAGCACCGGGTGCGTGCACTGCCACTCCTTCCATCGGGCACACGCGGACACCAGCAGGTCCCCGTGCGGCTGCTCCAGACCAAGCTGCGTCGCCAGGCTCACCTCGAGCTCCTCTCGTCGTGCGATCACGACGAGAAAGGTCGCCAAACAACGCTCCCGGTTCCGTCTCTGCTAGGCCCGACCTGGCCGGTGCGCCAGAGGGGAGACGCTGTGAAACCGCAGGTCAGACCGCGTCTCCGGACGTCTCCGGAAAAGTCCGTGCGGACCCCTTGCCAACGGCCCGCACCCCGACCCCCGACGTGCCCGGATCCTCACTCCGGGGCATAGAGCAACCCCCACGCGAGGGGGGAGACCCCGGGGAGAGTTGCGTGGGGGTTGCTGCCTGTGGTGCCGCTGGGTCAGACGGCTTTCTTGCGGTCCTCCAGCCAGCCGTGGCGGTCGAGGATCCGCTGGGTGCGTTCGGGAAGGTCGCCCGGTGGGAGGTCGGGGTCGTCGGTGCGGTTGCAGATGTCGGTCTGCAGCAGGCGGACCGCTTCGGCCGTGTTGCCCTCCCGTGCGGTGACCGCGACCAGGTCGAGCGTGGGGATCTCCTCGTCCGGGGCGGCGAGGAAGGCGATCTCCGCGGCCGCCCGTGCCCCGGCCAGGTCGCCGGTCTGCAGGTCGTGGGTGGCGACGATGTGGGCGACGTCGACCACCGCGCAGGTCATGTGGTGGTCGAGCCGGTCCCCCTCGAACAGCCAGGCCCAGCCGCCGCGGCGAAGCTGGTCGAAGGGGCGTCCCTGGACCAGGCGCAGCGCAGCCTTGAGGTCCTCGATGCCCTCGACGCCGCCGCGGGCGGTGGCCCGGGTACGGAGCCGGCGGAAGAGGTCGACGTCGACCAGCAGGCCGAGCACCTGGTAGACGTTCACGCCACGTTCGCGGGTGGCGGGGGCGTCCTGGACGTGCGGGATGTACAGCTCGCCGGTGACCGGGTCGGTGCCGAGCCAGTCACGGCAGCGGCCGATGTAGTCGCGGGTCCTGGTCTCGGTGATCCCGAACGCCTCGGCCGTCTGCACGGTGGTGACCCCTCGTGGGTGCAGCGCCAGGTAGGCCAGCAGCTCGGTCATGTACCCCTTGCGCTCGGCCAACGGTTTGCCCCACGTCTTGGCCTGGACCGGGCCCAGCAGGCTGAGTCGGGGGACGCGGACGTCCGGGTCCCACCATGCGGCCAGGTCGGCATCCAGGGTGGGGTCGGCCTGCAGCACCTGCCGGGCGACGTCGGGCTCCACCCGGGGGGCCAGTCTCGGGAGGTCCTCTGCGGTGGTGGCTGCCTCCTGCTCGTAGACCTCGTCCCTCTGGGGTAATAGCGTCGCCAGGTCCTGGTCGAGGGCCGCGTCCCGCCCGGCGCTGTGCTCAGGGCGGATGGCGCCGGCCTGGTCGGTCCAGCCCCGCCAGTCCTCCTGGTGCTCGTCGCTGTCAGGAGTGGCTGCCGGCATCGGCACGTCGGCCTCGGCGTGCGACTGGGCCAGCAGCGCCGCGCACCCGGCCGCCTCGTCGGCGGTCAGGCCCACACCGACCAGGTCCAGCCCCGCTGCGGGCACACGGACCCGACCGTCTGCGGTGGCTTCGATGTGCATCGCGGTGGCGGTGGGGGCACCGCCGTGGACGACCACTGAGGCGCCCGTGCTCCCGGCGTGCTGGGCCAGCAGCTGGCGCAGCTGGTCGGTGGCCGCAGGCGCCGCACCGTCGGTGCTGAGCAGGACCAGCCGGGCCGGCCAGGTGTCCTCGCCGTCCTGGCGGACCCGAGCGGTGGGCACGCCCTGCTCCCCCACCCGGTCGATCACGCCGACGACCTCGGCGACCAGGTCCTCGACGGCGCCGACGTCCGCGACGCGCACCCGGGCCGGGTTCATCGGGGCGACCTCGGAGGCGATGCCGACGCAGTCCAGCCGGACCCCGGCCGACCAGGGGTTCACCGCGACCTCCGCAGCCAGGTAGCGGGCCAGGTCGTCCACGTACTCGGGCTGCCCGGTCAGGGCCACCTCCAGGTCCTCCATGTTCAGCAGCCACGCCGACCCGTCGTCCCCGGCGCCGATGGAGACCAGCAGCGGGAACGGTGCAGGAGCATCCTGCTCCAGCGGGCCGATCTGCTCCACCGGAGTGCCAGCGGGCAGGAACCAGTGCTGCCCGTCCCCGGTGTCTTTCCACGGGGCTCCCAGGTCGGCCGGTTGCCACAGGTGCAGCCACAGGCCGTCTCTGGCCAGCTGCACGGCCGCCACGGCCGGGACGGGGGACCCGGTCACGGCGCACGTCCCACCGAGGCGGCGCAGGGCCTGGTCCAGCTGTTCCAGGGTGGGAGCCGCCGACCGGCCGCGGGTCTGGATCGTCTTCTCCACGGGGACCAGGACCGGGTCGGGTGAGGCGAGGGCACGTCCTGGGCGGCGGGTCCGGAACCGGGAACGGCGGCGCAAGGTGAGCGCGAGGAACAGCGCCCCTCCCAGCAGGGCCCCGGACCCGACGATGCCCTCCAGCAGCCACGCCGGAGGGGTGTCTTCCTCAACGTCTCCGGCAGCGTCTCTGCCGTCTCCCCCAGCGTCTCTGCCGTCTCCAGCAGCGTCTCTGCCGCTCCCGGCAGCGTCCCCACCGACGCCGCGACCGACGTCTCCACCGGTGTCGGGTCCGGCCTGCGCGGTGCTGTCGACGGTGGAGGTGGCGCCCACGGCGGCACCCAGGGTGATACCTGACCGGGCGGCCGCGCCACCTGCCGGGCTCACCGCACCTGGCTGCTTCGGCGCGGCTGCGTAGTTGGGGGTGTCTGGCTGGGCCCCCAGTGCGGTGCCGACGTCCGCGCCCACCCGTGCACCCTCCGTGGTCGACGCCGGCCGTTCCTGGCCCCCGGCCGAGTCGGGCAGGTCCAGGCGCCAGCCGGGATAGATCAGGTTGGGGTCGCTCAGGCGTCGCCCGTCCGGCTGGACGGTGCCGGTGGAGGCCTCGTAGATCTCTGGCCACCGGTCGGCCTGCCCCAGGTGCTCGGCGGCCAGGCCGCTGAGGGTGTCACCGGTCTGCACCACCACGTCCTGCTCCTGGCCGACCTGCTCGCCGGTGCCGGTCCCGGCCCCGGTCGCGGGGAGCTGCAGCACCATGCCGGGGGTGACCCAGTCGGCGCCACCGGCCAGCTGCTCGGGGTTGAGGTCGACGATGCGGTGGTAGTCGTGCCCGGACCCCAGGTGCTGGTCAGCGATGGACCAGAGCGTGTCCCCAGGGCGCACCACGTAGGAGTGCTTGGGCTCCTGCTCGGTGGTGGTTGCAGGGGTCGCCGTGACCGGGGCGGGGGCCGTGCCGGCCCCGGCTGTCACCGGGGCAGAGGCGGTCACCGGGGCGGGGGCCGCCGTGGCCGCGGGAACGGTCCCGCCGGGGGCGGCGATGAACAGGGCCAGCGCGGCCACGACCAGGGGCCGCATGCCGGACTGGGGCAGGGACAGTGCAGGCAGCCTCGGAGGCCGGACGCCGCGCAGCGCCGAGACGGCCTCGACGACGATGCTGAGGCTCAGGGCGGCCCAGACCACCCAGCCGAGCAGCTTGGCCCCGGTCAGGGCCAGGGTGCCGTCGTCGGGCGTCAGCAGGGCGTCGCGGACCTCCTCCAGGCTGGGGAGGGTCTCCGGCAGCGGATTCCCGCCCAGGGTCAGCAACAGTGCGGGCAGGCCCACCAGGATGCCGGCCAGGACGACCAGCGCGCCCAGGCCGAGAAGGCGTTGACGGACTCTCATTGCTCCACTCCTCCCACGGACCGGGTGATCCGCGCCTGCGCCGTGCCGGTGGCACTCAGGCTGGGCACGCCGACGATCGACAGGAACTTGGTCGGGTAGACCGAGGTGACGTCGACGCTGATGCTGGCCGGGCCGGTCACGGACGCAGAACCGGCGACTCCGGCGCTGGCCAGGTACGCCTGCGCGGCCGCCGCGGCCTGGCCGGGGTCGGCCACCGCCCCGAGGCCGCGGACCCCGGTGGGCGTCTGCACCTGCTGGCCCCCGACGCGGGCGGCCTCCCGGGCGGTCGCGCGGGCCTCCTGCATGGCGTGCAGGTGCCCGGAGACGTCCACCGCGAGGCCGACCATGATCAGGAACGAGGCCGCGATGACGATGACGAACACCCCCACCGACCCGCGCTCGGCACGCTCCCGCAGGGACTGTCTCATGCCCGTGGTCATCGCGGCCTCACCCCTGCCTCGAGCGGTAGGTGTCGATCGGGGACGACATGGTCGCCTCCAGGGTGCGGTTGCCAGGGATACCGGGGAACGCCAGGTCGGACATGTCGACCTGGCACGACACGGTCGCGGTGACCAGCCCTGGTGTGCCGGGGTCCTGCGCGAAGGCGCTGGTGTCCACCGACACCGACCGGGTGAGACAGCTCACGTCCTGGTTGGCCAACGACGCCGACGCTGCCCCGGTCGCAGAACCGGACGCCTCCCCGGCTGAGCGGGCGATCGAGGCGGCCCGGGCTGCCTCGGCGGCCGCGGCCTGGACGGACTGCTGGGCCAGTGCGTACCGGCCGGCGAAGAAGATGGCCAGGACGAAGAACAGCAGGACCGGGCCCAGGATCACCAGCTCCACGGACACCGATCCCCTGTCGGACCCGGCCCTGCGCGCGCGGATCATCCGGTGATCCTCTCGGTCGGGAAGCTGGCCGATTGGGCGACCGACGGGTTCAGGAAAGGCACGAGGCTCTGAGCCTGGCCGGTGACGGTCACTGTCGCGGTCGTGGCCGACCGTGATCCGGTGACGGCGGGGTCGAGCATCACGCCGCTACCGGCGTCGGCGATGAACGAGGTGGCTGCGGAGATCCCGGCACCTGCCGAGGAGCTCTCCGCGGCGGCGACGCGGGCACCCTCGGTGGCCGCGCCCAGGGCGACCGCGCGGGCGTGGAACCACAGGCCGCCCTGCACCATCGCGAACAGCAGCAGGAACACCAGCGGAAGCAGGACGACGACCTCCACCGAGCTCGAACCACGGTCCCGGGGCGTGGCACGCAGAACACGCGCCACGCCCCGGTGCCGCAGGCCGAGTCGGTGGGTCATCAGCTCAGGCCACCCAGCTTGCCGGTGGCCCAGGCGGTCAGCAGGCCGACGATGACGGTGGCCAGGGCGAACAGGCCCAGGGCGATGACGACGGTCTCCACCGAGATCGACCCCCGCTCACCGCGGGCGATGATCTCCTGACGCAGGCGCTGCGGGTAGGCCGCGACCTGGGCGCTGAGCTTGAGAGTGCACTTCTTCATGGGTTCTCCCCTTCGTGATGGTGCGGATGGTTCTCGAGTTCGTTGGGTGGGTGTCCTGGCGGCGGGTTCTCGTTGGGCTCGTGTCGGTCAGCTCCCCACCATGCGCAGGAGCTGGGGGGTGATGAGGATGAGCAGGAAGATCATTCCGAGCAGGGTCATCGGCAGGGTCATGCGTTCGCTGACCTCGTTGGCGCGGGTCTTCTGCGCGGACAGGATCGCCGAGCGCATGCTGGCTGCCCGGGCCTTCAGCTGGGGGTAGACCCGTCCACCGTCCTCACCGGCCAGGCGCATGATGTCGGCCAGCTCGTGCAGGTCTGGCATGTCGATCTCGTTGCCCAGGTGCCGCAGCGCGTCCCAGGGGGTGACCCCGGACCAGCGGGTGCGTGCCAGCTCCTCCCGCATCCGGCGGAACACCCAGGAGTCCCCGACCGCGGCCGCGGCCTCCATCGACTGCCGCGGGCCTGACCCGGAGGCCATCTCCAGGGCGACCAGGTCGACGAACGCGCCCAGGGAACGGGCGAACTCGACCCGGGCGTCGCGGGCGTCGCTGGCCACGTTGTAGGTCGGGACGAACCACAGCACCACGGTCAGCACGAGGGTGGCCAGGACCGGGACGTACACCGGGATGGAGAAGGAGAACATGACCGCGGCGGACAGGACGGGGCCGGCGACCAGGCCGATGAAGGCGTACAGGATCTTCTCGCCGTAGAACCGCGCTGGGGTCATCCCCAGCACGGCCAGGTCGGCCGGTGCCACCTTGCCCCACAGGCTGGCCGGCAGGTGCCGGGCACCCCAGGCACCGAGCACATCGCGCACGTCGCGGTCCGCACCGGCCCCCTTGACCTGGGGTTGGGCCAGGGCCGCGCTCTGGGCCTCCCGGGCACCGGCCGGGGAGAGCCGGGCCAGCGCCTGCCCCAGGTCGGGGTGGGACGGGACCAGCTGGAACAGCAGCAGGGCCAGCCCGGCCCCGACGAGCCCGCCGGCGGCCAGCAGCAGCTGCAGGACGCTCATGCCGCACGCTCCCGCACGGAGGTGCCGATGAAGCGCGGCATCGGCTTGCCGCGGGCCATCGTGCGCAGCCAGATCAGCATCCCGACGTACAGGGCCAGGAAGGTGCCCAGCAGCACCTGCCCGACCGGGGTCCCGTAGGGAGCGATGTAGCTCCCGGACAGGGACAGGAAGACCAGCACCGACAGGGTGATGCCGGTGATCAGGCGCGCGTTGCTGCGCGGCTTGGCCCGGTCGGACTCGATCTCGCGCCGGGCGCGCACGTCCTCACCCACGGACTGCGCCAGCGCACCCAGCACGGTGGCCAGGCCGCCGCCGCGGCGGCGGGCCCCCAGGGACAGGTTGGCGGCGACCAGGTCCCCGGTCGGGTCGTCCAGGTCGTCGGCGAAGGCCCGCAGCGCGTCCTCGGTGGCCCACCGTGCCCGAAGCCGGCCTGCCAGGCGGGTCACCTCCGGTTTGATCGGCTCCGGGGTGGAGCGCAGGGACCGCAGCAGCGCCTGCTCCAGCCCGACCCCTGCCCCCAGGGTGCCCGCCACGGTGCGCACCCACTCCTCCATCGCCTCCAACCGTTGCACCTCCCGCTGCGCAGGGGGCGCGGCCAGCAACACCGGGATCCCGGTCAGGGCCAGCGGGGCGACGGCCAGGGCGATCACCCACCCGGTCAGCACCGCGACCAGAGCGCCGATGCCCAGGCCGATGCCTGCCAGCATCCGGGTGTGTGGGCTCAGCCGGGGACGCCGGGTGCTGGCCCGGCGTGGCCGGGCCGGCGGGACCGGCCGTCGCAGCAGCCCAGCGACGATGGAGAGCAGGCCACCGGCGACCAGGGCGCCGGCGACAGCGACGAGCAGGGTGTTCATGCCCCGGTCCCTTCCTGTGCGTCGGTGAACCCGGCCAGGTCGAAACCGAACCGGGCCAGGTCGCGGTAGTCGTCGGGCAGGACGTGCGGACGGGCGGTCGCCGACCCGGGGTCGGTCTTGAACACGTGCGTGACCGCGTACCCGGTCTGCTCCTCCCCCAGCGCGACGGCGATGATCTCCGAGACGAACCGGGACACCTGCGCGGTTCCGTCGTCGGCCGGCAGGGTCTCCTTGGTGACGTGGACGACGACGTCGACACCGGAGGCGACCGCACGCAGGGCGAACTCATGGGTCGCGTGCTGCCCCGACTCCATGACGCAGGTCACCAGCTTCTCCACCGCCCCGACCGCGTGGGCCGCGTGCGTGGTGGAGATCGACCCCGACCCCGACTGCATGGCCTTGAGCATCGCCGCTGCCTCCGGTCCGCGGACCTCACCGACGATCTGCCGGTTCAGGTTCATCCGGAAGCTGCCGTGCAGCGCCTGGTCCAGCGTGTACTCCCCCGCCCGTGACCCGTCCGGGCCGACCTCACCCGAACCGGGCCGGGCCTCCCAGGCGAACACGTACGGGTGCCGTTCGGGCATCTGGTGCAGGTGCAGCTCGTGCTCGGTCTCGAAGGTGCCGATGACCTCATACCGGGGGATCTCGTTGCACAACGCCCGCACCATCGTGGTCTTGCCCGCGCCCTGGGCGCCGGAGACCACGACCGAACGGCCCGAGCGGACCACCGCGGCCAGGAACGAGGCCGCGACCGGGGTCAGCGCCCCCAGGTCGACCAGGTCCTCCAGGGACACCTGGGTCAACCGGTGCCGACGGACCACCACCTGCGGCCGCGGCGTCACCCACGCCTGCGCCGCCAGACGGGCACCACCGTCGAGGCGCAGGTGCAGCTCGGGATGGGACGGGGAGAACGGGCGGGCGTTCACCTCCGAGCGGGAGGCCACGAAAGCCAGGAAGTCCACCAGCTCCTGGTCGGAGTCGGCCACCGGTGCCGCCATGACCTGCCGGCCCCCGGTGAGCTCCACGGTGACCTGGTCGTGACCGAAGATCATGATGTTCTCCACCTGCGGGTCATCGACCAACGGCTGCAGGCGTCCCAGCCCGAACACCGCGTCGAAGACGGCCCTGGCCAGGGCGTGCTGCTCCTCGGTGTCCCAGGCATCCTCCCCGGCCCGGAGCCGCTCGGTGCCCTCCTGTCCCAGCAGCTCGGTGATGATCGCCCAACCCCGCTCCTGCTGGGCCTCCCGGTCGTCCTCACCGGTGGGGGAACCTTCCTGGGACAGGCGGTCGGCGGCCTGCTGCCGCAGGCTGGCCACCAGCTCCCAGGCCAGCCCGCCCCGAGACCAGCCGTGCCGGCCCGACCGACCCGCGTCCCTGGTCTGCAGCGGCACCACGTTGTCGCCCCGAACCTGCTCTGGTTGGGAGGCACCACGTGCGCAGGGGTGACCGGCATGCTCGCCCGTGCCCTGGGTCAGGGTGAATCCCCCGCGTCGACGGCCACGGGACGACCCGGGGGCAGTCTCCGTGGTGGGCGGGGTGGTGAACAGCGGCAGCCCGGTCGGGTCGGAGCTGGCCGTCCCCTCGGGCTGGACGGCGTAGTTCTCGATGCTCACGAGGGCACCTCACTCAGATCGCGGGTGTTGCTCGCGATCCGTTTCCGGGCGGCGTCGTCCAGGTGCCGCAGGCTGGCCACGAGCTTGCTCGAGCCCAGCCGGCGCACCTGCGCCCCGGCGGAGAACGCGGCCGCAGCCTTCGGGTCCCAGTCCACGGATGCCAGGACCGGGGACCGCCCGCCGCACACCTGGGTCAGGACCTTGCCGACCTCGGCCTCGCTGTAAGGCCGACCGGGGCCGACGATCACCACGCCCAGCGACGTCGACCCACCGACCTCCTCGAGCTCGGTGTGCAGGGTGGCCAGCCACGACCGCAGTGCGGACAACGACACCAGGTCGGCCCGGCACACCACCAGGGCCAGGTCCGCCCCGTACAGCAACGGCGTGGGCGACCCGGCCAGACCCAGACGCCCCACGTCGACGAGCACGTCCTGCCCCGTGCCCTCCAACGCCTTCAGCGCCGCCAGCAACGGCTCCCACAGGCCGACCAGCCCCCGCGCCTGGGCGTGCGACCGGGTACCCGGCAGAAGCCCCACCTGAGAGTCGGGCAGAGACATGGTCAGCGACGGCAGCGCCGCCCGCAGCCGGCCCTGCTGCTGGGCCGCCCACAGCTCCAGCAGCACGTCCGGGGGCACCATCTGCCCGCGCAGGTACCCGGCCAACATGGACGCACCGCCGGTGGGGTCGGCATCCACCAGCACGGTGGGCCGTCCCCGGGACAGCGCCCACCCCAGGGCGGTCGTCGTCACCCCCGGAGAACCGGAGGCCGACGTCAGCGTGATGACCGCCACCTCAGTTCCCCTCCCGGCTGTCCAGCACCAGCGCGGCCCGCCCCGCCGAGGCCCACTGCGCGATCCGTGCCGCGTCCTGCTCCGGGACCAGGACCGAGACCACCGTCTGCGGCGACTCCACCGAAGCAGTCACGCCGACCACCTCAGCCCCGAACACGGTGTCCGCGGACTCGAACGCCGCCGGGTCCCCGGCCTGACCGGGGGTGGCCACCACCCGCACACGGTCCCCCACCATCAACGGTTCCCCAGGCATCAGCCCGGACGTCAGCGCCAGACCCACCACCGACTCACCAGCCCCGGGGACGACCTGCTCGGCGGCCGCATCCGGGGTCAGCAGCGCACCGGCGGACAGGTCGCGGGCGGCACGCTGGCCGACGAAGGAGTCCAGGTCGCCGGCCGGCACCAGCGACAGGGCCGGGTCCGGGGTCACCTGGACCGTCATCAGGTCCGCCGCGGTGATCGTCTCCCCCCGCATCACCGTCTCCCGCACCGCCACCGCACTCGTGGCATCGGTGTTGGACAGGTAGACCCACACCGCCAGCAGGGCCCCCATCACCACCAGACCCAGACCCGCCAGAGCCAGCAAGGGCCGGCGGCGCAGCTTCGGCGGCGCCGCCACCGCGGTCGGCTCGGCTGTGGGTGGTGCGGTGTGGGGCGGCAAGGACCCGCCGGTGCCGCCCTGACCGTCGGCCTGGTCGAACTTCTTCGCCATGTGCGTCTCTCCCCGATCTTGCTGGTCGGCGCGGTGCTTGCACTGTCCCGCACCCGAACCGATGACGTTGCCTGCGCTACTGGCTCAGCACCTGGGCCTCCCCCATCACGATCTGCCCCTCCTGGACCAGGTCCATCTCGATGGTTCCCGACCGACCCAGGCCGGCCCAGGTGATGACCCAGTACGAGGTCGCCGAGACCGGGTAGTGCCCCTGTGCCTCGTACCGGTGGCCGCAGTCCGGGCTATCCATGTCACCGAACCGGTCCTCGTACGGGGTGCCCGGGGTCGTGCAGACCACCGTCGTCCCGTCCCCCATGTCCCACTCGATCCGCTCCACCTCAGCTGTCGCGGTCACCGACCACGGCCCGCTGGTCGCGGTCCGGGTGATCGGCCCCCACGTCGACCCGCCCAGGTCCTGCACCCACATCCACGTCGGCAACCCCACCAGCCCGACCCGGCCCGGCCCCTGCTCGGGAACGATCCCGATCTGGATCGCCCGCAGCCCCATCGACTCCACCGCCGCCCGGGCCAGCTCCTCCGGGTCCGGAGGCGCACCCCACGGCGGGGACGGTGCCCACCGAGGGATCGTGTCCGCAGGGAACGGGTCGGTCAGGGTCACCCCGCGGGAGCACCAGAAGATCGCCCCGTCAGTCCGCCCGCTCCACGCCGGATCGCTCCAGGGCGGCTGCGGGTCCGCGTACTTCGTCCAGCACGCCCAGTCATAGGACCAGTACCAGTCGTGCACGATGCACGGGACCACACGATCCACCAGCGGGTCCGCGCACACCGGCTCCTCACCACCGCTGCCATCGCCAGGATCCCCAGGGACGTCTCTCGGCGGGGCCGGGTAGTCCGGCGGCGGCGGCGGAACGTAGATGATGCACTGACCGGAACGCTCGTCGAACTCTCGGCACTCAGGGTCGGCCTGTGCGGGCCCATCGGCCCGAACGGTAAGGGTTGCCCCCATCACCAGAACGAGGACGGTCCACAATATGCCTAGCCGTCGCATGGCTCGTTCCGATTCGTGTCCTCAACGACGTACCAGCCCAACTGGGCCGAGTCGTCACGCTCCAGCACGAAGTCCTTGAGCGTCCGGTCCAGCCGGCTCTCCGGGACGATGGAGTCACCGTTCTCATCCATCACCTCGACATCAGACACGTCCGCGCAGGCGGTTACGTTCGCGATGTCCGCATCCACCGACGTGTCAAGCACCTCCAGGTCAGTCAACCCTGTGGATGTCGTGCCTTGAGCTTCCGATGCCATCACCTGCGTCACCCACTTCTCCCGTGCGGTGTCCCGGGAGAACGGGTAGATCGCCTCCACGGACGCGTCACCGTTGAAAGCGTCGTCAAGAGCGCGCGTATAGAGCTGCAGCGTCTCCTCGATGTCGGCCGCGTCCTGATCCTCTGCCGACAGCTCCGGCGACGCGCTAGCAGTCTCCGCGTCATCAACCGGCGCTTCGGTCGTCGCGACAGGTTCCGCGGTGGTTGGCGCCGCTGTGCTGGGCGCCGGCGTGGCGCTGCCATCGCCGGGGGCATCGGAACAGCCAGTGAGGGTCAGCATCCCCACTGCGACCAGGCTCGCCAGTCTCACCCGGGTGCTCGACATGTCTTGGCTTCCTTCCATGTCTACCAAAGCGGCCAATCTGCGGTCTGGGTCTCACGCCCCGACAAGTTGGCACATTACCGCTAGTCCCTGGCGGCCAACCGTCGTTTTCCAGAACCTGTGGATAACGTGAAGCAAACTGACCGGTGACCCCCTCAAGACCTTGGGCGATCTCGAGCCTAGAGGCCGGACCCAGCCCCGCTGAGGGTTCTTACCAAACCTTTACCCGAGTCCGCCCGAAACGGCGCCTGCTCAGATCAGGGCCGCTCGCCCGTAGCACCGCGAGCCCTCATCAACGCCGCTTCGACCTGTGCGGGAGCGACGTCTAGAGCACGGGCTAGCGCGCGAACGACATCCGCGCCTGGCACTCTGACGAAGTCCCCGCTCTCCCACCGTCGCAACGTCGACGGTGACGTGCTGGCGGCACTGGCGAGTTCTCTGAGAGTCATCCCTCGGACGACACGCAACTCTTGCAGCGTTCGGCCCTCTGTGCCATCGACCGCAAGAAGCTCGATCGGATCAACGCCCAGCACCTTTGCGACTTGAAACAGCGTGCTAGGACGAGGCGTTGCGACGCCTCGTTCCCAAGCCGAGATGGCAGCAGCACCCTGCACTCCGACCTTCAGCGAGAGCGCATGCTGCGACATGCCCTTACCGAGCCGCAGTTCTCGTAGGCGACCCGTATCCATACGTGGGCGGGCGTACGGGAAGTGATTGGTCTCGCTCAAGTCACCCACACGTCGAATATAGATGCGTGCCCACCGGCTCTTGGGGATCCTTCAGTGTCCGCGGAACAGCGAGCAGGCGGCGGCGCTACCTCCTACCTACCTCCAGGCAGCGCTAGAGATCCAGCGCGCCGGTCTTGCAGCGACACACGAAGGTTGCGCCCCCCATGTGCCCGTCCAGAAGTCTGTTACCCGCGGAAGCTACTCGGCGCGTACGATCAAACGTCATTCCCCCACACGTAGGAGTTGCTGTGGCACAGAAGGTGCGAACGATCCTTGTCTCAGACCTCACCGGCAAGGAGCTGGGCGAGGACGGCCAGACCGTCAAGTTCGGCTTCCTCGGAGCCGAGTACGAGATCGACCTCTCGCAGGAAGAGGCAGACGAGTTCGACGCCGTCTTGCAGAAGTACACGGACGCCGCTCGACGTGTCGGTGGCCGTCGCCAGACGGCTAGCAGCCGTGCCAACGCTCCCACAGACCGTGAGCAGTTGAGGAAGATCCGCGCGTGGGCGAACGAGAACGGCTACAAGGTGTCGAGCCGCGGCCGCATCCCCCAGGAGATCCAGGACGCCTACCACGCTTCCAACTGATTTCGAGGACAACAACCCCGGTGGAAGGAGACCGCCAGGCAGGAATTTTGCCCCAGGGGACTACTGGCACGAGTGCCCCGGTGGCAACCAGTCCAGGGATCGAGAATTCGCCATGTCACCCGCAGCGCGGCAATACAGGGAGACCCCGAGACGGCGGATCTCGGCCTCGTAGTTGTCCTTTATCGAGCGGCGGGCGTCACACGCCAAGGTTGGTCCAGGTCTGAGTGGTCAACCATGACCACCAGCGCAGGGTTGACGTGGTAAACCTCCATCCAAGGTCCGTGGCTGAGAACGTCGCCCTCGAGTCGTGCGTGGGCCCCGACATAGACGACCCCCTCGGGTATGTGGTTTGTAAAGGTCCGGTCCGTCTGAATCTTCACCACCGCCTGATCCACCTCCGCCTCGCACGCCAACCCGGTTACCTGGTCGGTCAGGATCCACAATCGAGGTTGGGTGGTGCCCCTAATCCACAGGGAAGCGAGTTCGGCGCGGGACGCGTTCGGAGATCGAGGAGCGACCTCATCCCGGACTAGACGATCGTGCGTCTCGATCCATGCCGAGGATGTCATTGACCACGGCACCTCCTTGTGGTCGTGCCACAGATCCTTAAGCCACGGCAAGCGGTCTATGCGAGCTTCCAACCGCTCACGGTAAAAGAGAGAAGCTGTGCGTGGGAATTTTTTGAGTCGCTGCCCTGAGCACAATCGGTTTCCGACCCAGGAGATCAGCTCATTGAGGGCGCCCTGTGCCGTGACGCACTCGTCGAAGCTGGGCTCGTAGCCAGCGTGTGCGACCCGGTTACGCAACCCATACACGTCGCGGTACCACCGCCGGGGAGCCTCCTCGCCTGTGTCCATCGACCAGCTCCCACCAACCTGCTCGGGCAGTTCTCGCCTCACCCGGGCGAGCAGGGATTCGGGCCAGTCCCGTGCGCTATTCTCCGGCGTCCACCCCCGCTCCCAGCGCATCGTCAGGATGAGCCGGCTGAGGAACACCTCAGACGCGGCGCCCAGCATCACCGCGCATTCGCGCAGGGTTCCGTCGATGTGCAGCGCCACGTCGGCTTGGTTGTACAAGTCGATGTATGGGATCGCATGGAGGCCCACCTCTGGCGCATCGAGCATGAGCCGGCGACGCTCGGGCGGGAGTGGCGCCATGGGCGCCAGCCGCTCCAAACGGCTGTTAGTGAGGAAGACTCCACCCGTGGTAGCACCGGGCTCGAGTGCGTTCATGTTTCGCACGCCGTACACCGTGACTGGAGGGAGCTGTTGCCGGGAAAGGAGCTTTGTGGGGCGACGGGTAATGGCGGCGTACGACCGCTGCAAATGTCTGACGCTTTCGAGCGCCGCGTCGAATGCGTCGCTCACCAGTTCGGGCGGCGGGTCCTGTAGATCCGGTAGCTCCGCAACACGCAGACCCTCATCCACCGCTTTCCGCGCAAGCAGGGTGATCAAGGGGATCGCAACTTCAACCACGACGGTGGCGGTCTCAAGTATCGGCGGCGTCTTTGGTGGATCGCCCGCGTGGGGGAACCCTCGGTGGAAGGCATGCATCATCGGTGTCAACTGGACAGCCGTAGCCGCGTCGCTCGGCACCTCGTGGCACAGCAGTGAGGAGGTCACCACCGCATCGGGATATTGCTCCGGCTCCCGATCCGTGCCCGTCAATCGACTGATCGCGTCGAGCAGACTCGGGTGTGGTCGCTCGTGGAGGCGGACCGGCTGGTCCGGGGGCCACCCGAAACCGGTCTCGAGAGGGAAGAAGAACACGACCACCCGTTCCCCCTCCGGCAGCAGCAACAGTGGGCCTGGTCGAGCGTCACCGCTCGAAGAACTGAGCAATTCGGCGAAGTCGTCACCCTCTGTCATGACGCCACGGTACGAGGCAGAGACGTCAGGCGGGCCCGAGTGTCGGGGTGCGTGTCGGTCGCCCCAGCGGAGGGGCGCAACGGCTCACCGGGACGCAAGGAGAACCTGACTGAAGGCCTGAGCGTCCGGCACTCAGGAGATAATGCGACCGGGAAAGCCGCCGCGCAGTGCGGCAGATGAGTGCGAGAGTGCACGGTCGCTCGTGTTCTTGAACTTTCCCCCGCTGCCGCGTTCGGGTCGGCCGGCAGTCAGTCACGCTTCTTCAATTCTGCAGTGATGCCCTCGACCGCCCGCGTCAGTTTGTGTAGCGTTCCCGCCGGGCGATCCTGCGACTCGCGAAAGTCTGCCAGGTTGATCGCATATTCGAGAGTCGGGATGGGGCCGAACGGCCCGTCTGCTTCGATGGTCACCGAGTGGACCTGCGCCGTTTCCGACTCTAGAAGGTTTGCGGACGCTCCCAAGACCCAGGCGAGATTGTGCCCGGGCGCAAGCGACGACATCCCCGTCTGCATTCGTTGCAGCGCTGTCCCGGTCAGACTGTCGACCCGGTCTTCGAACGGCAAAGGTGGGTCGAAGACGACGCGGACGTTCTCTGCGACCGTGGGGCCGGAGTTTCCAACCATGAGTTGCAGCCAGTGGCCTTGGGTGTCGTCAGCCCGTACATCAGCCCACACGTACGGCTGAGCGGCCGCAATGTTGCTCTCGCGCTGTCCCACAACCTGGGCTTCAGCCGCATCAGCCGATCGTTTGGCTTGTCTGACGCTAGCTTTGGCGAACCAGGCTGAGACGAGTGCCACTAGAGCTGCGAGGCCGGAGATGGTGAGGTCAACGTCCATGGCCCCATTGTCGGTTGGACGTCTGACATCCTCCTCGGCTCGGCAGTCGTCGCCCGGGAAGGAGTTGTGACGGGCGTTATGCAGCGCAGCGCGGGTGCCCGGACTACCGAGCACGAACTACTGGAACGCTCCGTCGACCACCAGGTCATCGAAGCGGGCGACCTGCGGCAGGAGCGGACGGTCAGTCAGTCTTCGGCAAGCGAGGCTGCGACGCGGTCGAGCTCGTCCCTGGTGGCGCGAGTGCCCGGCAGCTCGATCTTTACAGCGTCATTGCTATGCCGTGGAACAACGTGCATGTGGACGTGCGAGATATCCTGCTCGGCCTCTGCACCGTCGGAAAGGTGCAGATTCACCGCCGGTGCGTGCTTCGCCTTAACCCTCCGGGCCATCAATTGCGTCATGCCCCATAGGGCGGTGCCCTCGTCAGGATTGAGGTCAGCCAACGAGCGAACGTGTCGGCGGGGCACGATGAGCACGTGTCCGGGGGCGACGGGGTATGCGTCCATGAAAGCCACGGTCAACTCGTCGCGAGCGGCGACGCTCGCCTCTCCACGGTCGGCCGAGATCTCGCAGAAGGAGCATGCAGTCGGGGCATTCTCAGACATGGACGCACTCTACGAGCGGCGGCCGATGGTCGCGAAGCATGCGGCAGATGAGGGCGGCCGCTGTCCGCCGGGTGACCTCCCCTGGCTATCTTGAATCGCTGTCCGGACCCCAGGGGCCTCGGACAGGGTGCTTACGGGCGGTAGGCCAACAGCTGAACGATCTCGTCGTGGAGTCGGGTGTCCGTCTTGTCCAGTCCGTCTACTACTTCCTGCAGAGTCACGATGGACTGCCGCACTTCCCTATTGGCGGCGCGGGTTAGGAACAATCGCGAATAGTCGGCAACGGCGGGATCGACCCTCTGTCTCCAAGCGGGATCGCTCTCATTGGCGAACCAAGCCGAGGGGCCGAACTTGAGCTGCAGCCTCGCTTCACCGATGTCTTCTCCGACGTCGTCAATGTCGAAGTTGACCGTCCACTGGTAGATCCCCGCATAAGTGGCGCTCACCTTCCGCACAAAGTCGTTGCCGAACGTTGCGTTCAGCTGCGGCCTCAACGCTTGTGCGCCGAACCCCTTCAGTCGGCTCTTGATCTGTTGCAGCAGCAGACGGCCCTCGTCGAAACGTCGCCTGGCCTGCTCTGCTAAGTCACTGGCGAACTGTTCAGCGGCAACCTCGACCTGCTTCTGCTGGTAGCGCCGAGCCTCTCCCGTTTCGCACATCGCAACAACGAAGCCCAGCACGTCTTCGTCCACCATGCGGCCCCTCTCCTCTACGAACTTCCGGTACATCTGCTCGACGAATGAGTAGGCCTCAGGATTCTTTCGCTGGTAGACGAGGTCTCGCCCGGTGAGCTCGCGGAGGCGTCCGATCAGCTTGGCGTAGGTGAGGACGGGGGCGTTCTCCCACCCCAGCGTTTGCAGCGAACGGTTCTCGTCTCGGCACAGGAGGACTACCACGCCTCTACGGCTGTCGCGCCGGCTGTACTGCTGGTAACGGCTGTGATCGTGACCGTGACCATCGGAGGTGAAGTAGTTCTCGACGACGACCACCGCTTCCTTGCTCTCCAGGACCAGGTCGGCGATGTCTTCGGCGTCAGCGCCGACAGCGGTGTTCACCTCCTGTCGGACCCAGTACCCACCGTGCAGCAGCGGCTCTTGGTCGACGAGCAGCGTGTTCAGCTCGTCGATAAAGAGGCGCACGAACAGGTCACCCAGGTTGTGGGACCCCTCTTCTTCCAGAAGCCACCTGAAGACGTTCGAGATCTGCTTCTCGTGCAGACCGTGGTGCATGACATCGAAGACGTTGAACCCCGCGTCCAAGGGATTTCCCAGTACAGGCAGCAGCCCTGTTACAAGGCTCTTCGCATTTAAGCGGGGCGGGGCTGTTCATGCTGCTGACCTGTGCCCTCGGGTGAGGGTGATGTGGGCCAGTATGCGTCGTCGGTAGTTGGTCATGTTGCGGTACCCGCAGCCGACTCTCTTGGTGTCCTTGATGATCCGGTTGAAGCCCTCGGTGCGGGCGTTCGTGACGTCCTCGGTGAGCGCGGTGAGGATGGCCGGCCACCAGGTCTGGACCGTCGTGGCCAGACGGGTGGTCTCGGCCATGTGGGAGTCGGAAGCGGCGTTGTAGAAGTCGAACAGCCGGGCCCGGATGACGGGCGGGTCGCTGGCGTCCAGGAGCAGCCTGAGGCGTTCCTTGACGGCGTGCGCGGCGCCGATCTCGTTGGTGGTGTCCTCGGCCGCCAGGGTGGTCTGCAGGCGCGCGACCTGCTTGTTCGAGAGGTGTTCGTACCCGGTGAGCAGCAGCTGCCGGTGGGCCCAGGTCGCCTCGGCGGTGGTGCCTCGCCGGCCCAGACGTTCCCGGGTGACGCGTTGGCGGACCTCGGTGACCATCTGGTTGGCCAGTGCCACCAGGTGCCACTTGTCGACCGCGACCCGCGCGTGCGGTAGCGCGGCCCGCACACCGGAGGCGTACGGGGCCGAAGGGTCGATGACGACCAGCTCGATGCCCTCGCGGAACGCCTGGGACTGCTCACCGAGCCAGTCGATAACGCAGGCCCCGGACCTGCCCGGGACCAGCCCCAGCAACGCGCCCGGGGCGCTGGTGTCGGCGTTGACGAAGGAGGTCATCCACGGGTTGGACCTTCTCCACCCGGCCTCTTCCAGCACCCACCGCACGGACCTGGCGCGGGTCTCATCGATGCCCAGCACCCGGGTCGGCTCCGGTTCGGGGAACCATGCGGTCGCCGCGGCGATCAGCGCCTGGTGCGCGGTGTGCCAGGACACGCCGTGCTCGGCGGCGACGTCGGACACCGCCCGGTTCGACCGGGCGATCGCTGCAGCGAGCTCGGCGCGCAACCGGACGCTGAGCCTGGCTCGGGCCGGGACCTGGGTGGACTGCTGGGTGAACGTCACCCGCTGGCACCCTGTCTGCTGACAGACCAGGCGCCGCTTACGCCACCACAGATCCAGGATCTGACCGCTGACCTTCAGGTCCTTCACCGCGATGATCGGACGGTCCTTGACCCTGCTCGTCAGGACCCCGCACCCCGGGCAGGCACCCTCGCTCACCCTGACCTCGATGAGCGCCTTCACCCGCCCCGGGTCGATCCGCTCGACCAGCAGGACGGTGAACTCGTCCTCCAGACCCAGAAGTACTGCCGTACCGTCGTCCATGCTCGTGGCCTCGTCGCTGTCGGTGGTGAGAGACCAACAGCATGTCGGGGCCACGAGCCCGATCACCTACCGGGCGCCCCGCTCAACTACGAAGAGCCTGTTACAAGATCGTGAGTCACCAGCGGTTCCTCCGGCTCCAGCTTCCTGAGGTAGAACGTACCGTGCCCAAGCACCAACGCGCCCGGGAACCCACGGGGCCGGCGAGCGGCTCGAGGCATGGTCGGACGCTACGCGGCCACAGCGGCAATGTCGGACGCGCCGAAGGCTAGCGTCCTCCTGGCGGCAGACATCCCAGGTTCTGGTTCTGTCAAGCGGCGGTGTTGAGGTGCTGCTGCCAGGCAGTGTTCTCGTCGTAGAAGGTCCGGTCGCGGAGGCAGCCGTGGAGGATGCCGACCCAGCGGTTGGCCAGTTGTCGTAGCGCGGCTTGGTGGCCGACGCCTCGTCCTCGGAGGGCCTTGTAGTAGGCGCGTGCACCGGCGGAGCCGCGCATCGAGCAGAACGCCCACTGCTGCAAGGCGTCACCGAGGCGCCGGTTGCGGGCGTACCGAGCCAGCACCACCCGTCTAGTTCCTGATGCTCTGGTGATCGGGGCGGTGCCGGCGTAGGCCTTGCGGCCCTTGGCGTCGGCGTAACGGTGGGGGTCATCGCCGAACTCGCCAAGGATCCGGGCGCTAAGGATCACACCGAGGCCGGGAAGGCTGGTGTAGATGTCAGCGTCCCGGTGCCGGCCAAAATGCTCGGCCACCACCTGCCCCAGCCGCTCGATCTGGGCGTTCAGCACCGTGATGAGCGCGACCTCGGAACTCACGATCGCGGCGTAGGCGTCCTGGATCGGGCCCGGTTGCCGCAGCTCAGGTGCGGTCAGGACCTGGCGGATCTTCTCGGCACGGGCGGTGACGTCGCGCCGGTTCGCTCTGGTCAGCGCGCGGACGATCTTGGCGCGGGACAGCCTCGAGGCGGCATCCGGGTCGGGTGCCTGGGCCAGCAGTGCGAGGGTGTCCGGCTCGTCCAGGTCGCCGAACGCGGCCAGGGCGGCGGGGAAGAAGTCCCGCAGCGCCGCGCGGAGGCGCAGCACGTGGCGGGTCCGGTCCCAGATCATCGACTGGTGCGCCCGGGCGGTCACCTTGACCGACTCCCCGGTCGGACTGTCGCCGGCGACCTGGCGGTGGTGTGACCGGTCCAGGCGGACGATCTCGGCCAGCAGGTGCGCGTCCGCGGTGTCCGACTTCGCCCCGGAGGTGGAGTGCCGCTCCCGGTAGCGGGCGACCGACTTCGGGTTCAGCGCGTACACGGTGTACCCGGCCGCGACCAGTGCCCCGACCCAGGGGCCGCGGTCGGTCTCGATGCCGACCATCACCTGCGCGGCCGCCTCGGCCGGGTCCAGGTCCGCCCATTCCTGCGGTGCGTGCTCCGCGAGCAGGGCGTGCAGCCGGGTGATCCCGCCCAGCCCCTCGGGTAGGCGTCTTCGCGCCAGGATTCGTCCCTGGTCGTCGACGAGCTCGACGTCGTGGTGGTCCTCGGCCCAGTCATCACCTACGAACAACATCGCCTTCTCCTCCTTCGCCTCGTTGCGATCCGTTGCAGCAGCGTGGAGGAGGACTTCCGGCGATCTAATGGTCAAGTGCTCACCCGAACGATCTGGGGGCACGTCATCCCAGCAGCGGTCACGCCTCCTCACGACCCGCGGGCGCACGGTCTGCCGCAAGACCTCAACGATCAGATGAGTGGAGTGCTGACCCGCCGGCCGCTACCGGAACCGAGCCTGCCAGAGGATCGGCAGAACCCATTAGATGAGTGTGTCTAGCAGGACTGCGCCGCGCAGACCCCAGGCGAGGGTCAATCGGCGCCGGGTGCGCTCGGGAAGGAGAGATCACCCGGTGCGGGGGGTTTTTCCGCATCCCAGACTCGGGCATAGGCCCCTGCGACGCGGGGCCAAACCGTTGTCAGGCCGTCGTCGACGGATCTGATCTCCTCGGCCAACTTGCCCATCACAACGAACTCGTGCGGGATGACGCGACCGGCTGCGTCTCGGCGTCCCAACGGATCGGGAAAACGCAGTCCGACCAGCCCGGCGTCACGGCACCATGTCGTCGGCTCGTTTACAGCGTGCGCAAAGATACGTTCGTACGTCGGCAGTGGGTCCGACAGTCCTCCGTTGAGGAGAAATCTGAACCCCCAGGAACGGCCGCGGGTGGCCCAGACGAGGTTCTCGGGTCGTTCTTGGACATGGCTCACTTAAGACTCCTGATCAGGAGCCTGTCCTTGACGCCTGCGTCCAGGTCGAGCTTGAACTGCGTCAGTGAGGCAGTCAGGTGGTCGTGGTCCGCTCTGGCCCGGGCGTTCATCTCTTGGAGTTGGCTTTGACTCATCTTGACGGCCTGCACCAGCATGGGGATCGCGGCCTTGCGCGCAAGGGGACCGACGACGGGGATCTTGGCCATCAACTTCTCGAGGACCGGGCCCCCACCAACCAGGACCGCGGCCAAGGTATCGGCGCCGTCGGCCAAGGTGTCCACAACCTTTCTAGGAATTTCCATTCGCTCACCCCACTGAACGCGACGCTCAAGGGGAAGCAGCGAGGCCACCGGCAGGATGAGGTCTAGGCCCACCCGTTGCGTGACATCGATCTTTCCCGTGCCCTCGGGTGCTGCAGAGGACAGTTCGAACTTCGCCGAGGAGAGCAGCATGAAGTCTTCGCCGACCGACAGAGCTTCGGGAGTGTCCACCAGGTCCTGCAGCGTCTCACGTAGACCGTCCACATGCTCAGCCGCCTTGGCGACGACGAGGTCGCGGAAGGAGTAGACGTCCCAGTCTGGGAACAGATCAGCCTTGGAGAGTGCCAGGATCCAGATGCGCGGAAATTCGACTAGCCTTTCTTGATCTGCTAGTAGGTCCTCCTTGAGCCGCAGCAGGCCTTGGCGGAAGTTTGTCATCAGTGACTTGAGGTATCGCTCTTCCTCACCGGCGTAGTCGAGCAATTTCTGCCCGTCTACGAGGAACAGCGCTACATCTGAACGCAGCAAGGATCTGAAGGTATCGACTCGCCGTGTCGCCTCCTCCTCACTGCTTGGCGATTCTTCGAACCATTCCCCCGGGTAGTCGTGCCATGCCAGCCGTAGGGCATCGAAGGGACGGGTTTTCGCCGCGGCGTTATCGCCGCCCTTGAGCTTGACGGAGAAGTGATAGGTCGTAGCGTCGAACCGAGTCGGCAGTGGAGCTGTCGCGTGGTCCCTCATGCCGAGGAAGTTCTGGTAGAGCCGGTTCCCCTGTCCTGTGTCGTCAGCGACAAGGTTCCACAGGTCGTTCGAGTAGGACCCCTCCTGTGTGGGGCCGAAGAAGGAGGAGACCAGCACCGTTTTCCCCGAGCCGCTCGCGCCGAAGACGGCGATGTGCTGCTCTCGGACCCGAGGATATCTAGCCATGACGCGAAACTACCTCACTTATGGGCCTGCCTTGCGCCTGTGGCGGCGGGCGCCCTCGGAGCAGCGAGGAACCGGGAGCCCCTTCGACGAACGTGTGTCGTTCGCCTGGGTGAGCGCAGCAGGGCAGACCTACGCCTCCGGTGTAGCGTCGCGGGAGATGGCTGGGCAGATGTGTCCGAAAGCAGTTTGAGGAGGTCAAGGTGGACGTCAGAGCATGGGTGGTTCGTGCAGGGCGACACGGTGAGGATGAGGAGCACAATCTCCGAGACGGCCGCGTCACCATCGGGTGGCGGCAAACTGGGGACCTCACAAACCTGCACACGCGCGAAGCGATTCGTGAGCGGGTGGACGAGGTCTTCGTAGGAGACCACCCCGGCCGCCAAGCGATCTTCGCCGGCCAGATCTGGGCCTTCCGCGACACCATTCGCGAGGGGGACCTCATCTTGCTTCCGCTGAAGTCGCAGCCGGGACACATTGCCTTCGGGCGGTGCTCCGGCCCGTATGCCTTCGATCCCGAGGCAGACCCCCATCGACGCCATTACCGTACGGTTCAGTGGCAAGAGGACACCGTCCCACGTTCAGCGCTGCAGGGGGACTTGTTGGCGATGATCAATGCGTCGTTGACCGTCTTCAGCCCCTCACGTAATGACGCCGCACGCCGCTTGCACGTCATCGCCAAGACGGGCATCGACCCAGGCCCGGGCAACCCGTCCAAAGACGCTCAGGAGGCGACGAAGATCAACGGTGACGTCCAGGTGACCGACCCGGCATCGGCGCCAACGATGGACGCGATCAAGGACCAGGTTCGAACGTTCGTCATGGCCAACTTCCGAGAGCACGAACTCACGCGCCTGGTTGCGGCCATCCTCGAAGCACTCGGATTCGTCTGCGACGTGTCTCCTGCCGGGCCGGACGGGGGCGTCGACATCCTCGCCGGCGGCGGACCGCTCGGCTTCGGCGCGCCGACCATTGTGGTCGAGGTCAAGTCCGAACCTGGCGCCGTCGGCTCGGCGGTGCTACGCACGCTGCACAGTGCTGTGACCCGTTACGACGCCGATCATGGCGTTCTGGTCGCGTGGGGTGGAGTCAGCAAGCCCGCCATGGCGGAGTTCTCCCACCTACGCAAGACAATCCGCATCTGGGACAGCGAAGAACTCTTGGACAAGCTCTTCCAGACCTACCCGCAGCTGCCGGACTCGATACGTGCCCAACTCCCGCTTAAGAAGGCCTGGGTCTTGGACGACGAAGCACTCTGAGCACCCCGCGGTCCTTGAACTCGGCATCTAGGGGCCGCCATGCCTCAAGCTCTGGACGCGGCAGGAGCGTAAGCGGGTCTTCCCAGTTGTGGTGGGGGTGAGGGTGTGACGCGCCGAGGGGCGCGGTTGTCGGGGTGAGAGGGGTCGAGGTCCTCAAGATCGGAAGCGACCAAGCATTCCGAGAACCCTGAGGACCTCGACGATGGACCACCCTACGTCGTGCTGCGCCGCGCTCGGCGCGCCCAGCGCGTACTGTCACAACTGCGACCTGCTCGTCGGGCTGGAGGGCTATCACGTCCTGGACGTGGCGCGCGGCCCGGACGGGCTGGGGGTGCGAGTGGAGTCACCGCCGGGGCCGGCCGGGTGCCCGGACTGCGGGGTGCGCGCGACCTCGCGCGGTCGGCGCGAGCACAGGCTCGTCGACATTCCGGCGTTCGGGACGCCGGTGAGGCTGGTCTGGGTCAAGCGCACCTGGGCCTGCGCCGAGCCTTCGTGCCCGCGGCGCTCGTTCACCGAGGTCGACGAGAGTTTGGCGCCGCCACGCTCGACGTGGACGACCCGGGCCCGGTCCTGGGCCGTGGGTCAGCTGCGGCGCGAGCACGCCACGGTGCACGGCCTGGCCCGTCAGCTGGGTCTGGGCTGGGACACCGTCTGGTCCGGGGTCGAGCCCATCCTGGCCGTGGCCGCGGCCGATGAGTCCCGCTTCACCGGTGTCCAGACCCTGGGCGTGGACGAGCACGTGTGGCACCACGTGTCCACCAAGGCGCCAGAGGACGGTGGCCGCGGACCGAAGGAGCTGACCGGGATGGTCGACCTGACCTGCGATGAGAACGGGCAGGTCAGGGCACGTCTGCTGGACCTGGTCCCAGGCAGGTCGAAGAAGGCGTACGCCGACTGGCTCACCGAACGCGGCGATGGCTTCACCGCCGGCGTCGAGGTCGCCACCCTAGACCCATTCCACGGGTACAAGGCCGCGATCGACGACGAGCTCGAGGACGCGACCGCGGTCCTGGACGTCTTCCACGTCGTCGCCCTGGGCACCAAGTGCGTCGATGAGGTCAGACGCCGGGTGCAGCAGGCGACCACCGGGCACCGCGGCCGCAAGGGCGACCCGCTCTACGGGATCCAGACCATCCTGCGCGCCGGCGCTGAGAACCTGACCGACAAGCAGCGCGCCAGGATCGAGCGGGCGTTCGCCGCCCGCCCCGAGCACGAGGTCGTCGACCTGACCTGGCAGTGCGCCCAGCAGCTGCGCGCCGCCTACAGCACGCCGACAAGACCGAAGGACGCTCGATCGCCGAGCGCATCGTCGACTCCTTCCCCTCCTGCCCGATCCCCGAGATCGCCCGCCTCGGCCGGACCCTACGCAAGTGGAAAGAGGCGTTCCTGGCCTACTTCACCACCGGCGCCACCAACGGCGGCACCGAGGCCATCAACGGCCTCATCGAACTGCACCGCCGACTCGCCCGAGGCTTCAAAAACCGATCCAACTACAGACTCCGGATGCTCCTCATCGGCGGAGGACTCAACCTATGACCCCCACCGCAACTGGGAAGAGCCGCGTAAGCATCTTCTTGCTTGGACAAGGGAACCGGCCAGCAGGTCGTCACTAATGCATATACTTGGCCGGTCGACCTGCATCTACTGAGTGGGCGCGCAATTTAGGAGCCTTGCGATCAAGGGGTTAGTGTCGGCATACAGTTTCACCAGCGGGTCAGGTTGAAGTAGTCATGCACCCGGCATACGTCGAGAGGAACGAGCCCCCATGCAGACGGAACAGCTGTCCTCCCAGTCGGACTTCTACTGGAAGGTAGCTTACTGGGGAGTCGAGTTCGACTACGGACTGAATCTCCCTTTCGGTCAGGCTGTAATCGCCGCGAACCGATGGACCTGCATCATCGGGACGAGCAGGCGCACTGCGGAGGCGATGGACAGCGACGACGACGACGTGATCTGGTCTGTGATCGACGGCGTCGGGGAGGACGGCAACCACGTGGCCGTCGCGCTGCCTTGCGGACCTGGCGAGGATGTCGATCGCGCTGCCGTGGCTGACCATGTCTCGAGGCTGCGTGAACGCCTTGCTCGCACGACGGCGCGTCTGATTCGGGAGCAGGCAGTTCTTGATCGTGAAGACCCCGATTCTACCGACTACGTGAGCCCTTACCGATGGGCTCGCGTCGAGCTCGATCCCGCCCAGCCCTGGTACCGGGCCCGTGCACAGGACGCTGTCCGCGCAGTCTTACGGACCAACTCCGCCGAGGCGGAGTTGAGTTCCTCCAGGCATTCACGCCTGATGAAGGTCAACGTCGAACTCCTCGGATTCCCCGTCGTGCTCAGGATTGCGCGCTACTTCGTCCCCGACCGTGTGTTGCGGGTCTATGCCCCCGCGCTTGTCGACTACGCCCGGGCGGTAGCCAGCCGACACAACCTGGACGTGCAGCAGATCAGGGTGCTTGATCGCTCGAACCCGCATGGCCAGATCTTTTTCTGGGACGTCGACACCGTCCTTGCAAGGGAGCGGGCACGTTCTGGACGACGCGTCCCGGTGGGACTGGCCGAGGCACTGCCGCCTGACGTGGTGGAGGTCCTCGCGACGTCCTGGAGCACCTACGACCGACTCGGTGTCCCACCCGAAGTCGAGAGACGCTTGGACGGGCTCGAGCGGCGGAGCTTGGTGGACACCCCGTCCAGCGAGTGCCTGGTGTGCGGCGGGAACCCGGATGGTGGTGTGTGCAGGGCCTGTGACGATGACGTCGTGACGGGTCTGCCGGTTGGCCATGGAAGGGACTGGGAGCCGTCGATGCACTGGGCGATGACGCAGCTGGCGATCGAGTTCGGCGGCGCTATGTCCATGCGGCAGGTGAACCGACCAGTCGACCTCAGCGAGGCTGATGCTCCTCGTCGACTCGTCCTCAGAATGCTGGCCAAGCAGGGCGAAAAGCCCTGGACTGAGCGGCTTGTGGACTCCGGGGTCGCCGCCGACGGCCACCGCGCCAGCTGGGGGCTCGTGTCTCGCGCTGTGGACGGCCACCTGTGCCGCTCGGCGCTGGAGCGCACGGTCGATGACTGGATGCACGTCAACGGTGTGGCACACGTTCCCGAGCCGATGTACCCCCGTGACGCCGAGCTTAACGCGCGCGGGCTGTTACGCGCCGACTGGGCACTCATAGACGGCACTCTCGTCGAAGCATTCGGGGCGCTCGGGGTCGAGGAGTACGCCGTCAAGGCCGCGCGCAAGCGGGAACTGGTTCGGCGCCACGGGTTGCGCCTGATCGAGCTGACGGACAAGGACACCGCGCGCTTGGACGTAATCTTCAAGCGTTGGGTTCGAAAACTAGGTCTTTCGTCAGCCGACTGAGCGAGCACAGTGGCAAAGGAGTGTTCCGGGGACGCGTCACAAGCCGTCCTTCGACAGCCCGGACCGCGCGCCCGATTCACCGGCCATGCGCTTTGGGGCCACTAAGCCGGCAGCCACTGGTAGTCGTTCCCGGGCCCGCCAGAGCAGCGAGGTGATCGCGCTCCTCGCCGACCAGTTCTGCGGATCGATCGCATCGATGGCTTCCACCACTGTCTGTAGCGCAGTCCGGTCGCTTGCCACATCGAACGCGCTGGCTGGAACCGCTAAGCCATCAGGGAACTCGAACAAGCCGTCTGCACGGCAAGTCGTCTTTACACTTTGCAAGTCCTGGCGAAAAGCGTGCGGTGTCGAGCCCTTCAGCCACGTCGTAGAGGTTTCAGCCGGAAGTGCGTCTGCCAGAGTGACGACTCGTTTGTCACCCTGTGGTTCTCTCTTCGACAAGGCGTGCATTGACCGCATCTGGCGTGCCTTTGTGGCCAGCGAACCCACTCGCTCCTTCGCGGCGAGTTCTCGCAGGACGAGGATCGCGCTTTGGTGGTTCTCTGGGCGGGAAGCAAGAGCGCGTTCAAGCGCGCGCACGATGTTGCTACGCGTTATGTCATTGAGGTTGTTCTGATCAGCGAGCACTTGACCGAGTCGACTCGCACCCAGACTCACGCCGTTCAGAGTCTCCAGAGCATGTTCGATGAGCAGACGCAGATGTCGTGGGTTGTTCGCGGCGAGACCATCCTCCAGGACGTCCGTAGCTAACCTGGGGCCGATTGGAGCAAGAATACTAAGCCAGGCGTCATCGGCGGCGTCGACGTCGCGCATGGCCTGGAGCATCCGGTCGAATAAGTCGGGCTTCTCTCGGTACAACGTCCCAACGGCCAGCAACCAAGTATTGCGCCAGTGCGCAGACGGTCCGATAGCTGTGAGGTCCCTGACGACGTCATCGTCTCGTCCGGAAGTAAGTGCCTTCGCGGCCATAAACTCCTGCAGGCTGCGTAGGTCGAACCCCACGTGGTCCTGCCCTGTGGCCGCCAGAAGCACTAGGCGGTCACGCGCGGCACGCGTCAGGTCGTCGACGCGTCGCTCGAGGCTAGGGCCGGAATGCTCCTGAGCGATTAGGCGCTGGCGGATGATTTGGTGGAGTTCATCTGCGGACATTGCGGCATCGAAGTCTCCACCGTCCTCGCTCCGGATCTGCAAGGTGAGGCCGACGCGAAAGTGGATGGCGTCGATATCCAAACGATGATCCTGGAGCACGTCCGATAGATAGTTCTGCTTCTGCAATTCACGGTCGTAGATCACATCGTAGTACGCCTGGAAAAGCGAGGCTCGGTCCTGCGGCGGTCGGCGTCGGTTCTCCAGCAAAAGCGTCAGAATCATGACTTGCAGCGGCGTGCCCATCAACCGCCCCGTCACTTCATCGTCTACCGCGGCCGTGATGCGTTTTATTACCTCCGTCTTGTCAGCATCTTCACCCAGACGCATCTGCGTTAGCCGGGTTGCATAGGCAACGGCGTCGTCGCGTGAGAGCTTCCGCAATTTTAGTTTTGCAAGGGCATCAGGGAGCTCGTTACCGTAGCCTTGCGGTCGGGTCGTCGCAACGATCAGCAGATCAGCGTCTTCAGTCTGCGCGGTCTCCAGCAATGCTGTCACGGCCCTCGCCACCTGCTCCCTTGCAACCGCGGACGCTACCTCGTCGTAGCCATCGAGGACCAGCAGCCACGGCCAGGCTCCTAGCCATTGACGGGCATTACGTGCGAAGAAGTCTGCACCCGTGACCGCATTGATCTTGCGGGCAATGTAGGCGACGAGCGGCACCTCTGCACCGCCGGCTACATCGGATGCGTACTCGGCCAGGTCGACGCGGAACGGCCATCGTCGGTTTGTGATGCGTGGCGCCCCGATCTGAGCGGCGCGCTCGAGGGACGCGACCACGATCCGCGACACCTGTGGGCTTTGGTTAGGTCGGGAGCTCAGGAGCGCGGCGCGGTAAGTCTGAACGAGTATCCGACCGAGGGTTGTCTTTCCCTGTCCTGGCCCACCGATGATGAGGAAGTGGGGGCTGGACTCAACTCGAACAGAGGGCCGCTGCACGAGATTGCCCACCGTGATGATGTGCTGCAGCACTCGCAGATCCGACATACCGTCTTCGTCAGTCTCGATTTCCGCGGGGAGGTCGACAGCGACAGCCGCGAGGTCGAGGCGCTGGTTCGCGACCTGACCAGCCTCGCCGAGTTTCACCTGACCGCCCTGCACCAGTTCCACACGTGCATGCTCCTCCAGCAGGGGCAGCGAGTCTCCGAGCGAAATGGTTGGAACCGTCATCGTGCCGCCGGCCAATGCCGCAATGACGTCGCCCGCGGTCAAAAGTCCGTTGAACCGCTGTCTCACGCTGACGTGCGCGTCCAGAAGTCGCTCGACTTTGGACCTGTCCCACACCTGGCAGGCATTCAGGTCCCACTGGTTCTTCGGGTCGGCTGCATGTTCTCGGATGGCGCTCTCAACCTCATCGATCCCACCTCCGATATGCCCAGAGAGAGACACATTGGTGATGACGATGAAGTAGTCAGGGCGCCTACCCTTGCGCTTCAATTCGGTCTTGTCGTTGTAAGTGACGACCTCGCTCCAGCGTTTCAGCTCTCTCCGGACTTGCGCGAGCAACCAGCCCTTGTTCGCACGAGCATCACCGGGGCGTTCGCAGAACTTGGCTTGGAAGACGTGGTATCCGTCCCACGATGGTGCGTCGTCCGCCGTAAGTGTAGTTGGCGAGACCCCCTCAAATACTGCGTCCCGACCGTCGTCCTTGCCCGTGCCGAAGACCTCCAGTGTGGGCCCGAACTCGCAGACCAGCAGCGCCTGAACCATGCGCTCGAAGTCGTGCGGTCCCAGTTCCTCGATCACGTAGGGCATGGATCCCATCCTGCCTGTCGCCGCTGACCTAGGACGCACAGGCTCGCGCCTAAGATCACGACGAGGATCTGCTGCAAGTCGTCGCAACGCTGCCTAACAGGCGCTTCCGTACTGAACATTGCCGCGAGAACCCTAGGCTTTGGCTGCTGATCGGCGTCTCTGACCACATGGAAGGGGATCACCAGTCGTCCGGACATCGGCGTGAGCGTGCTGTCACGCACCGCGGCGTGTGGGCACCCAGGTTCAGGATTGCGACCTGAGGTGCAGGGTGGCGGCCCCGGTCGCCATGCCTGGGATGGTCCTCGAGTCCCGGCCAGGATGCTGCCACCGGCCGGTAGTCATCCACGGTGTCGCTCGACAACACGGGCGCCGACCCGGACCCACTCCCATAACCATGAACCCGTTGGTGTGGCCACCAAACCGTGGTGGCCCACCCTGCTACGCCGAACCCTGGCGATGAGGAGCGCCACCGGCCGTGGGTCCAAGTGGCTCAGCCGCGCCTCCCGGTCCAGCCTGCGGCGTGTCGCGTGAGGGGTTCAGTGGCGAGTCTCGCCCGCACTGGCATCGTGGGCGGATGCACTTGTCCAGCTCCCGGAGAGGAGTTCCAGGACGGGGTCGCGCGTGGCCACCATTTGGCCACCACAGCATCGCCCCGACCGCCCTTGGTTGCGTCAAGAACCGTGGTTTGCACCGACCGCCGCAGGTGCCACATCCCCTGCACCGCAGTGCATCTGCCTTTTAATCCGTAGGTTGTGGGTTCGAGCCCCACGGGGCCCACGTCCCGGCCCGGTCAGGCGTCTGAACGCCTGGCGCGGCCGGCAGCCCCGGACCCCCACCCTCTGCTCTTCGACGGCGCGGCACCGCCTACCTACTATGTCACGTAGTATGATGATCTCTGCGTCATCCTCTGGCGTTGCAGGTCCCCATCTACGGAAGGATCGAGATGAAAGCCGCCGTCGTCCCCTCGCTCGGAGCCCCCCTGGAGATCCGTGAGGTCCCCGTCCCCGAGCCCGGCCCGGGTCAGGTCCTCGTCAGGGTCGAGGCCTCCGGGCTGTGCCACACGGACATCCACGCCGCCCGCGGGGAGTGGCCGGTCCGGCCGACGATGCCGCTCATCCCGGGCCACGAGGGGGTCGGGACGGTGGTCGCCCGCGGGGACGGCGACTCCCCCGTGGAGGAGGGCGACCGGGTGGCGGTCCCGTGGCTGGGCCACGCCTGCGGCCACTGCCGCTACTGCGTCGGGGGCTGGGAGACCTACTGCCTGAGCCCGCAGTACACCGGCTACACCATGGACGGCGGGTATGCCGAGTACGTGCTCGCCTACGCCTCCCACGTCGTCCCCGTGCCCGAGGGGGTCACCTCCTTCGACGCCGCACCGCTCACCTGTGCGGGCGTCACGACCTACAAGGCGCTCAAGGTCGCCCACCCGCAGCCGAACGAGACCGTCATGGTGGTCGGGGTCGGCGGGCTGGGCCACCTCGGCCTGCAGTACGCCTCGGTGTTCGGCGCCAGGACGGTGGCGGTGGACGTCGAGGACGAGAAGCTGCAGCTCGCCCGAGAGCTGGGGGCCGACCACACCGTCGACGCCAGGTCGGGCCGGCAGGAGGAGGAGCTGGCCGCGCTGGGCGGGGTGGACGTGGCGCTGGTGACCGTGCCCTCCCCTGAGGCGATGCGCGCGGCGCACGCCTCGCTCAACCCGGGCGGCCGGCTCGTGCTGGTCGGGTTGCCGGCGGACAACCGCCTGGAGCTGCCGGTGTTCGAGACCGTCCTCAAGGGGATCTCGGTGATCGGCTCGCTCGTCGGCACCCGCAACGACCTCGCCGACTGCTTCGCCCTGCACGCCCGCGGACGCACCCGCGTCGTCGCCGAGCCTCGACGCCTCGAGGACGTCAACGACTGCTTCGAGGAGGTGCTCTCCGGTCGCGTCCCCGCGCGGCTCGTCTTCGACCTGTCCGCGAGCGCCTAGGCAGGCAGCCCGGCGCGCCCTCGTGGTCGCCGACCTCCCGGCCACCGGCCCCGCCTGGATCTCAGGGCGTCGTCCCGGTTCCGGAGCCGTCGAAGACCGTCTCCCAGTCGCGGGCCATGCTCACGACCGTCCAGCCCAGACGCGCACCCACCTGCGTGATGGGTTCGGGCTCGGCGAAGGTCTCGGCGGTGCTGGTGTAGGCGAACTCGCGGTCGCCGTCGTCGTGGTCGACCAGCAACGCCAGGGTGGGCCCCTCCCCCGCCGCGGCCCACTCGAGCATCTCGCGGTCGCCGCCGGAGTTGCCTGCCGCGAGGATGGGGCGCCGGCCGAGCTGGGTCTGGATGTGCGTCACCTTGGCCGCCCCCTCGTTCGCCGGCCCGACGAGGCGGCTGGCGCGGACGAGGCGTGGCCCCGACCCGTCCGAGGTCGGGAGGAAGTCGTAGTCGATGAGACTCCCGGCCACCGCCTCGGGGGGCACCCCGTAGAGCTGCTGGCTGACCGCCCGGACGAACTCGGTGCCGCCGCCGGTGACGATGAGCACGCTGAAGTCGGCCCGCCGCAGCTCGTCGAGGAGCTCCAGCATGGGCACGTAGGTCAGCGTGCGCAGCGGCCGGTCCAGGGTGGGGTGGACGGCACGGTCGAAGAAGTCGCGCACCCGGGCCGTGAACTCCTGGGCGGAGATCCCCTCGAAGAGCTCGGTGAGCGCCAGGGCGATCCGCCCGAGCCCCATCTCGTCGCGGGCCGCCCGGTCACCGGTCAGCAGGGCGGCGTACTCCGCCCGCTCGGCGAGGCCGGGGTCACGGGCGAGGGCGGTCCGGAGCGCGTCCACGAAGAAGTCGAGCTGGGCATACCGCGGACGCTCGCACCACAACGTCCCGTCGTTGTCGAAGCAGGCGACCCGGTCCTCGACCGGCACGGCCCGCGCCTGGTCCAAGAAGCGCACCACGGCGTCGCGGGACGCGCCGGGGCGCCAGGACGGCAGGACGTCGGGGGTCACGCGGCACCGTCCCGTCCGCCGGGTCGGACGCACCGGAAGCCCTGGTGACTGGTCCCGGTGTCGAGCATCTGCGGTCGGCGCGCGGCAGGGCGGTAGCGCAGGCAGTAGGAGTCGGCGCACAGGTGCGAGCCGCCCTTGACGACCTTCCGCCCCACCCGGAACTGCGGCTGCGCCCGGTCGTAGCTCTCCTCCAGCGAGCCGCCGCGGGGGTTGCTCGGCAGGCAGCAGGACCCCTGCGAGCGTCCGGGGTGGCGCTCGCTCCACCAGTCGTCCGTCCACTCCCACACGTTGCCGGCCATGTCGAAGAGCCCGAACCCGTTGGGCGGGAAGCTCCCGACGGGCGCGGTCCGCAGGAAGCCGCTCTCCCCCGTGCTGCGCCAGGGGAAGTCCGGACCGTCCCAGGTGTTGGCCATGATGCGGCCACCCGGCCTGGCCTCCTCACCCCAGGTGTATGCCGCGCCCTCCAGGCCTCCGCGGGCCGCGTACTCCCACTCCGCCTCCGTCGGGAGTCGGCCACCCACCCAGCTGGCGTAGGCCTGGGCGTCCTCGTGCGCGACGTGGACGACCGGATGGTCCCCCTTCGCCTCGACCGAGCTGCGCGGTCCCTGCGGATGGCGCCAGCTCGCCCCGGGCTTCCAGGTCCACCACTGGCTGAGGTGACGGAGATCGACCGGCCCCGGCGTGGGCGTGAACACCAAGGACCCGGGCTGCAGGTTCTCCGGTGGGGCGCCGGGGTAGTCGGCCGGGTCGAGGTCGCGCTCAGCCACGGTGACGTAGCCCGTGGCCTCCACGAACGCGGCGAACTCGACGTTGGTCACCGCGGTCGACTCGATCGTGAAGCCGTCCACCCGCACCTGGTGCGCGGGCGCCTCCTCCGCGTAGTGGGAGTCCGACCCCATGGTGAAGGCCCCCCCGGGAAGGTCGACCAGCACCTCAGCTGTCCCCGATGCCGCTCGTGAGCTTGGCCATGACCTGCTCGACGTTGAAGCTGGCGGGCTTCTGCCGCGGGGGGAACTCGGCCAGGCTGGAGATCATCTCGGCGACGTAGGCCTGGGCCGGGACGAAGGTCCACACGTGGTCCAGGACCCAGTCCCAGTAGGTGTTCGAGGTGATGTCCGCGCGCTCGTAGGGGTCGGCCCGGAGGTTGAACAGCTTGGGGAAGCGCAGCTCGACGAAGGGCTCGGCCCAGATGCGCAACGTCCCGGTCGCACGCTGCTCCAGGAAGACGAACTTCCAGTTGTCGTACCTCATCGCGGTCAGGTCGCCGTCGTCGGAGACGTAGAAGAAGTGCTTACGCGGGCTCTCGGCAGCCTGCCCGGTGAGGTAGTCGAGCTGGTCGTGCCCGTCCAGGTGCACCTTGTAGGTCGCGCCCGCCAGCTCGGTGCCCTCCCGCAGCCGGCCGGCGACGTCGGGGTCGCCCGCCGCGGCGAGGAGGGTGACGAACCAGTCGTTGTGGCTGACGATGCCGGTGCGCACCTCTCCCGCGGGGATGCGTCCCGGCCAGCGGACGAGGGCGGGGACCCGGTAGGCGCCTTCCCAGTTCGAGTTCTTCTCGCTGCGGAAGGGCGTCACACCCGCATCCGGCCAGCTGTTCATGTGCGGCCCGTTGTCGGTGGATTACATGACGATGGTCGAGTCGGTCAGCCCGCGCTCGTCGAGGTGGTCGAGCACCGAGCCGACCAGGTCGTCGTGGTCGCACATCGTGTCGTGGTACTCCGACTGCCAGCGGCCCGCCCGTCCCCGGCTGCTCTCCTTGCCGTGCGTGCGGAAGTGCATGTGCGTGGTGTTGAGCCACACGAAGAACGGGGTGTCGTCGTCCTGCGCGTCGCTCATGAAGCGCAGGGCCTCCGGCACGACCTCGTCGTCGATGGTCCTCATCCGCTCCCTGGTGAGCGGACCGGTGTCCTCGATCCGCTGCGTCCCGTCCTCCTGGGCCCAGGAGTGGATGACCCCACGCGGGCCGAACCGCTCGCGGAAGTTCGGGAAGTCCTCCTCGGAGGGGTAGTCGAAGAGCTCGGGCTCCTCCTCGGAGTTGAGGTGGTAGAGGTTGCCGAAGAACTCGTCGAAGCCGTGGGCGGTCGGGAGGAACTCGTCGCGGTCCCCGAAGTGGTTCTTGCCGAACTGCCCGGTGGCATACCCCAGCGACTTCAGCGCGGTCGCGATCGTCGGGTCCTCCGCGCGCAGGCCGATGTCCGCCCCCGGCATACCGACCTTGGTCAGGCCGGTGCGGTAGGGGTTCTGCCCGGTGATGAAGGCCGCCCGCCCCGCGGTACAGCTCTGCTCACCGTAGTAGTCGTGAACCGCACCCCCTCCTCGGCGAGACGGTCGATGTGGGGCGTGCGGTACCCCATCACCCCGTCGGCGTAGCAGCTGAGGTTGCTGAGGCCGATGTCGTCGCCCCAGATGATGAGGATGTTCGGTCGTTCCGTCATGGCACTCCTCAGTCCCGTCGACCCGACCGGAAGGACCGTGGTCGAGAAAATCCACCGATGGGAGGAAACGTACTACCGCAGCGGTGGCGCGGCCAGATGTGGAACAGGGCAGGACGGGCCGGGGAGCACCTCGCCCGGCCTCATCCCACGCGACGACGGAAGAGCACCACGGCGACCGTGTAGGCCAGCACGAGGGCGCCGACGCACCAGGCGAGCGCCACCCAGATCTCCCCACCGACCGGTTCGCCGGCCAGCAGGGCCCGCAGGCTGTCCACGACCGAGGTCACCGGTTGGTGCTCGGCGAACCACCGGCCCGGTCCGGGCATCGTGGCGGTGGGCACGAAGGCCGAGCTGAGGAAGGGCAGGAAGATCAGCGGGTAGGAGAAGGCGATCGCGCCGTCCAGGGACCGGGCCGACAGCCCGGCGATGACGGCCAGCCAGGTGAGCACCAGCGCCACGAGGACCAGGATCCCGGTCACCGCGAGGCACCCGAGCAGGTCTGCCTCGCTCCGGAACCCCATGAGCACGGCCACGCCCACCACGACGGCCAGCGAGGTCAGGATGGCCGCCAGCGACGTCAGCACGTGCGCCCACAGGACCGGGGCGCGGGAGATCGGCATGGACCGCAGCCGCTCGACCATCCCCCCTTGCAGGTCCATGAACACGCGGTATGCCGTGTAGGCGACACCGGTCGCGATGGTGATGAGCAGGATGCCCGGCAGCAGGTAGTCGACGTAGGCCTCTCCGCCCGACGACCCGGCCGCCGGGCCCTCCACGCCGGCCTCGATCGCGCCACCGAAGACGTAGACGAAGAGCAGCAGGAAGGCGATGGGCATGACCGCCGTCGTGACGATCGTGTCGGGGCTGCGCAGGACGTGGCGCAGCGAGCGGCGGGTGAGCGCGGCCGTCTCGTGCAGGGCGTGCGTGCTCATCGTCCGTCCTCCACGTGCTCGTCGGCGTCGGCCGGGTCGTCCCCGACGAGCGCCAGGAAGATCTCCTCCAGGGTCGGCTGCGTCTCGACGTACTCCACCGTGGTGGGGGGCAGCAGGGCGCGCAGCTCGGCGAGGGTGCCCTCGACCAGGACCCGGCCGTGGTGCAGGATCGCGATGCGGTCCGCGAGGTGCTCCGCCTCCTCGAGGTACTGCGTCGTCAGCAGCACGGTCGTGCCTGCGGCGGCCAGGGTGCGGACGGCGTCCCACACCTCGAGGCGCCCCTGCGGGTCGAGTCCGGTCGTCGGCTCGTCGAGGAAGACCACCGGTGGGCGGCCCGTCAGGCTCATGGCGATGTCGAGACGTCGCCGCATCCCTCCGGAGTAGGTCGCCACCCGCCGGCCGCCCGCCTCCACCAGGGAGAACTGCTCCAGCAGCTCCCGCGCGCGCTCGCGCGGGTCCGGCAGGTGCCAGAGCTGGCCCATGAGCACGAGGTTCTCCCGGCCGGTGAGGACCTCGTCGACGGCGGCGAACTGGCCGGTGAGGCTGATCGAGCCACGGACGTCGGCGGCCCGGGTCACCACGTCGAGGTCGCAGACCGTGGCGGTGCCGGCATCCGGGGGCAGGAGCGTCGACAGGATGCGCACCAGGGTGGTCTTGCCGGCGCCGTTCGCCCCAGGAGGGCGTGGATGCTGCCCCGGTCGACCTCGAGGTCGACACCGCGGAGGACGTCGACGCCGGCGAAGGACTTCCTCAGGCCGTGCACCTCGATCGTGGGTCCGGTGGTGGTCGTCATCCCCGCGCTCCGTGCTGCTCGAGCGAGGAGGCGCGGACGATGGTCTCGCCCAGCCGGCGCCGCTCGTGGGTCACCCACCGTGCGTCGTCGTAGGTGGCCAGGAAGGTCTCGGCGAACTCGACCGGGTCCGCGCCCACCACGTCGGTGACGGACAGACCGTCGGCCGCGCTCTGCTCGAAGAGCTCGACGAGGTCCTCCAGCATCTGCACCAGCACGTCACCGCGGGCGATGCCGCCCGTCACCATCACATACCGGTCCAGGCCCTCGACCGCGGTGCGGTGGTGGGCAGGGAGGGCCCGGCGCCGGTCCTTGTAGCGCCAGTAGCGCCGCTTCTGCGACCACGGGCCGGTCACCGTCTCGATCCAGCGTGCCGCCATGCTCACGCACCATCCTCTCGGAGCTGGTCCAGTCGTTCGGTGAGGAAGCTCCAGGTCCTCCAGAACTCGGTGAGGTCCTCGCGCCCGCGGGCGTTGAGGGTGAAGACCTTGCGCGGCGGCCCCTTCTCCGAGGGCACCTTCTCGACGTCGACCAGGCCGCGCTGCTCGATGCGGATCAGCAGCGCGTACACCGTCCCCTCGGCGAGGTCGGTGAACCCCTGGTCGCGCAGGCGCGCGGTGATCTCGTAGCCGTAGGCGGGCCGCGTGGACAGCAGGGTCAGGACGATGCCCTCGAGGACGCCCTTGAGCATCTCCGTCGACTGCCGGCCCACCGTCGCTCCCATCTACTCACTGTCACTGACTACCACTACACAGTAACGCTGAGTACCGGACCGTGGCAAGCGGGTCCAGGACCGTCGGTCCCCGCGCCCATACTGGTCAGGACCGCCCGACCGAGGAGAGCCCATGACCACCGACCACGAGCCCACGCCCGTCCGACGGCTGCCCGGCCTGCTGCGCTCCTACCTCGCCGCCCGGGACGCCGGCCGGTATGCCGACGCCGCCGCCCTCTTCGCCCCCGACGCCGTGGTGGAGGACGACGGCGGCAGGCACGTCGGGATCGACGCGGTCGCCCGGTGGATCGTCGAGTCGGCCACGGCCGTCGAGCACACCACCACCGTGCTGGGTCACACGGTCGTCGACGACCGGACCGTGGACGTCCTCGTCCGCATCGAGGGCGCCTTCCTCGGCGGCAGCGCGACCCTGCGGCAGCGCTTCACGACGGACTACGGCGTCATCCGCCACCTGACCATCGAGCCGGCCCCGGACGGCGGGCTCAGGCCGGGGCCACCCGGTCCAGCACCCGCGTGAGCACGCGCAGCAGCGCATCGCGCTCCGGCGCGCTCATCCCGTCGAGGAAGACCTGGCGGACCGTGCGCACGTGATCCGGGGCAGCGCCCTCCAGGGCCTCCCGGCCGGCCGGGGTCAGCACCACGAACGACCCCCGGCCGTCCTCCGGGCACTCGACCTTCTCCACGAGCCCGCGGGCGCCCATCCTGCGCAGGTGGTGCGAGAGCCTCGACCGCTCCCAGTGCATCTCGTCGGCCAGCGCCGACACGCGCAGCCGCCCCTCCCCCGACTCCGAGAGCCGCACCAGGGTCTCGAAGTCCTGCAGCGACAGGTCACTGTCCTCGTGCAGCGCCCGGCCCATGGCCGCCGGCAGCTCGGTCTGCACCCGCAGCCAGGCGCGCCACAGGCGCATCTCGTCCTCGTCGAGCCAGGGGGCGGTCGCAGTGGTGGGCATGTCTCTCAGTCTAGCAGTTGCGTGACACGTCACCAACATCTAGAGTGACAGTTGACCGATCAACTATCCGGGAAGGACCCCCTCATGACCGACGTCACCCCCACCACCATCTCCCTGCACGACCTGGACGGCACCTACGCCATCGACGCCTCGCACAGCCGCGTCGGCTTCTCGACCCGGCACGCCATGGTCACCAAGGTCCGGGGCGCCTTCAACGACATCGAGGGCAGCGCCACCACCGGCCCCGGCCTCCAGGACGCCTCCGTGCAGCTGACCATGCAGGTCGCCTCGGTCGACACCCGCTCCGCGGACCGTGACGGCCACCTGCGCTCGCCGGACTTCTTCGACGTGGAGAACTACCCCACGATGACCTTCACCTCGACCGAGGTCACCGCGGTGGACGACGAGACGCTGCGCGTCACGGGCGACCTGACCATCAAGGACGTCACCCGCCCGGTCACCGTGGACTTCGAGTACGCTGGGGCCGCGACCGACCCGTTCGGCAACCAGCGCATCGGCTTCGAGGGCTCCACCGTCGTCAACCGCAAGGACTTCGGCCTCACCTGGAACGCCGCGCTGGAGACCGGTGGTGTCCTGGTCGCCGAGAAGGTTACCCTGGAGTTCGAGATCTCGGCCATCAAGTCCGTCTGATCTCGCCACACACTCCCCCGGACCGTGCCTGCAACCGGTCCGGGGTGAGCGCGGCCCCGCTGGACCTGTGACCCGGCGGGGCCGTCGTCATGTCCGGGGGCGGCAGCGGACCCGCCGCCGGTCCGCACCGGACGGGCGTTGCACCATACTGCGGGGCTCATCGTCGAGCGCACCGCATACCTGTGCGCCTGCTCGTGTCACAAGGGTGCTCAGGGGCACGCCTGTGACACCAGGTCGTGCACACGTCACCGCACAAGCGTGCTCCGCCACCGGCGGGGCGTCGCGGTCCAGCACGGACGACCGACCGACGGACCCGGCCAGACTCAGGACGGACCCGGCCAGACTCGGGGGCCCACCTTGCGCGGACGGGGTCAGGAGCCCCACGCAGGGCTCGGGTGCGTCGCCGCGCCGGGCGTATGCCGCAGGCTCAGCTGCGGAACTGCGTGAAGTCCGCGGTCTGCGGGTCCGGGAACATCCGCTCGCCGGTGTCGAGGCCGCTGATCGCGCCCATCTGCGCCTCGTCGAGCTCGAAGCCGAAGACGTCGGCGTTGGAGACGATGCGCTCGGGGGTCGCGGACTTGGGGATGACGATGCGGCCCTCCTGGAGGTGCCAGCGGATGACCACCTGTGCCGGGCTCACGCCGTGCGCCTCCGCCGCCTCGGTCACCGGCGCGAGCTCGAGGTCGGCGCCCTGGCCGATGGGCGCGTACGCCTCCACCGCCAGCCCGGCCTCGCGGGAGGCGCGCTGGGTCTGCGGCTGCTGGAAGGAGGGGTGGACCTCGATCTGGTTGACCGCGGGCGTCACCGACGCGTCCCGCAGCAGCTCGGCGAGGTGGTCGGGGAGGAAGTTGGACACGCCGATCGCCCGGGCCGCACCCTCCGCCTGCAGCTCCTCGAAGACCTCCCAGGTCTGCGCCGCGAGACCCTTGCTGGGCACCGGCCAGTGGATGAGGTAGAGGTCCACGGCGTCCACGCCGAGCGCCTCGCGCGAGCTCTCGAAGGCCGCCCTGGCCCGCTCTCGGCCCTGGTCGCCGTTGCGCAGCTTGGTGGTGAGGAAGACCTCGTCCCGGGCCAGCCCGCTGGCCCGCAGGGCCGCGCCGACGCCGGCCTCGTTGTAGTAGCCCGCGGCGGTGTCGATGTGCCGGTAGCCCGCCTCCAGAGCAGCCTCCACGACCCGCTGGGTCTCCTTCACGTCCACCTGGAAGGTGCCGAAGCCGAGCTGGGGGATGGTGACGTCGGGGGTGAGGGCGATGGTTGGCTGACTCGTCATGCATCCCACGATACGTCGGGCACACTGGGGGGCATGGCATGGGACGACCTGCCCGGCGACCCCGAGCGGGAGCGATGGGACCGCCGGGACGAGGCGGCGGCCCAGCTGCGCCTCAGCCGGCACCTGCAGCTGCAGCTGCCGGGGCTCGTCGCGCGCCGGGTGCCCGTCCGCGGGATCACGCCGGGGCCCATCCAGGGCGTCGGCCGGCTGCGGTTGGCCGACTCCACCACCTTCCTCGTGGGCGGTGCTGTCCCCGGCAACCTCGGTCGCATCCTGCGCGCCCTCCACGACCGGCACGCGGTGACCGTCTCCGGCTGGGAGCAGCACGAGGACGGCCTCCTCCTCACCCTGGCGGGGGTGCCCGGGAGGGAGCCGGTCCAGATCTGGCTCATCGGTCCCGACCAGCCGGACTGACCGCACCCGGCCGCTCCCCCGTCCGCTCCCCCGTGGTCGCGACGGCCGCTGCGCGGTCCACCGCCCTGAGCATCGCCTGCGCCTTGGCGCGCGTCTCGGCATACTCCTCGGCCGGGTGCGAGAGCGCGGTGACCGCACCCCCGACGCCGAAGGCGAGGGCCCCGTCCGTCGACCGGGTGAGCGTGCGGATGACGATCGAGGTGTCCATCGACCCGTCCAGCCCGATCCACCCGATCGTCCCCGAGTAGACCCCGCGCGCCCGGCCCTCGAGCTCGTCGAGGATCTCCATCGTGCGCACCTTGGGCGCACCGGTCATCGACCCACCGGGGAAGCAGGCCCGCAGCACGTCCGTCGGCCCCATCCGCGGGGCGAGCGTGCCCCGCACCGTCGAGACGAGCTGATGGACGGTCGCGTAGGTCTCGACCGCGCACAGCTGCGGCACGTGCACGCTGCCCGAGCGGCACACGCGGTGCAGGTCGTTGCGCAGCAGGTCCACGATCATGAGGTTCTCGGCCCGGTCCTTGACCGCGGTCGCGAGGTCGGCGGCGAGCGCGGCGTCGTGCTCGGCGCTGTCCCCGCGCGGGCGGGTCCCCTTGATCGGCCGCGCCTCGACGGCGCCGCTGCCGGCGTCCACCGACACGAAGCGCTCGGGCGAACCGCTCAGCACGCTGAGGCCGGGCGCGCGCAGCCAGGCCCCGCGCGGCACGGGTGACACCTCCCGCAGCGCCCGGTACAGCTCGCCCTCGTCGAGCTCCGGCGCGCTCGTGCGGTATGCCGTCGTGAGGCAGATCTCGTAGGACTCGCCCCGCGCGATCTGGGCCTGGGCGAGGCGCACCTTGGCGAGGTACCCCGCCTCGTCGTCCTCCGCCGCCCAGGCCGGGGCAGCGGCACGGGGACGGCCCTCGACCGGGGCGCCGGGTGCCGGCCCCTCGCCCGCCGTCCCGGCCGGCGCTGCCACCGGGGGCTCCGTCGCCGCGCGCAGGACCGGGACCACCTCCTCGACCCACCGCGCCTGCTCGTCGGCGGTCGACGCGTCCTCGACCCACACCGCCCACACCTGGTCGGTGCGGTGGTCGAGCACGACCCCACGGTCGACGAGGAGCAGCCAGGCGTCCGGCCACGGCGAACGGTGCGGCCCGGTAGGGTCGGCGCCGGTCTCGGCCTTGACCTCGTAGCCGATCCAGCCGACGAGCCCGGGACGCCACGGCACCTCCCCCGGCCGCTCCTGCGCGACCTCCAGCGCCCAGGCGTCCAGCTCGGCGTCCACCCGGTCCAGCAGCGGGGCACCCTCGCCCACCCGGTGGGTCAGCTCCCGGGACAGCGGTCCGCGGCCGTCGGCGAGCACCGACCAGCCGCTGCCGTCCGAGGAGTCGAGCCAGACCGAGCTCGGCGCCCGGCCGACGAGGCGCTCGTGCAGCTCGAGGACACGCACCCGGGACGCGTCCTCGCGCAGCAGCCGGGCGCGCAGCCGCACCGGGCGTCCACCGCGGCGGTGCTCCTGCGGCCGCAGCGTGTCACCGACGGCCACCACGGCCCCGCCCTCGTCCGCCGCCGCCCGGACACCGGCGAGCGCCAGGAAGTTGGCCACGACCCGCTCCCCGTGCTCGGACAGGACCGACTCGGGGTGGAACTGCACGCCCCAGAACGGCCGGTCGGGGTCCGCGAGCGCCATGACGCAGCCGTCGTCGACGGCCCGGGCGGTGACGTGCAACGCCGAGCGCAGCGGCTCGACCACCTCCAGGGAGTGGTACCGCACGACCTGCAGGGGCGACGGCACGCCCTCGAAGAGGCCCTGGCCGTCGTGCTCCACCGGGCTGACGATGCCGTGCCGGGTCAGGCTCATCTCCGCCACCGTCTCCCCCGCCACGTGGGCGAGGCCCTGGTGGCCCAGGCACACCCCCAGCACGGGGACCTCCCGCTGGCGGAGCGCCAGCGCCGACAGGCCCAGGTCGCCGTCGACCTGGGGCCGTCCCGGCCCGGGCCCGATGACCACCGCGGCGAACCGTCGCAGGTCCTGCGCCGAGGCCGGGTGGTCGTGGCGCCACAGCACGGGGGCCCGCCCCAGGACGCGGTGCAGCAGGTCGGCCAGGTTGTAGGTGAAGCTGTCGAGGTGGTCGATCAGCAGGACCTCGCCCGCCACGCCTCAGCCCCGGGGGCGCAGCCGCACCTGCGGCAGCTCGGGCGCCGGCAGGGAGTCCCCGCCGGGGTGGTCGACGGCGCCGAAGCGGCCCTCGGGGTCGTGCCCGAGCTCGGCCTGCCACTGCTCACGCGCCTGCACGACCTCCTCGTGGGAGCGGCCGATGAAGTTCCACCACATGACGATCTGCTCGCCGAAGGGCGGGCCCCCGAGCAGCAGCACCCGGGCGCCGTCGGCACCCGCGGTGAGCTCGAGCTCGGCACGCCCCGGCGCGAGGTAGCCCAGCTCGGCGCGCTCGACGACCGTCTCCCCCACCCCCACCCGGCCCTGGTCGACGAGCACCCCGTGCTCGTGCTCGGGGTCGACCGTGAGACGGACCCGCGCTCCGGGGTCCAGGACGAGCTCCGCGCCCAGCAGCGGGGTATACGTCGGCACCGGCGAGCCTGTCTGCTCCCCGTCCACCCAGAGGGCGCCCAGGAAGACGCTGACCCGCCCGCCGCGGACCTCCCGCGGCTGCGGCGCGTGGTGCTGGAACCCCGGGTCCACCCCGGCGTCGGCGGCCGGGAGCGCCACCCACAGCTGGGCACCGTGGAGCACCTGCAGGTGCGGTTCGTCGCCGGTGACGGACACCTCGGAGTGACAGACCCCCCGGCCCGCCGTCATGAGGTTGAGCTCCCCCGGTCGGACGACGGCGTGCACGCCCGTGGAGTCGCGGTGCTCGATCTCCCCGCTGAACAACCAGGAGACCGTCTGCAGGGCGGTGTGCGGGTGCGGCGGCACGACCATCCCGCCGGTCCGTCCCACCTCGTCGGGACCGTAGTGGTCCACGAAGCACCAGGCCCCGACCATGGTCCGTCCGCGGGAGGGCAGGGTGCGGCGCACCCGCATGGCCCGGGGTCCGCCGAGCGGCACCTCGCGGGGGGCGAGGACGGTCACCGCCCCCTGCGGCGACGGTCCGTCCCCGCACGTCACCTCGTCCGGGCGCGTCTCCAACGAGCTCATCGCCCCATCCTCCCACCGTGAGCAACGTCTCGTCGTCCCTGCGGGCACCCGGTGGCCGCAGCGGAATCCTGCGGTGCGGTTCTGTTGTTGACTAGACATATGAGCACTCCCCAGCCGTCCGCCCCGGCGCAGCAGCCGTCCGCCTCCCGCCCCCACCGCGTCCTGATCATCGGCTCCGGCTTCGGCGGCCTGTTCGCCACCAAGGCGCTGTCCGACCCGGCCGTGCAGGTGCTCATGGTGGCCCGCACCGGCCACCACCTGTTCCAGCCGCTGCTCTACCAGGTGGCGACCGGCATCCTGTCCGAGGGCGTCATCGCCCCGCCGACGCGGGACGTGCTGGCCAGCCAGGACAACGTGACGGTGATGCTGGGCGACGTCAAGAGCATCGACATCGACGAGCGCTCGGTGACCGCGGTCACCGCCGGCGAGGACATGGTCTACGACTACGACAGCCTCATCCTCGCGGCCGGTGCCAACCAGTCGTGGTTCGGCAGCCCGCACTTCGCCGAGTACGCCCCCGGCATGAAGTCGATCGACGACGCCCTGGAGCTGCGCGGGCGCATCTACGGCGCCTTCGAGCTCGCCGAGCTGGCGGCCGCCGCCGGGCGGGAGGACGACGTGCGCCGGCTGCTGACCTTCGTCGTCGTCGGCGCCGGGCCGACGGGCGTGGAGATGGCCGGCCAGCTGGCCGAGCTGAGCAAGCGCACGCTGCGCAAGGAGTTCCGCCACATCGACCCGACGCAGGCCCGGATCATCCTCGTGGACGCCGTGGACAAGGTGCTCGCGCCCTTCGGGGACAGCCTGGCGGCGAAGACCGAGCGCAGCCTGACCGACCTCGGTATCGAGGTGAAGCTCGGCCGCAAGGTCGTCGACGTCGACGAGGGCGGCGTCGTCCTGGAGTCCACCGAGGACGGCAGCCAGGAGCGCATCGAGGCGCAGACCAAGGTGTGGGCCGCCGGCGTGCAGGGCAACCCGCTGGGGCGCAAGATCGCCGAGCAGGCGGGCGCCGAGCTCGACCCCTCCGGACGCGTCAAGGTCCAGCCCGACCTCACCCTGCCCGGGCACCCCGAGGTCTTAGTCGTGGGCGACCTGGCCGCCGTCGACGGCGTGCCCGGGGTGGCCCAGGGCGCGATCCAGGAGGCCCGGCACGCGGCCGACCAGATCATGCGGCGGCTCCGTGGGGAGGAGACCGGGCAGGCGTTCGAGTACTTCGACAAGGGCTCGATGGCCACGATCTCCCGCTTCCGCGCGGTGATGAAGCGGGGGCGCATCGAGCTCACCGGCTACCCCGCCTGGGTCGCGTGGCTGGCCGTGCACCTCTTCTACATCATCGGCTTCAAGAGCCAGCTGGCCACGCTGCTGCACTGGGCGGTGAGCTTCGTGGGGCGGGACCGCTCCGAGCGCACGGTGACCGAGCAGCAGGTGTACGCCCGGCTGGCCCTGGAGTACCTCGGCGAGGACTTCCGCAAGCAGCCCAAGCGCTGACTCAGCCCCGCGTCATCGGCAGGTGGGGTATGCCGTCCTCCAGGTAGTCCGGGCCGCTGCGGACGAACCCGAGCCGGGCGTACCAGTCCGCCAGGTAGGCCTGGGCACCGATCTGGACCGGCCCGTCGCCCAGCCGGCGCAGCCCCTCCCGGACGAGCTCGGCGGCATACCCCTGCCCGCGGTGGTCGCGGTGCGTGGCCACCCTCCCCAGCCGGCGCGTGCCGTCGGGGTCGACCAGGGTGCGGACCGTCGCCGCGACCTGCCCGTCGACGTCCATCCACAGGTGCTCGGCCGTAGGCTCGACGTCGCGCCCGTCGATCTCGGGGTAGGGGCACTGCTGCTCGACGACGAAGACGTCCACCCGCAGCCGCAGCAGGTCGTGCAGCGTCGTGACGTCGAGGTCGGCGAACCTGGCGGCGTGGAGGGTGCCCATGCCAGCAGGGTATGCCGACCGCACCGGCCGCCCGGGTGGCGGCGGCGGCGGGGACGTCCTGCGCCCGGCCGGCGGCGGGCAGGGACGCCTAGAGTGGGGTCATGAGCCACGCACCGGGCGGCCCCGAGCCGGTCGACGTGCTGCGGCGGATCGCCTTCCTGCTCGAGCGCGAGCGCGCCGAGACCCGGCGGGTGGAGGCCTACCGCAGGGCCGCGTCGGTCATCCTGCCGCTGGGGGAGGACGAGGTGCGCCACCGGGTCGCGGCCGGCACGCTGCGGGACCTGGCCGGCATCGGCCCCTCGACCTCGGCCGTCATCGAGGCCGTCGTGCGCGGGGAGACGCCGGACAAGCTGGCCGACCTGGAGTCCCGGTCCGGCACCCCGTTGGCCACCGGCGGGGAGTCGCTGCGCGAGCTGCTGCGCGGCGACCTGCACAGCCACTCGGACTGGTCCGACGGCGGCAGCCCGATCGAGGAGATGGTGGCCAGCGCGATGGAGCTGGGGCACGACTACCTCGCGCTCACCGACCACTCGCCCCGGCTCACCGTGGCCCGCGGGCTGACGGCCGACCGGTTGCGCCGCCAGCTGCAGGTCGTCGACGCCGTCAATGCGCAGACCGCGCCGGGGTTCACCCTCCTCAAGGCGATCGAGGTGGACATCCTCGACGACGGCGGCCTCGACCAGGACGCGGACCTGCTGGGCGAGCTCGACGTGCGGGTCGCCTCGGTGCACTCCAAGCTCACCATGGCCCGGACCGCGATGACCCGGCGCATGGTCGCCGCGGTCGAGAACCCGCTCACCAGCGTCCTGGGTCACTGCACCGGCCGCCGGGTCATGCCGCGGCAGGGCGACCGGGGCGCCCGCAGCGGATCCCGCGCCCGCCCGCCCAGCGACTTCGACGCGGCCGCCGTCTTCGAGGCGTGCGCGCGGACCGGCACGGCCGTGGAGGTCAACTCCCGGCCCGAGCGTCAGGACCCGCCCGGCGCGCTCCTCGAGCTGGCCGTGGAGACCGGCTGCCTCTTCGCGGTGTCGACCGACGCGCACGCCCCCGGCCAGCTCGACTTCCTCGACTACGGCTGCGAGCGGGCGGTGCGCCACGGCGTGCCCGCCGACCGGGTGGTGAACACCTGGCCGCTGGAGCGCCTGCGGGAGTGGGCCCGGGACCCCGCGTCGGCGATCTGAGGCCCGGCCACGCGCACGGCGCCGACCGTTTTGGTCCATCCCTGCGCGATCACGTATGCTCATCGTCGTCCTCAACGGATAGGTCCCCATCGTCTAGTGGCCTAGGACCCCGCCCTTTCACGGCGGTAACACGGGTTCGAATCCCGTTGGGGATGCACCAGGTCTCGACCTGAAATCGAGGCCCCGTGGCGCAGTTGGTTAGCGCGCCGCCCTGTCACGGCGGAGGTCGCGGGTTCGAGTCCCGTCGGGGTCGCAGAGTAGGAGCGGCGTGGTCACCGGAGAGATCCGGGGGCCACGCCGGATCACTACTTCCGGCCAGGTAGCTCAGTTGGTACGAGCGTTCGACTGAAAATCGAAAGGTCGGCGGTTCGACCCCGCCCCTGGCCACGCGACAAGCCGCGGGTCTGCCCTGATGACACCCGCGGCTTTCGCGTGTCCGGGGGTCGGAGAATTTGTGCAGACGATCATGCCTGTGGTGAAGTTAGGTCCACCTAAGTTGGACCGCTCCTCGAGGAGACCACCCCCATGATCCGAGTGACCCGCCTCGCCCTCGTCGGCGCCCTGCTCCCCCTGACCCTGGCCGCCTGCACCTCGACGGACGAGCAGGCTCCCGCCTCCGACGACACCACCACCGAGGCGACCGACGCCGCGGACGGCGGCGAGGGCGTCGCCGAGAGCGACGGCACCCTCACCCTCTACTCCGGCCGCAACGAGGAGCTCGTCCAGCCGGTGCTGGACGACTTCACCAGCGAGACCGGCATCGAGGTGGAGGTCCGGTATGCCGACACCGCAGCGATGGCGGCCCAGCTCCTGGAGGAGGGCGAGAACTCCCCCGCCGACGCCTTCCTCGCCCAGGACGCCGGCGCCCTCGGCGCCGTCTCCGCGGAGGGGCTGCTCGAGGAGCTCCCGCAGGAGACCCTCGACCTGGTGGCGGACACCTACCGGTCGGCGGACGGCACGTGGGTCGGGCTCACCGGGCGATCCCGCGTCCTGGCCTACAACACCGAGGCCGTGCCCGAGGACGAGCTGCCCGCCTCGGTCCAGGAGCTGACCGGCCCGGAGTGGACCGGCCGCGTGGGCGTGGCCCCGACCAACGCCAGCTTCCAGTCCTTCGTCACCGCGATGCGGGTGCTCGAGGGTGAGGACGCCGCGGCCACCTGGCTCGAGGGTCTCGCCGCCAACGACCCGCAGATCAGAGAGCGGAACGGGGAGATCGTCGCCGACGTCGACTCCGGCGCGATCGACGTCGGTCTGGTCAACCACTACTACGTCTACGAGCTGGCCGCCGAGCAGGGCGTGGCTCCCGAGGAGCTGGACGTGGCCCTGCACTTCTTCCCCGACGGCGACACCGGCGCCCTGGTCAACATCTCCGGCATCGGCCTCGTGGGCGAGCAGCCGGACGCCGACGCGCAGGCGCTCGTCGACTACCTGCTCTCCGACGCCGGGCAGACCTACTTCGTCGAGCAGACCTCGGAGTACCCCATGATCGAGGGTCTCGAGGGCCCGGCCGGCCTCCCGGCGCTCGAGGAGCTCGAGACCCCCGACATCGACCTCAACGACCTCGAGGACCTCCAGACGACGATCGGGATGATCACCGAGGCGGGTCTGCTCTGACCGGACGCCGAGCCCATCCGGCGCTCACCGCCATGGCCCTCGCGGCCACGGCGGTGGCGCTGCTCCCGCTCGGCTACCTGCTGCTGCGCACGGCGGAGGGCGGCCTGCCCACCTGGTGGGAGACGGTCGCCACCGAGCGGGTCGCCCGGCTCACCGCCACCTCGCTCCTGCTCGCCCTCGTCGTCACGCTGGCCTGCCTGGTCATCGGCGTCGGCAGCGCCTGGCTCGTGACCCGGTCCAACACCCCCGGCCGCGCCCCGCTCGCGGTGCTGCTGGCGCTGCCCCTGGCCGTCCCCAGCTATGTCGCCGCCTTCACCTGGGTGTCGGTGTCCGACCTGTGGTCCGCCGACCCCGGCGCCCGCTTCGAGGGGTTCGGCGCCGCAGCCCTGGTGCTCACCCTCTACACCTACCCCTACGTCTACCTCCCGGTCGCCGCCGCGCTGGCCCGGGTCGACCCCAGCCAGGAGGAGGTGGCGCGGTCGCTGGGCTGCGGTCCCTGGCGCACCCTGACCACCGTCACCCTCCCCCAGGTCCGCCCCGCCATCGCCGGCGGTGGCCTGCTCGCCGCGCTCTACGTCCTGGCAGACTTCGGCGCCGTCTCGATCCTGCGCCTCGACACCTTCACCCGCGCCATCTTCACCGCCCTCAGCTCGGGCTTCAACCGCTCCATGGCGCTGACCCTGGCCACCGTCCTGGTGCTGCTGACCCTGGCCATCCTCTGGGGCGAGGGTCGCACCCGGCGGGCCGGTGCCCGCTTCTCCACGGCCACGGTCAGCCGCCCCGCGCCGGCCCTGGACCTCGGCCCCTGGCGCCTCGTCGGCACCGGCACCCTCGCCCTGGTCGTGCTCACCGCCCTCGGCGTCCCGGCCCTCTCGCTGGCCCGCTGGATCGCCGCCGGCTCCTCCGCGGGCCAGGCCTGGGACCGGATCGGCGGCGCCGCGTGGGGCTCGCTCAGCGCCTCCCTGCTCGGCGCGCTGCTCACCGTCGCCCTCGCGCTGCCGGTGGGCCTCCTGGCCGCCCGCCACCCCGGGCGGCTGAGCGCGCTGCTGGAGCGGGCGGCATACCTCGCCCACGCCCTGCCCGGGGTCGTCGTCGGGCTCTCCCTCGTCTTCTTCGGCGTGACCGTGGCGCTGCCGCTCTACCAGACCACGTGGCTGCTCGCGCTGGCCTACGCCTCGCTCTTCCTGCCGCTCGCGGTCGCCGCCGTGGCCTCGGCCGCCGCGCAGGCGCCCCCGTCGCTGGAGGAGGCGGCGCAGTCCCTCGGCACCTCTCCCGCCCGCGTCTTCACCCGGGTCACCCTGCCGCTCACCCTGCCCGGGATCGGGGCGGGCGCCGCGCTCGTCTTCCTCACCGCGATGAAGGAGCTGCCTGCCACGCTGCTGCTGCGCCCCACCGGGATGGAGACGCTGGCCACCCGCCTGTGGAGCGCGACCGGGATCGGCCGGTATGCCGAGGCCGCCCCCTACGCCCTGCTCCTCGTCGCGCTGGCCGCCATCCCCACCTGGGTGGTGGTGCGCCGGACCGGCATCGTGCCGGCCGGCGCCGCCGGTCCCCTCCCCGGGCGGGCGGTCCCCCACCCGGCCGACCCGGCCCCCGTCGAGCCGGTCGTGTCACCATGATCTCGACCCCCCTCGCGCGCCCGCAGCCGACCAGGAAGGACCGCCGATGCCCGTGACCACCGACGCCTCGCGGGCCTCCCGCACCTCGGTCGGCACGCACGCCGTCGAGGTGATCGGCGTCGGCAAGTCCTTCGGCCCGGTCCGTGCGCTCGACCACGTCGACCTGCACCTCGACGACGGGGAGTTCCTCGCCGTCCTCGGGCCCTCGGGGTGCGGCAAGACCACCCTGCTGCGCTGCCTGGCCGGCTTCGAACGGATCGACGAGGGTCGCCTCGCCGTGCACGGTCGCGCGGTGGCGCTGCCCGGCATCCACCTGCCCCCGCACCGCCGTCAGGTCGCCGTCGTGCCGCAGGAGGGCGCGCTCTTCCCGCACCTCTCGGTCGCCGACAACGTCGGCTTCGGCCTGCCCCGGCGCTCCCCCCGGGCGCAGCGGTCCCGGCGCGTGGACGAGTGCCTCGAGCTCGTGGGGCTGGCCGGGCTCGGTCAGCGCATGCCGCACGAGCTCTCCGGCGGCCAGCAGCAGCGGGTCGCCCTCGCCCGGGCGCTGGCGCCGCGCCCACCGCTGGTGCTGCTGGACGAGCCCTTCAGCGCCCTCGACGCCTCGCTGCGGGTGGAGCTGCGTCGCGACGTCCGCGACGCCCTGCACGCGGACGGCGCGACGGCCATCCTCGTCACCCACGACCAGGGCGAGGCGCTGTCGATGGCCGACCAGGTCGCGGTGATGCGCGAGGGCCGGGTCCATCAGGTGGCCGCGCCCGAGGAGGTCTACGCCGCCCCGGTCGACGCCTGGGTCGCCTCCTTCGTCGGGGAGGCCGACCTCTTCCCCGTGCCCGACGCGAGCGCCGACGGCCTCGTCGACACCCCGCTGGGCCGGGTCGAGGTCACCGGCGGCGTCGACGACGCCACGCACGTCCTCGTCCGCCCCGAGCAGGTCGTCCTGGGCGCAGACGGCATCCCCGCCCAGGTCCGGACCGTCGACTTCCACGGGCACGACGCCCTGGTCACCCTCGCCCTCGACGACGGCACCCTGGTGCACTCGCGCAGCGGCGCCCACCCGCCGGTCGTGGGCGCGCGCGTGGGTCTGCGCGTCCAGGGGGCGTGTCGTGCCGTCCCGGGGGGCCGGCCCGGGCCCGCACCCGCCCCCACCCCGGCGCGATGAGCGGCACCCCGCCGGTGAACCGTTCCACGCAGCGGGTCGGCCGGCTCAAGGCGCTGGCCACCTCCCCGCGCGCGCTCCGGCTCGGCATGAACCTCTGGCCCCCGTTCCTCTGCGCCGGCATCCGGATCGAGCGGATGGACGAGGACCTCCGGCACGTCCGGGTGCGCCTCCGGCACACCCCGCTCACCACCAACTACGTGGGGACGCTCTTCGGCGGCTCGCTCTTCGCGATGACCGACCCGTTCTGGATGGTCATGGTGCTGCGGGGACTGGGTCCGGGGTATGTCGTGTGGGACCAGGCCGCGGAGATCACCTTCGTGGCCCCCGGCCGCGGTGCCGCGAGCGCCAGCTTCACCCTCGAGGAGCAGGTGCTGGAGGAGCTGCGGGCGGCTGCGGCCGACGGGGCGCCGGTCCGGCGCTGGTTCTCGACCGACGTCGTGGCCGACGACGGCACGGTGCTGGCCCGCGTGCGCAAGCAGCTCTACGTCCGCCGGACCTGACCGCGCGTCCGGCGGGCGCTTACCGCGCGCCCGGTGCGGCGGGGTGGCCCAGGGCGTGCCGGACGAGGGCGTGCAGCGCCCGCAGGCCGTCCCGGGACAGCACCGACTCGGCGTGGCCCTGGATCGTGGCCACCGCGTCACCGCGCAGGCCGACGACCGCGTCGTCCGGCTCGTGCAGCGCCACCTCGAGCGGCCGGCCCAGGAGGCTCGCCGGGCCCGGCCGGGCGACGAAGGTGTTGTAGAAGCCGATGCGGTGCACCTCTCCCCACAGGTCGACCGGGAGCTGGACCCCCTGGTTCGGGGAGGGCAGCTTGGCGATCTCCAGCCCCGCGGTCGCCGCGAGCACCTGGTGCGACAGGCAGACCGCCAGCACCGGCAGCCCCGCCTCCACCCGGGTCGCGATGAGGTGGCGCAGCCGCACGATGCGCGGGTCGGCCGCGTCGGTGGGGTCTCCCGGCCCGGGGCCGTAGAGCACCAGGTCCGCGCCGCCACCCCCACCGGAGGCGTCCCGCCGGCCGGTGACGTCGGCCGGGGTGACGTCCTCCCAGCGCCGCACCTCGGGGACCATGCCCAGGTGGCGCACCATGTGGGCCAGCATCTGCGTCCAGGTGTCCTCGGCGTCCACGACGAGCACGCGCCGGCCCAGCAGGTCCGGGTCGGGGCGGGCGCCCTGGGGGCTGAGCCAGAAGGGCGCGAGCGTGTCGTTGCGGGCGGCCAGGTCCTCGGCGACCCCGGGGAGCGAGCCGAGGTCGACGGCATACCCGAGGTCACGACGCGGCCGCAGCCCGAGCGCCGCGAGCACCCCTCGGGCCTTCGCCGAGGTCTCGGCGCACTCCGACACCGGGTCGCTGTGCCGCACCAGCGTCGCGCCCGCGCTGACCGACACGGTGCCGTCGCCGCGGACGTGCGCCGTGCGGATGAGGATGGGCGCGTCCAGGGTCTCCCCGCCCTCGTCGTCCTCCTCCAGCAGCGCGAGCACGCCGGAGTAGTAGCCGCGACCGGTCTCCTCGTGCCGGGCGATGACGGTGCAGGCGTTCTCCATCGGCGAGCCGGTGACCGTGGGGGCGAACATCGTCGTGCGCAGCACGTCGCGGACGTCGGCGTCGCTGCGCCCGTCCAGCAGGTACTCGGTATGGGTGAGGTGGGCCATCTGCTTGAGGTAGGGCCCGGTGATCCGCCCGCCGTCGGAGCAGATCTGGGCCATCATCTTCATCTCCTCGTCGACCACCATGAAGAGCTCCTCGGTCTCCTTGGTGTCCTTGACGAAGGCCCTAAACTCCGGCTCCACCTCGGCCTCGTCCGCCGGGTGCCGGAAGGTGCCGGAGATGGGGTTCATCCAGACCCGGCCGTCGCGCACGCTGACGTGCCGCTCCGGCGTCGCACCGACGAGGGTGTGCCCGGGCGTGTGCACCGCGAAGGTCCAGTAGGCGCCGCGCTCGTCGACGAGCAGCGACCTCAGCCAGGTGAGGGCGGCGACGGCGTGGTCGCCGGCGCACCGCGCGAGCACGTCGCGCCGGATGACGAAGTTGGCGCCCTCGCCCTCGCCGATCTCCTCCTCGATGACCCTCCCGACGGTGCGGGCGTAGTCGTCGTCCTCGACGCTGAAGTGCTCGCCGGTCAGCTCCACCGGGTCCTGCGGCAGCGCCGCGACCAGCTCGTCCAGCCCCACCCGAGCGGTACGGGTGGGTTGCAGCACGCGCAGCGGGGTGTCGTCCTGCCGGGCGTCGAAGCCCCGCTCGGCGATCTGCCGGAACGGCACCATCGCGAGGACCGGCGCGCGGTCCCGCGGCCGCGGGATCTGGCTGAGCAGGTCGAGGTCCACCACGTCGCCCAGCAGGATCTCGGCCTCGTCCTGGCCGTCCCGCCACAGGACCGCCCAGGCCTGCCCGGCGGGGTCGGCGAGGATCTCGTCCAGCAGGCGCAGCGACATGGCGAGAGTCTGTCATGCCCACCGGCGGCCCCCGTATCCGTGCGGGGCCGACCTCCGCCAGATTTTGGTGAGGTTATCCTTATCTTATTCCGATGGAAGGAGAACCCGTGTACGGCACCGTCGTCCGCACCGAAGAGCTCACCCCGCACCTGCGTCGCGTCGTCCTCGGCGGGGACGGTCTCGACGGCTTCGCCGACCCCGGGTTCGCCGACTCCTACGTCAACATGTTCTTCCTGCCCGAGGGGGCGGACTACCGGCCGCCCTTCGACGCCGAGGCGGTGCGTGACCTGCCCCGCGAGCAGCGGCCCTACCCCCGCCGCATCACGGTGCGCTCCTGGGACCGGGAACGCCGCGAGCTCGCCGTGGACCTCGCCGTGCACGGCGACGAGGGGTATGCCGGTCGCTGGGCCCGGCACGCCCGCCCCGGTGACCGGGTTCAGCTGCGGGGTCCGGCGGGTGACTACTCGCCCCCGGCGGACGCCGAGGCATACCTCCTGGTCGGCGACGAGAGCGCCCTGCCCGCCATCGCCGCGTGCCTCGAGGCGGTCCCCGAGGGACGGCCGGTGGTGGCCCTCGTGGAGGTCGACGGACCCGACGACGAGCTGGCCCTGCACTCCCCCGGCGACCTGCGGGTGACCTACGTCCACCGGGCCGGGCACGCCGAGCCCACCCGACTGCTCGTCGACACGCTGGCGGCCACCCGCCTGCCCGCGGGCCGGCTGAGCGCGTTCGTGCACGGCGAGGCGGAGTCGATCCGCGCGGTGCGCCGCCACCTGCTCGGCCGGTCGCTGACCGAGCCCGCGATGCTGTCCTGCTCGCCCTACTGGCGCCGTGGCCACACCGACGAGCAGTGGCGGTCGGTCAAGAGCGACTGGGTCCGGGCCATGCACGCCGAGACGCCCTGAGCCGCAACGGCCCCGCGCCATCCGCCGACGCTTCACCTCGGCGTCACCCCACCGACACCGCGGGGTGACAGAGTGCGACCCATGTCCACGCTCGCCCCGGCCGCCGTCGCCGCGGTCGTCGACGAGCTGGTGGTCGCGTTCACTGGGATCTTCAGCCGGGAGGAGGTCGCGTTCGTGGTCGAGGACAGCTGGCACGACCTCGAGGCACGCTCACGGACCCCGCACTTCCTCACCGCCCTGCTCCGCAAGGACGCCCGGGACCGGCTGACCCAGATGGCCCGCTACCGGGGGCTGCGCTGACCGGCTGACGCGCGTTCGTCGGCCAGGGTCCGCCCGCCGGTCACCTGCGCGTCACGCTGCGGTCGACGGGAGGACGTTGGCTGGCCCCATGGCCGAGGCAGACCAGCACGAGATCCAGATGCTCCACCGCGCCCTCGTGGGCAAGTACGACGGGACCCTGTCCTCCGAGGACATCACCGACGCGATCGACCAGGCACGCGCGGAGCTGGAGCGGGAGGCGAGGATCGACGAGTTCCTCACCGTCTTCGTCCAGCGTCGGGCCGAGGAGCTGCTGGCGCAGCGCGCCCGCGACCGGGGGATCGACCTGGCCCACGTCACGCAGGTGCTCTTCGTCGACGACGCCAACACCGGCCGCAGCCACATCGCCGCCGTCATCGCCAACGGCCGCGGGGAGGGCCTCGTCCGGGCCCGCTCGGGAGGCGTCGTCCCCGGGGAGCAGATCCGTCCCGAGATCCAGGACCTGCTGCGGCACCACGGGTTCGACCCCGACGAGTTCACAGTGACCCCGATGACGGGCAAGCTCGTCCTCACCTCCGACCTCGTGGTGACCATGGGCCTCAGCGAGGAGGAGAAGGTGCAGATGCCCACCCACGGGCTGCACCAGGTCGACTGGGACGACCTGACCTCCCTGCAGGGCCGGGAGGACCTCGACGTGGCCTTCGACGAGATCGAGGCCCGGGTGTCCGAGCTGGTCGACGCGCTCCTGGAGAAGGACCTGGCCGAGCGCACGGCCGACCCGGAGGTCGAGGAGGAGCTGCGCCGGGTGATCGGCGAGCTGCACGACCCCGGGCGCGGCTGAGCGCGCCCGGCGACGCCGACGGCCGGTCCCGGTGCATCGGGACCGGCCGTCGGCGACTCACGCACCCGTCAGTGCGTCACGGCCCCCTCGGAGGCCGACCGGACGAGCGCGACGTACTTCGCGAGCACGCCGCGACGGGCGCGCTCCGGCGGCTGCGGCGCCGACCACTGCGCGCGCCGTCGCTCCAGCTCGGCCTCCTCGACCCCCAGGTCGAGGTGGCCGTTCGCCACGTCGAGGGTGATGGGGTCCCCGTCCTGGACCAGCGCGATCGGGCCGCCCTCGGTCGCCTCGGGGGCGATGTGCCCCACGCACAGCCCGGTGGTGCCGCCGGAGAACCGTCCGTCGGTGACGAGCAGCACGTCCTTGCCGAGGCCGGCACCCTTGATCGCCCCGGTGATCGCGAGCATCTCGCGCATCCCCGGGCCACCCCTCGGCCCCTCGTACCGGATGACCACGACGTCACCGGCCCCGATCGTGCCGTCCTCCAGGGCGTCCATGGCGGCCCGCTCCCCGTCGAAGACGCGTGCCGTGCCCTCGAAGACGTCGGAGTCGAAGCCGGCCGACTTCACCACCGCCCCGCCGGGCGCGAGCGTCCCGTCGAGGATGGTCAGGCCGCCGGTGGCGTGGATGGGGTTGTCCATCGCCCGCAGCACCGTGCCGTCCAGCGGCGGGGCGCCGAGGTCGGCGAGGTTCTCCGCCATGGTCCGCCCGGTCACCGTCAGCACGTCGCCGTGCAGCAGCCCGGCGTCGAGCAGCGCCTGCATGACGACGGGGATGCCGCCGATCCGGTCGACGTCGACCATGACGTGCTGCCCGAAGGGCTTGACGTCGGCCAGGTGCGGGACCTTCGCCCCGATCCGGCGGAAGTCGTCCAGGCTGAGCTCGACCTCCGCCTCGTTGGCGATGGCGAGCAGGTGGAGCACCGCGTTCGTCGAGCCCCCGAAGGCCATCGTCACCGCGATGGCGTTCTCGAAGGCCTCCCGGGTGAGGATCTGCCGGGCGGTGATGCCTTGGCGCAGCATCCCGACGACGGCCTCGCCGCTGCGCCGGGCGAAGCCGTCCCGGCGCCGGTCGGTGGCCGGCGGCGCCGCGGACCCGGGCAGCGACATCCCCAGCGCCTCGGCGGCGGCCGCCATGGTGTTGGCGGTGTACATCCCGCCGCACGCCCCCTCGCCCGGGCAGATCGCCCGCTCGATGGCGTCGACGTCCGCGCGCGACATGAGCCCGCGCGAGCACGCCCCGACCGCCTCGAAGGCGTCGATGATCGTGACCTCCTTCTCCGAGCCGTCGGAGAGGCGGGCCCGACCGGGCAGGATCGACCCGGCATACACGAACACCGAGGCCAGGTCGAGGCGCGCGGCGGCCATGAGCATGCCGGGCAGCGACTTGTCGCACCCGGCGAGCAGCACGGAGCCGTCCAGCCGCTCGGCCGACATGACCGTCTCGACCGAGTCGGCGATGACCTCGCGGGAGACGAGGGAGTAGTGCATGCCCTCGTGCCCCATGGAGATGCCGTCCGAGACCGAGATCGTGCCGAACTCCAGGGGGTAGCCAGCGGCGGCGTGGACGCCGTCCTTGACCGCCTTGGCGAGCCGCTCCAGCGAGAGGTTGCAGGGGGTGATCTCATTCCAGCTGCTGGCGACGCCGATCTGGGGCTTGACCCAGTCCTCGTCGCCCATCCCGACGGCTCGGAGCATGCCGCGCGCGGCGGTCTTCTCCAGACCGTCGGTGACGTCCCGCGAGCGGGGCTTGACGTCGACCTCAGCCACGGGCGGCCGAGCCCTCGACGTAGTCGCTGTCCGCCTCGTGCCCCTTCACCCAGGCCATCATCCCGCGCAGCTCGCGGCCCACGCCCTCGATGGGGTGCTCGGCACCCTTCGCGCGCAGCTCCTCGAACTCCGGCCGGCCGTGGTCCTGGTCGTCGATGAAGCGCTGGGCGAAGGCCCCGTTGCGCACGTCCTCCAGGACGGCCTGCATGTTCTCCTTGACCCGGGGGTCGATGACGCGCGGGCCGGAGACGTAGTCGCCGTACTCGGCCGTGTCCGAGACCGACCAGCGCTGCTTGGCGATGCCGCCCTCGTACATGAGGTCGACGATGAGCTTGAGCTCGTGCAGGCACTCGAAGTAGGCGACCTCGGGCTGGTAGCCGGCCTCGGTGAGGGTCTCGAAGCCGTACTGCACCAGCTGGCTCATGCCGCCGCAGAGCACCGCCTGCTCGCCGAAGAGGTCGGTTTCCGTCTCCTCGGTGAAGGTGGTCTCGATGCCGCCGGCGCGCAGGCCGCCGATCGCCGAGGCGTAGGACAGCGCGAGCGCCTTGGCCCCGCCCGAGGCGTCCTGCTCGACGGCGACGAGGACCGGCACGCCGCGACCGTCGACGTACTCGCGGCGGACGAGGTGCCCCGGACCCTTCGGCGCGACCATGCACACGTCGACGCCGGCCGGGGGCTGGATGTAGCCGAACCGGATGTTGAAGCCGTGGCTGAAGAAGAGCGCGTCCCCGTCCTTGAGGTTCGGCTCGATCGCGTCGCGGTAGACGAGCCGCTGCACGTGGTCCGGCACCAGCACCATGACCAGGTCGGCCTCGGCGCACGCCTCGGCCGGGGTGACGACCCGCAACCCCTCCGCCTCCGCCTTGGCCCGGCTCGAGCTGCCCTCGGCGAGCCCGACCCGCACGTCGACCCCGGAGTCGCGCAGCGAGAGCGCGTGGGCGTGGCCCTGGCTGCCGTAGCCGAGCACGGCCACCTTGCGGGACTGGATCAGCGAGAGGTCGGCGTCGTCGTCGTAGTACATCGTGGCCATGGGGTGGGTGTCTCCTGTGGGTTCGGGGTGGGGTGTGCGGGTGTGCGGGGCGGGCTAGAAGGCGGCGGCGGCCATGGCGCCGACGGGGCGCGGGCCGTTGTCGTTGATCTGCCACAGCTTGCTGCGGATGGCGTCGGCGTCCTCGAGCTCCTCGATGTGGATCACCTCGACCAGCTTGTCCAGCTGGCTGGTCACCTTGTGCAGCTGCTCGGCGTTCACGTTGACGACGATCGTCATCCGGCTGACCTTGTTGTCCTCGGTCGGGCCGACGACCAGGTGGTCGATGTTGAAGTTGCGCCGGGCGAAGAGGACCGAGACCCGGGCGAGGACGCCGGGGTTGTTCTCGACCAGGACGGACAGGGCGTGGCGGGTGCGAGCTGCGTCGCTCATGGTGGTGCCTTTCGTGGGGGCCTGCTGGGGGGTGTGCGGTCGGTAGGCGGGGGCGGGGGTGGGGAGCCCCGGGTCACGAGGAGGGTAGTCGGACAGCAGCGTCACTCGTCCTCCCCGAAGTCGGGTCGGACGTCGCGGGCGTGCTGGACGTCGTCGTTGCTCGTGCCGGCGGCGACCATGGGCCAGACCATGGCGTCCTGGCTGACCCGGAAGTCGACGACCACCGGCTGGTCCTCGACCTCCATCGCCCGCTCGATGGTGGCGTCGACGTCCTCGGCGCGCTCGCAGCGCAGCCCGACGCACCCGTATGCCGTGGCCAGGGTCGCGAAGTCCGGCACCTGCATCGAGGGCAGCTGGGAGTGGCTGAAGCGCTCGGAGTAGAACAGCGCCTGCCACTGCTTGACCATGCCGAGGGCGGCGTTGTTGATGATCGCCACCTTGATGGGGATGCCCTCGACCGAGCAGGTCGCGAGCTCCTGGTTGGTCATCTGGAAGCAGCCGTCCCCGTCGATCGCCCAGACGGTGGCCTCGGGCCTGCCGACCTTGGCGCCCATGGCGGCGGGGACGGCATACCCCATGGTCCCGAGCCCGCCGGAGTTCAGCCAGCGGCGGGGCTCGTCGTAGGTGATGAACTGGCTGGCCCACATCTGGTGCTGGCCGACGCCGGCGGCGAAGACGGTGTCCGGGCCGGAGAGGGCGCCGAGCCGCTCGATGACCAGCTGCGGGGCGAGCGCCCCGTCGGAGGGGGTGTCGTAGCCGAGGGGGTAGCGCTCCTTCCACGAGCGGCACCGCCGGACCCACGCCTCGTGCTGCGGGGCCGCCCCGGCGGCGGTGCGCCGGGTCCACTCCGTGAGCAGCTGGCCGATGGTCCCGCGCGCGTCGCCGACGAGGCCGACCGCCGTGGGGAAGTTCTTGCCGATCTCCGCCGCGTCGATGTCGGCGTGCACGATCGTCGCGTCCGGGGCGAAGGTGTGCTTGGCGCCGGTGACCCGGTCGTCGAAGCGCGCGCCCAGGCTGATGATGAGGTCGGACTTCTGCAGGGTCGCGACGCCGGAGACGCTCCCGTGCATCCCGGGCATCCCCATGTGCTGGGGGTGGCTGTCGGGGAAGACGCCCCGGGCCATGAGGGTGGTGACGACCGGGAAGCCGGTGAGCTCGGCCAGCTGCAGCACCTCCTGCGAGGCGCCGGACCGCAGGCACCCGCCCCCGACGTAGAGCACGGGGCGCCGGTGGGTGAGCATGAGCTCGACGGCGTCCCGCACCGCCTCGGGCGCGGGGCTCGTCGGCGTCCGGTAGCCCGGCAACGGCAGCTGCAGCAGCGTCTCGTCGGCGAGCGCGACCAGGGCGTCCTTGGTGACGTCGACGAGCACCGGGCCGGGGCGCCCGGTCGAGGCGATGTGGAAGGCCGAGGCGACGGTGGCGGCGATCTCGTCGGGGTTGGTGACGAGGAAGGAGTGCTTGGTCACCGGCATCGAGATCGACCGGATGTCGGCCTCCTGGAAGGCGTCCGAGCCCATCGCGGTGCTCGCGACGTTGCCGGTGATGGCGACCATCGGCACCGAGTCCATGTTGGCGTCCGCCAGGGCCGTCACGAGGTTGGTCGCCCCCGGGCCGGAGGTGGCCAGGCACACCCCCACCCTGCCGGTGGCGGCGGCATACCCCTGCGCGGCGTGACCGGCGCCCTGCTCGTGCCGGACGAGGATGTGCCGGACCTTGGCGCCGTAGAGCGCGTCGTAGAGCGGCAGCACCGCTCCCCCGGGCAGGCCGAAGACGTGCTCGACACCCAGGCGCTCGAGGGTGGCGACGAGGGCCTCGGCACCGGTGCGTCGGGTGGTGCCGGTGGACCGTCCACCGGTGTCACCGGGGGCGGTGGCGGTCGCACCGTCGGAGATGTGGGTCGCGGTCATGTGCGGGTCTTCCTGACGTCCGGGAGGGTGGGGCGGTGGCAACAAAAAACCCCTCGGCCCGGTCGGGCTGGCGAGGGGAGGACGCGTCGATGGCGAGGATCGGCCGGCGGCGCGTCCCTAGGTAATAAGTACGAGAGCGAAGAACTGCATGAGGACATACAACCCCGCACCATGCCGCCGCGTCAACCCCGCCGCGCCGCCGAGCCCCTCCCGATATTCTCCGACAGTTCTCGATATGTCGTTGACATGTCGAGACAGGTCGCGTTATTCTTCTCGACAACGATACGACCACCACTCCCACAGGAGGGCACTCATGACATCTCGACACGGCTCCGGGGGCTTCGGCTCCTTCGAGGACCAGATCTTCGGCCCCGGCGGGCTCCTCGGCCAGGTCTTCGGGCCGCAGGGCGGCCCGTTCGGCCCGGGTGGCGGCCCGCAGGGCTTCGGCCGCAAGGGCGGCTTCTTCGGCCCCCAGGGCGGGCCGTCCGGCCCGGGCCCGCGCCGCGCGCGCCGCGGCGACGTCCGCAACGCGGTCCTGCACCTGCTGCAGCGCGAGCCGATGAACGGCTACCAGCTCATGCAGGAGATCGAGCAGAGCTCCGGCGGGGCCTGGCGGCCCAGCTCCGGGGCGATCTACCCCGCTCTCGCCCTCCTGGAGGACGAGGGGCTCGTCAGCCAGACGGAGGTGGACGGACGCCGGGCCTACGAGCTCACCGAGGCCGGTCGCGCGGCCGCCCAGGACCTCCCGCCCCAGGGATGGACCGGTGGTGAGGAGCCGGAGGACCCCTGGGCGCAGGACCGCTCCTCGGGCCGGGGCCGCGGTCCTGGTCACGGGGGTCACCGGGACCGCCGCCACCACTCCTCACGCGGGCCCGGCAGCGAGCGCCGCGGCAGCGCGGGGACCCTGTGGAAGGCCCTCGGCAGCGTCGCGATGGCGACCCAGGCCGTCGGCCAGTCCGGCCAGGACGAGCTCAACCAGCAGGCGGCCGAGCTGCTCGACCGCACCCGCCGCGACCTCTACCGCATGCTCGCCGAGGCCGAGGTGGCCCGGGACGAGTTCGACGAGGAGCGGGCCGAGGAGGAGATCGCCGAGGAGATCGCCGAGGGCGAGATCGTCGAGGACTGAGCACCCGATCGGGTGCGCCACCACGCCGTCCCCCGGGAGCACACGACCCCGGGGGACGGCATAGTGTGGCCTTATGGCCGATCACTATGACGTTGTTGTCCTGGGCGCCGGTCCCGGCGGGTATGTCGCGGCGATCCGCGCGTCCCAGCTGGGCAAGAAGGTGGCCGTCGTCGAGAAGAAGTACTGGGGCGGTGTCTGCCTCAACGTCGGGTGCATCCCGAGCAAGGCGCTCATCCGCAACGCCGAGATCGCGCACCTGCTGCAGCACGACAAGAAGAAGTACGGCATCGAGGGTGATGCCACCATGTCCTACGGCCCGACGTTCCAGCGCTCCCGCTCGGTGAGCAGCGGCATCGTCAAGGGCGTGCACTACCTCATGAAGAAGAACAAGATCACCGAGGTGGACGGCTGGGGGACACTCACCTCGGCCACCTCGATGGACGTGAAGGACGACGACGGGGGCACCAGCCAGCTCACCTTCGACCACCTCATCCTGGCCACCGGGTCGGTCACCAAGATGCTGCCCGGGGTGGAGGTGAGCAAGAACGTCGTCACCTACGAGGAGCAGATCCTCGACGAGGAGCTGCCGGGCTCGATCGTCATCGCCGGCTCCGGGGCCATCGGCGTCGAGTTCGCCTACGTCATGGCCAACTTCGGGGTCGACGTCACCATCGTCGAGTTCCTCGACCGGATCGTCCCCCTCGAGGAGCCGGAGATCTCCAAGGCGCTGGCCAAGGAGTACAAGAAGCTCGGCGTCAAGCTCATGACCAGCACCAAGGTCGAGAACGTCGAGGACACCGGTGACGGCGTCAAGGTCACCGTGACCCCGGCCGACGGCGGCGACTCGCAGACGCTGGAGGCCGACAAGCTGCTCTCCGCCATCGGCTTCGCCCCCCGGGTCGAGGGCTTCGGGCTGGAGACCACCGGGGTCGAGCTCACCGAGCGCGGCGCCATCGCCATCGACGACTACATGCGGACCAACGTCGACGGCGTCTACGCCATCGGCGACGTGACCGCCAAGCTCATGCTGGCGCACACCGCCGAGTCGCAGGGCATCGTGGCCGCCGAGACCCTCGCGGGCGCCGAGACCATGCCGCTGGACTACACCTTCATCCCGCGGGCGACCTACTGCCACCCGCAGATCGCCTCGATGGGCCTCACCGAGCAGGCGGCCAAGGACGCCGGCCACGACGTCAAGACGGCGCAGTTCCCGTTCTCCGCCAACGGCAAGGCCATGGGGCTGGGCGACGGTGTCGGCTTCGTCAAGGTCGTCGCCGACGCGAAGTACAACGAGATCCTCGGCGCCCACCTCATCGGCCCGGACGTCACCGAGCTGCTGCCGATCCTCAACCTGGCGCAGACCTGGGACCTCACCGCCGACGAGATGTCGCGCACCGTCTTCGCGCACCCGACCCTGGGCGAGGCCGTCAAGGAGGCCGTGCACGGCATCGCCGGCCACATGATCAACCTCTAGACGCGCACGAGGCGGCGCGGTGGCTGCCCGCTGGAGCATCGGCCGCGCCGCCGTGCTCGTCGCCGGTCTGACCGGCGTCTCGATCCTGCTCGGCTTCGTCCGGGACGCCGTCATCGCGGCCGTCTACGGTGCCGGGCCGCAGCTGGACGCCTACTTCGTCGCGCTGGGGCTGGCCAACATCGTCCTGGGGCTGCTCGGCACGTCCCTCACCCGGGCCTCCACCCCGGTGCTCGCGCGCGAGGCCGACGGCGAGCAGGAGTGCCCGGGGCACCGGACCTTCGACGTCGTCCTCACCCTCGCCGTGGTGGGCATCGGTGCCCTGAGCGTCGCCCTGGGGCTCGCCGCCGCGCCCGTGTCCCGGGTGCTGGCCCCGGGGCTGGACGGCGAGGCCGCCGACCTGCTCGTGCTGCTCACCCGGATCGTCCTCGTGACGACGGTGCTCGTCGCCGCGACCGACCTGCTCGTGGCCCTGGCCCAGGCGCACGGCGTCTTCCGCTGGGGCGCCCTGCAGGGCGTGCCCTTCAACCTCGTCATGATCGCCGCCGCCGGGCTGCTGGGGCCGCGCATCGGGGTCGTCGCCCTCGCGGTCGGCTTCGTGGTCGGGTCGCTCGCCCGGCTGGTGCTGCAGCTGGTCCCGCTCGCCCGGCACCGCTGGCCGGTCCGCCCCCGTCTGGACCCGCGGTCACCGGGCGTGCGCGAGATCGGCTGGCTGCTGCCCCCGCTGCTCGTCGGCCAGGCGATGCTCAACGTCAACACCATCGTCGACCGCGCCGTGGCCTCCACGGTGGGTGAGGGGGCGGTGACGGCCGTCTTCCTCGGCTGGCGGCTGGTCAACCTGCCGGAGATGCTCGTCGTGGCGGCGCTCGTCGCCCCGCTCTACCCCGCGATGGCGGCGGCGGCAGGGGCGCAGGACCGGGAGCGGCTGCGGGCTCTGGTGCACCGAGGGCTCGCGGTCTCGCTGACCCTCCTCGTGCCCGTGACCGTGGCCCTGCTGGCCGCCCCGCAGCAGGTGGTCACCCTTGCCTTCGGCCGGGGGGCCTTCGACGAGCGCGCGGTGCAGGTCACGGCGGTGGCCGTCGTGTGCTTCCTGCCCGGGCTGCTGGCGCTGGCCTGTCGGCAGGTGCTGGTCAGCGCGTGCTACGCCGTCGGCGACACCCGCGGGCCGGTGGCCGTGGGCGTGCTGGCGATGGTCGTCAACGTCGTCGGGGACCTGACGCTGGCCCCGGTCCTCGGCGTGGCCGGGATCGTCGTGGCGACGTCGGCGTCGCTGCTGGTCGCGGCGGGGCTCACCGGCTGGCTCGCGGCCCGCCGGCACGGCCTGGTCCCCGCGCGGAGCACGCTGCCGCTGCTAGGCCGCACCGCGGTCGCGGGCCTGGGTGCAGCCCTGACCACGTGGGGCGCCGTGCGGCTGGCGGGTCTGGACCAGGCCTGGGCGGGCGCCGGCCTGGCCCTCGTCGTCGCGGCCGTGACCTACCAGCTCGCCCTCGCCCTGCTGCGTGCCCCGGAGCGCTACGTCGCTCTCCAGGTGGTGCGTCAGGTGCGCCGCCGCTGACCGGGTGACGCTCGGACCCTCGGGGGCCGCCGGGGCCCCGGGCTCGGCGCCCGCGCCGACCTTGCCGACCATGAGGTGGAGCACGGGCCCGGGGTCGGTGAGGGCCGCGACGCTGTGCCGGGCCCGGGTCGCCCACCACAGGGTGGTGGCCAGGTCCGGGGCCACTCCCCCGCGCCGCTCCTGGCGAGCGCGCCGCAGGTCACCGGCCAGCCACTGGTAGCGCACGCCGGGGCGCCCCTCGCCCAGCCTGGGCACGGAGCCGCCCGTCGTGGCCCGCAGGCCGGCGTCGACCAGGCCCGGACGCGCCCGCTCGCCGAGGGCCAGCGAGCCGAAGAAGCGGCCGTTGAGGTCGATGAGACGGTGCCCTCCGTCGGCACCCACGAGGAACTGGAGCTCGACCAGCCCGGTCCACCCCAACCGGCGCAGCAGGTCCTCGCAGCGGTCCGCGAGGACGGGGTCGACCGAGACGGTGCGGGCCCGCGCGGACGCCCCCGACGGCGTGGGGAACAGCCGGGGGGAGACCTGCTGCACCCGCCCGAGCAGGTGCCCCTCGTGCATGACGCCGATGACCGCGGCCAGGTGGCCCTCGACCGGCTCCTGCAGGATCGGCTGGTCCCGCGAGCCCTCGAAGGCGCGCAGGTGCTCGGCGAGCTGCTCCCGGGTCGAGCACACCCGCGTCTCGATGCGGTGGGTGCGGCTCTGCTGGGGCGACCAGTGCCAGCGGTTCTTCACCACGACCGGCAGGGCGACGTCGGCCGTCGCCCCGGGCGGCAGGGTCGAGGTCGCCGGCGTGCCCAGCCCGACCCGCGTGGCCAGCTCGGCGAGGACCAGCTTGTCCGTCGCCGCGCCGACGACCGACGCCGCAGGATGGGCCACCGGGGTGTCGAGGAGGTCGCGATGGTGGGTCAGCGCCGCCATCCAGTCGTCGCCGGAGCCGACGACGACGGCATACCCTCCCTCGCGGGTCGCGCGCCGGACCCCGGCGACGAAGGCGGCGGGGTCGCCCGTGGGTCGGGGCACCACGTGCGTGCGGGTGACGGCTCGCGAGGCACCCACCAGACCGGCGCCGGGCCGCGAGGACCCGACACCGACCCGCCAGCCCGCGCGGTGCAGAGCCCGCGCCGCGGTCACCGCGCCCCGGTCGCGGGTGTGCGCGAGGATCAGCACCGAGGCGGCAGGGCTCCCGGCGGACGACATGCGCAGACCCTATGCGCCCGCCGCCCCCATCCGGGGGAGAATCGCCGCCGCCGCCCGAGGGGGGATATCCCCCACCCGGATCTGGGAGCCTGCCCCGTCGCCTCCTCGCCGGGCCCCCGGCAGGCTGGACCCATGAACGAGAACACCGCCTCCACCCCCGCCCCCGACCTCCCACCCATCCTGCCGCAACCGCGCCCGCAGCAGGAGCACCGCTCCTCCGCGCTCGACGGCGTGTACGCCGCGCTGCGCCGTCTCCCCGCCCGTCGTACGGACGACGCGGTGCTGGGGGGCGTGTGCGCCACCGTGGCCGACCGCCTCGGCGTCGCGCCGATCGCCGTCCGCGCCGCCGCCGTCGTCGTCGCCCTCCTGGGTGGCGTCGGCGTCGGGATCTACCTCATCGCCTGGACGCTCCTGCCCGACCTCTCCGGGCGCACCCACCTCGAGGGCGGCCTGCGCGACGGGCGGGGCCGGTCCCTGCTCGTCCTGGCCCTCGGGGCGTTCGCCGCGCTGGGGGTGCTCGGCGGCGGGCTGTCCTTCCTCGCCGCGATCCTGCCCGAGCTCGTCGGGGTGGCCGCGCTGGCCGCCCTGGGCTACTGGGCGTGGACCCGCGCGCACCGGCGCCAGCCGCGCGAGGACGCCACCCGCTGACCGGGGCAGGGACTCCCCGCCAGCAGCGGTGGCCGCGCCGGCCTGGCCCTTCGGGGCCGGCCGGCGCGCTCGTGCGTGCCCGGGCTGCGCTCAGGCGTCGGCCAGCTCCTCGCGCAGCAGCAGCAGCCGCGCCACCAGGGCCTCGGCCTCCGCCAGGACCCGCTCGCCCCATCCCCGCGCCTCGTCCATCCGGGTCGTGACCTCGGCGTGGCCGACCATCCGCATCCGGCCGGGCGACGGCTCCGGGAACCCGGCCAGGTCGGGCAGCGGCAGGTCGGGCAGCTGTGAGCTCTCGACCTCCTCGCGCAGCCGCTGGACGGCCTCGTCCGCCGCGGCGACCTGGCGGCGCAGCTCGCCCAGCCCGTCGGACCAGAACGCGGCGCCATGGACGTCGGTCACCATCATCGCCGAGGCCTCCATCCCGGCCGCGACGACGGGGATCCGGGCGCTGATCCGGCGCAGCAGGGGGACCAGCGCCCGGGCCTGCGGGAGCAGCACCTCGACGTCGGCACGCCGGGTGATGGCCTGCTGGCGCCGCTCGGCCCAGGTGACGACCTCCTCCTCCGGCGGCGGCCCGGTCCTCCCCCGGGCCCCGGGCCGCGGCGTCCCGGCCCGCGCCGCGAGCACGAGGTCGGCGAGCGCCTCCTGGTAGGGCGTCTCCGTGTCGCCCAGCGCCGCGATGTCGCCGTCGAGCTGGTCGGCCTCCAGGGCGAGGGTGGCGAGGCGGGCCCGGATCTCCTCCACCCGCTCGGCCGCCTCCTGCGCCTCGGCCAGCTCCCGCTGGCGCCGCTCGTCGAGCGACCCGTCGAGGGAGGCGATCCACCGGTGCGGGCCCTGCCGGTCGAGCCGGTCGACGTCGCCCTGGTGGGCGTCGCGCAGCCGGGTGCGCTCGGCGAGCAGCGCCCGGTCCCGGTCGAGCCGGGGCTGCAGCCGCTCCCGCGAGAGCCGAAGGCGTCGGGAGCGGGCCCGCAGGTCCTCCAGCTCCAGCAGCTGCTCGGCGTCCACGGCTCAGGCCTGGACCGGCCGGACCTGCGACAGCTGGCGGGCGGCGAGCAGGCAGAGCACCCCGCCGAAGGCGCTGAGCACCAGGCCCGGCCCGGGCATCCACCCCTCGAGACCCACCAGGCGCAGCAGGTGGACGACCTGCCAGAGGGGGAGCCCCAGGGCCACGACGGCACACACCACCGACTGGGCGACGACGAGGCCGCGCAGCCGGACGGCGGGCACCATCCCCCCGGCGAGCGCGAGGAGCCCGGCGTAGAACACCCACAACCCGGCACCGACGGCGCCGCTCACCGGACCGGCATACGTGTAGACCCAGGGCAGGAGGCCGCCGAGGACCATCATGCCCGCGGCGAGGAGCAACCGGCCCTGGCCCGGGGCGCGTCGGGAGCGCATGAGCGGCACTGTATGCCACGTCGCCCCGCAGGGGTGGCCTGCGCGCCGGCCGGGCGGGTGGCCCCGAGACCGGCCACGGGGCGGGCGGCACCACTCGTCGCCGACGCCTCGCCGCTCGCCGCACCGCCGGCACCGTTCGGCGCACCACCGCCGCGCGCTCCTTGCCGCCGCGTCACGGCCTCGTGTTCGGTAGGCCTGCTGGCCACATCCGTCCCGCAGAGCAAGGAGGCTCCATGCTTGACGTCGACCAACGACGTGAGTACTGGCGGCGCAACGTCCGCATCATGTCGGTCCTACTGGTGATCTGGGCGTTGGTGTCCTTCGGCGCCGGCATCCTCTTCGTCGACGTGCTCAACGCCGTGAGCATCTTCGGCATACCGCTCGGGTTCTGGTTCGCCCAGCAGGGGTCGATCATCGTCTTCGTCCTGCTCATCGCCTTCTACGTGTGGCGCATGGACAAGCTGGACGCGGAGTTCGGCATCACCGAGTACGAGCAGGAGGTGCATCACCAGTGAGCCCCATCCAGGCCTGGACGCTCGTCTTCGTCGTCCTCACGTTCGGCTTCTACATCTGGATCGCCTACCGCAGCCGGGTCTCCGACACGGCCGGGTTCTACGTCGCCGGCGGCGGCATCCCCGCACCGGCCAACGGCGCGGCGGTCGCCGCCGACTGGATGAGCGCCGCGTCGTTCATCTCGATGGCCGGGCTCATCGCCTTCAGCCAGAACGGCTACGCCGGCTCGGTCTTCCTCATGGGCTGGACCGGCGGCTACGTGCTGCTGGCCCTCCTGCTCGCCCCCTACCTGCGCAAGTTCGGCAAGTACACCGTGCCGGACTTCGTCGGCGACCGCTACAACGAGACCGCCCGCCTGGTCTCGGTCGTCTGCGCCCTGGTCGTGTCGTTCGTCTACGTCGCCGGGCAGATGGCCGGGGTGGGCGTGGTCTTCCAGCGCTTCCTCGGCGTCGACCGCACGTGGGGCGTCGTCATCGGGATGGCGATCGTCTTCCTCTACGCCGTGCTCGGTGGCATGAAGGGCATCACCTGGACCCAGGTCGCGCAGTACTCCGTCCTCATCGTCGCCTACATCATCCCCGCGGTGGCGATCTCGCTGCAGCTGGCCGGCAACCCGTTCCCGCAGATCGGCTTCGGGCAGATCCTCGGCGAGCTCGACGGGCTGCAGCAGGACCTCGGGCTGGCGGCCTACACCGAGGCCTTCACCCAGACCTCCATGGTCAACATGGTCCTCATCACCGCCGCCCTGATGTTCGGGACCGCGGGGCTGCCGCACGTCATCGTCCGGTTCTACACCGCGAAGTCGGTCCGGGCCGCGCGCTACTCGGCGCTGTGGGCGTTGTTCTTCATCTCGCTGCTCTACACGATCGCCCCGGCCGTCGGCGCGTTCAGCAAGTACAACGTGCTGACCCAGATCCCGGGCAGCGCGATCGGTGACACCCCGGCGTGGTTCAACACCTGGAGCGACGTCGGGCTCATCACCGTCACCGACCTCAACGGCAACGGGATCATCGACGTCGCCGGGGCCATCGGCGAGGGCACCGAGCTGGCGATCAACAACGACATCGTCGTGCTGGCCGCCCCGGAGATCGCCGGTCTCCCGGCACCCATCGTCGGTCTCGTCGCGGCCGGTGGTCTGGCGGCGGCGCTGTCCACCGCCTCCGGTCTGCTCCTGGTCATCTCCAGCTCGGTGGCCAACGACATCTACTGGAAGAAGATCAACCCGCGGGCCACCGACGCCCAGCAGCTGCGCGTCGGCCGGATCGCCATGGCCGCTGCGATCCTCGTGGCCGGCTACCTCGGGATCAACCCGCCCGGGTTCGTGGCCGAGGTGGTCGCCCTGGCCTTCGGCCTGGCCGCCGCCTCCTTCTTCCCGATCCTCTTCCTCGGGATCTTCTGGAAGAAGGCGACCGCCGCGGCCGCCGCGACCGGTATGGCGGTCGGCCTCGGCGTGACGTTGCTGTACCAGCTGTGGACGTTGCCGACCTTCTTCGGCAACGAGCCCATCCTGGACATCCCCGCGACCGGCATCGGGACGATCGGCATGATCCTCAACCTCATCACCATCGTCGTCGTCTCGCAGTTCACCAAGGAGCCCAGCGAGCTGATGCAGCAGGTGGTCGAGGACGTCCGCTACCCCGGGCGCTCGGAGCTGGTGGCCGCCCACGCGGAGGGCCATCTCGGCGAGTACGCCGAGGAGCACCACCTCGACGACGACCGCTGACCGCCCCGACCGGGGATCTCACACCGGCCGTACGCCCTGACCGCCAGGGCGTACGGCCGGTCCCGCGTCCCCCCACCGGACGCGCGGGGAGAGACGCACCGGACGCGCGACGGGGACGGAACCACCGAGGGTGACGTGGCGTCATACGCCTGACCGAAGCACCATCCCGGCCCAGGGCTCCGCCTCCTGGAGCCCCCTCCCAGGAATCGAGTCGCCATGACACCGTCGTCCGGGCGCCGCACCGCCCTCGCCGCCTCCCTGCTCGCCGTCCCGCTGGCGCTCGGGGCCTGCACCCCCGCCGACGTCGTCGCGCCACCGCGCGCCGGGGCCGCGGAGCTCACCGACTTCGGGTCCTGCGAGGAGCTGCTGGACTACGTCCACGAGCACGCGCTGGAGGCGGTCGGGCCGTGGGGGCTCGGCACCGGCTCGGGGTGGTTCGGCGAGGACATGGCGATGGAGGACTCCGGCGCCGCCGACAGCTCGGTGGGCGGCGGCGACGGCGCGGGGACCGCCGTGGCGGGCCGGGACTTCTCCGGCACCAACAACCAGGAGCAGGGGGTGGAGGAGCCCGACGTCGTCCAGACCGACGGCGAGATCCTCGTGACCGCCCGGGGTGGCCGGCTGGTCGTCGTCGACGTCGCCACCCGGGCCGAGGTCGGGGCGCTGCGGCTGCCGGGTCGCGACCTCGGGTCCGACGCCGAGCTGCTGCTGGACCGCACGTCCGGGCAGGTGCTCGTGCTCACGCGGGAGTGGCCGCGGCAGGGCGTCCCGACGCCGACCCCCGACGCCGCGGACGGGCTGACCTCCTTCCCGGCCTTCGAGGCGACCCGCACCGTCGTCACGCTCGTGGACGTCTCCGACCCGGCGAACCCGACCGCCGGTGGGACGCTGCGGCTGGAGGGCGACTACCGGTCCGCCCGGATGCAGGACGGCACCGCCCGGGTCGTCATGGTCACCGCACCGCCCGGGCTGGCGTTCGTCCATCCGCGCACCGGCAGCCTGGCCGCCGAGGAGGAGGCCGAGCAGGTCAACCGCGAGATCATCGAGGCGTCGACGCTGGACGACTGGCTGCCCCACGTCCAGACCGTCCAGGGCACCCGCTCCGACGGCACCCGACTCGCGGTGCCGTGCGAGGACGTCGCCCGGCCGCCGGAGTTCTCCGGGCTCACGACCATGTCCGTGCTCACCTTCGACCTCGCGCGCGACGAGCTCGAGCTCACCTCCGCCGGCGGGCTGGTCGCCTCCGGCTCCACGGTGTATGCCTCGACCGACCGCCTGGTCGTCGCCACCAGCGCGTGGGAGGCGTGGTCCGTCGCCGACGGCGCCCCCGACGGGCCGGACACCGCCCTCCCCCGGGGCGCCGGAGGCGCCACCACCACCGCCCTGCACACCTTCGACCTCACCGACCCGGCCTCGACCGAGCACGTCGCCTCGGGCAGCGTGCCGGGGCGCCTGCTCAACCAGTTCAGCCTGGACGAGGACCAGGGGACGATCCGCGTCGCCACGACCACGGACGGCTCGGGCAGCACGCCGTCCAGCAGCTCGCTCGTGGTGCTCGCCGAGGCGGGCGACCGGCTGGTCGAGCAGGGGCGCGTCGACGGCCTCGGCGAGACCGAGCAGATCTACGCGGTGCGCTACCTGTCCCCCGACACCGCCGCGGTGGTGACCTTCCGGCAGACCGACCCGCTCTACCTGCTCGACACCTCCGACCCGACCGAGCCCCGGGTCACCGGCGAGCTGAAGATTCCCGGCTACTCGGCATACCTCCACCCGGTGGGCGAGGACCTGCTGCTCGGCGTCGGCCAGGACGCCACCGACGAGGGCCGGACGACGGGGCTGCAGGTCTCGCTCTTCGACATCTCCGACCTCTCCGCGCCGACGCAGGTCGCCAAGCAGACGTGGGCCGACCACGGGTCCGGCGCGGAGCACGACCACCGGGCCTTCACGTGGTGGCCGCAGACCGGGCAGCTCTTCCTCCCCGCCGAGGCCTGGACCGAGACCTCGCAGTGGACGGGGGTGATCTCCGCCGGCGTCGACGTCGACACCGCCGCGCTCACCCAGGGCCCGCGCCTCCAGCTGGGCGGGGACGCCACCGTGGCCTGGGACCACGCGCGCCGCACCCTCGTCATCGGCGACCACCTGTGGATCCTCGGCGAGAGCACACTGCACGTGGCCGACCTCGCCACCCTCGAGCCGGTGGGCACCGTCGACCTCCGAGCCTGAGCAGGGTGGTGCACCAACGGTGCTGCGCACCGGTCGTCCTGGCGACCGCTGTGCAGCACCGTTCCTGCACCACCGCCCTTGTCCACAGGGCAGGGCCTGCTGCCTGCGGTGGCCTGGCCCACCGGGGCAGCATGGTCGCATGGCAGCGCAGCACCCACCCTTCCCCGACGTCGCCGGCCAGCGCGGGCTCGCGACCGTCGGGCAGCTGCGGGGTGCGGGGTGGACGCCGGCGCAGATCCGGCACCGACGCTCGACGGTATGGCGCACGCCCTACCCGCGCGTCGTGTGACCCCATCGTGGGCCGCTCAGCCACGACGCCCTCCTCACGGCCACGGCGCTGTGGGCCGGCGAGGACGCGGTGCTGACCGGGCTGGTGGCCCTCGGCGAGCACGGGCTCCGCACGCCGCCGCCACGGGTCGCGACGTTCCTCGTGCCGGCGACGGCCCGGGCGCGCGAGCACGACGGGGCCAGGGTCGTCCGGACCACCCGGCTCCCCGACCCCGCGCGGCGCGAGGGGCCGCTGGCCGTGGCACCCGCTGCGCGGGCGCTGGTGGACGCGGCGTGCCTGGAGCGAGTGACGCCGACGGAGCAGGAGGCGTTGGCCATCGCGATCCTGCAGCGTGGGCTCGCCACCCCGCAAGGGTTGGACCGCGAGCTGTGGCAACGCCCGGGGCCCCAGGTGCACCGCGTGCGCGCCGGGCTCGAGGCCTTCACCGGTGGCGCCTGGTCCCGCCCGGAGGCGGTGCTGCGCCGCCTGTGGGACCAGCGGCCGGACCTTCCCGTGCTGCTGACCAACTGTCGGCTCGTGCACGCGCGGACCGGCCGCTTCCTCGCCTGCCCGGACGGCTGGATGCCCACGATGGGAGCAGCCCTGCAGGTGCACTCGCGGCAGTACCACCAGGGGATCGACGACCGGGGCGGCGACCGGTGGGCCGCGACCGTCGAGAAGGACTCCGTCCTGGTGGCCGTCGGCGCGAGGGTGCTCGGCGTGACCCCGTGGACCTTGCACACCCGCCCCCAGAGCTTCCTCGCCAGGGTGGACGAGCTCATCGCGCTGGGCCCAGCGTCACCGATGCCGGACGTACGGGTGCTCGAGCGGCCCGGCTGAGCATGGTGGTGCAGGAACGGTGCTGCACACCGGTCGTCCTGGCGACCACTGTGCAGCACCATTTCTGCACCACCCCCGGTTCCGCGGTGAGCGACGAGGTGACCTCGCTCTGCACCTGAGCCGACGGCATACCGAAGGATGGAACCCTTGCGCGACACACGCTGCAGATCCTGCGGAAACGGGCTGTCAGCGGCCCGCGAACTCGCATTGACTTCGAGACCCGCCGCCTGTAGAACAGGACCCATGACGAGCCGCTCCCGCCGAATGCGCCGCTGCTGAGCCCACCCCTCGCAGCTGACGCGCCGCGGACGACCCCGGCCCCGTCCCTCCCGCTGCTGAGGCGGGCTCAGCAGAGTGACCACCACCCTGCCACCCCCCAGCGAGAGACGAGACCTCCGATGAGCACCTACCGCGACTTCGCCACCCGACAGATCCACGCCGGCCAGACCCCCGACTCGCAGACCGGCGCGCGCGCCCTGCCGATCTACCAGACCACCTCCTACGTCTTCGACGACGCCGACCAGGCGGCCGACCGGTTCGCGCTCGCCGAGCTCGGGCCGATCTACACCCGCATCACCAACCCCACCACCGAGACGGTCGAGAACCGCGTCGCCGACCTCGAGGGCGGCGTCGGTGCGCTGCTCGTCGCCTCCGGCTCCTCGGCGGTCACCCTGTCGATCCTCAACCTCGCCGGCGCGGGCGACCACGTGGTCTCCTCCCCGAGCCTCTACGGCGGCACCCAGAACCTCTTCGCCCACACCCTGCCCCGCCTGGGCATCGAGGTGACCTTCGTCGAGGACCCGAGCGACCCCGAGTCGTGGCGCGCCGCCGCCCGCCCGGAGACCAAGGCGTTCTTCGGCGAGACCATCGCCAACCCCAGCAGCGACGTGCTGGACCTGCGCGCGGTGGCCGACGTCGCGCACGAGGTGGGGGTGCCCCTCATCGTGGACAACACGGTCGCCACGCCCTACCTCTGCCGGCCGATCGAGCACGGTGCCGACGTGGTGGTGCACTCGGCGACGAAGTACCTCGGTGGCCACGGCACCTCCATCGCCGGCGTCATCGTCGACGCGGGCCGCTTCGACTACGGCCGGGGTGGACGGTTCCCCGGCTTCACCGAGCCCGACCCCTCCTACCAGGGTCTGGTGTATGCCGAGGCGCTCGGCGAGGGAGGCCTGCTCGGCGCCAACGTGTCCTACATCATCAAGGCGCGGGTGCAGCTCCTGCGCGACCTCGGGCCGGCGGTCTCCCCGTTCAACGCCTTCCTCATCGCCCAGGGACTGGAGACGCTGTCGCTGCGGGTCGAGCGGCACGTCGCCAACGCACAGCGGGTGGCGGAGCGGCTCGACGCGCACGACCAGGTGGACGCGGTCTCCTACGCCGGGCTGCCCGGCCACCCCTCGCACGAGCGGGTGCGGACCTACCTGCCCGGTGGCGCGGGCGCCGTGCTCGCCTTCGAGATCGAGGGTGGCGCCGCCGCCGGGCGCGCCTTCGTCTCGGCCCTGGAGCTGCACAGCCACGTCGCCAACATCGGCGACGTCCGCTCGCTGGTCATCCACCCCGCCAGCACCACGCACTCCCAGCTCACCCCGGAGGCGCAGCGGGCCGCGGGGGTCACCCCCGGGCTGGTGCGGCTCTCGGTCGGGATCGAGGGCATCGAGGACATCCTGGCCGACCTCGACCGGGGTTTCGCCGCCGCGGCCGCCGTGGCCCGCGGCACGGAGGCGGCCTGAGATGGCCGCCGTGCCCCTCGAGGAGCACCCGCCCCGCTCACGGCGGCGGACCCAGCCGGTCGGCCCGCTGGCGCTGGAGTCCGGGGAGATCCTCGAGGACGTCCGGGTCACCTACCAGACCTGGGGCCGCCTCGACCCCGACGGCGGCAACGCCGTCCTCGTGCTGCACGCGCTCACCGGCGACAGCCACGTCGTCGGGGAGCAGGGACCGGGGCAGCCCACGCCGGGCTGGTGGCCGGGCCTCATCGGTCCGGGCTGCCCCATCGACACCGACGAGTGGTTCGTCGTCGCGCCCTCCGTCCTGGGCGGCTGCGGCGGCACCACCGGGCCGTCCTCGGCCGCGCCGGACGGCCGGCCCTACGGCAGCTCCTTCCCCCGGGTCACCGTGCGCGACCAGGTGCACGCCGAGGCCCTGCTGGCCGACCGGCTCGGCGTCGACCGCTTCGCGCTCGTCGTCGGCGGGTCCGTGGGCGGGATGCGCTCGCTGGAGTGGGCGACCACCTTCCCGGACCGGGTGCGACGCTGCGTCGTCCTCGCCGCCAGCGCCGTGGCGAGCGCCGACCAGATCGCGTGGTCGGTGCCGCAGCTGCACGCCATCCGCCTCGACCCGGCCTTCCACGGTGGGGACTACTACCCCGGACCCGGACCCCGCGCCGGTCTGGAGATCGCCCGCCAGATCGCGCACACGACCTACCGCTCGGCGGCGGAGCTGGCGCTGCGCTTCGGCTGCGGGGCGCAGGACGGCGAGGACGCGCTGCGCGGCGGCCGGTATGCCGTGCAGTCCTATCTGGAGCACCACGGCAAGAAGTTGGTGCGCCGGTTCGACGCCAATGCCTACCTCGTCCTCACCGAGGCGATGAACAGCCACGACATCGGGCGCGGGCGCGGCGGCGTCGCAGCCGCCCTGCAGCGGATCACCGCGGAGCTCACCGTCGGCGTGGTGAGCAGCGACCGGCTCTTCACCCCGGCCGAGGGCGAGGTCGTCGCGTCCGCCCCTACCTGCCGGGAGCTGGCGGTCATCGACAGCCCCTACGGCCACGACGCCTTCCTCGTGGAGACCGAGCAGGTCTTCGGGATCATCGAGCGGGCGCTGAGAGGTGGAGAGCCGGCGGCTCCGACCGCGACCGCCACGCGGTCGGAGCTGCCGAGACTGGTCGGCACCGGCCTCTGGTGAGGGCGGGCCGCACCGGGCGCAGCACGACCACACGTCCGGTGCGGCACGATCGCGCGTCCGGTGCGGCACGACCACACGTCCGGTGCGGCACGACCACGCGTCCGGTGCGGCACGACCACGCGTCCGGTGCGGCACGATCGCGCGTCCGGTGCGGCACGACCACGCGTCCGGTGCGGGAGAGGGGTGGCAGAGGGGGTGGCAGAGGGGCGGGAGAGGTGACCGGTCGCAGGTCGAGGGAACCGACCGCGCGTCGTTGACGTCCACGTCATAGGATCGACGGTCACAGGGGAAAGGAGCCCGACATGCCCGACTGGCTACGCGACTCTCCGCAGTGGCTCTGGTGGATCGGCGCCGCCCTGGCGTTCGGCATCGTCGAGATGACCACCCTCGACCTGCTCTTCCTCATGCTGGCGCTCGGCGCCCTGGTGGCGGCCGTCGTGGCCGGGGCCACCGGGGTCGGGCTCATCTGGCAGGTGCTCATCTTCGCCGTGGCCTCCGGCCTCTTCGTCTTCGCGCTGCGTCCGGTGGCCCTGCGCCACCTGCGCCTCGAGGGCAAGGGCGGCAAGATCCTCATGGAGGGCAACATCGGCCAGACCGCCACCGTGCTCGAGCCGGTCTCCGACCGGGACGGCCTGGTCAAGCTGCGGGGAGAGAACTGGACCGCCCGGGCCGAGCTGGAGGGGCAGACCTTCGCCGCGGGTGACCTCGTCACCGTGGTCCGCATCGACGGGGCGACCGCGGTGGTCACGGCCGCCACCCCGGAGGACAAGCCGTTCGACCTCGAACCGCCGCGCGACTGACCGCGGCGCGGCACCGCATACCTCAGCAGAAGTCAACCAAGGAGAAGCTAGATGGACCCCATCAACGTCATCGTCTGGGCCGTCGTCCTCCTGCTCGCGCTCTTCGTCGTCGTGGCCGTGGCCAGGGCGATCCGGATCGTGCCGCAGGCGACGAGCGTCATCGTGGAGCGGCTCGGCAAGTACGACCGCACCCTGGACGCCGGCCTGCACTTCCTCGTGCCCTTCATCGACCGGCCCCGCTCGGTGGTCGACCTGCGTGAGCAGGTCGTGAGCTTCCCGCCGCAGCCGGTCATCACCAGCGACAACCTGGTGGTCTCCATCGACACCGTCATCTACTTCCAGCCCACGGACCCCAAGGCGGCGACCTACGAGATCGCCAACTACATCCAGGGCATCGAGCAGCTCACCGTCACCACGCTGCGCAACGTCATCGGCTCGCTCGACCTGGAGCAGACGCTGACCAGCCGCGACATGATCAACGGCCAGCTGCGTGGGGTGCTGGACGAGGCGACCGGGCGCTGGGGCATCCGGGTCAACCGGGTGGAGCTCAAGGCCATCGACCCGCCCGCCAGCGTGCAGGACTCGATGGAGAAGCAGATGCGCGCCGAGCGCGACCGTCGCGCGGCCATCCTCAACGCCGAGGGCGTCAAGGGCAGCCAGATCCTCACCGCCGAGGGCGAGAAGCAGGCGCAGATCCTGCGCGCCGAGGGCGCGGCCCAGTCCGCGATCCTGGAGTCCCAGGGTGAGGCCCGCGCGATCCTGCAGGTCTTCGACGCCATCCACAAGGGCAACCCGGACAGCAAGCTGCTGGCCTACCAGTACCTCCAGATGCTGCCCGAGATCGCCAAGGGCGACTCCAACCAGATGTGGGTCGTGCCCACCGAGCTCACCGCCGCGCTCGCCGGGATCGGCAACGCGCTCGGCGGTGGCAAGGGACCGGACTCCGCCGGCCTGGACGCGCCCTCCAGCGGGATCAGCTCCGAGGTCGGTGACATCGACCTCGGGGTGGACGCACCGATGCTGGAGGACCCGCGCGAGGCACTGCGCCGGGCCCGTGAGGAGGCCGAGGGCGCGACCCGCGACGCGGAGATCTCCACCCGCAAGCGGTCCAAGCAGGACGCCGACGCCGCCATCGCCGAGGCGGCGGAGAAGGCCCGTCAGGCCGCCAAGCCGCACGCGGGCGAGGAGCAGGACGACGCCTCGCAGGCCGAGCTCGGCACCCTGGAGCAGCCGGAGCAGGTCGCTCCCGACCTGGGCCAGCAGGTCGGTCAGGGCCAGTCCGACACGAGCGAGGACCCCGAGGCACAGCCCCGGAGGCGCGAGGAGGGCTGAGCACGCAGCACCGACCACGCCTGAGCCGCCCCGGGCGGCCCGACGTGGACGAGCGGGGCACGACACCTGGTGTCGTGCCCCGCTCGTAGTCTGTCCCCCATGTGGATCCGCGACGTGCGCCCCTGGGGTGGCCCGGCCAGTGACGTCCGGCTCGAGGGCGAGGTGGTCGCCGAGGTCCGCCCGCGGCGGACCGGCGAGGCCGCACCGCAGACCGGCGCCGGTCCCGGTGACGGTCCCGACGGGGCCCCGGCCGACGGGGAGCTCGACGGTCGCGGTCGGCTGCTCCTCCCCGCCTTCAGCGACGTCCACGTGCACCTGGACTCCACCCGGCTGGGCCTGCCGTTCCGGCCGCACACCGGTGGCCCCGGGGTGTGGACGATGATGCTCAACGACCGGGCGCACTGGCGGGACGCCGAGGTCGGCGTCGTCGAGCGGGCGGCGCACACGCTGGGCCTCATGGTCGCCCGCGGAGCCACCCGGGTGAGGTCGTTCGCGCAGGTCGACGTGGACTGCGGGCTGGAGCGCCTGGAGGCGGTCCTCGCCGCTCGCGAGACCCACCGCGACCGGGCCGAGGTGCAGGTCATCGCCTTCCCGCAGGCCGGGCTGCTGCGCGAGGAGGGCTCGGCCCGGGTGCTCGAGGACGCCCTGCGCGCCGGCGCCGACGTCGTGGGCGGCATCGACCCGTGCAGCCTGGACCGTGACCCGGTCCGGCACCTCGACCTCGTCTTCGACCTCGCGCAGCGGTATGCCGTGCCCGTGGACATCCACCTGCACGAGCCCGGCGACCTCGGCCGGTTCTCCGCCGACCTGGTCTGCGAGCGCACCGAGGCCCTGGGGATGCAGGGGGACGTGCTCATCTCGCACGGCTACGGCCTGTGGGACGGCACCGAGTCGCAGACGCAGGGCCTCGTCGAGCGCCTGGCCGGACTGGACATCGCCACGGCCACGGTCGCGCCGGGCGGTCGGCAGACGCTGCCGCTGACCCAGCTCGCCGAGGCCGGCGTCCGGGTCGGGCTCGGCGAGGACGGCCAGCGGGACTACTGGTCGCCCTACGGCAACGGCGACATACTCGACCGCACCTGGCAGCTCGCCTTCACCCACGGGTTCCGGGCCGACGAGCTCGTCGAGCACGCGCTGGCCGTGGCCACCCGCGGCGGCGCGAGCATCATGGACCGCGACCTGCCTCGGCTGGCGGGCACCGCCGACCGACCCGGCCTGGCCCCGGGCGACCGGGCCGACCTGGTGCTCGTCGCCGGCGAGACCCCCACCTCGGCGGTGATGGACCGGCCGGACGACCGCACCGTCCTGCACCGCGGCCGGGTCGTCGCCGACGGCCTCACCCTGACCTGACCCTCGCCCGCCCGAGCGCTCACCGCCGGCGCAGGACCACCGACTCCCAGCCCGGCAGCGTCCCCCCGTCCAGCACGCCGGCTGCCGCCTCCGCGGAGGTGGCGAGCACCACCTCGGCCCCGCCCCACCCCTGCAGCAGCTCGGGCGGGACGACGAGGGGGTCCCGGGTGAAGGAGGCGAGGGTGAGCATCGAGACGCCGTCGAGCCCGCGCTCGAAGGCCCACAGGTCGGGGTGGTCCATCGCCAGCGGTCGCACCGTCCCTCGGGCGACCACCTCCTCGTCGTGGCGCAGGGCGACGAGCGCGCGGTGGTGCTCCAGCACCGACCCGGGGACCCCGGTCTGGGCGGCTGCGTTGATCTCCGTGTGGTTGGGGTTGATCCCGATCCACGGCTGGCCGCGGGTGAAGCCCGCGCCGGGCGCGTCGGTCCACTGGACGGGCGTGCGGGCGTTGTCGCGCCCCACCGCGCGGATGCCCTCCAGCAGGTCCTCGACCGGCCTGCCCGCCGCCTCCTGCTCGGCGACGTGGTTGAGCGCCTCGATGTCGCGCAGCTCGGCCAGCGACGCGAAGGGGAGGTTCGTCATACCCAGCTCCTCCCCCTGGTAGATGAACGGCGTGCCGCGCAGCGTGTGCAGCACCGTCGCCAGGGTCTTGGCGGAGCGCTCGCGCCACGCCGGGTCGTCGTCGCCGAAGCGGCTGACCGCCCGCGGCTGGTCGTGGTTGTCCCAGTAGAGCGAGTTCCAGCCGGTGTCCGCGAGGGCGGTCTGCCAGCCCATGAGGCTGGCGCGCAGCAGCGGCATGGTGATGGGCAGCCGGTCGAACTTGCCGCCCGGGCCGATCCCCAGGTCGACGTGCTCGAACTGGAAGACCATGTCCACCTCCCCCCGGTCGGCGTCGGTGTAGAGGCGTGCCTCCTGCGCGGTGACGCCCGGCATCTCGCCCACGGTGAGGAAGGCCCGGGGGTGGTCGGCGAAGACGCGCTCGCGCATCTGGGCCAGGAACTCGTGCACCCGGGGGCCGTCGGCGACCAGCGCGAAGGCGTCCCCGTCGGGCAGGTCCAGCGGCTTGGAGATGAGGTTGATGACGTCCATGCGGAAGCCGTCGACCCCGCGCTCGAGCCACCAGCGCATCATCGCGTAGACGGCCTCCCGGACCTCCGGGTTCTCCCAGTTGAGGTCGGGCTGCTTGCGGCTGAAGAGGTGCAGGTAGTACTCCCCGCTGGCCGCGTCCCACTCCCAGGCGGGGCCGGAGAAGAAGGAACGCCAGTCGGTGGGCTCGGCGCCGGGCTCCCCGCCGGTATGCCCGGCCCGCGCCGGACGCCACCAGTACCAGTCCCGCCGCTGCGCCTCCGGGGAGGCACGGCTCTCCTCGAACCAGGGGTGCTCGTCGCTGGTGTGGTTGACCACGAGGTCCATGACGAGGCGGATGCCGCGCGCGTGCAGCTGGGCGATGAGCTCGTCGAGGTCGGCGAGTTTGCCGAAGGTGGGGTCGAGGTCCTGGTAGTCGCTGATGTCGTAGCCGTTGTCGTCCTGCGGGCTGCGGTAGACCGGGCTGAGCCAGACCACGTCGACCCCGAGGTGCTCGAGGTGGTCCAGCCGGCCCAGGATGCCCGGCAGGTCACCGATGCCGTCACCGTCGCTGTCGGCGAAGCTGCGGGGATAGATCTGGTAGACGACGGCGGAGGCCCACCAGTCGCGCGGCAGGGGCTGGTCGAGCGGGAGCGGCATGACGCCACTCTAGGGGTGGGGGTCTCAGTCCTCGTCGAGCTGGGCCAGGACCATCCGGGCGATCCGCTCCGGCGGGTTGGCGACGTCGAACACCGCCCCGCGCTCGTCGGCCTCGAGCGGCTCCAGGGTGTCCAGCTGGGACTCCAGCAGGGACGGCGGCATGAAGTGGTCGCGGGCGCTCATGCGGTCCAGGAGCAGGCCCTTGTCACCGGAGAGGTGGACGAACCACGTGCCCGCGCCGCCCTCGGTGAGGACCTCGCGGTAGGACCGGCGCAGGGCCGAGCAGGTGAGCAGCGTGGGGGTGCCGGCGGCGTCCCGCTCGGCCGTCCACGCCGCGAGCGCCTTGAGCCACGGCCAGCGGTCCTCGTCCATGAGCGGCCGCCCGCTGGTCATCTTGTCCACGTTGGCCTGCGGGTGGAAGTCGTCGCCCTCGGCGAACTCCCACCCCAGCCGCTCGTGCAGGGCCAGACCGATGGTCGACTTCCCGGTGCCCGAGACGCCCATGATGACGAGGTGGAGGGGCCGTCCGGCGGGGTCGGGCGTGGGGCTCATGGCACGACCACCCACAGCCCGGCGGCCAGGACGAAGATCGCGAGGCCGAGGGTGGTCTCCATCACCGTCCAGGTCCGCAGCGTCGTCTTGACGTCCATCCCGAAGAAGCGGCTGACCAGCCAGAAGCCGGAGTCGTTGACGTGCGAGAGCACCGTGGCACCGGCCGCGATCGCGAGCACCAGGCAGGCGATCTTCAGGTCGGAGAGCCCCTCCGCGGTGACGGCGGCGGAGATGAGCCCCGCGGTCGTGGTCAGCGCGACCGTCGCCGAGCCCTGGGCCACGCGCAGGAGGGTGGCGATGAGGAAGGCCGACACGATGAGGGGCAGGCCCAGGTCGGCCAGGCTCTCCGAGAGGGCCGCGCCGATGCCGGAGTAGCGCAGCACCCCGCCGAACATCCCGCCGGCGCCGGTGATGAGGATGATCGCGCAGATGGGGCCGAGCGCGTCGTTGAGGAGCGTCTCGACGGTCGCGAGCGAACGCCCCCGGGTGCCGAGCACGTAGGTCGTCACGAGCAGCGTGATGAGCAGCGCCACCGGCGTCTGCCCGATGAAGACGAGCGCGTCGAGGGCGACGCTCTCGCCCAGCACCTCGGCCGAGCGCAGCGTCGCGATCCCGGTGTTGAGCGCGATGAGGACGAACGGCAGCAGCAGCAGGGCGAGCACGAGCCCGAACGAGGGCGGGGTGACCTCCTCCTCGCCGCGGGCGATCCGCTCGGCGCGCGCGTCGTCGTCGCCGTCGTCGAGGTCCGACGGCTCGCCCGAGACGGTGCCGCGGAGCATCGAGTCGTTGATGGGGACCATGATCTTGCCGGCGTAGGCCGTGGTGAAGAGGTAGACGCCGACGTACCACGAGACGAACGCGACGGGGATGCCGATGAGCATGCTCAGGCCGATGGAGCCGCCGAGCTCGGTGGCGGCGGTCACCGGGCCGGGGTGCGGAGGCACGATCGCGTGCATGGCCGCGAACGCCCCCGCGGCGGGGAGGGCGTAGAGCAGCACCGAGCCGCCGAAGCGCCGCGCCACCGAGAAGATGATGGGCAGGAAGACCACGAGCCCGGCGTCGAAGAAGATCGGTATGCCGAAGAGCAGGGCCGCGACGCCCAGCGCGAGGGGTGCCCGCTTCTCGCCGAAACCGCCGATGAGGGTGTCGGCGAGCACCTGGGCCCCGCCGGTGACCTCCAGCAGCCGGCCGATCATGGCGCCGAGCCCGACGAGCAGCGCGACGGCTCCCAGGGTGCTGCCGAAGAAGCTGGTCGCGACCCCGGCCAGCTCCCCGAACGGGATGCCCGCGGCGAGACCGGTGAGGAAGCTGACGGTGATGAGCGCCACGAAGGCGTGCATCCGCAGCTTGATGATGAGGAAGAGCAGGACCGCGACGGCGACGGCCGCGATGGTGAGGAGCGTGCCCGCTCCGTAGACAGGATCCATCGGTTCCATGGGCATCTCCCCGGGGTCGACATCGGTGGCGTCGGCCCACCGTAGCCGCGCCCCCGGCGCGGGGCGCGCAGGAACGCCGCGCGCGTGCGTCGGGGCCCGGTCAGGCCAGGTCGACCCATCCCTCCCCGGCCGTGCCGGGCACCGGCTCGGCCGCTCCACCGGTGAGCTCGGCCAGCAGGTCGGGCACGGCGTCGGCCCGGTCGACCGGCACCTGCAGCCGCAGCGTCACCTGCGGACCGTAGCGGGTGTCGGCGATGTGCACACCGCGGGCCCGCAGGTCGTGCTCCAGTCGCCCGGCCATCGCGTGCCCCACCCGCACGTCCACCTCGCGGACCCGGGTCCGGGTGAGCAGCCGAGCCTCGTCGAGGGCGAGCCGGACGGCACCCGAGTAGGCACGCACCAGCCCGCCGGTGCCGAGCCTGGTCCCGCCGAACCAGCGGGAGACGACGGCGACCACGTCCGTCACCCCCGCATGGGTGAGCGTCTCCAGCATCGGCATACCGGCCGTGCCTGCCGGCTCGCCGTCGTCGCTGCTGCGCACCGTGGCGCCGTCCGGGCCGAGGACGAAGGCCGAGCAGTGGTGCCCGGCGTCCCAGAGGGTGGAGCGGGCCTCCTCGACCACGGCGCGCGCCGCGGCCTCGTCGTCGACCCGGCGCAGCCAGCACTCGAAGACCGAGCGCCGCTCCTCGGTGCGCACGACGACGGGCGCGGCGAGGGTGCGGCAGGTCGTCGGCTCCACCCGGGCAGGGTATGTCGTCCAGGTGCGCCACCTAGACTCGACGTCATGTCATCGACGCGCCGTTCCACCGCCCTGCTCGCGGCCCTGGCCCTGGTCGCCCTGCCGCTGCCCGCCCAGGCCCACGACGAGCTCACCGGCAGCGACCCCGAGGACGGCGCGACGGTCGAGGCCGGAGAGCTGGACGAGGTGACCATGACCTTCAGCGGGCAGATCGCCGAGGTGGGTGCCGCCGTCACCGTGACCGACCCGGACGGCGGGTCCGCGCTGGAGGGCGAGCCCGAGGTCGAGGGGACCGAGGTGACCCAGGACCTGGTGGACGACCTCGCGGACGGTGACTACGCCGTCGCGTGGCGGGTGACCAGCGAGGACGGGCACCCCATCTCCGGTGAGTTCGGGTTCACCGTGACCGGCGGCGAGGAGGTCACCGAGGAGGCCTCCCCGGCCCCCACCCCCTCCGAGGAACCCACCGAGGAGACCTCCCAGGAGGCGCAGCCCGAGGAGTCCTCGACCGAGCCGGAGGCGGAGGAGACGACGCCGGAGCAGGAGCAGGCGACCGACTCCGAGGAGTCGGCGACCGCGGACTCCTCGACCGCCGAGGCCTCCTCCGGGCTGCCGGTGTGGGCGTGGGTGCTCCTCGCCGCGGGTGGTGTGGCCGTGCTCGCCCTCATGGCCGCCACCTGGGCGCGCGGACGCCGCTGAGCCGCCCGAGCCGATGCGGGCGCCGTGCCGGTCCTGATGTACCGTAGGGCCCACGGAATACACATCCCCGGGCCGGCTCCGCACCTGAGCGATCAGCCAGCGATGCCGCCCCGGCAGACTCGACACAAGGGGGTCACGCCATGGGGCGCGGCCGGGCCAAGGCAAAGCAGATCAAGGTCGCACGGAAGCTGAAGTACTCGGCTCCGGACACCGACCTCTCGGCACTCGAGCGGGAGCTGCACTCCTCGCGCGGCGAGTTCGACTACTCCCCGCCGTCGGACGAGCAGGACGACGACGAGCCCGAGGACGATGACGACCCCTACGCGGAGGACGACGAGGACGGCGAGTACGGATCCTGGGCGGCCGGCGGAGAGCGGTGACCACCCGCCCGCGTCCGCAGCCGCTCCCTGAGGTCGGTGGCGGGCGACGGGCGAGCGGATGAGCACCCGCAGCCGGCACGAGGCCCGCTGGACCGATGCGCGGGCGACGGCCAGCGGTCGTCTCCCTCGCAACCAGTGGTGGGTCCTCCCCCTGCTGCTGGTCGGGATCGCGGTGGTCATGTTCGTCGCCTGGCGCATCTACAACGGTGTCGACACCGTGACCTACGAGGTGCGCCAGTGCCAGGAACCGCTCACCGAGGACGCCTCCTGGAGTGAGGTGCAGGCAGCGGCGTGCGACCCCGTCGACGCGTCCGCCCTGCCCTCGGTGGTGCTCATGCGCGGTGTGGAGCCCGTCGAGCCGGACCGGAGCGAGGGTGCGGTCCTCGCCTGGGAGGGCTGGGCGGTCAACTCCCCCGAGCACAGCGTGCAGGTCCGCCTCGAGGACCCCGCGCAGAGCATCGTCATCGCCGAGCCGACCACCGAGCAGCTGCGCACCGAGCTCACCCCGGACGCCGCGGACCTCCGGTGGGGCGGCTTCATCGGTGGGCGCGGGCCCACGGAGTACTGGGTCCTCATCACCCCCGCCGCACCGGACGCGCCGTAGGGCAGCACCGGACGCGCGGGCGGGCTCCACCGGACGCGCCGTAGGGCAGCACCGGACGCGCGGGCGGGCTCCACCGGACGCGCGCCGGGACCGCGCTCAGCGTCGGTAGTCCCCCACGACCCGGACGGCTCCGCCGTCGACGCCCTTGGCTCCCTGCACGACGTCCGGACCGACGGCGTCCTCCCCCGCCACCTCGACGGTCCCCACGGGCCACGTCGGTATGCCGTTCTGCTCCAGGAGCGCGACCGCCCGGTCGGCCTCCGTGGGAGCCACCACGGCCACGAACCCCACCCCCATGTTGAGCGTCTGCTCCAGGTCGGCCAGCGGCACCCGCCCCAGCTCCTGCACCAGCGCGAAGATCGGCGGCAGCTGCCACGCCCGTTCCACGGTCGCCAGCATCCCCGGCGGCAGCACCCGCGCCAGGTTGGCCGCCAGCCCGCCACCGGTCACGTGGGACAGGACGTGCAGGTCCGGCCCCAGCGCCCGGACCAGCTCGAGCAGCGGCCGGGTGTAGATGCGGGTCGGCTCCAGGCACTCCTCCCCCAGGGTCCGCCCGAGCTCGGGGACGTCCCGCTCCCAGGCCCACCCTGCGGCGGCGACGACGCGGCGCACGAGGGAGTAGCCGTTGCTGTGCAGGCCCGAGCTCGCCAGCGCCAGCACGACGTCGCCCTCGGCGACCCGCTGCGGACCCAGCACCGCGTCGTGCTCGACGACACCCGTCGCGGCGCCCGCGACGTCATACTCGTGCGGACCGAGCAGGCCGGGGTGCTCCGCCGTCTCACCGCCCACCAGGGCGACGCCCGCCAGCTCGCAGCCGCGGGCGATGCCCGAGACGATCGCGGCGATCCGCTCGGGCACCACCGTGCCGCAGGCGATGTAGTCGGTCATGAACAGCGGCTCGGCCCCGCTCACGACGATGTCGTCGACGACCATGCCGACGAGGTCCTGGCCGATGGTGTCGTGGACGTCCATCGCCTGGGCGATCGCGACCTTGGTGCCGACCCCGTCGGTCGAGGTCGCCAGGACGGGACGCCGCATACCCCGCAGCGCGGACGCGTCGAACATCCCCGCGAAGCCTCCGAGCCCACCGAGGACCTCCGGGCGCTGCGCCCGCCGGACCGACTCCTTCATCAGCTCGACGGCGCGGTCGCCGGCGTGCACGTCGACGCCCGCGCTGGCATAGGTGATCGGCTGGTCGCTCATCGCGGGTTCCCTCGGGCGTGGCGGCGGGTGGGCACCCCCAGGGTATGCCGAACCGGGCGTCGTCGACGCCGCGCCCGTCCCCGACGTCGTCCCTCCTGAGGTGATCCTGGTCAGGCGAACCTCGGGGACGACCCGGCTCAGCCGTGCGCGTGCCGGAAGCCGGCGCGCTCCGCGGTCTCCCCGTCCACGAAGCACTCGTGCGCCTCGGCGTCGTAGCCCTCCTCGTCCGGCAGGACGAAGGTCATGGTGTCGTGCCAGGCCTTGACCGGGTGGCCCTCGGGCGCGGACCCGTCGGCGCGGGGCACCGCCGAGCCCCAGCCGTGACCCCCGTCGCGGATGTCCTCCTCCGGGCTGCCGTCGCCCGCGCCACCCTCGGTCGCGCCAGACCCGTCCGCGCCACTCTCGGTCGTGCCAGACCCGTCCGCGCCACCCTCTCCCGTGGTCGCCGAACCCGTCGCGGCGAGCATGCTCCGGTCGGTCTCGAGCTCCTGGGGGCCGTCCTCGTCGGCGGTCCAGTCGCCGGGCTGACGGAACTCCTCGCCGGCGTCCACGTCGTGCTCGGCCGGGTCGTGCTCCCGGGCGAACTCCTCCTGCCTCCGCCGGGCCTCCTCCTCGGACTCCTGCCGGGGGTCACCCTCGTCGGTCTCGTCGGCGGACTCGTCCTCGGTCGTCCCCTCCGGCCCAGCGGGGTCGGGGCCGTCGGCGTCGTCGGGCTCGGCCGCGGCCCGGTCCACGTCGGCCGTGGTCCGCTCGCCGTCGGGCTCGGCCGCGTCCCGGTCCTCGTCGGTCTCAGGCATGGTCTGGTCGTCGTGCTCGCTCATGGCGCCTCCACATCCCGGGTCGCCGACCCGTCGTCACGGACGCTAGACCCGCTCGCCCCGCCCCGCGCGGTGAAGTGCTCCTCCCGTCCCTGGCGCAGCCTGTGCACGCTCATGCAGCCTGTGCGGAGGTTCTACCGTGTGCCCAGCCTGCACAAGGGTGCACAGGTATGCCTGGGGCTGGTGTGGCGTGCACAGGGTCCGGCCTCGTGCCAGGTCGAGCTCGTGACAGGGAGGCCAGGGCTGCGCGGGTCAGGGGCGGCGGACGGCGTCCGAGCCGCCGGCGGCGGCCGAGACGCTCACGTTGTCCATGTCGCGCGCTCCCGCGGGGGCGTGGTCCCTGTCGCGGACGTCACGGGCGCGGTCGACGTCGAGGGTGCCGACGTCGGTGGGGTCCGCCCCCTGGGTGTCGACCGGGAACTGCAGCTCCAGGACGTCCTTGCCGAGCTGGTCCTCACGGGGCAGCTCGATCGGGTAGTCCCCCGTGAAGCAGGCGGTGCACAACGAGGACCGGGGCTGCTCGGTCGCCGTCACCATGCCCTCGGTGGAGATGTAGCCCAGGGAGTCCGCGCGCAGCGAGGCGCAGATGTCGGCCGTCTCCAGCCCGGTCGCGATGAGCTCGGCGCGGGTGGCGAAGTCGATGCCGTAGAAGCAGGGCCAGCGCACCGGCGGCGAGGAGATCCGCACGTGCACCTCGGCGGCCCCGGCCTCACGCAGCATGCGCACGAGCGCCCGCTGGGTGTTGCCGCGCACGATGGAGTCGTCCACCACGACGAGCCGCTTGCCCTTGATGACGTCCCGGAGGGGGTTGAGCTTGAGCCGGATCCCGAGCTGCCGGATGGTCTGGCTGGGGGCGATGAAGGTCCGGCCCACGTAGGCGTTCTTGACCAGCCCCTGGCCGTAGGGGATGCCCGACTCCTGCGCGTAGCCGATGGCGGCCGGCGTCCCCGACTCCGGGGTCGGCATCACCATGTCGGCCTCGACCGGGTGCTCGCGCGCCAGCTGGCGCCCCATCTCGACGCGGGAGTCGTAGACCTCCCGCCCGGCGATCGTGGTGTCCGGCCGCGCGAGGTAGACCCACTCGAAGACGCAGCGTCGGGGCGCCGCCTCGGCGAACCGGCGCGAGCGCAGACCGTTGTGGTCGATCGCGATGAGCTCTCCTGGCTCGACCTCCCGCACGACCGAGGCCCCGACGATGTCCAGACCTGCGGTCTCGGAGGCGACCACCCACCCGCGCTCCAGCCGGCCCAGCACCAGGGGACGGACCGCCTGGGGGTCGCGGGCGGCATACAGGGTGCCCTCGTCGCAGAAGACCAGGGAGAAGGCGCCGCGCAGCTGCGGCAGCACCCGCATGGCCGCCTCCTCCAGCGACAGGTCCGGGTCGGCGGTCAGCATCCCGGTGACGATCGCGGTGTCCGTGGTGTTGCCGCGCCCGACCTCGCCGGTCGAGCGCGCCAGGTCCCCGCCGAGCATCTCGCGCAGCACGTCGCGCAGCTCGGAGGTGTTGATGAGGTTGCCGTTGTGGGCCAGCGCCACGGTCCCCTCGGCGGTGCCCCCGAGCGTCGGCTGGGCGTTCTGCCAGGAGTTGCGACCGGTCGTGGAGTAGCGGCAGTGCCCGACCGCCAGGTGGCCCTGGAGGGAGGCCAGCGCCGACTCGTCGAAGACCTGGCTGACGAGACCGACGTCCTTGTAGACCACCAGCCGCTGCCCGTCGCTGGTCGCGATCCCGGCCGCCTCCTGCCCGCGGTGCTGCAGGGCGTAGAGGCCGTAGTAGGTGAGCTTGGCGACCTCCTCACCGGGCGCCCACACCCCGAAGACGCCGCAGGCGTCCTGGGGCAGACGCTCCTCGGGCAGGAGGTCGTGCGAGAGCCGTCCGTCAGCGCGAGCCACGGCCCCATGGTCCCACAGTCCACGGGCCGGGCGCACCGCCCGCCGGGCCCGGGCGCGGGGTCAGGAGCCCAGCCGCGGGCGGTCGGCGACGAGGTAGGCCAGCGCCCCGACGGCGAACCCCGCACCGCCACCGATGAGGATGAAGAGCAGGTACTCCTCCAGGCCGTTGACGTAGGGCACGTCCCGGCCGAGGGCCGCCACGAGCACGGCGATGACCGCCCCGACGACCGCGCCGGTCGCCAGGAAGCGCACGAGGTCGGGCCGACGCTGCTCCACGGGCGCGGGTCAGTCGCGCGCGGCGCGACGGTCGAGGGCGAGGTAGACGATCGCGGCGGCGAGCCCGACGAAGACGGCACCGGTGGCGCCCAGCAGGACGACCTCCTGGCCGGCGCTGCTGCCGGGGGCGTCCGGCCCGAGCAGGGAGATCACGGCGCCGACGACGAAGCCGACGAGCGCGCCGACGACGAGGAAGCGGCTCAGCCGGGGCCGGCGCCGCACCGGCAGCCGGGTGGGTTCGTCCGTGGGGTCCGAAGGGTCCGAGGGTGGCACCTCACCAGTATCCGTCAGGACGCGGACCGGCGCGGCAACCGGGTGGCTGCCGCGCCGGGGACCCGTCACGGGGGACGAGGGAGGGATCACTCCTGCCCGATGTTGCCCTCGGTCCGCCCACCGGTGGACCGCTGCGTCGGGTCGGCCAGGCCGCCGACCAGGCCGAGCAGCTGCGTCTCGACCGTGTCGTGCACCGCCAGCTCACCGCCGACGATGGTGATGAGCGGGAACGAGAAGCCGGTCACGAGCCGCTCCACCTCGTCCAGGACCCCGGCCGGCACCGCGTCGGGGCGGGTCAGCGCGACCCCGGCCCCGGTCCGCGCGGCGACGGGCACCGCGGTCAGGCTGTCGGGGAAGTCCTGCCCCGTCGCGACCAGCACCTTGCCCTCGGCCGGGAACTGCTCCAGCACCGACTCGGCCGTGTCGTAGCGGTCCGGCCCGCTGTAGCGCGTCCACGGCATACCGAGGGAGACGTCGTCGAGCACGTCGTCGGAGAGCACCGTCGTGCCGCCGGCGGCGTAGACGTCGTCGAAGGTCAGCGCGGCCACGGCGCTCGCGGTCTCCGGGGGCACCTCGGCGTGCTTGGTGAGGACCAGCGGGGCCTGGTGGCGGGCCGCCAGGGCACTGAGCACGAGGGCGTCCGGGAAGTCCTGCCCCGAGGCGACGAAGAGCTCGGCCGAGCTGTCCTGGACCACGCGCTGCGCGATCTCGCCGGCCGTCCCGTAGCGGTCGGGCCCGGACACGCGCTCGACGTGGGCCCCCGGGAGGGCCGCCTGCACGTCGGTGAGGACCTGACCGCTCACCGCCGCGGGGCCGCCGACGACGTAGACGTCGTCGGGCATGAGGCGCAGCAGCTCGTCGAGACTGGCCGCGGACAGACCGCCGGGGCTGGTGAGCAGCAGCGGGGCCCCCAGCTGCGCGGCCCACGGGGCCGCCGCGAGGGCGTCCGGGTAGGTGCGCGAGGTCGCGATGACCACCGTGTCGGCCATGACGAACTTCTGCTCCGACAGCATGGCGGCGGTCTCGATCCGGGTCGGCCCGCCGATCCGCTCGACGTCGAAGGTGCACGGCCCGTCGACGTCGTCGGGGTAGAACGGGTCGACCATCTCGAGGGTGCCGACGACGTCACCGTCGGCGTCGACGTCGCTGATGACGATGCCGACACCGGGCGCCCCGGTGCCGTAGAGCCCGACGAAGGACAGGAACGCGTTGAGCTCCCGTGTCGTGCCCACCTCGACCTCGAGGATGCGGCTGTCCTTGAGGGTGCCGTCGTCCCAGACGTCGAACCGGACGCGGTCGAAGCCGCCGATGTCGTCGGTGGTGCCGGTGATGTCGGCCTGGATGGCGTACTCGTTGCGGCTGCAGTCGTCGTTGACGAACTGCACGCCGCTGATCTCGTGGTCGCCGAGGGTGGCGGCGAGGGCCGGGACGGCACCGGCGAGCGCCGTGGCGCCGAGCGCGAGCAGCGTCCCTGTCGCGAACCCGGCCCTGCGCCGGGTCCTGGTGGTGGTGGTCATGCGGATCTCCTTCGGGCGCCGGCCGTCACGGGCCGGTGACGCCGGGAGGCCCCTCGCCTCCGCCGGGGCGTCAGGGCTCAGAGCACCCCCACCCCGCCGGGATACATCGGCGGTATGCGGCGCCGCCCCCGGTCAGGACCGGGAGGCCGCGAGCGCCTCCAGGACGCGCACGTCGGCGCGATAGGGCTCGTCCGCGCGCGGCCAGTGCACCACGACGTCGGTGAACCCGGCCTCGGCAGCGAGGCCGATCCGGTCCTGGACCTCCTCGAGGCTGCCCAGCGCCGGCGACCCGGCGTCGAGCGACAGGTAGCGGTCCAGCGGCCGGGCCCGACCCGCCTCGCCCTCCAGCGCGTCCACCCGGGCGCCGAGCTCGCGCACACCGCGCCACCAGTCGTCCAGCCCGTCCTCGGCCGCACCGGGAGGTCCGGTGGTGAGCCAGCCGGCGCCGTGCGCCACCGCCAGCCGCATGGCGCGCGGCCCGTTGGCGGCGACCACGAAGGGGACCCGGGGCTGCTGGACGCAGCGCGGGCGGGCACCCGCCCCGGCCACCGTGAAGAACTCGCCCTCGACCTCGACGTCGTCCTCGGTCAGCAAGCGGTCCAGCAGGGGCACGAACTCCTCGAACCGCGCGGTCCGCTCGCCGCGGGTGTGCCGGTCCCCCAGCAGCCGGCTGTCCAGGTCCCCGCCCGTCCCCAGCCCGAGCAGGACGCGCCCCGCACTGAGGTCGTCCAGCGTGGTGACGTCCTTGGCCAGGAGCGCCGGGTGCCGGAAGTTCGGGGAGGCGACGAAGGTGCCGAGCCGGACCCGGTCCGTGACGACGGCGGCCGCCGCGAGGGTGGCGACCGTGGAGTGCCACGGCGCCTGCGGCAGCCCGGCCCAGACGAGGTGGTCGTAGGTCCAGGCGTGCTCGAACCCCCACTCCTCCACCTGCCGCCACAGCGGCTCGGCCTCCCGCCAGGGGTGCTCGGGCAGGATGCAGACGCCGATCCTCATGGGCAGGACGCTAGCGCCTGGGGGCCGCGGCTCAGGCGACGGGCTCGGGGTCCGGGGCCAGCTCGTGCGCGTCCACCAGGGCCTGCGGGACGCCGACGGCGACCATGGCGGTGGCCAGGAGCATCACCACGGGGACGCCGAGCAGCACCACCGGGATGCCGAAGAGCGCCGCGACCTGTCCCCCGACGAGGGCGCCCAGCGGCATGGCGCCGAAGACCAGCACCCGGGAGGCGCCACCGACCCGGCCCAGCTGGTCCCCGGCGACCAGGCGGGGCCGGATGGACCCGGAGACGACGTTGCCGATCACCCCCAGCGGGCCGGCCGCCAGGAGGAACAGCGCGAGCCCCCACACCGAGGGCCAGAGGAGGAGAGCCAGGTTGAAGACGGCGTTGAGGCCCCAGCACACGACGAGGACGGGCATCTCGGAGAAGCGCTCGATGACCCGGCTCGCCACCAGGCTCCCCAGCAGGGCGCCGACCGGGAGCACCACCATCGCGAGGGAGAACAGCTGCGGCGACAGGCCCCCCTCCGACTCCGGACCGACGAGCCACAGGATGAGGACCGCGCTGAGGGCGGTCGAGGCGAAGTTCCACAGCCCGGCCGCGATCGCCAGAGGACGCAGCACCGGGTGGGTCCACAGGGTGCGCATCCCGGAGGTCAGCGCGGACCACCGCGAGCCCACGCTCTCGACCTCCGGGACCACCGGGGCATACCTGCCGCGCAGCCCGAGGGCGAGCACGAGGACGGCGCCCACCACCACCAGGGCGGAGGAGCCCACGAGCCACGCCGCGCCGAGCGCGACCAGCACACCGGCCAGCGGCGGGCCGACGAAGCCGTTGCACACCTGCTCCACCGCGAGGAGGCGGGAGTTCGCCCGGCGCAGCGGGCCGGCCGTGCGCCCGACCAGGGCCGGGACCTGCGCGGCCGCGGCGAGGTCGGCGAAGACCTCGGTGATGCCGTAGCCCAGCGCCAGGGCGACCAGCACCCAGATGGTCAGCCGGTCGGACAGCGCGAGGACCCCGGCCCCGCCCAGGAGGGCGCCCCGGGCACCGAGGGCGACCAGCATCGTGCGGCGCCGGTCCCACCGGTCGACGAGGACGCCGGCGGGGATGCCGCAGACGAGCCAGGGCAGCCACACGGCGGCCGTCAGCACCCCCATGAGCAGCGGTGACGGGTCAGGGTCACGGCCAGCAGGGGGACCCCGATCTGGACGACCCCGTCGGCGAGGTTCGCCAGCCCGACGGCACCGAGGTGCGCGCCGAAGGGGCGCCCCAGGGGCGTGGTGGCCGGGCGGGGCTGGGTCCCCGCCGACCTGGTGGTGGATGCCGTCATGGCCGGTCCCCTATCCTGAGTGCAGAAGATGTTGTGCAAACTAACCTCTGCAAAGGTATCTCTGGACTATGCCGACGCGCAAACCCTCCCCCCACGTGGCCCCCGCCCTCGACGCCGCGACCCTCAAGGCGTTCGCCCACCCGCTGCGGCTACGGATGTACGACTACCTCAAGGACCACGGCGCGGCCACCGCCTCGATGCTGGCCCGGGCCATGGGGGAGAACACCGGGCAGACCAGCTACCACCTGCGGCAGCTGGAGCGGCACGGGCTCGTCGAGGAGGACACCGCGCGGGGGTCGGCGCGCGAGCGGTGGTGGACCAGCGTCGGCTTCTCCTTCGGCCTCGAGGCGGTCGCCCAGGACAGCGCCGCCCGCACCGCCGCCCAGACGGTCATGCTGCACCAGATGGAGATGCGCAACGCCCGGGTCCAGGAGTGGATCGCCCGGATGGAGTCCGAGGACGAGGCGTGGCCCGGCATCGCCACCTCCAACGAGGCCACGGCCATGCTGACCTTCGAGGAGGCGGACGCCCTCGGCGACGCCATCGCCGCCACGATGACGGAGCACCTGGAGCGGGCGAAGGCCGCGCGCGCCGAGCACGGCGAGGAGGGCGCCCGGCGGGTCAAGCTCTACCAGCTGCTGTTCCCGCTGCCGCCGGAGGAGCCCCCCGGGGCCTGAGCGCGGCTCAGCGCAGCGGCAGGTATGCCGTGAGGTCGGCCCGCTGCCCCGACGCCCGCACCGCGCCGCTCGCCGTCGCCTCGGCCCAGGTGGTCCGCCCGGTCGCCAGCGCGAGCCACGTCTGGGGGTCGGTCTCGACCACGTTGGTCGGGGTCCCGCGCGTGTGCCGCGGTCCCTCGACGACCTGGGCGGCGGCATACGGCGGGATCCGCACCTCGACCGACCTCCCGGGGGCGCGCTCGACGAGGTCCTCGAGCAGGTAGCGCACGGCGGTGGCCAGCTGGCTGCGGGAGACCTCCGGCGCGCCGCCCGCTGCGCCGGACTGCGCGGCCTCCCAGGCCGCCAGCGCCTGCTCGCCGGCAGCCGGGTCGACCCGACGGCGGGCGGGCATCAGGTGAGCGGGTCCCGCTCGATCGGGCAGGACATGCAGCGCGGGCCACCCCGCCCCCGCCCCAGCTCGGAGCCGGCGATCTCCAGCACCTCCACCCCCTGCTCGCGCAGGTAGGCGTTGGTCACCGTGTTGCGCTGGTAGCCGACGACGACCCCGGGCTCGAGCGCGAGCACGTTGCAGCCGTCGTCCCACTGCTCCCGGGCCGCCGCCCGCGGGTCCTGCTCGGCGGCGAGCACCCGCACCGAGTCCACCCCGAGGCCGTGCGCGACGACCTGCATCATCTGCTCGGGTTCGTGCCGCTCGATCTCCAGGCGCAGCTCGCCGGTCGCGGCGTCCTGGTCCCCGGCCGTGATGGTCCAGGACGTGAGGTCCGGCAGCCCGGCGTAGCGGGTGAAGGTCTGCTCGTCGAGCATCGTCATCACCGTGTCGAGGTGCATGACCGCGCGCGCCTTGGGCATGTCCAGCGCGACGACCCGCTCGGCCTCGCCGGAGGCCAGCAGCCGGCGGGCCAGGCGCTCGACCCCGGTGGCCGTGGTGCGCTCGGAGAGCCCGACGAGGACCATCCCGTTGCCCGGCACGAGGATGTCGCCCCCCTCCGCCGTCGCGGGGCCGTCGTCGACGCCGTGGCTCCACCACTGCATACCGGCCTCGGCGAACATCGGGTGGTAGCGGTAGATCGCGTCGTAGTGCACCGTCTCCCGGCGACGGGCCTTCTTGTGCATCGAGTTGACGGCCACCCCGCCGTAGGCCCACGCGGAGGTGTCGCGGGTGAAGAGGTGGTTCGGCAGCGGCGCGAGCACCGAGTCGTGCAGACCGAACTGGTCGATGACCACCGAGCTCGGGCTGCCGATGCGCTCCAGCACCTCGGCCTTGGTGATGCCGCCGATGAGGTGGGTGGTGAGCTCGGCGTCGTCCATCCCGTCGAACATCGCGCGCAGGTCCTCGGCCGCCTGGGGGCCGACGTGCCGCTCGTCCAGCGAGTGGGCGAGGACGTGGGCGCGGGCCTCGGGCACGGCGAGCGCCTCGCGCAGCAGGGTGTCGAAGTGGTGCACCGTCACCCCGCGCTCGCGCATGACCTGCACGAAGTAGTCGTGCTCCTCCTGCGCCTTCTCCACCCAGAGGATCTCGTCGAAGAGGTAGCGCTCCTTGTTGTCGGGGGTCAGCCGGTGCATCTCCAGCCCGGGCCGGTGCACGATGACCTGACGCAGGCGGCCGACCTCGGATCCGACGTGGAACGGCATGGCGTGTCCTTTCGCAGGGGTGCGGACATCCTGCCACGTGGGAGGGAGGCAGCGGGCGCGACGGCAGCAGGGTATGAAGAACCCCTCGCGCACCTGGAAGAGCCCGATTGCCCTTGCTGCATTCCTGCCCTGGGGGAGTTCACCGAGGTACCACCGCACGAGGGGTCCGGCGACCAGTCTAGGTGCTCGGCCGAGACTGTCCAAGACGGCCCGCGCGCGCAGGCTGCACGGGTGGGTGGAAGGCCCGGGTATGCGGAAGGCCCCGGTCACCGGTGGAACGGTGGCCCGGGGCCTCGCCGACTGGCGGAGGATGGGGGATTTGAACCCCCGAGGGTTTTATCCCAACACGATTTCCAATCGTGCGCACTAGGCCGCTATGCGAATCCTCCGCGCAGCAGGATACCCGAGGCGGTCCGGGCGGCCCAAACGCGCGTCCGGTGCGGGCTGAGCGCGCGTCCGGTGCGGGCTGAGCGCGCGTCCGGTGCGGGCTGAGCGCGCGTCCGGTGCGGTCAGCGGCGGCGGGTGCCGAAGACCGAGCGGGTGATCTCCCGCCCGATGACGGTGCCGGCCGAGCGGAGCATCGAGCGGAACGCGCCGGAGGAGACGACCTGCTCGAGCACGCCCCCGTCCGGGTCCTGCCGTCCCCCACCGCCCGAGCCGCGACGTCCTCCGCCGGCCGGACCGGGGGCAGCCTCCCGGCTCGCCCGCGTCCGCGCCTCGGCGGCCTCCTGCTCCTGCGCCGCCCGGGTCGCCGCCTCCATCCGCGCGGCGAGCATCTCGTGCGCGGACTCGCGGTCGAGAGCCTCGGCATACCGGCCGGACAGGGAGGACCCGGCCACCAGCGCCCGCACGACCTCCTCCTCCGAGGGCCCGATCCGGGCCTGCGGCGCCCGGAGCACGGTGCGCGCGACCGGGGTCGGCGCGCCCTCCTCGGAGAGGACGGTGACGACCGCCTCGCCGGTCCGCAGCGAGGTCAGGACCTCGCCCAGGTCGTAGTCGCTGGTGGGGAAGGTCGACACGGTCGCCTTGAGCGCCTTGGCGTCGTTGGGGGTGTGGGCGCGCAGCGCGTGCTGCACCCGGTTGCCCAGCTGCGCCAGGACGGCGTCCGGCACGTCCGTGGGGGTCTGCGTGACGAAGAAGACCCCGACCCCCTTGGAGCGGATGAGGCGCACCGCCTGCTCGACGGCGTCGAGGAAGGCGTCGGAGGCATCGCCGAAGAGCAGGTGCGCCTCGTCGAGGACGAAGACGAGCGTCGGCTTCTCCGGATCGCCCACCTCGGGCAGGTCCTGGAAGAGCTCGGCCAGCAGCCACATGAGGAAGGTGGAGAAGAGCACCGGCCGGTCCTGCACCCCGGGCAGCTCGAGCAGCGTGATGACACCTGCCCCGTCGGCGGTCGTGCGCAGCAGGTCGGCGGTCTCGAACTCCGGCTCGCCGAAGAAGACGTCTCCCCCGGCCGCGGACAGGCCGATGAGCTCGCGCAGGATCACGCCGGCCGTCGACGTCGCGATGCCGCCGAGCCCCTTGAGGTCCGCCCGACCCTCGTCGGAGATGAGGTGCTGGATGACGGCGACGAGGTCCTTGAGGTCCAGCAGCGCGAGCCCCTGCTGGTCGGCCCAGTAGAAGATGAGGCCCAGGCTGGATTCCTGGGTCTGGTTGAGGCCGAGCACCTTCGACAGCAGCGTCGGCCCGAAGCCGGTGACCGTGGCCCGCACCGGGTTCCCCACGCCGTGCCCGCCGAGGTTGAGCAGCTCGACCGGGTAGGCCTTCGCCTCCCACTCCTGGGCGAGGCCGCTCATCCGCTCCTCGACCTTGCCGCCGCCCTCGGCAGGGGTCGCCAACCCGGTGAGGTCGCCCTTGACGTCCGCGAGGAAGACCGGCACGCCGGAGTCCGAGAGCTGCTCGGCGAGCACCTGGAGGGTGACCGTCTTGCCGGTGCCGGTCGCCCCGGCGACCAGTCCGTGCCGGTTCATCGACCCCAGCGGCAGCCGGACGACCGCCTCGCTCGCCACGGCCTCCCCGTCGGTGCCGACCGCGCCGCCCAGCGTGATGCTCGGCCCGGCGAAGGCGTACGCCTCCCGGATCCGGTCGACCTGGCTGCTGCTCTGCTCGCTCACGCACCAGACTCTAGACTGCGCGGCATGATCTTCAAGGGCGTCGGGGACGAGCAGCCCTACCCCCCGCACGGCCTGGACGAGCCCGGCGACTGGGCGCACCTCCCCCCGCGGATGCTGCGGCTGGACGACCTGGTGACGACGCGCTCGCAGCTGGACCTGAGGGCCCTGCTGTCCTCCGACTCCACCTTCTACGGCGACATCTTCTGCCACGTGGTCCGCTGGCGGGGCACCCTCTACCTCGAGGACGGACTGCACCGTGCCCTGCGGGCGGCGCTGCAGGGCCGACCCGCCGTCCACGGGCGTGTCCTCGACCTCGACGGCACGGCGACTCGCTAGCCTGCTGCCCTTCGGGAAGGACTTCTGCGTGGGATACGTGCGCACCGCCGGCATGTCGACGGCCGCCCGCCGGGCACGTCGTCGCGCCGCCATGGTCATGGCGGCGCTGCTCGGCGTGCTCGTGCTGGCCCTGGTCCTGGCGATGGCCTCCATGCAGGGCTGGTTCGGCATGGGTGGGGACACCGACGAGGCACCGGCGACGGTCGCGGCGCCGACCCCCACGCTGGTCGCGGAGGACGTCGTCGTCAACGTCTTCAACTCCACGGGCGTCGCAGGGCTGGCCGGACGGGCGAGCGAGGGCCTGCAGGCGCGGGGGTTCACGGTCGACGGGGTGGACAACTCCGGCGCCGACCTCGAGGGTCCGGGCCAGATCATCCACGGCCCCTCCGGCCTGGAGGGGGCCCAGCTGCTGGCCGAGGCGCTGCCCCAGGAGGTCGAACTGGTGCAGGACGAGCGGGAGGACGCGACGCTGGACCTCGTGCTGGGTGACGCCTGGGAGGACCTGCCCGCACCCGAGGAGCCCGAGCCGACGGGGGACGGTCGATGAGCGCGCAGCACGAGGTCCGCGTCGAGCGCCGGGTCGAGGCCCCGGCCGGCGCGGTCTGGGAGGTCATCACCGACCTCGACCACGCGCAGGAGCGCCTCTCCCAGGTCACCGACCTGCACGTCATCACCCCCGGCCCGTATGCCATCGGCACCGGCTGGCGGGAGACGCGCCGGATGATGGGAGCCTCGGACACCCAGGAGATCTGGGTGGTGGACAACGACCCCGAGCGGCGCACCGAGACCGAGGCGCGCTCCGGCAACACCACCTACCGCACCGTGATGACGCTCGAGCCGCTGGCGGAGGCCGACGCCACGCTGCTCTCCGTGCACTTCAGCGCCAGCACGCCGGACCCCCGGGCCCTGCAGCGCCTGGCGCTGCGGGTCGTCGGCCCGCTCGGGCTCAAGCTGACCGAGAAGGCCCTGCGCACCGAGCTCGACGACATCGCGACCGCCGCTCAGGAGCTCCACGCCCGCTGAGCCCGCCTGTGGACAACCTCGGCGGGGCCGCCCCGGTCAGCCCTAGGTTCGGTCCATGGACCACCTCGGAGCACCACCGCCGACCCCGCACCACCCGCCGGCCCGCGGGCCGACCCTCCACCCCCCGGAGGACCGCCGGGCGGGAGCGCCGCCCGACCCCGGCTCCCCCTGGGGGCCACCACCACCCCGGGGCGACCCGTGGGGCCCGCCGGGCTACCAGCACCCGCGGGGCACCTCGGCCCTGGTCCTCGGGCTGCTGAGCGTGACCGTCCTCACCCCGCTCGGGCCGTTCGCCTGGGCGATGTCGCGCCGGGCGCTGCGGGAGGTGGACGCCGCCCCGGTCGTGGTCACCAACCGGGGACAGCTGGTCGCCGCCCAGGCCATGGGGGTCGTGGCGACCGCCCTCCTCGCCGTCATGGTCGTGACCGTCGTGGCCGCGGTGCTGGGGGTGCTGCTCCTCGGGCTCTGACGCCCGGCCCGGTGCGCCTACCGGCCGGTGTCGACGAGCCGCACCTGCTGCAGCGCCCCGGGCTGGATCGCCGCCGGGCCGCCGAACGCGCCGACGTAGTCCGGCCGGCGCAGCTCCAGGCTCTGCCGGGTCTGGGTGGGCAGCCCGTCGGGGCGCACGAGCAGCATGGGGCTGCCGACCTGGCCGGCGAGCGCGCCGCCGGCCAGGGCGTCCGGCCAGTTGCGGCCGGTGGCGACGAAGGCCATCTCCTGCGCGGCGGGGATGCGCTGCGCGACCCGGGAGGCGACGGCATACCGGTCCTTGCCGTCGAGCCGTCGGATGGAGGGCGCCGAGGCGCCGCCGAGGCCCCTGCGCAGCTGGGTGATCACGTCGCCGGACACGGCACCGCTGCCACCGAGCACGACGACCTCGTCCGGCCGCAGGTAGCGCAGGGCGTCCATCACCGGGGCCGGCACCTCGCCGTGCTTGGTGAGCAGCAACGGTGCGCCCTCGTAGGCCGCGGCCGCGCCGCCGGTGAGGCCGTCCGGCCAGTTCTGCCCGGTCGCCAGGTAGGCCGTGGACCCGCCCTGCTCCCAGAAGGAGGAGGCGACCGCGCCCGAGACGGCGTAGCGGTCGGCCCCCGTGACGCGCTCGACCCCGTCGGCGTAGCGCAGGAGCTCGTCGGCCACCCCCTTGGTCACCGCGCCGGTGCCGCCGAGCACGACGATCCGGCGCGGCTCCAGGGCCTTCAGGGCGCGCACCGTCGAGCCCGGCAGGCTGGCCTTCTTGGTGAGCAGGACGGGGCCGCCCACGAGGCCCGCGAGCGCGGAGCCGGACAGCGCGTCGGGGAAGTTCTGGCCGGAGACGACGACGACCGTGTCCGCGCCGTCGGCCCAGGACGCGGCGATGTTGGCGGCGACGGCGTAGCGATCGGTACCGCTGATGCGCTCGACGACGGAGTGGCGCTGGTAGCCGGTCGCCGCGGCGGCGTCGGTGGTCAGCGAGCGCCCCGACCACGCGAGGACCGTGAGGGCGGTCGCCCAGACGTCCCCGTCGGCGTGCTCGAAGAACTCGGGCAGCGCCCCGTCGGCGTGCTGCTGCTGCAGCAGCCAGGTCATGGTGACGTCGCGCCGCGCCGGCTCGTCGGCGTCGGTCCCGGCCATGGCGAAGCTCTGCTGGGCCAGCGCGTTGACCCCGACGGGCAGGTCCTCGGCGAGCACCGGCGCGTCGCCCCGGGAGAGCGCGAGGTAGTCGCGGGCGCCGAGCCCGGTCACCCGGGCCCTGCGCATGCTGTCCACGCCGGCCATGGCCTGGGGCGTGACCGCGGTGGACCACGCCTCGACCCCGCCCCCGGACCTGATGCCCGCGGTCGTCGGGTCGGCCGCCGCGGCGACGGCGTCGACGGCGGCCTGGGGGACGGTGCCGCCGCTGCGCTTCAGGCCCATGACGCAGATGCCGGTGACGAAGACCCAGTCGTCGCCGCACCGCCCGTCGGCCAGCTCGGTCCGCAGGGCGGCCACGAGGTCGACACCACCGAACGACCGCGGGTTGCGGCCGGCGACGTCGACCGCGATCGCGGTGAGGCCGAGGACCACGGGATCGGCCGCTGCCGTGGGGGCGCGCCGCTCCAGCTGGCCGGTGAGGCGCTGCAGGTCGCCCGCGTGCTCCGGACCGGCCGCACCCAGCGCGATGACGGCCAGGGCGAGCCCGTCGGTCGTCATCCGGCCGGTGCCGGCCTGGGCGGCGAGCCAGACGGCACCGCGGTCGGCGGCGGCCGCCAGGTCGGCCGCGCGCACGGCGGCCGGGGCGTCGTGAGGCGTCGACGCGGCCGTCGACTCCTCCCCCGGGGCGGTCACCTCGACGGCGGGCGCCGCCGGGAGGGTCAGCGCCCCGGGGCGGCTCTCCTCCGTCGGGGGCTCGGCGAGCGCCACGAGCGGGGAGGCCAGCAGGCCCGCGGCGAGCGCCGTGGTGAGGGTACGGCGCAGGGGACGACGGAGCATGGTGGCTCACTTCCGGGGACGAGACATCCGGCCCTCGGGGACGTGGAGGGCGACCCTCCGGGGACGAGAGGAGGGCGGCGTGAGCATAACGCGGCGACCGCTCCCGGGGCCAGAGATCTCGGAGAGGTTCCTGTGACGGACGTGGTTTCGCCCAGGTGGCTCCGAGGACCGGCGGGTAGCCTCGGGGGATGTACCGCTTCGAGCCCCCACCCGCGCCGCAGTTCGGCGCCGGCTCCGAGCCCGACGACCCGTATGCCGACCCCGGACCGGCCGCGGCCGACCGCAGGCCCCCCGCCGGGCCTCGGCGCACCGCCCCCGCAGCACCCCACCCGCGGACCGGAGCAGCGCTCGTCCTCGGGATCCTGTCCGTGTGCGGCGTCGCCGTCCTCGGACCCGTCGCGTGGGCGGTGGCACATCTCGCGCTGCGCGAGGTCGACCGCTCCCCCGTCCCCACCCGTGGCCGCTGGCAGCTGGTCGTGGCCCGCACGCTCGGGATCGTCGGCTCCGTCTTCCTCCTGCTGTGGATGCTGGCCGGCCTCTTCGTCGCGGTCGTGGTCGGCGTGGCCGACGCCCTCGGCTGACCGGCCGCCCCCGGCACGGAAGAACCCCCGGACCGGTGGTCCGGGGGTTCTCGTGTCGATCCAGCGACACCGCGGTGGCGGTGGGATTTGAACCCACGGTGGACTTGCGCCCACACACGCTTTCGAGGCGTGCTCCTTAGGCCGCTCGGACACGCCACCGCCGACGAGGCTACCCGACGAGCAGGGCCCACCCCAAACAGTCGCCCCCGTCAGCGGCGGTCGGTGAAGAAGGTGGTGAGGAGCGCGGCGCACTCCTCTTCCAGCACCCCGCCGACCACCTCGACCCGGTGCAGCGCGCGGCGGTCCCGGGGCAGGTCCCACACCGACCCGCACGCCCCGGCCTTGTCGTCCCAGGCCCCGAAGACCACCCGGTCGACCCGGGCCAGCACGGCCGCCCCGGCGCACATCGCGCAGGGCTCCAGCGTCACGACGAGGGAGCACCCCTCCAGCCGCCAGGACCCGAGCGCGGCGCCCGCCTCCCGCAGCGCCACGACCTCCGCGTGCCCGGTCGGGTCGTGCCGGAGCTCGCGCACGTTGCGCCCCCGGCCGACGACCCTCCCGCCGACGTCGACGACGACGGCCCCGACGGGCACGTCACCGGCCTCCCCCACCGCCCTGGCCTGCGCGAGCGCCTCCGCGACCCAGGCGGCATACCTCCCGGGGCCCCAGGCCGCGTCCGCCGGGGGCGCGGGCGGGGTGTCGGGCAGGTCGGTCACGTCCTAGAGTCTGGCGTATGCGCGTCCTCGTTGCCGACCACCCGCTCATCGCCCACAAGCTGACCTACCTGCGCGACCGGAGGACCGACACCCCGACCTTCCGCCGCCTGGCGGACGAGCTGGTGACGCTGCTCGCCTACGAGGCCACCCGCGAGGTGCGGGTATCGCCGTTCGAGATCGAGACCCCGGTGGCCGCGACGACGGGGATCCACCTGGCCACGCCCAAGCCGCTCGTCGTGCCGATCCTGCGGGCCGGGCTGGGGATGCTGGACGGCATGATGCGGATGCTGCCGACCGCAGAGGTCGGCTTCCTGGGGATGGTCCGCAACGAGGAGACCCTCGAGGCGCACACCTACGCCAACCGGCTGCCGGACGACCTCGACCGTCGGCAGTGCTACGTCCTCGACCCGATGCTCGCGACCGGCGGGACGCTCATCGCGGCCATCCGCTTCCTCGTGGAGCGCGGCGCCGACGACATCACCGCGATCACGCTGCTCTCTGCGCCGGAGGGGATCGAGAAGGTCCAGGCCGGGCTGGCCGACGTCGAGCCCCCCATCACCCTGGTGACCGGAGCCATCGACGAGCGCCTCAACGAGCAGGGCTACATCGTGCCCGGGCTCGGCGACGCCGGCGACCGGCTCTACGGCGTGGTCTGAGGGCAGGTATGCCGCCGCCCCAGCCCGCGGACGCGACACCTGCCCCGGCGGCCGGTGCGGCGCGCCGCGGGCGGGTCTCGACCCGGTCGGCGGTCGAGCCCTTCCACGTGATGGAGGTGCTCAAGGCGGCGGCGCAGCGGCAGCGCACCCACGGCGACGTGCTGACGCTGTGCGCCGGGCAGCCGTCCACCCCCGCCCCCGCGGCGGCCCGGGCCGCCGCGATCGAGGCGCTGGACACCGACGTCCTCGGCTACACCGAGTCGACCGGCATCCTGCCGCTGCGCCGGGCCGTCGCCGAGCACCACCGGGAGACCGCGGGCATCGACGTCGACCCCGACGACGTCGTCGTCTTCCCCGGCAGCTCCGGGGCCTTCACCACGCTCTTCCTCGCCGCCTTCGACGCCGGCGACCAGGTGGCGATGACGCGGCCCGGTTACCCGGCATACCGCAACAGCCTGGCGGCCCTGGGCTGCGAGGTGCTGGAGCTGGACTGCGGTCCCGACACCCGCTTCCAGCCGACCGTGGCGATGCTGGAGGCGCTGCCCGCGCCCCCGGCCGGGCTCGTCGTGGCCTCCCCCGCCAACCCGACGGGGACCGTCATCGACGCCGGCGAGCTGGCGGCGCTGGCGCGGTGGTGCGAGGAGCACGGGACGCTGCTGGTCAGCGACGAGATCTACCACGGGCTCAGCTACGGCCGGCCGACCACGAGCGCCTGGGCGACCTCGCGCGAGAGCGTCGTCGTCGGCTCGGTGAGCAAGTACTTCTCCATGACCGGCTGGCGGGTGGGCTGGCTGCTCGCCCCGCCCGGGCTGCGGCGCCCGCTCGAGGTCCTCACCGGCAACCTCAACATCTGCCCGCCGGCCATCGGCCAGCACGCCGCCATCGCCGCGCTCGGCCCCGGCGCGCGGGAGGAGCTGGACGCCCACCGGGAGCGGTATGCCGCCACCCGTGAGCTCCTCCTGCGGCGGCTGCCGGAGGTCGGCCTGCACGACTACGCCCCGCCGGACGGCGCGTTCTACGCCTGGTGCGACATCGGGCACCTCACCGACGACTCGGTCGCGTGGTGCCGGGCCCTGCTGGACGACTGCGGCGTGGCCCTGACACCCGGCGTGGACTTCGACACCGTCCACGGCCACCGCAAGGTGCGGCTCAGCTTCGCCGGCTCCACGCAGGAGGTCGACGAGGCCCTGGACCGGATGGCCGTCTCGCCGCTGCTGCGGGCCTGAGGACCCCGGGGGACCCGGGGACGGAGCTGTCCGGCCAGCGCCCCGGCGAGGGCGAGACCGACGCCGAACAGCTGGGTGGTGCCGAACGGCTCGGCCAGCAGCGCGACCCCGAGCCCGGTGCCGACCACCGGGTTCACCAGCCCGAGCAGGGCGGTCGAGCCCGCACTCATCCGGGTCAGACCGGTGAACCAGCACACGTAGGCCACCGCCGTGCCGACCACGCTGAGGTAGGCGTAGGCACCGGCCGCCGCGGCGTCCACCCGTGGTGGCGCGCCCTCCACCACCCAGGCGACCGGCAGCAGCGCCAGGCCACCGGCGAGGAGCGTCCAGCTCGTCATCGGGAGCAGGCCGGCCGGTGAGGGCCACCGCTTCACGAGCACGAAACCGAGCGCCGAGCTGGCGACCGCGCCGACCGCGGCGGCCAGACCCACGAGGTCCACACCACCCGGGACCTCCGCCGCGAGCAGCGCCACGCCGCAGGCCCCGACGAGGCCCCCGAGCACCTGCCACCGCCTCGGCGACTCCCGCAGCACCAGCCACGCCAGGGCCATCACCACCAGCGGCGAGAGTGCGGTGGTGGTCGCCGCCAGCCCGCTCGGCAGCCGGTATGCCGCGACGAAGAGCAGGGCGAAGAAGAGTCCGATGGTGAGCACCCCGAGGACGGCGGCCCGCCACCACCACGACCCCTGGGGCAGGCGCCGCGTGAGCGCCAGCAGCAGGAGCCCCGCCGGCAGCGCGCGGACGCACGCCGAGAAGAGCGGTCGGCCCTCTGGCAGCCAGAGCTGGGTCACCGCGTAGGTCGACCCCCACGCGATCGGCGCCACGACGGTGACGAGGACGAGGGCGGCGCGGGAGGGCGTCGGTTGCGGCAGTATAGTTTCCACGGAAGAGACAATAGTTTCCATGGAAGGTATCCGCAACGGGTGGGTAGGGTGGGCCTGTGACGGACAGCGACCCGGTCGACACGATCCTCGAGCAGTGGCGTCGCGAGCGCCCGGACCTCGACACCTCCCCCATGGGGGTCATCGGCAGGATCAGCAGGCTGGGCGACGAGCTCGAGGCCCGGTTGCGCCCGACCTTCGCGGCCAGCGGGCTGGGCGAGGGCGAGTTCGACGTGCTGGCCACCCTGCGGCGCAGCGGGCCGGGCGCCGAGCTCACCCCCGGCGAGCTCACGGCGTCGATGATGGTGACCTCGGGCGCCGTGTCCAAGCGGCTCGACCGGCTGGTCGGCGCCGGACTGGTGCACCGCCGGAGCAGCGAGCACGACGCACGGTCCCGGCTCGTGTCCCTGACCGAGCAGGGCCGAGAGCTGGTCGACGCGGCGGTCGAGGCGCACCTGGCCAACGAGGAACGCCTGCTGTCCGGACTCTCGCCGGAGGAGCGGCGGCAGCTCGCCGACCTCCTGCGCAGACTCACGCTCTCGCTCCCCGCGGGGTGAGGACGCGCTGCCGCGGCCGCAGGCCTGCTGCGCGGGGTCGACACGCACGCGGTGACGAGACTCGGCATACCCCACCACATCTGCCACACTGGCACCAGACCCGTGTCCCCTGTCCAGCGAAAGGCACCTGACATGCCGTCCACGGTCAAGAAGGTCCTGCACTGGCTGCTGTGGGGTTTCCTCATCTACGCCGTCATCACCAACCCCGACCGCGCCGCCGACATCGTGCGCGCCGTCTGGGACATCATCAGCCAGGGCTTCCTCAACATCGGCCGGTTCTTCAACCAGCTGATGGGGGTCTGAACGGTCGAGGCCGCGTGAGCGCCCACCCCTCGACCGCACCCCGCATCAGCCGCCGGGTCGCCAAGCGCTACCTGCTCACCGACGAGCGGGTGGTGGTGTCGACCCGCTGGCACTGGGCCAAGCTCCTCAAGCCGGGGTCCGCCGTCGCCGTGGCCCTCTTCCTCACGCTGTGGGTGGCGGCGTCGGTGACCGAGCCCGCCGCGACCGGCCTGGCGCTGTCCGTCCTCGCGGTCGTCTGCGCCTGGGCGGGGTGGCAGGTGCTGGAGTGGCGCTGCGAGTGGTTCATCGCGACCGACCGCCGACTGCTCAAGACCTACGGCCTCATCACCCAGCGGGTCGCCATGATGCCGCTGGTCAAGGTCACCGACATGAGCTACGACCGCACCATCGCCGGTCGGCTCCTCGGCTACGGACGCTTCGTCATGGAGTCCGCCGGGCAGGACCAGGCGCTGAGCCACATCGACTACATCCCGCAGCCGGACGCGAAGTACCAGGCCATGTGCGAGACCATCTTCGGCCGCGACGTGCGCGACCCGGGCGAGGACGACGACGGGTGGGACGACGAGGGGTATGCCGACGGTCCCGACCACCGCACCGGTGACCCGGGCCGGGGCTCGTGGGGCCAGGGCCAGGGCCAGGACCGCACGGGGTCGGGGGGTGCCGTGGTCGGACGGCGGCAGCAGTGGGAGCCGGTGGACCCGGGGCAGCTGCCCTCGGACTGGGACTGGGAGGGCGAGACGCCGGGTCCGCGACGCGCCCCGACGCGGCGGCGCGTCGCGGTCGACCCGGACCCCACGCCGCTGCGCTGACGCCACCACCCCCGCTCCCCGCACAGCACGCGTGGCCAGGCCGCACAGGACGCGTGCCCAGGCCGCACAGGACGCGTGCCCAGGCCGCACAGGACGCGTGCCCAGGCCGCACAGGACGGGTGGTCAACCGGCACAGTACGCCCGCCCAGGCCGCACAGGACGCGCAGCCAGACCGCACAGGACGCGCCTGGCGACCGTCAGCCGGCCGCGGGGACCTCGAGCTCGAACCTGTCCCCGTACGGGCGGAAACCGATCCGCTCGTAGTAGGGGTGCTGCATCCCTGCCGGTGAGAGGACCCGGGTGAAGCCGCGGCGGGAGAAGAGCCCGGACTCGCGGTAGACGAACTCCCCGGGCGAGAAGTCGCGGTGGCTGGGGGTGACCCAGTCCAGGACGACCTCCGCGGTGCCCTCGCCGGCGTCGCGCGCCAGGACCACCCCGACGGTCTCGTCCCCCTGGAGCACGAGGAAGGCCGAGTGCTCGGCCGCCGGCTCGTGCTCGAAGCCGGGGTTGTAGCGCGCGATGTCCTCGCCGTGGACCGTCAGCACGTGACCGAGGTAGCGGTCGTCGGGCTCGACCTCGAGCACGGTGTAGGCGTCGGCGTCGTGCCGGCTGCGCAGCATCCGCCACAGGTAGACGACGTTGATGACGGCGAGCACGACGTTGAGCCCGACCATCGGCCACACCCCGACGACGGCGTTGTACCCGATGAGGACGACACACCCGACCAGGTTGATCCACCGCAGCCTCAGCACGCGCGTCTGCAGCAACGACACCACCAGGATGGTCGAGCCGACCCAGCCGAGCACCTCGATCCAGTTCATCCAGGCAGGGTAGGGGGTCGGGGTGCGGCAAACCTAGAATCACCCCATGGCAGTCCGACCCATCACCGTCATCGGCCACAAGGCCCTGCACGCCCGCACCAAGCGGGTGCGCGAGATCACCGACGAGATCCGCACGCTCGTCGACGACATGTTCGACACCATGGCCGCGGCGGAGGGGGTGGGCCTGGCCGCGAACCAGGTCGGCGTGCGGCTGCGCCTCTTCGTCTACGACTGCCCGGTCCCGGGCGAGGACAACGTCCGGGGCGTGGTGGTCAACCCCGTGCTCGAGCGGCTCGGCAGCCCCGCGCCCCTGGACGAGGAGGAGGACGGCGAGGGCTGCCTCTCGGTCCCCGGTGAGTGGTTCCCGCTGGCCCGCCACCCGCGCGCCCGGGTGACCGGCACCGACCTGGACGGCCACGAGGTCGTCGTCGAGGGGGACGGTCTGCTCGCCCGCTGCCTGCAGCACGAGACCGACCACCTCGACGGCTACCTCTACGTCGACAGGCTCACCGGCCCGGTCAAGGCCGAGGCCCGCGAGGCGGTCAAGGACCGCGGCTGGGCCGCCGACGGCGTCGTCCGCTGGGACCCCTCGGCCACCACCGCCGACGAGGTCTGAGACCTCCGGGTATGCCGGCCGCCCCGGTCCTCGACCGCCGCAGCCTGCTCGCCCTGACCGGCGGGCTGTCGCTGGCGGCGTGCACCGGCGGCGGGAGCCCGGGCACGGGCGGCGTCTCCACGGGTGGCACCCCGGGGGCGACCTCCTCGCCGCCCGCCTCGCCGGGGCCTGCACCGGCGACGTCGGGGCAGCAGCGCTCGGGCCGTATCAGCTACGGCGACCACCCCTCGCAGTGGGCCGAGCGTCAGGTGCCCGACGGTCCGAGCCGGGGCACGGTCGTGGTCCTGCACGGCGGGTTCTGGCGGGACGCCTACGGCGCGGACCTCGGTGAGCCGCTCGCGGCCGACCTGCTGGCCCGCGGGTGGAGCACGCTCAACGTGGAGTACCGCCGCGTCGGCGGGGGCGGCGGCTACCCGCAGACCTTCGACGACGTGCACGCGGCGATCGAGCTGCTGGGCGGGGAGGAGAGCGGCGACGGCGATGGCACCGGACCCGTGGTCACCCTCGGACACTCGGCCGGCGGCCACCTCGCGGCCTGGGCGGCCGCCCGGCTCGACGCAGGCTGGCCAGGGCGCACCCGGGTGACCCACGTGGTGTCCCAGGCCGGCGTGCTCGACCTGGGCACGGCATACCAGGAGCGCCTGGGCTCCGGCGCGGCCCGTGACCTCGTCGGCTTCGGCCCGGACGACCCGCGCTTCGCCGCCGTGGACCCGATCCGCCAGGTCCCGCTCGGCGCGCCGGTGTGGGCGCTGCACGCGCCGGACGACGGGCAGGTGCCGATCAGCCAGTCGCAGGACTACGTCACCGCCTCCCGCGAGGCGGGCGGGACGGCCGAGCTCGTCGAGGTCACCGGCGGCCACTTCGACCTCATCGACGTCACCACCGACGCCTGGGCGCGGGTCGTCGAGGTCCTGGACGGCATCAGCCCGCCCCGCTGACCGACCCCCGCCCTCTCGGACGCGGCCTGCTGACCGACCCCCGACCTCTCCTACGCAGAAGGTGCACCTCTGCGGTGATGCATCACGCTCGAGGAACGACATCTGCGCAGGAGTGCAGGAGCAGGCCGTCCCACGTCGCCCCGGTGCGGCGCTGGTGGGCTTCCACGGTGACCGCCACACGCTCCGGGGCGCGCGTCACCGTGGGCGCAGCCAGCTCGACCACCGCCCGGATACGGGCGAGATCGTCGAGGTCGGACCAGACGAGGCGGGCCACGCCGTAGCCGAGGCGCCGTATGCCGTCCTCGCGACGCTTCTCCTCCACCAGGGCGGCCCGACCCTCGGCACCGGCATACTTCAGCGCGCCGTCGACCTCGACGACGACGCCCAGATCGGGGAGCAGGAAGTCGACGCGGGCGACGAAGGCACCGTGCTGCTCGCGGAGGACCACCTGCGGGACGACCCGGAGACCGAGCGCGAGCAACCGGATCCTGGCCCTGGACTCGGCGGCCGACTCCGCCGTCGGGCTGGCCTGGGCGACGACGTGTCGGGCCCTCGAGAGGTGGGGGGTGCGGCGCATCGCCTCGACCCAGCCCAGCATCTCCTGCCTGCTGGCCAGGTCGGCGCGCAGCGCGGCGTCGGCGACGCAGACCCCGGCGTCCACACCGGCCTCGAGAGCGGTGCCGACCGCCGCGAGCGCCGGGGTCACGACCGGGAGCCGCCCCACGAGGCCGAAGGCGTCGGGGCGGCCCGGGAAGGCGTGGATGGTGAACGTGGCGTGGCTCCGCGTCGCCGCCGTGCCCGAGGTCCGGGTGAGGTGGATCCTCGGCAGCGCGCTGGCCAGGACCGGGAACCCCCATCGCAGGGCCGCGCTCTGGTGGCTCGCGGCGACGTCCGGTCTGGCCCGGCTCAACGCGATGACCGCCCTGGTCGCCTCGATCGTCCGGTCCTGCGACGGTTCCGCATAGGCGCCCCGCCCGACCCGCCGCAGGAGCTGGTCCGACACGAGGCGCCGCAGGTCGTTCGGACCCAGCCCGAGGCGGCGCGCCTCGGCCGTGGTGATGACACCGTCGTGGGCCGCGAGGAAGGCGGCGAGCCGTGGGAGGTCGTCCATGTCGGTGATGCTGGGCCGGGGGCGGGGCTGCGGCCAGCCCCCGCCGGGCATCTGTGGACGCAGAAGAAGCGCCGCTGGGGGTGTGGACGACGGGCCCGACCCCACTCATACGCAGAAGGTGCTCTTCTGCGGTGATGCATCACGGCAGGGGAGCACCTTCTGGGTATGAGTCGGTCCAGCGCGGCAGGGGCGCCGGCCAGGGACGGCGTCAGTCCATGTCCTCCAGCTCGCGGCCGTTGGTCTCCGGCACGAACTTCAGGACGAAGAAGAAGCTGAGCAGCGCGCACAGCGTGTAGAAGCCGTAGGCGAAGCCCAGACCCAGGTCGGCCATGGCCGGGAAGCTCGTGGAGATCACGAAGTTGGCCAGCCACTGTGCCGCCGCCGCGACGCCCAGCGCCGTCGCGCGGATGCGGTTGTTGAACATCTCGCCGAGCAGGACCCACACGCCCGGACCCCACGACATGCCGAAGAAGACGACGAAGCCGTTCGCCGCGATGAGGGCGATGAGACCGGTGGTGTCGCCCAGCTGGGGGGACCCGTCGACGACCGGTGCGTTGGCGAAGATCCACGCCATCGTCCCGAGCGTCAGGAACATCCCCGCCGACCCGATGCTCAGCAGCACGCGACGGCCGATCTTGTCGATGAGGGCGATGGCCAGGATCGTCACAGCGATGTTGGTCACCGAGGTGATGACCGTCTGGGTGAGCGCGTCCTCCTCGGTGAAGCCGACCGCCTGCCACAACGTCGAGGAGTAGTAGAAGATGACGTTGATCCCGACGAACTGCTGGAAGACCGACAGCCCGATGCCGATCCAGACGATCGGGAGCAGCCCGCCTCCGGACTTCATGAGGTCCGTCAGGGACGCCTTGGCCTCCCGCCGCACCGTCCGCTGGATCTCGGTGATCCGGTCGGCGATCCCGCGCATCATGACCCGGCCGAGGACCTCGCGGGCCTCGTCGACGCGGCCCAGGGCGACGAGGTAGCGCGGTGACTCGGGGATCGTCGTGGCCAGCACGCCGTAGGCGACGGCCGGGATGATCTCGGCCCAGAACATCCAGCGCCAGGCGGTGCTGCCCCACAGCGCCTCCGCGGAGCCGCCCGCGACGCCGGCGAGGAAGTAGTCGGAGAGCAGGGCGATGAAGATGCCGCTGACGATGGCCAGCTGCTGCAGCGAGCCCAGCCGACCGCGGATCGACGCCGGGGCGATCTCCGCGATGTAGGCGGGCGCGATCACCGACGCCGCACCCACGCCGATGCCGCCCACCACCCGCCACACGATCATGTCGACCGGGCCGAAGGCGAAGCCCGACCCGATGGCCGAGATGGTGAACAGCGCGGAGGCGAGCATCATGACCCGGATGCGGCCGATGCGCTCGGCCAGGCGGCCCGCGGCATACGCCCCGGCCATGCAGCCGAGCAGCGCCGAGCTCACGACGAAGCCGGTCAGCACCGACCCCATCTCGAAGTCGCCCTGCATGGCCGTGACCGCACCGTTGATGACGGCGGTGTCGAAGCCGAAGAGGAAGCCGCCCAGCGCGGCCACCGAGGCCAGCAGGATCGCCTTCCCGAGATAGTAGTCCCGCTCCCCGACCTGTACCTGTGACCGCTCGCTCATGTCCACCACCCTTTCGGTCGTCATCCTTGACGCAACGACACCCGACAGTGTGCACCTCCACGCACCTCCGCACCACCAGACGCGCGATACGGTGATGACCTCTCGGATCTCGACACACAAGGACGTGGGGTATGAAGCTGGCCTCCAGGCTCGACAACCTCGGCACCGAGACCGCGTTCGCGGTCGCCGCGGCCGCCGCCGACTGGAAGGCGCAGGGCCACGAGGTCTACCCCTTCCACCTGGGCGACCTCGACGTCCCGCTGGCCGACCACATCGTCGAGGCCATGAACGTCGCCATCGCGAACGGCAAGACGGGATACTGCCCAGGCCCCGGCATACCGGAGCTGCGGGCCGCGCTCGCCGACGACATCGGGTCCCGCCGCGGGATGACGTTCGGCCCGGAGGAGGTGACCGTCATGACCGGCGGCAAGCCGGTCATCACCAAGTTCCTCCAGGCGGTGATGAACCCGGGCGACGAGGTCCTCTACCCCAACCCGGGCTTCCCCATCTACGAGAGCCAGATCGAGTACCTCGGCGGCCGCGGACGCTCCTACCGCTACCTGCCGACCGACGACGGCTTCCGGATCGACCTCGACCAGCTGCGCGACCTCATCACCGACCGGACCGTCGCGATCATCTACAACGACCTGCAGAACCCCATCTCGGCGGAGTCGACCGACGCCGAGCGGGAGGCGATCGCGCAGCTCGCCATCGAGCACGACCTGTGGGTGCTCTCGGACGAGGCCTACTTCGAGATGCGCTACGAGGGCACGTCGACCTCCATCGCGAGCCTGCCGGGCATGCGCGAGCGCACCTGCATCCTCTACACCTTCTCCAAGAAGTTCGCGATGACCGGCTCCCGGCTCGGCTGCGCCGTCGCACCGCCGCCCATGGGCAAGGTCTTCTCGACCATGAACACCAACGACGAGTCCTGCACGACCCACTACGTCCAGTGGGCGGGGATCGCCGCCCTCACCGGCCCGCAGGAGCCGGTGGCCGACATGCTCACCACGCTCAAGGCGCGCCGGGACGCGGCGTGCGAGATCGTGGCCGACACCCCGGGCATGTCCGTCGAGACCCCGCGCTCGACCTTCTACCTCTTCCCCGACGTCACCGAGGCCATCCAGATCGTCGGGGCGCGCGACGTCGGCGACTTCGCCCAGCAGGCCCTGCACGCGACCGGGGTGAGCTTCTGCACCCGCAACCACTTCGGCCGCCCGCAGCCCGGGGAGGACCGCAGCTACATCCGGTTCGCCTACTCCGGGCTCCCGGAGGAGCAGATCCGGCGCGGCCTGGGCGGGCTGCGCGAGTGGATCGGCAGCCACGCATGAGCCGGGTCGTCGTCACCGGCCGGATCCCCAAGCCGGGGCTGGACATCCTGCGTCGCGCCGGTCACGAGGTCGACGTCTGGGACAGCGAGGACCAGCAGCCGCGCGAGCAGCTGCTCGCGCAGGTCCGCGGCGCCGACGCGCTGCTCACGCTGCTCACCGAGCAGGTCGACGCCGAGCTGCTCGACGCCGCCGGAGACCAGCTGCAGGTCGTCGCCAACGTCGCGGTGGGCTACAACAACGTCGACGTGGAGGTATGCCGCGAGCGCGGCGTCGTCGCCACGAACACTCCCGGGGTGCTCACCGAGGCGACCGCGGACATCGCGATGGGCCTCATCCTCATGGCCACCCGCCGGCTCGGCGAGGGCGAGCGGGTCATCCGCTCGGGCACCCCGTGGCAGTGGGGCATGTTCTACCTGCTCGGGTCGGGGCTGCAGCGCAAGACGCTCGGCGTCGTCGGGCTCGGCGGGATCGGCGCGGCCACGGCCCGGCGCGCCCGGGCCTTCGGCATGAACGTCATCTACTCCTCCCGCTCCCAGGCCCCGCGCGAGCTGGAGCTGGAGCTCGGGGCGCACCGGGTGGACCTGGACACCCTGCTGGCGGAGAGCGACGTGCTCTCCCTGCACTGCCCCTACTCCCCCGCCACCCACCACCTGCTGGGCGCCGAGCAGTTCGCCGCCATGAAGCCCACCGCCTACGTCGTCAACACCGCCCGCGGGCCGGTCATCGACGAGGCGGCGCTGGCCCAGGCGCTGCGGGAGGGGCAGATCGCCGGGGCCGGGCTGGACGTCTTCGAGGACGAGCCGCAGGTGCACCCCGACCTGCTGGGGTGCGAGAACGCCGTGCTCGTCCCCCACCTCGGATCGGCCACCATCGAGACCCGGACCGCCATGGCCACCCTGGCCGCGGACAACGCCGTCGCCGTGCTGGCCGGCGAGGAGCCCCCCACCCCCATCCGCTGACCCCGTCGCCCACGGACGAGGGGTCGCGCACCGGGCCAGGTGTCAGTAGCATCTCGACATGCGCGGGCAGCTGCTGGACCAAGCCGAACGTCAGGGCGAGCCAGGGCGGTTCACGCTCCAGAACGCGAGAATGCTCAAGGTCGACCTGAGCGGCACCGGGGGGTTCTTCTACGCGATGCAGGGCTCGATGGTCGCCTACCAGGGCGACGTCGACTTCGCCTACGAGGGCTCGGGCGGTGCGGCCAAGCTCTTCAAGAAGGCCTTCACCGGCGAGGGGATGTCGCTCATGAAGGTCTCCGGGAGCGGGGACGTGTTCCTCGCCAAGGACGCCGACGAGATCTTCGTGCTCGAGCTCGAGGACGAGCAGGTCACGGTCAATGGCAAGAACGTCCTGGCGTTCGAGAGCAGTCTGCGGTGGGACATCAACCGCGTCGAGGGTGCGTCCATGCTCAGTGGTGGTCTGTTCAACACGACCTTCAGCGGCTCGGGGATGATCGCCGTGCTGGCCCACGGCGACCCGGTCGTGCTGCAGGTCGACGCCCCGACCTTCGTCGACATGCAGTCCGCCGTCCTGTGGTCCGGCGGCCTGCGCTCCTCGGTCCGCAGGACGGCCCGGCTGGGCGCCGTCGTCGGCCGCGGCTCCGGCGAGGCCTACCAGCTCGCGCTCACCGGGTCGGGCGTCGTCGTGGTGCAGGCCTCCGAGGGGCACCCGCCGCCCTCCAGCAGCAGCTGACCCCCCTCGACATCCCGGAGACACGCCCGCCCGCACCGGCTCATCCGCGCACGTGCGTCGATGAGCCGGTCGGCCCCGGCGTGTCTGCGGACATGACGAGGGCCCCCACCGCATCCGGTGGGGGCCCTCGTCATCTGTCTCAACCAGAGCGCGCCCGAAGGGATTCGAACCCCTAACCTTCTGATCCGTAGTCAGATGCTCTATCCGTTGAGCTACGGGCGCTGGCGATCAGCAACTCTAACGGATCGGCGCTCAGGGCTCCTAATCGCAGCCCCGCCGCCCCCGCTCAGGGCTCCTCATCGCGCCCCGCGTCACAGCAGCGCCAGGACCTCCTGGGCCAGCACGACCACCCCCATGACGAGCACGAACCACCCGAAGGCCACCCGCAGCCGGTCCGGGTGGACCCGGGACACCAGCCGTCCACCGACCAGCGCCCCGGCCACGGCGGCCGCGGTGACGACACCGGCGGTCGCCCAGTCGATGCTCACCGAGGACAGGTAGCCCGCGAGCCCCGCCCCGGACTTCATGGCGATGACCACGAGCGAGGTGCCCACGGCCACCGGCATCGGCAGCCCGCCGAGGAGCACCAGCGCCGGCACCACGAGGAAGCCACCGCCCGCACCCACGATGCCGGTGACGAAACCCACCACCAGGCCCTCGCCGACGACCAGCGCCCACGGCAGCGTGTCGTGCGCCCGGGTCGGGGCCGGGCCGGACGGGCGGCGGAGCATGGCCCAGGCGGTGGCGAGCATCATGAGGGCGAAGGCGAGGAGCAGCAGGGTGCCCGGCAGGAACGCGGCGACCCGGCCGCCGAGGTAGGCACCGACCATGGCGAACCCGCCGAACATCAGCCCGGTGCGCCACTGCACCCGCCCGGCCCGGGCGTGGGCGACGGTGGCGACGGCACTGGTCACCCCGACCACGAGCAACGACGTCGCGATCGCCTCCTTGGCCTCCATGCCCGCGACGTAGACCAGGAGCGGCACCGTGAGGATCGACCCACCGCCCCCGAGCAGGCCGAGCGAGAGCCCCACGAGGACGGCGAGTGCGGCGACGAGGAAGATCACGAGACCAGGATACATACCCCCAGGGGTATGTGCCGCCACGTCGCGCCGGTGACCGACGCCACACCGCGAGCACCTCCGGGCCCCCCGAGGGGCGGCCGCCGGCGCTACGGTGGTCGCACCGGGGCGGCGCTGCCCCGGCGACCCGCGACTGGCAACGACGCCAGGAAGGACGGCCATGCCCGACATCACCACGACCGGTGGCACCCGCCACGCCGACCTGGACGCCTGGGTGAGGGAGGTGGCTGCCCACACCCTCCCCGACCGGGTCGTCTGGGTGGACGGGTCCGAGGAGGAGCGGCGCGCCGTCGAGCAGATCCTCGTGGCCGCCGGCACCGCCAGCCCGCTCGCCGAGGACGAGATCCCGCACTCCTACCTCGCGCTGTCGGACGCCGACGACGTCGCCCGGGTCGAGGACCGCACCTTCATCTGCTCGGTCGAGGAGAAGGACGCGGGTCACACGAACAACTGGGTGGCGCCGCAGAAGATGAAGGACGAGCTGTGGCCCCGGTTCGCCGGCTCCATGACCGGCCGGACGATGTATGTCATCCCCTTCGTCATGGGCCACCTCGACGCCGCGGACCCGAAGTTCGGCGTGGAGCTCACCGACAGCCCCTACGTCGTCGCGTCCATGCGCATCATGGCGCGGGTCGGGACCCCGGTGTTGGAGCTCATGGAGGAACTTCAAGCCCCCTACGTCCGGGGCCTGCACTCGCTGGGGGCGCCGCTGCAGCCCGGCGAGCAGGACGTGCCCTGGCCCTGCAACGAGGACAAGTACATCGTGCACTTCCCCGAGGAGCGGGCGATCTGGTCCTACGGCTCGGGGTACGGCGGGAACGCGCTGCTCGGCAAGAAGTGCTACGCCCTGCGCATCGCCTCCGCCATCGCCCGCGACGAGGGCTGGATGGCCGAGCACATGCTCATCCTCAAGCTCACCGGCCCGGAGGGGGCCGTGCACTACGTCGCCGGCGCCTTCCCCTCGGCCTGCGGCAAGACCAACCTGGCGATGATCCGCCCGACGGTCCCGGGGTGGACCGCCGAGCTCGTGGGGGACGACATCGCCTGGATGCGCTTCGGGGAGGACGGCCGGTTGTATGCCGTGAATCCCGAGTTCGGCCTGTTCGGCGTGGCCCCCGGCACGAACGCCCGCACCAACCCGGTGGCGATGGAGACCATCCAGGCCGGCAACTCGATCTTCACCAACGTCGCGCGCACCCCGCAGGGCGGCGTGTGGTGGGAGGACCTGACCGAGGAGGAGCCGCCCGAGCTCACCGACTGGCACGGACGGCCCTGGTCCCCCGGGAGCGGCCGCCCGGCCGCCCACCCGAACAGCCGCTTCTGCACCCCGATCACCCAGGTCCCCACGCTCGCCCCGGAGTACCACCGGCCCGAGGGGGTGCCGATCTCGGCCATCCTCTTCGGCGGGCGCCGCCGGACGACCGTGCCGTTGGTCACCCAGGCCCGCGACTGGCAGCACGGCACCTTCCTCGGGGCCACGCTGTCCTCGGAGACCACCGCCGCCGCCAAGGGCGCGGTCGGGGTCGTCCGTCGCGACCCGATGGCGATGCTGCCCTTCATCGGCTACGACGCCGGCGACTACCTCGACCACTGGCTGGAGGTCGGGAAGCAGGCGGACGCCTCCCGGCTCCCGCAGATCTTCCTGGTCAACTGGTTCCGCCGGGACTCCGAGGGCTCGTTCCTGTGGCCCGGTTTCGGCGAGAACTCCCGGGTGCTGACGTGGATGATCCGACGGCTCGAGGGGGAGGTCGAGGCGCAGGAGTCCCCCATCGGCTTCCACCCCCTGCCCGAGGACCTGGACGTCTCCGGTCTGGACCTCACCCCCCAGGACGTGGCGGCAGCGCTGGAGTTCGACGCCGTCGAGTGGGAGGCTGAGCTTCCCTTGATCAGGGAGTGGTTCGCCGCCTTCAACCCCGGGTCGCTCCCGGCGGCGATGGAGGACGAGCTGGCCATCCTCGAGCAACGACTGCAGGAGGTCACCCACCCATGAGCATCACCCCGGGCTCCGAGCCCCGCCCCGAGGGCAGCCGGCCCATGCTGGCCGACGAGCCGCTGCCGCCGGGCGAGCACGACATCCAGGAGACGGTCGACGCCCTCGCCCGGCAGGAGCGCGACGCGGGCTCCGACGAGGCCGCCCAGGCGCAGGAGTCCAAGGAGACGGAGGGGGACCCCGGCCCGGACGCCGAGGACGCCGAGAACTCTGAGAGCACCGACGACGCGGACGGTTCCGGGCCAGAGGGCCAGGAGGGCCACGACCCCAACGACCCCGAGCAGGACGCCCCGGACGTGTCCTAGCCGGGCCTACGCACGGCAGAACCCCCGAGCCACCAGGGCTCGGGGGTTCGTGTCGCTCGCGGCGACCGGGCGGAGGTGGAGGGATTTGAACCCTCGATCGGGCTATAAACCCGAAACCCGCTTAGCAGGCGGGCGCCATAGACCAGACTAGGCGACACCTCCACGGCGTGGATCAGGTTACCTGGCATGCTGGGCGCGACCAAACCCCTCTTTCCCAGCCCGGCACCAGGGTCCGGAGGGAGAGTATGGTTCGTCCTCGACCCGAAAGGCACCTCCGGCATGACTGACTCCCGTGGCTCGTCCGACCCCGGGTCCGACGCACCCGTGCCGCGGTCCCGAGCGCGCGCCGAGCAGCCGGAGCAGGGCCAGGGGGTCGGTCGCGCGGCAGGGCTCACCACGCTCAGCGCGGTCGTCCCGGGGGCAGGTCTCCTGGGCACGTCCCGGAGACGCCTGGGCCTCGTCATCCTGGGGCTGGCCGCGCTCGCCCTGGTCGCCGTCACGGCCTACGCCCTCACCAACGGGCTGACGACCACGGCCCTGCAGACGGCCGCCGACACCGGACGGCTGCGGACCATCGCGGTGGTGCTCGTGCTGGGCACGCTGGTGTGGGTCGCGGCCGTCGCGCTCACCGCGCTCGTCGCGGCGCCGCGGCGGCTCTCCCGCGGCCAACGCGCTGCCCTGACCACCCTGACGGCCGTGCTCTGCCTCGCGGTGAGCGCACCCGCCGTGCTCGGGGTCCGCTACATCACCGCCCACGTCGACGCGGTGGACAAGGTCTTCGAGGCCGGTGGGGGCACGGTCGGCGGGGGCGGGGGCAGCAACGGCGCGGCCCCCACCTCGGTGGTCGGCGACGACCCGGACGACCCGTGGAAGGACCTGCCGCGGGTCAACGTCCTGCTGCTGGGCTCGGACGCGGCCGAGGCCCGGGAGGGCACCCGCACCGACACCATGATCGTCGCCAGCATCGACACCCGGACCGGCGACAGCGTGCTCTTCTCGGTCCCGCGCAACCTCCAGAACATCCCTCTCCCCCGCGACAACCCGCTGCACGACGTCTACGGCCCGGTCTACGACTGCGGCGACCAGTGCCTGATGAACAGCATCTGGACCGAGGCGGAGCTCACCGCGCAGGAGCACCCGGAGTGGTACACCGACGACCCCAACCCGGGCCAGACCGCGACGCGCGAGGTGCTCTCCGGGATCCTCGGCATACCCATCCACCACACCGTCATCGTCAACATGCGCGGCTTCGCCGACCTCGTCGACGCCATGGGGGGCGTGCTCGTCAACGTGCAGGAGCGCATTCCGATCGGGGGCTACACCTACACGGACGCCAACGGCACCCTGCAGCTGGACCCCACCTCGGACTACGAGTGGCTGGAGCCGGGCCCGCAGCGGCTGGACGGGCCGCAGGCCCTGGCCTACTCCCGCTCCCGGGTGACGACCGACGACTTCTCCCGCATGCGGCGGCAGCGGTGCATGGTCGCGGCCGTCGTGGACCAGGTCAACCCCATGACCATGCTGCAGCGCTACCCCCAGATCATCGGTGCGGTGGGCGACAACGTCCTCACCGACCTGCCGCAGGAGGACCTCGACGAGTGGGCCGGCCTGGTGCTGCAGGTCCAGGACGGCACCATGCGCAGCCTGCCGTTCACCGGCGCCAACATCGACACCGTCGACCCCAACTACTCGCTCATCCGCGCCCGCGTCTACGAGGCCCTCAACCCGGCCCCCGAGCTGCCGGCCGACGAGCCGAGCGAGGCGCCCACGGCGGGCGACGACGCCGCGCAGACCACCGCGCCGCCCGCGCAGGACACCCCGACGACGACCGAGGAGCCCAGCGACGAGCTCGAGGACGTCGGCGCCGTGTGCGACTGACCCCCTGACCCCGCTCCCCCGTCACGACGGTCCCGTGGGAGTCGCCACCTCTCCCGACGTCCACGGGACGCTCGTGGCGTCTCCCCCGGTATGCCGAAGGCCCCCGCCACCTCGAGGGTGACGGGGGCCTTCGCGGAAGGTTGTGGAACGGCCTACCTCAGACGGGGCGAACGGCGTCCGCCTGCGGCCCCTTCGGGCTCTGCGTGACGTCGAACTCGACCCGCTGGGCCTCCTCGAGCGTCCGGTAGCCGTTGGTCTCGATGGCCGAGTAGTGGACGAACACGTCGGGGCCACCGCCATCCTGAGCGATGAAGCCGAAGCCCTTCTCCGCGTTGAACCACTTCACGGTTCCCTGTGCCATGGGCGATCTTCTTTCTGATGTGCTGTGCATGTGCAACCGACCGCAGGGCGCGGACGGTGGTGGTGGTGAACCCCCCAGCTCACTCGCGAGAAGATACAACGCCAACCAAGACACCACGCTATCAGCCACAGCGCCCGATGGTGACATCCGAGGACCGTGCGATGATGGGCAGCGCCAGGCGCGGTCCCGCACGCGGGCCGTCCGAGGCCTGGAGGGTTCGCATAGTGGCCGAGTGCAGGCGCCTTGAAAGCGCCCGAGGGAAACCTCCGTGGGTTCGAATCCCACACCCTCCGCGCGCATGCCCTCCCCGGCCGCAGGCGATCCCGGCGGACGCGCCGCCGACTGCGCGATATGGTCGGGGCGAACGCAGACCCACGAGAAGGAGTCAACATGCGCAACAAGCTGTTGCTGCTGGTCGGCGCTGCCGCCGGCTACGTCCTCGGCGCCCGCGCCGGCCGCGAGCGCTACGACCAGATCGCCGACCAGGCCAGCAAGGCCTGGGGCAACCCCAAGGTCCAGGAGACCGTGGAGCAGGTCAAGGCCAAGGCCCCCGAGCTCAGCCAGAAGGTCAGCGAGCAGGCCAAGGCCACCGCCGACGGCGTCAAGTCCAAGGTCTCCGGGCACGAGAGCACCGACCAGGACGGCACCTACGAGAACGCCACCGGCAGCCTCGACGGCGACGGTGACGCGACCATCGACGCCACCGGGTTCGGCCCGGGCGGGGAGAAGCTCCCCTGACCCACCCCCGCGCATGACGAAGGCCCACCTCCCCGAGGAGGTGGGCCTTCGTCATACCGTGCTCGTGAGGCTGCTCACCGGCGTTCGACCGGTATGCCGCGGCGCACCGCTAGATCCAGAGCGCGGGCTCGTCGTAGAGCGCCTCCTGCGGGTCCCGGCCGGGGTCCGGGCGGCGGACCGTGGCGGGGATGCCGGTCGCGACCGCCATGGAGGGGACGTCCTTGGTGACCACCGCGTTGGCGCCCACCTGGGCGCCGTGACCCACGACGATGTCCCCGAGGATCTTGGCACCCGCACCCACGGTGACGCCGTCCCCGAGGGTGGGGTGGCGCTTGACGGTGGGGTCCAGGGACCGCCCGCCGAGGGTCACCCCGTGGTAGAGCATGACGTCGTCGCCGATCTCCGCGGTCGCGCCGATGACGACCCCCATGCCGTGGTCGACGAAGAAGCGTCGGCCGATGGTCGCACCGGGGTGGATCTCGACCCCGGTCGCGGCCCGCGCCGCCTGGGAGAGCAGCCGGGCCGGCAACCGCCTGCCCGAGGTCCACAGGGCGTGGCTCGCCCGGTGGGCCCACAACGCGTGCAGCCCCGGGGAGGCCAGCGCCATCTCGAGCCGGCTGCTGGTCGCGGGGTCCCGCTCGACGGCGGCGTCCAGATCCTCCCGGACCGCGGCCGTGGCACGTCGCACGAGGTCCGTGCCACGACGCGTCCCCCGGGTCAGCAAGGTCGGCACGGTCAGTCCCTCAGGTCCTCGAAGAGGACGGTCGAGAGGTAGCGCTCGCCGAAGGAGGGGATGACGACGACGATCGTCTTGCCGGCGTTCTCCGGACGCCTCGCCACCTCGAGCGCACCCCACACGTTGGCCCCGGAGGAGATGCCGGCGAGGACACCCTCCTCGGTGGCCAGGGAGCGGGCGGTCCGCAGGGAGTCGTCGAGGGTCACGTCGACGACCTCGTCGTAGAGCTCGGTGTCGAGGATCTCGGGGACGAAGTTGGCGCCGAGGCCCTGGATCTTGTGGGGGCCGGGCTGGCCCCCGGTGAGGATGGGGCTGTCCGCGGGCTCGACGACCACCAGGCCCACGTCGGGCTTCTGCTCGCGCAGGTAGCGCCCGGCCCCGGTGATGGTGCCACCGGTGCCGACGCCGGCGACGAAGATGTCGACCTGGCCGTCGGTGTCCGCCCAGATCTCCGGACCGGTCGTCTCGTAGTGCACCTTGATGTTGGCCGGGTTGGCGAACTGCCGGGCCCGGACCGCGCCGCGCTCCTCGGCGATCTCGTCGGCCTTGCCCACAGCGCCCTTCATCCCTTCCGGACCGGGGGTGAGCACGAGCTCGGCGCCGTAGGCGCGCAGCAGCGCCCGGCGCTCCATGCTCATGGTCTCGGGCATGGCGAGGACGACCTTGTAGCCGCGTGCGGCCCCGACCATGGCGAGGGCGATGCCGGTGTTGCCCGAGGTCCCCTCGACGATGGTGCCGCCCGGCTTGAGCTCACCGGCCTCGACCGCCGCGTCGATGATGGACGCACCGATGCGGTCCTTGACCGAGGCGGCGGGGTTCTGCGACTCCATCTTGAGCAGGACCTGGGCACCGTCGGCGATGCCGTCGGTGAGCCGGTTGAGGCGCACCAGCGGGGTGCCGCCGATGGCCTGGGTGATGTCGTCGTGGACGCGCACGGGGGAAGCCTTTCGTCGCAGGGTCAGCAGCATGCTGCTCTCAGCAGGTTATACATCATGCAACACCCCGTTATTCCAGGTATGACGTCGCGTCGGGTGGTCGTGTGCGCTGCGTGCTGACGGGGGCGACGACTACGCTGCCCCCATGTCCTTCGGAGTGCTGCAGGTCCTCGCCATCGTCGTCGCGGGCCTGGTCACCCTGGCCGCGGTCGCCCTCTTCGTCCGCACCCTCGCCGCCTTCGTCGACCGGTTCCGGCTCGGGCAGCCCGAGACCCGCACCGACGCCCCCGGCCTGCGCACCTCGACGCTGCTGCGGGAGGTGCTGGGGCACACCCGGATGGCGCGCAAGCGCTGGGTCGCGGTGGCGCACTGGGTGGTCATGGTCTCCTTCGGCCTCCTGTTCCTCACCCTGGTCACCGCCTACGGCCAGCTCGTCGACCCGCACTTCGTCCTGCCGCTCATCGGTCACTTCTGGCCCTTCGAGTGGCTGACCGAGCTGTTCGGCTGGGGCGCCGTCGTCGGCATCGCCGCGCTCATCGTCGTGCGCCAGCGGGAGCACCCCCGGGCCCTGGGTCGCCGGTCCCGCTTCTGGGGGTCGACGTTCTGGCAGGCCTACGTCGTGGAGCTCGTCATCCTCGGGGTCGGGATCTGCATCGTCGCGCTGCGGGCGCTCGAGTACGCCCTCGGCCGGGCCACCGGCGAGGCGTGGGCGACCGCCCTGCACTTCCCCCTCACGGCCTGGCTCGGCGCGCCCCTGGCCGGGACGTCGCCCTCCACCCTGGAGGGCTGGATCATCGGGGTGGCGCTGCTGAAGATCCTCATCTCCATGGCGTGGATGATCATCATCGCCCGGACGCCCACGATGGGCGTCGCCTGGCACCGCTTCCTCGCCTTCTTCAACATCTGGTTCCGGCGCCACCCCGACGGCGCGACGTCGCTCGGCGCGGTGCAGCCGATCAGGGTCGGGGGCGAGCCGGTGGACTTCGAGAACATCGAGGAGCTCGACGAGGACGCGGCGCTCGGCGTCGGCTCGGTCCAGGACTTCACCTGGAAGGGCCTGCTCGACTTCTCCACCTGCACCGAGTGCGGCCGCTGCCAGGAGCAGTGCCCGGCCTGGCACACCGACAAGCCGCTCTCGCCCAAGATGCTCGTCAAGAACCTGCGCGACCAGCACCACGCCGTCGCTCCCTGGCTGCAGGCGGGCCAGGAGCACCGGGAGGCCGCCGCCCAGGCGCTGGAGGCGGCCGGCGGCCCGGGGGCCGAGGGCCTGCCCGAGCAGCTGCACGGCATCCCCACGACGGCGGTCGTCGCGGCGCAGCGCCCGCTCGTCGGCGAGACCGAGGGCGACCCCACGGTGCCCGACGGCGGTGGCGTCATCGACCCGGACGTCCTGTGGTCCTGCACGACGTGCGGCGCCTGCGTCGAGCAGTGCCCCGTGGACATCGAGCACGTCGACGCGATCGTGGACATGCGGCGCTACCAGAACCTCATCGAGTCGGCCTTCCCCTCCGAGCTGGGCGGGCTGTTCAAGAACCTCGAGAACAAGGGCAACCCGTGGGGCATGAACGCCCGGCTGCGGATGGACTGGGCCAAGGACCTCGACTTCGACATCCCCGTGGTGGGCGAGGACCTCGAGAGCCTGGCGGAGATGGACTACCTCTTCTGGGTCGGGTGCGCCGGCGCGTTCGAGGACCGCGCCAAGAAGACGACCCGTGCGGTGGCCGAGCTGCTGCACACCGCGGGGGTGAGCTTCGCGGTGCTCGGCGACGGCGAGAGCTGCACCGGTGACCCTGCCAGGCGCAGCGGCAACGAGTTTCTCTTCCAGATGCTGGCCATGCAGAACGTCGAGGTCCTCACCGAGGCGGGCGCCACCAAGATCGTCGTGACCTGCGCCCACTGCTTCAACACGCTGAAGAACGAGTACCCGCAGGTCGGCGGGCAGTTCGAAGTCGTGCACCACACCCAGCTGCTCAACCGGCTGGTGCGCGAGAAGCGCCTCACCCCGGTCTCCCGGCCGGACGCCGCGGACACGGTGGGGGCGGCCTCGACCGCGGAGTCCGTGACCTACCACGACCCGTGCTACCTCGGCCGGCACAACCAGGTCTACGCCCCGCCGCGCGAGCTCATCGGCGCGCTCCCCGGGGTCCAGCTCACCGAGATGCCCCGGCACGGGGAGAAGTCCTTCTGCTGCGGCGCCGGTGGCGCCCGCATGTGGATGGAGGAGAAGCTGGGCACCCGCATCAACCTCAACCGCACGGAGGAGGCGCTGGCCACCGGCGCCGACCGCATCGCGATCGGCTGCCCCTTCTGCCGGGTCATGCTCTCCGACGGCCTCACGCAGAAGCAGGCCGAGGGCGCCCGCGAGGAGGTCGAGGTCGTCGACGTCGCCCAGATGCTGCTGGCCGCCGTGCGTCGCGCCGACCAGGAGCAGCCCGGCTGAGGGCACCCTGGACGGGCAGGACGCTCAGCGAGCGACGTCGCTGCGGGAGAAGTTGGACCAGGACCGGCTGGCGGTGGGTCCGCGCTGACCCTGGTAGTGGCTGCCCTTCTCCGAGCTGCCGTAGGGGTGCTGCGACGCCGAGCTCAGCCGGAAGAAGCAGAGCTGACCGATCTTCATCCCCGGGTGCAGGACGATGGGCAGGGTCGCGACGTTGGACAGCTCCAGGGTCACGTGCCCGGTGAAGCCCGGGTCGACGAAGCCCGCCGTCGCGTGCGTGAGCAGGCCCAGCCGCCCCAGGGAGGACTTGCCCTCGACGCGGGCGGCGATGTCGTCCGGCAGACTGACCTGCTCGTAGGTCGACCCGAGCACGAACTCACCCGGGTGGAGCACGAAGCTCTCCCCCGGGTCGACCTCCACCAGACGGGTCAGGTCCGGCTGCTCCTGCGCCGGGTCGATGACGGGGTACTTGTGGTTGTCGAAGAGCCGGAAGTAGCGGTCCAGCCGGATGTCGACGCTGGAGGGCTGGACCATCGTCGGGTCCCACGGGTCCAGCCGGACCCGCCCGGAGTCGATCGAGGCGAGGATGTCGCGGTCTGAGAGCAGCACGACGTCACCCTAGCCGGGGGGTGACTTTGGTCGTGGACACCCGGGGTGGTTATCATGACTGTCGCCTCGATCCGAGGCCGCGCGGGCGTAGTTCAATGGTAGAACATCAGCTTCCCAAGCTGAATACGCGAGTTCGATTCTCGTCGCCCGCTCCACGCGTCAGACTCAGTAGCCGGGCCCGCGGGGCTGCTCGGCCCCCGACCCACCCAGGTGGTGGGTCACCCACGCGGCATACCTGTCCAGGGCGTCGACGACAGGCACGGCCATGATCTCGGGCACCTCGTAGGGGTGCAGTGATCGCACGGTCTCGCAGAGGCGACCGAAGGCCTCCCGCGACGTCTTGGCCAGCAGCAGCCACTCCTTGCTCTCGTGCACCTCCCCGCTCCAGCTGTAGATCGAGGTCATCGGCCCCAGCACCTGCACGCAGGCGGCGGCCCGTCGGGCGACGAGCGCCTCACCGATGTGCCGGGCGGACTCCATCGAGGGCACGCTGACGCGGACCTCCACGAGATGGGACGGGTCGGTCATCTCCCCTGCTTCCTGCTTGTGCGGTCACGGCGTCACGCCCGCCAGCACGTCGGCGAGGATCGCCACGCCACGGGAGGCGTCCTCGTCGGTGATCACGCACGGCGGCACCAGGTGCACGCGGTTGGCCACGATGAGGGGCCACATCCCCCGCTCCAGGCAACCGGCTTGCACCGCTTTCATCATGGCAGCAGAGGCCGGTTCGCGCGAGGCGTGGTCGGCCACGAGCTCGACGACCCAGAACACCCCCAGCCCGCGCACATCCCCCACCAGCGGGTTCGTGCCCAGGAGCGCCGTCGCCGCCGGCCCGAGACTGCGCTCCCCCACCTGAGCGGCGTGCTCGACGACCCCTTCCTCGCGCATGATCGTGATCGCGGCGACGGCGGAGGCGGTGGCGAGGGCATGACCCGAGTAGGTCAGCCCGCCCGGGAACGGGCGCTCGTCGAAGGTCGCCGCGACCCGGTCGTCGATGACGACGCCCCCGAGCGGGACATACCCGGAGTTGACCCCCTTGGCGAAGGTGATGAGGTCGGGCCGCACCCCGAAGTGGTCGAGGGCGAACCACGCCCCGGTCCGCCCGAAGCCCGCCATGACCTCGTCCAGGATGAGCAGGATGCCGAACTCGTCGCACAGCGCCCGCACCCCGGGGAGGTAGCCCGGCGGCGGCACGAGGATGCCGTTCGACCCGACCACCGTCTCGAGGATGATCGCGGCGACCTGGCCCGGCCCCTCGGCCTCGAGGGTGTGCCGCAGGTGCAGCAGGGCGCGCTCGCTCTCCTCCTCCTGCGTCGTGGCGTGGAACTCGCTGCGGTACAGGTGCGGGCCCCAGAAGTGCACGACCCCGGGGATGCCGGGCTCACCGCCCCACCGGCGGGCCTCGCCGGTCAGGGTGATGGCCCCGGCCGTCCCCCCGTGGTAGCTGCGGTAGGACGCCAGGATCTTGTGCCTGCCGGTGTGCGCTCGGGCCATCCGCAGGGCGTTCTCGTTGGCCTCGGCACCGCCGCCCGTGAAGAAGACCTTGCTCATGCCCTCCGGCGCCAGCCCCGAGATGAGGGCCGCCGCCTCGGCCCGGCTCTCCTCCGCGAAGGCCGGGGCCACCGTGGTCAGCCGCCCGGCCGCCTCGGCGATGGCGGCCGACAGGCGCGGGTGCTGGTAGCCGATGTTGACGTTGACCAGCTGGGAGGAGAAGTCCAGGAAGCGTCGGCCCTGGTGGTCCCAGAAGTAGGCTCCCTCGCCCCCGGCCAGCGGCACCGGGTCGATGGCCCGCTGGGCCGACCAGGAGGTCATGACGTGGGCCCGGGAGAGCTCCCGGATCCGGGCGTCGCGGTCGAGGTCGGGAGGGGTCGTCATGGGAGCGACTCTAGGCCAGCCGTCCCCCTGGTGCCCGTCGCGCACGCACGGCAGGATGGGGGACATGGCACAGGCGCTGGCGCACACCACCGGGGTCGGCGAACCGCCGCTGCTCGAGCAGACCATCGGGGACAACCTCGACGAGACCGCCCACCGGCACGCCGACCGTGAGGCGCTGGTCGAGGTCGCCACCGGGCGCCGCTGGACGTATGCCGAGCTGGTCGGCGACGTCGACCTCGTGGCCCGCGCCTTCGTCGCCTCCGGGGTGCGCACCGGCGACCGGGTGGGCATCTGGGCGCCGAACTGCGCCGAGTGGACCCTGGTCCAGCTGGCGACCGCCAAGATCGGGGCCATCCTCGTGACCATCAACCCGGCCTACAGCGAGCGCGAGCTGGCCTACGTGCTGCAGCAGTCGGGGACGCGCACGGTCGTCGTGGCGCAGGAGTTCCGGGGCCGCGCCTACCCCGACATGGTCGAGCGCGTCCGGGAGGAGTGCCCCGACCTGGCCCAGGTCCTCGTCATCGGGGACGAGGGGTGGGACGAGGTGCTGGCCGGGGCCCACCAGGTCAGCCCCGGGCGCCTCGCCGAGCTGCAGGCGACGCTCACCCCGGACCAGCCGATCAACATCCAGTACACCTCCGGCACCACCGGCTTCCCCAAGGGCGCCACGCTCTCCCACCGCAACATCCTCAACAACGGCTACTTCGTCGGGGAGGGGTGCCGCTACACCGAGCGCGACGTCATCTGCATACCCGTGCCGTTCTACCACTGCTTCGGCATGGTCATGGGCACGCTCGCGGCGACCACCCACGGCGCCTGCGCGGTGATCCCGGGGCCGGGGTTCGACCCCGGGGCGACCCTGCGGGCGGTGCGGGACGAGCAGTGCACCTCGCTCTACGGCGTGCCGACGATGTTCATCGCCATGCTGGAGCTGCTCGACGCCGGCGACGGGCTCACGACCGCGGACCTGGCCACGGTCCGCACCGGGATCATGGCCGGGTCGCCGTGCCCGGCGTCGGTCATGCGCGCGCTCATCGAGGCGGGCGTCGAGGAGATGACCATCTGCTACGGCATGACCGAGACCTCACCGGTGTCCACCCAGACGGCTCCGGACGACCCCTTCGACAGGTTGGTCGGCACCGTCGGCCGGGTGGGACCGCACCTGGAGATCCAGATCGTCGATCCCACGACGCGCGAGGTCGTGCCGCGCGGCACGCCGGGCGAGTTCTGCACCAGGGGCTACTCGGTCATGCTCGGCTACTGGGAGGACCCGGAGCGGACCGCGGAGGTCCTGCAGGACGGGTGGATGGCGACCGGTGACCTCGGGGTGATGGACGACGAGGGGTATGTCGAGATCACCGGCCGCATCAAGGACCTGGTCATCCGGGGCGGGGAGAACATCTCTCCCCGGGAGGTCGAGGAGGTCCTCCACGCCCACCCGGACGTGCTCGACGCCCAGGTCGTGGGAGTGCCCGACGAGCGCTACGGCGAGGAGCTCATGGCCTTCCTGCGGCTGCGCGAGGGAGCCGCACCGCTCACCCCGGAGGCCGTCCGGGAGTTCTGCTCCGGCTCGCTCGCCCGCTACAAGATCCCGCGTCACGTGCACGTCGTCGAGGAGTTCCCCATGACGGTCACCGGCAAGGTGCGCAAGGTGGAGCTGCGCGAGCGTGGCGCGGAGCTGCTGCGCGAGCCCTGACCCCCACCCACCGAGCGCCGCGAATGGTTGCCCCCAGCCCCACCGAGCGCCGCGAATGGTTGCCCCCGGCCCCACCGAGCGCCGCGCATGGTTGCTGGCAGGATCGGGTCATGAGCCTGGACTACGCACAGATGTTCCGCCTGGACGGCCGGCACGCCGCGGTGCTCGGGTGCGGCGGGATCGGCGCCGAGATCGTCGCCGGCCTGGCCGCCCAGGGCGCCCGGGTGAGCTGCCTCGACCAGGACCCGGGTGTCGCCCGGGCGGCGCTGGATCGCGCGCCGGGAGGAGCGGCATACCCCGTCGACGTGCTGGACACCGACGCCCTGGCGCGCTGTGCCGCCCAGCTCGGTGACGTCGACGTGCTGGTGCTCACCGCCGCGATGAACGTCCGCAAGCGGCTGCTGGACTACACGGCCGAGGAGTTCGACCGCGTCGTGGACCTCAACCTGCGGGGCACCTTCCAGGCGGTGCGCGCCTTCGCGCCCGGCATGGTCGAGCGCGGGCGGGGGTCCGTCGTCGCGCTGACCTCGATCCGCGCGGTCACCGTCGAGCCGGGGCAAGGGGTGTATGCCGCGACCAAGGCGGGCGTGACGCAGCTGGTGCGCACGTGGGCCGCCGAGCTCGGGCCGGCCGGGGTGCGGATCAACGCGGTCGCGCCGGGAGTCGTGGCGACGCCCCTGACGCAGCAGATCCGCGACGACGCGGACTGGGACCGGGCGTATGCGCAGAAGTCGGCCCTGGGTCGCTGGGCGCGGCCCGAGGAGATGGTCGGGGCCGTGGCGTGGCTGGCCTCCGACGCGGCGAGCTTCGTCACCGGCAGCCAGGTGATGGTCGACGGCGGCTGGACCGCGATCGACGGGCGGTTCACCCCGCCCGGGTGAGCGACGGCGTGTCACCGGCCGGCGTCGGCGTGGGTGGGCGTCTGCGGTCCCCTCGGGTCCTGCGTTCCCCTAGGGTCCTGCGGTCCCTCGGGTCAGGAGAAGACGATGGTGCGGCCCGAGCGCAGGACGACACGCTGCTCGGCGTGCCAGCGGATGGCCCGCGAGAAGGCGGTCGCCTCGACCTCCTGCCCCTGCTGGGCGAGCTGGGCCGGGGTCAGCCGGTGGTCCACCCGCCGGAAGTCCTGCTCGATGATCGGGCCCTCGTCCAGGTCGGCCGTGACGTAGTGCGCGGTCGCGCCGATGACCTTGACCCCGCGGTCGTGCGCCTGGGTGTAGGGCTTGGCGCCCTTGAAGCTGGGCAGCAACGAGTGGTGGATGTTGATGATGCGCCCCGAGTAGTCCGCGCACATCGTGGGCGAGAGCACCTGCATGTAGCGCGCGAGGGCGATGGTGTCGACGTCGTGCCTCTCCACGAGCTCACGGAGGCCGGCCTCGGCGTCGGCCTTGGTGTCGGGCGTGACGGGGAGGTGGTGGAACGGGATGTCGTGCCACTCCGCGAGGGCACGGAAGTCCTCGTGGTTGGAGACGATGGCCGGGATGGTGACCGGGAGCTGCCCGGTGCGCGTGCGGAAGAGCAGGTCGTTGAGGCAGTGCCCCATCCTGCTCACCATGACGAGCAGACGGTGGGGCTCGGCACGGTCGTGCACCTGCCACTGCCCCTCGAGGCCGTCCGCCACCTGGGCCAGGCCCGCGCGCAGGGTGTCGATGTCGACCGGCGACCCCTCGCGGGTCGCCTCCATCCGCAGGTGGAACTCGCCCGTGCTCGGGTCGGCGAACTGCTGGCTGTCGGTGATGGTCAGGTCGTGCTCGAGCATCGCCCCCGACACGGCGTGCACCACGCCGGGACGGTCGGGGCAGGACAGGGTGAGGACGATGTCGCGGCCGGTCTCGGCCGACGCGGAGGTATGCAGTGCCACGCCGGGCGAGTCTACGTCCCTCCGCGCGTCCGGTGGGGCCCTGCTGTGCGTCCGGTGCGGCCCTACCGCGCGTCCGGTGGGGTCGGGGGGTGGGCGGCGGAGGGGAAGGCGTCGAGGTAGCTCCGCCAGGTGCCGGCCGGGGTGGTGATGGTCTGCGCCGCGAGCAGGGCCCGGACCATGGCCCGGGTCACGACCTCGCCCGCGGTGTGCAGCATCGCGTGGACGCCGGCCCGGTCCGGGGCGGGCCGTGCGCAGGTCGCGAGGCCGAAGAGGCTGTCGCCGTCGAACATCGTGTGGATCGGGTTGACCGCGCGGGCCATGCCGTCGTGCCCGCTGGTCGCGAGCCGGGCGCACTGCGCCGGGTCGAGGGCGGCATCGGTCGCCACCACGCCGATGGTCGTGGCCAGCGACCGCGGCACCGCGCTGGTGGCGTTGGCCTCCTCCGCAGCGGCTCGCGCGGCCCGCAGCTCCTCGGCCCGGGGGCGCTGCGGCCACCGGCCGTCCGGCCAGCCCCCCAGGTCGGCGAGGTCCTCGGCCACCAGGTGCCGGGCGCCCCACAGCTCGCCGGTGTCGAGGTCGACCGCGGAGCCCACGGCGTTGACCACCACGAGCGCGGCGACCGTCGTGCCGTCGGGCAGCACACCGCTCGCCGTGCCCACCCCGCCCCGCAGACCGCCGACCTGGGCGCCCGTGCCCGCGCCGAGGCTCCCCTGCGGCACGTGTCCCGCCGGTTCTGACCCCGCGGGTCGCCCACCCTCGTCCGCGGTCCCGCCGCCACCGTCCGCAGCGGCGAGGGCGGCGACCCCGAACCCGGCGTCGGGGAAGGCCCCGAAGTCGCCACCCCGTCCCAGGTCGAAGCACACGGCGGCCGGCACGATCGGCACCACCTCCCCCGGTCCCCCCATGGGGAAGCCCTGGCCACGGGCGTACAGCTCGCGCATGACCCCGTCGGCGGCGGCCAGGCCGAAGGCCGAGCCTCCCGAGAGCACGATCGCGTGCACCCGCTCCACCAGGTTGCGCGGGTCGAGCAGGTCGGTCTCCCGGGTGCCGGGCGCCCCGCCGCGCACGTCGACCCCGGCGACGGCACCCTCCGGGGGGCAGCGGACCACCGTCGTGCCGGTGAGCCACCCGTCACCCACCCTCTGGTGGTGGCCGACCGCGAGACCGGCCACGTCCAGCAGGGAGTTCGTCGGGCCGGCGGTGGGCTGCATGCGCCTACCCTGTCACGGGCTCAGCGCGGCCAGGATCTCCTCGACCTTGGCCTTGGCGTCACCGAAGATCATCTGCGTGTTGTCGCGGAAGAACAACGGGTTCTGGACCCCGGCGTAGCCGGTCGCCATCGAGCGCTTGAACACCACGACGTCCCGCGCCTCCCACACGTGCAGCACGGGCATACCGGCGATCGGGCTGCCCGGCTGCTCGATGGCGGCCGGGTTGACGGTGTCGTTGGCGCCGATGACGAGCACGACGTCGGTGGAGGCGAGGTCGCCGTTGATCTCGTCCATGCCGAGGACGACGTCGTAGGGCACCCGCGCCTCGGCCAGCAGGACGTTCATGTGGCCCGGCAGCCGTCCCGCCACGGGGTGGATGCCGAAGCGCACGTCCGCACCGAGCTCACCCAGACGCTCCACCAGGCGGGCGACCGGGTGCTGGGCGTGCGCGACCGCCATGCCGTAGCCCGGAGTGATGACGACCGACCGTGCCTGGCGCAGCATCTCCGCCACCCCCTCGGCCCCGACCTCGCGGTGGGTGCCGGCCTCCTCGTCGTCACCGGCGCCGGGGACCGGGTCGGCCCCGAAACCCCCGGCGATGACCGAGACGAACGAGCGGTTCATGGCCTTGCACATGATCCAGGAGAGGATCGCTCCGGAGCTGCCGACGAGCGCGCCGGTGATGATGAGCAGGTCGTTGCCGAGCATGAAGCCGGCCGCCGCGGCGGCCCACCCGCTGTAGGAGTTGAGCATCGAGACGACGACCGGCATGTCGCCCCCGCCGATCGAGGCGACGAGGTGGGCCCCGAGGACGAGCGCGAGCAGCGCGAGGACGAGCAGCGGCGGCAGGCTCGGCGTGACGACGAACCACACCGACATCGCCAGGCTGGCGAGCACCACGACGAGGTTGAGCAGGTGGCGCCGCGGCAGCACGAGCGGGGCGCTCCTCATCCGCGCGGACAGCTTGGCCCAGGCGACCACCGACCCCGTGAAGGTCACCGCGCCGATGAGGACGCCGGCGGCGATCTCGATCCGCTGGCTGACACCGGCCGCGCCGGCATACCCCTCGCCGAGGAAGGTGTTGATGCCGACGAGCACCGCGGCGACCCCGACGAAGCTGTGCAGGATCGCGACCAGCTCCGGCATCCCCGTCATGGCCACGACCCGGGCCCGCCAGATGCCGACGACCGCCCCCACCGACATGGCCGCGGCGATGAGCAGCAGGGTCGCCAGCGCACCCCGCTCGGCGGTGCTCACCGCCAGCACGACGCTCGCGACGAGCGCGAGCGCCATCCCGGTGATGCCGAGCAGGTTGCCCCGGCGGGCGGACTCGTGCCGCGACAGCCCGGCGAGGGCGCCGAGAAAGAGCAGCGCGGCGACGAGGTAGGCGGCGTCGACCGCCGAGGTCAGCGTCACGACTCCGCCCTCCGGAACATCCCCAGCATGCGGTGGGTCACCGTGAAGCCGCCGAAGATGTTGATCGAGGCGACCGTGATGCCGACCAGCGCGAGGGCGGTGACCCAGGTGCTGCTGCTCCCGACCTGCAGGATCGCCCCGACGCAGATGATGCCGCTGATGGCGTTGGTCACCGACATGAGCGGGGTGTGCAGCGCGTGGGTCACGTGCGAGATGACGTAGTAGCCCGCGATGACGGCCAGCGCGAAGACCGTGAGGTGCATCCGCAGCTCGTCCGGCGCGAAGGCGGCACCCACCGCCGCGAGCACCGCCAGGGTGAGCACGACCGCCCGACGCCGCCGCGGGTCCCGCACGAGGTCCTCGGGGGTATGCCGTGCAGCGGGCTCCCCGGCCGCCCCACCCCGGTCGGGGGCGGGGGCCGGCGCGGCGCTCACCGCGACCTGCGGCGGCGGCCAGAGCACCTCGCCGTCGTGGGCCACCGTCATCGCGCGCAGCACCTGGTCGTCCAGGTCGAGCACGAGCGGCAGGCCGGCGTCGGCAGCGGCGTCGACGTCCGCAGCAGCGCCGGCGTCTGCATCGGCGTCTGCGGCGAGCAGCGTCACGAGGTTGACCATGTTGGTGCCGAAGAGCTGGCTCGCCTGCGCGGGCATCCGCCCGGCGAGGTCGGTCCAGCCGAGGAGCGTCACGCCGCCGTCGGTGACGACCCGCTCGTCGGCGACCGTGCCCTCGACGTTGCCGCCGTTGGCGGCGGCCAGGTCGACGACGACCGAGCCGAGCCGCATGGCCGCGACCGTGCCGGCGTCGATGAGTCGCGGGGCAGGGCGGCCGGGGATGAGCGCCGTGGTGATGACGATGTCGGCCGTCATCGCCTCCTGGGCGTAGAGCTCCTGGGTGGCGCGCTCGGCGTCCTCGGTGAGCTCACCGGCATACCCGTCGGAACGTCCCCCGCCCACCTCGACCTCGAGGCTGACGAAGGTGGCGCCCATCGACTCGACCTGCTCGGCGACCTCGGGGCGCACGTCGAAGGCGCGCACCTGCGCGCCGAGCGACTGCGCGGCGCCGATCGCGGCCAGCCCGGCGACCCCGGCCCCGACGACGAAGACCGTCGCCGGCGGCGTCGTGCCGGCCGCGGTGACCTGACCGGCGAGCATCCCGCCGTAGTCGTGCGCGGCCTCGATGACCGCACGGTAGCCCGCGAGGTTGGCCATGGAGCTCAGGACGTCGAGGCTCTGGGCGCGGGAGAGCCGGGGCACGGCGTCCATCGCGAGCCCGGTGACCCCGTGGGCGGCCAGGGCGTCGAGCAGCTCCGGCGTGCGGGCCGGGGCCATGAGCGAGGCGACCGCGCCACCGCGTCGCATCGCGTCCAGCTGCTCGGTCGCGGGGGCGTCCACCTGCAGGACGAGGTCGGCCGCGAGCACCTCCGCGCGGTCGGCGAGCCGGGCCCCGGCCTCGGCGTAGGCCACGTCGGGGCAGCTCGCCCGCTCCCCCGCGCCGCGCTCGACGAGCACCTCGTGGCCCTGCTTGCGCAGCGCCGTCACCGTGGCGGGTGTGGCGGCGACGATCGCCTGAGCCTCCCGGGGCTCGCACGGTATGCCGATCAGCACGCCGCTCCCCTCTCTGCGTCGAGTGTGGTCCAGCGCTGCTGACACTAGCCGGGGTGCCCGACAGAGGCGCCGCTGACCCGCCGCGGCGGCCCGCCCGGGAGAGGGGGCCCGGGTGCGGGGCTCACGGGAGTGCGTCGGGTGCCCCTCAGGAGGCGGGGCCCACCCCGCGGGCGAGGTCCTGCGCGCTGCGGCCGGCGAGGGCGGCGTGCAGGTCGGGGATGGCCGCGACGAGCGAGGCCGTGTAGTCGTGGCCGGGCTCGGAGAAGAGCCGCTCGGTCTCGCCGGTCTCCACGACCTCCCCGGCCCGCATGACCGCGACCCGGTCGCACACGTGCCGCACCACGGACAGGTCGTGGCTGACGAAGACCAGCGTGAGGTCGAGCCCGTCGACGATCTCGTCGACGAGGTTGAGGACCTGGGCGCGCACCGACACGTCGAGGGCGGAGACCGGCTCGTCCATGACGAGGATGTCCGGGTCGGGAGCCAGCGCCCGGGCCACCGAGATCCGCTGCCGCTGCCCCCCGGAGAACTGGTGCGGGTAGCGCCGGGCCGCCTCCGGGTCCAGCCCGACCTGCCCCAGCAGCTCGGTCACCCGAGCCCCGTGGTCTCCGCCGATGCCCTGCGAGACCAGGGGCTCGGCGATGATGTCGCGCACCCGCATGCGGGGGTCCAGGCTGCTCATCGGGTCCTGGAAGACCAGCTGCAGCCTCCGGCGCAGCCAGCGCAGGCGCCGGGCGGGCTGGTCGCCGATCGAGCGGCCCTCCACGAGGATCTCGCCCGAGGTCGGCCGGTCCAGCCCGCAGATGAGCCGCAGCAGCGTCGACTTGCCCGACCCGGACTCCCCGACGACCCCGAAGCGCTCGCCCCGCCCGACCGACAGCGACACGTCCTGCACCGCCCGCACGACGGGCGGCGCCTCGCGCAGGGACGTGCGGGGACGCCGGAAGTCCCGGCACACTCCCCGCAGCTCGATGGCCGGAGTCTCAGTCACGACAGCTCACCCCTCGCGAGGCTCGATGGGGTGGGCGGCAACCATTCGCGACGCCCGGTGGGGCGGGAGGCAACCATTCGCGACGCCCGGTGCGGGGGGGGGGGGGGGGGGGTCGGCCCGGTCATGCGGCGTCCCCCGCCGGGTGGAAGCAGGCGTAGCCGGCAGCACGCCCGGCCTCGCCCGGCGCAGACCCCGCCTGCTCCTCCGCCTCGTCCGGCGCGGAGCCCCGCCCGTCCGCACCGCCCCTCGGCGTCCACCCTGGTGGCGTCCCGCACTCGTCCGTGGCGTGCGCGCACCGGCTGCGGAAGACGCAGCCGTCCGGGAAGCGCCCGGCCGGCGGCACCGTCCCCGGGATGGTGGGCAGCGCCCCCCGCCCGCGCCGCCCCTGCTCGCCGGTGAGGTCGGAGGCGCCGATGAGGCCCTGGGTGTAGCGGTGGCGCGGGTCGGCGAAGACCTCGCCGACCGGTCCGGCCTCGACGATGCGGCCGCCGTACATCACCAGCACCCGCTCGCAGACGGTCGCGACGACGGCCAGGTCGTGGGTGATGAAGAGCATCGCCGCCTCCCGCTCCTGAACGCCGCGCACCACGAGGTCGAGCACGGTCGCCTGCACGGTGACGTCGAGGGCGGTCGTGGGCTCGTCGCAGATGAGCAGGGCCGGGTCGTTGGCCAGCGCGATCGCGAGGACGACGCGCTGGCGCTGCCCGCCCGAGAGCTCGTGCGGGTAGGACCGCGCCAGGTGGGCCGGGTCGGGCAGCCCCACCTGGTCGAGCAGCTCGACCGCCCGCGCCCGGGCACCGGCCGTGTCGCGGGTGCCGTGGATGCGCATCACCTCGGCGACCTGCGCGCCCACCCGCATGGTCGGGTTGAGCGCCGTCATCGGTTCCTGGAAGACCATCGACACCGCGTCCCCGCGCAGCCGCGCCATCTCCCGCTCGCCCACCTCGAGCAGGTTGCGGGTGGCCGGGGTCCGCCCGGAGAGCCGGACGTCACCGCGCGCGTGCAGCCCCTCCCCGAGGAGGCCCATGACGGCGAGGGCGGTGAGGGACTTGCCCGACCCGGACTCCCCGATGAGCCCGACCCGCTCGCCGCGAGCGATCGCGAAGCTCACGTCGTGCAGCAGCGGGGTATGCCCCGTCCCCACGTCGAGGCCCTCCACCGCCAGCACGGTGCGGTCGCCGGCCCTGCTCACCGGTCCTCCAGCCGGGGGTCCAACCAGTCGCGCAACCCGTCGCCGAAGAGGTTGAACCCGAGCACCGACAGCGCGATGGCGGCGCCCGGGATGAGCGCCAGGTGCGGGGCGGAGCGCAGGGTGGTCTGCGCCTCGTAGAGCATGCGGCCCCAGCTGGCCTGGCCCGTGGGCGTCCCCAGCCCCAGGTAGGCGAGCGCCGCCTCGGCGAGGATGGCGATGGCGAAGGACACCGAGGCCTGCACGATGACCAGCCCCGCGACGTTGGGGACGACGTGGCGCACCGCGATCCCCAGCGGCGAGCGGCCCGCGGACCGGGCGGCCACGACATACTCCGTCCGCATCACCCCGAGCGCCCCGGAGCGGGTGATCCGCGCGAACGCCGGGATGGTGGCGATGCCGATGGCGATCATCGCCACCCGCGTCGAGCCGCCGTAGAGCGCGGCGAACATGATCGCCAGCAGCAGCGCCGGGAAGGCCAGCAGCACGTCGTTGCCGCGCATGACCAGCTGCCCGAGCCAGCCGGGCGACATCGCCGCGAGGATCCCCAGCGGCACGCCGACCAGCGCCGCGACGCCCACGGCGACGAACCCCACGAAGAGGGTCGTGCGGGCGCCGACGAGGATCTGGGTGAGGACGTCGCGCCGCAACCGGTCGGTGCCGAGCCAGTGCTCGGCGTTCGGGGTCTGGTAGGGCTCGACCGGCAGGACGCGCATCGGTGCGTAGGGGGTCCAGACGTAGGACAGCAGCGCGAGCCCGACCACGACCGCGACGATGGCACCGCCCACGAGCAGCGAGGGGTTGAGGCGGCGGCCCGGGGAGCCGCCCGCGGGCGCCTGCCCCGAGTCGGTCACCGCGTCGGCCGCCGCGCCCTGGACCTCGCTCACCGCGACCCCGTCCGCAGCCGCGGGTCGATGACGAGGTAGAGCGCGTCGACGAGGAAGGTGATGAGCAGCGTCGCGACGACGAGGACCATGACGACCGTCTGCACCGTGAGGATCTCGCGCTGGGCCACCGAGTCGAGGAGCAGGGACCCCAGGCCGGGGATGACGAACACCCGCTCGATCACGACGGCACCGACGAGCAGGGTCGCCAGCTGCAGCCCGAGGACCGTGACGACCGGCACGGCCGCGTTGCGCAGCCCGTGCCGCCAGAGCGCCTGGACGGGCCGCAGGCCCTTGGCGCGGGCCGTGCGCAGGTAGTCCTCGCGGAGCACGTCGAGGACGGCCGAGCGGACATACCTCGCGAGCACCGCGGCCTGCACCCCGGCGAGCGCGATCGAGGGCAGCACGAGCCGCTGCAGGAAGCCGACCGGGTCCTGCGCCGGCACCGCCCACCCCCCGCTGGGCACCCAGCGCAGCCGCACCGCGAAGACCGAGATGAGGACGATGCCCGCGAGGAACGCCGGGATCGCGACGCCGACCTGCGAGGCGGCCGACATGACCACACCGTCGGCGTGCCGGTGCCGCACGGCCATCCAGATGCCGACGGGGACCGCGACGAGCACCGCGAAGATCATCGACGTGGTCACCAGGATGAGCGTGACCTGCAGCCGGTCGGCGATCTGCGGGCCGATGGCGGCCTTGGAGATGAACTCGATCCCCGGGTCGAGGGTGAGCATGCCACGCATCCAGTCGAGGTACTGCACCACCACCGGCCGGTCCAGCCCGAACTGCTCCCGCAGCGCCGCCACCGACGCCTCCGAGGCGTTGATGCCCAGCGCCACCCGCGCCGGGTCGCCCGGCAGGACCCGCATGAAGGCGAAGACCAGCACCGAGGCCGCGAGCACGCTGAGCACGAAGACCATCGCGCGGTGCAGCAGTCGCAGGACCATGCGAGCACTCTAGAGCGAGCGTCCCTGGTTCTGGACAGACGATCCTGGGGAACGGGTCCCAGATCCTGAGGTCCAGAAGTGCAGGTCAGCCCCGGGCGAGGTCGCCGAGGTCGAAGGACTCCTTGATGGCGTTGGTCGGCAGGCCGGTGATGTCCGGGTCGGCGACCATGAGGTTGGGCAGCAGGAAGAGGAAGTCCGCGGCGGCGTCCTCGCTGATGAGCGCGGCCGCCTCCTGGAGCTTCGTGACCTGCTCCTCCTCCGTCCCGGTGTCGGCCTCCTCGAAGAGGGCCTGGATCTCCTCGGTGCCGTAGGTCGTGTAGTAGTCCGGGCTGCCGAAGACGTTGGCCATGTCGCGCGGCTCGACGTGCGCCACGATCGACATGTCGAAGTCCTTGTTGGTGAAGACCGTCTCCAGCCACGCCGCGGGGAACTCCAGCTCGTCGATGGTCACCTCCAGCCCGACGTCCTCGAGCATGGACTCCACGACGGTGCCGCAGGACACGGCATACGGCAGCGACGGTATGCGCAGGCGCAGCTCGGTGCCCTCCGCGCCGGCCTCGGCGATGAGCTCCTCGGCGCGGGCCGGGTCGAAGGGGAAGTCCCCGGTGCGGTCCTCGTACCACGGGTCGGTCGGCGGGACCATCGAGCCGATGAGCTCCCCGCGGCCGGCCCAGCAGGTGTCCAGGAGCGACTGGTGGTCGATGGCGTGCCGGACCGCCTCGCGCAGGGCGGGGTCGGCGAGCGGGTTGCCCTCCTGCTGGTTCATCGACAGGACGACCTCGCCGTTGGTCGTGCCCTCGACGATCTGGAAGTCGCCCCCCTCGAACTCGGCCAGCGACTCCGGCGCCTGCACGGTCGAGACGACGTCGATCGCGTCGGTGAGCATGGCGTTGTTGAGCGCGTTGGCGTCCTGGAAGTAGCGCATCTCGACGGTCGCGAAGTAGGGCGCGTCGCCGTGGTAGTCCGGGTTGCGCTCCAGGGTGATCTGCGAGCCGCGGTCCCAGGTGCCGAAGGTGTAGGGACCGGTGCCGACGGCCTGCTCGGCCAGGTCGTCGACGCCCTCGGTGTCGAACATGGCGCCGACCCGGGTGGTGAGGGCGTAGAGGAAGGAGTTGGACGGCCGCGACAGGGTGACCTCGAGCGTGGTGTCGTCCACCGCCTCGGCCGACTCCACGACGTCGAGCTGGGACTTGAGGCTGATGGTCCAGGCGTCGGAGGAGACCCTCTCCAGGGAGAAGGCGGCGTCCTCGGCCGTGAACTCGCTGCCGTCGGAGAAGGTGACCCCCTCCTCCAGGGTGAAGGTGTAGGTCAGCCGGTCCTCGCTGACCTCCCAGTCGGTCGCGAGCGCGGGGACGATCTCGCCGGTCTCGGCGTCGACCGTCACCAGCGTCTCGTAGACGTTGTCCAGCAGCAGCTGCGGGATCGCCGCACCGTCGGTCGTGGTGAAGTCCAGGCTCGCGGGCTCGGCGACCAGGCCCACCCGCACGGTCTCGTCGGAGCCGCCGGGCGCCGACCCGCCGGTCTGCCCCGCCTCGCCGTCTCCCTCCTCCGAGCCACCGCCCCCGGAGCCCGAGCCCTCCTCGGACCCGTCGTCCGGGGAGCCGCTGGTGCCCGCCCCGGCGTTGCAGCCGGCCAGCAGGGCGGTCGCGGCCACGGCGGCGACCAGGGAGCGGGTTGTCGTCGACGTCCTCATGCGCCCCATCATCGGGTATGCGTGCGCGGGCGCGCCACCACGGCTCGTCTAGTCTCGTGCCGTGAGCAACGACGCCAGCCCCGCCCGCCCGGTCGTCCTCGTCGCACCGGACAAGTTCCGGGGGTCGCTGTCCGCGCCGGAGGTCGTGCAGGCGGCCCGGGCCGGGGCGCAGGAGGCGGGGTGGGACGTCGTCGACATGCCGATGGCGGACGGCGGCGAAGGCATGCTCGACGCCTTCGGCGGGGCCAACCGCACCTCCACCGTCACCGGCCCGCTCGGCACCCCGGTCAGGGCGCAGTGGCGGCTCGGCGAGGACGACGGCCTCGCGATCATCGAGTCGGCGGCGGCGAGCGGGCTGGTCCTCGCGGGGGGCAAGGAGGGCAACGACCCGATGGGGGCCACCAGCGCCGGCACCGGGGAGCTCATCGCGCAGGCCGTGCTCGCCGGCGCCCGGCGGGTCGTCGTGGGGCTGGGCGGCTCGGCCATGAGCGACGGCGGGCGCGGGGCCGTCGAGGCGGTCCTCGCGGGCCTGGACGGCGACCGCCCGGCCGACCGGGGCGTCGAGCTGCTCGCGGCGTGCGACGTGCAGACGCCCTTCGTCGAGGCCGCGCAGGTCTTCGGCCCGCAGAAGGGCGCGGACGCCGGGCAGGTGGTCGAGCTCACCGGCCGGCTCTTCGCGCAGCAGGGGGACTACGTCGAGCGCTTCGGCGTCGACGTGTCGCAGACCGCCGGGGCGGGGGCCGCCGGCGGCCTGGGGGGCGGCGTGCTCGTGCTCGGCGGCGCGCTCGTGCCGGGGCTGCGGCTGGTGGCCGACCAGGTGGGTCTCGAGGAGGCCGTGGGCCGGGCGGACGCGATCGTCACCGGCGAGGGGGCGCTGGACGCCGAGTCGTTCAACGGCAAGGTCGTCGGCGGGGTCGTCGACGCGGCCGAGCCTTACGGCATCCCCGTCGTCGTCGTCGCCGGCGTCCTGCGGGAGGACGCCCCCGCCGCCCGGCTGACCGGGCTGCGGGTCGTCGACCTGTCCGCGACCTACGGCGCCGCGGCCTCCTGGAACGACACGGCCGCCTGCGTCCGACGTGCCGTGGCCGAGCAGCTGCGCGCGCTGAGCTGACGGGGCCGCCTGGTCCCGCCGGGGAGCAGCCGCGCGGTTACCGGCCGGTATACACTGGTCCCAGGATCCAAGTACCGCCGGTACCGCATACTTCAGGAGGCCACCGTGGGCCACTACCGCAGCAATATCCGCGACATCGAGTTCCTGCTCCTCGACGTGCTCGGCCGCCAGGAGGTGCTGGGGCGGGAGCCCTACGCCGAGGTCGACGTCGAGGTGGCCCGCGAGGCGCTGCGCGCCGTCGCCGACCTGGCCGAGGGGCCCCTCGCCGCCTCCTTCACCGAGTCCGACCGCACCCCGCCGGTGCTCGACCCGGCCACCGGTGAGGTGAGCATGCCGGAGAGCTTCGTCGCGTCATACCGGACCTGGGTGGAGAACGAGTGGTGGCGGCTGGAGATCGACGAGGGCCTCGGCGGCACCCCCGCCCCCCCGAGCCTCACCTGGGCGATGTCCGAGCTGGTGCTCGGCGCCAACCCGGCGGTGAAGATGTTCGCGGCCGGCTACACCTTCGCCAACGTGCTCCACCGCCTCGGCACCCCCGAGCAGCAGCAGCTCGCCCGGCTCATGGTCGACCACGCCTGGGGCGCGACGATGATGCTCACCGAGCCCGAGGCCGGCTCGGACGTCGGGGCCGGGCGGACGAAGGCGGTCAAGGCCGGGGACGGCACCTGGCACCTCACCGGCACCAAGCGCTTCATCACCAGCGGGATCGCGCCGTTCTACGACAACGTCCTGCACTTCGTCCTCGCCCGCCCCGAGGGCGCCGGCCCCGGCACCAAGGGGCTGTCGCTGTTCGTCGTGCCCGACCGGCACGTCACCGACCTCGAGACCGGTGAGCTGGGCGACAAGAACGGCGTCCAGGTCACCGCCATCGAGCACAAGATGGGCCTCAAGGTGTCGACGACGTGCGAGGTCGCGCTCGGCGAGGACGAGTCGCGGCCGGCCGTCGGCTGGCTCCTCGGGGAGACGCACGACGGGATCGCCCAGATGTTCCGGGTCATCGAGTACGCCCGGATGCTCGTCGGCACCAAGGCGATCGCCACGCTGTCGGCCGGCTACCAGGCGGCGCTGGGGTATGCCCGTGAGCGGGTGCAGGGCGCCGACCTCACCCAGATGGCCGACAAGACCGCGCCCCGGGTGACGATCACCGCGCACCCGGACGTGCGGCGCTCGCTGCTGCTGCAGAAGTCCTACGCCGAGGGGCTGCGCGCGCTCATGCTGTGGACCGCGACCTTCCAGGACCAGGTGCACGCCCGGCAGGACCTCGCCGGGGACGACACCCTGGACGGCGCCGACGAGGTCGCGATGGCGGCCCGCGTCAACGACCTCCTGCTGCCGATGGTCAAGGGCTGCGGCTCCGAGCGCGCCTTCACCCTGCTCGGGACCGAGTCCCTGCAGACCCTCGGCGGGTCCGGCTTCCTGCAGGATTACCCCATCGAGCAGTACCTGCGCGACAGCAAGATCGACAGCCTCTACGAGGGCACCACCGCGATCCAGGGCATGGACTTCTTCTTCCGCAAGATCCTGCGCGACCGCGGGCAGGCGCTGGGGTATGTCGCGGCCCAGGTCAGGCAGACCGCCGAGACGCAGGCGGACGACGGGCTCGGCGAGGTCCGCGGCGCCGTGCTGCGGGCGCTCGGCGAGGTCGACGCGATGGTGCAGTTCATGACGGCGCGGGCCGCCGAGTCGCAGGAGCGGCCGAGCGCGGTCTACGCCGTCGGCCTGGGGACCACGCGGCTGCTGCTCGCGGCCGGCGACCTGCTCATCGGCTGGCTGCTGCTGCGTGAGGCCGAGGTCGCCCAGCGGCTGCTGGACTCGGGCGACACCGGCGTGAGCGGGCTGCGGGCCGCCGACGAGGACGCGCGCGCCTACCTGCAGGGCAAGGTCGTCGCCGCGCGGTTCTTCGCGACCGAGGTGCTCCCGCGCCTGGGCGCCGACCGCCGCACCGTCACCTCCGCCGACGACGACCACGTCGCCGCGGTCATGGACCTGCCCGACGCCGCCTTCTGACCCGCCCTCCCGCACCGGACGCGCCGTCCGACCACACCGGACGCGCGGTCAAGACCCACCGGACGCGCGGTCAAGACCCACCGGACGCGCGGTCAGGGCCCACCGGACGCGCGGTCGTACCGAGTGACCGGCATACCTTCGCCCCAGGCGCCAGACTGGCCAGATGGTGTTCGAGGTGCACCCCGTGACCCCGGACCGGTTCGAGGACTTCGCCGACGTCGTCAACCCGAACCGGCGCGCGACGCACTGCTGGTGCGTCCCGCACCGGCTCCGCAGCGCCGAGGTCGACGAGCTCGGCGGTGGGGACCGTGAACGAGCGATGCGTGCCCTGTGCGAACGGGACCTGCCGCCCGGGGTGGTGGGCTACGCCGACGGCATACCGGTGGCGTGGTGCAACATCGGTCCGCGCTCGGACATCCCGGTGCTCGTGCACTCCCGCAGGATCCGTCCGCTGGACGACGTCGCCGTCTGGAGCATCGTGTGCACCGTCGTGCGCGGTGGGCACCGGAAGCGCGGTCACACGTCGCGGGTCGTCGAGGGCGCCGTCGGGTATGCCGCAGCCCACGACGCCCCGGCCGTGGAGGCATATCCGGTCGACCCGCCGGGGCGGATGGACACGACGATGGCGTTCGTGGGGACCCGGGCGATGTTCGAGAGGGTCGGGTTCGAGGTGGTCGGCCGGACGGAGGCGACCGCGAGCCGGCTCCCGCGGCTGGTGATGCGACGCGACCTGTCGCCGCGTGCGTGACCACGCGTCCGGTGCGGCGTGACCACGCGTCCGGTGCGGCGCGACCACGCGTCCGGTGCCGCCTGACCACGCGTCCGGTGCGTCCTGACCACGCGTCCGGTGCAGGTCAGGTGTAGCGCTTGAGGCGGAAGACGAAGCTGCGCATCATGAGGTACATGAAGACCGCCTCGCAGGCGCCGGCGACGAGGCGCGCCGCGAGGTACTGGACGCCGAGCCACTCCAGCGTGGTCGACAGCGCCAGGATGAAGAGTACGTAGTTGGCGAGCACCGTGACGACGTAGCGCCCGGTCTGCCGGCCGAGCGGGCCGTGGCTCTGGAAGTTGAGCCACCGGTTGAGCAGGAACGCCAGCCCGAAGGCGACGACGTAGCCCGTCGTCACGGCCAGCGGGTACGGCCAGCGGAGGACGTCGAAGAGGACCGCGAGGAGGGTCAGGTCGATCGCGTAGGTCGTGCCGCTGATGGCCGCGAAGCCGACCGCCGTCTCCGGGACGAGCCTGCCGACGGGCGCGGGGAGTCTCGCGTGCACCCGGGCGCGGGCCCGGGCGAAGGCGTCGGTGGCGTTCAGTACTGGTCGCGGTGACGCACGTCGGCGTCGGTCCGGCGGTCGATGACCTCGCGGTGGGTGGTGTTGGTGCGCTGGGTGTTCATCACCAGGCTCAGCAGCAGCGAGAGCACACCGGCCGCCATGAGGATGTAGCCGACGATCGTCAGGTCGACCCCCTGCACCACCGTGTTGACCGCGAAGGTGAGGATGGCGCCCACGACGAGCAGGAAGATTCCGAGACCGATGCCCATGACAGATCCTTTCGGTTGGCTCGGGGACAGCCTAGCCACAGGCCCTCACAGCCGGCGGTCCGACAGGACCGGGAACCCCTCGCGCACCCGCGGCACCTCGTCGAGGTCGAGCTCGACCGACAGCGTCTCCTCGCCCGTCCCCGCCTCGACCAGCACCACCCCCGACGGGTCGACGACGGCGCTGCGGCCGCCCATCTCGACCCCGGCGTGGGTGCCCGCGGTGTTGCCGGCGACGACGAACGCCTGGTTCTCGATCGCCCGGGCCCGCAGCAGCAACCGCCAGTGCTCCACCCGGGCCATCGGCCAGGCCGAGGGGATGAGGAAGAGCCCGGCCCCCTGGTCCAGCTGCAGCCGGTAGAGCTCGGGGAAGCGCAGGTCGTAGCAGGTGGACAGGGCGACCCCCACCCCGTCCGCGGGTGCCGGCAGCTCGGTCACGACGACCTCGGTGCCGGCCTCCATGAGCCTCGGCTCGCCCCCGCCGAAGCCGAACCGGTGGATCTTGCGGTAGGTCGCGCACACCGAGCCCCGCGGGTCGAGCACGACAGAGGTGTTCCACAGGTGCCGCCCCTCCTCCCCCGGCTCGGCCGTGCGCTCGACGTGGGAGCCGGTATGCACCACCGCCCCGACCTCCCGCGTCGCCTCCGCGACGGGCACGAGGGCAGGGGGCAGGTGGCCGTCCGCCAGCCCGGAGAGGTCCTGGCTGCGCTCCTCCCACTCCTTCGACGCGAAGCCTCCCGCGCTCCACAACTCGGGCAGCAGCACCAGGTCGTGGCCGGCCCCGGCCTGTCGCACCAGCGCGGCGACCCGCTCGGCCCGCGCCTCGACGCCCTCCTCGCTGCCGTCGGCATACCCGAGCTGGATGATCGCGACCTTCATCGGCTGCTCCTCTGCGCCAGGCTCTGCAGGTGGGCGTTGTAGGCGGCGAGCTCGGCGTCGTCGTCACGCGCGGCCTGGCGGTCCGAGCGCGCGCTCTCCCGCTCGTCGCGGCGTATCCAGTCCACCATGACCATGAGCACGAGGACCACCGTGGGCAGCTCGCCGACCCCCCACGCGATGGCCCCGCCCACCTGCTGGTCGGCGAGCAGGTCGGGCACCCAGGGCACCTCGATGGCCTTGTAGAAACCCGGCGCGAGCAGCCAGGTGCCCTGCATGAGCGCGAGCCCGAAGAAGGCGTGCGTCGCGAGGGTGCCCAGCAGCACGAGGATGCGCAACGGTGCCGGCCACTTCTCCGGCCCCGGGTCCTGGCCGACGAGCGACCACACGAAGGCGAAGCCGGACAGCGAGAAGTGGGCGACCATGAGCACGTGCCCGACGTGGGTCGTCATGGCGAGCTCCAGCAGCCCGGTCCAGTAGAAGGCGATGAGGCTGCCGAAGAAGATGACCCCGGCCACCAGGGGGTTGGCGATGAACGCCGCCCACCGGGAGTGCACCACGGCGAGCAGGAGCTCGCGGGGCCCGAGGGTCTTGTCCCGTCGCGCGGGCAGCGTGCGGTAGGCGAGGGTGATCGCCTGCGCCGGCACGAGCAGGATCGGCACCCCCATCATGAGCGCCATGTGCATCATCATGTGCTGCGAGAACATCACCCGGCCGTAGACCGCCGGCGCCCCGCTGGTGACGTAGACGAACAGCGCCCACCCGAGCACCCACACCAGCAGCCGCCACCACGGCCAGCGGTCACCGCGGCGCCAGAGCTTCACGCAGCCGGCGGCGTAGAGCCCGACTGCCACCAGCGCCACGAGCAGGAAGAGCCAGTTGACCTCCCACACGTCGAGCAGACGGGCCGAGCTGTAGGGCGGCGGCATGGGGTAGCCGGTGAGCGCGAAGACCGCCGTGTCGAGGTCGGCGGAGGACTCCACCACGGGTGGCGGCGTGCGCGAGAGCACCGCGCCGAGGGCCACCGCGGCCCCCATGACGGCCAGCTCGCTGGCGGCCAGCGCACCGAACAGCCACGGCCGGTCGGCCCCGCGGGCGATGATGGCCCGGCGCTGCACCGCCCCGAAGACGCCGAGCACCCCGAGCAGCAGCACCTTGGCCCAGATGAGCACCCAGTAGGCGCTGGACAGGTCCGCCAGATCGTCGGCGGTGAGCAGGGCGAAGAGCAGGCCGGAGAGCGCGATGGCGGCGTAGCACCAGGTCGCGAGCAGCGAGTAGCGGCGCAGGGTGTCGGGCAGCGCCGGGCCGAGCAGCGGCAGCAGCAGCCCCAGCGCCATGAGGCCGCCCACCCAGACGCACATCCCGACGAGGTGCAGCGCGAGGGCGGTGACCGCGGTCTCGTGACCGTCGGTGCCGCTGGCGTGGCCGCCGTAGGCCAGCGGTAGGAGCGCCACGAGCGCGAGGGCCGAGGCCCAGGCCAGGGCGCCGCGCGTCCGCGCCGAGGCCGCGAGGGGCACGAGCAGGGCGACCAGCACCGTCTCGATGAGGCGCAGGCGCATGACCTCCAGCCCCCAGAGGTTGGCCAGCAGGTCGGACAGGTAGCCGGGAGCACCCAGCGGCAGACCGGCCAGGTCGCCGAAGCCGACGACGAGGATCGCCGCCGACGCGGCCGCCCACACCACCGCGGACAGGGCGGCCACCCGGGCGGCCGCACCGCGGCGGTCGGTGCCCCGGCCCTCGCGGACCAGGAACGCCGCCGCGACGAGCAGCCCGATGGTCAGGGCGGCGGCCAGGTGGTGGACGACCTTGAGCAGGACCATGCCCCAGCGCACGACCGGGCCGGCGTCGCCCAGCAGCAGTGGGGCCACGGCACCGCTCAGCGCGGCCGCGGCGACCGCCACCACGAGCGCGGTGAGCAGGGTCGTCACCGGTACGGCCCAGCGCAGGGCCGGGGCCGTGGGCGCGCCGTCCGCCTCCGGGGCGACCGGTCGAGCGGGGGTGCGCAGGGACATACCCCCATGCTACGGAGCCCGACCGACACCCGGCACCGCCGACCGGGGGTCGTTAGGGTGGCGGGATGGTCGTTCATCCCTCCCCGCCCGCCGACGTGCCCGGCTACGTCGAGGCCTACCGACAGGTGCTGCTGTCGATGGTCAACACCTGCGACGGGCTGCGCGAGGCCGAGTGGGACCTCCCGACCGACTGCCCCGGCTGGACGGTCCGTGACCACGTGGCCCACACCGTGCACCTCGAGGACTACCTCTCCGGCTCCGAGCACCCCGTCGTCGAGGAGCCCATCGAGGTCGGCTCCCCGGAGCACGTCCGCAACGAGACAGGGGTCTGGATGGAGCAGGGGGTCCGCTCGCGCGCCGGACTCACGCCGGACCAGCTGCTGTCCGAGCTGCGCGGCCTGGTCGAGATCCGCAGCGCCGACCTGTATGCCCACGACCTGGCCCTGGACTCCACCGTCCGCTCCGTCCGCGGCAGGGAGACGACCTTCCAGCGGCTCGTCCGGCTGCGCCTGTGCGACGTCTGGACCCACGAGCAGGACATCCGGGAGGCCCTCGGGCGTCCCGGGTCGCTGGACGGCGACGGCGCCGCGATGTGGACCGCCATGGTCCTCGAGGCGCTCCCCGAGGTGGTGCTGCGCCGGGTGGAGCCGGAGCCGGGCACCGTCGTCATCCTGGAGAGCACCGGCCCGGTGACCGGGCGGGCCGGGGTGCGGATCGACGTCGACGAGGACGGCGAGCCGGTCGCGCACGAGCTGTTCACCGGCCACTCCGCGGAGGAGGGCGAGGACGTGCCGGTCTTCGATGCCGGCGAGGAGGCCACGACCACCATCTCGCTGTCCACCCACGCCCTCGCCCGCCGCACCGCCGGGCGCGCGAGCACCGAGGACACGGCCTACCACGTGCAGGGCGACGAGGAGCTCGCCCGGGCCGTGCTCGACGCCTTGACGCTGGCGCGCTGAGGCTCGGCACGCTGAGGATCGGCGCGCTGATGCCGGGCGCGGGCCTCCCTGGGCTCAGCGCCCGCGCGCCCCGCGGCTGAACCACCACAGCCCGCCGACGAAGAGCGCCAGCACCGCCAGGACGGTCCCCGCCACCCACAGCCCGGGCGTCCACCCGAGGGTCACGTCGAGGACCGCCGCGACGAGCGCGATGGCCAGCCCGCCCTGCGCCGCCAGCCGGGTGGCCCGGAACTGCCCCAGTGCCTCGCTGCGGTCCGCCTCGCTCCCGGTCATCAGCCGGGCGGCCGGCTCCAGGCGCCGGCTGACCGACTGGAGCACGGCATACCCGAGGAAGAAGCCCGCCCCGAGCACCGCCACCCGGGTGTTGCCGCGGGACAGCCCGACGATGAGCACGACCACCGCGGCGAGGGTGGTCAGCGCGGTGAAGATGCGGTCCTTGAGGCGGGGCCGGGGCATGGGCCGATGGTATGCCGTGCCTCACCACCCCCTCGCGCGCGCCGCGCCCCGCCCGCGCCCCGCCCGGACCCGGTCCGGCGCCCCCACCGCTCCCGTACCCTGGACGACTGTGACCGACACCTCCCGCGCCGCCTCGCAGCACGCCGCCCGCAGCCGGAAGCTGCTCCCGCTGGACCTCCTGCGCGGCTTCCTCATCGGCATGGCCGAGCTCATCCCCGGGGTCTCCGGCGGAACGGTCGCCCTCGTCACCGGGCTCTACGAGCAGCTCATCGGCAGCGCCTCGCACGTCGTCTCCGCGGCCAAGGCCCTCGTCGTCGGGGACGAGCGCGGCCGGGTGCAGGGGGCGCTCACCGAGCTGCGCCGCACCAACTGGTGGCTGCTCGTCCCGGTCGTCGTGGGCATGGCGCTGGCCGTCCTCACCATGGCCGGGGTGATGAGCCGCTTCGTCACCGAGGCCCCCGAGCACGCCCGCGGGCTCTTCCTCGGGATGGTCGCGACCAGCGTGGTGGTGCCGCTGCGGATGCTCACCGAGCGCCGCCGGCCGGTGTGGGTGGAGGTCGTGCTGGCCGTCGGTGCCGCGGTGCTGGCCTGGACGCTCATCGGCTTCGCCGGCGGCCAGGCGGTCGCCGACCCCCCGCTCATCCTCGTCTTCGGCGCCGCGGCCGTGGCCATCTGCGCGCTGGTCGTCCCCGGGGTGTCCGGGTCCTTCTTCCTGCTGGCGGTGGGCCTCTACACCACGACCCTCGACGCTGTGGACTCGCGCGACCTGCTCTACATCGGCGTCTTCGCGCTGGGCGCGGCCACCGGCCTGGCGTCCTTCGTGCAGCTGCTCAGCTGGCTGCTCGAGCACCACCGCCGCTCGACCCTCATCGTCATGGCCGGTCTCATGGTCGGCTCGCTGCGGGCGCTGTGGCCCTGGCAGGAGTCGGCCGGCGGCGAGGACCACGGGCCCGGCGCGCTCGTCGCGCCCTACGCCCCGGTCCTGGGCCCCGTCCTCCTGGCGCTGCTGGGCGCCGCGGTGGTCGCCGTGCTCGTGGTCGTCGAGGCCCGCAGCAGCGACGGCGACGAGAAGGACTGACTCAGGCCCAGGCGAGCGCCCGGGCGACAGGCACCGGCGCCTGAGCCCCGCTGCATACCGATCTGGACAGAGGTTTCTGGGACCCGTCGCCCAGAGACCTCTGTCCAGAAGTTCAGGTCAGCAGGAGTAGGGCAGGGGCGGCGCCGACGAGAAGGACTGGCTCAGGCCCAGGCGAGCGCCCGGGCCGGGTCCTCGAGCAGCGCGGCCAGGTCGGCGAGGAACATCGAGCCCAGCTCGCCGTCGATGAGGCGGTGGTCGAAGCTCACCGCGAGCTGGGTGACCCAGCGCGGCTCGATCCGCTCCTGCTCGCCCTCGCCGACGACCCACGGCATCCGCCGCACCGCGCCGAAGCAGACGATCGCGGACTCCCCCGGGTTGATGATCGGGGTGCCGGTGTCGATCCCGAAGACGCCGACGTTGGTGATGGTGATGGTGCCGCCGGACATGTCGGCCGGCTGCGTGCGCCCCGCCTTGGCGGTCGCCACCAGGTCGGTCATCGCCTCGGCCAGCTGCCGCAGGTCCATGAGGTCGGCGTCCTTGATGTTGGGGACGACGAGACCGCGCGGCGTCGCGGCGGCGATGCCGAGGTTGACGTAGTTGCGCTGCACGATCTGCTGCGCGTCCTCGTCCCAGACGGCGTTCATCCCCGGGTTGCGGCGCACCGCGACGGTCATCGCCTTGGCGAGCACGAGCAGCGGGTTGATCCGCAGATCAGCCAACCCGGAGGACCGGTCGGCCTTGAGCCGGTCGATGAGCTCCATGGTCCGGGTGACGTCGACGGTGACGAACTCGGTGACGTGCGGCGCGGTGAACGCCGAGCCCACCATCGCCTGCGCCGTCATCTTGCGCACGCCCTTGACGTCGGTGCGCTCCTCGCGCTCACCCGAGCGGTCGAACACCGGTCGCTGGTATGCCGTCCGCCCGGCGCCGCCGGCCGCCTCCCCCGCACGGCCGGTCGCCTCGGTCGCAGGGGAACCATCCGCGGCGCCCGGTCGGGTCGAGGAGGAACCATCCGCGGCGCCCGGTCGGGTCGAGGAGGAACCATCTGCGGCGCCCGGTGGGGTCGTGGGCGCTGCGCCGCCCTCGAGGAACGCGTCGATGTCGGAGCGCCGGACGATGCCGGTGGGCCCGGCCGCGTCGACCTCGTTGATGTCGACGCCGCGGTCCTTGGCGTACTTGCGCACCGGGGGCGAGGCCTTGGCCTTGCGCTGAAGCGCGGAGGCCGCCTCGGCCTCGGCGCCGGAGGCCCCCCGGCGCCGCTTGCGGCGGGTGGTGGAGCCCTCGATGGCGCCGTAGCCGACGAGCATCGCCTCGCGCGTGCTCCCGGTGCTGCTGCCACCGCCCTCGGGCGGGCTGGGGACCAGGTCGTCGGACGCCGCGGCGGCCTCGTCGGTGACGTCCTCGACGTGGGTGCCGGCGCCCCCGCCCGCGGCCGGGCCCTCGCCGGTGCCGTCGTCCACGACGACGATCGGCGTGCCGACCTCGACCTCGTCACCCTCGGCAGCCAGGATCTTGGTGACGGTCCCCGCCCACGGGATCGGCAGCTCCACGAGCGACTTCGCGGTCTCCACCTCGACCACGATGTCGTTGGTCTTCACGGTGTCGCCCTCGGCGACCTTCCACTGGATGATCGTCGCCTCGACGAGGCCTTCGCCGGGGTCGGGGAGCTTGAACTCGGGCACGAGGGCCGCCTCCTGGGTGGACTGGCTGAGCTGGTCTGGGCGTGAGCGGGGTGGGGTCAGTACGCGAGCAGGGTCTCGACGGCGTGCAGGACGCGGTCGAGGTCGGGGAGGAAGACCTCCTCGTGCCGGCTCGGCGGGTAGGGGATGTTGTAGCCGCCGACCCGCAGGACCGGCGCCTCGAGGTGGTAGAAGCAGTGCTCCTGCACGTGCGCCGCGAGCTCGGAGGTGATGCTGGCGAAGGTCTGCGCCTCGGACAGCGCGATGCACCGCCCGGTCTTGCGCACCGACTCCTCGATGACGTCGACGTCCAGCGGGGACAGCGAGCGCAGGTCCACGACCTCGATCGACGGGCCGTCCTCCAGCTCGGCGGCCTGCGCGGCGGCGTGGGCGACCTTGACCATGGGGCCGTAGGTGAGGACGGTGACGTCGCTGCCCTCCACCCGGACGACGGCGTCCTCCAGCGCGTGCGGCGCGTCCTCGAGCGACCCGCCCCCGTCGCCGAGGTCGAGGACCCCGCGCTCGTGGTAGCGGCGCTTGGGCTCGTAGAACACGACGGGGTCGTCGCTGGCGATCGCCTGCTGCATCATCCAGTAGGCGTCCTCGGTGCCGGAGCAGGTGACCACCCGCAGCCCGGCCGTGTGCGCGAAGTAGGACTCGTTGGACTCGCTGTGGTGCTCGACCGCCCCGATGCCGCCGCCGTAGGGGATGCGGATGACCATCGGCACCTTGAGCGCGCCCTGGCTGCGGTTGTGCATCTTGGCGACCTGGCTGACGATCTGGTCGAAGGCGGGGTAGACGAACCCGTCGAACTGGATCTCGACGACCGGGCGGTAGCCGCGCAACGCCATACCGACCGCGGCTCCCATGATCCCGGACTCGGCCAGCGGGGTGTCGACGACCCGGTCCTCCCCGAAGTCCTTCTGCAGGCCCTCGGTGATGCGGAAGACCCCGCCGAGCTTGCCGACGTCCTCACCCATGAGGACGACCTTGGGGTCGCGCTCCATCGCCGCGCGCATGCCGGCGTTGAGCGCCTTGGCGATCGTCATCCGGGTCGCCGTGCTCTGCGTGCTCATCGGTGCCCCTCAGTCCTCGAAGTCGGCCTGGTAGTCGGCGAAGGCCTGCGCCTCGCGCTGGACCAGCCGGTGCGGCTCGGCGTACACGTGCGCGAACATCTCCTCGTGCGGCGGGTCGGGCATCGTCTGGCAGGCCTTGCGGATCCGGGCGGCGAGCTCGTCGGCCTCCTCCTGGGTCCGCTCGATCCAGGCGTCGTCGACGGCGCCGGCGGCCCGGAGGTATGCCGTCATCCGGTCGATCGGGTCCTTCGCCCTCCAGGCGTCGACCTCGGCGGAGATGCGGTACTTGGTCGGGTCGTCGGAGGTCGTGTGGGCGCCCATCCGGTAGGTGAACGCCTCGATGAGCGTCGGGCCCTGGCCGCTGCGGGCGCGGTCGAGGGCGTAGCGGCTCACCGCGTAGCTGGCAAGCACGTCGTTGCCGTCGACCCGGATCCCGGGGAAGCCGAAGCCGTCGGCGCGGCGGTAGGGCGGGATGGTGAACTGCCGGTCGTTGGGTTCGGAGATGGCCCAGTGGTTGTTCTGGACGTAGAACACGACCGGTGCGCCGGTGACCGCCGCGAAGACCAGCGACTCGTTGAAGTCGCCCTGCGCCGTGCCGCCGTCACCGGTGAAGGCCATGACCGCGGTGTCCCGCTCGGGGTCGCCGCTGCCGACCGCACCGTCCCGGTCGACGCCCATCGCGTAGCCGACCGCGTGCAGCATCTGGTTGCCGATGACGATGGTGTAGAGGTGGAAGTTGTTGTCGTTGGAGTCCCACCCGCCGTGGTTCACTCCCCGGAACATGCCGAGCAGGTTCTCCGGCGGCACCCCCTTGCACCAGGCCACGCCGTGCTCGCGGTAACCAGGGAAGGCGTAGTCCTGCGGCCGCATCGCCCGGCCGGCGCCGACCTGGGCGGCCTCCTGGCCGAGCAGGCTGGGCCACAGCCCCAGCTCGCCCTGGCGCTGGAGCGCGAATCCCTCGGCGTCGACCCGGCGGACGAGGATGAGGTCGCGCAGCAGCCCGCGCAGGTCGTCCTCGTCGAGGTCCTCGAGGTATGCCGCGTAGGGCTCGGTCTGCGGCGTCACCTCGAGCCGGGTGCCGTCCGCGGCGAGGAACTGGACCATGTCCGGCCCGCCGTCGGTGATGTCCCGCTCGGGCGGCTCGTGGCCGGTGGGGGTGGCGCCCTCCGGCGCGACCTCGTCGTCGCTCACCCAAACACTCCTTCTGCCGTTGACCTGGCCGGAACGTTACCGCAGACGTCAACCTGACCTCGGGGCACGCCGCAGGAGCGGGGGTGCCGCGGCGTGCGGCGCCACCGGCGCCACCGGGCGCCGCGCGTCAGGCGCGGTCGCGCCCGTCCGGGAGGAGCATGCTGACGAACAGCGAGACGATCGAGATGATGATCGACCCGAGGATCGCGCTCCAGAAGAGGTCGTCGACGCTGAAGTCGAGACCCAGGACGCCGGAGAGCCAGGACGTCAGGAGCAGCATCAGCGCGTTGACGATGATGAGGAAGAGCCCGAGGGTCAGCACGATGAGCGGCAGCGAGAGCAGCTGGACCAGGGGCCGGACGACGGCGTTGACGAGGCCGAAGACGAGCGCGACACCGAGGATGGTGAGCAGCTGGGACAGTCCCCGGCCGCCGAACTCGATACCCGAGACGATGGCGGAGGCGACCCAGAGGGCGACGCCGTTGGCGACGACGGAGGCGAGGAGCTTCATACCCGCATGATCCCACGCAGCGGCGTCGTTACGCTGACGACATGACCGAGCAGCCCAGCCCCGTCCGTCTGCGGTCCGCCCTGAGCGGCGTGCCCGCCTACGTCCCCGGGAAGCCGCCGGCGCCGGTCGAGGGGGTCACCGCCTACAAGATCTCCTCCAACGAGAACCCGCACCCGCCGCTGCCCTCGGTCATCGACGCGATCTCGCAGGCCGCGCAGAGCGTCAACCGCTACCCCGACATGGGCGTGGTGGCGCTCACCGAGGCGTTGGCGGCCGACCTCGGGGTGCCGGCCGAGCAGGTCGCCACCGGCACCGGCAGCGTCGCCGTCCTCACCCAGCTCGTCGCGATCACCTGCGACCCCGGCGACGAGGTCGTCTACGCGTGGCGCAGCTTCGAGGCCTACCCCATCGTCGTCGCGCTCCCCGGCGCGGTCTCGGTGCAGGTGCCGCTGGACGAGCACGCCCGGCACGACCTGGACGCGATGGCCGACGCCATCACCGAGCGGACCCGGCTCGTCCTCGTGTGCACCCCCAACAACCCGACCGGCCCGGCGGTGCGCGCCGACGAGCTGGAGGCCTTCCTCGACCGGGTGCCCGAGGACGTGCTCGTCGTCATCGACGAGGCCTACCTCGAGTTCACCACCGAGGAATCGGTGCCGGACGCGCTCGCGGTCGCCCGCGACCGACCCAACGTCGTCGTGCTGCGCACCTTCTCCAAGGCCTACGGGCTGGCCGGGCTGCGGGTGGGGTATGCCGTGGCGCACCCCGAGATCGCCACCGCCCTGCGCAAGGCGGCGACCCCCTTCGGGGTGACCGACCTGGCGCAGCAGGCGGCGATCGCGAGCCTCGAGGCGCGCGACGAGCTGCTCGCGCGGGTGGAGGAGCTCGTCGCCGAGCGTGAGCGGGTCGTCGGCGCGCTGCGCGAGCAGGGCTGGGACGTCCCCCAGGCGCAGGGCAACTTCTGCTGGCTGCCGCTCGGCGACGACGCCGTGCCCTTCGCCCAGGCCGCGCAGGCGCGCGGCCTCATGGTGCGTCCGTTCGCCGGCGACGGGGTGCGGTGCACCATCGGCGAGACCGAGGCCAACGACCGGCTCGTCGACGTGGCGCGGGAGTGGCTCTCGACGCAGGGCTGAGCGGCGCGCGCCTCGGGGACCTGTGCCTCGGGGACCTGTGCCTCGGGGGCGCGAGCCTCAGGTGTGACGGTTGCCGAGCATGCGCCGCGTGAGCGTCGCCACGGCATACGTCATCCCCCAGCTCGTGGCGCCGACGACGAGCGTCGGGAGGAGCACCCCCTGACCCTGCTGGGCCACCGCGAGCCCGAAGAACCACGGCACCGTCATCCCGACCGCCCCGGCCGTGGCCATCATCCAGCCGCGTCCCCGCGGGCCGGCGATGAGCTGGGCCGCGACCGCCATGACGGCGAGGTTGCCGTAGGCCATGAGGACCTGGAAGACCTCGCCGGACCCGCGCTGCACGCTCCAGGACTGGCCGGCCACCCAGGCGAGGATCCCGCCCAGCAGCATGACCGGCAGGCCCTTGCGCAACGAGCCGGTGGCCACGGCGCTGGAGCCGTGGGGGGAGAGTGACATCGGGCCTCCTTCGGTTCCTCCACGATAGTCGGCCCCGGGACCGGCGGGTCCACGGCGGCGTTACGATCCAGGTGCCGTGTCCGTCACTCGAGGGAGAGCGCCACCGATGGAGGAGACCATCCAGCCGGCCGAGGACGTCGTGGACGCGCTGCCCGAGGTGCTCGCGCTGGCCTCGTCCTTCCCCGGGGCCACCCGCGAGCAGTGGCTGGAGCAGGTCGTCCGGGTGCTCAACCGGCGGCGCCCCGCGGACCGGCAGCTCTCCGCCGAGGAGTGCCTCGACGCGCTGCGCACGCGCACGGTCGACGGGCTGACGATCGAGCCGCTCTACCCCCCGACCGGGCGCGACCTGGGCGAGCCCGGCGTCGCCCCCTTCCGGCGGGGCACCACGGTCCGCACCGACGGCGCGTGGGACGTGCGCGCCCTGCACGACGACCCGGACACCGTGGCCGGCGCGGAGGCGGTGCTGACCGACCTCGAGCGGGGCGTCACCTCGCTGTGGGTGCGGGTCGGCGCCGGCGCGGTCGCCCCGGCCGACCTCGGCCGGCTCCTCTCCGGCGTCGAGCTGGGTCTCGCGCCCGTCGCCGTCTCCAGCGAGGACGACCAGGGCACCGCGGCACGCGCGCTGCTCGCGGTCTCCGTCGAGCGCGGTATGCCGCTCGCGCCGGGCAGCAACCTCGGGCTCGACCCGGTGGCGCACGCCGCGGTGACGGGCACCCCCGTGGACGTCGCGGGGGTGGGCGAGCTCACCCGTCACGTCCTGGACGACCACCCCGGGGTGCGCGCCGTCACGGTGGACGCCTGCGTCTACCACGACGCGGGCGGCTCGGACGTCGACGAGCTGGGCCTCGCGGTCGCCAGCGGCATCGCCCACCTGCGGGTCCTGGAGGCCGCCGGGGTGGGGCCGGAGCAGGCGGCGGACCAGCTGGACTTCCGGGTGTCGGCGGGCGCCGACCAGTTCCTCACCATCGCCCGGCTGCGGGCGCTGCGGGTGCTGTGGGCCCGGGTCCTGCAGGAGTGCGGGGTCCCGGCCGCGCGCCGGGGGGCCCGCCAGCACGCGGTCACCTCGTGGCGGATGCTCACCCGCGACGACCCGTGGGTCAACATGCTGCGGGCGACGACCGCGACCTTCGCCGCGGCGGCCGGGGGCGCCGAGGCGGTCACGGTGCTGCCCTTCGACCACGTCCACGGCTACCCCGACGCCTTCTCCCGGCGGGTCGCGCGCAACACCCAGGTCGTGCTCGCCGAGGAGGCCGGCATCGGGCGGGTCACCGACCCCGCCGGGGGCTCGGGCTACGTCGAGTCCCTCACCGACGACCTCGCGGCCCGGGCCTGGGAGTTCGTGCAGCGGGTCGAGGCGGAGGGCGGCCTGGTGCGGGCGCTGGACCACTCGTCGCTGGTGCAGGACGTGCTCGCCGCGAGCCGGGAGGAGCGGGCCCGGCGTGTCGCCGACCGCACCGCGCCCCTCACCGGGGTGAGCAGCTTCCCCGCCACCGACGAGACGCCGCTGGTGCGGGTGCCGCGGCTCGCGCCGGTCACGGGCGGTCTGCCGCGGGTGCGCGACGCCGCGGTCTTCGAGGCGCTGCGCGACCGGTCCCGCGCGCACGAGCAGGAGCACGGCACGCCGCCGCAGGTCCTGCTCGTCGCCATCGGCACCCGGCGCGACTTCGGGGCCCGCGAGACCTTCACCACCAGCCTGCTCGCGGCGGGCGGGATCCGTGGGGTGCTCGTCGAGGTCGACGGGGTCGCCGACGGGAACGCCGACGGGGTCGCTGACGCCGAGACCACCCAGGTCGCCGACGCCGCAACCACCCAGGTCGCCGACGCCGCCGAGGTCCTCGCGACCGCCATCCGCGAGGCCGGGTCGTCGGTCGCGATCCTCACCTCCAGCGCCGAGCGCTACGCCGAGCACGGTCCCGCCCTCGCCCGCGCCGTGCGCGAGGCCGGCGCGAGCACGGTCCTGCTCGCCGGGTCCGAGCGCGAGCTGGGCGACACCGACGAGCGGCCCTCCCCCGCCGACACCTCCGAGGATGCCGGTGCGGACGACCGTCCCGACGCGCCCCTCGTCGACGGCACGGTGCGGGCCGGCATGGACGTGGTCGCCTTCCTCGACGACCTGCTCGACACCCTGGAGGTGGCCCGGTGAGCATCCCCGACTTCAGCCAGGTTCCGCTGTCCCCCCACCCCGACCGAGCGCCGGGAATGGTTGCCCCCGATCCCGACCGAGCGCCGCACATGGTTGCTCCCGACCCCGACGCCGCTCCCGACCCTGGCACTGCCTCCGACCCCGGCGGCACGGCATACCCCGAGCTGCCCGAGCCGTGGCACACCCCGGAGCACATCGACGTCGCCCCGGTCTACGGGCAGGACGACCTGGCTCCGCTGGACTTCCTCGACACCTGGCCGGGGCTGCCGCCGTTCCTGCGCGGGCCCTACCCGACGATGTACGTCAACCAGCCGTGGACGATCCGGCAGTACGCCGGCTTCTCGACCGCGCAGGCGTCCAACGCGTTCTACCGCCGCAACCTCGCCGCCGGGCAGAAGGGCCTCTCGGTCGCCTTCGACCTGGCCACCCACCGCGGCTACGACTCCGACCACCCGCGGGTCGAGGGCGACGTCGGCATGGCCGGGGTGGCGATCGACTCGATCCTCGACATGCGCCAGCTCTTCGACGGCATCCCGCTGGACCAGATGTCCGTCTCGATGACGATGAACGGCGCGGTGCTGCCGGTGCTGGCCCTGTACGTCGTGGCTGCCGAGGAGCAGGGGGTGGCGCCGGAGCAGCTCTCGGGGACGATCCAGAACGACATCCTCAAGGAGTTCATGGTCCGCAACACCTACATCTACCCGCCGGGGCCCTCGATGCGGATCATCTCCGACATCTTCGCGTTCACCAGCGCGCGCATGCCGCGGTTCAACTCGATCTCGATCTCCGGCTACCACATCCAGGAGGCGGGGGCCACGGCCGACCTGGAGCTCGCCTACACGCTGGCGGACGGCGTGGAGTACCTCCGCGCCGGACAGGCCGCCGGGCTCGACGTCGACGCCTTCGCGCCGCGTCTGTCCTTCTTCTGGGGCATCGGCATGAACTTCGCGATGGAGGTCGCCAAGCTGCGGGCCGCCCGCCTGCTCTGGGCCCGGTTGGTGCAGCGCTTCGGCGCGCAGGACCCGAAGTCGCTGTCGCTGCGCACCCACAGCCAGACCTCCGGCTGGTCGCTGACCGCGCAGGACGTCTACAACAACGTGACCCGCACCTGCATCGAGGCGATGGCCGCGACCCAGGGGCATACCCAGTCGCTGCACACCAACGCCCTCGACGAGGCGATCGCGCTCCCGACCGACTTCAGCGCGCGCATCGCCCGCAACACCCAGCTCTTCCTGCAGCAGGAGTCGGGCACGACCCGGGTCATCGACCCGTGGGGAGGCAGCGCCTACATAGAGCGGCTCACCCACGACCTCGCGCGCGCCGCGTGGGCGCACATCGAGGAGGTCGAGGATGCCGGGGGTATGGCGTCGGCCATCGAGGCGGGTATCCCCAAGATGCGGGTCGAGGAGGCGGCGGCACGCACCCAGGCGCGGATCGACGGCGGGACCCAGCCGCTCGTCGGCGTCAACCGCTACCCGCTGGAGCAGCCGGAGAGTCTCGACGTGCTCAAGATCGACAACGCCCAGGTCCGCCGCGACCAGCTGGCCAAGCTGGAGCAGCTGCGGGCCGAGCGCGACGAGGACGCCTGCAGGGCCGCGCTGGCGGCGCTCACGGCGGGCGCGCGGGCGGCGACGGAGTCGGGCAGCGAGCCGGACCCGGGCGACCTCTCGCAGAACCTCCTCGCCCTCGCCATCGACGCCGCCCGGGCGCACGCCACCGTCGGGGAGATCTCGGACGCGATGGAGGAGGTCTTCGGGCGCTACACGGCGCAGGTCCGGACCATCAGCGGCGTCTACGCGAAGGAAGCCATGGGATCGAGCGGGACAGGGTCGCTGGAGCGGACGCTGGCGCTGGTGGAGGAGTTCGAGGCGGCCGAGGGCCGGCGGCCGCGGATCCTCGTGGCCAAGATGGGCCAGGACGGGCACGACCGGGGGCAGAAGGTCATCGCCACCGCCTTCGCCGACCTGGGCTTCGACGTCGACGTCGGCCCGCTCTTCCAGACGCCGGCCGAGGCCGCCCGGCAGGCGGTCGAGGGCGACGTGCACGTGGTCGGGGTGTCCTCGCTGGCGGCCGGCCACCTCTACCTCGTGCCCGCCCTGCGCCGCGAGCTGGACGAGCTCGGTCGCGAGGACATGATGATCGTCGTCGGCGGCGTCATCCCCGAGGGCGACATGGAGCAGCTGCACGAGCTGGGTGCCGACGCGATCTACCCCCCGGGCACGGTCATCCCCGTCGCGGCGGCCGAGCTGGTGCGGCGGCTGGGTGAGCGGCTGGGGCACGAGGGAGCGGGGGACGAGGGAGCGGGGGACGGCGACGCCGCTCGCGGGCACGCCGAGGCCTCTCACGAGGACGGCGATACCGAGCACGGGGACGGCGACGCGCAGGGCGGTCGCCCGGGTGCCTAGGCCGGTCGACGTCGACGACCTCGCCCGGGGCGTCACCTCGGGCTCGCGTGCGCACCTGGCGCGCGCGATCACCCTCGTCGAGTCGACCCACCCCGACCACCGCGCCGCCGCCCGCGACCTCCTGCGCCGCCTCGCCCCCACGACGGGTGGGACGGCATACCCGCAGGTCGGGACCGGTTCCCCGCCTGACGACGGGACCTCGGCCACCCCGTCGGTGCGCCTGGGCATCTCCGGGGTGCCGGGCGCGGGCAAGTCGACCTTCATCAACGCCCTCGGGCTGCGGCTGATCGACGAGGGGCACCGGGTCGCGGTGCTGGCCGTCGACCCCTCCTCCGCGCGGTCGGGCGGGTCGATCCTCGGCGACCGGACCCGGATGGGCGAGCTGTCCGCCTCCCCCGACGCCTTCGTCCGGCCCTCGCCGACCGGCCTGCACCTGGGGGGCGTCGCCCGGGCCACGCGGGAGTCGATGATCGTGGTCGAGGCGGCCGGGTTCGACGTCGTCGTCGTCGAGACCGTCGGGGTCGGGCAGTCCGAGGTGGCGGTGGCCGAGATGGTCGACACCTTCCTGCTCCTCACGCTGGCCCGCGCCGGCGACCAGCTGCAGGGGATCAAGCGCGGCATCCTCGAGATCGCCGACGTCATCGCGGTCAACAAGGCGGACGGCCCGCACGCCGCCGAGGCCCGCGGCACCGCCCGTGAGCTGGCCATCGCGATGCGACTGCTCCGCGGCGGGGAGGGCGAGCGTCGGGTCCCCGTGCTCACCTGCAGCGCCCTGACCGCCGACGGCCTCGACGAGGTATGGCGTGAGGTCCTCGCCCATCGCGCCCACCTCGAGTCCTCGGTCGAGGGTGGTCTCGCGCAGCGCCGTGGGGAGCAGCAGCTGCAGTGGCTGTGGGCGCTGCTGCAGACCGAGCTGTGGTCGACGTTCCGCGGCGCGCCGGCCGTGCGTGAGGCGGCCGCGGAGGTCGAGCAGGAGATCCGCGGGCAACGGCTGAGTGCGGTCGAGGGGGCGCAGCGGATCCTCGAGGCCTTCGCCCGGTCGGCCGCCGACCTGCCCTGGTCGCGCTGACGGGGCCACCCCGGGTCATCGGCGCGCACCGGCGCGGCCACGCCTGACTCCTACCCCTGACTCCCACACCGGCCGTGACGGTCCTGCCGTTCGCACCCGTCCCACGATCGCTGCCTGCACACCTCCACTGCCCGGACGCCTCCCCCTCCCCCGCCGCCCAGAGATCCTGGCCGTCCGCACCCCGCCAGCCCCATGCCTGCCGACCCCCGCTCGCCACAGCCCACCTGTCCACATCCCACCCGCACCCTCCACGCCTGGCGACCCCCGCTCGCCAACGCCGTCCACATCCCACCCGTACACCTCGGGTTCTCCACAGGAGGGCGTGTCGGAGAACAGATCTTCGAACATGTGTTCTATAGTGGAGCCAGATCGACACCAGGACGCCACAGGGGGTGGCGTCCCCTCGGGAAGGGAAGGGGGTGCGATCGTGGCGACCGTCAGTCCAGCGGACCAGGCCAGGGCGCACTCTCTCCTGCGACACGCCTTGCGCATGACCGGGATGAACCCGGCGTCGGTCGACGCCATGGCCCAGGCAGCGCTCGCGGTGGGGGCGGTCGACTCGGGCTCCCCGCTCGGGTCCGCCGCTGTTCTCGGCACGCCTCCCTCCCCCATCCCCACGCCGCAGACTCCCCACCGCGCCGGTCCGACCGCCTCTGGCACCGCCGAGCCATCGGTCGGCACGGTCACGCCCATCTCGTCCGTCGACGACCACCTCGCCCGCGCCCGCGCCCTGCTGTCGGTCATCGAGGGTGTGACCCAGACGGCGGCCCGCCTCGACGCCGCCCTCGTGCTGGCGACCCGGCACCAGACCGCCGCGATCGGGCGGTCCCTGCTCGCCGAGCGGGACGTCAGCTCACCCGAGGACCTCAGCACCCACCAGCGGCTCCGCTGGCGGGCCCGCGCCAAGGCGTTGTCGCGGCACGAGATCGAAGCGGCCACGGGCTGGGGTGCCGGCGAGGTCGTGGACCTGGTCGGGCTGGCGACAGCACCCCGCGAGGCGGCCCAGCCGGCGATCCACGCCATGGCCACAGGCGTCGCGCCCTGGCGTCTGGCGCGCTCCTTCTGGCGAGACTGCGGTGCCCTCGGCACCGACGAGGCCGCTCACGTGGCGGAGGTCCTCTTCGGGACCGACGCGGAGTCGTGCGCGCCGGAGCGCCTCGACCCCGACGGCGCGCTCAGTGAGGCCCCGTGGTTCCACCGGGAGTTCCGCGCGGCCCTGCGCCGCGAGGTGACCCGCGTGCGGGGCACCGACCTGGTCGCCGCCAGGGCGGAGCGTGAGGCAGCCCTGGCCGGCCGGAGCATGGGGGTCACCATCGACGAGAACGGCACCGGCATCGTCACGCTGCTCGGGTCCGCCCTGCAGGCGACGGCGATCGCCGACCGCATCGACCAGGCGGCGCGTCGTGCGCGGGCCTCCGGAGACGAGCGCACCCTGCCCCAGCTGCGCGCCGACATCGGGCTGTCACTCATGCTGCACGGCACGGTGACGCCACCGGACACCACGGCACCACGGCCACCCCGCCCGCTCGCGGGCTCGGCACCTGAGTCTGCACCTCCGGAGGACACGACCACCACAGGGCTTCGCTGGAGCCCGGAGCTGGCCCAGGTCTTGTCCGGTATGCCGTCAGCCACCCTCCAGGTCATCGTTCCCTACGCCGCGGTTCACGGCGGTCCACGGCTGACATCGACCGCGGCGTCCGAGCACGCTCCCGCGCCGCCGGACCCACTCGTCGAACCGCCCGGCCCACCCGTCGAGCCACCCGACACCACGTCCATCGACGACCTCCTGACCGTCGGCCAGGTGCTCGGGGCGCACTCTGCCTACATCTCTGCCGACCAGGTCCACGACCTGGCCGTGCTCCCCGGCACCGTCCTCGAGCGGCTCCTCGTCGATCCGGCCGACGGTCGGTGCGTCGAGCGCTCGCTCGAGCGCTACCGCCCCGACGCCGCGATGCGGGCCCAGATCCTCGCGGCGGACGTCACCTGTCGAGCACCCGGCTGTCTGGTGCACGCGGGAGCGTGCCAGCTCGACCACGTCATCGAGCACGGAGCCGCCGGAGGGGTCACGGCCGAGACCAATCTCGTGCCCCTGCACGTCGGGCACCACCACCCCAAGACCCTCAAGGCATGGGACAGCTCGCTCGCCGAGAACCGCAACATGACGTGGACGAGCCTGCTGGGCCGGCTCTACCGCACGCGGTCCCACGACTACCGCCAGTACGTCCACCGCGTCACTGACGCCCTCGACCGCGTCCATGCCGCGTCGACAACAGACCCTGCCGACCGGCTGCCCCAGGTCGATCGCGAGATCCTGCTGACCCTGGCGTTCAGGGCAGCGGGTGAGGGGTTGCAGGCCGGCGACGACACCGTCGAACCGGACGAGGGGCGGTTCGGCGGGTGGGGCTTCGTCTCCCTGACCCACACCGATGACCGAGGTATGCGTCGGTCCGGGCCGAGCGGCGCGCTCCTGGCCGAGCGCGCCGCGGCGCAGGCGGCCTCCCAGCTCTCCTCCGACGGCAGTGCCTCGCAGGGCCAGACGTCCGACCCGTTACCGGGCCGCTCGTCCGACCCGTCACAGGAACAGACCTCCGGCCCGTCGCCGGACCGAGTGTCCGACCCGCCGCAGGACCGGCGCGACCGGTCGGCGGAGCGCCTACGTCGGGACGAAGGGCCCCCACCCTTCTGAGCGGAGCGTCCTCGACGGTCACCGCCCTCCTGAGCAGAGCGCCCTCGACGGTCACCGCGACGGTCGACCCGGTCCACGCCGTCCCCACCCTCGTTCGAGGACGGTCGACCCGTCGACAAGGACCGACCGGTGAGCGCGTCCGCCGCGCAGGCGGAGCTCAGCCCTCGTGGACCGGTGACACGCCCTCACCCGCATAGGTCACGACCTGACCCGGACGGATCTGCGTGCCCCGGCGCATGACGACCTCGCCGTCGACCTCGACCTCGCCGTTCTCGATGACCATGCGCGCCATCGCGCCGTCGGGCACCAGGCCGGCCAGCTTGAGCAGCTGCCCCAGCCGGATGCTCTGGTCGCGGATCCCCACCGTGGCGACCCCGTCGCCCTCCGCCCCCTCGACGAGATCGGCGTGCTCGGGGTGACGCTCGAGGTAGTCCGGGACGAACGGGCAGGTCGGACGGACCTGCAGGCCCTCGGCGCGCGCATACTGCAGCGCCTCCTCGACGAGGCGACCGCCGAGGCCCTGGCCGCGGGCCGTGGGGTCGACCACGGTGTGCTGGAGATCGATGACGCCGTCGGTCAGCTCGTAGGACAGGTAGCCGATCGAGCGGTCACCGTCCTGGGCTTCCCAGCGGCTCCGGTCGGCGAGATGGACGATCTGCGTCATGGGTCCAGGGTATGCCGCACGTCCCCGACCTCGAGAGCGCGCCAGGTCACAGCCACCCCACCCGGCCGGCGAGCGCGGCATACCCGACGAACGCGACGACGTCGAGCAGCGTGTGCGCGACGACCAACGGCATGACCCTGCGGGTGCGCGTGTAGAACCACCCGAGGATGATCCCCATCGCGACGTTGCCGACGAACCCCCCGAAACCCTGGTAGAGGTGGTAGCTCCCGCGCAGCACCGCCGACGTGAGGATGATCGTCCACGTCGACCAGCCCGCCTGCGCCCACCGGGTGAAGAGGTAGCCGACCGCGATGACCTCCTCCACCACCGAGTTCTGGACCGCGGCCAGGACCAGCACCGGGACGGCCCACCACACGGACGGCAGGTTCGCGGGGGCGACCGTGGTGTTGACGCCGAGCTCGCGGGCGAGGAGATAGAGGCCGAGTCCAGGTATGCCGATGACCGCCGCCAGCATCGTTCCCTGCGCCAGGTCCCGGACAGGTCGGGTGCGGTCGAGTCCCAGCAGGCGCCACGGCCGGGCGACATCACGCCCGAGCAGGTGCAGGGCGAGCACGACGGGCACCAGCGCCAGGGCGATGCCGACGAGCTGGTAGGCGAGGTCGATCCACGGCTGGTCGGGGGCGGCGCTGGTGTTCATGCTGGTGGTCTGCGCCGCGAGCCCGCCAGGCGCCGTCAGCTTGCGGGTGATGCTGAGCACCGACCACACCGCCGACGCCCCGAGGCTCACCCCCAGGACGAGCAGCGTCTCGGTCAGCAGGCTGCGTCGGGGGAGAACGGTCGGTGGAAGGCGAGGGTCCACTCCCCCAGGCTAGGTGCCCGCACCCCAGGCCCGCGCGCGGTCCCGACGGCCGCTCCTTGGGAGGACCTCAGTCGTCGTCCCAGTCGTCGTCCAAGTCGTCCCAATCGTCGTCGTGCGAGCTCCCGTGGCCCGAGTTGTCGTCGCCTCCGTCGTCGTCACACTCCTCCCACTCGTCGTCGTCCCAGCACATGACCTGCGACGGCTGCACCGGGGCGGGCTGGACCGGGGCGGGGGCCGGCGCCTGCTGCACCGGCGCCGGCTGGGACTCCGCCTCCCGGGCGGCCTCCTCGGCCTCCTGCTGCGCCCTGGCCTCCTCGTCCGCCTTCCGCTCGGCCGCGGCCTGCTCCTCCGAGGCCTTCTTCTCCGCAGCCTTCTTCTGCGCGGCCTTCTTGTCCTTCGCCTCCTGCTCCGCCGCAGCCCTCGCCTCGGCGAACTCCTCGGACAACCGACCCGTCCCCTCCTGGACCGCGCCCAGCAGCTGCCCACTGGTCACGCCCCGGACACCGGGGGAGCTCGGCGGCAGAGCCTCCCCCGGTTCGAGGGCTCCCGCCACGACGATGCCCTCGGTCTCCTGCGCGTCCGCCGCGGCATCGACCCACAGCCATCCACCGGTGAGACCGATGAGCACCAGGGCGAGTACGGAGGCCACCATCTTCATGCCCACCAGTGTGCCCGCCCTGGAGGAGATAGAGGTGAGAACTTCATGAGAAAGCTCTCACCCGGGCACCGGATCACGCGGACCAGCGCGACTCGGCATCCCATTGCTGGTCGGCCCACGCGAGCACCACGTCCCGCCAGCGCGGCCGCAGGCAGTAGACGGCGACGAGGCGAGCCAGGGTGGCCTGCCGGGCGATCGCCAGCCGGCTCGTGGGCACGGAGCCGGCGGCCGCGACCTCGTCCACCGCGTCCTGCACCAGGGCGGCTGCCGCCGCCGACCACAGGCCCTGGGCCTCACGCAGTCTCGCGTGGACGCTCAGGTTGGCGAGGTCGAGGGCGGGTTCGGCACGGCATACCGTGTCCAGGTCGACGACCCCGACCCGCTGGCCGTCCCACAGCAGCTGGCCGTCGTGCAGGTCACGGTGAGCCACGACGAGGGGGACGTGCGGCGACCGGTAGAGCTGTGTCGCGACCTGCGCCAGCCGCTCCGGCCAGGGGGTGCCGGCGAGCAGGTCGAGCGCGCCCACCCGCTGCGCCCACGTCCGCAGGACCTGCGCCTCGTCAGCGGGCGTGTGGGTCGCCAGCCCGGTCGCCGGCAGCTGCTGCCACCGCGTCCAGCCGGCCGCCCAGGCGGCCCAGACGTCCGACCAGCTGGCGTCGGAGGCGAGCCGCTGCACCGGTATGCCGGGCAGCGCCCGGGCGAGCACCGCGTCGTCGGTGCTGCTGATGAGGTCGGCGGCCGCGAAGCCGGCGCCGCGCGCCACCGCTGTCCCGCGCTCCGAGGCCTCGACGAGCGCGGCGGCACGACCGGGCCGCACGAGCTTGAGGTACCCGTCCGCCCGGTGCACGACGGCGCGTCGACCGGCCCTGTGCACGAGCAGGCTGCCGGTGCGAGCAGCGGCGGCGAGTCCCGGCAACCGGGGGTCCTCCCCGTGCGGGAGGAGGGCCACCTCGCCACCGGGAGTGACGGTGCCGGCACGCAACCGGCCACGCCCGTCGTCTCCCTCGATCGCCACCCGCGCCTGGCCGTCGCGGACTCCCGCCGGCCACGCCCGGCCGACGGTCACGGTGACCGGGCCGTCGTCACCGCTCTCGACCACGGCGTGCTGCCGGACCTGCCGGGGCACCCGCCACGCCGACCGGGAGGTGGGCGGGGCGGCGGCGCCACCCGGGCCACCCGGACCATCCGCGCTATCCGGACCACCCAGGCCACTCGCGCCATCCAGTCCACTCGGGCCATGCAGTCCACTCGGGCCATCCGGACCACCCCGGCTATCCAGTGCACCCGGACCACGAGGACCATCCGGTCCAGCGGGGAGCAGCGTCCCGCCGAGGTGGTCGAGCGCCAGCTGCCCCACCTCCTGGGTCTGCTCCCGCCAGCCCGGCGCCTGCGAGCGCCAGGGCTCCGCGACCCGGGCGAGCAGCGCGGCGGACACCCACGCGCCGGGCAGGGGGGCCCAGCCGTAGCCGTCCACGAACGCCTCCCAGGTGGCAGTCCCGTCGCCCTGCGCGACGTCGCTCGCGCCGCTGGAGTCCTGCCGGTACCGCACCTCGTGCAGGATCTGCGCGGCACGCACCGAGGCGAGATCCAGCTGGACGGGCCCCCGGCAGGCCCGGTCCAGGTCGGTCAGGCGCACCACGCCGTCGTCGCCGAGCAGGAACTGGTCCAGCGACAGGTCGCCGTGGAGCAGGGCGTGGTGGCTGGTGTGCGCGCTCGCCCGGTGTCCGTCCGACGACGGCTCGCACCTCGGCTCCTGCTGCGGCAACCCCGCGAGGGCGAGCCGCGCCTGATGCGCCGCCTCCGGGGCGACGGCGTGCAGCAGCGTCACCGAGCGCCGGGCCGCGGCCAGGAGGTCGCCCCAGCCACGCTCGGGCAGATCCACCGCCACGGGCGTCGGGTCCACGTCCACGTCCACATCCACGGGCGCAGGGTTGGTGTCCCCCGCCGTCCCGTCCGGTCCCACCGCCGTCCCGTCCGGTCCGACCGCCGTCCCGTCCGGTCCGAAGCCCGTCCCACCCAGGCCCCGTACTCTCCCGTCCCGTCCCGCCACCGCTGTCGAGTGCAGCCGCGCCGCCAGCTCGCCGGCAGCCCGGGCGGACGCGAGATCCGACTGCGTGAGGTCGCTGCCCTCGATCCACGGCCATGCGCTCACCCGCCGCGACACCCGCAGCCGAGGAGGGGCCGCGCCCCGGAGGGGCTGCCGGCCGGCGACACCCGCGTCGGTCTCCACCGGCGCCACGACGGGCAGTCCGCGCCCGGCCAGCGAGCGGGCGACCGCCGACATCCGCGGGGCGTGAGGCTCGGCGGTGACGCGGACGACGTACGCGCCGTCGCGCACCACGAGGCGGCGCAGCGGGTTGTAGCGCAGCAGGACCAGGTCCGGCGAGGCGAGGTCGAGCCCGCTGCGTCGCAGCGGGCTGCCCAGCTCAGGGTCGGTCGCGATGCCGCCCCAGACCAGCTCGGCGTCCCACTGCGGCAGGGGCAGGGATCCGATGAGGGCGCCGTGGCCGTAGCGCTCGGCCCGGTCCCGCGCCTTGGCCGCCTTGGCCCGCGCCGGCCCGACCAGTGCCTGGACCCAGCCGAGCACCCGTCCGTCCGCCCCCACGAGCGCGGCGGTGTGGCTCACCCCCGGCTTGGGACGGACCCGTGTCGCCCGCACCGGCGTGCGCAGCAGCCCACTGAGCCGTTCGGGGTCGAGCAGCAGCTCGAGCACCGGGTCCGGGGTATGCCGCTCGGTCCCCCTCGTCTCGGCGCCCACCCCCGACGGCCCGCGCGCAGCCCGCACGGCACCCGCGGCGGCCGCGTCCGGACACCCGCCCACGTGCGACTCCCGCTCATCCATGGCTCTCCTCCAGCACCCCGTCGAGCGGCGCGTCCTCGGGCCTCCCGGTCCAGGTCACCCGCCCCTGCTCCAGCACGACGACCCGGTCGGCGCCGCGGGCGACGTCGAGGTCGTGGGTGATCATCACGCTCGTGCGGCCGCGGCTCAGCTCCCTGATGGCCTCACCCACGAGCGTCACGTTGTCCGGGTCCAGCCCGGTGGTCGGTTCGTCGAGGAGCAGCACCGGGGCGTCGCGCAGGAAGGCGCGCGCCAGGGAGATCCGCTGGCGCTGCCCGCCGGACAGGCTGCTGCCACGCTCGCTGACCTGCGTCTGCAGCCCCTCGGGGAGGCCGTCGGTGAACTCGGTCACCCGGGCGAGCCGGGCCGCGCGCAGCACCTGGTGGTCGCTGGCCTCCGGCCGCCCCTGGCGGATGTTGTCCTCGATGGTCCCGGTGAAGAGCACCGCGTCCTGCTGCACGAGGGCGATCTGGCCGCGCAGGTCGCGCAGGTCCAGCTCGCGCAGGTCCACCCCGTCCAGCTGCACGCTGCCCGAGCCGGGGTCGAGCAGGCGCAGCAGCAGCGCGGCCACCGTCGACTTGCCCGAGCCCGAGGGTCCGACGATCGCGACCCGTTCGCCCGGTTCGATCCGCAGGTCCACCCCGCGCAGCACGGGGACCCCGGGCACGAACTCGAGGTGCACGTCGCGCAGCTCCACGGTGCCGCGGACGACCCCCAGCCGCACCGGGTCCGCCGGGGAGACGATGTCCGGCCGCTCGTCGAGCAGGTCGGCCACCCGCTCCCCCGAGGCGGTGGCGCGGGCGATGCGGCCGGTGTACTTCGCCAGGTCGCGCAACGGCTTCATCGACGTCTTGAGGTAGGTCAGGAAGATCACCATGTCCCCCGGCGTCATCGCGCCCTGCAGCACCCGCACGCCGCCCAGCAGCAGCACGGCCGCGGTCGCGACGCCGACGAGGACGTCGGTGCGCCGCTCCAGCGCCGCCGCCAGCCGTCGCGCGACGACCCCGTCCTTGAGCGAGCGGTCGTTGGAGCCCTGGAAGGTGCTCGCGCGGTCGCGCTCCATTCCGTATGCCTGGACGTGCGTCATCCCGGTGAGCGTCTCCTGGGCGACGTTGGCCAGCTCGCCCTCGCTGCGGCGGGTCTTGCGCGAGGCGTGGGTGATCTTGCCCGTCGACAACCGGGAGAACAGGAGGAAGACGAGGATCGCCCCGAGGACGATGAGCGCCAGCACCGGGTCCAGCCAGGTCATCACCCCGAGCATCGCCACGAGGGTGAGGACATTGACGACGAGCGGCATACCGGCGGTCACGGCGACCTCCTGCAGCCGGCCGACGTCGGCCACCAGCCGCTGCACGACGTCACCGGACCGCGCCCGGCCGTGGTAGCTGCGGGACAAGCTCTGGACGTGGTCGAAGACCGCCGCCCGCAGCCGGGTCGCGACCCGGCTCCCGCCCAGCGCGAAGGCCACCGTCGCGCCGTAGTTGCACACCGCGCGCATCCCGATGATGGCGATGGTGCCGAGCCCGCAGGCCACGAGGAGCTGGACGGAGGCCTGCGGCCCCGGTTCGGCGAGGTTCGCGCCCAGGCTGCGGGTGAGGGCGTCGATGACGAGCTTGGTCGGCCAGGGCTCCAGCACCCGGAAGACGACCTCGAGCAGCAGCAGCACCCCGCCGCCGGCCAGCAGGGCCCGCTGCCCCTCCAGGTGCGGGACCACGAGCCCCAGGGTCCGCCGCAGCGGCGAGGCGGTCGCGCTCTCGCCCGGGTCCGCGGCCATCAGCGTCCCCCGGCCGCGGGTGAGCCGGCCGCCGACGAGGTGGGCTGCGAGGACGCAGCCGCCGGCGAGGTGGGGAGTGAGACCGACGCGGCCGAGGTATGCGTGGACACCAGCGGCGCGGCCGACGTCACCGGCGCGAGGGTCGCGTCGAGCACGTGCTCCCACGAGTGCTCGCGCTCCATGAGGCGGCGGGCGGCAGCCCCCATGGCGCGCGCGGCGTCCGGGTCGGCGACGAGGGCGTCGACGGCGGCAGCGAGGGCGGCCGGGTCCGACGGCGGCACGAGCACCCCGGTGACACCGTCCTGCACCACTGCCGGGATCTGACCGATCCGGGAGGCGACGACGGGCAGGGCGGCGGCGCCGTACTCGTAGACCTTGAGCGGGGAGAAGTAGTGGTCGTCGCTGGAGGGGTAGGGCGCGACCGCGACGAGGGCGCCCTCCAGCGCGGCGGGGACCTCCTCGGGCGCGAGGGCCCCCGTCAGCTGCACGGCCAGCCCGTGCCGGGCGGCAGCCTGCTCGATCGCCTCCCGCTGGGGCCCGTCGCCGACGATTCGCAGCCGCCACGGGCGCTGGGCCAGCGCCGCCGCCTCGAGCAGGTCCTCGACGCCGTGCCACGGCTTGAGCGTCCCGACGAAGACGACCACGGGGTCGCCGTCCAGGTCCGGGGTGACGGCCCGGATCCTTCGGGTGTTCACCCCGTTGGGCACGACGACCACCCGCGCGGCTCGGGCCCCCCGGTCGGCACCGGCAGCGTCCCCGCCACGGACCGCCATCTCGGCACCGGCACCCTGGTCGACCCCGGTCCGCTCGCGCACCCACCCGGCCACCCGCTCGCTCACGCAGGCGACGACGTCGGCGGCACCGACCTGAGCACGCAGGGCGTCGACGCTGCCGGCCTCGTCGACGAGGACGCGGTGCCGCTGCTGCTCGTCGATGAGCGGGGCGTTGACCTCCAGGACGGTCCGGACCCCGGCGCCCAGCCCGCGCCGGGCGAGGTGCAGCACCCCGGAGAACAGCGAGTAGCGCTCGTAGACGACGTCGGGGGCGGCGGCCACCACCCGAGCGCCGATCTCCGCCGCGGCCTGGCGCTGGGCCACCTCGCGCCGGGCGGCGGCGCCCTGGTCGTCCGCGCCCGATCCCGAGCCGACGCGGCCGACCGGGACGTGGTGCACGACGAGGTCGGCGAGGTCGGCCGGGACGTGCTCGACGTCACCGAGGCGGACGGCATACACCTCCACCTCGGCGCCGCCCCGGCGCCAGGCGCGCACGATCTCCTGGATGTGGACGCTGGCGCCCTTGGTGCCGAAGACGGGGATGCCGGGGTCGGCGCAGACGTAGGCGACGCGGGTCATCGGGTGGCTCCTGCGGTCACGGCGGCGAGGCGCGCCGCCTGGGTGGTGGTGTCGTAGTCGCGCTCGACGAGCGCTCGGGCGGCCCGGGCGACCTCGACCCGCGGCCAGTCCGGGTCGGCGACCCGGCGCAGCGCGTCGGCGACCCGGCCGGAGAGACCGGCGGGGTCGCTGGGCAGGAGGATCCCGGTGGCCGGGGTCACGTCGTCGCCCGGTCGCACCGCCTCGGGGATGCCGGTGACGTCGGTCGCCACGCACGGCACCCCGCTGGCCATCGCCTCGAGCAGCACCGTGGGCAGGCCGTCGGCGTTGCCGTCGGCGCCGACCACGCACGGCGCGACGAGGACGTCGGCCCGGTCCAGCTCGGCGACGAGCTCGCTCTGGCTGCGCGATCCGAGGAGGGTGACGGCGTCGTCGACGCCGGTGCGCCGCACCTGGGTCGCGAGCTCGGCGGCCCGCTCGCCCTCGCCGACGATCCGGACGTCGAGCGGCATACCCTCGGCGCGGAGGGCGGCGACCGCGTCGACGAGGTGGTCGAAGCCCTTCTTCTCCACGATGCGCCCGACGGCCAGGACCCGCAGCGTGTCGCCGACCGGCCGCGGGTCGCGGTAGGCGAAGCGGCCCAGCTCCAGGCCGTTGCGCACGAGGGCGACCCGGTCGGCCAGCCCGGGGTCGACCTCCTCGAGGAGGAAGCTCCGGTTGTAGTCGCTGATGGCGATGACGGCGGACGTGCGGGCGAGGACCTCGCGCAGCACCACCCGGTCGACGTCCTCGTGGAAGAGGTCCTTGGCGTGCGTGGTGACGGTGAAGGGTATGCCGGTGAGCGCGCTCGCGATCGCGGTGCACCACGACGCCATGCTGGCGAAGTGCACGTGCACCCGGGTGATGCCGTCGCGCCGCAGCCGCAGCGCCAGGTCGACGCCCTGTGCCACGTCGGAGGGGTCGAGACGCACGAGCAGCGGCATGAGCGCGCCGAGCCGGGTGCCGAAGCCGGGCAGCTCGGCGTGGGCCCGGGCGAAGACCTCCCACTCGGCGGACAGCTTGTGCGCACGGGGAAGGTGGGTGACCGGCGCCTGCACCTGCGCCAGCTGGGGGTGGAAGCGCGAGTCGGTGGTCGGGCGCAGGGCGTAGATGGCCAGGTCGTCGCCGGCGGCCTCGCGGGCCAGGATCTCGGTGACGACGAAGGTCTCGGAGAAGCGCGGGTAGACCTTGAGGACGTAGGCGGTGCGGTCAGACGGCAACGGGGAGTCCTTCCTCGTGGGCGGGGGCGAACGACGGGACCGGCGCGAGGGCCGGCGAGGTGCGGACCAGCTCGGTCGCGGAGGTGGCCACGGTGCGCAGGCCACCCAGGTCGAGGGCGCCGCGGTCGACCCGCCGGCCCACCGCGTCCGCCCACCAGCGGCTGATCGCGGTCTCGGTCAGGTCGCCCTCGCGCAGCAGGTCGGCGGCACCGACCCGGGCGAGCGCGGCGGCCCGGATGAGCTGCTCGGTGCGCGGGCGCTCCCGCGGCACGAGCAGGGCGGGGACGTCGGTGGCCAGCGTCTCGGCGACGGTGTTGTAGCCGGCCATCGAGACCGAGGCGGCGGCCCGGCGGATGAGCCCGGCCGCGTCGTCGACGCTGCGGACCACCTGGGTGCCGCGGGCGGCCTCACGCTCCACCGACCGGTGGTCGGCGTCGCTCATCTGCGGGCCGGTGACGAGCAGGTGGCGGTGCCCGGCGGGGACCCGGGCGCGGGCCGCCGCGAGGCACAGCCGGGTGCCGTCGCTGCCCCCTCCGGCGGTGGTCACGAGGTAGGGCCGGTCCGGCTCGACGTCGGTCGGCTCCTCGGCCCGCCCGTGCGCGAGGAACCCCTGGTAGCGCACCAGCGGGACGAGCTCGGGCGGCAGCTCGCCGGAGCGGCGCAGGTCGTGCACCGCCGGGTCGCCGTAGACCCAGATCTCGTCGTAGATCTGCGCCACGAGGTCGGCGGGGGTCTGGCGCCACTCCGACTCCACCGCCTCGGGGTCGTCGAGGACGTCGCGCAGGCCCAGGACGAAGCGGGCCTGCGGCAGCTCGCGGCGCATGGCCTGCAAGCCGGCGAGCAGCTCACCCCCGACGCCGAGGGCGTGCCGGTCGACGACGACGAGGTCGGGGCGGAAGGCGAGCCCGGTGGCGCGGACGATCTCCCCGCGCACCGACAGCACGGCGTCCATGCCGAGGTCGAGGTGGCGTGGGCCGTAGCCGCGGTGCCCAGCCGTCTTGCCGATGGCGGGGAGGGTGACGACGTCGAAGCCGGCCGGCAGGCTGCGGGCGGCGGCCCCGGCGACACCGTTGAGCAGCAGCCCGGTGACCGGGGACCCGGTGAGCACCGGCAGCCGCTGGGAGAGGGTGTGCGCGAGGGCACGGTTGCGGCGGAAGTGACCCAGACCCTGGGAGTCGTGGGAGTAGAACAGGGCTCGCAGCGGGGTGCCGCTGCTCTGGACGTGACTGGTGCGGTGGTCCATGTCGTCCTCTCCCGCGCCGACCCGGTGCCGGTGCGTGGAGACGAGTGAACACGGGTGGGATGAGGGGTGGATGACACATCCATGAGACTGCTCTCATGCAGGGTGACCAGCCCAGACGCCACGGACCAGACAGGGCGGCGTCAGCGCTCGAAGCGGTAGCCGACCCCCCGGACGGTGCTGATGCGATCGGCGCCGACCTTGGCGCGCAGGTAGCGGATGTAGACGTCGACGACGTTGGAGCTGCCGGTGACCTCGAAGCCCCACACCCGGTCGAGCAGCTGGTCCCGGCTGAGCACCTGCCCGGCGTGGTCCATGAGCTCACGGGCCAGAGTGAACTCCCGCGCGGAGAGCTCGACCGGCTCGTCGTCCACGTGGACGGTCCGGGCCGGGATGTCCAGCCGCACGCCGCCCACCTCGAGGACGTCCTCCGTGCGCCCCCCGGCCATCGCCTCGGCGTGCTGGCGCAGCCGCAGCTTGACCCGGGCGCGCAGCTCCTCGACCCGGAAAGGCTTGGCGAGGTAGTCCTCGGCCCCGTTCTCCAGCCCGTGCACGGTGTCCTCGACCGAGTCGCGGGCGGTGCACATGATGACGGGCACCGGCTCGTCCATGGTCCGCAGCATGCGCAGCACGGTGAAGCCGTCCATCTTCGGCAGCCCCACGTCGAGCACCACGAGGTCGACCTGTCCCCCGCTGGCCGCCTCGAGGGCGGCGATGCCGTCGGTGACGACGGTGGTCCGGTGACCGTCGGCCCTCAGGCCCCGGTCGACGACCCGCGCGATCCCCTCCTCGTCCTCCGCGATCAGGATGTGCGCCATGGGGGGCAGGCTACCCGGCAGCGGTGCGGGCGGGCTCACCCTCGGCGGCCGCGGCGACGCGGTGCGCGGGCTCGTCGGTGAGGTCGGCCGGGATCCACATGGTGAAGCGTGACCCCAGCCCCTCGACCGACTCCACCCCGACGGCACCGCCGTGCGCCTCGGCGATGGCCTGGACGATGGCCAGCCCCAGGCCGCTGCCGTCGACCTGGGCGGCGGCCTCCGCCCGGCCGAAGCGTTCGAAGACCCGCTCCTGCTCGCTCTCGGGGATGCCGGTGCCGTGGTCGGAGACGCTGAGCGCCAGGTAGCGGGGCGCGGGTCGGGCGCCGAAGTCCCGCGCCCGCCGCACCTGGGGGTCCTCCCCCTCGACCCACGCCGTCGCCAGCTCCACCGGTGACCCCTCGTCGCTGAACTTCACCGCGTTGGCCGCCAGCTGGACGACGGCCTGGATGAGCCGCTGCCGGTCCAGGACGACCGGGCCCTCGGCGTGCGCGGCCAGCTGCCACTGACGCGGACCCAGCGAGGTGATGCGCTCCATGCACTCGACGGCCAGCTCGGTGACGTCGGTGGCGCCCGGCCGCAGGAAGTCCTGGCGCTGCGCGCGCGCCAGCATGAGCAGGTCGTCGACCAGCCGCTGCATCCGGTCGACCTCGTCGAGCATGAGGGTGCGGGTGGCGCTGACGTCCGCGGGGTCCTCGGGCCGCAGCAGCTCGGCGTTGCCCCGCAGGATGGTCAGCGGGGTGCGCAGCTCGTGGGCCGCGTCGTCGAGGAACTGGCGCTGCATCCGGACTCCGTCCTCGAGCCGGTCCAGCATGGCGTTGAAGCGGTGCGCCAAGGCCGTGATGTCGGTCTCGCCGGACACCTCGACCCGGCGCGAGAGGTCATCCGCGCTGATCTGCGCGGTGGCGTCCTGGAGCTCGCGCAGCGGGCGGAGCAGGCGGCCGAGGACGACGTTGGCGAGCGCCCCGGCGACGAGCAGGGAGGCCAGGCCGACGCCGGCATACGTCCAGACGCGGCGCCAGATCTGCCCGGCGAGCGTGCCGGAGTCGATGGCGACGACGAAGGTGCCCTCGCGCTCCTCGTCGGGCAGCCGGACGTCGGCCATGATGACCGAGAGCGTCGTCCCCTGGGTGCTCACCGTGTCGATCACCGCACGCCCGGGCTCGAGCGGGGTGCTCCGGATGAGCTCAAGGACGTCGGGGTGGTCGACCTGGAAGTCGCGCTCGCCGGGGCTCGCGAAGCTGCGCTCCCCGTCCAGCAGCGCCAGGAAGGCCTCGTTGGAGCTGGCGATCGAGGTCTCGAGGAAGGACAGGAAGAGCGCGTCGGCCTGGGTGAAGGGCTCCCCGTCGCGCAACGGACCCGACTGCGCCAGCGCCGTGACCTCCTGGATCTCCTGCTCGAGCTCCTCCCTGACCCGCTCGTCGAGGGAGCGGAACTGCACGGCGAAGGACAGCACGCCGGTGAGGGCGATGCCCAGGGCCATCATGCTCACCATCATCACGAGCAGCCGGCGGTGGACGCTCCAGCCGCGGCGGCCGGCGTCGTTCACGGCCCCGCACCGTCGGCGAGCAACGCGAAGGACACCAGCCAGTGCGTGGCCATGAAGTCGCCGTCGGTGATCTGCTCCAGCACCGCGCCCTCCTGCTCGCCGGCGGCCTGCCGCACCCGGTCGGCGGCAGGCTCCGCCACCCAGGGTGCCAGAGTCCGCAGCGCCCAGGCGCGCGACAGCGCGAGGCCGAGCAGGTGGGCGCCCTGCCCGTCGGTCGGGTCGAGCACGAGCGGCACCTCGAGCAGGTGGGCGTGCGCCCCCTCGCCGAGACCGGGCAGGACCCGGGCCAGCCACGCGGCCCCGGCGGCACGCCCGAGGACCTCGGTCATGAGGAGCGCCTCGGTGAGCGCCGGGGAGAGGAAGTCCGAGCCACCCGGTTCGTCCTCGGTCGACAGCGGGCCGTCGTCGCCGAACCAGCGGACGGCCGCCTCCTCGCACGCCCGCACGACGTCCTCGCGCCCCAGGCGGCGGTAGGCGTCGCGCAGCAGGAGGAGGGCGAAGGCGTCGTTCTGGTGCGTGCCGTGGCGCACCGGGTAGGCCCGCCGCGGCAGGTGCTCCACCACCCGGTCGGCGAGCAGGTCCGCGAGCGGGGCCAGGGCCCGCGCCCACGTGCCCGCCTCGGGGAGGCTCGTCCCCTCGATCTCGGCGGACCCGTCGACCGCGTCGGACCGCTCGGACGGCGCGGCGAGGTCCGCGGCCGCGGCGGCCAGCTGCGCGGCCCAGGCCCAGCCGTAGGGACGCTCGTAGCCGGGTCGGGCCCGCAGGTAGTCGACCTCGACCGCGAGGTGCTCCTCGGTGAGCCGCTCCGACAGCAGCGCCCTCGCGGCGGCACGTTCCTGCGCGCCGAGCGCGTCGGCATACCTCGTGAGGAGGGTGACGAGGGACCACTGCATGTGCACGCAGGAGTGCCAGTCGAGCGCGCCGTGGAAGGCGGGGTGCAGGCGCGCCGGCGTGACGTCGGTGTCGCCCGGCCCGAGCACGACGTGGCCGGGCGCCCAGGGGTATGCCGTGCCGATCACCTCGCGCGCGATGCGGCTCCACGCCCGGGCGTGCGGGTGCGGGTGTGCCGTCTGGTCCGGGCGGCTGTCGCGGCGTGGTGCGTCGGGGGTCACGCGACCATTACTACACTCGCGCCTCATGACGGCTGACGGGCGGCACTACTTCACGGCGCTGGGCGAGGGCAGGTATGCGCCGACCGAGCACGTGCAGGGCGCCTGGTCGCCCGACGAGCAGCACGTCGCCCCGGTCATCGGGCTGCTGCTGCACACGCTGGAGCACGAGCACCCGCGCGAGGACCTGCAGTGGGCGCGGCTGAGCGTCGACATCCTGGGCTTCATCCGGCGCGAGGAGATGCAGGTCACCACCCGGGTGCTGCGGCCCGGGCGGACGATCGAGCTGCTCGAGGCGAGCGTGGAGATCGGTGGCCGGGACGCCGTGCGGCTCACCGCGTGGCGGCTCATGAGCAGCGACACCGCGGCCGTGGCCGGTCAGGAGCACGCGGAGATGCCCGGACCCTCGGAGCTGGAGCCGTGGCACGGCATGGACCACTGGGACGGTGGCTTCATCGCCAGCCTGGACTTCCGCTCGGTCCCCGGGTCGCGGGCCGGTCGCGGCCGGACCTGGGTGCGCACCGACGTGGCGCTCGTCGGCGGCCGCGACGACGAGCAGGCCTCGGCGCTGGCGTCGTGGGTGGGGCTCCTGGACACCGCCAACGGCACGGCCGGGCGGGAGGCCCCGCACGACTGGCTCTTCCCCAACGTCGACCTCACCCTGCACCTGCACCGGGTGCCGGAGGGCCCCTGGGTGGGGCTGGACACCCGGGTCTCGTGGGGCCCGACCGGGATCGGGCAGACCGCCTCGGTGGTGCACGACGAGCAGGGACCGGTCGGCACCCTCGTGCAGGCCCTCACCCTGCGGCCGGCGCGCTGAGCGACCAGCGCGGCGAGCCTGACCGACCGGGGAAGTCGCGCCCCGGCAGCGTTTCCACGGTCACCCTCCACCGCACCACCCCCCGACCGGGGAAGTCACGCCCCGGCGACATTTCCACGGTCACCATCGGCTCGGGCGGCGCTCAGCGGTCGGTGACCGGGCCCCCGGAGGACTGCGAGGTGGCGGGGCCGACGGGCTGGGCGCAGTAGGAGAACGGCTTGCCCTCCGCCGCGTGGTAGCTGGCGTAGGACCCGTCGACCTCCAGGACGAGCTGGTGGCCGGGGACGAGCGCCTGGGTGTACATCATCCCGGGCTTCGGGCAGCCGATCGAGCCGTCGCTCCAGGTGACGTCGGCATACCCGGCGATGGTCACCGCCTCGGGCTCGACCCCCGCGCGCTCCGCCTCCGCCTCGACCGCCTCCTGCACGTCGGAGCGCTGGAGGACCGCGTCGGGCACGGCGCCGAGGGGCAGCGAGACGTCGCCGCCGCCCGGGGCGATCTGGGTCTGGGTCGGCCTGTCGCCGGCCCCGGGCTCGTCGGTGCTCATGCTGGGGTCCTCGCTCTCGTCGGCGTCGCCGTCCTCACCTCCGGCCTCGCCACCGGCCTCCTCGCTCTGCGTGGCGGTGGCGGCCTGTTCGCCGGCACTGCCGTCGGTGTCCCCGCATCCGGCCAGCGCGGCCGCGAGGCTGAGGGCGGTGACGGCGAGGATGGGTCGGCGGTTGCGGGTCATCGGGTGACACCTCCAGGTCGCGTCCCCGCCAGTCTAGGTCCGGAGGGCTGCCGCCACGCGCCGATGAGGGTATGGAGGGTGGGGCGCCGGTCCCTGAACCGGCGCCCCACCATCCGTCTCCCCACCGTCCCGCGTGCTGCGGCCCCCACGACGGGGTTGTGTCGGCTGTCCCGAACCGACATTCCCTAGACGTCCCTCAGAGCAGGAACGTTGCATCCAGATACTGTGATCTGCGTCACATCTGTATCTCGGCCCGCGTCGCCGGCCCCGAGCCGGAGCGCCGGCCTCAGCCGAAGGCAGCGACGAGCCCCCGCTCGAGGTCCTCCCGCAGGTCCTCCACGTCCTCGAGCCCGACCGAGAGCCGGACGGTGCCGCCGGTGATGCCGGCCGCCACGCGCGCCGGCTCGGGCAGCCGCTTGTGCGTGGTGGTCGCCGGGTGGGTGGTGAGCGACTTCGCGTCGCCGAGGTTGTTGGAGATGTCGACGACCTGCAGGGCGTTCATGAACGCGAAGGCCTCCTGCTGGCCCCCGTCCAGCGTGAAGGTGACGACCGTGCCGCCCCCGGTCATCTGACGTCGAGCCAGCCCGGCCTGCGGGTGCGACTCCAGCCAGGGGTGGAACACCCGGGCCACCCGAGGGTCGCCCTCGAGATGGCGCGCCAGCTCCAGGGCGCTGGCCGCCTGGCGCTCCACGCGCAGGGTGAGCGTCTCGAGCCCCTTGATGGTGACCCACGCGTTGAACGGTGACATCGCGGGGCCGGTGTGCCGCAGCAGCGTCTGGATCGGCCCGCCGACGAGCGCAGTCGGGCCGAGGATCATCCCGCCCATGACGCGGCCCTGGCCGTCGATGTGCTTGGTGGTGGAGTAGACGACGATGTCCGCGCCGTGGTCCAGCGGGCGGGAGAAGACCGGGGTCCCGAAGACGTTGTCCACCACGACGACCGCCCCGGCGGCGTGCGCCAGCTCGCTGACGGCGGTGATGTCGACGAGCTCCTGCGTGGGGTTACTCGGGGTCTCGAAGAAGACGGCCGCCGCCGGGGTCTCAAGCGCCCGCGCCCAGTCGTCCAGGTCGGTGCCGTCGACGAAGGTGCTCTCCACGCCCCAGCGGCGCAGCACCTCGTCGATGATGACGAAGCAGGAGCCGAAGAGCGAGCGGCTCGCGACGATGCGGTCGCCCGCGGCGCAGAGGCCGCCGAGCGCGGTGAAGACGGCGGACATCCCGGAGGCCGTCGCCTGTGCCGCTTCGGCGCCGTGCAGCAGCCGCATCCGCTCCTCCAGCATCGCGACGGTGGGGTTGCCGTAGCGGCTGTAGACGAAGCGCTCGATCTCGTCGTTGAAGGCCGCCTGCGCCTCCTCGGCACTGCCGTAGACGTAGCCGGACGTCGGGTAGAGCGCCTCGGAGGTCTCGTCGAACGGGCTGCGCAGCAGACCGCCGCGCACCGCGAGCGTGTCCGGCCGCCAGCCGTCAGGGATGTCCATGGGGCACCAATCTAGGGCCCGGAGGCACCGGTCACCGCATCGGCTCCGCCCCTCGAGGTATGCAGTTTCTTCCGACCACCCGGCAGATCGGTCTCTCCTGGCGCAGGTCGTGCGGCAGTCGGCAGTAACGACGGCAGATCACTCGGGCAGGTGCGCGACGCCTCGCGGATCCACCGCGAGCCGGACGTCGTCGCCGACCTCCGGTCCGCGGTCCGCGGCGAGCACCGGCATACGCCCGACGCCCTCGACGTCGACCTCGAGGTGCAGCGCGTCGGAGACGGTCACCACCCGCCGCACCACCCCGCGCAGCTCCCCCTCGGGGTCGACGCGCAGCGCCGAGCGGCGCAGCGCCACCGCGGAGGACGCCGGGTGGGCCCCCGGCCCCCTGCCGGCGACGCCCGGGGAGGCCGGCGGCAACCACGAGCGGCGCTCGGTCGAGGTGGGCTCGAGGATCGTGTCGTACCCGACGAAGGAGGCGACCTCCCGGGAGACCGGGTGACGCCATACCTGCACCGCGTCGCCCTCCTGGGCGATCCGCCCGTCGAGCATGACGGCCATCCGGTCGGCGACGGTGAAGGCCTCGTCGTGGTCGTGGGTGACCAGCAGCGCGGTGGTGCCGGTGGCGGTGAGGATCTCGCGCAGGTCGCCGGCCAGCCGGTCGCGCAGCGCGCGGTCGAGCGAGCTGAGCGGCTCGTCCAGAAGCAGCAGGGCCGGGTCGGCGGCTAGCGAGCGGGCGAGCGCGACCCGCTGCTGCTCCCCGCCGGAGAGGGTGGCGGGGCGGCGGTCGGCATACCCTCCGAGGCCGACGAGCTCCAGCAGCTCGGCGACCCGCCCGGCCCGCTCCCGCCGGCCACGCCCGCGCAGCCGCAGCGGGTAGCCGATGTTGTCGGCGACGCTGGCCTGGGCGAAGAGCTGCCCGTCCTGGAACATCAGGGCGAAGCCGCGCTCGTGGGTCGCCACCCCGCGCAGGTCCCTGCCCTGCCAGCGGATCGACCCGGAGGTGATCGGCTCCAGCCCGGCGACCGCCCGCAGCAGCGTCGACTTGCCGCAACCCGAGGGTCCGAGCACGGCCAGCACGCTGCCCTCCTCGACGCGCAGGTCGACCCGGTCGACGGCGGTGGCGCCGGGGAAGGTGACGGTGACGTCGCTGAGCTCGAGCATCAGAAGGCTCCTACCGAGCCGACCCGCAGCCGCTCGACCACACCCATGACGACGACGGTCACGAGCGCGAGCAGGACGCTCGCGGCGAGCGCCATCCCCAGGTGGTCGGCACCGGGCCGGGAGATGAGCTGGTAGATGACGACCGGCACGGTGGGCCGGTCCGGACGCGCGAGGAAGCTGGTCGCGCCGAACTCCCCCAGCGAGACGGCGAAGGCGAAGCCGGTCGCGGCCAGGACCGGTCGGGCGAGCACCGGCGCCTCGGCGGTCCAGGCCGCACGCCACGGCCCCGCCCCGAGCGTGGCCGCCGCCTCCCGTTGGCGCGGGTCGACCGAGCGCAGCACCGGGGCCAGGGTGCGCACGACCAGGGGGAGCGCGACCATGGCCTGGGCGATGGGGACGAGGATCGGCGAGGTGCGCAGGTCCAGGGGCGGGCGGTCGAGGGTGATGAGGAAGCCGAAGCCCACGGTGACCGCGGAGATGCCGAGCGGCAGCATGAAGGCCCCGTCGAGGACCGAGACCGTGCGCGCCCAGCGCGGTGAGCGGGGGCGCCGGGAGACGACGACGGCGACGGTCAGCCCCAGCACCATGGCGAGCACGGTGGCGTCCACGGCGGTCCGCAGGGAGTTGGCCATGGCCTCGGTGACGCTCACCCGCAGGGCGGCGGTCGCGTCGGGGTCGGTGAGGGCGCGGTAGTGCTCGAGCCCCCACCCGGGGCCGACCCGCAGCGAGCGCACGACGAGGGTGCCGACGGGCAGCAGCACGAAGGCGACGGCGAGCGCCGTCGCCGCCAGGGCAGGGATGTCGTCGCGCCGCGGGCGGCGGGCCGCGGCGCGGGCGCCGACCCGGCGCAGCGTCTGCTCGCGCCGGGTGCGCGTGCGGGCGGCGAGGGCCAGCATGGCGACGACGGCGAGGAGCTGCAGGAGCGAGAGCACCGCGGCGCCCTGCAGGTCGAGGAACTGCACGGTGAGCAGGTAGATCTCGGTCTCGACCGTGCCGTAGCGCAGGCCCCCGAGGGTGAGCACCACCCCGAAGGCGGTGGAGCAGAAGAGGAAGACGAGGGTCGCCGCGGAGATGATCCCCGGCGCGAGCGCGGGGAGGGTGACCGTGCGCCATACCTGCCAGGGGCCGGCGCCGAGGGTGGCGGCGGACTCCTCCGCTCGCCGGTCCAGCCCCTCCCACAGGCCTCCGACGGTGCGGACGACGACGGCGAGGTTGAAGAAGACGAAGGCGAGCAGGATCGGCACCCACGTGCCGTCGAGGTCGAGCCCGCCGAGCGGGCCGCCGGGGGCCAGCAGCGAGCGGAACATCACGCCCACCACGACCGTCGGCAGGACGAAGGGCATGACGACGACCGCGCGCAGCAGGCCCCGGCCGGGGAAGCGCAGGCGGTAGAGCACGAAGGCGACCGGCAGCCCCAGGAGCAGCGTCACGACCGTGCCGGCCAGCGAGCTGACCAGGGTGAAGGTGAGCACCCGCAGGGTGCGCGCCCGGCCGAGGACCTCGGGCACGCCGCTGAGGTCGAGGCGACCCTCGGGCCACAGCCCGCGGGCGAGCATCCCGCTCACCGGGAGGACGAAGAAGACGGCGAGGAAGGCGATCGGGACCAGCGCGGCGAGCCCGAGCGCCAGCCCGGGGGCGCGTCTCATCCGGTGGCGATGTCCGCCCACTCGCGCAGCCAGGTCTCCCGCTCGGCCTCGATCTGCCGGGGGCTGACGACGATCGGGTCCTCGGCGACCTGCGCCCACTGGGCCCACAGGTCGGGCAGGACGACCTCGTCGTCGACGGGGTAGACGTACATGCTGTCCGGGATGGCGGCCTGCACCTCCGGGCTCAGCAGCCAGTCGACGACCGCCTGGGCCCCCTCGGGGTTGTCGGTGCCGGCGAGGACGCCGGCGTACTCCACCTGCCGGAAGCAGGTGTCGAGCAGCGCGCGGGTGGTGGGCTCGAAGCCGCCGTCGGGGATGGTGAACGGCGGGCTGGAGGCGTAGGACAGGACGATCGGGCGGTCCCCGTCGCCGCCGCCGGCGGTGAAGTCGACGGTGTAGGCGTCGGTCCAGCCGCTGGTGACCTTGGCGCCGTTGGCCATGAGGTCCTCCCAGTAGCCCTGCCACTCCCCTGGCCCGAACTCACCGATCGTGGCGAGCAGGAAGGCCAGGCCCGGGCTGGAGGTGCTGGCTCCAGGGGTGACGAAGAGGTCCTCGTAGGCGGGGTCGGTGAGGTCCGCCAGCGTCTGCGGCGGCTCGATGCCCTGGTTGGCGAACCACACGCTGTCGATGTTGACGCAGACGTCGCCGTAGTCGACGGGGGTGAGGTAGGCCTCCGCCCCCTCGGCGAGGTCGTGCTCCTCCACCGACTCCGGCAGGTCTGCCGGCCGGTATGCCTCGAGCGCCTCCGCCCCGACCACCCGGGTGGCGAAGGTCGTGTCGATGCCGAAGACGACGTCGGCGGTCGGGTTGCCGGCGGTCAGCACGATCTGGTTGGCCATCTGGCCCGCGTCGCCGGAGAGCTGGACCTCCAGGTCGTACCCGGTGTCGGCCTCGAAGGCCGCCAGCAACTCGTCGGGGAGGGTGAAGGAGTCGTGCGCGGCGAGCACGACCGTCCCGGTGTCGGCGGGCGTGGGCGCCTGCGCCGTGTCGGCGGAGCCGTCGGTCGAGGCGGCGTCGTCGCCGTCGTCAGAGCCCGGTGACTGCGTGGAGGGCGGGGCGCCCTGGTCCTCGCCGGGCTCGTCGTCGCCGCCACCGGTCAAGGTGCAGGAGGTGAGGACGAGGCCGGTGGTGAGGGCCAGGGTCAGGGCGGTGGTGGTCCGTCGAGGACGGGTATGGGTCATGGTGCAGCGTCTCCTCATCGACTTCCTTCGCCGGTGCTAGCCGGTGCAGGTTCGAGGGTCTGCGGCGGGTGCCGCACTCTCAGCGCTCGGGCGCTCCCCTGTCGTGGTCGTTCTCGACACTACCACCGCCACCGGGACGGCGAGCCTCGCCCCGCAGACGGTCCTTCCCCCGCTGGTCCTCCTCGCCCTCCGGCGGGCCGAGCACCATGTCCATGCCCTTCACGGTGTTGCGCGTGGACGCCCAGACGATGGCGAGACCGGCGATCCCGAGCAGGACCCAGAGCACGACGACGATCCATCCGGGGAAGTCCGGCACCATGAGGGATGCGGCTGCCTTTCTGGATCTGGGGAGGCGTTCCACCGCCGTCGGGTCGCGCGCCGCTGCCGGAGCGACGAGGGCCCAGACCATAGCAAACGAGGTCGCCCCGCAGAGTTGCGCTGGAAGCGCTCTCACCCCAAAGGGTGGAATGCTGCCGCGAGCCCGCCCCGCACAGCGCTGTGGCACTATCGGGACATGGGAAATCTCGTCGCCAAGGCCGTCACCGTCGCAGCAGTCCTCGCGGCCAGCAGCATCGCCCGCAAGGCCACCGACGGCACCTGGAAGTTCGTCACCGGCAGCGACTCCCCGGCCAACCCGGAGGACCCGGACATCGACTTCAAGGAGGCTGTGGCCTTCGCCGTCCTGTCCGGCGCCCTGGTGGGCCTCGCGCGGATGCTGGCCAACCGCGAGTCGAGCCGCGTCATCGCCCGGGCGAGCCGCAAGAGCTCGGAGCAGGTCGCCGACGAGACGAACTGACAGGGAAAAGGTAAAGAGAAAGTAAAGAATTCGCCGGCCCTCCTGACGCCGGGTCCTCTTTTCTCCCTACTGCGGGCCGCCACGGTCATCGCATACCTCTGACCTGCACTCTTGCCATTCTGCGGGGGAGCGGTCATTCTTGGGTTTGGCCTTTTGTCGTGCAGCCGCACATTCCCCCAAGGATCCTCGTGAGCCCACGCCCCCGTCGCGTCCCGGATGCGCTCAAACGCGTGCTCTGGGCGCTCGGCGACGGGGCGGTGTGGGCGGTGGCGATCCTCGGCATGACCTGGATCAGGTTCCAGTACGACGCCGGCCGGGCGTTCGTCATGGACACCTGGGTGGTCGCAGGTGCCGCGGCCGCCATCCACCTGACGCTGGGCATCCTCCTCGGGCCGTATCTCATCAAGCACATCCGGGGGTCCTTCGAGGAGGTCACGGCGGTCTGTCGGGCCGCCCTCATCACGGCGCTGGTCCTCAGCGTGTGGGCTATCTGGCTCCAGCCCTACGTCGTACCGCGCTCGGTCCCCAGCGTGGGAGCCGCCGTGGCGATCTCGCTCATGCTGGCGGCCCGCTTCGTCGTGCGCTCCTACCGCGCCCGGGCCGCGGTCCGGCGCGAGGTGGACCACAGCGCCATCATCTACGGCGCGGGCGTGCTGGGCCGGCGGCTCGTGGCCAACATGCTGCAGGACGACACCTCTCCCTTCCGCCCGGTGGCGTTCCTCGACGACGACCGCAGCAAGCGCAAGCTGCGGATCGACGGCATCCGGGTGCGCGGTGACCGGACGGCGATGAGCCGGGTCGCCAAGCGCTACGAGGCGACCCACCTCATCGTGGCGATCCCGCGGGCGGACGCCGCGCTCCTGCGGGAGGTCAACGACCTCGCCGGCGAGGCCGGGCTCACCGTCAAGGTGCTGCCGAACCTCGACCGGCTGCTCGACGCCAACCCGCTGGTGGAGGACCTGCGGGACATCGACCTGGAGGACCTCCTCGGTCGTCGCCCGACCGAGTTGGACCAGGGGGCCATCACCGACCAGCTCACCGGCAAGGTCGTCCTGGTGACCGGCGCCGGCGGCTCGATCGGATCCGAGCTGTGCCGGCAGATCGCGCGCTTCCACCCGCGCCGGCTGGTGCTGCTGGACCGCGACGAGTCCGCGCTGCACGCCGTGCAGCTCTCGCTCACCGGACGGGGCCTGCTGCAGAGCGAGGACGTCGTGCTGTGCGACATCGGGGACGCCGGCATGGTGGACCGCGTCTTCCACCAGCAGCGGCCGGACGTGGTCTTCCACGCCGCGGCGCTCAAGCACCTGCCGCTGCTGCAGCGCTTCCCGATGGAGGCCTGGCGGGTCAACGTCGCGGGCACCCTCAACGTGCTCCGTGCATCAGCCACCTACGGGGTGGGGACCTTCGTCAACATCAGCACCGACAAGGCGGCCAACCCGACGTCCATCCTGGGCTACACCAAGCGCGTCACGGAACGGTTGACCTCCCACTTCGCCTTCAGCCAGCCCGGGCGCTACGTCTCGGTGCGGTTCGGCAACGTCCTGGGCTCGCGCGGCTCGGTCATCCCCGTCTTCACCGAGCAGATCGAGCGCGGTGGCCCGGTCACCGTCACCCACCCCGACGTCGAGCGCTTCTTCATGCTGATCCCCGAGGCCTGCCAGCTCGTCATGCAGGCCGCCTCCCTGGGGTCGGACGGCGACGTCCTCGTCCTGGACATGGGGGTCCCCGTGCGCATCGACGACATGGCCCGCACCCTCATCGCGATGTCGGGCCGCCGCGACGTGAGCATCGAGTACACCGGACTGCGCCCCGGCGAGAAGCTCACCGAGGACCTCTTCGGCCTCGACGAGGAGCAGCAGACCCCGCACCACCTGCTGTGGTCGGTGCGGGTGCCGGGGCTGGACCCCGACGACGTCCCGTCGGGACGCCTCTCGAGCACCCCCGAGCTCATCGCGTGGCTGCGGGACCGCTCCGACCCGGCCGAGAGCGTGCTGCGCCCGGCATGAGCGATCTCGCCCCCGCGGCGCTGGCCGCGGGTGCCGGCGTGCTGACCGCGGCGACCGCGCCCGCCGTCGCCCCGCTGCTGCGCTCCTGGGGTCTGGTCGACGTCCCCAACCACCGCTCGTCCCACGGCACCCCGACGCTGCGGGGCGCGGGGGTGGCCGTGCTCCTCGGCCTCCTGCTCACGGCTGCCGGGGCGCAGCTGCTGGGGGCCTCCGACCTCCCATGGGCCGCGCTGGTGGCCTGCGCCGCGGCGGCCGTGCTGGGCCTGGCCGTGGACCTGCGAGAGCCCAGCCCCCTCGTGCGCCTGACGGCCCTCGCGATCATCGGTGCCGCCCTGGGGTCCCTGCTGGGTGGTCCCGGGACGGCTCTGCTCGGCGCCCTGGCGATGCCGGTGCTGGTCAACGTCGTCAACTTCATGGACGGCATCAACGGCATCACCGCGCTGACCGCCATGGCGTGGGGGCTCGTCGCCGTGCTGGGTGCCGGGACCGGAGCGGCCGTGACCCTGGGCGCGCTCACGCTGGGGGCCGCGGCGGGCTTCCTCCCGTGGAACCTCCCGAGGGCCCGGATGTTCCTCGGGGACTGCGGCAGCTACCTCGTCGGCGCGCTGGTCACCGCGGGCCTGCTCCTCGAGCAGTCCGGGGGCGGGCACGTCCTCCTCCTGCTGCTGCCGTTGCTGCCCTCGCTCGTCGACACCGGCCTGACCCTGGTGCGGCGCGCCGCCCGGGGTGAGCGGCTCACGCAGGCCCATCGGGAGCACCTCTACCAACGACTCTCCCGGCGTCGCGGATGGACGCACGCACGCGTGGCGTGCCTGTGGGCCGGTCTGGGACTCGCCGGGGCCGGGATCTGGTGGCTGCTGCGGCACAATGGTGCCTCGTGAGCGGCGCTTCCAGGGTCAGGTCCACGGGTCTCGGCGTCGTGGTCATCCTGACGAACGTCCTCATCGTCGCGCTGGTGGCGATCGGCTTCTCGCAGCGCGGCTTCTCCGGCTGGTGGGACACCCTGCGCGGGGACTGGCAGCCTCCGACCGTCTCCGACCCCTACGCCGACGACGCCGAGGTCACCGCCCCGCCCACCGAGTCCGAGCCCGAGCCGACACCGACGCCCTCCACCTCACCCTCGCCGTCGCCGACGACCGAGGAGCCGGAACCGCCCTCGCTGACGGAGCGCTTCGAGGAGGGTGAGGACCTGTCCGTCCTCGTCCTGGGCGACCGGACCGGCACCCACGAGAACGACTGGGTCGCGGCCTGGGCCCGCCAACTCACGAGCTCCCGCCAGGTGCAGCTCACCAGCACGCTGGCGGAGGACCCCACCCGCTACGGCGACCCGGTCGGCTTCGGCGGCGAGGGCCCGGCCCTCGACATCGACAACGCGAGCCTGGTGCAGGGGACGCCGGAGTATGCCGCCGCCCGCCTCGACCTCTTCGTCCAGGGCGACCCCGACCTGGTGCTGGTGAGCTTCGGGAGGGCCAACACCCCGGAGAACCTGCCCGAGCAGCTGAGCGACCTGCAGGACGAGCTCGCCCAGGCGCTTCCGGACACGCAGGTGCGCTACGTCGTGCAGCCCCCACGGCGGGACGGCGAGCCTGTCGTGACCGACACGGTCCGGGAGTGGGCCGCCGAGGAGGACGCGGAGGTCATCGACGTGGCCCAGGTCTTCGAGGACGAGGGCATCGTGGACGCGACGGTGTCGGGTCGCGACCCGCTGAGCGTCAACATCTTCGGTGGCCAGCGGTGGGCGGAGATCGTGCAGCAGGCGGTGTTCGGCGGTGACCAGCAGACGGAGGACGACGCAGCGCCGGACGACGGCGCCGGCGCGGCCCCCGAGGTCGACGAGGACGCCGGGGGCGAGGTCGGGTCAGCGGCCGGTGACCCCACCGCCGCCCAGGGGTCGAGCCCCCAGCCCGCGGCGCCGGCTGCGCCACCGGCCGGCCCGACGGCCGACCCCTTCCCCTGGCAACCACCGGTGTCACCGTGGTCCCCCCCGTCGACCCCCTCACCGGAGCCGGCACCCACCACGCCGGCACCCACGGGTCCCACGTCGCCTGCCCGGCCGACCGACCCGACCGACCCCACGCCCACCGACCCACCGACCACGGAGCCCGAACCGTCCCCGACCGACCCCGGCCCCACGGAGCCCGAGCCGGGGCCGGAGCCGACGGACCCCGAGACCTCCGGCCCGGACGCCGCCGAGCCGCTGTCCTGGCGGACGGCCAGCTGATCCCCGTGCGGATCCTGCTCCTCAGCCACTACTACCCGCCCGAGACCGGGCCGCCGCAGCTGCGCTGGTCCGCGCTGGTCCGGGACCTGCTGGCGGCGGGCCACGAGGTCGACGTGGTGACGCCGGCACCGCACTACCCGGCCGGTCGTCTGCTTCCCGGTGAGGACCCGTCCCAGGTAGGGCGGTCCCACCCCGGCGAGCACGGCGAGACCGTGCACCGGGTCACCTTCCGACGCTCCACGGGCGACGCCCGGTCACTCCTGCTGGACCAGGTCGTGGCCGCCGCGGACACCGTGCGGACGACCTGGCGCCGGCGGGACGGGCTGCGTCCGGACGTCGTCATCGCCACCGTCCCGGGGCTGCCCACGGCGCTCGCCGGACGCGCCGTGGCCACCCTCCTCCGCGTCCCCCTGGTGCTGGAGATGCGCGACGCCTGGCCGGACATCCTCGGGGGTGCCGCGTCCGGGGACCGGGCGACTCCCCGGGCCGCTCTGCGCGCCGGCCTGGTGCGGCTGGTCTCGACCGGCGTCACCTGGCTGCAACGGTCGGCGGACCTCGTGGTCACCACCACGGACAGCTTCGCCGCCACCCTGCGGGAGCGACAGGTGCCCCGGGTGGTGACCGTCCGCAACGCCCACCACGGGCTGCCGGGCCCCTCCGCGCCGGTCGACACCTCACCCTCCGGCGGCCCGCTGCACGTGGTCTACGTCGGCACCGTCGGTCGGGCCCAGGGCCTCGAGACGGCCGTCCGGGCGGCGCACCTGGCCCGGCGGGACGGCGTGGCCATCCGGCTGCGGGTGGTGGGCACCGGCGCCCGGCTGGCCTCGGTGCGCGGCCTGGCCCGGGAGCTGCAGGCTCCCGTGGAGTTCGCCGGCCCGGTGACGCGGGAGCAGGTGGCCGCGCACTACGACTGGTGCGACACCTTCCTCGTCTGCCTGCGCGACTGGCCCGGGCTCGACAGCACCGTGCCCTCGAAGCTCTACGAGGCCCTGGCCCTCGGGCTGCACGTGTCCGCGTCGGCCACCGGCGAGACGGCCACGATCGTCCGCGAGACCGGGGCGGGCTTCGCGACCGCGCCCGGCGATGCGCAGGGTCTCGCCCGTGCCTGGGGGGCGCTCGCCCAGACGGGACCGCAGCAGGACAGGGCGCGGATGAGCAGCTGGGTGGACCGGCACGCGAGCGAGTCCGGTGCGGCCGCGGTCCTGCTGGACGCCCTGGCCGACCTGGGTGACCTGGCCGGCCCAGGCCACGAGAGGGTCGGGGTATGACGCCCGCTCGCCCCTGGCGCCGCGCACGGCACCTGGGGGCGGCCGGGGTCACCGTGCTGGCGATGGCCGTCGACGACCCCGCCTGGCTGACCGTCCAGGCCGGGCGCCGGGCCCCGCGCCGGCTGCGGGGACTGCTGGGCCGGCTGGCGACCCGCACCGACAGCTCCTCCCCCACGGCCGTGTGGGGCGAGCTGCTCCTGGACCGGCCGGAGCAGGCGCGCGAGCGCCTCTCGCGGCAGCGGCGCAGCGGTGCGCTCTCCCGGGCGCTCGCCGTGCACGCGGGCCAGCGCCCCGACCAGGTCGGCCCCGGCGGCGCGCGGGCCCGCTGGGCCTGGCTGGTGGGTGACCTCGAGGAGGTCGAGGTGCTCCTCGCCGACGACGACGTGCCGCGGCGTCTGCGGGAGAAGCTGGCCGGCGACCTCGCGGCCCTGCAGCCCGGCCCGCGCCCCGCGCCCGCCGTACCACCACGTGACTGGCGGACCGACCCGGCCCGACCCCGCGTCGTGCACGCCCTCACCAACTCCCTGCCCTGGACCCGTTCGGGCTACACCCTGCGCAGCCACGCGGTCCTGCACGCACAGCAGCAGGCCGGGATCGAGGTCGCCGCGCTGACGCGACCCGCATACCCCGTCTCCATCGGTCGGGTGCTCACCGCGGACGTCGACGTGGTGGAGGGCGTGCCCTACCACCGCTGCGTCCCGACCCTCCTGGCCCCCGGGGAGGCCGGCCGGATCGACCGGTGGGCGACCGACCTCGCCCGCCTCGCCCGCGCCCGCCGCGCCACCCACGTGCACTCGACCACGCACTACCCCAACGCGCTGGCCGCCCAGGCCGCGGCCCGCGCCCTCGACCTGCCCTGGGTCCACGAGGTGCGCGGCCAGCTGGAGCGCACCTGGGCCTCGGCACGCCGTCGCGCCGGTGACCCCGCGCCCTACGCGAGCAGCAGGTTCGTCGCGTGGCGCGCCCGGGAGGCCGAGCTGGCGGCCGCCGCCGACCACGTCGTCACCATCAGCGAGACGATGCGCGCCGACCTCGTCGAGCGCGGCGTCGAGCCGGGCCGGGTGAGCGTCGTCCCCAACGGCATCGACGCCTCCCTGCTGCAGCGCGACATCACGCCGGAGCGGGCACGCGGTGTGCTCGGGCTGCCGGGTGCGGGCCTGTGGGTGGGTGCCGTGTCGTCGGTCGTGCACTACGAAGGGCTGACGGACCTCGTGGAGGCGGTGGCGCTGCTGCGGGCCCAGGGGGTGGACGTGCGCGGCGTGGTCGTCGGTGACGGCGTGGCGTGGCCGGGCCTGAGCCGCCGGGTGGCTGAGCTCGGCCTCGAGGAGACGTTCCTCCTCCCCGGCCGGCTCGACCGCGACGACGCCCTGCGGTGGCTCGACGCCCTCGACGTGGTGGTGGTGCCCCGGGAGGACCACGAGGTCACCCGGCTGGTGCCGCCGCTCAAGCTCGTCGAGGCCATGGGGGTCGGGCGCCCGGTCGTGGCCTCCGACCTGCCGCCCATGGCGGAGATCGTCGCTCCTGGCGAGACCGGGCTGCTCACGCCGCCCCAGGACCCGACCGCCCTCGCCACGGCCGTCGGCTCCTTGCTCGAGGACGCCGACCGACGCCACGACCTCGCCGCGCGGGCCCGCGCCTTCGCAGCCGGGCGGACCTGGGGGGCGCTGACCGGGACGTACCGCGACATCTACGACAGGTCGACCCGTAGGGTCGATGCGACCACAGACCGCCGAGCAACGTCCCGCGTGCCCGGTGAAACCGACCACGAGAGGCATTCGTGAGCACCAAGACCGTCATGACCGTGTACGGCACGCGACCGGAGGCTATCAAGGTGGCCCCGGTCATCAAGGCGATCGAGGCGGAGGCCGGCCTGACGTCGGTCACCGTGGTGACCGGGCAGCACCGGGAGATGCTGGACCAGGTCAACGAGGTCTTCGGGATCACCCCGGACCACGACCTCGACGTCTTCGCCCACGGACAGACGCTCAATGCGCTCATGGCGCGGGTGTTCCACCGTCTTGACCCCGTGCTGGAGAGCCGTCGACCGGACGCGCTCCTCGTGCAGGGCGACACCTCCACCGTGGCCGCCGCCTCCATCGCGGCGTTCTACCGACAGATCCCCGTCGTGCACCTCGAGGCGGGACTGCGCAGCGGCGACATCCTCTCCCCCTTCCCCGAGGAGGCCAACCGCAAGATCACGACGCAGGTCGCCCGGCTCCACCTGGCCCCGACGGCCACGTCCAAGGCCAACCTCCTGGCCGAGAAGGTCGACGCCGGCACCGTGGCCGTCACGGGGAACACGGTCATCGACGCCTTGCTGCACACCGTGGCGGAGGACATCCCCTTCTCCGACCCGCAGCTGCGGCAGATCGAGGAGTCCGGCCGTCGCGTCCTGCTCGTCACGACCCACCGACGTGAGAACTGGGGCGGCGCGATGGAGGGTGTCGGGCGCGCCCTGCGCCGGCTCGCCGAGCGCTACCCGGACACCGTCGTCATCCTGCCGGCGCACCGCAACCCGATCGTCCGCGAGGCGGTCCTGCCCCAGGTCGAAGGCCTGGAAAACGTGCTGGTCACCGAGCCCATGCCCTACGGGGAGTTCACCCGTCTCATGAGCCTGGCCACGGTCGTCCTCACCGACTCCGGAGGTGTGCAGGAAGAGGCGCCCTCGCTCGGCAAGCCGGTCCTGGTCATGCGCGAGAACACCGAGCGCCCGGAGGCCGTCGAGGCCGGCACCGTGCGGCTCATCGGGACCGACGAGGAGCGCATCGTCACGGAGGTGAGCGCCCTCTTCGACGACCCCGCCGCCTTCGAGGCCATGTCCCATGCCGTCAACCCCTACGGCGACGGCAAGGCCGCGGACCGGTCCGTCGCAGCCATCACGCACCTGTTCGGGATCGGGTCCAGGTTGCCTGACTTCACCGGACAGCCCACAGACTGAGGTTCTGCCGCGCGGCCCCGGCCTGCGTCACCCGCGGCGAGACAGCCGAAGACCTCTTCACGGCCGTTCTCTTCGACAGCCAAGGTCGTGTGACCGACCCGCGGGCTGGGCCGCGTCGGCGCCAGGACCGGTTTCATGAAGGGGTACGCAGTCGGCCGACACGCGTGGGAAAACCTCGGAGGCGGTGGCGCAGTACGCGCTGATCCAGCGTCAGCATCCGGTGCTGCTGTTCTTCGGCATCAACTCTCGCGAGAACCTCTTCCAGCGTTTGGTAGGCCGGCGGTAGGGGCGGCTACTCCGCGCACTCCAGGTGCAGCTCGGTGCGGGCCCCGCCGCGGGTCCGTACGTCGAAGGCGACCCCGAAGGACCAGGCCGGCTCGAGCTCGTTCTCCTCGCGTGACCTCCACCCGCGCAGCGGCGACTCCTGACCTCGGACCGGGTCGAGCACTCGCCCGTCGCTCCCGACCTGGAGGACGTCGCCCGAGGGCAGGCGGAAGCGCAGACCGGTGCTGGACCCGTCGAGGAGCTCGAGCGAGCCGTCCAGCAGGAACCACGCGACCGCATCACGGTCGTGGTCCAGCTGGGAGTGCACGGAGTCGAGCACGATGAGCCTGCGGCCCGGGACGAGGTTCAGCTTGCGGCGGTGGGTGTAGTCCCGGTAAGGCGCACGCGTGGTGATGGCGAAGGCTGATCCCTCGCGCTCGGCCGACACCAGGCCTGACCCGAACGGCGACCGACGTCGGTCCTGGATCTGCCCGTCGAGCTCGAGGGCGTTGTGGGCCCTGGTCGACTCGACGTGCTGTCGTCGCGGCTCGTCGTAGTAGAAGCCCTGCGCACGCAAGGGGTGGTCGGCCGGGAGCAGCGGCCCGTAGGCGAAGCGCCCCCCGTCGACGCAGATCTCCTGACCTCGGTCGTACCAGACGAAGGACAGGTCATCTGCGTGCTTGTGGGCCCGGGAGTGGAACCCCGCCTGCACCGCCAGGTAGGACGACGCAGCCCTGGCGCCGGGCTCGTGCGGCTGTGGGCTCCGCACGAAGGCATACCCACTCTCCGGCAGCGCCAGCATCTCGGACTCCTCAGGTCGCCCTTCGGCCCCGTCACTGGCGATCCACAGGGTGTGCTCGTCACCCATGGCGTGAACAGGACGCAGGGGACGTGACGGCGAGTCGCCCATCGTCACGATCGTCCCGTCCGGCTGCGTCATCCAGCCCAGGACGTTCGCTGCTCGCCTGATCCGGGCCACCAGCTCCTGGTCCTCGATGAGCCCGTCGCGCACCGCAGCGTGGAAGGAGCCGAGCAGCATGCGGTGATAGTCCGGCGAGTGCTCGAGATGGCCCCCGTCGTCCCCGAACTGGCTCTGCACCAGCAGCGACATGCGTTCCCTCGCCTGCACGAGCACCTCCTCCCGCTCCGGCAGACCGGGGAGGTGCTTCTCCAGGTGCAGCTGGGCGGCGGCCGAGTAGAACCCGTGGTTGGTGCGAGGCGTGAAGGCGTCCTCACCGCGCAGCCTGTCGCGATCGTCCAGGATCAGCCTCACCACGACCGGGACGGCCGGGCGGGTGGTGTCGTGCCCGGCCAGGGCCTCGAGCACCAGGAGGAGCCGGGGCGCTCGCAGGGCGAGCGCCATGTCGTAGTAGGCCATCGACTCGTCCGGGTCGTCCGATGCCTCCCGCGCATCGCGTGCGGCGACCCAGTCGAGGACGACCGTGGCGAGGAAGCAGGCTCGCTCGACGCTCACGGTGGTGCCGCTCCGGATCAGGGAGTCGACGAACTCCCAGGAGTGCAGGTGGAAGGCCCAGGACCGGTCGGTCTGCGCATAGGAGGACCAGTCGCTGACCTCATCGAGCCTGATCGGCGGACGCCCGTCGCGGACCCAGCCGTCCGTCATCACGTCCCCGTCGGTGTCCGGCGGCCCGTCCGGCTGGAACCAGCCTCTCCTCGGTGGCGGGTTCTCGCGCAGCATGTGCAGGACGTCGTCGGGATCGACACCCCGGAGTCCGAGCTGCTCCTCGGCCGTGCGGATCTGGCTCTCGTGCCACCTCGCCCCCAGCTCCTGGTAGAGGCTCAGGGCGCCGCGTGCGTTGGCGTCCCAGCTACGCTGGCGCACCACCCACTCCCTGCCACGACCGCCCAGCTCCCGTCGGAGGTCCTCGTCGTCCAGCAGGTCCTGGAGCCGTCGTCTGAGGTCGACCGCGTCACCCGCCCGGAAGGTCTGCACCGCGGCGCTCTGGTCAGCGATCTCCTGCAGAGCTCGCACGTCCGACATGACGACGGCCTTGCCCGCCGCGAGCGCCTCGAACGGCTTGAGCGGGGTGACGAGCTGGGTGACCGGAGTCGCTCGCCGGGGCACGACGAAGATGTCGATGAGGGAGTAGTAGCGATGCACGTCCTCGTGCGGCACGCGTCCGGTGATGACCACCGAGGCGTCGATGGCCTCGGCACGGAGACGGAGCTGACCGAGAACCGGCCCATCACCCACCAGGAGGAGATGCACCCTGGCACCCGGGCGGTCGGCTGGGGCGCGCAGGCCGCGCATCGCGTCGATGAGCAGGTCCACCCCTTCGTACTCGACCATCGAGCTGACATAGCCGATGACCAGGTCACCAGCCGCGATGCCGAGGTCGGCGGCCGTCTCGGCGTCCCGACCTCGGGGGACGAAGGAGCTGGGGTCGACCGCGTTCGGGAGGAGCCGGAGAGGAGTCGGGCGCGTTTCCCCTGCATGCTCGTCCTCGATGTGCTCGCGCATCACCTCGGCGAGGGTCACGACGGCGTCAGCCGCGGCGCGGACCTGCTTCTCTGCCTGTCGGCGCAGGACGTAGGCCTCGGGGAGACCGACGGCTGCCAAGGTCGACTCGGGGTCTGATCCCAGCCCCCAGGCGTCCCCGACGCGCGAGAGCCACGACTCCTCCCAGAATCCGCGGCTCTCGAACACGACGGGTATGCCCCGCGCCCGCCCCACGGCGACGGCCGCCGCACCGTTGAGGAAGTCGGAGTGCGCGTGCAGCACGCTGGGACGACGCTCGCCCACGACGCGGTCGAGAGCCACGACGTAGCCCTCGAGCCAGTCGTCCAGTGCCGTTCCGCCTCGGGCCGGACCCCCGAGCGCGACATGGGGGATGTCGTCGTGCTCGAACCTCCGGTCGGACTCCCCGTGGGCACCGTCCCCGCCGGGCTGCACGACCACGACGACAGAGATACCGAGGTCCGCCTGGGCCCTCACGGTGTAGGCGGTCCGAAGGGTGTAGCCGGTCTGGGTCGCCGGAAGCGCCTTCCCCACGAGGTGGAGCACCGGACCGGACCGGTCGTGATCCATCCGGTCGTCGGAGGGACGCCAGGCCGGCACGGGTGAACCGAAGACGGACAGCTCGGCGCTGACCAGTCGGCGGACCTTCTCGTCCCGCTCGTTGCCCGAGGCGAGGTACATCGCGGTGGCGACCTGCTCCTGCAGTCGCCAGTAGCCGGTGGCCCTGAGCAACCGGAACATGGCTCTCATCTGCGTGAGGTTGATGAGGGTGAGGAGATCCACCTGTCGGGAGAGGGCCACGAGGGCGAGAACTCGCCCACTCTCGATGAGCCGGGGCACGAGACCCCTGATCTCCTCCGGCGTGAGGACCCGGCTCGCGTCGCGACCGCTGAGGACCATCTCCTCCACGAGACGCCCCCTCAGGTCCTCGACCTGTGCGGGCAGCTCGGCGAGCTTCGCCGTGAGGTCCTCGCCCGCCTGGACCTTGCGACGCAGCACGACGTTGTCACGTCGGAGCTGGTCGAGGGCCTCCGCCGCAGGGGCCGCCTCGGCGGTGAGGTCGGCCGTGCGCTCGTCCAGGACACCGAGCCTGTCGGCGAGCATGTCGGACCGGGCGCCCGCCTCCTCCAGGCCGCGGCGGACCGTCCCCAGGTCGCCGCCGAGCGCGCCCTGCATCTCGCCCAGCTGGTGGAGGTCGCCGCTGAGCTCACCCTGCACCTCGCCGAGTCGGCGGAGCTCGTCTCGCGCGAGGACCACCCCGCTCTTGGCCTCCTCGAGGCCTGCCCCCAGCCCGTCGTCGCGCTGCTGCAACGCCTCCAACCAGGCGCGATGCACGCGTGCCCGCTCCTCCGCCAGTGCCTGCGTCCTCGCGCCGGCCCCGGCGCTCTCGCCCACCCGCTCGAGCTCGGCCCGCACCGACGTCAGCTCGGCGGTCACGTCGTCGAGGCGATCGCGCAGGCGCCTCCGTTCGACCCGCACGACGGCTCGTGCTCGGAGGATGAGGCGGACCGCCACCACCGCTGCGACGGTCAGACCGATCACCACGAGCGCCAGCGCGATCCACCCGACGTCGTCACGGACGACCGAGAGGGCCCAGCCGAGCAGAGCGACCGCGAGCGCTGCAGAACCGAGAAGAACGGGGGGGCGGAGGCGCATGGGGACCTTTCGTCGACGGGTCGTGACAGCGCTCCGGGTAGCCTAGTTCAACCGGCCCCGCCGGACGGCCGGACACGGGAGCCGTGGAGGGGCGCAGTCGAGTTCGGAGGCACGCGCGTTCACATGACAGGCACACGACCGCGCACCCCGGTAGCCAGGCCCTTGCTGCCGGTAGGTCGGCGGCCGGGACTGGGCGAGTACCTGCGACAGCTGTGGGAGCGGCGGCACTTCATCGTGGCCGACTCGCGGGCCAAGGCCTACTCCGGCAACCGCGACATGCTCCTGGGCAACCTCTGGCTGGTGGGCGTCCCCATCCTGCAGGGCGTCGTCTACTACGTCATCTTCGCCCTGGTCCTGCAGACGGACCGAGGCATCGACAACTTCACGGGGTTCTTGCTCATCGGGATCTTCCTGTTCCGACACACGACGAGCTGTGTCACTCAGGGGATGACCGTGATGAGTGCCAACCGAGGACTCATCACCTCCTTCTCCTTCCCACGGGCGGCGATCCCCTTGTCGTTGCTGCTCCGTGAGACCCTCTCGATGGCGCCGGTGCTCGCGACGATGGCGCTCCTGCTGCTCACCGTCCCGCCAGGGACGAGCATCACCTGGACATGGTTGCTCTTCCCGCCGATCTTCGGTCTGCACACGCTCTTCGTCGCCGGCCTGGTGCTCTACGCGGGGCGACTGGGGGCGGCGATCCCGGACCTCCGGCACCTGGTGAGCTTCCTGACCCGCTTCTGGTTCTACGCCTCCGGCGTCTTCTTCTCGATCGACCGCTTCGTGGACCGCGGCCCATGGCTCGCCGTCCTCCAGAACAACCCCATGTTCATCGTCCTGGACATGTCGCGGGACGTGCTGATCTACGACACGGTCCCCCCGCTGGAGCACTGGCTGCTCCTGCTGGTGTGGGCGACCATCACCCCCGCGCTGGGTTTCTGGTACTTCTGGCAGGGCGAGGAAGGGTATGGCCATGAGTGAGGCCCAGGCCACCGTCCTGGTCGACGCGGTGGCCCGCACCTTCGAGACACCCGTACGGCGCGAGACGTCTTCGACGACGCTTCGGGCACGAGTCACCCGCGCCCTCCGGCCGGCGACGACCCTGTCCGTCCACGCCCTGCGCTCGGTCTCGTTCGTCGCCCACGGCGGGGAGTCGATCGGCATCGTGGGCACGAACGGGTCCGGGAAGAGCACTCTCCTGCGCATCATCGCCGGGCTGGACCAGCCCACGAGTGGCGAGGTGCGATCTGTCTCCCAGCCCGTCCTCCTGGGAGTGCACGCGGCGCTCCAGCAGGATCTCACCGGACTCGAGAACGCGCGGCTCGGTCTCCTGGCGCTCGGCTTCACGCCGGAGAAGGTCGCCCAGACGCTCCCGCAGGTCCTGGAGATCGCCGGTCTGGGCGACGCCGTCCGACGCCCCATCCGCACCTACTCCTCCGGTATGGGCGGGCGCCTGCGGTTCGCCATCGCCGCGGCGGCCGAGCCGGAGATCCTCTTGCTCGACGAGGTGCTCTCCACCGGCGACGCCGCTTCGGTGCAACGCGCCGAGGCTCGCATGAACGAGGTGCGGGAGCGGGCTGGCACGGTCTTCCTGGTCTCGCACGCGGCCAAGACGATCGAGGAGACCTGCAGCCGGGCACTCTGGCTGCACGAGGGCGTCCTGATCCAGGACGGCCCCGCCCCGGAGACCGCCGAGGCCTACCGTTGGTGGGCGTGGAACCAGGCAAAGGGCGAGCATGCCGTCGCGGACCAGCTGCTCCGGCGGGCCCGGGAGTCCCGCACGGGGGTCGACGCCGCCGTGGACGAAGTGGCCCGCCTTCGCGACCAGAGAGAGAACACCTGACATGAGCGTCCGCACCTTCATCTACGGCAGCTGCGTGTCGCGTGACACCTTCGAGCGGCTGCCCGAGGGTTTCGAGCTGGTGAGCTATGTCGCCCGCCAGTCCCTCATCAGCGCCTTCACCCCGCCGAGCGCGCGGGGGGTCCCCGCCATCGACACCGACTCCGAGTTCCAGCGACGGATGATCGTCGGTGACTGGGAGAGCTCGCTCCCGGCTCAGCTGAGGCAGCATGCCGACGGCATCGACCTGCTGCTGTGGGACCTGTGCGACGAGCGGGTCGGGCTCCGCCGTCTGGAGCGCGTCGGCGCACGCCCCACGGCGCACGCCTGGGGCACGCGATCCGTCGACAGCATCCGGGCCGGCGTGGACGCCCAGCTCGACAGCTCCCGCCTCGTGGCTTTCGCCTCCGCGCGTCACCGGGTGCTCTTCCTCCACGCCCTGCGCCGCTTCCGCGCACTCCTGGACGAGCTGGGGCTGCGCGAGCGCACCCTGCTGCTCGCTCCGGCCTGGGCGACCCGGACCAGCGACGGCGAGTCCGTCCCCACGTCCTTCGGCCTGGACCCCGATCGCGCCAACCGGCTCTTCAGGGACTACCACCGCACGGCCACGCGCGTCACCGACGTGGCCGCTGCCCACGTCGGCGAGGTCGCTGCCGACGCGGGCCACCCCTGGGGCGTCGCCCCCTTCCACTACACGGAGAGCGTGTACTGCTCGCTGGCTGGGCAGGTGATCGATGCCGCAGAGCCTTCCGCAGCTCGACCTGAGGGCGTGCGTCTCGAGGTCCGCGGGAAGGACGCAGACCTCCCTGCGGCCACCTCGGCGGAGAGCCCGGCACCCCCGAGCGAGGAGGAGGTCGTCGTGGACCTCGTGGGCAGCCTGGTGCACGACCCTGCGTCGCTGTGGACAGGGGACCGTTCCCACATGTCGCTGCGTCAGCAGGGCCTGCTCGAGAAGTTCCAGGCGCGCAATGCGCTGCGTGACCTGGACGAGGTCCAGGTGGCCGTGCTGCGTTGGGCCCGCTCACGGGCCGGTGATCGTCCCATGACCTACTTCGTCGTCAACCCCGGTGGTGCCGGGTCTCACTGGTTGCAGGAGATGATGGCCGACGCGGGTGGGATGAACCCCTGCGGCGAGGTGTACCTCCCGCCGGGCATGACGTCCGCCGCTGCATCGCTCGGCGACGAGGCTCGTGGTCTTCTGCTGGACGCGGTGCACCTGCTGCAGGCCAACCGGCCGGTGGCAGACCTGCTGGACGCCCCCTTGATCAACACCGCGCACATCCGCGGCTGGCACCAGCACGAGCTCATGCCTGCTCCCAAGAGCCTGGTGCTGCTCACCCGCGACCCGCTGGACGTGGTCCTGTCCCGCACCTTCCGCAAGCAGGCCTACCGCACCCAGCACTTCGCCGGGGAGAGCGACGAGACCTACCTGCGACGCAACATCGACTTCGTGCAGAAATTCTACTTGCGCGGCGAGGGGACGACCCCGGACGCCAGCGTGCGTTACGAGGACCTGCGGGCCGACGCCCCCGGCACCATCTCCCGACTCGGACGGGCGCTCGGGGTGGATCTCGAGGGGCCCCGGGCGCTCGAGGTCGATGCCCGTGGGGGCAGCAACAAGTACGCCGGACCAGCGGTTGAGATCTCGCCACATCTGAGGCAGCTGGCCGCTGACGAGCTGGCCGAGCTGCGAGAGCGTCTCGGGTACCTCGAGGCCGCCCCGGCAGTCACTGACGGCCCAGCCTCCACCTGATCCACGAGGTGACCTCGGTCGCGGGCAACGCGAAGTGGCCCTTCCCGCCCTCGATCTCGGTCACCGAGACCGTCCCCAGGCCCCTGTCCCTGACCCGCTCCGTAAAGGGTCGCACATGACGCGTCTTGTGCAGCTCGTCCTGGGTGTTCAGCACGATGTGCGCCCTCGGCCCGCCCGGGACCCTCGACCTCTCCCACCTCTCCACGGCGCTGACCCGCACGTCGTCGGACTCCGCCATGGTGGGGATCCCGAGGACAGCCAGGGCCGCCCGGTCGGCGAAGGAGCGGTGGTAGGCGCGGAGGTCGGTCTGGGGGTTGAAGGCCAGCGCCGCAGACCGTGGCAGCAGCGCAGAAAGATGGAGGGCCGTGAAGCCGCCCCCCGAACTGCCCACGGCGAGGACGTCGCGCAAGCCGAGCGCCTGGCGGACCTGCTCCACCAGAGATGCCAACCACACGTGGCCGTCGACATCGGGAGAGCCCGCGAACCATGCCAGGGTCAAGTCGTCCCGCCGGTCGAGTGCCGGGTCCTGCAGCACGAGGTAGGGCTGCGGCTGACCGGCTGCCGAGCTCATCCCCGGGAGGACGGGCAGAGTCAGGCGCGTGCGGTTGACGGCGCCGTGCAGCCGCACGACCAGGGTCTGACCCTCTCCCGCCCGGGCGACCCAGGGCATGACGAGCGGACCGGCCAGGCTGCTCCCCATCACTGGCCCCTCAGCCCCGCCGGCCAGCTCGCTCAACGCGTCCGCCTCCGTGCGTTGCACCAGATGGTCGTACCCACTGGCGGGTGCAGGTCGCTTGTGCACCCCCAGCGCCGGGAGCCGCCGAGGTGAGCGCTCGCCCAGCAGGGTGCGCACCTTCGGCCACAGGGTGGGGCCGACCACGTCGATCAGCCCGGCGACGAGGGCATCCTCAGCGCCGCCCAACCCTCGTGAGGCAGGGATGCGGTCCACCAGAGCACCGGCCCACGCACCGCGCACGCTCTCGCTCCCGCTACGGCTGACCTCCTCCCGCGCCAGGGCGAGCAGAGTGCCCAACGGGAGGTCGGCAACCTCCTGCGGCCTCTCGACCTCGATGAAGGGCTGCCACAGAGCTCTCTGCCGAGCTGCCCGATCCTCGGGGTCGGCATCTGCCACCAACCCCGGACGCACGCCGTCCCGGTTGATGCTGAAGGAATGGGTGCGGCCCCCCTGCCGCAGCACCAGGCCGACACCAGCAGGCAAGGTCACCGACTTCTCGACAGCCAGGTCGTCATGCTTCTCGGGGGCCAGGATGGTGACGAAGCGGAAGGCCTTGCCGGACTTGGTCGCGAGCACCTGGGTCGCAGCCTGCGCCTCCATCCAGGTCTCGGAGACCCACCCCGCGATCGGGTCCTTCTCTCCGCTGCGCAGCTCCCACTCGGGAAGGCTGCCGGACCAGAGCAACCGGACCGAGCGGTCCCCCGACGCGAGCCGGAAACCGGCCCGGACGGCAGTGGTCTCGACCTGCTTGCCGATCTGCCATTGCTGGACGGCCTGCACCTCCCGGTCGGCCTGGACGGCATCGATGACGACCAGGGCCTCCGTGGGACGGTGGAAGACGATGCGACGCCTGATCCGCACCCCCGGGTACCCCGTGTCCAGCAGGGCGATGTCGTCGGCCTCCGGCCCGTGGTGCGCCCGAACGACGCTGACGGTCGCATCCTTGTCGCGGCGCTCACCCCGCAGCGTCACGACGTTGTGTGCGGCGCGGCTGTTGAAGTAGGCCCGGAAAGGGTCGCGCACGTAGGCGTACTTGCCCGCATCCACGATCCACGGCCGACCGCGGGTGTAGTAGGTGACGGCCCCTGCCTCGTCGTGCCCATGGACCTTCACGCCGGTTCCGTGAGCCACCGAGTAAAAGGTCTCGTCGGCGTAGTCCGTCTCCAGGGCGCCCCAGCCGGAGCGGCCGAAGACATATCCCGCGGCGTAGGCACGGAACACCTCGGCGGGAGGTGAACCTTCGGCGCCGGCGGTCGCCGTGTACGTCATCTCTGGCGAGTCGCGGTCGCGCATCGGGGTCCGCGCGGTGTCTCCGATCATCTCCATCAGCCCGTCCGGGCGGGTGGCGTGCACGATGCCGAGGCGCGCCAGCTCGAGGCGACGCGTCGACTCCCCGAGCGAGCAGCCCTCCACCTCCAGGACCTCGAGCGTGCTCTTCCACCAGCGGTAGTTGAGGAGGTGGTACGCCAACGCTCCCTCGGCGTTGATGCCCTCCTCGTCGTACTGCTCCAGGAAGAGCTCGTCGAGCTCCTGGACCGCCTGCTGCCACCAGGCTTCCTCGCGTAGAAGGCGTCCGACGAGGAACAGACCGATCAGCTGGTGGAGCGCGTGGTTCGAGTGCCCCCGGTTGGCCGTGTCCGAGAGCCAGCTCCCGTGGTCGCGCAGGGCCTCGACATAGCGCCCTCGCTCAGCTTCCGGCACGAGGGGAAACCCGAGGACGAGGGCCTTGGCCCGGACCCCGTCGATCATGTCCATCCACGCGAACTCCCGGATGTGGGAGTGATCGCTCGTCAGCCACCCGCGGACGTGCTCCCACCAGAGGGCCCTTGCCTCGTCGTCCCCGTCGAGCGCGACCCGGCGCAGGGGGTCGAGCCAGCGAAGCATGTGCAGCTGGGCCCGCCAGTTGCGCTGCGTGAACGGATCGGCCGCCCAGTCGACGACCGTGGGGACCTGCCACTCCGGGTGGGGACTCATGGTCACCGATCCCCTCAGGAGGTCGTCCGCCAGCCGGCGGTCCCGCGCCGTTCGCTCGAAACCGGCCCCGAAGGACTGGCGCCGGCAGACCTCCACGTCGATGTGCGTGTGCGACCCCGTCATCGGTCAGCTCCCCCGGCGGGTAGCCGATCCGCCGAGCGACGTATACAGCTCGCTCACTCGTCCTGCGAGGGATCCCCAGTCGCGCTCTCTCCGGACCCAGGCGAGCGCCTGCTCGCCCAGGCGCTGACGGCGCTCCGGGTGCTCGAGGAGGTCTCGGATGACGGCGGTCAGGGACTCGGCATCTCCCTTGCGGTGCAGGAGCCCGTTCTCGCCCTCGGTCACGATCTCGGCGAGAGCCGCGACGTCCGAGGCGACGACCGCCTTGCCCATCGCCATCGCCTCGAAGGGCTTCAGGGGGGAGACCATCTCGCACACGGGCAGCGGGAGGCGCGGGAACGGACAGATGTCCACCAGGGAGTAGTAGTCCTCCACCTCGTGGTGCGGGACCCGGCCGGTGAAGATGACCACGTCACCGAGGTTCTCCGCCTCGACACGCTCACGGAACTGCACGAGCTCCGCCCCGTCACCCACGAAGAGGAAGGCGACGTCGGAACGCTCGGCCTTCAGCGTGGCAGCCGCGTCGATGAGCAGGTCGAGGCCTTCGTAGTCGAGGATCGAGCCGACGTACCCGACGACGGTCCTGCCCTGCACGCCCAGACGCCGGGCGAGCTCCTCGTCCCGAGGCCGTGGCACGAACCGCGAGGTGTCGACACCGTTGGGGACGACTGAGATCTTGTCGTCCTCCACGCCACGGTTGACGAGCTCGTCCGCGAGGGCCTGGGTGATGGTCAGCACCCTGGTCGCGCCACGCGCGGCGTCGGCCTCCATCCGCGCCATGTAGCGGAACATGCCGCCACTCATCCAGTCGGGGTCACGAGAGCCACGGGTGACCTCCCACAGACCACGCACCTCGTACACCGACGGGATACCGAGCCGACGGCCGCACTCCACGACGCTCAGCCCGTTCCAGTGGTTCGAGGCGGCGTGCAGCACGAAGGGACGCTCGCGCCGGGCCAGCCCGCTCAGCGCGTCGACGTAGCGCTCGACGTAGGGCTGGATGGGGTTCTTCTTCTCGATGCCCGGCGAGTGGCTCAGTCGGTGGTAGGGGACGTCGTCGACCTCGATCCGAGGGGCGATGTCGCCGAGATCGTCCTGGCCGGGCATGTCGTACGGGTAGCCCAACCGAGTGACACCCTGCACGTTCCAACCCTCGGCGCGAACTCCCCGCAGCAGACCGTGGGTGCGGGTCGCGTATCCCGCCGAGTGGTGCGGGAGCGAGTTGTGCAGGCAGTAGAGGGAGGTCGACAGGTCAGGGTCGTAGGCGGGCTCACCTGCGGCACGACGGAACGGGAAACCCTTGGTGGCGAGCTGGTAGTGCGACAACGGCTTGACCGCGGTGAGCTCGCGCAGCTTGTCGCGGGACCACGCGTCGTCGGGCCGCACCCTGCGGTAGGGCATTAGCAGGCGGACGGCCTGGGTGGTGCGTCCGCGGCGGAGCTCGCGTCGGATCGCGACACGCAGGGCTCGGACCGGCACGGTCGTCGGGTCGGTCTCGGCCAGGATCTCGTTGGCCGCGCCATAGGTTCCGCGACTCAGCAGCACCGTCAGTCGTGCCTGCGTGGCGACCGCCGGGTCAGCGGTGGCGCACAGGTCGTCCCAGATCTCGGGGCTGGCACCGACCAGGTGGCTGGACAGACGGGCCACCGGGTCGTCCGAGAGGTCCAGGCCCCGGATCGCCCCGCCGATCCGCTGGCTCTTCATGCTCGGGATGAGGAAGGCCAGCGCCTCACGGTCGACGCCCTCCCGGAGCGGCAGGGCGTCGGCCAGGGCGTCGAGGACCCGGGTGAGGGCGCCGGCGGGCCCGGGGTGCTTCGCCTCGACCTCGATGTAGAACTCGAGGGCGTCGAGGTTGGACGGGTCGTGGTCGACCGCGTCGTGCAACGCCTCGCGCGCAGCCCAGCCGTGACCCAACGCGAGCGCACGGGTGCCGTAGGCGAAGCTCGTCCACGAGTCTCCGCCCAGCTCGACGCGCGCTCGGCGCAGCATCTCGAGGGACTCTTCCTTCCGACCCGCCTCCCACAGCGCCGTGGCCTCGGCGCGGGCGGCCCGCAGCCCTTCCGGGGCGTTGGTCGGCGCCGTGGCCCCGACGAGAGCGCTCATGCCCCTGCCGTCCGCCAGGCACCCCTGGTGTCGACGACGGGCACCTGGCGTCCGGGGCCGTCGAGCTCCTTGAACTCCTTGTGGTCCACGAGGAGCACGACGACGTCCGCCCGGTCGAGGGCATCCTTCAGGGGCGTGAGCTCGACGTTCGACTGATCGGCGAGACGCGGGGGGAGCGCCTCCACGTTCGGCTCGACGGCGAGCACCGTCGCTGCCGGCAGCCGCTCGGCCAGGTTGCGGGTGATGTCGAGGGCCGGCGACTCCCGCATGTCGTCGATGTCCGGCTTGAAGGCCAGCCCCAGCGCGGCGACGGTGGGGGCCTGCAGGCCCTCGACGTGCGCCGCCACCTGCTCCACGACGTACTCCGGCTTGCTGTCGTTGACCTCTCGCGCGGTGCGGATGAGCCTGGCCTGCTCCGGGACGGCGGAGACGATGAACCACGGGTCGACGGCGATGCAGTGCCCACCCACGCCCGGACCGGGCTGCAGGATGTTGACGCGGGGGTGCTTGTTGGCCAGCTCGATGAGCTCGAAGACGTCGATGCCGACCTTCTCGGCGATGATCGAGAGCTCGTTCGCGAAGGCGATGTTGACGTCGCGGAAGGAGTTCTCGGTCAGCTTGGCCATCTCGGCGGTCACCGCGTCGGTCAGGTAGATCTCACCGTGGCAGAAGCTCGAGTACAGCTCCTTGGCCCGTTCGGCGGCGCGCGGGGTGAGGCCCCCGACGATCCGGTCGTTCTCGACCAGCTCGACCATCACGCGGCCCGGGAGCACCCGCTCCGGGCAGTGGGCCACGTCGACGTTGCGCTCGCCCCCCGCGTCGTCCGTCGTGAGCTCGGGTCGCGCTGCGGTGATGCGGTCGGCCAGGTGCTGGGTCGCCCCGGGAGGCGAGGTCGACTCGAGGATGACGAGCTCGCCGCCCTCCAGCTGCGGCAGCAGCGCGTCGGTCGCGGCGTCGATGTAGCTCAGGTCCGCCTCATGACCCTCGGCGAAGGGCGTCGGGACCGCGATGATGTAGACGTCCGCCTTGGGCGTGTCCTTCTGAGCCGTGAGGAGGCCCTGGCTGACGGTTCCCGCGACGTGCGTCCCCAGGTCGGGTTCCACGAAGGGGATGCGACCGGCGTTCACCGCGTCGACGTGCTTGTCACTCACGTCGACACCCAGCACCCGGTATCCGTGACTGGCGAGGATCGCGGCGGTCGGTAGGCCGATATACCCGAGGCCGATGACGGCGACGCTCTGGGACATGGAGAAGGGACCTCTCAGTTGTGACTGGGACCGTTGAACTCTACAGAAGGGCCGGGCGGTCCCCGTGCTCCTCAGGTAAAGACATGGTCAACTCCAGCGCCGAAGGCGACGACCCGGCCGTTGGCGAGCAGCTCGGCGTCCGAGGCCTGCCACGTGTGCCCCTCGGTCTGTCTCACCTGGATGAAGTTGTAGCGGTCGCTGGCGTAGATGGTGCCCCGACGCGCGAGGACGCGCTGCAGGAAGTCGGTGTCCTCACCGGTGTTCCGGTCGCCGAAGGTCAGCTCCTGGAAGATCTCCCGGCGTCCCAGCAGGGTGGGACCCATGACGAGATCGGTGAACCGGTGCTCGTAGTAGCCGAATCGGACCAGGAGCACGTCATGACCGGTGAGCAGAACGTGGTGGGCCCGTTTGCCCACCACGTCGGCGCCGGAGAAGTCCAGCGCCCGGACCTGGTCCGCCAGGTAGGCGGGGCCGTAGAGGTCGTCGTCGTCCATCTTGGCGACGATGTCCCCGTCGGCGCGAGCCACCGCCGCGTTCAGGCACGCGCCGAGGCTGCGCTCCTGGGCGACCTGGAGCACGACCGGGGACCGGACGCCGTGGTCCTCGGCCCGACGGGCCAGGTCGGCAGGTGGCTCGAAGCCGTGGGTGACGAGCACCAGCTGCGGCTCCACCTCGCGCTGGGCCGCCACCGTGGCCAGCACGTGATCCAGCTGCCCGGGGCGGTGGGTGGAGCAGATGACACTCACGCTCGGGGATGGGCGTCGGTGTTCGACGAGACCGACGTGCTCCAGGACCTCGTCCACCCGGTGGGAGTAGGTGTGCTCGCTCAACACCTTCCGTGCCGCCCGGTGCCCCAGCCGCTCCCGCCACTCGTCGTTGCCCACCAGCGCCCGGAGCTGGAACTGCGCCTCCTGCGGCTCGCTGACCGTCACCATCTCCTCGGCGTCGAAGTACGACTCGATGGCGGGGGTGGGCGTCGACACGACAGGAGTCCCGCACGCGCTGATCTCGAAGATGCGCCGAGGGCACATGGTGGCGCTCTGCGGCACCGAGCTGACGTTGAGGAAGACCTTGAACTCCCGGTAGGCCGAGAGCATCTGCAGGTAGGTCAGCGAGCCCACGACGCGGTCGGCGAAGACGGACGGGAACTGGTACCGCTCGTCCCCGCCGTGGAAGCGCGAGAAGATCTCGAGGCCGTGCCTCATCCGGTGGGAGACCGCTGCCGCCGCACCGAGCAGCAGGTCCATCTGCGCTCGTCGCTCCGGGAACCGGTGCGTGTAGTACATCCCCGCGAAGGCGATGTCCCGTGCCGCGGACCCCTGAGGACGCACGGGGTTGTGGATCCATGACGCCGCTGCGAACGCCATCGGCGCCACCCGCTCGTGCCCCAGCCTCGACCGGTAGGCGGGGACGGTCTCGGCGTCACTGGTGAGGACCCAGTCGAACAGCGCCGCCGTCGCCAGGAAGTCGTCGAAGTGGACCGGGTCCTCCTTGTTCCAGAAGACCGTGGGGATCCCCTGCTCCTGGCAGTGGGCGACCAGCTCGCGCAGTGGTTGGCTCGGTGCCTTCGAGCCGGTCAGCTGGTACTTCCACGCACCCCCGTTGCCGTTCCACGCCGACTCGACGAAGAGGAGCTCCAGCCCCCGGACCTGCTCGCGCCAGCTCTCGGGGGTCAGGAGGGTCTGGTCCCACTCCCACCTCAGACACAGCTCGGTGAACTCGTCGGCGACCAGACCGACCCTCAGCTCGCGACGGGGGCTCCGGACGGGCAACGTCCACTCGCGGACCTGTGGGAGGCCCTGATCGGGCTCGGCAGCCTGCCTCGACTCCCCCGGTGGCCTGGGCAGGTGGCGACGTGCGCGGTGGCGTCTCCAGGCGGGGAGGCCACCGTGCCGAAGATGCCACAGCTGCGTGCGGATGGACCGGACATTCACGCTGCCGACCATAGGCGATGCCGGCCGGTCACCGTCTGTGCGGTGGCCGGCCGGCATCGTCGGTACCCCGGTCAGTCAGTCGGCAGGGGCGACGTTCGTGACGAGGTAGACGTTGTCGTTGAAGTCGTAGTTGATGCCGGAGTAGTCCATCACCACGAAGTACGACCCGGGGATGGCTGTGCCGTCCCGGTCCTCCACCGGCCAGATGCGGACGTGGTGACCGAGCTGGCACCCGTCGTTGCCCGTACCGCAGCTGTCCGGTGAGGTGTTGTTGAGCCGCCAGTCGCTCGACTCGGGGTCGATCCTCCAGCTGAAGGTCGACTGGGTCGGGGTGAACGTCCGGTAGGCCGGGTTGGTGGACGACCCGTTGATCCGCGGACGCAGGGTCTGGGCCCACTGACCGTTGTGGGTCAGCTGGTTCTGCCACGTCCCCTTGCTGCCGACGGGGTGCGTGCCGAAGGTCGCCGTGTTGCTGCAGCACGTGTGGTACGCCGCGAGCTGTCGCACGGTGGCCGGCTTCGACGTGTCCAGCCGCTTCCAGGTGGCCGAGAGGACCTCGTCGCCGATGGCCTCCAGCCGCCCCTGGTTGTTGAGCTGCTGACCGGGTCCGACGATGGTGGTGCCCGGCCCGTACGCCTCGATGATCTCGGCGACGTTCGGCTCGTTGCCTCCCTCGCTCTGCGACTGCCAGATGGCACCGAGCTCGACCGTGCTGGTCGGCCCGTCACTGCCGTTGTGGCGGATGAGCATCGCGGACTCGAAGTTGGTGTTCTGCCCCGAGCCGGTCCCGATGAAGCGGACGGTCACCGGGAGCGTGCCACCGACGGCGATGGTCGCCGGGAGCGCGGGCGGGTTGACCAGCTCGAAGTCGTCCGGGTCGACGATGTCCAGCGCCGAGACCACGACCGGCTCCGACCCGTTGTTGCCCACGTTGACCAGAGCGGTGTCGGCGGTCGCCGGGTTGCTGGTGGTCGACTGGATCCGACTCATCACGAGACGGTCGTTGAACGGTGCCGCCTCCGGGTTGGTGAGGGTGAGGTCGCCGTCCGCGAGCTCGACGATGGTGAACGTCACGGTCCGGGTCGTGGTGTTGCCCGCACCGTCCACGGCCGTGACGACCACCTCGTGGTTGCCGGAGCCGGAGACCTCGAACGGAGCGGTGTAGTTGAGCTCCGGGGCACCGTCCACGCTGTAGTCGACGAACTCCAGGGTCCGGTCCGTCGCCGTGACCGTGACGGTGACCGACCCCGTGTAGGTGCCGCCCTCGCCCTCGCCGTCCAGGGCGACCGCAACCTGCGGCGGCACGACGTCACCCTCCGCGGTCGAGGTGATCCGCACCCACTGCAGCTTGGTGTTCGTGCCGTCGGAGGCGAGCGTCAGCGCGCCGTCCGAGACCTCGACCGTCGCACTCCCGGTGCCGTAGTCACCGAGCCCGTTCGGGACGAAGCCGTCGATGACGGACTCGCCCTCCGCGGTGATGCCGTGCGTCGAGTCGCTGTAGTCGGCGTCACCGACGGACACCTCCACCGTGTACTCGCCGTCGGCGAGGGCATACTCCCACTCGCCGTCGACCACCGCCGCGACCTCGGCGTCGTCCACGAGGATGGTCGTCGCCTCCAGCACGTTCGACTCGGAGGTCCGGTTGCGGGTGTCGGCCGTCTTCGCCGCTCCGCCCTCGGTACGCACCCAGCCGTAGCCACGGTCCTCGGTGAACAAGGCGCCCGTGTCGGCCGTCCACCCCGTGGGGGTGGTGACGGCCGCGGGCTGGAAGTTGACCTGCGCCACCGTCTGGGTGACCGGGCCGTCCATCGGGACCACCTCGACGTAGTTGATCTTGGTGTTGGTCCCGCCGAGCTGGTCGACCGTCAGGGCGCCGTCGAGCACCTCGACGGCCACCGTCGCCACCTCGTGACGGGCGTCGGACCCGTTCGCGGCGGTGGAGTTCCCGAAGGCGTCGACGGCCTTGGCGCCCTCGACGTTGATGGTGTGCACCTCGGGAGCGCTGCCGCGGTTGGGGTCGCCCACGGCCACCGTGACCTCGTACGTGCCGTCGGGCACCGCGACCTGCCAGGAACCGTCCAGCAGGACCCCGCCGTCACTGTCCGGGGGCAGGTCCATGTGCATGAGGGTGTCCAGCCGCTGGTCGTCGTTGCTGTCGCGGTCGCGACCGTTGCCGACGAGCGTCAGCGGCTCCAGGGTCTCGTCATCCACCCACCCGTAGGTGAGGTCGCTGCCCTGGTTGGCGCCGGAGCGGGGTCCGTACGCCTGGCCGAAGTCACGCAGGTACCCGTCGGGCACCGGCGCCGTCTCGGACTGGAAGTTGAACCTCAGCGCATCGTCGGCCGGCGGCGGCTCCACGACGTCACCGGCGGGGACGACGTTGTCGATGACGAAGACGTAGTCCTGGTAGTCACCGTTGGAGGCGTCCTCGAAGGCCACGAGGAACCGGTCGCCCGAGAGCGGGTAGATCCGCGCGCGGTGCAGGCCGCCGGCGTCGTTGCGACCGTCCTCGGTGTAGCCGACCCGGTTGAAGGTGTTGGAGTCGTAGTAGAGCCCGAACACCTCCGTCCCGGGGTCGAAGGACGTGCCGCCGGAGCCCAGCGCCGGGTTGAGCGTCTGGAGCTGACCGTTGGCGATCGACCCGACCTCGTTGAGGCTGACGTCGCCCTCGGCTGCGGCGTACCACCCGAAGGGCAGGTTCTCCTGCGGCGCGAACGCCGCCACCGGGGTCATGGTGACCGGGCCGTCACCGGCCCGCTGGAACAGCGGCTCCAGGACCTCGTCGCCCTTGGCCGCCGGGTCCATGCCGCCGGCCAGGTTGGTCCACCCGGCAGAGATGCCGTAGCCGAGGGCGTCGATGACCAGCTGGAACGGCGGCTCGTTGCCACCCTCCTGCCCCTGGAAGGCCAGGCCCCGCAGGTCGACCGTCTCGCTGTCGCCGTCCTGCGTGGACAGCACCAGCTGTGCCGACTTGACCTGCACGCTGCCGCTGGGGTCGAAGGTCACGGTGAGCTCCGTGTCCTCACCTGCGGCGAGGGTCCCCGGAGACGGGGCCGAGAACTGGCCGGCGTGGGTGCCCTCGACCGCAGCCGTGATCTCCACCGGCTCGCTGCCGTTGTTGGTCACGGTCACCTGGGCCGTGTCGGTCGGCTGCTGGGTGTTGAGCGTGGCCGACATGACCAGCTCGTCGACGTCGGTCGATATGGACGAGGCCGTCTGACCGTCCGGGACGCGCAGCAGGTAGAGCTCCTGCGGCTCGCCACCGCGGTTGTACTGGTTGATGTAGAGGTTGCCCTCGTGGACCGACGTGTCCTCGATGACGTCCAGCGGGTCGGCATACCCGGTGAAGCCGGGGATGTCCGTGCCGGGCTGCGCGCCCAGGACGGTGCCGTCGGAGTCGACCTGCATGGTGAGCAGGTCGTCGTTGCCGCTGAACCGGACGACCATCATCCGGCCCTGGAGCTGACCGCCGAAGGTGTTGGACGTGTACTCGATGACCCCGTTGGGCGACTTGTTGAAGTCGAAGTCGTAGGCCCAGCCGCGGTAGTTCTCGTCGGGGTCCTGGCTGGCCGGGTACTTGCTCCCGCCCGAGCCGGCACCCTCGGGGTCGCCCCCGTTGTTGAGCACCCATTCGCACCGCGTGGGGTTCGGGTGCCCGTAGTAGCCACCCTGCTCCACCTCGAAGAGGAAGTCGCGCTGGGTGGGGTGGTTGGAGATCGCCGGCACCGACCCACCCGTGTAGGGCTCGCCGTCGATCCTGCGGGTGGCGCACTCCTCCGTGACGTCGGTGCCGTTGCCGTAGCCGTTCTGCCCGGCCTGCTGGTTGCTCGTCATGGTCATGGTGCCGCCGTTGACCGTCACACCCGGGCTGTTGCCGCCACCGGCGGTGCCGTTGGTCGGCACGTAGATGCTGCCGTTGGAGTGCCAGATCAGGTCGTAGGCGTTCCGGATACCGGTGGCGTAGATCTCCAGCGGAGCGTCGTCGGCGAACGGGTCGTAGCTCCCGCCGACCTCCTCGGTGGCCACGTTGATCGGCCCGTTCGCCCGGGCGGTGGCCAGGGCGTCCTGCGGGTCGAAGCGCAGGAGCGCGGCGGTCAGCTGGGTCTCCCCGCGGTTGCCCCATCCGCTGTCGACGTCTCCCGCGGCCTGGTTGGACCCCTGGAGGAAGTACATCCACGGGTCACCACCGTCGCCGGAGGGGCCGTAGGCCAGCGAGTTGGACAGGTGGTCCTTGGCCGATCGCGGGAGGTTCGTGATGACGTCGGTGACGACGGGGTTGTCGACGTCGCTGAAGTCCACCACGGAGACCTTGGACCCGAGCCGTGCGCTCTCGTTGCCGAGGTTCGCGGTCGCGTGGGTCACCCATGCCAGGTCCGGGTCCTCCTCGTCGAAGACCAGGCCGACCGAGGCGCGCCCGCCGAAGACACCGAGGTCCTGGGCCGGCCCGAGGGTGCCGTCCTCGAGGATCTCGTAGCGGAACATGCCCTGGCCGATGGTGGTTGCCCACAGGTGGCCGTCGTGCACCACGAGGGAGGCGAAGTACTTGCCGTTGGCCGCACCGGAGGCGGTGGGCAGCAGGACCTTCTCGAAGTTGACGTCCTCGACGGGGTCGAACACCCCGCTCCCGCCCGGCGCGTCCGCCTCGCCGGTCGTGAAGACCGACTCGAAGGCCCCGAAGGTGTTGCCGGCCTCGTCGAGCGCTCCGTCGATGACGTAGCGGTAGGTGGTCTCCGCCTCGAGCGGCGCGGTCGGGCTGAAGGCGATGGTGTCGTTCCCACCCGTCGAGCCACGGTTGCCCTCCACCTCGACCTCGCCGGCCTCGGTGATCTCGAAGAGCTTGACCGCGTCGTCCGTGAGGGAGGTGGACCTCGAGGGGTCGACCCCGATACCCGTGCCGGGCACCGCGACCGAGGCCGACACCGAGGTGGTCAGCGCGGCATCGGTCGCCCGGTTGGCCGGGATCGTGTTGGTCACGAACGGCTGCGTGCCGAGGCTGCGGATCTCCACGTAGCTGATCTTGGAGTTGGCGCCGCCGACCGCGTCGATGGTCAGCCGGCCGTCCTGGACCCCGGCGTAGGCGGTCACCTCTTCGTACTCGTCGCTGCTCGTGGCCTGGAACTCACGGATGGCCACACCGGTCTCCACATTGATGGCGTGCAGCGAGTCGTAGACCCCGCTGCTGGGCTGGTCGCCCACCGCCAGCGTCACCTCGTAGAGGCCGTCGGGAAGAGCGATCTCCCAGGCGCCCTCGGTGCACTGGTTGGTGCTGCAGTTGGCCGTGCCGTTGTAGACCTCGCTGATGTCGTTGTACTGCATGTGGATGAAGGTGTCGAGCAGCTGGTCGATACCGGCGCGGTTGCGGTCCCGACCGTTGGCCGACATGTTCAGCGGGGTGCTGGTGCCCTGCTCGACCCAGCCGTAGCTGAGGCCGTTGCCGCGGTCACCGTAGGCCGCTCCACCGTCGGCCAGGTAGCCGGAGGGCGTGGGCGCGGTGGGCAGCTGGAAGTTGATGTCCAGTGCGATGTCCTCCACGACCTCGATCTCGAAGGTCCCGCTGCCGCTGGCGGTGCCGTCGTCCGCCGTCACCTCGACGGTGTACGGGCTGTCGGCGGCCGCCCCCTGCGCCACGGTGCCCGAGATGGATCCGTCTGCGTAGGACAACCCGTCGGGCAGACCGGTGACCGTGACCTCGACGCCCTCACCCTGCGGGTCGGTCGCCCGGACCGGGATGAGGGTCTGCTGTGCCTCGAAGAGGGTCCGGTCACCGCTGAGGGTGACCACCGGTGCACCCTGGTCGGCCTGGCTGACCGCGAAGTCACCGAAGGTCACGAACAGCTCGGACGTCGCCTCGTTCCGCTTGGTCGCGAAGACACCGGTGAAGCTGGCCGGACCGGTCTCATCGTCGGCGAGGATCTCGCCGTCGAAGAAGGCCTGCGGCACGGTGAACTCGCCGAGGGTGACCGGCGCAGCGGTGCCGACCTGGTAGCTGCCGATGACCGTGTTGTCCGCGTCGTCCAGCACCATGGTCAGGACGACGTCCGTGCCCTCGGGGAACGAGGAGCCGTTGATCTCGTTGGCGTCACCGTTGGCGACCCCGTCGATCTCCCGCTGGAACTGGGCCCGCACGTTGGTGCCGGCCTGGTTCTGCAGGGTCAGGTTGACCAGGTTGTCCTCGTCCAGGCCGAACCACAGACCAGCCTTCTCGGCGTTCGCGGTGCCGTCGAAGTCCGGGGCCTCGACGGTCGTGCTGACCGTGGTCACCTCACCGGCCGCCTCGACACCGACACCCAGCCCGTTGATGAGGGAGTTCGTGTTGCTGGACTGGACGTTGTCCGCGTACTGGATGCCTCGGGTGGCCTCGATGGTGAGGCCGCCGTCGGCGATCTCCAGGTTGCCCGGCTCGTAGCCCGGGACCCCAGGGATGCTGGGGTCACCGTCAGCCGCGAGGCGCGTCGAGGGCGGGTCCACCATGGTGAAGCCGACGTCCTCACCGGCCTGGTCCTCCAGGCCACCGTCGGTGCCGTCGAAGGACAGCTCCACCGGCAGCTCCGGCACCACGTCAGCGCAGACGAGGGTGGAGATCGGCGAGCAGGGCTCGGCCTGGACGGGCGCCTCCGGGGTGGCGGTGACCTCGTCGGAGACCTCCGACTCGTTGTCCGAGGAGTCGACCGCGGTCACCACGTAGAAGTACTCGGTGCCGTTGGTCACCCCGGAGTCGACGAACGACTCCGTCCCGGCCGCGACCAGCTCGGTGTTGACCGGCGACCGCTGCTCGTCCACACCGGTGGACTGGGAGCGGTACACGTTGTAGCCGGCCAGGTCGTCCTCGCCGTTGGCGTCCCAGGTCAGCTCGACCTGGCCGTCACCGCCGGTCGCGGTGAGTCCGGCGGGGGCCGCCGGAGCGGTCGTGTCTGCATCCGCTCCCTGGGTGACGGCGAAGTCACCGAAGGTCAGGAGCAGGTCGTTCGTCGTCTCGGCGCGCTTCGTGGCGAAGACGCCGGCATAGCTGGCAGGACCGGTCTCCTCGTCGGCGAGCAGCTCGCCGTCGAAGAACTCCTGCGGGACCGTGAGCTCCGGCAGCTCGACAGGCGAACCGGTGCCGACCTGGTAGCTGCCGACGACCGTGTTGTCCGCGTCGTCCAGCGTCATCGTCAGGACGACGTCCGTGCCCTCGGCGAACGCCGAGCTGTTGAACTCGTCAGTGGCGGTGACGACCTTGCCACCGACCTCCCGCTGCACCTGCACCCGCACGTTGGTGCCGGTCTGGTTCTGCACGGTGAGGTTGACCAGGTTGTCCTCGTCCAGCCCGAACCACAGCCCGCCCTTCTCGGAGTTGGCGGTGCCGTCGAAGTCCGGGGCCACGACGGTCGTGCTGACCGTGGTGACCTCACCGGCCGCCTCGACGCCGACACCCAGCCCGTTGATGAGGGAGTTCGTATTGCTGGACTGGACGTTGTCCGCGTACTGGATGCCTCGGGTGGCCTCGATGGTGAGGCCGCCGTCGGTGATCTCCAGGTTGCCCGGCTCGTAGCCCGGGACCTCCGCGTTGCTCGGGTCACCGTCCAGGTCCAGACGCGCCGAGGGCGGGTCGACCATCGTGAAGCCGATGTCCTCACCGGCCTGGTCCGCCAGGCCACCGTCGGTGCCGTCGAAGGAGAAGCCGACCGGCGCGTCCAGGACCACCTCGACGCACGGGAGGGTCGAGATCGGCGAGCAGCCCGCGACCGGCTCGGCGTCCGGGGTGGCCGTCACCTCGTCCGAGGTCGCGGACTCGTTGTCCGAGGAGTCGACCGCCGTGATCACGTAGAAGTACTCGGTGCCGTTGGTGACCCCGGAGTCGACGAACGACTCGGTCCCGGCCGCGACCAGCTCGGTGTTGACCGGCGACCGCTCCGCGTCCACACCGGTGGACTGCGAGCGGTACACGTTATAGCCGGCCAGGTCGTCCTCCGTGTTCGCGTCCCAGGTCAGCTCGACCTGTCCGTCACCGGCAGTCGCAACCAGCCCGGACGGCACGGCCGGAGCCGTCGTGTCCGCAGGCTCGCCGAGAGCGGCGCCGGGCTGACCGTAGTCCGGGGTGCCGCGGTACTGACCCGGGAAGGTCCCGGTCTCGTCCACCGCGACAGCGCCACCGACCTCGTCCATCCGCCAGTGGCCGACAGGCCCGTCCCCGGACACCTTCGTGCCGTATCCGGCGTGGTCACCCGCAGCGATCAGGTCGTAGTGCGCGGCCACGTCGGCAGCGGACAGCGCCCGGTCGTACACCGCGACCTCGTCCATGTCGCCGACGATCCCGGACAGGTACCCGTCCCCGATCCGCAGCGGGAAGATCGAGGTCGAGGGCTGCACCGACATCGTCTTACGCGAGTCGAGGGCCCCGTCCAGGAACATCCACACCGTGGACCCCGCACGCGTGACCACCACGTGGTTCCACTCCCCCACCCGCAGAGGGGCGCCCGACTGCAGAGCCGTGTACGGCTTGGCGTTCCCGCCGGCCGGGCCCTGGTAGAACTTCACCAGACCGGTCGGCTCCAGGGTCATCACGCCCTCACCCGAGTACGCCGTACCCATCACCACCCGCCGGCTGTCGAAGTCCTCAGGCTTGACCCACACCTCCCACGTCGAGTCGCCCACCAGCTCGGAGGACACCCCCGGCACCACCACGTCGTCATCACCCGAGAACCCCACCGACTGCCCCAGAGCCACGTCCGGCTCACCCGGCAGGCTCGCGCTGGCACCGGGCTGGGCGAAGGCCGGGGTCCCGCGGTACTGGCCCGCGAACGTCCCGGTCTCGTCGACCGCGACCGTCCCGCCGTTCTCGTCCATCCGCCAGTGGCCGAGGGGCCCGTCCTCGGACACCTTCGCGCCGTATCCGGCGTGGTCACCTCCCGCGATCAGGTCGTAGTGCGCGGCCACGTCGGCAGCGGACAGTGCACGGTCGTAGACCGCGACCTCGTCCATGTCGCCGTCGATCCCGGACAGGTACCCGTCGCCGATGCGCAACGGGAACGCCGAGGCAGAGGGCTCCTCCGACATCGTCTTGCGCGAGTCCAACCGCCCGTCCAGGAACATCCACACCGTGGAGCCCGCACGCGTGACCACCACGTGGTTCCACTCGCCCACCTGCAAGGACGAGGAGGACAGCAGCGCCGTGTACGGCTTCGCGTTGCCGCCGGCCGGGCCCTGGTAGAACTTCACCTGCCCCCCGACCTCCAGGGTCACCACGCCCTCACCCGAGTACGCCGTGCCCATCAGCACCCGCCGGCTGTCCAGGTCCTCGGGCTTGACCCACACCTCCCACGTCGAGTCCCCCACGAGCTCGGAGGCCACCCCCGGCACCACCACGTCGTCATCACCCGAGAACCCCACCGACTGACCCAGAGTCACCTCCGGCTCGCCCGGCAGGCTTGCAAGGGCGCCGGGCTGAGCGAAGGTCGGGGTGCCGCGGTACTCACCCGGGAACGTCCCGGTCTCGTCGACTGCGACCGTCCCCCCGTTCTCGTCCATCCGCCAGTGCCCCAGCGGACCGTCGTCGGCAACCAAGGACCCATAGCCCTCGTCATCGCCCCCGGCGATGGCCTCGTAGTGCTCGAGCACATCGAAAGCGGACAGCGCGCGGTCGTACACCGCGACCTCGTCCATGTCGCCGACGATCCCGGACAGGTACCCGTCCCCGATCCGCAGCGGGAGTTCCGAAGCCGAGGGCTGCACCGACATCGTCTTTCGGGAGTCGAGGCTCCCGTTCAGGAACATCCACACCGTGGAGCCCGCACGCGTGACCACCACGTGGTTCCACTCCCCCACCCGCAGAGGGGCGCCCGACTGCAGAGCCGTGTACGGCTTGGCGTTCCCGCCGGCCGGGCCCTGGTAGAACTTCACCAGACCGGTCGGCTCCAGGGTCATCACGCCCTCACCCGAGTACGCCGTACCCATCAGCACCCGCCGGCTGTCGAAGTCCTCAGGCTTGACCCACACCTCCCACGTCGAGTCGCCCACCAGCTCGGAGGACACCCCCGGCACCACCACGTCGTCATCACCCGAGAACCCCACCGACTGCCCCAGAGCCACGTCCGGGTCGGGCTCTTCCAGCGACTCCGCCGGCCGGGCCGTGGTGACCAGATAGGCCAGCAGGAGGGCGAAGACGGACAGCACGGCGACGAGGTGGCGACCGAAGGCGGCCTGAACGTTCACGGGGTTCCCCTTGGTGTCGTGAGATGAGAGAGCGAGGGAGTGGCCGCGCGCGGTGCGGCCGAGAGAGCGGGGGGGCAGGTCTGGCACGTCGTTCAGCACGGAGTGCGCCGATCGGCGGAGCGAGGAGAGCTGGTGCGGTCTGGGCGCACCCGCAGGCGAGCGAGAGTGACTTCCACGTACATGAGCTCCCCTTCGAGCGTCGTCACACCCAGGACGGCGCGGCTGCTCGACGCGGACGGGCCCGCGTCAGCCTGTGACTCGAGTCATCGAAGCACAAGGTATAGAACAAGTAAAGAGTCAGTCTGGAACTGGTCAAGAAAAAGTTTAGGTATCGCATAGTCCTCACCCAGGAGGGTGAGCCACAACGGCTTTGTCCGGCACCGCGAGGGCAGCGGGGCGCGCTCATGAGCCACTGCGCCACACGGGCACGTCTGGACAAGGGTTGAACCGAGGCGTGTTTCTTCGCAGGTCAGAGGGGTATCGACGCGGTGCACGACGCACGGGTCAGGTGGTGCTCGAAGAGTGGAAACGTGGACGGCCACGCGTTGGGCGAAACGAGTGACCATGGGGACGACGGCTGATGACGAGTGGCGCCCCGAGGCCGAACGAACACCCTGCCGTTGGTCAAATGTTCAATGTTCGTCAGCACGACATTCGTGCGACTGAAACGACGATCCCGGGGACGCCGACGATGGAGGCCCTCGGCGAGCCCCCTACTCGGGCTGGTCCGAGCCCCCCACACCGGGCCGGCGGGGCTGCGACGACCGGTAGCCGGCGTGCTCCCCGAGCACGAGGTGACGCATCTCGTCGTCGTCCACCTGTCGGCTGGCCGGCAGCCGCACGAGGTAGAACACGACGCCCAGGGCCACCCAGATGCCGAGCGCCACCCACGACGGCGTGCTCAGCTGCGCCGGGGAGCCCGGCAGCAGCAGGAGCCCGAGGAAGAGCAGCCCGGTGAGGACCCCGAGACCGCTGAGCACCTTGCGGGCGGTGGAGCGGGTGTCCGGGTCACCCACATCGCTGCCGGACCACTCCCAGAGCCGGTATGCCGCGAGGCAGGTGTAGGTGTAGGCGACGGTGACGCCGACGGAGGTCATGTCGACCACCCAGAGCAGCGCCTCGCGGCCGAAGAGCGGCGCGACGAGGCACAGTCCGGCCGCGAACCACACGGCGTTGCCGGGGGCACCCGCCCCGTTGACCCTCGCGAAGAACGGCGGGAGCACCGTGGCCCGCCCCATGGCGAAGAGCAACCGGCTCGCGGAGACGTAGAAGCCGTTGAGGCCGGTCGAGACCCCCATGACCACGGCGATAGCGAGCAGGACCAACCCGACGGGACCGAAGAGCCTCTCCAGACCGTCGGCGGTGCCCCAGGCCGGCGCGTCCGCGACCATCTGCGGCCACGGCTGCGCGACCGCGGTGGCCACCACCATCGCGACGTAGATCCCGGCGGCGGACACGATGGCCAGCACGATGAGACCGAAGGCCTTGGTCGGGGAGAAGTCGAACTCCTCGGCCGCCTGGGGGACGTTGTCGAAGCCGACGTAGGCCCATGGAGCGATGGCGACGATCATCAGGATGGCCGCGAGCGGTGACACGCCCTCGGGGAAGCCAGGCTCCAGGTTGGACAGCGGCGTGTCGGGGTGCAGCCACGTCGCGACGAGGATACACGCGACCGCGGCCAGCATGACGAGGCAGAAGGCATACTGCACCCGGCCCGACAGTGTGCCGCCGCGCGCGTTGAGGAGCGCGAACAGGACCAGCGCCGCAGACGCGACGACGACCTCACCGAGGTAGACCTGCCAACCCACGACCTCCCACAACGGCACCCACTCCACGACCGCCGGCAGCAACCGGCGGAAGAGCAGCGCCAGCGCCGAGGCGTTGAGCGCGATGATCGAGATGTAGCCGAGGACCAGCGCCCACCCCGCGACGAAGGCGTGGGTGCGACCGAAGAACGTGTAGGCGTAGGCGTACTCGCCGCCGCTCACCGGAAAGTGCCGGATGAGCAGCCCGTAGCTGACCGCGATGACGCACATGAGCGCGCCGCCGATGACGAGCCCCAGGCTCGCCCCCAGCGGGCCAGCCTGGCCCAGGAGGTCCTGCGGGAGGACGAAGGCACCCCACCCGATGGCCGAGCCCAGGGCCACCGCCCACACCCACTGAGGCTTGAGAGTCTTCCGCAGCTCTTGTCTGCCCGAGGGCGCCTCCGGTGATCGAGTCACGACTCGGGAGTGTAGCCACGCCGTGGGTCACCGAACCCTCATGGTGGGCCAATGCGTGCCAATCCACGTGGCAGACAAGACCACTTGGCCGATTTCACCGCAGTGATCCCCGCCGGCGGCACGGGGACTCGTCTGTGGCCCCTGTCACGGGCGCACCGGCCGAAATACCTGCTCGACCTGGCCGGAACCGGCCAGTCGATGCTCCGCGACACCGTGGATCGGGTCCGGCCGCTGTCGGGCGCGGACGTCCTGGTGGTCACCGGTCGCCGGCATGCCAACCTCGTCGCGGGCGAGATCGAGGACGCGGACCGGCGTCCGCTCGTGGTCGAGCCGTCCCCCCGCAACTCCATGCCCGCGATCGGGCTCGCCGCCGCCATGCTCGAGCGGGAGAACCCTGACGCCGTCCTGGGCGCGTTCCCGGCCGACCACATCGTCGACGACGTGGCCACCTTCCATGCGTGCGTCCGAGCGGCGCACGAGGCGGCCGGGCACGGCTACCTCGTCACCCTCGGGATCTCGCCGACCCGGGCCGCCACCGGCTTCGGCTACATCGAGGTCGGGCCTCCCCTCGACCTGCCTGGAGCGACGGAGGTGCGCCAGGTCGGGGCCTTCGCGAGAAGCCAGCGGCGGACCTGGCCGCGGCCTACCTCCGTGGTGGCCGCCACCTGTGGAACGCCGGCATCTTCGTCGTGGGCGCCACGGTCCTGCTGGACCTGCTGGCCGCGAGCGACCCCGAGATGGCCAGGGTCCTTCGAGACATCGCCCAGAACCCGGACTCCTTGGAGGCACACTGGGCGCAGACTCCGAGCATCGCCATCGATCACGCGGTCGCGGAGCCCGCTGCCAGGGATCGTCGCGTGGCCGTCGTCCCCGCTGAGTGCGGGTGGGATGACGTGGGCGACTTCGCCTCGCTGGCAGGCCGGACGAGCCCGCACGGGTCCAACCCGTCGGTGCGGGTCCTGGGTAATCAGGACGCTGTGATGGCGCTCGGTTCGACGGGCTTCATCGCTCCCCACGGCGATCGGCTGGTCGTGTCGCTCGGCCTGCAGGAGGTCATCGCGGTCGACACCCCCGACGCGCTCCTGCTGACCACCCCCGATCAGGCCCAGCAGGTCGGGTCCGTCGTCGACCTTCTGCGCGGCATGGGCCGCGAGGACCTCATCTAGGGGCGAGGCCCAGGTCGGGAACGCCCACCTCGATGCTGGGCCTCCGCGCAGCCCTCGGAGCAGGTCCTCGATCACCTCGACAGTCTCGACATGGTCCGCCACCTGCCGGGTCTGCACGCCCAGCGCTCTGACCGGGTAGTCGTTGCCGCCAGGCTCAAGCCTGTCGCCGACGAAGAAGATCTCCTTCATATCGATGTCGAGAGACTCGGCGAGTTGTCGTATGCCGTAGGCCTTGTCCACACCTCGCTCCGTGATGTCGATGGACGTGGAGCCGCCGGCCCGGACCTCGAGGTCGGGCAGCATCTCCACGAGCCGCTCGGCCAATGCCGCTCGCTTCGCCCCCTTCGGGTCCCACGCCTTCTTCTCCGCGACCCCCGCCTGCTGTCCGAGTGCCGAGTACGTCACCTGAGAGCCCCGGTCCTCGATCCGGTCACCGCTCACCCGGTGGTCGGGCTCCCAGAGACCGAGGTCGCGTGCAGCACGTTCCACGGCGTCGATGACGAGCCGCCGCTGAGCCTTGGACATGTCGCGGCCGTAGACGAGCTTCCAGTCAGCACCATCGGGGTTCCACCTGTAGTAACGGGTGCCGCAGGTGGGCATCAGGTGCAGGGCGGACAGGCGATGACGTTCTGAGAGCTGCGAGAGCAGCTGGTCCCGAAACTGCGCGAACCGGCCACCGGAGATCACACAGACAGGAAGCTCGTCCAGCAGCTCGCCCAGGAGCGCCACCGTCCGCGACGGCACCAGGGACTTTGACGGGGCGAGAGTGTCGTCCAGGTCGAAAGCGACCGCGCGAACCTCCACGATGGACACCTGGCTCTCCCCGACCTTGTCGCTACCTCGAAGACCCTGGTTCAGCACCAGGCCACAGGGTGATGACCCTAGCGCAGACGGCTCTCGGTCGCACTCACGCGCTTTCGCCTCCTCGGCGAGCAACGACAAGGGGTGCTCGACCTGCGGCAGCGCTGATCTGTGCAGAGTCCGGACTCAACCGTCGTCCGTCTCCAGCCGGAAGCCCACCCCTCGCACCGCGGTGATCCGCACCGGAGCGTCCGCACCCTCGAGCTTGCCGCGCAGACGTCCGACGGTGTTGTCCAAGGTCTTGGTGGAGCCGAACCAGTTCTCGTCCCACACCTCGTTGATGAGCGTCTCCCGGCTGACGACGGCCCCACGACGTGCGGCCAGCAGTGCCAGCACGTCGAACTCCTTGGTGGTGGTGGGCACGTCGACCCCACGCACGAGCACGCGTCGCGCGTCGACGTCGATGTGCAGACCTCCGTCAGCCGGACGGGCCGTGGCCCGAGGGGGGTCCGGAGCCCGGTTGATGGTGCTGCGGCGCAGCAAGGCCCTGGTGCGCGCCTGCAGCTCGGCGAGCCCGAACGGCTTGGCGAGGTAGTCGTCGGCGCCCGTGTCCAGCCCGACGACACGGTCCAGCTCACCGTCCCTGGCCGTGAGGATGATGATGCCGCCGACGTATCCGGCCTCCCGTACCGCACGGCAGACGTCGATCCCGTCCATGTCCGGCAGCCCCAGGTCGAGCAGGACCAGGTCGACCGGTGGATCGGCGGAGACCACCCGGTCGACGGCAGGCTGCCCCTGGTCGAAGCGGTCGACGGCATGGCCGTCTCGCTCGAGGGTGCGCACCAGCGGGGCGGCGATCTTGTCGTCGTCCTCAACGACCACGACCGTGGCCATGCCATGAATCCTAGGCAGCGCGAGGCTCATCGTGACGGCACCCGGGTATGCCGCGGGTGTCGCGACCCGGGGCGTGCCCGGTCGGGCTGACCTCGGCGCTCCGCGCCTCACGCGCATACCTCCTCGGTCGACCTCGTGCGGTCGGTGGCGGCAGTCGGTCCCTGCGTCATCCGCCTCGCCCCTCCTCGTCTGACGTGAGGGCGGTGCAGCAGCAGCTGGGCTGCGGGGTGTCGCCGCCGTCCCTGACGGCGACGCCCCGCAGCAGACAGGGGCTCTGTCGCCGTCACGGAAGGCGACAGAGGCCCCGGGGCCTGGCCCGGAGGGGGACCGGCCCTGGCCTGACGGCTGTCCCAGTGCCGTCAGGTTGCGGTTGAGCTCGCGTGAGCGAGCAGTGCGGTGGCGCCGGCTCGGTCCGTGCTACGGACCTGGTGCGGCGCCACGTGTCCAGCTGCGTTGCTTGATGTCTCCGACCTTACGCAGCGCTTCTCCACGGCTGATCCACGCGAGATCCTCATCTGATCCACAGTGTCGCCACGGTCGACCTGGCTGACCCGCAGTCGCGCTCAGGTCGCCTCGTGGCGGTCCGTGGCGGGCTGGTCCAGGGGCAGCTCGAACCACGCGCAGGTGCCGCCCTCGGGCGCCGGTTCCAGACCGACCCGCCCGCCGTGGGCGGTCACGACGCGGTGCACCGTGGCCAGCCCGATGCCGTGCCCCTCGGCCCGGGTCACACCCTCGCCGGGGCGGGCACGGACGAAGGGCAGGAAGACCGCGTGCTCGTGGCCAGGGGGTATGCCCGCGCCGTTGTCGGTGACGCAGATGCGCCACCAGCCGGGCCTCGCGAGGGCGTGCACCCGTACCTGGGGCGCGATCCCGTGACGGGTGAACTTCAGGCTGTTGTCGAGGAGGTTGAGCAGGACGGAGTGCAGCAGGGCGGGGTCGGCCGGCACGACCGGCAGGTCCTCGACCTCGACGTGCGCACCCGCCTGCCGGACCAGGGGACTCAGGTCCAGCAGCACCCGGTCGACGACCTCGCCCAGGTCCACCTCCCGGACCGTCGGCCGGCCTCCCTCCTGCGCGAGCGAGAGGACGTCGTGGATCATCCCGCTCATCCCCCGTGCCGCGTCGGCGATCCGCTCCACGGCCGCTGCCAGCTCGGGGTCCGCACGGATCACCGGCTCGCCCGCGAGGACCTCCGCGTTGGCGCGCACGGCCATGAGCGGGTTGCGCAGGTCGTGGCTCACCTGCGCGGCGAAGTGCGAGAGCGCCACGTTGGACCGCGCCAGCTCGTCGCGTGCCTCGGTCAGCTCCTCCAGCGACGTGCTCAGCTGCCCGCTGCGCAACCGCAGCTCCAGGATGTCCGTCGCCCTCGCCGCCAGGAAGCCGAGCGCGTCGCGCTGGGTCGCCGTCGTCCGCCGGGCGCGGTGGTCGAAGACGCACAGCTGGCCGACCAGGGCCCCGTCGGGGCTGCGCATGGGGGCCGTGGCGTAGAACCGGATGCCGGGCCGCGCGGTCACCGTGGGGTGGTTCGCCAACCTCGGGTCCCGGCGGGCGTCCGGCACCACGACGACGTCGTCGATCTCCACCAGGGTGCACAGGGACTCGCCCAGGGCGCACACCGACGGCTCGGTCCCGGTGGCGGCGATCCGGTGCTCGCTGGTGGCGGTGAAGATCGTCACCGCCGCGCCGGGGGCGCCGAAGATGCTCGCCGCCAGGTCGGAGAGCGAATGGAGCTCGTCGCTGGACGGGGCGCCGACGAGCCCGTAGCGGTCGGCCTCGTCCGACGGCGCGCGTGCGTCCGGCTCCGAGGCTGTCATGACCGCTCGCGGCTCAGTCCCGGATCATCCCCGCGCCGACGGTGACGCCCGAGGCCTGGTCGATGAGGATGAACGAGCCGGTGATGCGGTTCTGCTCGTAGAGGTCGACCATGAGCGGCTGCTGGACGCGCAGCCGGATCCGACCCATCTCGTTCAGACCGATCTCCTCGGCGTCCTGGTCGCGGTGCAGGGTGTTGACGTCGAGCCGGTAGTCGATCTCCGTGACCAGTGCCTTCACGGTCCGGGTGGTGTGCTTGACCAGCAGCTTGGAGCGCGGCTTCAGCGCACCCGGCGACATCCAGCAGACCATCGCGTCGAGATCCTGCGTCTGCTCCGGCTGGTTGTTGACCCGGGCGATCATGTCGCCGCGGCTCACGTCGACGTCGTCCGCGAGGCGCACCGTCACCGACATCGGGGGGTATGCCTCGTCCACCTGGGTGTCGAAGGCGTCGATCGACTCGATGGTGCTCGTCATGCCGCTGGGCAGGACGATGACCTCGTCGCCGGGCTTCATGACGCCGCCGGCGACCTGACCGGCATACCCGCGGTAGTCGTGGAACTCGTCCGACTTGGGTCGGATGACGTACTGCACCGGGAAGCGGACGTCACGCATCTCGCGGTCGGAGCCGATGTAGACGTGCTCGAGGTGGTGCAACAGGCTGCTGCCGCCGTACCACGGCATCTTCTCGCTGCGGGTCACGACGTTGTCGCCCTGTAGCGCCGAGATCGGGATGACCGTGAGGTCGGGCACGTCGAGCTTGCGGACGAAGTCCGTGAACTCCGCCTCGATGCGGCGGAAGGTCTCCTCCGAGAAGTCGACCAGGTCCATCTTGTTGACGGCCAGCACGAGGTGCGGGACCCGCAGCATCGACAGGATGACCGCGTGCCGGCGCGACTGCTCGGTCATGCCCTGGCGGGCGTCCACGAGCACCAGGCCGAGGTCGGCCGTGGAGGCGCCGGTGACCATGTTGCGGGTGTACTGCACGTGGCCCGGGGTGTCGGCGATGATGAACTTGCGCCGCGGGGTCGCGAAGTAGCGGTAGGCGACATCGATGGTGATGCCCTGCTCGCGCTCGCTGCGCAGTCCGTCGGTGAGCAGCGCGAGGTCGGTGTAGTCGAAGCCCTTGTCCTTGGAGGTCCGCTCGACGGACTCGAGCTGGTCCTCGAAGATCGCCTTGCTGTCCAGCAGCAGGCGCCCGATGAGCGTCGACTTGCCGTCGTCCACGGAGCCCGCGGTCGCGAAGCGCAGCAGGTCCATGCCTGTCTCGGTGCCGGTACCCATCAGAAGTAGCCTTCCTTCTTGCGGTCCTCCATGGCGGCCTCGGAGAACTTGTCGTCGCCGCGGGTCGCGCCGCGCTCGGTGATCCGGGAGGCGGCCACCTCTTCGATGATCTTGTCCAGGTCGTCGGCGTCCGACTCCAGGCACCCGGTGAGCGTCAGGTCGCCGACGGTGCGGAAGCGGACCTGCCGCTCGCTGACGGTCTCCCCGTCGCGCAGCGGGTTGTGCTCGCTCTCGGAGAAGAGCATGCCGTTCCGCTCGAAGACGCGCCGCTGGTGGGCGAAGTAGATCGAGGGGATGTCGATGGCCTCGCGCCGGATGTAGTCCCACACGTCGAGCTCGGTCCAGTTGGACAGCGGGAAGACCCGCATGTGCTCGCCCTCGTGGATCCGGCCGTTGTAGAGGCTCCACAGCTCTGGCCGCTGGTTCTTGGGGTCCCACTGGCCGAACTCGTCGCGGTGGGAGTAGACGCGCTCCTTGGCGCGCGCCTTCTCCTCGTCGCGGCGTCCGCCCCCGAAGGCGGCCGTGTAGCCCTCCTCCTCGATGGCGTTGAGCAGGGTGCCGATCTGGAGCCGGTTGCGCGGCGTCTTGCCGTCGTCGACGACGATGCCGTCCTTGATCGCCTGCTCCACCGAGGCGACGTGCAGGCGCAGCCCGAGCCGCTCTACCCAGCGGTCCCGGGTCGCCAGCACCTCGGGGAAGTCGTAGCCGGTGTCCACCTGCAGCACCGGGAAGGGCACCTTGGCCGGGTAGAACGCCTTCTCCGCCAGCCGCAGCATGACGATGGAGTCCTTGCCGCCGGAGAACATCAGCACCGGCTTCTCGAACTCCGCCGCCACCTCACGGAAGATATGGATCGACTCGGCCTCCAGCTCGTCGAGCTGGGAGAGTCGGTAGTTGCCGTCGACTGTCACTCCTGCGCCTTTCCCCTACGGATGCTGCGGGCTGCACGATATCGGACATCGGCTCACCTTCCAGCATCGTTCCACCGTCGGCCACGACCTGACCTAGGGTGGCGAGGTGACCACGCCCCTCCCCTCGTCGCCGATCTTCCCGGGTGTCCCCACCCTCGACGACCTCGAGCTGCTGCGCCTGGGCCTGCTGCCCGCCGACCTCGTGGACGTGCCGGCGGGGCCCGTCACCCTGGTCGACGCCGAGGGGGTGCCGGTCGTCGACGTCGACCACGAGGACGGCCTCACCTGGCGCTCGCCCCGTTCTTCGCGGCCGTTCGAGCGATGGCACCTGACCGACGCCGACGTCGAGCTGCCGGCCGTCCTGGTGGACGACCACGAGGCACTGGCCGGCCTGCCGGAGGGGACCCGCACGGTCGTCGTGCTCGCCTCGACCGACGGGGACGACAACCAGCGCGACCTCGACCTCGTGCGTGCCGCCCGCACCCTGGCGCAGGAGCAGGGGTATGCCGTGGGCGTCGCCCCGGTCGGCCGCAGCGCTGACCGGCGCACCGACAAGGTGACGCACCTGCAGCAGGTCCTCGGGGGCACCGACCACGTCCGTGACCTGACCTCACCGGCTGGCGGGACGGCATACCTCGAGGGACGCGGTGGCGTCGTCGTGCTGCTGACCGGGTTGTCCGGCTCCGGCAAGTCGACCCTGGCCCGCGCGCTGCGCGACCGGCTCGTCGAGGACGAGGGACGCACCGTCTCCCTGCTCGACGGTGACGTCGTCCGCCGCCACCTGTCCGCCGGGCTGGGCTTCTCCCCCGAGGACCGCGAGACCAACGTGCGCCGGATCGGGTGGGTCGCCGCCGAGATCGCGCGGCACGGCGGCACCGCGATCGCCAGCCCCATCGCCCCCTTCGACGGGACCCGCCGCGCGGTGCGCGCCATGGTCGAGGGACGAGGCGGGAGGTTCGTCCTGGTCCACGTGGCGACTCCGCTGGAGGAGTGCGAGCGCCGGGACCGCAAGGGGCTGTACGCCCGCGCCCGCGCCGGCGAGATCCCGGACTTCACCGGCATCAGCTCGCCCTACGAGACACCGACCGACGCCACGCTGACCCTGGACACGACCGACCGCGACGTGGATGAGCTCGTCGACCAGATCCTGGCGACGACCGCGCCGCCGACGACCACCCGCTGACCTCCGAGGGGACACCATGACGACCGACGACCACCAGCTCGCCCGCGAGCTCGCCGACCTGGCCGGCGAGCGCCTGCTCGCCGTCCGCGCCGACCTCCACGCCCGGGGGGTGGAGGGTCGCGACCTCAAGGACGCCGGCGACGCCGCCTCCCAGGAGCTGCTGGCAGCCGCGCTGGCCGAGCGCGCCCCCGGCGACGCCGTGCTGAGCGAGGAGGCGGCCGACGACCACGCCCGGCTCTCCACCGAGCGGGTGTGGATCATCGACCCGCTGGACGGGACGCGGGAGTTCAGCGAGGTCCCCCGGGACGACTGGGCCGTGCACGTGGCGCTGTGGCAGTCCGGTGAGCTCGTGGCCGGGGCGGTCGCGCTGCCCGCGCGCGGCGTCACCTACGGCACCGACCCCTCGCTCCGGCTCGACCTGCCCGCCCGCCCGGCCGGCGACCCCCCGCTGCGGCTGGCCGTCAGCCGCTCACGGCCCCCGGCCTTCGCCGAGGAGCTGGGTCGGACGATGGGGGCCACGACGGTGCCGATGGGCTCGGCCGGCGTCAAGGCGATGTCGGTCCTCGACGGGTCCTCCGACGCCTACGTGCACGCGGGCGGGCAGTACGAGTGGGACTCTGCGGCACCTGTCGCGGTCGCGATGGCCCACGGCCTGCACACGAGCCGGGTCGACGGCAGCCCTCTCGTCTACAACCGGGAGAACCCGTGGTCGCCGGACCTGGTCGTGTGCCGCCCCGAGGTGGCTGACGAGCTGATGGCGGCGCTCGCGACCATGGACCTGGGCTGAGGGCTCAGGGCCAGAGCAACGGCGTCAGCAGCACGGTGGCCAGGACGACCATGACGGTGAGGACCCACCCGAGCCGTGCGTAGTCGGTGAACCGGTAGCCGCCGGGGCCGTAGACCATCATGTTGGTCTGGTAGCCGATCGGTGACAGGAACGACGCCGAGGCGGCCACCGCCACGGCGATGGCAGCGCCCCGTGGGTCCAGCCCGACGGAGTCCGCCGTGGCGACCGCCACCGGCAGCATGAGCAGGGCCGCGGCGTTGTTCGTCACCAGCTCGGTGAGCACGATGGTCGCCAGGACCAGCCCGAGGAGCACCCCGAGCGTGCCGAAGCTGCCGAGCGAGGCAACCAGCCCCCCGGCCAGGGCCTCGGCCAGCCCGGAGACCTGCATCGCGCTCGCCAGGCCGAAGGCGGAGGCGATGACGAGGATGACCTCCGGGTCGACCGCCCGGCGCGCCTCCTGGGCGGACAGGACGCCCGTGGCGATGAGGGCCACGGCGCCCAGCAGGGAGCCCTGCAGGATCGGCATGACCCCGAAGGCCGCCAGCCCGACGACCAGGGCGAGGACGGTGGCCGGGATCCACGCGCGTGGCGTCGCCGCCGGGGGCGACCCGTCGAGGCCGGCGACGAGCAGGAAGTCGGAGTGGTCGCGCCACCGCTTCCGGAAGTCGGGGTCGGACACGACGATGAGAGTGTCGCCGAGCCGGATGGTCTGGGCGCCGAGCTTGCCGTCGACGAGGTGGCCCGACCGGTGGATGCCCACCACCGCGGCCTGGTAGGTCGACCGGAAGTCCGACTCCCGCAGGGTGCGGCCGACCAGCGGCGACTGGGAGCCCACGACGACCTCGAAGTACTTCGCGCTCTCGCTCTTGAGGTCGAGGACGTGCTCGAGCTCGGCCGAGCGCAGTCCCGGCATGAGCTGGGCGTCGACGACCTTGCTGACCGAGCCGACGAAGTGCAGACGGTTGCCGCCCCGCAGCACGGTGTCGGGCCGGACGGGGGCGATGACGGTGTCGCCCCGGTCCACCGACACGAGGAACAGACCGGGGAGGGAGCGCAGCTTGGCCTCCTCCACGGTGCGGCCGTCGACCGGCCCGCCGGGCTGCACGATCATCTCGATGGAGAAGCGCCGGCCCTCGCTCTGCAGCTCCTCCCGCGCGGAGCGGCGGGCCGGGAGGAGCCTGGGCGCGACGGCGACGAGGACCAGGAGCCCCAGGATCGCGATGGGCAGCCCCAGCCGCCCGATCTCGAAGAAGCCGATCGCCTCGAGGCCCAGCTCGGTCATCTGCCCGGAGACGACGAGGTTGGTCGAGGTGCCGATGACGGTGAGCAGGCCCCCGAGCACGGCCGCGAAGGAGATCGGCATGAGGAACTTGCTGGCCGACCGGCCCTGCCGCTCGCACCAGGCCGTCACCTGCGGGATGAGCATGGCCACGATCGGGGTGTTGTTGAGCAGGGCGGACGCCCCGACGGTCGGGGTCAGCACCCGCAGCAGCGGCAGCCGGTATGTCCCCCGGTCCCCCAGGGTGCGTTGCATCACCGGGGCCAGGGCTCCGGTCTTCTCGATGCCGGCGGCCACGACGTAGAGCGCCGCCACCGTGATCGGGGCGGGGTTGGAGAACCCGGTGAAGGCCTCCGCCGGGGTGATCACCCCCAGCACGAGGAGGGCGATGACGCCGCCCAGCACCACCACCCAGGGGCTGGTGCGCTGCCGCACGAGGGCGGTCAGCACGCCCACCAGGACAGCGACTGTCACCCAGGCGTCAGCGCTCACTCTTCCCTCGACACGTGTCGTGACGGGCTCTCTGGCTGGGCGCGCGCGGCAGCAGGAGCGGGACCCCGTCGGCTCGGGACCAGGGACTTCAGCCTCATGGCGGGCGACTCGACCCAGAGCCACGACATCCAGGCGAGCGGGATCACGAGCAGGACGTTCAGGGTGATGCTCTGGACCACGCCCAGGCCGCCGGCGTAGAACGCCAGCAGCTGACCCACGGGAAAGCCGTAGATGTAGATCCCGTAGGAGATGTCGTTCGTGCGAGCGACTCCTCGCAGAGGAAGCACCGCTCCGAGATAGATCGACAGATACGCCATGGGCGCCCCGATCAGAGCGCCGGCGACACCGAACCACGCCATCACCGCCAGGGCCACCACGCACGCGGCAGCCAGCGTGGCCCTGCCCGGGACCCGATGAGCCATCATCCGCAGCGCGGCACCGGCCAGGAAGTAGGAGCCCAGACGGGCGCCCTGGCCCACGGCGGACCCGGTGGAGATGGACACCCAGTCCGTCTCGCGGATGACCACGGTGGCCGCTGTCGCGGCACCCCAGAGGAGGAGCACCGGCCACGGACGCGTCCGGGCCGTGCCCCAGAAGAACACCAGCGCGATCCCCAGGTAGCAGAGCATCTCCCACGAGAGGGTCCACAGGGACTCGTTCCAGGTGCTGACCGGGTTGCCGATCAAGGTGCCGTCGATGGTGGGCTGGAAGATCCACAGCCCGGCGTTCTTCACGACGTAGGTGAGGGCACTGACCGGCGACCGCTCCCCCTCGTCGGACAGCCACGTCATCGGTGCGAAGACAGCAGCCGTGATGAGCAGCGCCACCCAGAAGGCCGGCATGATCCTGATCAGGCGGCGCCACATGAAGGGAGCGAAGTCGGTCGACATCCTCGAGCTGGCGATGAGCCACCCGGACACGACGAAGAACCCTGCGACCGCCCACCCCCCGACGTCCAGGTCGGCGATGGCATACGGGTCGTCGCCGCTCACGATCATGGGGGCGTGCGAGACGATCACGGAGCTGGCGAGGACCAGTCGGATGGCGTTGAGGCTGTTGCTGCGCGGGTCCAGCAGGTCGAGGAGGGACCCAGGTCGACCCGCCCTGCCGGCGTTGGTGCGAGCATCAGGGGTGGGGCTGACCACGCGCTGTCCTCCTAGGTCGACTCCGGGCACCAACGACAGTGGTCCACCGCATGAGGGTTCGACGGCAGGCTACTTCACGAACAGCCCTTCGACCGCAGACTCCTGGCGGGGGTTACCGCTGCTGGTCGGTCACCCACATGCTCGTCAGACCCCGGAAGTGCGCGATGAACTTCTCGTGCTCGTGCGCCGGGTAGTGGCCGCGCACGGTGTCCACCAGGAGGCGGTCGAAGTCTTCCGAGGCGACCCAGTCCATGACCCGCTCGGGCAGGTGCGCCAGGTGCTGCTCGCACCACTCCCAGTAGCGGTCCGTCTCGAACTCGGCGTCCGCGAGCTCGCGGTAGGCCTGCATCTTCTCGGTGTAGGTGCGGTCCGGGTCGTCGCCGATGGCGAAGTAGTCGCGCGGGTTGCGGACGCCGATGGCCGACTTGCGACCGGTCACGAGGCAGTACGTCGACCACCGGACCAGGGCGGTGATGGCCCAGGGGAAGTAGTAGTGCAGCGAGGTGATGGCGACGTCGGGGCAGGCGTTGGCGTAGTCGATGGGGTAGACCTCGTCCCCGGCGACGAGCATCTCGGCGGAGTTGAACTCCCACCCGAAGAAGGCGTTGACGACCTTGCTCACCGTCTCGGCCTCCCACCCGGCCTGCGGCGAGAGGAAGTCGTGGGTGACGGCATACCTGTTGTGCATGGGCTCGTCGGGTCGGAAGTCCATGACCATCGTCTCGGGGCCGATCGTCAGGGCCCGGGCGAACTTGTCGTAGTCGACCGTCGCCTGCAGGTGCATGAGCATGTTGCCGGACTCGTCGTAGGCCTTGTGCAGCCCCTCGACGTCCTTGACCTTGGAGACGCCGCGCCAGCCGCCCCCGTCGAAGGGCTTCATGAACAACGGGTAGCCGATGTCGGCCGCGATCGTCTCCAGGTCGAACGGGTCGTTGTACTTCGCCGCGGTGTAGGCCCACCGGACGTTGTCGATCGGGTTCTTGTAGGGGACCAGCACCGTCTTCGGGATCTTCATCCCGAGCCGCAGCATCGCGACGTAGGCGCTGTGCTTCTCCATCGACTGGAAGGTGAACGGGCTGTTGAGCAGGTAGGTGTCGTTCATGAGCGACGCCTTCTTCAACCACTCGCGGGGGTGGTAGTACCAGTACGCCAGACGGTCGATGACCAGGCCGTGGCGCACCGGGTCGGTGAGGTCGAAGGGGTGGATCCGCACCCGCTCGCTGCTGATGGAGTGCGTCGCGCCGCCGGCCTGCACGGGGCCCACCAGCGACATGATCGACTCGAAGGCGCGCGGCCAGTCCTCCTCCGCGCCGAGCAGCAGACCGATCAGGTGGGTGCGCACGTCGTTGGCCATGACCGGAACGTTAGCGCCTCGACGCCCTCGCGTCAGCGCACGACTCGGCGGCCGAGTCGACCGCCCTTGCATAAGCATTGACTTATGGAAGGCCGGTGTCACTATCACCTCATGACAGCACTCGACGTCCTGGGCGACCCGGTACGGCGGAGGCTGTTGGAGCACCTGGCCCTCGGCGGGGAGATCTCCGCCGGCGGACTGGTCGCCCTGGCGCAGGAGGAGTTCACGGTCAGCCAGCCGGCCGTGTCCCAGCACCTGAGGGTGCTGCGCGAGGGCGGTCTGGTCAGCGCACGCGCCGTCGGCCGACGCCGGATCTACACGCTGGAGCCGGGCCCCCTGGCGGAGGCGGAGCGCTGGTTGGCCGAGCTGCGCGGCTTCTGGTCGCAACGGCTCGACGCGCTGGAGACGGAGCTGGCCCGAGGGCGCCGGGCGGCACGGACGGACGACAGCACCCACGAGGCGGACCCCGCCGAGGACACGACACGGAGGATGGCATGAAGGACCTGATGCAGGAACTGGCGATGGTGGACCGATCGGTGGGCGAGGGCAGCGTGCCCGCGGGGCCGGCGCAGGTGGTGACGCTCTCCCGCCGCTACGCGACCACCCCGGCACAGCTGTGGGACGCGCTCACCGACCCCGACCGGCTGTCCCGGTGGTTCCTCCCGGTCGAGGGCGACCTCAGCCTCGGCGGCAGGTATGCCTTCACCGGCAACGCCGGTGGTGTCATCCGGGCCTGCGAGCCCCACCGCCGTCTGCTGGTGACCTGGGAGATGGGGCCCACCGGACCCGAGGACGCCTCGCTCGTCGAGGTCGTCCTCGAGGAGGACGCGCAGGCCCCGGGCAGCACCGTGCTCACCCTGACCCACCGCGCGCAGACCCCGCCGGAGATGTGGGACCAGTTCGGCCCCGGCGCCGTCGGTGTCGGCTGGGACGGCGCGCTGCTCGGGCTGGCGCTCCACGTGGCCGGCGGCGAGCTGCCCTCGGTGGAGGACCTGGACCGGGACCCGGCCGTCCGGGAGTTCAACGTCGCGTCCGCGCGGGCCTGGGGCGAGGCGCAGCTGGGGGCGGGAACCGACCCCGAGGTCGTCGAGGCCAACGTCGCCGCGACGACCGCCTTCTACGTGCCGCCCCAGGACGACTGACCGACGGGGCGTGACGCGCCCCGGCTGAGGGGGGGGCGTCGCCGGCCCGCGCCGGACGATGCCCGAGAATGGGTCGATGACCTACCCCGGGCCCGGCCGGCTGCTCCGCGTCCTCGCCGACGCCGAGGCGGTGACCTGGTCGCTGCTGCTCATCGGTATGGCGCTGAAGTACCTCACGAGGACCACCGACCTCGGGGTGAGCATCGCCGGCCCCGTCCACGGCTTCGTCTTCCTCGCCTACTGCGTGGTCGTCGTGGTCGTGGCGCTCGACCAGCGCTGGGGCCCGAAGACCCTGGCCCTCGGGCTGTTCAGCGCGGTGCCACCGTTCGTCACCATTCCCTTCGAGCAGTCCGTCCGCCGGCGTGGGCTGGCGGGCCCGACCTGGCGTCTGCGTGAGCGCGCCGCGGCCCGGACGCTGCCCGAGCGGGCCCTGCACGCCGTCCTGCAGCGGCCCCTGCTCTGGGCCGTCGTCGCACTGCTCGCGGTGACCGTGGTCTTCGTCGTGCTGCTCCGCCTCGGCCCGCCCGTGGGCTGAGCCCGGGGGCGTCCTGCGTCGGCGGGCCTCAGCAGAAGCGCGGCAGGTGGTGCGCCAGCTGCTTGCGCCACCACGGCCAGTCGTGGGCGCTGTCGTGCCCCCACAGGTCGAGCTCGTGCGGGATGCCCTTGTCCGCGAGGATCCCGGCCATGCGGTGCGCGCCCGGCAACGACTGGGTGGGGTGCACCTCGAAGGCACCCTGCCCCACGACGATGAGGATGTTGGCGTGCTCGCGCACCCACTGCAGGTGCTCCCCCTCCATGCCGGCGACGTAGGCGGTGGGGTTGTTGAAGTAGGTCGCCTCCCCCAGCTCGCCCCACCCGTGCCAGGAGCTGGGGTCGAAGTTGCCGGACAGGCTCATGCCGATCCCGAAGACGTCGGGCCGCTTGAGCGCGAAGTTGACCGCGTGGAACCCGCCCATGCTGGCGCCGACGGTGACGATGCTGCGGTGACCCGGAGAGTCCTCGTCGATGAGCGGCACCACCGTGTCCAGGACCCAGCGCTCGTAGGCCCCGTGCCGACGTGCCCGCTCCTCGGTCGGCAGGCTGTTGTCGCTCCAGGTGAGGTGGTCGAAGGAGTCGACGCAGTAGAGCTTGATGCGCCCGTCCTCGAGCAGGTCCGCGACCGCCTCGATCATGCCGTTGTTCTCGAAGTCCCACGCGCGACCGGCCTCCGACGGGAAGACCAGCACCGGGCGGCCGTAGTGGCCGTAGCGGATGATCGCGCCCCGCCCGACGCCCTGGGTGTCGAGATCGACCTGCTCGCGCTCCATGGCACTCCTTCGTCACCGGCCGGGACCTGACCCGACGTGGGGGAAAGCCTGCCACACGTCATACCTCCCGCACCGGCGGCCGTCCGGCCCGGGAGGCGCAAGGTCGACCTGGATATCCGTCTGCAGGATGACGCGCGCCACCTGCCGTCCCGGCCAGACTGTCAGCCGTGCAGTTCCGAGGACACGTGCGCGTCATGACGGGTGATGCAGAGGGACTCTCGAGCCGGACCGTCGGTCGGGCCGAGCTGGTCACCCCCGAGTGCGCCGTGATGCGGCTGGGTCACAGGGAGCCCCATCCGTCCCTCCCCCTGCATGTGGTGCCCGTCCCTGCCGCAGCAGGGGGCGGCAGGGACGGGCACCCCCGCATCGAGGTGGTCGAGGTCCTCACCGCGGCGGACGGGGAGCGCGAGGTCGCCCTCCGGCTCTCCCGTGCGGTGCCCACGCCCGGGCCGCGCGACGAGCTGAAGCCTGGGGCGATGGCCGGTACGACGGCGTTCGGTCTCCCCGAGTGGTTCTGCACGAGGTTCCCCCGGATGTGCGACTAGGTTGGGTTCCTGGAGCCCGACGGGACCGGGAGGAGGGGCGAGGACCGTGACCAGCGCGACACCGACCCCCCCGGACATCCCGCACGGGCGTGGGTGGCGGTTGCTGATCCGCGGCCTGGGCGTGCTGGCCATCGTCATGGCGACCGTCTTCGACCTGGGGACGACCGGGGTGCTCATCGACGACCTCTACCTCGTCGGTGGCGGCATGGCGCCGGCCTGGATCGGCACCACCCTGGTGCTGGCCATGGGCGCGCTGCTCGTGGTGCGCTACCGCTACCCGGTGGTGGCGCTGCTCGGGGTGGCCGGGATCAGCATCGGCCTCACCCTCGTGCTGGAGTATGCCCAGCCCATCTTCTGCTTGCTCGTGGCCATCCACGCCGCCGCCCGGCGCGGGGGGCCGGTGCGGTGGTGGGGCTCGTTGGCCCTCGGGCTGGTCCAGGTGCCGCTCATCGTGCGCAACGTCGCGAAGTCCTTCGAGAACCCCGACCTCGGCAACCTGCTCTCCACCACCACCTTCTTCGCGGCACTCGTTTTCGCGGCCTGGGCGGCCGCCACGGTGGAGCGCTACACGCACTACCGGACCACGGCTCTGCACGACGAGCTGGACGTGCGGGGGGAGCGCGCGGCCCGGGCGGAGCGCCAGCGGATCGGCCGCGAGCTGCACGACATCGTGGCGCACTCGGTCAGCGCGATGATGATGCAGGCCGCGGGGGCGCGGGCCATGGCCGGCTCGGTCGACCGGGACCACCCCGGGGACCAGCGCCTCGAGACGGTCCTGCGGTCGCTGGGCACGATCGAGTCGACCGGCGCCCAGAGCATGCGCGAGCTGCACCGCCTGCTCGGCGTGCTGCGCGGGGATGCGGCCGCCGAGGGCACGGGAGGCGGACTCACCCTTGACCAGGAGTCGAGCGTCCAGCCTGGCCTGGGAGACCTCGACGGGCTCGTCGACCTGAGCCGCAGCAGCGGTCTCATCGTCGAGGTCCACCGGTCGGGGGACCCGCACCAGGTCGACCAGTCTGTGGGGGCAGCGGCCTACCGCGTCGTCCAGGAGTCGCTGACCAACGCCCTGAAGCACGCCGGTCACGGCGCGCTCGTCGACATCTACGTCGCCTGGCACGGGGCCGAGCTGCAGATCCAGGTGCGCTGCCGTGGCAGCCGCGACGCGGCCCGCACCGACATCCCCAACGGCGGCACCGGGCTGCGCGGGCTGCGCGAACGGGTCGGCCTGGTGGGGGGACGGTTCGAGGCGGGCTGGGCCGGCGACGAGTTCGTGGGGACCGCCGTCCTGCCGACCGGGTCGGCCGAGGCCCCGCGGGGGTCGACGACGCGGGAGGCGAGGCAGCCATGACCATCCGCGTCGTCGTCGCCGACGACCAGGAGCAGGTCCGCGACGGCCTGTCGATGCTGCTCGCAGCGGAGAGCGACCTGGAGGTCGTCGCCCTCGCCGCCGACGGCGTCGAGGCGGTCGAAGCCGTGCGGCGTGAGCGGCCCGACGTCGTCGTCATGGACATCCGCATGCCGCGGATGGACGGCATCGAGGCGACCCGGCAGATCACCGCCGAGGGGGAGCGCGGCGGTGGTGACGCCGACGGCGTCACCACTGTGCTGGTGCTGACCACCTTCGACCACGACGACGCGCTCTACGGCGCGCTCCGGGCCGGGGCCTCGGGCTACATGCTCAAGGAGGCCGTCCCCACCCGGATCGGCGACGCGGTCCGTCGCGTCGCCGACGGCGGCTCGTGGATCGACCCCGGGGTGGCCGGCAAGGTCATCGAGACGCTGCGCGAGACGGCCCCCCGGGACCCCAGCGGCCTCCCCAGCCTGGAGATGCTGTCCCCCCGCGAGCTGGAGGTGCTCACCCTCATGGGCGACGCACCCTCCAACAGCGACCTGGCCGAGCAGCTCTTCATCTCCGAGGCCACCGTCAAGACGCACATCTCGCGGCTGCTCATGAAGACGGGCAGCTCCGAGCGCGCCCAGCTCGTCGCCCTCGCCTACCGCACCGGCCTCGTCCAGCCCTGACCGTCGCTGGGCACGCCCACCGCACCGAGCGCCGCGAATGGTGGGCGCAGACCACCATTCGCGGCGCTCGGTGGCGCGGGCGCGTACCAACTTGCGCCGGTCCGGCGGGAGGACCGGGACGGTCGCGGACGGCGTGGCAGGACATCGTCCGGCCTGTGGGCCGATCGGCAGGACACCTGCCCTGACCTGCACAAACACGCGTTGCGGTGCGTCGTGGGGCGACGACATACTCGTCCGGTGCCCACCTCCCTCGGACTCTTCGGGACCGGACGCCTCGGCTCGGCGATCCGGCGGCTCGCCGACGCCCGGGACGACCTCGAGGTGCGCTGGGCGGTCGGGAGCGAGGGCCCGGGCGAGGATGCTCTGGAGGCGGTCGACGTCGCCATCGACGTCAGCACCGCGGACGCCGTCGCGGACCACCTCGCGTGGGCGCACCGTACGGGCACCGACCTCGTCATCGGCGCGACCGGGTGGGACCCGTCCCTGGTGGACGGCGAGCTGCCCGTCCGGGTGCTGGTCGCCCCGAACTTCTCGCTGGGCGTCGCCCTCGTCCGACGACTGACCGCGGTCCTCGGCGCGTACGCCGCCGCCACCGGCAGCGCGGGCACGCCCGTCGACCTCGCGGTCGCCGAGACCCACCACCGGCACAAGGTCGACGCACCCAGCGGCACCGCCCTCGCGCTGCGCGAGGCCCTCGCCCGCGGCGCCGGGACCCGCCTCGAGGACGTCCAGACCACCAGCCTGCGCCTCGGCGAGGTCGTCGGCGACCACGAGGTCACCGTCACCACCGCCCTCGAGACCGTCATCCTGCGGCACGCCGCACACGACCGCGACCTCTTCGCCGCTGGTGCGCTGACCGCCGCCGGCTGGCTCACGACCCGGCCGCACCCCGGCCTGTTCACCCTCGACGACCTCGCCGAGGACCACCTGCGACCGCTGCTCGGCGATCCCGCCGAGCAGGCGGGCCCCGGGCCCACCACGCGGTCCACCACCGCCGACGCCCACGCCTGAGCGCCGGCACCCCACGAAGGAGACACGATGCCCACCACCCTCACCGCTGCACCGTTCACCGGTCTCGGCGTCGCCCTGGCGACGCCGTTCACCACCGGGACCGACGCCGTGGGTGGGAGCCGAAAGCCCGCCGTCGACCACGCAGCCTTCGGGCGGCTCGTCGAGCACGTGCTGGCCGACGGGCTCGGTGTGGACTGGCTCGTGGTGCTCGGGTCCACCGGCGAGGCCGCGACCGTCACCGACCCCGAGCGGCACGCGCTGGTCCGCCAGGCCGTGCAGGCCGGCCGGGTCCACGGAGGGGGCGTGCCGGTCGTCGTCGGGATCGGCCACAACGACACCGAGCGCACCTGCGAGCTCGCCGGGCAGGCCGCGGCGGCCGGCGCGGACGCCCTGCTGGTGGTCACGCCGTTCTACAACAAGCCGCAGGTGAGTGGGCTCGTCGCGCACTACCGCGCCGTGGCGGAGGCGGCGGACGGGCTGCCGATCATCGCCTACAACGTGCCCGGCCGGACCGGCTGCAACATCACCCCGGACGCCATGCGGCAGATCTGGGGGGTCGAGCAGGTCGTGGCGCTCAAGGAGAGCTCGGGCGACCTGCGTCAGGTCGGTCGGCTCTGCCGCGAGGCTCCGGCCGACCGCGCCGTCCTGGCCGGCGACGACGACCTCGCCCTGGCCTCGATCGCGGTCGGCGCCCAGGGGCTGGTCTCGGTCTGCGCCAACGTGGCGCCGGTGGAGACCCGGCGGCTCGTGCACGCCGCCCGGGCCGGCGACCTGACCCTGGCGCGGCGGATGGACGAGCTCCTCGCCCCGCTCATGGACGCCATGTTCACCGAGACCAACCCGGTGCCGCTCAAGGCTGCCCTCGCCTGCCTGGGCGTCGCGACGGCCCAGGTCCGGCTGCCCCTCTCCCCCGCCGAGCCGGGGACGTGGAGCCGGGTGCAGACCGCGCTGGCCGACCTGCAGGCGTTGCGGCGCAGCGCCGCGGGCGCGCTCCCCGGGTCGCTGCCGGGCCGGTTCGCCGTGCCGCACGACGCCGCGGCGCTCGCCTCGTGAGCGCCCTCCCGACGACCGCGTCGTCCCAGCTCGAGACCGCCTTCGCCGAGGGCGGGTCCGATCCGACGGTCGAGCAGGTCGAGCAGCTGCTCGCCGCCCTCGAGGCCGGCACGGTCCGGGCGGCCAGCCCCGGTGACGACGGGCAGTGGCGGGTGCACGGGTGGGTCAAGCGGGGCATCCTCGCCGCCTTCCGGCTCAGTGAGACCGTCGAGATCGACTGGCCCGGCGGCAGCGTCGACAAGTCGCTCGTGCCCGCGCGCCGGATCACGGCGAGCGACGGCATACGCCTCGTGCCCGGCGGGACCGCGGTCCGCCGCGGCGCCCACCTCGCGCCGGGCGTGGTGGTCATGCCACCGAGCTACGTCAACGCCGGGGCCCACGTCGGTGCCGGCTCGATGGTCGACAGCCACGTCCTGGTCGGGTCGTGCGCGCAGGTGGGCACCGGCGTGCACCTGTCCACCGCCGTGCAGATCGGCGGGGTGCTCGAGCCGGTCGGCGCGCGGCCGGTCGTCGTCGAGGACGAGGTCTTCGTGGGGGCGCAGTGCGGGCTCTACGAGGGCGTCGTGGTGCGGCGCGGGGCGGTGCTCGCGCCCGGCGTGACGCTGACCGCAGGCACCACGATCTACGACCTGGTCGAGCAGCGTGAGGTGCGCGGCGAGGTGCCGTCGGGCGCGGTGGTCGTGCCCGGCACCCGGCCGGCCCGTGGGGACTACGCCGCCGTCCTCGGGCTGTCCCTCTACGCGCCGGTGATCGTGAAGTACCGCGACTCCTCCACCGACGCCGCGACCGCCCTCGAGGAGTCGCTGCGGTGAGGCCGGCGACCAGGGTGGCGGGCCAGGGCCTGTCACCGATCCGACGCATGTCCCTCGACGCCCCGGCCGACACGGTCGACCTGGGCCTGGGCGAGCCGGGGTGGCCGGCGCCGGACGCCGGCCCCCGCGCGGCCGTCGCCGCCCCCTCGCTCGGCTACGGACCCAACACCTCCGACCCCGCGCTGGTCCGCGCCGTCGCCGGGTACGCCTCCTCCCCCGCGCACGACGTGGCGCCCGAGCAGGTCATGGTCACGGCGGGCAGCCAGGCAGCGCTCTTCGCGCTCTTCCAGGCCTGGGTCGAGCCCGGCTCGACCGTCCTGGTCCCGGACCCCGGCTTCGTCGCGTATCCAACCCTGGCCCGGATGTGCGGGGCGACACCGGTCGGCTACCCCCTCACCGCCGACGGCGACCTCGACGCCGAGGCGCTGGTCGCCGCACTCGGTGAGCAGCCGCATACCTCGATGGTCGTGCTCAACCACCCGGCGAACCCGACCGGTGGGCTCGCTTCGACGCAGGCGTTGTCGCGGGTCGCCGAGGCGTGCGCCGAGCGCGGCCAGCTGCTCGTCAGCGACGAGGTGTATGCCGAGCTGTGGGTCGACCGCCGTCCCGCGTCGCTGCGGGACGTGAGTGCGGCGGGGGTCGTGCTGGGCTCGATGAGCAAGGCCTTCGCCGCCCCGGGGCTGCGGATCGGGTGGGCGCTCGGCGACCCCGAGGTGCTCGCGCCCGCGCGGCTGGTGCACAACGCGATGACGACGGCACCCGCGCGGCTGTCGCAGGCCGCCGCTCTGGGGCTGCTGCTCGCGGCCGACGAGGTGCTGCCCGCGGCTCGGGAGGAGATCCGGGTGCGCTGGGAGACGGTCGACCGGGTCGCCCCCGAGTTCCTCACTTCTGGACATCGACTTCTGGGAGACGGGCACCAGAACCCGATGTCCAGAACGGTGACGAGGGCCGGGTTCTACCTCTGGCTCGCGCTGCCCGAACCCCTCGGCAGGGCCGCGTGCGCCGACCCCGCCGGCACCGAGGCGGTCGCGCTGCGGCTGCGTGACGAGGCCGGGGTGACGACCATCCCCGGGACCGCCTTCGGACCGCGGGGCGCGGGCTTCCTGCGGGTGAGCCTGGGCGGCCCGGTGGACGTGCTCGAGGAAGGACTGCGGCGCCTGGCGCCCTGGTGGGAGGAATGATCTTGACCGCTGCGACGACCGATCTGTTCGCCTTCGACGAGGAGCGGCTCGACGAGCTCGCGAGGGACCACGAGACCCCGTTCTTCGCCTACGACCTGGCGGCGGCCCGCGAACGGTTCACCCGGCTGCGGGCCGCGCTGCCCGCGCGGGTCCGCCTGGCGTATGCCGTGAAGTCCAACCCCGGGTTGCCCCTGCTCGAGGCCTTCGCCGGGCAGGGCGCGTGGTTCGACTGCGCGAGCGCCGGCGAGGTCTCGGCAGCGCTCGCCGCCGGGGGGACGGGCGCCGGCATGGTCTTCGCCGGCCCGGCCAAGACCGAGCGCGACCTGCAGGCCGCGCTCTTCGCCGGGGCGCGGATCCAGATCGACGGCATCGAGGACGTCGAGCGGCTGCACGCCCTGCACACCGGTGAGCGCCCGCTGCCGGTCAACGTCCGGGTCAACCCGGTCGGAGGCGTGTCGGAGGCGGCCAGCATCATCGGGGGTGTCGGGCCCAGTGCCTTCGGGGTCGACGAGGAGGTGCTGGACGACTTCGTGGTCCAGGCCGCCCGCTTCGACAGGGTCGAGATCCGCGGGCTCCAGGTCTTCTCCGCGAGCAACGAGCTCGACGCCGGGCGCCTGCTCGCCAACCACCGGACGGCGCTGGGCATCGGGCGGCGGTTGCAGGAGCTGCTGGGTCGCGAGCTCGACCTCATCGACCTCGGCGGGGGCCTCGGCGTCCGGTATGCCCTGACCGAGCCCAGCCTCGACGTCAGGGCGGTCGGTGCAGGCCTCGGTCGCATCCTCGGCGAGAACGACTGGTTCACGGGCGAGCTGCTGCTCGAGCCCGGGCGCTGGCTCTCCGGACCCACCGGCGTCTACGCCGCCCGGGTCGTGCGCACCAAGATCTCCCGGGGTCAACGCTTCGTCATGCTCGAGGGCGGCATCAACCACCTGCTGCGGCCGCTGCTGACCGGGCAGTCGTTCCCCACCGTGGCGGTGCGCCCCGGCGAAGGGGTCCTGGGCGGCGAGCGCGCGACGACCACGCTCGCAGGGCCCCTGTGCACCTCGCTGGACCGCGTCGGCACGGGCGACCTGCCGGTGGACCTGCGGCCCGGCGACGTCGTGGTGTTCGGCCAGACCGGTGCCTATGCCTACACCCAGGCGATGAGCCACTTCCTCTCCCACGCGCTGCCGGAGCAGCACTGGCTGGGGTGACGCCCACGACCCCGAATTCTGACGCACTCCTCGACTTCCCCGCCTTGACTTCCCTGAAGAATCGGCAAAGAATTGGTCAAGTCGTCGGGACTTTCCGGCGACCCATGTCCGTCGACGGGGGCTCGAGGCTCAGTTGTTCTGGCTCATCTCCCTCGACGCGAGGCCCTCGGACATCGACCTGACGTCCCGGGCGTGCGAGGGCTCGCACATCCCGTTCGCGGTGGTGCCGGTCGCGGAGGTGCGTGACCGCCTCACGCGGGAGCAGCCCTCCGCTGCCGTCCTCCACGGTGGCCGGCCGTCCCCGCCCCTCATCGATGCGCAGCGATGGCTCGCCGATGCGGGAGTGCCGACCTTGGTGCTGCTGCTGATGCTGACCGACGACCTCGAGGCGATCCTCCTCGACCGCGGCGCCCAGGATGTCCTTCCGTTCCCCGTCTCCGAGCGCAGACTGGGTGCACGGCTACGACTCCTGGGGCGCTCGTCCCCGCAGCAGCACGACGAGGCGGACGAGGTCATCAGCGTGGGCGGTGAGGTCACCTTGTCCCCGAGGAGCCGTGTCGTCTGCGTGGGCGACCGCCCCGTCTCCCTGACCAAGTCGGAGTTCGACCTCCTCCTGACGGTGGCCCTGCGTCGTGGTTCGGTCGTCGAGCACCATGATCTCGCCGTGGCCCTGGATCACGACCACCTGAGCACCCGTGCCCTGCAGACCCACGCGAGCCGGGTCCGCACCAAGCTGCGGGCCGTCGGCGCACCAGACGTGCTCGTCCCGGTCCGGGGAATCGGCTACCGCCTCAAGGAGTAGCTCGACGACTTTCCCTCTTTCTTTCGGTTTCCTTGCTCTCGAGGAAAAGCTTGGTCAGCGTTTCCACATTTGGTGATCGAGGCATCACCGGCGGCGTCGGGCGCTGTTAACGTCGCGGCTTCCCACACCGCTCACGTCCCCTCGGAGCACCATCGTGATTCGCCTCATCACGGCGCTGTTCAGCGCCCTCGTCCTCTCCCTCCCCCTCGGGCTCGCGCCTGCCTCGGCCCAGGCCGAGGAGGCCACCTCCTCGGTCTCGGTGCAACGCATCACCGGCGACAACGTGTCTGCTGTCGCCGCTGCGGCCTCCCGGTCCTTCCCGTCAGGTCAACGGGTGGTCTTCGTCGTCAATGCGCAGGCCTACCCCGATGCGATGGTCGCCTCCACGAGGGCGGGGAGCGTCAACGCCCCGGTCCTCCTGGCGAGCGAGACCTCCCTCCCCGCCGCCACCCGGGACGCCTTGACGAGGTTGCGACCCCAGCGCATCGTCGTCGTCGGGGGAGACGGCGTCGTGTCGCGGTCCGTGCTCGATGCTCTGCGACCGTTCACGACGACCGGTGCGGTGGAGCGGGTGTCTGGCGTGAACCGCTACGTGACAGCGGCGGAGCTGGCGGTGAAGTTCCCCCGGGGCGCGTCGCGTGTCTACCTCGCGGGAGGTGCGGGTTATGCCGACGCCATGTCAGGAGCGGCTCTGTCCGGCTACCAGGAGGTGCCGATGGCCCTGACCCCGCGTGACGGCCTCCACCCGTCCACGCGGGAGGCGCTGCAGCACCTGCGCCCCACGGAGATCGTCGTCCTCGGCGGCGCAGGAGTGGTGTCCTCCGCGGCAGCCCAGCAGGCTGCTGCCTACGCGACCTCGGGGCGGGTGACGCGGATCTCCGGCGTCGACCGGTACGCCACCGCAGCGAAGATCGCCCAGCACTTCCCGCAGAGCACGTCCCAGGCGCACGTCGGCCCGGGCAGGTCCTACACCGAGGCCCTCGTGGCCGCGGCTGCCGCAGGTCGCGCCCACAGCCCGCTCCTGCTGACCAGGCCCGACTCGCTGCCGGGCACGACGAACCAGGCCCTCGCCCGGTTGTCGCCGGACAACGTCCTCGTGGTCGGAACCCGATCGAGCGTGACCGACGCCGTCATCGAGGACCTGGAAGCCGGTCCGGCACCCTCGGACCCGCCTCCGGGGAGCTGCCAGAGCGCTCCGTCGACGGACACGAAGTTCGGGGCGAGCATCTACCCGGTGGGTAGGACGCCGGCGCAGTCGCTGGCCGACATCGACTCCTCCTTCGGCCGGGTCCCCGTGATCCGTGACTTCCACACCGGTATGCCCCCGGCCTGGAACAGCCCCCGCTCCACCCTCCTGCGGGACCGCGAGATCGTCATCTCGTTCAAGGCCACCCCCAGCGCGATCCTCTCCGGTCGGCACGACAGCTACCTGCGCAACTGGTTCGCGACCGCCCCCGAGAACCAGACCATCTACTGGTCCTACATGCACGAGCCCGAGGTCAAGGTCAAGAACGGGCTCTTCACCCCCTCGCAGTACCGCGCCGCGTGGCGGCACATCGGCGCACTGGCGGACCAGTCGTGCAAGCCCAACATGCACTCCACCCTGATCCTCACGTCGTGGACCATCGACCCCCGCTCCGGCCGGGACTACCGCGACTACGACGCCGGGAAGGACGTCGTGGAGGTCATCGCGTTCGACCCCTACAACGCCCTCCACGACCCGCAGGCGCGGACCTACACCTCGGCCGAGGACCTCATCGGCCCGCTGGCCGAGACGATGGAGGCCGACGGCCGACCCTGGGGCCTGGCCGAGCTGGGAAGCCGCATCGTGGTCGGGGACAACGGGACCGGCCGGGCCGCCTGGCTGGACGACGTCGCCGACGTGCTCATCGAGAACGACGCCTCCTTCGCGACGTACTTCCAGACCACCTACAAGGGAGTCAACTTCCGGCTCGACGACGCCCCGTCCAGGAACACCTGGCGAGGACTGGTGCAACGCTGACACCCACCTGACGCACCTACCGAGCGGGCCGCCGGCCCCGGGAACCCCCCGGACCGGCGGCCCGCTCGTTCCCTCGCAGGTTGCTCACCGCCTGGACATGGTTCCGTCATCTTTGTCCCGCAGCCTCGGCATCCGAGGCCGAATCGAGGGATCCCGCTGTTACGTTCCCCAGGTCCCATCCCTGAGCACATCCTGAGGAGCCTGCCCGTGAACGGCGACCCCCACACCACAGACCGCCCCCCGACGACGCCATGGCGCCATGAGCCATGCCGGCCTGGACGATCGGGCAGGTCCTCACTCTCCGCCCCGCGAACCTCGACCGCCTGGGCGCTCTGCGTCTCCGTGCTCGCCGCCCTGCTGATCGTCCCGGCCACGTCCGCCTCCGCCGCACCCTCTGACCTGGGACCGGAGCTGGCGGACAACGGCTCCTTCGACGCGGGCACCGCCGGCTGGCGCACCAACGGCCCGGTTCAGCGGCTGACCGTGAGCGACGGCCATGCTCGTCTGACCCCGACCTCGACCTCCGGTGTCGTCCTCAACGACGCCGAGAAGACGGTCGCCGAGGCGGCTGCCGGTTCGACCTACGTGGTGCAGGCACAGGTCCGCACGACGACGCCCGGCCTGAACGGTGCCCTGCGCGTTCGGGAGGTCTCGGACGGACAGGTGATCTCGCATCGCACGACGTTCCGTCTCGAGGACACCGACTGGACGAGCGTCGAACTGACCTTCACCACCTCGCGTCCGGACGCCGGACTCGACCTCAACGTCCTCGCCTGGGGTCTGCAGCCCGGGGAGGACCTGCGCATCGACGACGTCTCGATGAGGCAGTCCACCGGCGGGTCCGACCCAGGCGACCCCGTTCCCGCGCCTCCCGCGCCATCTCCGGGCGACCCCTGCACCTCGGCTCCGTCGACGGACACGAAGTTCGGGGCGAGCATCTACCCGGTGGGTAGGACGCCGGCGCAGTCGCTGGCCGACATCGACTCCTCCTTCGGCCGGGTCCCCGTGATCCGTGACTTCCACACCGGTATGCCCCCGGCCTGGAACAGCCCCCGCTCCACCCTCCTGCGGGACCGCGAGATCGTCATCTCGTTCAAGGCCACCCCCAGCGCGATCCTCTCCGGTCGGCACGACAGCTACCTGCGCAACTGGTTCGCGACCGCCCCCGAGAACCAGACCATCTACTGGTCCTACATGCACGAGCCCGAGGTCAAGGTCAAGAACGGGCTCTTCACCCCCTCGCAGTACCGCGCCGCGTGGCGGCACATCGGCGCACTGGCGGACCAGTCGTGCAAGCCCAACATGCACTCCACCCTGATCCTCACGTCGTGGACCATCGACCCCCGCTCCGGCCGGGACTACCGCGACTACGACGCCGGGAAGGACGTCGTGGAGGTCATCGCGTTCGACCCCTACAACGCCCTCCACGACCCGCAGGCGCGGACCTACACCTCGGCCGAGGACCTCATCGGCCCGCTGGCCGAGACGATGGAGGCCGACGGCCGACCCTGGGGCCTGGCCGAGCTGGGAAGCCGCATCGTGGTCGGGGACAACGGGACCGGCCGGGCCGCCTGGCTGGACGACGTCGCCGACGTGCTCATCGAGAACGACGCCTCCTTCGCGACGTACTTCCAGACCACCTACAAGGGAGTCAACTTCCGGCTCGACGACGCCCCGTCCAGGAACACCTGGCGAGGACTGGTGCAACGCTGACACCCACCTGACGCACCTACCGAGCGGGCCGCCGGCCCCGGGAACCCCCCGGACCGGCGGCCCGCTCGTTCACGCCTCAGGGCTTACGGGCCTGGTACGCGCGCGACGGCGCAGCAGAGCCTGGGTGAAGACACCGAGCTCGAGCGTGCGGCGCAGGAACCAGAGCGCGGGCGCGTACAGCGCGACCGCCGTCAGGAAGGACCACAAGAACGTCGCCGGTGACGGGCCCAGGGCTGCCTCGAAAGCCAGAGGCACGGCGGCGAAGCAGAGGGCGGCCGCGGCCGCCGCCCCGAGGGTCCCCTTGCCGTACGGGTTCATGGACAGCGTCGACCACACCTGGACGAGCGGGAGGAGGTTGGCCAGCACGATGGCCGTCCCCCAGCCGATCGCTGCTCCGAGCAGACCCAGGGACGGGATGAGCATGAGGTCGATGACGATGTTGGCGGTGAAGGCGATCACCACGTTCGCCAGGTTCCACAGGGAGCGCCCACCCATGTTGAGGACCATGTCGACCATCCCCGCGCTGGTCGCGAAGAGCATCGCGGCGCCGAGGATCAAGAGCGCGGGATGACCGACGGAGTAGTCCTCCCCGAAGACGAGCAGCATGACCGGTCCCCAGACCATCAGCGTGAGGTACCAGGGCCAGGTCACCGCCACCAGCCATCCGGTGGTGACGCGGTAGAGGTGCCTCGCCTCGCTCCGGTCAGGCCGGGCGAGCGACTCCCCCAGGAGTGGTTGTCCACTCATCGCGACGGCCCGGGCGATCATCTGCCCCAGGACGAGCAGCCTGGTCGCCGCCGCGTAGATCGCTGCGGCGCCGAGGCCGGCCAGGGCCCCGACGAGGATGATGTCGAGGCGTTGCATGGCCACCTGGGTGACGTTGGCCAGTGCTCGAGGGGCGCTGAACCGCCAGAACGGGCCGGCGGGCCGCAGGGTGGGGTCTTTCACCTGAGGTGCTGCGCGGTCCCGCAGCCGCCGCCACCAGATCCAGGCCACGACGGCCGTCGGCAGGTAGGCCATCGACCAGTACCACGCGATGGCGTCGTCGTGGAACACCATGAGCGCCAGACCGACGAGCAGGAGGTGCAGGAGGGACCGGCACACGTGGTCCACCACCGCGAAAGGACGCATGGTCCCCAGTCCCTGGGTGGCCGCCAGGGCCAGCTGGAGGACTGCTGCGCAGGGGATGAAGCCCGCCATGACCCGCATGTACCCGGCGAACTCCTCCTCCCGGCCCGGGCTCAGGAGCTCTCCGAGCGGTTGCGCGAGCAGCAGCACGAGAGCGCCGATGAGGACCGCCGCCGTGAGCACCGGAACCATGGCGGTCCGCATGTAGGCATTGGCGTGACGGAGTTCGCCGTGCGCACGCGCCCTCGAGAGGAAGTAGACCAGCCCGGTGCTGGTCCCCAGCTGCGAGATTGCCACGGCGAGCAGGAAGAGCGAGGTGGCCGAGAAGAAGACCCCGGCGTCCTGGCTGCTGACCAGCCGGGTGATGAGAACGGTCAGCACCAGGTTGGCGAGGGCGGACACCACCGAACCACCGAGGTTCAGGGCGCTGCCCCGCGCGGCCCGCCTGAGCGTCGCGCCATCCTCGGGGGAGGCCACGGAGGAGGTGGCCACGTCAGAGGGGGGTCGCCGGGTCGTTCGCCGCGAGGACCTGGTGCAGCGCGGGGAGCAGCCAGGTGGTCAAGGAACCGCGGCTGTCCTTCGCCGCTTCGGAGCGGGTCCTCAGCTGCCGAACCCCCAGGTCGAGGAGGTAGCTGGCGAGGATGACTCGCCCGTCCTCGGCCGCCGCACCGTTGCGCCGCACGACATCGCCGCAGTCTGGGATGACGTGCGTGATGGACTGCAGCGCCCCGTGGCCGGCGCGCCTGTTCCGCTCGATCTCGAAGTGCAGGGCATCCCACCCCACGGGGACACCTCGCCGGAAGCGTTCCCAGTCCCACACCACGGCCGAGCCCCGCGGTGTCGCCATGTTCCACGGTGCCCAGTCACCGTGCGCCGCCCCTTCGGTCAGCGGGCGGTCACCTTCCCTGCTCCTGAAGACCTCCGCCGCCGCACGCAGGGCCTCCGCCTCCGCGCCCTCCAGGTCGGCGAGCTCGTCGAGCAGCGTGGACCACCAGGGCGCCGACCGGATCTCGTGAGACGCGACCTCGAAGGCCGTGGCGAGGTTGGCCATGGCCGCATCCACCCCCTCGGCCGAGAGCACCACACCGCCACCGGTGTCCACCACACTCGTGATGGCGAAGTTCACCGCTCCCACCTCCCCGGCGTGCAGCAGGCGCGGGACGTCGAACGTCAGCGACTCCCGGTGGGCCTGGAGCTGCGTCAGGGCGCTGGCCTCGTGCGCCACACGGTCACGGGTGAGCCTCGTGATACCCACCTTCATGTAGGCCACCGGCCGCCCGTCGTGCGCGCGGAGCTGGACGACCGGCTTGCGGTTGGGCCGAATCGGTCCGAGCTGGATGGCCGGGACCACTTCCTGGCCGAGCAGCGCCTCGGCGTGAGCCATCAGGCCGCCCTCGCCGGGCCCGTCGGCCACCGTGACCCGGGGCAGCGCGCGACCGAGGAGCCCCAGACGCCCCAGGGGCGCCCCCAGCCCGGACAGCAGCCTGGCCCGTCGGGTGTTGGCGGTGCCGTAGTCACGCAGCGCCGCCTCGGTGACGAGCCTGGGGCGGGCTGGGACGAGGAAGGTGGCGCGCGACGGGCGGGGCAGGAGGAGGAACTCATGGCGCCCAGAGCGAGGGAACGGGCTGCGGGTCGCGGAGACGACGGCAGCCTCACCCCACAGCAGCCGGAGGATGTCGGCCGGGCCCGCGACCGTCTCCTGGGGGCCAGACATGGTCACGAGTGCTGCCGGGACCGACGGGAGTGGGTGACGGTCACCGCACCCAGCGTGCGGACCCCGAGGTGGTCCAGGCTCTCCAACGCCCCGGCGATCTGCTGGTGCGTGGTCCGGTCCTGGGCCACCACGAGGAGGAGCGAGTCTGCGGTGGCGATGACGGTGTCACCGTCGGCCGACCCTGCTCCGGCTGCTCCGACCACCACGTAGTCGTAGTCCTTCCTCATGGCCTCGAGGAGTCGGCGGAGCTCCTCCCCCGCGAGCAGGTCGCGTTGCTCCGCCAGGTGCGGGCCGGCTGGCACGACGGTCAGGCCCTCGTGCTCGATCGCGACCCCGGCCACGTCGTCCGGTCCACCCGTCGCCAGCAGGTCGCTGAGACCGGGCGCGTCGTGCGGGATGCCGAAGTACTCCTCCAGCGAGCGGTCTGCCGGATCGGCCGCCACCACGGCGACCCGGTAGCGCGCCTCGGCGAGCCGCACCGCCAGGGCCGCCGTCACCCGCAAGGCGTCCTCGTCCAGACCCAGACTCCCGACCGCCAGCACGTGCGGCCGGGTCGCGTTGGCCACGACCCCGATCCGGAGGCGCCGGAACGCCTCGTGGGTGCTGGCCGCATACCCTCGCCTGCGCTCGGCGGCCCCGAGCTGCAGCCCGGCGAAGACGGGAAGACCGGCGATGTCCGTGGTCTCGTCGGCCCGGACGTAGTCGGTCCGCCACTCGCGGTACCAGGCGACGGCGACACCAGCGAGCAGTCCGAGCACCGCGGCGAGCAGAAGCACCACCGCCGTGGAGAACTGGTTGGGCTGCTCGGGCAGCTCCGCCGGGTTCAGCACCCTGCCCGGGTCGGTCGCGAGCGCCTCCGCCTCGCTCACGCGGCTGTTCAGGGTGGACAGCCGCTCGGTGTACAGGCCCACCTGGCGTGAGGCGAACGATGACGCCTGCCCCTCGTCCGCCGCGTCGGCCAACGCGTTGCGCAGGAGCTCCCCGGTGGCGTCCAGCTGCGCGTTCAGGGTGTCGAGCGTCGACTGCTGCTGCTCGACAGCCCGCTCCTCGCGGTAGTCGAGGAACTCCTCAGCGAACGCCTGCGCGCCGTCCCGAGCCTCCTGGGGGGAGTCCGCAGTAAAGGCGATCTGGACCATCTGAGTCCCCGTCGGCACATCGACGGCCAGCGTCTCGCCCTCACCCGGCACCAGGCGGTCGAGACGATCGCTCACCGCCTCCGCGATCGTGGGGGACGACACGACCTGGGCCTCGGTCTCGAGGGCCACCGTCAGCTGTGCCCCGCTGCCTCCCGCGGCCTCGGCCGTGAGGGGGCTGGCCGCGAGAGGGTTCAGCAGCACCGTGGAGCTGGCCGTGTAGGTGCGCTCCACGGTCGAGGCATAGGCGACCCCGACCAGCAGAGACCCCACCACGCACAGGACGGCGGCCAGCCAGTGGTGCCTCAGTGCCGGGATGACAGAGGGCAAGCGGCGGCCCCCCCGAGACTCTTCCTCCACCAGGCATTCCTTTCGAAGATCGCGTGACCAGCGTATACTCCTCTCACGACCGTGGATGCACGGCGACCCATCCCTCAGGTGCCCCGTGGCGCACCCGCGATGGTCTTGGGGTGGCCCCTTCGGTACGAATGACGAGAGAACGGTCGAACCCAGTGAAGATCCGACGCATGCTGCCGCGCCCGGTGCAGAATGCCCTTCGACCGATATCGGTGCAGGCCGCCCGGCTGACGGCGGCTCACCGACCCACACCGGCCTTCATCGTGGCCGGGGCACAGCGGTGCGGCACCACCTCGCTGTTCCGCGCCCTCGAGCAGCACCCGCAGATGACGCGCCCGTCGTTCCACAAGGGCATCAACTACTTCGACCTGAACTACGGTCAGGGAGCCGGCTGGTACAGGGCGCACTTCCCGCTCGAGGTCACGCAGCGCCTCCGGACGCCTCGGGCCTACAGGCCCTCGCTCCCCTTCGAGGCGAGTGGCTACTACATCTTCCACCCAGCCGCCCTCCCCCGGATCGCCGAAGACCTGCCCGACGTCAAGATCGTCCTCATGCTGCGCGACCCGATGGAGCGGGCGTACTCCGCGTGGAAGCACGAGCACGCCCGGGGCTTCGAGCAGGAGCCGTTCCTGCGCGCCCTGGAGCTGGAGGACTCACGCCTGGAGGGCGAGGTCGAGCGGATGCTCGCCGACCCGTCCTACGAGAGCCACGCACACCGTCACCTGGCCTACGCCGCGCGCAGCGACTACGTCCCGCAGATCGAGCGCCTGCTGACCCTCCTGCCCGCCGAGCAGGTGCACGTGGTCTACAGCGAGGACTTCTTCGGGACCCCGGAGCAGGAGATGTCCGCTCTCACGACCTTCCTCGGCGCCCAGGGTTACCCCGGCATCACCTTCGACCGGCACAACGCCCGTCCCAGCGGCTCGATGCCTCCTGAGGCACAGGCACTCCTCCGGGAACGGTTGCGACGTACCTACGAGGACATCTCCGAGCTGGTCGGCAGACCGTCACCGTGGCGTCTGGAGTGACCAGCTCCGTCCCGGCGACACAGGCGGAACGGTCCGGGAACGGACAGGACGAGCAGGTCCATCGCAGGCGGCAGCGTCGCCCACCCGTCGACCCCCTGGTCGTCGCCTTCGTGGGCGCGCCGGTGTGGTGGCTCCTCGGGCTCTTCCAGGCGATGTTCTTCGTCGCAGCGGCCATCATGGTCTTCCGCCTGGCGCGCATGCGCGACGTCGTCCTGCCCCGTCTGCTGACCGTCTGGCTGATCTTCCTCCTCTGGGTGCTCGCCGGACTCTTCACCCTGCAGGTGGACGCTCCTGGTGCGGTAGCCGGAGAGAGCGCCGGGCGCTACCTGACCTTCTCCTACCGCTACGCCTGGTTGGTCGCTGGGGCCATCTTCTTCCTCTACATCGCCAACACCCCGCGATCCCTGCCCAGCGAGACGATCCGTCGTGCCCTGTCGTGGTTCTTCGTCGTCCTCGTCGGCGGTGGTCTGTTAGGTCTGCTGCTGCCGATGGCCGACTTCCCCTCCCTGCTGGAGGCCCTCCTGCCGCGACGCATCGCGCAGATCCCGCTGGCTCAGGAGATCATCCACCCCAGCACAGCGCAGGTGCAGAGCGTTCTCGGCCAACCTCAACCCCGACCCAGCGCACCCTTCGCCTACACCAACGAGTGGGGGCTGACCGTGGCTCTCACTCTGCCCTTCTTCGTGCATACCTGGTGGCGCATGGGGACGCGGCGCCGCGTGGCCATGGTGGTCGTCCTCGCCCTCGCCGCCCTGCCGATCGTGGACTCCCTCAACCGTGGCCTCTGGCTCTGCCTGATCATCGTCGCGGTCTTCCTGGCGCTGCGATCTGCGTATCTCGGGGATCCTCGGACCTTCCTCGTCTTCGTGGGCCTCGGTGCTGCTGCTCTTCTCATCGTCCTCGCCTCCCCACTCGGCGACACCGTCCAGGAGCGCTTCGCCACACCTCACAGCGACGAGGGGCGAGCCGAGCTGAGCCTGCACACGGTCCGTAGCGCGCTCGAAGGCTCACCGGTCATCGGGTTCGGGACGACACGCGACGTGGCGGGCAACTTCAACTCCATCGCCGGCGGGGCATCGGCCGTGTGCCCCGGATGCGAGCCCCCGCCGATGGGGACGCACGGGCAGGCGTGGTTGCTCATCTTCACCACGGGCATCGGCGGACTGCTGCTCTATCTGACTCTGGTGGGGGGCTACCTCCTCAGACACGTCCGCTCGCGCGCCCCGGAGTCCGGACCACCCCTGGCCGCGCTGCTGACCGCGCTCGTGACCATGCCCATCTACAACTCGACGGGCGTCAGCCTGCTCATCGTCTTCACCTCGCTCGGCCTGCTGGCCCGCCTGGACCTCGCCGAGACGCAGCGGCAGGACGCACCCACCATGGTGGGCCTGCTCCGTCCCCTGCGTCGAGGGTCTTGGCTCGTGGTGGCCGGCATCGCCATCGGGGTGTGCGCCGGTCTGCTGGTCCAGGGGGTCCTGGGTGCGCCTGCCGTGGCCCGTCAGTCCGTCCTCGTGCCCACTGCCAACCTGACCGGCGAGGCCGACGTCCAGGAGCTGACCCTGGACAGCGAGGCCGAGCTCGCGACCTCCCACCGCGTCCTCCAGAGCGTCAGCGACGTCACCGGGCGCCCGTTGCCGGAGGTCGAGGAACGACTGACCGTCGGAGCGGCGCCCAACACCCGGGTGCTCACCCTCTCCTACGACGACAGCGACCCGGCTGTCGCGTCGTCAGCGGTCGGCACCGCGGTCACCGAGTACCTCGAGCTCCGCGCCGATCTGTCGAACACGACGCAGGACAGTCTCGAGCAGCGCCGCACCGCCCGGTACGACTCCTTGAGCGGCGCCTACACCGACCTCCAGTCGACCCTGAGGTCCACGAACTTCGTCTCGACGACCACTGCGGACGCGCTCGCCGACCTACGGAACGAGATGGCGACGACGGACGGCGGGCTGGAGGAGCTGACCGAGTCCCGTGAGCTCGGCACCCGGGTGAGCGACATCAGCGTCACGCGGTCGAACGACGTCCTCCTCATCCGACTCGGGAGCGCCGTCGTCCTGGGCACCGTCGGGGGACTCATCCTGGCCTTCCTGTGGGGCAGGTACCGTGCCGGATCACCGCGGGGCCGGGTGCCCTCCGAGATCGCGGGGCTGCGAACGGTCAGGGTGCCGCACGAGGCCGACCAGGGCAGATGGGACCAGCTGTACATGCGCCGCCTGCGTTCCTTCCCCTCACTCGAGGTCGTCCTGCCCGACCCCACCTCCCCCACCGCGGTCGAGGTCGCGAACTACCTGGAGACCAGGCTCCCGCGTGGGCGGCGATCGGCCCGTCGTGCACTCCTGCTCATCTCCGCGCAGACCTCGTTGCACGAGATCACGCGCCTGTTGTCGACCTGCCGAGCCATGCGGCTGCGTCCGGTGGGTATCGTCCACGTCGGATCGCCGAGCACCTGAAGCGTCGAGGGGAGAAGCACATGTCCAGGACCCGTCGGCACTCCACCGGTGCCGCACTGCCTCAGGGTGGTGCTGGTGATACCGGCCCCACCACTCTCTTCATCGGCGGTCTCGGCCGCAGCGGCACCACCATCCTGGAGCTGAGCCTGGCGACCGACTCCCGTGTGGTCTCCCTCGGTGAGGTCACCCACCTGTGGCGGCGCAGCCTGCTGGACAACGAGACCTGTGGGTGTGGTCTCGGATTCCGGAGCTGCCCCTTCTGGACGCAGGTGGGCGAGCTGGCCTTCGGGGGGTGGCAGGAGGTGGACCCGGCCCGTGTCATCGCTCTGAAGCGGCGCCTGGACCGGAGCATCCAGACTCCCCGCATCGGACTGGGCCTCCTGTCGAGGTCGACCCGCGCCGAGGTGCGTGAGTACGCCTCCTACTACACGCGGATCTACCGGGCGGCGGCCGAGATCACCGGAGCCAGCGTCGTCATCGACTCGAGCAAGCAGGCATCACTGCCGCACCTCCTCCGCGCCGACGAGACGCTGGACCTCCGGGTGCTGCACTGCGTGCGGGACAGCCGGGCGGTGGCGTACTCATGGACCAAGACCGTGTCCAGGCCGGAGTCCCAGACAGAGCGACACGCCACGATGGTCCGCTACCCGCCTCCGCTGACGGCGGCCAAGTGGGTCCAGCACAACCTGGTGGTCGAGGGTCTCCGGCCACGAGGGGTGCCGGTCCTGAGGGTGCGGTACGAGGACTGGGCGAGACTCCCCCGGGCGGAGGTGACGCGCGCACTGGCGTTCGCCGGTCTGGAGGAACAGCCCAACGACCGGCTCGGGGACGACTCGGTGGACCTCGGCCCCTCGCACACCTGCAGCGGCAACCCGGCGCGCTTCCGTCACGGGGTCATCCACGTCCGTTCCGACGAGAAATGGCGCTCGCAGCTCCCGCGGCGAACTCAGCGGCTCGTGGCAGGCGTGACACTGCCGCTGCTCGCCGCCTACGGCTACCTCGGCCGGCGGACCTGAGACCATGGATCGTCTCCCTCCTCGAGCATCACCTCGTGACCGAAGCACCGGCCCGCAAGGAGCAGCAGAGTGACCAGCACCACTGTCGGCATCATGTCCATGCAGCGGATCTACAACTACGGCTCGTCGCTCCAGGCCTACGGCCTGCGACGCCTCGTCGAGTCCGTCGACCCGGGCGCAGCGGTGTCCTACCTCGAGTACCGGCCCGGTCAGACCTTGGTCCCGTCCGCGCAACCCTCGTCCCCGGTCCTGCGATCCGTGGCGAAGGTGCGCGAGTACGGTCAGGCCAAGGCCCCGCTGGTCGACAAGCTGCGCTTCTTCCGGCACAAGGGTCGCTACGGCCGCCGGTACCTCCCGATGCTGGGCCTCGACGACGCGCCGGGGTCCGGCCCGCTCTCCCTGCAGATCATCGGCAGCGACGAGGTCTTCAACTGCGTGCAGGACAACACCAACGTCGGCTACTCCCGGGACCTGTTCGGGCAACCCCGGCGGGGTCGTGTGCTGGCCTCCTACGCCGCGTCCTTCGGTAACACGACACTGGAGAAGGTGCAGTCCTCAGGAATCGAACAGAGTCTGTCCGAGGACCTCGCTGGCTTCGACCATCTGTCCGTGCGGGACCGGAACTCGGCCGAGCTGGTCCGTACGCTGACCGGGCGGACGCCGGAGATCCACGTGGACCCGGTCCTGGCCTACCCGTTCATGGGCGAGGAGCCGCGGATCCCCCGCGGCCGGCGCCACCCCCGGCCCTTCCTCATCGTCTACGGCTACAGCGGCAGGCTCTCCTCGCAGGAGAACGCCGAGCTGCGCCGCTTCGCCGACTCCTGCGGGGCCGACATCCTGTCGTTCGGGGGGTTGCAGGAGTGCGCTGACCGGTTCGTCGACTGCGATCCCTTCGAGCTGCTGGCCTACTTCCGTGACTGCATCGGCGTCGTCACCGACACGTTCCACGGCACCATCTTCTCCGTGATCACCGGGAAGCCGTTCTGCACGATCGTGCGGGCCAGCGCCAGTCACGGCTACGGGAACGAGGAGAAGCTCGGCTACCTGCTCGACCTGCTCGGCCTCCCTGATCGACGCCTGGACAGGGTCGGAAGCCTCGGGGACGCCCTGACCGAGCCCCTCGACCGGACGATGATCGAGACGACCCTAGCCGAGGAACGTCGACGAACCACGGCATACCTTCGAAGCATCCTCGCCGACGTGGAAGGGACCAGCCGATGAGAGCTGCGACAGCGCGCGCCAAGCAGTCCGCGAAGAAGGCGCTGCAGCACGTCCGTCTCCAGTACCTCGCCCAGCAGGACATCGCCCGCTTCTCCCGGCACGCTGCGTTGTCGACCTTCGATCGTGACCTGCCCCGGGTGACCTCCCGGATCATGTACAACGTCCACGCTCTGGAGAAGGGGCTGGCCCGCAACCACGACCTCCGTCCCGGCTTCGGACGCAAGGCGCTGACCCACCTGAACGACGCCATGCTGCTCTACCGAGCCTCCGGCTACGACCTGGCGGCCTTCCCCTACCAGGAAGGGTTGGGGGTCCTGCGCCGGTACGCCGATCTCCACGAACGCCTGGGACATGACGTCGACTTCCTGCCGGCGGTCGTGGACCCTACCCATTTCTCCGCGGAGAACGCCGGATCCACGACCGCGGGGACGATCGAGGTGCGCCGGGACCAGAAGCAGCGCAACACGAGCAAGAACTTCGCCGAGCTCGCCCTGGGGCGGACGAGCATCCGGGAGTTCTCGGGCGACGCCATCGACCAGACCAAGGTCGAGGACGCCATCCGGGTGGCTCTGAAGTCACCCTCCGTCTGCAACAGGCAGGGCTGGCGGGTCCACTGGTTGTCCGACAAGACGACGATGAAGGAGGTGCTCGCTCACCAGCGCGGCTTCGGCTACCGAGAGATGCCGGAGGTCCTGATGTGCGTGACGGTGTCCAACTCGACCTTCATCAGCCCGGTCGAGCGCAACCAAGGCTTCGTCGACGGCGGGCTGTTCGCCATGTCCATCCTCTACGGGCTGGAGTACCAGGGCCTGGCAGCCGTCCCGTTGAACGCCTGCCTCTACTCCGGCGCGCAGAAGGCCATCCGCTCCATCGTCCCCATCCCCGAGGCGGAGGTCATCGTGATGTTCATCGCCGTCGGGGACTTCCCCGAGTCCTCGCAGGCGCCGGCCTCCAGCCGCAAGCCGCTGGAGTCCGTCGTCGTGCGGCACTGACCGCTGGCGAACTAGATGCCGTGACCCCGGCGGTGCGCCAGGTCCAGCAGACGCTCGGCGGACACCAGCCCGAGGGCCACCGGGACGGTGACGTAGACCCTGCGCTCGGTGGGCCGACGCCGTAGGACCCTGCCGCAGTCGCGCAGCGCCTCACCGCGCCGACCCAGCGCGGCGACGGCGAAGGCCCGCCGCCCGAGGAGCCGTGCCATCCCCTTGCGACTGGCCCGCAGCACGGAGTGCTTGGCGATCATGTAGTCGATGGCCGCGACGATGGTCGCCCAGTCGCGGGAGAACATCGACTGGCCCCAGCGCACCGTCACCAGCGCTTCCTCCACCACGGAGACCTCACCGGCCTGCATCGCGCGCAGGATGAAGTCGAAGTCCTCCCCGTAGCTGCCCGGCAGGTCCTCGTCCACCAGTCCGATCGTGTCCAGCAGGGCCGTGCGTCGCACGAGGACCGTGGAGGGGTGGGCCTCCATGAGTCGGGTCTCGACCAGGTTCTTGAGGGTGAAGGTCTCCTGCTTCGGCACCCTGGCGACCTCGCGACCCCCGTAGTCGATCACGATTCCGGTGACGGAGGTGTCGGCAGACCCCAGACGCTCGACCTGCTTCTCGAGCTTGTCCCGGAACCACACGTCGTCGTCGTCGCAGAACGCGACGAGCTCCCCGGTCGACGCGAGGATGCCGGCATTCCTTGCTCCTGCCAGGCCTCCCACCCGCGAGTTCTCCACCACCACCACCTGGCGGGACTCGTCGTCCCGGCTCAGAGACAGGTCAGGCTCGGTCCGGTCGAAGACGACGACGCACTCGATCGGGCCGGGGTACGACTGCTCCATGACAGCCTCGATGGCCGACCTGAGCATCTCGGGTCGGTTGCGCGTGGCGATGACCACGGACACGGTGGGGTGGTTCATGGATGGGGCTCCTCGCGTCGGCGTACTCGTGACTGCTGCTGCTGGTGCTGGCGGGTCAACGCCTCGTCGACCAGCGCTGACAGCCGCTGGGTGGACGCGGCCACGGCCGCGTCGTCGGCACTCTCCAGGGTGGTGCGCGACCTCTGGAGAGCGGAGTGCAGCGCCCGGTGGAGCTCGTCCTCCGTCTGGACCCTGTCGATCAGCTGCGCCGAGGCCAGACGCTGCGTGAACAGGACCTGGTGGTTGTCCACGTGCTCACCATGCTCGGCGGACCGTGGGAGGACGACCGGCAGCAGGCCAGCCCGCCGGCAGTCGAAGATCGTCCCCGGTCCGCCGTGGCAGACCACGGCTCGGCTCCGGGACAACAACCGCGTCAGGTCGTGATGGCCCAGGAAGTCGACCTGGGTCAACGCCGTCCGCCCCAGCGGCCGGGTGAAGCCGCGCTGCACCATCACCCGCGCGGTCTGGCCAGCACCCCGCTGCCAGGCGTCCATCCAGCCCAGCATCCGTGCGAACGGGTGATGGTCCGTCCCGAGCAGGCACAGCACGTCGTAGGTCTCTTCGTCGCTCACATCAGCCGCCCGATGTTGACCGCGCCCTTGTAGAGCTTCTCCTGCTCGGGCCACTGCACGCAGAACACCGTGGAGAACGGGCGGCACAGCCTGCCGGTCATGGTCGTGGTGTCGAGGCGGTCGATCACCTCCACGTACACCGTGACGGCGCCGAACAGCCGACCGAGGACGAAGAAGGGCAGCGCCACTCCTGCACCCGTGGACACGATGACGTCGGGTCGCTCGCGCCAGATGAGCCTGGCGGCCAGCCCGGCGTTACGCACGAGGTTCTTCAGGTTCCTGGTGGTGGGGTGATAGGCCCAGGCGACCTGCTCACCCTCCAACCGGGACAGCGCGTCCGGCGTGCGGAAGGTGACGAAGGTGGCCTCGTGCTCGGAGTACCACGACTCGAGGGCGCACAGCTGGGCCAGGTGGCCGCCACTGGATCCGACCAGCATCACACGTCGGGTCGGCGCAGGCATGCGGGCCACTATACGGGGGACGACTCACTCGCGAGTGGAGCTCACCTCAACCGGCTGGGTCGACCTGACCCGTCGTTCGGCCGTGTCCGCGGGCCCTCTCCTCGGGAAGAGAGCGAGGACGAGGACGACGAGCAGGACTCCGAAGAACGACTCGTGCACCCGCCCGAGGAACTCCAACGTCGCGGCGGAGGCACCCCCGCCCTCACGCATCCCCGTTCCGAGTCCCGACACGACGACGGGCTCCAGCAGGAGCACCCCGCACCAGCCCCACCGTCGGGCGGCCGAGACCGTGACCTCCGGCTGCAGGAGGCCCTTGTCCACCACGTCGAAGGTCAGGACCCCCAGCACGAGGAAGCCCAAGGTCTCTGCCTGGTCGATGACCCACGAGTCGGGGGCCCACGCCACGGCCCCTGCCACGAGCACGACGATGGCGGGCACCGACACCAGCCACCACGGCGAGGCGGGTCGCCGAAGGCTGACGTAGGGGATGAGCAGTGCCAGAGCCAGGGCGGTCTCGTTGAGCGTGCGCACCGAGGAGGGCAGGTCGCTCAGCACGAGCCCGACCCCGATCAGTCCCCAGAGGGCACCGACGACCACCGCTGCCGGGAGACGCCTCGTCGCGTCGAGCCGGGGGAGGACGAACTGGATCCAGCCGGCGAGCACCACGGCGAAGAGATAGGCCTCGCTGTTGTAGGCGATCCGGCCGGCCAGGGGCGCCGGGACGATCTCGGCGAGGAGTCGCGATGCGCACAGGACGACCAGGAGAGCGAGCCCGCCGTAGAACGCGACGACCGCCGTCCGTCGAGCCACGCCGTCCGGCCGGGCCGCAGGAAGGTCAGGGGACACAGTCGACCTCCGCCGTGTCGGGCAGGCTGGCGATGAGCTCTTCGGCCTCCCCCAGCGCCGTCTCCGCAGCCGCGTCCTCCCCGTTGTCCCGGGCCAGGACCGCCTCGTCCCACTTCGCCACGATCTGACCGGCCGTGGCCACGTCCTCCTCGACCGCGGGGTAGTGCGGCACCAGGCTCTCCCAGTATCCGAGCAGCTCGGTGACCCCGACGACGGCCATCCTCAGGTCGGCGTCGGCGGACTCGGCCAGGCTGGAGAAGTAGCCGCGGTTCAGGTTGCACAACGTGGCGACCACCGACTCGGCCGGCTCCGGGTCGTCCGGGTAGTCGTACTCCTCGAGATCGGCGCCGGCATCGTCCGAGAAGTCCTGGCTCACGGCCGGAGCGCCGCTGGCCATCTCCGGATCCGGGTCGTCCGTCTTCATCGGCTCCTGGGCGTCGGCGCTCGGCGCGGCCGTGACGCCCGCATTGACGTCTCCGGTGGTGGGCGACGCCGACGTGTCGGCGGAGTCACCGCCTGCGGAGGCGTCGACCGTCGAGGTGGCGGAATCGGGTGCGGTCGCCGGCGAGGACCCTCCACCGGTGCAACCGGTGAGGAGAGCTACCAGCAGCACGGGTGCTGCCGCCCTGCGCAGGTAGGGAGAACGCGTCGTGATGGCGCTGCTCATCCGGTGACCTCCTGGGGGGCCAGGACGAGGGTCATCGCGAGGGACCGGCCACTGGCCGCGTTGGTCGTCGCCGACAGGCCACCGTAGTCACCCTCGTCAGCCGCACCCCGACCCAGCAGGGTGGAGACCGTACCGCCACCGGTGCCGATCGAGGTCGAGACCACGTCGACCTCCTCCGGCGCCGTCCACTCCGTCGTGCTCGAGGACCGGTCGGCCCAGAACGACAGCACCACCCGGGAGTCACCCTCGACCGACACCACCGGCGTCGTCGAGGTCGCGGTGCTCGAGAACACGTCCGCGTCCAGC
>NZ_CANMUA010000006.1 GCF_947500995.1 uncultured Serinicoccus sp.
TTCATCGTTCGACTTGCATGTGTTAAGCACGCCGCCAGCGTTCGTCCTGAGCCAGGATCAAACTCTCCGATAAAAAAACAAAAACCATTACCGAACAGATAACGATCCCAACAAAAACCACAACCAGCACCCGGGGGCGGGCACCAGCCATGGCAAACAAAACATGGCATCAAAAAACAAACACGCTGTTGAGTTCTCAAGAATCGGACACACACCTGCGGTCCAGACCTGGTCGGTCCTTGTCCGCTCGGGGCAACCTCTCCAGCCTACCCGATCTTCCGGCCCGGTGTCACATCCGTGGGAGGTGACCGTGTGGGTGGTTGATCTGGTGCTGCTGGCGCGTCCTCCGCTTCTGCGTCGGCCGCGAGGTACAACACTACACGCCCTCGGGAGGGCGGTGCAAACTCAGCTCGAGGCGTCGGTAGCGCGGACCTGGATCCCCAGCTGGCCGCCGCTCTCGCCGGCCGCCATCCGGGCCAGTGCGGACCGGGTGTCCGACAGTGCGAAGACCCCGCCCACGGCGGGCCGGAGCCCCTCCCGGGACACGAGCCGGGCCAGGGCCGCCAGCTCACCTCGGGTCCCCATGGTCGAACCCTGCACCCGCAGCTGCTTGAAGAAGATCTTCGTCAGCTCGGCCTTCTCCGGCGCGTCCCCCGACGTCGCGCCGCAGATGACGAGGGTGCCGCCGGGCCGCAGGGCGTTGATGGAGTGCGACCACGTGGCCGCCCCGACGCTCTCGAGCACGGCGTCGACCCGCCCCGGGAGGCGCTCGCCGGTCTCGAAGGTGGCGCCGGCGCCCAGCTCCTCGGCCCGGGCCCGCTTCTCCTCCGAACGACTCGTCACCCACACCGTGAGCCCCGCCGCCGCGCCGAGCTGGACGAGAGCCGTCGCCACCCCTCCTCCGGCCCCCTGCACCAGCACCGTGTCCCCCGGTCGGACCTGAGCCTGGGTGAACAGCATGCGGTAGGCCGTGAGCCACGAGGTGCACAGGGCAGCGGCCTCCACCGCGGTGAGGTGCTCCGGGCGGGGCACCCAGGCGCCCTCGGGCACGCTGACGAGCTCGGCGAGGGTGCCCTGGTGCTGCTCGGACAGCAAGGAGCGGCGGGGGTCGAGGGTGGGGTCCCCCTCCCACGACGGCGTCCCGGTCACCACGGGGTGGATCACCACCTCCCCCAGCTCGGGGTGCTCGGCCACGGCGTCGCACCCCAGGATCATGGGCAGCTGGTCCTCCGCCAGCCCCACGCCGCGCAGCGACCACAGGTCGTGATGGTTCAGACCCGCGGCCACGACAGGCAGCACCCGCCAGCCGGGCCGGTCCGCCGGCTCCGGACGCTCGCCGACCACCAGCCCGCTCAGCGGGTCCTCGGGGTGGAAGCTCCGGGCGTAGGCGGCCAGCATGCGTCCATACAACCAGATCAGCCGGCGTGCGGCGCGCGGACGGCCCGGCTCTCCTGACCACGTCGTCGCTGTCCCTCCACGGTGCCGGGGTAGGTGATCTCCTCCAGGCAGAGTCCGTGGGCAGGCATGACCCGCACCCCGGGGTCCCGGCGCCCGGCCCGCTGGACCTCCTCCGGCCAGCCCGGCGCACGGCGGCCCTCCCCCACCGCCACCACCGCACCGACGAGCGCGCGCACCATGCTGTGGCAGAACGCGTCGGCGACGACGGTCCCCACGACGACGCCGGCATCGTCCCGGCGCCAGCGGAAGTCCAGGAGCGTACGGATGGTCGTCGCCCCCTCCCGCGGCTTGCAGAAGGCCGCGAAGTCGCGCAGCCCGACGAGCGTCCGGGCCGCCTCGTCCATGGAGTCCGCGTCCAGCGGGTGCCGCACCACGACGGTGTCGTGCCGCCGGAGCGGGTCCGCGCCGGCCGGGCGGTCCTGCAGCCGGTAGCTGTAGCGGCGCCGGAGGGCGGAGAAGCGCGCGTCGAAGTCCGGGTGCACCTCGGCAGCCGCCCGTACCGCGACGTCGGGGGGCAGGACCCCCCTCAACCGCGTCACCAACGCGTCACCGGGCGCGCGGTCCGACCGGCCGGGCACCCGCCGCCACACCTCCTCGTCCACGTCGAGGTGGCAGACCGACCCCCGGGCGTGGACCCCTGCGTCCGTACGTCCCCCCACCACCAGCCTCGGGGGGTCCACCCGCAGCACCTGCCCCAGGCCCTGCGCGAGGGTCTCCTCCACCGTGCGCAGGCCCGGCTGCCGGGCCCACCCGGAGAAGTCGGTGCCGTCGTAGGCGAGGTCGATCCTGATGCGCACCCGCCCATCCTGCCCTGCGACCCGGGACGGGGGGACGACGAGGGCCGCCCACCCCCCTCAGGGGATGGGCGGCCCGCCGGTGCGTCGGGGACGCGACAGCTCACTTCGTGCTGTCGTCGCCCTCCGCAGGCTGCTCGGCGTCGTCGGCACCGCCGGAGACCATGGCGGCCTCCGTGGTGTCCTCGGCCGCCTCGTTGTCGGCGACCTCGGTGAGCTCGCCGTCGGCGGCCGGCTCGGCCCCCTGCTCGGCGGCGACGTCGGCGGCCTCGACCTCGGCCTGGGCCTGGTCCACCTCGGCGGCGTCGGTCGTGGTGGGCTCCTCCGCCTCGAGCTCGGCGTCGCTGATCGCGGCCTGTCGGTCCTTGGCCGAGCGCTTGGTGGCGCCCTCGGCCTGGGTGACCACGGCCTTGCGCTCGACCGGCTGACGCACCAGCTCGATGACCGCCATCGGCGCGTTGTCACCCTTGCGCGGGGCGATCTTGGTGATGCGGGTGTATCCGCCCTGACGCTCGGCGACGTCCGGAGCGATCTCGGTGAACAGCCGGTGCACCACGCCCTTGTCCCGCACGATGGCCAGGACCTTGCGACGGTTGTGCAGGTCTCCGCGCTTGGCGAACGTCACCAGACGCTCGGCCAGCGGACGCAGCCGCTTGGCCTTCGCCTCGGTGGTGGTGATCCGGTCGTGCTCGAACAGAGCGGTCGCCAGGTTGGACAGGATCAGGCGCTCGTGCGCCGGACCGCCGCCGAGGCGCGGACCCTTCTTGGGGGCAGGCATGGGTTCTCCTTAAGCCTTCTCGTGTCTCAGTACTGCTCGTCCTCGGCGAAGGCGGCGTCGCCCTCGTCGTCGTACGTGCCGTCCTCGTAGGCGGCCGCACCCTCGAACCCGGGGGGGCTGTCCTTGAGGGCCAGGCCCATCTCCGCCAGCTTGTCCTTGACCTCGTCGATGGACTTGGCGCCGAAGTTGCGGATGTCGAGCAGGTCGGCCTCGCTGCGCCCGACGAGCTCACCCACGCTGTGGATGCCCTCGCGCTTGAGGCAGTTGTAGGACCGGACGGTGAGGTCGAGCTCCTCGATCGGCAGCGCCAGGTCGGACGCCAGGGCGCCCTCCCCCGCGGACGGGCCGATCTCGATGCCCTCGGCCTCGACGTTGAGCTCGCGGGCCAGCCCGAACAGCTCGACCAGGGTGCGGCCCGCGGAGGCGACGGCGTCGCGCGGAGCCATCGAGCTCTTGGTCTCGATGTCCAGGACGAGGCGGTCGAAGTCGGTCCGCTGCTCCACGCGCGTCGCCTCGACCTTGTAGGTCACGGCGAGGACCGGGGAGTAGATGGAGTCGACGGGGATGCGCCCGATCTCCTGGTCACCGGACTTGTTGAGCTGCGCGGAGACGTAGCCGCGGCCACGCTCCACGGTCATCTCCATCTCCAGCGAGGCGGACTCGCCGAGGGTGGCGATGTGCAGGTCAGGGTTGTGGACCTCCACCCCGGCCGGCGGGGCGATGTCGGCCGCGGTCACGGCGCCGGCGCCCTGCTTGCGCAGGTACATGACGACCGGCTCGTCGTGCTCGCTGGAGACCACGAGGGACTTGAGGTTGAGGATGACCTCGGTGACGTCCTCCTTGACCCCGGGGATCGTGGAGAACTCGTGGAGCACGCCGTCGATCCGGATGCTGGTCAGGGACGCACCGGGGATGCTGGACAGCAGGGTCCGGCGCAGGGAGTTGCCGAGGGTGTAGCCGAAGCCGGGCTCGAGCGGTTCGAGGGAGAACCGGGAGCGGCTGTCGGAGACGACCTCCTCGGTGAGGGTGGGGCGCTGTGCGATGAGCACGTTTCGTTCCTTTCCACGGGCGACCGCTATATGACGCCGCGTGCGGGAGCCCGGCATACCTCTGTCCGTATGCCGGGCGCGGACCGGTGAGGGTCCGGGACGGTGGGGCGCAGCCCCACCGGCTCAGTTCTTGGAGTAGAGCTCGACGATCAGCTGCTCGGTGAGGATCGTGTCGATCTGCTCCCGGGTCGGCAGCTGGTGGATGAGGATCTTCAGCGAGCCGGGCACGACCTTCATCCAGGCGGGGACCGGCCGGTCGCCGTAGGTCTGGCGGGCCAGCTCGAACGGGAAGGTCTCGACCGACTGCGGACGGACCTCGACGATGTCGTACTGCTCGACCCGGTAGCTGGGCACGTCGACCCGCTTGCCGTTGACCAGGAAGTGACCGTGGGTCACCAGCTGGCGAGCGGCGCGACGGGTCCGTGCCAGGCCGGCGCGGTACACGACGTTGTCGAGGCGGGACTCCAGGATGATGAGCAGGTTGGCGCCGGTCTTGCCCGGGCGGCGGGCCGCCTCGGCGTAGTAGCGACGGAACTGCTTCTCCATGACGCCGTAGGTGAAGCGGGCCTTCTGCTTCTCCTGCAGCTGGGTCAGGTACTCCTTCTCCTGGCTGCGCCGGCGGCCGTGCTGTCCCGGGGGGAACGGGCGCAGGTCGAAGTTCTTGTCGCCGCCGACGAGGTCGACCTTGAGCCGGCGGGACTTCTTGGTGATGGGTCCGGTGTAACGGGCCATGATGTGTCTACCTTGTTCCTTCCGGGGCGGTCAGTTGCGACGCTTCTTGGGCGGGCGGACGCCGTTGTGCGCCTGCGGCGTCACGTCGGAGATCGCGCCGACCTCCAGGCCGGCCGCGGTCAGCGAGCGGATCGCGGTCTCGCGACCCGAGCCCGGACCCTTGACGAAGACGTCGACCTTCTTCATGCCGTGGTCCATCGCGCGACGCGCGGCGGCCTCGGCGGCCATCTGGGCGGCGTAGGGGGTCGACTTGCGCGACCCCTTGAAGCCGACCTGGCCCGAGGAGGACCAGGCGATGACGGCACCGGTCGGGTCGGTGATCGAGATGATGGTGTTGCTGAACGTGCTCTTGATATGAGCCTGCCCGAAGGCGACGTTCTTCTTCTCCTTGCGGCGCACCTTGCGGGCACCGGTGGCCTGACGGCTCTTGGGGGGCATGTGGTTTCTCCTAGCGGAAGAGCAAGACTTCTGGGGTCCGCGTCCGGCGGGGCGTCCTGGGTCGGACGGCGCGGCTGCGGGAGGTCAGGGGCGAAGCCCCGCGACGGTCTACTTGCCGGCCTTCTTCTTGCCGGCGACGGTGCGCTTCGGTCCCTTGCGGGTGCGCGCGTTGGTCTTGGTGCGCTGACCGTGCACCGGGAGCCCGCGGCGGTGCCGGAGCCCCTGGTAGCTGCCGATCTCCACCTTGCGGCGGATGTCGGCGGCGACCTCGCGGCGGAGGTCGCCCTCGAGGCGGAAACTGCCCTCGAGGTGGTCGCGCAGGGAGACCAGCTGCTCTTCCGTCAGGTCCTTGACCCGGGTCGACGGGTCGACGCCCGTGGCCTGGAGAGTCTGCTCGGCGCGGGTGCGGCCCACGCCGAAGATGTAGGTGAGAGCGACCTCGACGCGCTTGTCGCGCGGCAGGTCGACACCGATGAGTCGTGCCATGTGGCAGTGCTCCTTGGGAGTCGTGCGAGAGTCTGGTGCAGCACCGGTCCGCATCGTCTGGTGGGCTCGCTCGCCCGCGGTCCCCGGCTCTCGCGGCCAGGGGTGACGTCCCGCCGGTCGGCGGGGGTCGGGTGCTGCGTCATCTGGGTGGTGACGGTATGCAGTTGTGGTCGACGCATCGAAGCTGCGACGCGTGCGGTGGGTAGTGGTCTGCTCAGCCCTGACGCTGCTTGTGGCGCAGGTTGTCGCAGATCACCATGACCCGCCCATGACGGCGGATCACCTTGCACTTGTCGCAGATCTTCTTCACGCTCGGCTGAACCTTCATGGCTTCCTGCCTTCGGTGGAGTGGATCTGTGCGGGGGTGGGGTGAGGACCGCGGCCCGGGGGCCGTGGACCTCAGCGGTAGCGGAAGACGATGCGACCGCGGGTCAGGTCGTACGGGCTGAGCTCCACGACGACCCGGTCCTCGGGGAGGATCCGGATGTAGTGCTGCCGCATCTTCCCGGAGATGTGAGCCAGCACCACGTGACCGTTGGTGAGCTCGACCCGGAAGTTCGCGTTCGGGAGGGCCTCGACAACCGTGCCCTCGATCTCAATGACGCCGTCCTTCTTCGCCATGTCCTCCACATTCCCTGAATTGCACTGGACTCGGCCCACGCAGGGCCGACGCACCATCTTACGGGAACGGCAACCCCCAAGGCCAATCGCCGGGACCGCACGGGCTCCGGCCCGCTGGTGCGGCGCCCGGGTCAGTCGGAGAGCGGGGCGTAGTCGGCGCCGACGCGCGCCAGCCCGGCCTCTCCCCCGTCGGCCGCCGTGAGGACCCACAGCCCCGCGTCGGTGACCGCGACGGTGTGCTCCCAGTGGGCCGCGCGGCTGCCGTCCGAGGTGACGACCGTCCAGTCGTCGGCGAGGGTGCGCGTCTCGATGCTGCCGAGGGTGACCATCGGCTCGATGGCGAAGGTCGCGCCCGAGGGGACCGTGGGACCGCTCGAGGTGACCCCGTAGTTGGGGACGTGCGGGTCCATGTGCATCTCGCGGCCGATCCCGTGACCGGTGTAGTCCTCGAGGATGCCGTAGACCTCCACCCCCGGCACCCCCTCGCGACGGCGCCGCTCCAGCGCGGCGTCGACCGACTCCTCCACCGCATCCCCGACGGCGTACAACCGGCCCCCGGGGCGCAGCGCCGCGATGCCGGCCCACAGCGAGGCCTCGGTGTCGTCCATGAGGGCGAGGTCGGCGGCACGCCCGCGCTCCCGTCCGCCGACGACGAGGCTGACCGCGGCGTCCCCGTGCCAGCCTTCGACGATCGCCCCGCAGTCGATGGAGACGAGGTCCCCGTCGGCCAGGACGCGCGGGCCCGGTATGCCGTGCACCACCTCGTCGTTGACCGAGATGCACAGGCTGCCGGTGAAGCCGTGGTAACCCAGGAAGCTCGGGGTCGCCCCGGCTCCCCGTATCGCCTCCTCGGCCAGGGTGTCCAGCTCGAGGGTGGTCACCCCGGCGGTGGCGCGCTCGGTGGCCAGGGCCAGCGTGCGGGCCACGACCAGTCCGGCCCGGCGCATGGCGACGAGCTGGTCCGGGGTCTTGGCCTCGATGCGGGGCCGACGCCGGAGGAGGGACATCAGCCCTCGCCGGTGGCGCCCGGCGTGCCGGCGGCAGGGGCCGGCACCTGCGACAGGGCGGCCTCGATGCGGTCGGTGACCTCCTCGACGGCCCCCATCCCGTCGACGCGTCGGAGCAGGCCGCGAGCCTTGTAGTGGGCGGCCAGCGGGGCCGTCTCCTCGGCGTACATCCGCATGCGCTCGCGGATGACGTCCTCGGTGTCGTCGGCCCTCCCCTGCTCCTGGGCACGGGCCAGGAGCCGCTGCACGACCTCGTCGGTGTCGACCGTCAGCTCGACCACGACGTCCAGCTGGTGGCCGGCGTCGCCGAGCATCTCGTCCAGCGCCTCGACCTGCCCGGTCGTACGGGGGTACCCGTCGAGCAGGAAGCCGGTGGCCGCGTCGGGCCGGGCGAGGCGGTCCCGCACGATCGCGTTGGTGATCTCGTCGGGGACGTAGCCGCCGGAGGCCGTGATCTGCTTGACCTGCAGGCCGAGGTCGGTCTCGTCCTTGATGTTGGCCCGGAAGATGTCACCGGTGGAGATGGCGGGGATGCCGTGGGCGGCGGACACGTGGGCGGCCTGGGTGCCCTTGCCGGCACCGGGGGGCCCGAGCAGGATGAGGCGCATCAGCGGAGGAACCCTTCGTAGTCGTGCTGCTGGAGCTGGGACTCGATCTGCTTCACCGTCTGCAGGCCGACGCCCACGATGATGAGGATCGAGGCGCCGCCCAGCGGGAAGTTCGCCACCCCCATGACGTTGAAGGCGATGAGCGGGATGACGGCCAGGCCGGCGAGGTAGAGCGCACCGGGGGTGGTGATGCGGTTGATGACGTACTCGAGGTACTCGGCGGTGGGACGCCCGGCCCGGATGCCCGGGATGAAGCCGCCGTAGCGCTTCATGTTGTCCGCCACCTCGGTCGGGTTGAAGGTCACCGAGGTGTAGAAGAAGCAGAAGAAGATGATCATGGCCGCGTAGAGCAGCATGTAGACCCAGTGGGTACCGGAGCCGGTGGCGCCCATGGACAGGTAGCGGTCGATGAAGCCCACCCAGGCGGGGGCCGTGGCACCCGGCTCCGTCGGCCGGTTGAAGTTGGCCAGCAGCGAGGGGAGCATGAGGATCGAGCTGGCGAAGATGATGGGGATGACGTTGGCCATGTTGAGCTTGAGCGGGATGTAGGTCGAGGTCCCGCCGTACTGCCGACGACCCACCATCCGCTTGGCGTACTGCACCGGGATGCGGCGCTGGCACTGCTCGACGTAGACGACGAGCGTCATGATGACCAGACCGAGGAGCATGACGAGCACGAAGGTCGTCACCGAGCTCTGGTAGATCGCGCCGAGGGCCGCGGGGAACCCGGCGGCGATGGAGATGAAGATCAGCAGCGACATGCCGTTGCCGACGCCCTTCTCGGTGATGAGCTCGCCCAGCCACATGATGAGCCCGGTGCCCGCGGTCATCGTCAGCACCATGAGGGCCAGCGTCCAGATGCCGTCGTCGGGCATCACCGTGGTGCACGTCGTGCCGAACAGCCGGGCCGGTTCCCGGGCGATGGTCACGAGGGTGGACGCCTGGAGGACCGCGAGGCCGATGGTGAGGTAGCGGGTGTACTGGGTCATCTTGGTCTGACCCGACTGCCCCTCCTTCTTCAGCTGCTCGAAGCGCGGGATGACCACGGTGAGCAGCTGCACGATGATCGCCGCGGTGATGTACGGCATGATCCCCAGCGCGAAGATGGACAGCTGCACCATGGCCCCGCCGGAAAACAGGTTGACCATGCCCAGCACGTTGCCCGACAGCTCGGCGGTGTTGAGGCACTGCTGCACCAGTCCGTAGTCGACGCCGGGCGTCGGGATGTGCGTCCCGAGCCGGTACAGCGCCATGATGGCGAGCGTGAAGAGGATCTTCTTCCGAAGATCCGGCGTCTTGAACGCGCGCACGAAGGCGGAGAGCATTCAGGTCCTCCTGTGGGTCTCCCCCGACGCCGGTCGTCGCGGTCGACGACGCGCCCGGGGAGGCGAGCATGAGTCGCCCCCGACGATAACACCAGGGGTGGTGGGGGTGGGTAGCAGTGAGGCCCCGCGCCGCGGGGCGACGCAGGGCCTCACTCGAGGTGTGACAGGACCGGGGCCGGAGCCTCAGGCCTCCGTGACGCTCCCACCGGCAGCCTCGATCTTCTCCTTGGCGGAGGCCGAGAACTTCGTGGCGGTCACGTCGAGCGCGACCGACACCTCACCGGTGCCGAGCACCTTGACGGGCTGGCCCTTGCGGACCGCGCCCTTGGCGACGAGCTCGTCGGTCCCGACGGTGCCCCCCTCGGGGAAGAGGGTGGCGAGGGTGTCGAGGTTGACGACCTGGAAGGTCACCTTGAACGGGTTCTTGAAACCACGCAGCTTGGGCAGCCGCATGTGCATGGGGGTCTGACCGCCCTCGAAGGTCGCCGGCACCTGGTACCGGGCCTTCGTGCCCTTGGTGCCGCGACCCGCGCTCTTGCCCTTGGACGCCTCACCGCGACCCACACGGGTCTTCGCGGTCTTGGCGCCGGGGGCCGGACGCAGGTGGTGCACCTTCAGCGCGGCCGCCTCGCGGCGGGTGGTGCTGTCGGCCATATCAGTCAACCTCCTCCACGGTCACCAGGTGGGCGACCGTGCGGACCATACCCCGGAACTCCGGGCGGTCCTCCTTGACGACGGTGTCCCCGATCCGCTTGAGGCCCAGGCTCCGGACGGTCTCCCGGTGCATGTGCTTCGTGCCGACGGTGGACTTGATCTGGGTCACCTTGAGCTTGGCCATCAGGCACCTGCCTTCGCCTCGGCCGCGGCCTCCGCACGTGCCTTGAGCATGGCGTGCGGCGCGACCTCCTCGAGCGACTTGCCCCGACGGGCCGCGACGGCCTCGGGCTGCTCGAGACCCTGCAGCGCCGCGACGGTGGCGTGCACGATGTTGATGGAGTTGCTCGACCCGAGCGACTTGCTCAGGACGTCGTGGATCCCCGCGCACTCGAGCACGGCACGCACCGGACCACCGGCGATGACACCGGTACCCGGGCTGGCCGGCTTGAGCATGACGACACCGGCGGCGGCCTCGCCCTGGATCGGGTGCGGGATGGTGCCGGCGATCCGCGGGACGCGGAAGAAGTTCTTCTTCGCCTCCTCGACGCCCTTGGAGATCGCGGCCGGCACCTCCTTGGCCTTGCCGTAGCCGACGCCCACGGTGCCGTCGCCGTCACCCACCACGACGAGCGCGGTGAAGCTGAAGCGGCGGCCACCCTTGACGACCTTGGCCACACGGTTGATCGTCACGACGCGCTCGAGGTACTGGTTGCGGTCGTCGTCCCGACCCCCGCGGCCACCACGGCCGTCACGGTTGTCTCGGTTGTTGCTGTCCCGGCCGCCGCGACGGTTGTCGCGGGCGTCGCCGGACGTGGAACCGGACCCGGTTCCACGTCGCTGGAAGTCACCAGCCATCGAAAAGTCCTCTTTCCTCGTTCTCGCAGGTCCGAATCAGAGCGCCAGGCCGCCCTCGCGGGCGCCCTCCGCGATCGCGGCCACGCGGCCGGCGTACCGGTTGCCGCCACGGTCGAAGACCGCTGCGTCGACGCCCGCCGCCTTGGCGCGCTCGGCGAGCAGCTCGCCGACCCGCCGGGCCTTGGCCGTCTTGTCGCCCTCCAGGGCACGCAGGTCCGACTCCATGGTGGAGGCGGAGGCCACGGTGGCGCTCTTGGTGTCGTCCACGAGCTGGACGAAGACGTGACGCGAGGACCGGTTGACCACGATGCGCGGACGCTCCGCGGTCCCGGTGACCTTCTTGCGCAGCCGCACGTGGCGACGGCCCCGTGCTGCGCTCTTGCTCTTGGCGCGCTTGACGATCTGTGCCATGGCTTACTTACCAGCCTTTCCGACCTTGCGGCGGATGCGCTCACCCTCGTAGCGCACGCCCTTGCCCTTGTAGGGGTCCGGCTTGCGCAGCTTGCGGATGTTCGCGGCGACCTCGCCGACCTGCTGCTTGTCGATGCCCGTGACCGAGAACCGCGTGGGGTTCTCGACCTGGAAGGTGATGCCTTCCGGGGCCTGGATGAGGATGGGGTGGCTGTAGCCGAGCGCGAACTCGAGGTCGCTGCCCCGGGCCACCACGCGGTAGCCGGTGCCGTGGATCTCGAGCTTCTTGGTGTAACCGTTGGTCACACCCTCGACCATGTTGGCGATGAGGCTGCGGGTGAGCCCGTGCCGCGAGCGTGAGTCACGCTCGTCGTCGGGTCGGGTCACCTCGATGCTGCCGTCCTCGCCCGCGGCCACCGAGATGGGCTCGACGACGTCGAGCGCGAGCTGGCCCTTGGGCCCCTTGACCGTGACGGTCGAGCCGTCGATGGCCACGTCGACACCGGAGGGGACGGTGACGGGGAGTCGTCCGATACGAGACATTCTTGTGAGCTCCTTACCTTCTGCTCCGGGTCACCAGACGTAGGCGAGCACTTCGCCGCCGACGCCCTTCTCGGCCGCCTGGCGGTCGGTGAGCAGGCCGGAGGACGTGGAGATGATCGCCACGCCCAGGCCGCCCAGCACGCGGGGCAGGTTGGTGGACTTCGCGTAGACACGCAGGCCCGGCTTGGAGACGCGGCGCACACCGGCGATGGAGCGCTCCCGGTTGGGGCCGTACTTGAGGTCGATGATCAGCGTCGTGCCCACCTCGGCATCCGCGGAGGACCAGGAGGCGATGTAGCCCTCGGCCTTGAGGATGTCGGCGATGGTCGCCTTCAGCTTGGAGTACGGCATGGAGACCTGGTCCTTGTGCGCCGAGTTGGCGTTCCGGATCCGGGTCAGCATGTCCGCGATCGGGTCGGTCATGGTCATGGGCTTCGTGCCCTTTCTCACCGCGGTTTCCCCTCGGGCATGGTGCCCGGGGCGACCTTCGATGTTCCAGGTGGGTGGTTACGTCAGTGCAGGATGTGCCGGAGGACGGGCGGGGCGGCCCGCCTCACCAGCTCGACTTGGTGACACCGGGCAGCTCGCCGCGGTGCGCCATCTCGCGCAGGCAGATCCGGCACAGGCCGAACTTGCGGTAGACCGAGTGCGGGCGGCCGCACCGCTGGCAGCGGGTGTAGGCACGCACCTTGAACTTCGGCTTGCGGTTGGCCTTGTTGATGAGAGCAGTCTTGGCCATGCTCAGTTCTCCTTGAACGGGAAGCCCAGGTGCTTGAGCAGCGCCCGGCCCTCGTCGTCGGTCGTGGCGGTGGTGACCAGCGTGATGTCCATGCCGCGGACCCGGTCGATCTTGTCCTGGTCGATCTCGTGGAACATCGACTGCTCCACCAGGCCGAAGGTGTAGTTGCCGTTGCCGTCGAACTGCCGCGGGGACAGCCCGCGGAAGTCGCGGATACGCGGCAGCGCCAGCGACAGCAGGCGGTCGAGGAACTCCCACATCCGGTCGCCGCGCAGCGTCACGTGGGCGCCGATCGGCATACCCTCGCGCAGCTTGAACTGGGCGATGGACTTGCGGGCCTTGGTGACCGACGGCTTCTGGCCGGTGATCGTCGCCAGGTCCCGGATGGCGCCCTCGATGAGCTTGCTGTCGCGAGCGGCCTCCCCCACACCCATGTTGACGGTGACCTTCACCAGGCCGGGGACCTGCATGGGGTTGGCGTAGCCGAACTGCTCGGTCATCGCCGGGGCGATGTCCTGGCGGTAGCGCGCCTTGAGCCGGGGTGCCGCCGCAGCGGAAGGGCCGGCCTGCTCGGTGGTCTCGGTGATCGTGTCAGTCATGCTCAGAGGTCCTTACCCGAGCGCACCGCCACGCGGGTGCGCACCGTCTTGTCACGGCCATCGCGGTCCACCTGCTCGACACGGGTCTTGATCCGCGTCGGCTTCTTGGTCTCCGGGTCGACCACCATCACGTTGGACACGTGGATGGGGGCCTCCTGGACCTGGATGCCGCCGGTGTTGACGCCACGCTGGCCACCCGCACGGGTGTGCTTGGTGATGCGGTTGACGCCCTCGACCAGCACGCGTCCGGTGTCGGTGTGCACGGCGATGACGCGGCCCTGGAGGCCCTTGTCCTTGCCGGCGATGACCTGCACCAGGTCGTTCTTCTTGATCTTCATCTTGGCCATGGCTCAGATCACCTCCGGCGCGAGCGAGACGATCCGCATGAATCGCTTGTCGCGCAGCTCACGGCCCACCGGGCCGAAGATGCGAGTACCGCGGGGGTCACCGTCGTTCTTGAGGATGACCGCGGCGTTCTCGTCGAAACGGATGTAGCTGCCGTCGGGGCGACGGCGCTCCTTGCGGGTGCGGACGATGACCGCCTTGACGACATCGCCCTTCTTGACGTTGCCGCCGGGGATGGCGTCCTTCACGGTCGCCACGATGGTGTCCCCGATGCCCGCGTAGCGGCGGCCGGAACCACCGAGCACGCGGATGCACAGGAGCTCCTTGGCACCGGTGTTGTCGGCGACGCGCAGTCGCGACTCCTGCTGGATCACTGTTCGTTCTCCTACTGCCGGCTGGTTCTCGCCCGCGGGGGCCGAGCCTGGCCAGACGTCGTGGATGAAAGGGTTCGTTGGCGGGTCCCGGGGGTCCCGCAGGTGCGGCCTACTTGGCCTTCTCGAGGATGTCGACCAGCCGCCACCGCTTGGTGGCGGACAGCGGGCGGGTCTCCATGATGAGGACCCGGTCGCCGACCCCTGCGGAGTTGGCCTCGTCGTGCACCTTGACCTTGTTGGTCGTGCGGATGACCTTGCCGTAGAGACCGTGCTTCACGCGGTCCTCGACCTGGACGACGATCGTCTTGTCCATCTTGTCGCTGACGACGTAGCCCTGACGGGCCTTGCGGTAGTTGCGGTCACCGCCGTGCCCGAGCGAGCTCTCGCTGGGCTCGTGCGCCTCGACCGACGCGGAGGCCGTGCCGGCCTGGGTCTGGGTGCTCTCGCTCATGCTCAGCCCACCTTCTCGTTCTCGTCGGACGCACGGCCGATGCCGAGCTCGCGCTCGCGCATCTCCGTGTAGATGCGAGCGATGTCCTTGCGGACCGCGCGCAGCCGGCCATGGCTCTCCAGCTGCCCGGTGGCGGACTGGAAGCGCAGGTTGAACAGCTCCTTCTTGGCCTCGGCCAGGGCATCGGCCAGGGGGCCGTCCTCCAGACCGCGCAGCTGCTCGGGGGTCAGGTTGTCGGAACCGACAGCCATCAGATGTCACCACCCTCACGGGAGACGAAACGGGACTTCATGGGCAGCTTGTGCATCGCCAGACGCAGCGCCTCGCGGGCGACGTCCTCGGACACACCGGACAGCTCGAACATGACACGACCCGGCTTGACGTTGGCCACCCACCACTCGGGCGAGCCCTTGCCGGAGCCCATGCGGGTCTCGGCCGGCTTCTTGGTCAGCGGACGGTCGGGGTAGATGTTGATCCACACCTTGCCGCCTCGCTTGATGTACCGGGTCATGGCGATACGAGCGGACTCGATCTGCCGGTTGGTGACGTAGGCAGGCGCGAGGGCCTGGATGCCGTAGTCACCGAACGCGAGCTGGGTGCCACCCTTGGCGTTGCCGGAGCGGCCCGGGTGGTGCTGCTTGCGGTGCTTGACGCGACGGGGAATCAACATCAGGACTGCTCTCCCTCGGTGGTAGCGGGGGCGGCGGTCGCCGTGTCCGTCTGCGCGGCCGCGGGGGCCTGCTCGGAGGTCGCGGCCTCGTCGCGCCGTGGCGCACGGCCGCGACGCTCGCCACGCTCGCCCCCGGGGCCGCCACGACCACCACGACCACCGCGGCGGTCGCCACGCCCGCTGGGGGCCTGGGCCTCCTCGCGCGCGAGCTCCTTGGCGGTGAGGTCGCCCTTGTAGATCCAGACCTTCACACCGATCCGGCCGAAGGTCGTCTTGGCCTCGTACAGGCCGTAGTCGATGTTCGCGCGCAGGGTGTGCAGCGGCACGCGGCCCTCGCGGTAGAACTCCGACCGGGACATCTCCGCGCCGCCGAGACGGCCCGAGCACTGGATCCGGATGCCCTTGGCGCCGGCGCGCAGGGCGGACTGCATGCCCTTGCGCATCGCGCGACGGAAGGTCACGCGGGCGGCCAGCTGCTCGGCGATGCCCTGAGCGACCAGCTGCGCGTCCACCTCGGGGTTCTTCACCTCGAGGATGTTGAGCTGGACCTGCTTGCCGGTGAGCTTCTCCAGGGCACCGCGCAGGCGGTCGGCCTCGGCGCCACGGCGCCCGATGACGATCCCCGGGCGGGCCGTGTGGATGTCGACGCGGACGCGGTCGCGGGTGCGCTCGATCTCGACCTTGGAGATGCCGGCCCGGTCCATGCCGGTGGACAGCAGCTCACGGATCGCGACGTCTTCCTTCACGTAGTCGCGGTAGCGCTGACCCTCCTTGGTGGAGTCGGCGAACCAGCGGCTGCGGTGGTCGGTCGTGATGCCCAGGCGGTAGCCGTTCGGGTTGATCTTCTGCCCCATCAGCGGGCACCTCCCTTGGTCTTCTCGGCGACGACCACGGTGATGTGGCTCGTGCGCTTGTTGATGCGGCTGGCGCGGCCCTGGGCGCGCGGCCGGAACCGCTTCATGGTCGGGCCCTCGTCGACGAACGCGGACGCGACGACGAGGCGGGCCTCGTCGATGCCCGAGCCGCTGTTGTCGGCGGCGTGCCGGGCGTTGGCGACCGCGCTGTTCAGGACCTTGAGCACCGGCTCGCTGGCGCTCTGCGGGGCGAACCGCATGAGGGCCTGCGCCTCCGGGACGCTCTTGCCCCGGATGAGGTCGACGACACGGCGGGCCTTCATCGGCGTCACGCGGACGAACCGCGCCTGCGCCCTGGCTTCCATGACGAATCCTTCTTCCGTGGTGTTCGTGGTGGTCGTCATCGGCGGCGACCCTTCCTGTCGTCCTTCTCGTGACCCTTGAACGTGCGGGTCGGAGCGAACTCACCGAGCTTGTGGCCGACCATCGACTCGGTCACGAAGACCGGGACGTGCTTGCGGCCGTCGTGCACGGCCAGCGTGTGGCCGAGCATGTCGGGGGTGATCATCGACCGGCGGGACCAGGTCTTGATGACGTTCTTGGTTCCGGCCTCGTTCTGCGCGTCCACCTTCTTGGTGAGGTGGCCGTCGACGAACGGGCCCTTCTTCAGGCTGCGAGGCATACTTCGGACTGCTCCTAAACTCAGCGCTTCTTGCCGGTCCGGCGACGACGCACGATGAGCTTGTCGCTGGGCTTGTTGGGCTTGCGGGTACGACCCTCGGGCTGACCCCAGGGGCTCACCGGGTGACGGCCACCGGAGGTCCGGCCCTCACCGCCACCGTGCGGGTGGTCCACCGGGTTCATGACGACACCACGGACGGTCGGGCGCTTGCCCTTCCACCGCATCCGGCCGGCCTTGCCCCAGCTGATGTTGCTCTGCTCGGCGTTGCCGACCTCGCCGATGCTGGCGCGGCAGCGGGCGTCGACGTTGCGGATCTCCCCGGAGGGCATGCGCAGCTGCGCCATGCTGCCCTCCTTGGCGACCAGCTGGACGCGGGCCCCGGCCGAGCGGGCGATCTTGGCTCCCCCACCGGGCCGCAGCTCGATGGCGTGGATGACCGTGCCGACCGGGATGTTGCGCAGCGGCAGGTTGTTGCCGGGCTTGATGTCGGCGGACGGGCCGTTCTCGACCGTGTCCCCCTGCTTGAGCCGGTTCGGCGCGATGATGTAGCGCTTCTCGCCGTCGGTGTAGTGCAGCAGGGCGATGCGGGCGGTGCGGTTGGGGTCGTACTCGATGTGCGCGACCTTGGCGTTGACGCCGTCCTTGTCCGCACGACGGAAGTCGATCACCCGGTAGGCGCGCTTGTGCCCGCCACCGATGTGCCGCGTCGTGATGCGACCGGAGGCGTTGCGCCCACCGGTCTTGGACAGCGGCTTGACCAGCGACTTCTCGGGGGTCGTCCGGGTCACCTCGACGAAGTCGGCCACGCTCGAGCCGCGTCGGCCCGGCGTCGTCGGCTTGTACTTGCGAATAGCCATTCTCGAAAGTCCTCTAGCTTCTCGTCTCGTGCCCCGGCGCTCAGAGCGTGCCGAAGATGTCGATGGATCCCTCACGAAGCGTGACGATCGCACGCTTCGTGTCCTTGCGGCGGCCCATCCCGAACCTCGTGCGACGGGCCTTGCCCTGACGGTTCATCGTGTGGACCGAGGAGACCTTCACGTCGAAGATGGCCTCGACGGCCTTCTTGATCTCCGACTTGTTGGCGCGCGGGTCGACCAGGAAGGTGTACTTGCCCTGGTCCAGCAGCGCGTACGACTTCTCGGACACGACCGGCGACAGCAGGATGTCGCGGGGGTCCTTCTGGGTGCTGAAGGTGCTCATGCTCACTTGGTCTCCTCGGCAGTCGTGGTGCTCACGCCGGAGATGAAGGTGTCCAGGGCGGCCTGGGTGAAGACCACGTCGTCGGAGCACAGCACGTCGTAGGTGTTGAGCTGGTCGACGAACAGGACGTGCACGTCGGGCATGTTGCGCACGGAGCGCAGCCCGAGGTCGTCCGCGCGGTCCAGGACCACGAGGAAGTTCGGCCGGTCCGACAGGGCCTGCAGGACCGTGCGTGCGGTGCGGGTGGAGGGGGCCTCCCCCTCGACCAGCGCCGACAGCACGTGGATGCGGCCGTGGCGGGCGCGGTCCGACAGGGCACCGCGCAGGGCGGCGGCCTTCATCTTCTTGGGCGTCTTCTGGGCGTAGCTGCGCGGCTGCGGGCCGTGGACCGTGCCACCGCCGGCGAACTGCGGAGCGCGGGTCGAACCCTGGCGGGCGCGGCCGGTGCCCTTCTGGCGGTAGGGCTTGCGGCCACCGCCGCGGACCTCGCCGCGGGTCTTGGTGGCGTGCGTCCCCTGCCGGGCCGCGGCCAGCTGGGCCACGACGACCTGGTGGATCAGGGGCACGTTGGTCTGCACGTCGAAGAGCTCCGCGGGCAGGTCCACCGTGCCGGCGTCTCCACCGGCGGGCTTGGTGATGGTGATGGTGGTCATGTCAGGTTCACGCACCCTTCGCGGCCGTGCGCACGAGGACGACGCCGCCGCGGGGGCCGGGGACGGCACCCTTGATGAGCAGCAGGCCCTTGTCCGCGTCCACGGCGTGGACGGTCAGGTTCGAGGTGGTCTGGCGCTCGCCGCCCATCCGGCCGGCCATCCGCAGACCCTTGAAGACGCGGCCCGGGGTGGCGCAGCCACCGATGGAGCCCGGCTTGCGGTGGTTGCGGTGAGCACCGTGGGAGGCGCCGACGCCGGAGAAGCCGTGGCGCTTCATGACGCCCGCGAAGCCCTTGCCCTTCGTGGTGCCGGTGACGTCCACCTTCTGGCCACCCTCGAAGGTCTCGGCGGTGATCTCCTGGCCGAGCTCGTAGTCGCCGGCGTCCGCGGTGCGCAGCTCGGCGACGTGCCGGCGCGGGGTGACCCCGGCCTTGGCGAAGTGGCCCTTGAGCGGCTGGGTCACCTTGCGCGGGTCGATCGCCCCGAAGGCGATCTGGACCGCGTCGTAACCGTCGGTCTGCGCGGTGCGCACCTGGGTCACGACGGCGGGCCCGGCCTTGATGACCGTGACCGGCACGAGGCGGTTCTCGGCGTCCCAGACCTGGGTCATGCCGAGCTTCTCGCCGAGCACACCCTTGACGGTGCGCCTGGTGGTCGAGGCAGTGGTCGCAGTAGTCATCGTCGTCACACTCACAGCTTGATCTCGATGTTGACGTCCGCCGGGAGGTCGAGACGCATCAAGGAGTCGACCGCCTTGGGGGTGGGGTCGACGATGTCGATCAGCCGCTTGTGGGTTCGCATCTCGAAGTGCTCGCGGCTGTCCTTGTACTTGTGCGGCGACCGGATGACGCAGAAGACGTTCTTCTCCGTCGGGAGCGGCACCGGGCCGACCACCGTGGCGCCAGCACGGGTCACCGTGTCAACGATCTTGCGCGCCGAGCTGTCGATGACCTCGTGGTCGTACGACTTCAGCCGGATGCGGATCTTCTGTCCCGCCATCGCTTGTCTGACTCTCTCTCGTCGTCCGTCTGGAACATTCGTGGTCCGGTCCGACGGGCCTTCCACCGACCCCCGCGGTCGGGCGTGTCGCGCCTCCCGCGGACGTCACCCAGGGATCCTCAGATCGTTCTGGGCGGTGTCCGTGCCCGGCTCGGCCGGGGCTTGCGCTGCCGTCGCCCGCGCCCTGGGGGCGCGTGCCACACGGCCGGCGGCGCACACATGGGTGTACGACGCGCGTCAAGCAACCTGTCCAGTGTGCCATGCGTCGTCGGCATACCTCAAATCGGTGCCCCGAGGACGTCCTGAGGCCTCCCTCACATCGGTGCCCCGAGGACCTCCAGCAGGTCGGGCCGTGACCACGCCTCGCGGACGGCCGGGCTGGACCGCAGGTAGTCCACGACGGCCTCCTCGCTCATGCCGTGGCTCTCCCGCAGACCCTCGGCGATGGTGCGCAGGTAGGGTGCGGTCGGCGCGAGCGATCCCAGCGCGTCGACGTCGTCCGCCGTGAAGGTCAGCACCGGGAGGTCCTCGATGGTCCCCACGCGGTGGATGGTCTCGTAGCGCCCTGGTCCGGCGACGTCGTAGCCCTCGGCCAGCACCCGGGACAGGTCCAGCCTCCCCCGGGGCTCCCGGTGCATCTCCTGCGCCGCGACGTCCACGAACTGCTCCGCCGTCAGCAGGTAGGCCCGGGCCGCCACCCCGCGCGGGTCCTCGCCGGGGACGTAGAAGGCGATCCCCCCGCCCCACGTCACCGACTCCCACCCGAAGTGCAGCCGGCCGGGGAGGTGGACCGGACGGTCCCCCGTGGGTGGCTGCGGGTCGCGGGCCCCGGTCTGCGTCCGGCGGGCGCCCGTGGCGGTGCCCCCCTGCAGGTAGGTGAGGAAGCGGTGGCGGCTGAGGTTCGACCCGTACGCGGCATACCAGACCCTCATGCACCCAGCCTGCCACGCGCCCCCCGGCGCCCGGCGAGCCGCCCGTCCCGGACGCCAGGAGCCCCCGCCACCGAGAAACGGTGACGGGGGCTCCTGCTGCGGGACGAGCCCGGCTCAGGTCACTTGAGGATCTTGGTGACCCGGCCGGCGCCGACGGTGCGGCCGCCCTCGCGGATGTTGAACATCAGGCCCTCCTCCATGGCGATCGGCTGGATCAGCTCGACCTTCATGTCGGTGTTGTCGCCGGGCATGACCATCTCGGTGCCCTCGGGCAGGTGCACGACACCGGTGACGTCGGTCGTCCGGAAGTAGAACTGCGGACGGTAGTTGTCGTAGAACGGCGTGTGCCGGCCACCCTCGTCCTTGGACAGGATGTAGGCCTGCGCCTCGAACTCGGTGTGCGGGGTGATGGTGCCGGGCTTGACGATGACCTGGCCGCGCTCGACGTCCTCGCGCTTGGTACCGCGCAGGAGCAGGCCGACGTTCTCGCCCGCACGCCCCTCGTCGAGCAGCTTGCGGAACATCTCGATGCCGGTCACGGTCGTCTTGCTCGAGCCCGGGCGGATGCCGACGATCTCGATCTCCTCGTTGACCTTGAGGATGCCGCGCTCGATGCGGCCGGTGACGACGGTGCCACGACCGGTGATCGTGAAGACGTCCTCGACGGGCATCATGAACGGCTTGTCCAGGTCGCGCTCGGGCTCCGGGATGTACTCGTCCACGGTGTCCATGAGCTCGAGGACGGTGTTGGCCCACTCCTCGTCGCCCTCCAGCGCCTTGAGCGCGGAGACCTTCACGACGGGCAGGTCGTCACCGGGGAACTCGTAGGAGGACAGCAGCTCGCGGACCTCCATCTCGACGAGCTCCATGATCTCCTCGTCGTCCACCATGTCGGCCTTGTTGAGGGCCACGACGATGTAGGGGACGCCGACCTGGCGGGCCAGGAGGACGTGCTCCTTCGTCTGCGGCATGGGGCCGTCGGTGGCGGCGACCACGAGGATCGCACCGTCCATCTGGGCGGCGCCGGTGATCATGTTCTTGACGTAGTCGGCGTGACCCGGGCAGTCGACGTGCGCGTAGTGACGCTTCTCCGTCTGGTACTCGATGTGCGCGATCGAGATCGTGATGCCGCGCTGCTTCTCCTCGGGCGCCTTGTCGATGGAGTCGAAGGGCGACGCCTGGTTCAACTCCGGGTACTTGTCGTGCAGCACCTTGGAGATGGCAGCCGTGAGGGTGGTCTTGCCGTGGTCGATGTGACCGATGGTGCCGATGTTGACGTGCGGCTTGCTCCGCTCGAACTTGGCCTTCGCCACTGGGGTGTCCTCCTGTTGGACTCGGGATGTGCGATCGTCACCGGTGCTGGACCGGGGGCGACGTCTGGATGGGTGTTGCTCGGTCCATCACTCCGCGGACGGAGTGAACGGGCTCACTCGCCGCGGACCTTCTTGATGATCTCCTCGGCGACGTTCTTGGGAACCTCGGCGTAGGAGTCGAACTGCATCGTGTAGTTGGCACGACCCTGGGTCCGGGACCTGAGGTCACCAACGTACCCGAACATCTCGGACAGCGGGACCACGGCCTTGACGACCTTGGCACCGGAGATGTCCTCCATGGACTGGATCTGCCCACGGCGGGAGTTGAGGTCGCCGATGACGTCCCCCATGTAGTCCTCCGGGGTCCGGACCTCGACGGCCATCATGGGCTCGAGCAGCACCGGGTTGGCGCGGCGGGCGGCCTCCTTGAAGGCCATCGAGCCGGCGATCTTGAACGCCATCTCCGAGGAGTCGACGTCGTGGTAGGCGCCGTCCAGCAGGGTGGCCTTGATGCCCACGACCGGGTAGCCGGCCTGGATGCCGACCTGCATCGCGTCCTGGATGCCCTGGTCCACCGAGGGGATGTACTCCTTGGGGACCCGGCCGCCGGTGACCGAGTTCGAGAACTCGTAGAGCTCGCCCTCGGCGGTGTCCATCGGCTCGAAGGTCAGCTGCACCTTGGCGAACTGGCCCGACCCACCCGTCTGCTTCTTGTGGGTGTAGTCGTACTTCTCCACGGCCTTCTTGATGGTCTCGCGGTAGGCGACCTGGGGGGCGCCGACGTTGGCCTCGACCTTGAACTCGCGCTTCATGCGGTCCACGAAGACGTCCAGGTGCAGCTCGCCCATCCCGCCGATGACGGTCTGACCGGTCTCCTCGTCCAGCCGGACGGTGAAGGTCGGGTCCTCCTGGACCAGCTTCTGGATCGCGGTGGACAGCTTCTCCTGGTCGCCCTTGGTCTTGGGCTCGATGGCCACGTGGATGACTGGCTCCGGGAAGCTCATCGACTCCAGCACGATGTGCTGGCTCATGTCGGAGAGCGTGTCACCCGTCGTCGTGTCCTTGAGGCCGATCATCGCGTAGATGTGGCCGGCCGAGGCCGAGCCCACCGGGTTCTCCTTGTTGGAGTGCATCTGGAACAGCTTGCCGATGCGCTCCTTCTTGCCCTTGGTCGCGTTGTAGACGGGCTGACCGGCGTCGATCTTGCCCGAGTAGACGCGCACGTAGGTCAGGGTCCCGAAGAACGGGTGGGTGGCGACCTTGAAGGCCAGGCCGGAGAACGGCTCGCTGGAGTCCGGGCGGCGGGTCAGCTCGACCGTCTCGTCGTTGGGGTCGTGGCCGATCATCGGCGGGACGTCCAGCGGCGAGGGCAGGTAGGAGATGACCGCGTCCAGCATCGGCTGCACGCCCTTGTTCTTGAAGGCCGAACCGCACAGGACGGGGTAGGCCTGAGAGGTGACGGTCATGGCACGGATGCCCGCGACCAGCTCCTCCTCGGTCAGCTCACCCTCCTCGAGGTAGCGCTCCATCAGCTCGTCGGTCGCCTCGGCGACCTGCTCGACCAGCTTCTCCCGGTACTCCTCGGCCTGGGCCTGCAGGTCCTCGGGGATCTCCTCGACGGCGTAGTCCTCGCCCTTCTCGACCTCGCCGCGCCAGGTGAGGGCGCGCATCTTGATGAGGTCGATGACACCGATGAAGTCGCTCTCGGCACCGATGGGCAGCTGCACGACCAGCGGGGTCGCGCCGAGGCGGTCCTTGATGGTCTGCACGGTGAAGTAGAAGTCGGCACCGAGCTTGTCCATCTTGTTGACGAAGCAGACGCGCGGGACGTCGTACTTGTCGGCCTGGCGCCACACGGTCTCGGACTGCGGCTCGACACCCTCCTTGCCGTCGAACACCGCGACCGCGCCGTCGAGGACGCGCAGGGAGCGCTCCACCTCGACGGTGAAGTCGACGTGCCCCGGGGTGTCGATGATGTTGATCTGGGTGTCCTTCCAGAAGCAGGTCGTCGCGGCCGACGTGATCGTGATGCCGCGCTCCTGCTCCTGCTCCATCCAGTCCATCGTCGACGCGCCGTCGTGCGTCTCACCGATCTTGTAGTTGATGCCGGTGTAGAACAGGATCCGCTCGGTGGTCGTCGTCTTGCCGGCATCGATGTGAGCCATGATGCCGATGTTGCGGACCTTGTTGAGGTCCGTGAGGACGTCGAGTGCCACAGTCTCTCTTCTCTGGTTGTCTCTCGTGGTCAGTGCGATGCGGGTGCGCGGTCGGGGCGGGGGGCGCGGCTGGCGCGCCTGCCCTGCCCCGACCCGCAGGTCACCAGCGGTAGTGGGCGAACGCCTTGTTGGCGTCGGCCATCTTGTGGGTGTCCTCGCGACGCTTCACCGCGGCGCCCAGGCCGTTGCTCGCGTCGAGGATCTCGTTCATGAGGCGCTCGGTCATGGTCTTCTCCCGGCGCTGCCGCGAGTAGCCCACGAGCCAGCGGAGGGCCAGCGTGGTGCTGCGGCCGGGCTTGACCTCGATCGGCACCTGGTAGGTGGCGCCACCGACGCGGCGGGACTTGACCTCCAGGGCCGGCTTGACGTTGTCCAGCGCGCGCTTGAGCGTCTGCACGGGGTCGGTGCCGGTCTTGGCGCGGCAGCCCTCGAGGGCGCCGTAGACGATGCGCTCGGCGGTCGCCTTCTTGCCGTCCAGCAGGATCTTGTTGACCAGCTGAGTCACCAGGGTCGAGCCGTAGACCGGGTCGTTGATGAGGGGACGCTTGGGAGCAGGGCCCTTACGAGGCATTACTTCTTCTCCTTCTTCGCGCCGTAGCGGGACCGGGCCTGGTTGCGGCCCCGGACGCCCTGGGTGTCCAGGGACCCGCGGATGATCTTGTAGCGGACACCGGGGAGGTCCTTCACCCGGCCGCCGCGGACGAGCACGATCGAGTGCTCCTGGAGGTTGTGGCCGACCCCGGGGATGTAGGCCGTGACCTCGACGCCGCTGGTGAGGCGCACGCGGGCGACCTTTCGCAGGGCGGAGTTCGGCTTCTTGGGGGTGGTGGTGTAGACACGGGTGCAGACGCCGCGGCGCTGCGGGTTGCCCTTGAGGGCCGGGGAGTTGGTCTTCTTGACCTTGTCCTGCCGGCCCTTGCGGACAAGCTGGTTGATCGTAGGCACTGATGCTCCGTCAGTCGTGGATGGTCTTCGCTGGCCGCACGGGGGTGCGTGCGGGTCACGCTCCTTGGGTTGCGCCGTCCCTCGACCCCCGCACCCGGGTGTGTCGGAACCGCTGCTCTCCCCTGCACTTCCCGTCCGGACCACCGTGCGGCGTGGGTGCCGCGCGCGACCCGGGCGGACTGCCCGGCGAGAGGTGGGTGCGGGCGCTGAGGCCCGCGTGCGCGCAGGACCTAGCCCGCACACAGTTCTCCAGGATACCGGGAGCGACGGCGCAGGGACAAATCCGTCACCCGGTGCACGCGCCAGGGGCGGGTATGCCGTGAGTCACGGCATACCCGCCCCTGGCGGTGTGCGAGGTCGGGCCTGCGCTCAGTAGCGCGGCTCGTCCATGGGGACGTCGTCGAGGCGGACGGCCTCGCCGCTGCCCTGGCCGAACGTGCCGGCGTAGTCGAAGTCCTCGTAGTCCGGCACGGCGTAGGCCGCGGCCTTGGCCTCCTCGGTGGGCTCCACCGTGAGGTTGCGGTACCGCGTCAGGCCGGTCCCCGCGGGGATCAGCTTGCCCAGGATGACGTTCTCCTTCAGGCCCAGCAGCGGGTCGCTCTTGGCCTCCATCGCGGCCTCGGTGAGGACGCGGGTGGTCTCCTGGAAGGAGGCCGCGGAGAGCCAGGAGTCGGTCGCCAGCGAGGCCTTGGTGATGCCCATGAGCTCGGGACGGCCGGAGGCCGGTCGCCCGCCCTCGGACACGACCCGACGGTTCTCGGTCTCGAAGCGGCCCCGCTCGGAGAGGGTGCCGGGCAGCAGCTCGGTGTCACCCGCCTCGATGATCGTGACGCGCCGCAGCATCTGCCGGACGATGACCTCGATGTGCTTGTCGTGGATCGACACACCCTGCTGGCGGTACACGCCCTGGACCTGGTCGACCAGGTGCTGCTGGGTGGCCCGCGGGCCGAGGATGCGCAGCACCTGCTTGGGGTCGATCGCACCGACCACGAGCTGGGTGCCGACCTCGACGTGGTCGCCGTCGGCGACCAGCAGGCGGGCCCGCTTGCTCACCGGGTAGGCGTGCTCGTCGCTGCCGTCGTCCGGGGTGAGGAGCAGCCGGCGCGACTTGTCCGTGTCCTCGACCTCGATCCGGCCGGTCGCCTCGGCGATCGGGGCGACCGCCTTGGGCGTGCGCGCCTCGAACAGCTCGACGACACGCGGCAGACCCTGCGTGATGTCGTCACCGGCCACACCACCGGTGTGGAAGGTGCGCATCGTCAGCTGGGTGCCGGGCTCACCGATGGACTGGGCGGCGATGATGCCGACGGCCTCGCCGATGTCCACCAGCTTGCCGGTCGCGAGGCTGCGTCCGTAGCACTTGGCGCAGGTGCCCACCAGCGACTCGCAGGTCAGGACCGATCGGACCTTGACCTCCTCGACGCCGGCGTTCACCAGGGTGTCGATGACGACGTCACCCAGGTCGATGCCCGCCTGGGCGAGCACCTGGCCGTCGACCTCCACGTCCGCGGCGAGGGTCCGCGCGTAGACCGCGGTCTCGACGTCGTCGTGCTCGCGCAGCGCGCCCTCGGCGCCGGCCTGCGCGATCGGCATCACGAAGCCACGGTCGGTGCCGCAGTCGTTCTCCCGGATGATGACGTCCTGGCTCACGTCGACCAGCCGCCGGGTGAGGTAGCCCGAGTCGGCGGTCCGCAGCGCGGTGTCCGCCAGGCCCTTGCGGGCACCGTGCGTGGAGATGAAGAACTCCAGCACGGACAGGCCCTCGCGGAAGTTGGACTTGATCGGACGCGGGATGATCTCGCCCTTGGGGTTGGCCATGAGGCCACGCATCCCGGCGATCTGCCGCAGCTGGAACCAGTTGCCTCGGGCGCCCGAGGTCACCATCCGGTAGATGGTGTTGTCCTTGGGCATCGAGGTCTCCAGCTCCTTGGCGACCTCGTTGGTGGCCTGGGTCCAGATCTCGATGAGCTCCTGGCGACGCTCGTCGTCGGTGATGAGACCGCGCTCGTACTGCAGCTGCACCTTGGCGGCCTTGGCCTCGTAGGAGGACAGGATCTCGGTCTTGCGCTCCGGCGTCTGCACGTCGGAGACCGCGACCGTGGTGCCCGAGCGGGTGGCCCAGTGGTAGCCGGCGTCCTTGAGCGAGTCCAGGCTCGCGGCGACCTGCACCTTGGTGTAGCGCTCGGCCAGGTCGTTGACGATCCCGGAGAGCCGCTTCTTGTCCACCACCTCGTCGACGTAGGCGTAGTTGGGCGGCAGGGCGTCGTTGAACAGCGCCCGGCCCAGCGTGGTCTCCATGACGAAGGTGTCGACGACACCGTCCTCGGTGACCTGGGCGCCCTCGGCCGGCGCGAAGCCCTCCGGCGGCGCGGTCTGGTTGAGCCGCAGCCGGATGGCCGTGCCCAGCTCGATCTGGCCGGCGTCGAAGGCCATACGGGCCTCCGCGACCGAGCCGAAGCTGCGCAGGTGCTGGTTGCCGTCCTCGTCCACCAGGTAGGCCGACCCCGCCTCTCCCCGGGTGCTCTCCGAGGTGAGGTGGAACAGGCCGATGATCATGTCCTGGGTGGGCATGGTCACCGGGCGGCCGTCGGCCGGCTTGAGGATGTTGTTGGAGCTCAGCATGAGGATCCGGGCCTCGGCCTGGGCCTCCGCCGACAGCGGCACGTGGACCGCCATCTGGTCACCGTCGAAGTCGGCGTTGAAGGCGGTGCAGACCAGCGGGTGAATCTGGATCGCCTTGCCCTCGACCAGCTGCGGCTCGAAGGCCTGGATGCCCAGCCGGTGCAGGGTGGGCGCGCGGTTCAGCAGCACGGGGTGGTCGGTGATGACCTCCTCGAGCACGTCCCAGACGACGCTGCGGCCCCGCTCGACCATGCGCTTGGCCGACTTGATGTTCTGCGCGTGGTCCAGGTCGACCAGCCGCTTCATGACGAACGGCTTGAACAGCTCCAGCGCCATCTGCTTGGGCAGACCGCACTGGTGCAGCCGCAGCTGCGGGCCGACGACGATGACCGAGCGTCCGGAGTAGTCGACGCGCTTGCCCAGCAGGTTCTGGCGGAACCGCCCCTGCTTGCCCTTGAGCATGTCGGACAGCGACTTCAGCGGCCGGTTGCCCGGGCCGGTGACGGCGCGCCCACGGCGGCCGTTGTCGAAGAGGCTGTCGACGGCCTCCTGCAGCATGCGCTTCTCGTTGTTGACGATGATCTCCGGCGCGCCCAGGTCCAGCAGCCGCTTGAGGCGGTTGTTGCGGTTGATGACGCGTCGGTAGAGGTCGTTGAGGTCGGAGGTCGCGAAGCGGCCACCGTCCAGCTGGACCATGGGGCGCAGGTCCGGCGGGATGACCGGGACGCAGTCCAGCACCATGCCGGCCGGCTCGTTCTTGGTCTGCAGGAAGCTGGTGACGACCTTGAGCCGCTTGATGGCCCGGGTCTTGCGCTGGCCCTTGCCGGTGGCGATGGTCTCGCGCAGCGACTGGGCCTCGGCGTCCAGGTCGAAGCTCTCCAGCCGCTTCTGCAGCGCGGCCGCACCCATGCCTCCCTCGAAGTACATGCCGAAGCGGTCACGCATCTCGCGGTAGAGGATCTCGTCGCCCTCGAGGTCCTGGACCTTGAGGTTCTTGAAGCGGTCCCAGACCTGCTCCAGGCGCTCGACCTGGGCGTCGGCGCGCCGACGGATCTGGTTCATCTCCCGCTCGGCACCGTCCTTGACCTTGCGCTTGGCGTCGGACTTGGCGCCCTCGGCCTCGAGCTCGGCGAGGTCGGACTCCAGCTTCTTGGCGCGCTCCTCGACGTCGGAGTCGCGACGGTTCTCCATCGCCTTCTTCTCGGTCTGGATCTGCGCCTCGAGGCTGGGCAGGTCCTGGTGGCGCCCCTCCTCGTCGACCGTGGTGATCATGTAGGCGGCGAAGTAGATGACCTTCTCGAGGTCCTTCGGAGCCAGGTCCAGCAGGTAGCCGAGCCGGCTCGGGACACCCTTGAAGTACCAGATGTGGGTGACCGGGGCGGCGAGCTCGATGTGGCCCATCCGCTCGCGACGGACGCCCGCGCGGGTCACCTCGACGCCGCAGCGCTCACAGATGATGCCCTTGAAGCGGACCCGCTTGTACTTGCCGCAGTAGCACTCCCAGTCCCGGGTCGGGCCGAAGATCTTCTCGCAGAAGAGGCCGTCCTTCTCGGGCTTGAGGGTGCGGTAGTTGATGGTCTCGGGCTTCTTGACCTCGCCGTGGCTCCAGGTCCTGATGTCCTCGGCCGTCGCCAGGCCGATGCGCAACTCGTCGAAGAAGTTGACGTCGAGCACGTGATTCCTTCTCTCGTGATCTCGTAGAAAGAGCGTTAGATCTAGCTATGCGGTGGAGGGTGCCCGCACCGGCCGGCCGCGCGGGGGCGGCGGCCGGTGCGGCATACCTCAGACTTCCTCGACCGAGCTGGGCTCGCGGCGGCTCAGGTCGATCCCGAGCTCCTCGGCGGCCCGGAACACCTCGGTGTCCGACTCGCGCAGGTCGATCTGGCTGCCGTCGGAGGACAGGACCTCGACGTTCAGGCACAGCGACTGCATCTCCTTGATGAGCACCTTGAAGGACTCGGGGATGCCGGGCTCGGGGACGTTGTCGCCCTTGACGATGGACTCGTAGACCTTGACCCGGCCGGTGACGTCGTCGGACTTGATGGTCAGGAGCTCCTGCAGGGCGTAGGCGGCGCCGTACGCCTCGAGCGCCCACACCTCCATCTCGCCGAAGCGCTGGCCACCGAACTGGGCCTTACCACCGAGCGGCTGCTGGGTGATCATCGAGTACGGCCCCGTGCTGCGCGCGTGGATCTTGTCGTCCACGAGGTGGTGCAGCTTGAGGATGTACATGTAGCCGACCGAGATCTCCTCCGGGAAGGGCTCGCCCGAGCGACCGTCGAACAGCTTGGTCTTGCCGCTGTTGTCGATGAGGCGCTTCCCGTCGCGGGTCGGCGTCGTCGAGTCCAGCAGGCCGGCGATCTCCTGCTCGCGGGCGCCGTCGAAGACGGGGCTCGCGACGCGGGTCCGGGGCGGCGCGGTGCGGGCGTCCTCGGGGATGAGCTCGGCCCACTCCGGCTGCCCGGCGATCTCCCAGCCCTGCGCCGCGGCCCAGCCGAGGTGCAGCTCCAGGATCTGGCCGATGTTCATCCGGCCCGGCACGCCCAGCGGGTTGAGCACGACGTCGACCGGCGTGCCGTCCTCGAGGAACGGCATGTCCTCGACCGGGAGGATCTTGGAGATGACGCCCTTGTTGCCGTGCCGGCCGGCGAGCTTGTCGCCGTCGGTGATCTTGCGCTTGTTGGCGACGTAGACGCGGACCAGCTGGTTGACGCCCGGAGGCAGCTCGTCGCCCTCCTCGCGGTCGAAGACCTTGACACCGATGACCGTGCCGGTCTCGCCGTGCGGCACCTTCATCGAGGTGTCGCGGACCTCACGGGCCTTCTCGCCGAAGATCGCGCGCAGCAGGCGCTCCTCCGGGGTCAGCTCGGTCTCACCCTTGGGCGTGACCTTGCCGACGAGCAGGTCGCCGTCGCGGACCTCGGCGCCGATGCGGATGATGCCGCGCTCGTCGAGGTCGGCCAGGACGTCGTCGGAGACGTTCGGGATGTCCCGGGTGATCTCCTCCGGCCCCAGCTTGGTGTCGCGGGCGTCGATCTCGTGCTCCTCGATGTGGATCGAGGAGAGCACGTCGTCCTGGACCAGACGCTGGGAGAGGATGATCGCGTCCTCGTAGTTGTAGCCCTCCCACGGCATGAACGCCACGAGCAGGTTGCGGCCCAGCGCCATCTCGCCGCCGTCGGTCGCCGGACCGTCGGCCAGCAGCTGCCCCGCCTCCACGTGGTCGCCCACGTCGACCCGGACCTGCTGGTTGTAGCAGTTGCCCTGGTTGGAGCGGGTGAACTTGTTGATCTTGTAGGACTGGTAGGTCCCGTCGTCGTTGGCGACGGTCACCAGGTCGGCCGAGACCTCCTGGACCGCGCCCGCCTTGGCGGCGCGCACGACGTCACCGGAGTCCAGCGCGGCTCGGTGCTCCATCCCGGTGCCCACCAGCGGGGCCTCGGCGCGCACCAGCGGCACCGCCTGACGCTGCATGTTGGCACCCATGAGCGCACGGTTGGCGTCGTCGTGCTCGAGGAACGGGATCATCGCGGTCGCCGCGGACACCATCTGGCGCGCCGAGACGTCCATGTAGTCCACGTCGGAGGCGGGCACGTCGACGGCCTCGCCCTCACGGGCCCGGACCAGGACGCGCTCGTCGAGGAAGGTGCCGTCGTCGTCCAGCTTGGCGTTGGCCTGGGCGATGACGAACCGGTCCTCCTCGCCGGCCGACAGGTAGTCGACGACGTCGCTGACCTTGCCGTCCTTGACCCGCCGGTACGGCGTCTCGACGAAGCCGAACGGATTGATCCGCCCGTAGGAGGCCAGCGAGCCGATGAGGCCGATGTTGGGTCCCTCGGGGGTCTCGATCGGGCACATGCGGCCGTAGTGGCTGGGGTGCACGTCGCGCACCTCCATGCCGGCCCGGTCACGGGACAGACCACCCGGGCCCAGCGCGGACAGACGACGCTTGTGCGTCAGCCCGGAGAGCGGGTTGTTCTGGTCCATGAACTGGGACAGCTGGCTGGTGCCGAAGAACTCCTTGATGGAGGCGACGACCGGCCGGATGTTGATGAGCGTCTGCGGCGTGATCGCCTCGACGTCCTGGGTGGTCATCCGCTCGCGGACGACCCGCTCCATCCGGGACAGGCCGGTGCGCACCTGGTTCTGGATGAGCTCGCCCACGCTGCGCAGACGGCGGTTGCCGAAGTGGTCGATGTCGTCGACCTCGGCCGGGACCTCGCCGCTCGGGCTGCTGACGGCCTGCTCGCCGGCGTGCAGGGCCACGAGGTACTTGATCGTCGCGACGATGTCGTCGGTGCCGAGCACGGACTCCCCGAGCGGCGCCTGCAGCCCCAGCTTCTTGTTGACCTTGTAGCGGCCGACCTTCGCGAGGTCGTAGCGCTTGGGGTTGAAGTAGAGGTTGTTGAGCAGCGTCTCGGCCGCGTCACGCGTCGGGGGCTCGCCCGGGCGCAGCTTGCGGTAGATGTCCAGGAGTGCCTCGTCCTGGTCGGTGGTGTGGTCCTTCTCCAGGGTGAGCCGGATCGACTCGTAGTCGCCGAACTCCTCGAGGATCTGGTCCGTGGTCCAGCCGAGCGCCTTGAGCAGGACGGTGACGCTCTGCTTGCGCTTGCGGTCCACCCGCACGCCGACCTGGTCGCGCTTGTCGATCTCGAACTCCAGCCAGGCGCCCCGGCTGGGGATGACCTTGGCGGAGTAGATGTCCTTGTCCGAGGTCTTGTCGAGGCTTCGCTCGAAGTAGACGCCCGGGCTGCGGACCAGCTGGGAGACGACGACGCGCTCGGTGCCGTTGACGATGAAGGTGCCGCGCGGCGTCATGAGCGGGAAGTCGCCCATGAAGACGGTCTGGCTCTTGATCTCGCCGGTCGAGTTGTTGATGAACTCCGCCGTGACGAACAGGGGGGCGGAGTAGGTCATGTCCTTCTCCTGGCACTCCTCGACGGAGTACTTCTGCTCCTCGAACCGGTGGTCGCGGAAGCTCAGCGACATGGAGCCGGAGAAGTCCTCGATCGGGGAGATCTCCTCGAAGATCTCCTCCAGACCGGAGGTGGTGGGGATGTCGTCGCGCCCCTCGGCCTGAGCAGAGGCGACCCGCGCCTGCCAGGCCTCGTTGCCGAGGAGCCAGTCGAAGCTCTCGGTCTGGAGCGCCAGGAGATCCGGAACCTCGAGGGGCTCCCGGATCTTGGCGAAGCTCAGTCGTCCGGAGGGCGTCTGAGCGGTGGACACAGTCTTCTTCGCAGTGCGCGAGGCAGCCAAGGATGGTCCTTCCACGGGCCTAAATGTGTGCGGCGGTCAGGCGACGCCCGGCCTGTTCTCGGATGCAGCGCGAAGCGATGGTGTCCAGCGCCTCGGCGGACCGGCCGGGGCGCGCACCGATCTCTTCAGCGGGATCGAGGGCAGGTGAAGGGCAGCGCAAAGAATCATCCTACACGCCGCATGGCCCGACGTCCAACCCTGGACGACGGGGACGGCCGCGACACCGGACGTCGGCTCAGGGGCGGGCGCGCCCCTGGTGGATCCCGACCTCCGCCACCGGCGGATACGTCCGACGATGGTGCTCCCTGTGCCCCCCGCCCGTCAAGCACGTCCGCTCCCCCGCGTGTCCGCTCCCCCGCATGTCCGTCCCCGGGACGCACCGCGGGCGGGGCCGAGCACCCGTGGGTGCCCGACCCCGCCCGCGGCGGAGGTGAGAGGTGTCGGTGGGGAGTCACGGCATACGCCGCGCCCCCACCGACGGGCTCACTTGAGGGTGACGGTCGCGCCGGCGCCCTCGAGCTGCTCCTTGGCCTTCTCGGCGGCCTCCTTGTCGACCTTCTCCAGGACCGGCTTCGGCGCACCGTCGACCAGGTCCTTGGCCTCCTTCAGGCCGAGGGAGGTCAGCGCACGGACCTCCTTGATGACCTGGATCTTCTTGTCGCCGGCGGCCTCGAGGACGACGTCGAACTCGTCCTGCTCCTCGGCGGCGTCGTCGCCGCCACCGGCGGCGGGGGCACCGGCGGCCGCCACGGCGACCGGGGCGGCGGCGGTGACCTCGAAGGTGTCCTCGAAGGCCTTGACGAACTCGGACAGCTCGATGAGGGTCATCTCCTTGAACTGGTCAAGGAGCTCCTCGGTGCTCAGCTTCGCCATGATGGGCGTTCCTTCCTGTTGTATGCCGTGAGTGGCGTTGTGTGGATGCGCTGCTCGCGCGGCCCGGGGGCCGGCGGGCTCAGCCCTCGTCGCCACCCTCGGCGACGTCGGTGCCCGCCTCGGCCTCTGCCGGTGCGGTGGTGTCGGCGGAGTCCGCCGACGGGGTCTCGTCGGCAGCCGCCGACGTCGCCCCGGAGAGGGGACCGCCCTGCTCCTCGACCTTCGCGCGCAGCGCGTCGACGACCCGGGCGGTCGACGACAGCGGGGCGGCGAACAGGCCGGCAGCCTTGGACAGGTTGCCCTTCATGGCACCTGCCAGCTTGGCCAGCAGGACCTCGCGGGACTCCAGGTCCGCGAGCGTGGTGATCTCGGCGGGGGTCAACGGCCTGCCGTCGAGCACCCCACCCTTGATGACCAGGGCCGGGTTGGCCTTGGCGAAGTCACGCAGACCCTTGGCCGCCTCGACCGGGTCACCGGTGACGAAGGCGATGGCCGTGGGGCCCTGAAGGTGCTCGTCGAGGCCCTCGATGCCGGCCTCGGCAGCAGCACGCTTGGTGAGCGTGTTCTTCACCACGGCGTAGGTGGCGTGCTCTCGCACGGAGGCACGGAGCTCGGTGATCTGGCTCACCCGCAGCCCGCGGTACTCCGTGAGCACGGCCCCACCGGAGCTGCGGAACTTCTCCGTCAGCTCGGCGATGGCAGCAACCTTCTCGGGTGTCGCCATACTGGCCTCCTATCACGTCGTGGTGCCGGCTACCCCCGGGCCCGGCATGACGAGAGCCCCGGCGCAGGCGCACCGGGGCTCGCAGGACGCTCGTCGACGACAGTCGGACGGCTCGTGCTCGGTCCACCTACGCTGGACGCCCGACATGGTCGGAACCTTCGGCCGACGCCGCCCGACCCGGCTCGCGCCGGACCCGGGCACGCCGACAACCGGCGGTCTTGGGTATGTCCTCAGGGTACGGCATACCCGGGGGTGGCCCAAATCCCGGGTGCCGGTCTCCGGTGCGGTCGGGCCGCCCGGCATCATGGGCCGGTGAGCGAGCAGTCGACGCGGGAGCGGTGGTACCACCGGTTCGTCACCGCGGACCCCCGGGCCGAGGCCGACTTCGGCGGGACCGACCGGGTGAGCCGCGGCGGGCTGCGGCTCATCGGGGCCAACGCGCTGCAGAGCATCGGCGACCAGGTGGTCAACGCCAAGACGGTGCTCCCCTGGCTGCTGGCCCTCGTGGGTGCGCCGGCCGCGCTCGTGGGGCTCCTGGTGCCCGTGCGCGAGGCCGGGTCGATGCTGCCGCAGGCCGCCCTCACGCCGTGGGTCGTGGCGCGCCCCCGGCGCACCCGGGTGTGGATGCTGGGCGCGGCCGGCCAGGCGGGAGCGACGGCGGCCATGGCGGGGGCGGCGCTGGCGCTCGACGGCTGGGTGGCGGGGGCCGCGGTGCTCGCAGCGCTCGCGGTCTTCGCCCTCGCGCGCTGCCTGTGCTCGATGGCTGCCAAGGACGTGCAGGGCCGGACGGTGCCGAAGGGGCAGCGCGGCCAGGTGACCGGGGCGGCGACCATGGTCTCGGGCGCGGCGGCCCTGGTCCTCGGGGTGGCCCTGCAGCTGCTCGGCCCCGGTCTGGACGCGCCCGCCCTGGCGGCCTTCCTGCTCGGGGCGGCGCTCATGTGGGCACTGGCCGTCCTCGTCTACGCGGGGATCCCCGAGGAGGCCCGGGAGCCGCAGCAGGAACGGCAGCCGTGGTGGGCCGACACCGTCGGCCTGCTGCGGGACGACGCCGGGTTCCGACGGTTCGTGCTGGCCCGGGGGCTGCTCCTCGTGTCGGCGCTCGCGCCCCCCTTCCTCGTGACCCTGGCGGTCGACGCGGGCCGGTCCGGCGGCCAGGGCGAGATCGCCGCCCTGCTCGGCGGGCTCGGGTCCTTCGTCATCGCCCAGGGGGTCGCCTCGGTGGTCGGCGGCCGGGTCTTCGGGTCGCTCGCCGACCGGTCCAGCCGGCTGGTCATGGTGCTCGGCGCGCTCGTCGCCTCGCTCGTCGTGCTCCTCGCGGTCGCCGCGGTGCTGGCGCTCCCGGACAGGCCGGGGGCCCTGCTCGCCGCGCTGGTCACGGCATACCTCGTGCTGAGCCTCGTGCACGTGGGCGTGCGCGTGGCCCGCAAGACGTATGTCGTGGACCTCACCGAGGGCGACCGGCGCACGCGCTACGTCGCGGTCTCCAACACCGCCATGGGCGTGGTCCTGCTCGTCACGGGTGCGGTGAGCGCCGCCCTGGCCACCCTCGGCGCCGTCGCCGCCCTGGTCTTCCTCGCGGTGCTCGGCCTGGTCGGCGCCGCCGTGTCCTGGCGCCTGCCCGAGGTGTCGAAGGGCTGAGGACGGCCCGCCGGGCCACTCCCCCACTGCGCCGCCGTCCCACTGCCCAGCTGCCCAGCTGCCCCACGAGTCACACCGACCACACGGCGCGGGGAAAGCTCCCTCCGCCGGGGATATTTCTCCGGCCTGGGGCCATATCCCCGCACTCCGGGGCTCCTGCGCGAGGTGAGGCCGATGGGAGGACACCCGGAAGGGGCACGGAGGACGTCCGGGGGGATGACGACGCCCCCGGGAGCACGCGAGGTGCTCCCGGGGGCGTCGACGACGGCGGGGTGGCCGCTCAGGCGGGCCTCACTCGGCCGGCGCGGTCTCCAGGACGCTGGCGACGCGAGCGGGGTCCATGGGGATGCCCGGGCCCATCGTCGTCGACATGGTCGCCTTGGTGACGTAGCGGCCCTTGGAGCTCGACGGCTTCAGCCGCAGGATCTCCTCGATCGCCACGGCGTAGTTCTCCGCGAGGGTGGCCTCGTCGAAGGAGGTCTTGCCGATGATGAAGTGGAGGTTGCTGTGCTTGTCCACCCGGAACTCGATCTTGCCGCCCTTGATGTCGGACACGGCCTTGGCGGTGTCCATCGTCACGGTGCCGGTCTTGGGGTTGGGCATGAGCCCGCGGGGGCCGAGCACCTTGCCCAGGCGACCGACCTTGCCCATGAGGTCCGGGGTGGCGACGACGGCGTCGAAGTCCGTCCAGCCACCGGACACCCGCTCGATCATGTCGTCCGAGCCGACGTAGTCGGCGCCGGCGTCCAGGGCGGCCTGCGCCTTGTCGCCGTTGGCGAAGACGAGCACGCGGGCCGTCTTGCCGGTGCCGCCGGGCAGGTTGACCGTGCCGCGCACGAGCTGGTCGGCCTTGCGCGGGTCGACGCCCAGGCGCAGCGCGACCTCGACGGTCGCGTCGTACTTGGTGGTGCTGGTCTCCTTGGCCAGGCGGATCGCCTCGCGGGGGGCGTAGAACGACCCCTCCGCGAGCTTCTCCGCGGAGGCGCGGTAGGCCTTGCTGCGCTTCATGTGTCACTCCTCGTGGTGATGGTGGAGCTGTGGTCGGACGGGCCAGCGCAGGCCCTGCCACAGGGTTCGGGGTATGCCGTCCGCCCGGTCGGGCGGGGTGGCACGCCCCGGAGGGTCAGCTGGTGGTGATGCCCATCGACCGGGCCGTGCCGGCGATGATGCGCTTGGCCATGTCCAGGTCGTTGGCGTTGAGGTCGGTCATCTTCATCTCGGCGATCTCGGTGAGCTGCGCGTCGGTCAGCGTGCCGACCTTCGTCTTGTGCGGCTCGCCGGAGCCCTTGCCGACGCCCGCCGCCTTCTTGATGAGCTCGGCGGCCGGCGGGGTCTTGGTGATGAAGGTGAACGAGCGGTCCTCGTAGACCGTGATCTCGACCGGGATGACGTTGCCACGCTGGGACTCCGTCGCGGCGTTGTACGCCTTGACGAACTCCATGATGTTGACGCCGTGCTGACCCAGCGCGGGGCCGACGGGCGGGGCCGGGGTGGCGGCGCCGGCCTGGATCTGCAGCTTGATGAAGCCGCTGACCTTCTTCTTGGGGGGCATGGTGCTCTCCTTGGATCGTGGGCCGACGCCCTGGGCGATGACCCGGTTGCATGCCGTGCACCGGACGGTGACGGCGGGGGGACGAGGTCCCCTCGGGGATCAGATCTTGGCGACCTGGTTGAACGACAGCTCGACGGGGGTCTCGCGGCCGAAGATCGAGACCAGCACCTTGAGCTTGTTGCTCTCGGGCAGGATCTCGGAGATCGTGGCGGGCAGCGTCTCGAACGGCCCCTCCATGACGGTGACCGACTCGCCGACCTCGAAGTCGACGTGCGGCTGCGCCGGGCGGCTGAAGCCGTCGTCGCCGGTCCCGCCGCTCTCGGACGCCGAGCTCGGCGCGGGCGTCGGGGTGTCGAACTTCGGGGCCAGCATGCTGACGACCTCGTCGATGCTCAGCGGCACCGGCTGGTGGGCGTTGCCCACGAAACCGGTGACCCCGGGGGTGTGCCGCACGGCGCCCCAGGACTCGTCGGTCAGCTCCATGCGCACGAGCACGTAGCCGGGCATCCGCACCCGGCGCACCTGCTTGCGCTGGCCGTTCTTGATCTCCGTCACCTCCTCCATGGGGACCTCCACCTCGAAGATGTAGTCCTCCATGTTGAGGCTGGTGATGCGGGTCTCCAGGTTGTGCTTGACGCGGTTCTCGTAGCCCGCGTAGGAGTGGACGACGAACCAGTCGCCGTACTTGCCGCGCAGGACCGAGGTGAACTCCTCCAGCGGGTCGACCGCCTCGAGGACCTCCTCCGCGTCGGCGGGCTCCTCGGAGGCCACCTCGTCGTCCTCGCCGTAGACGGCCTCCTCCACGGGGTCGGCCGGGTCGTCACCGTCGTGACGCTCGGCGGCCTCCACGTCGGCGTCCTGGACGGACTGCTCGGCGGTGACCTCGTCGTGGTCGGGGGTCTGCTCGGACATGCCCTACTTCCTCAATGTCGTGTCGCGGCGCCGATCGGCACCGGGTGCTGCTCGCGGTCAGGCCCCGAAGACGAGACCGACCAGCCACTGGAACAGCTGGTCCAGACCGAAGACGAACGCCATCATCACCAGCACGAAGACGAAGACGACGATCGTGTAGGTGATGAGCTCGTTGCGGGTGGGCTGGACGACCTTGCGCAGCTCGGCCATGACCTGCTCGACGAAGGTGGCCGGGCGGCCACCCTGCCCGGCGCCGGGCTGGCTGCGGGCGACGCCGTCGGTGTCGCGGGCGGAGTCGGCCACGGCTCACCTTCCTGTCGCTGGTCTGGGTCGTCCCGGGGGCAGGATGCCTCCGGGTCACGCAGGGCAAGAGGGACTCGAACCCCCAACCGCCGGTTTTGGAGACCGGTGCTCTACCAATTGAGCTATTGCCCTTCACCGGGTCCTCGCGACATCGACCTGCTGCTGGGGGGCAGGCTGACGCGTGGTGCGAACACCCGAAGGGTCAGCATACGTGACGGCCGACAGATAGGGCAAAGACGGGCGGCGTCTGACGCGACGTGAAGCGTCGATGCCATGATGGGGCACGTGAGCGAGCCCACCCGCATCAGCACCCGTATCGGATCCATCGCCGAGTCGGCCACCCTGGCCGTCGACGCCAAGGCCAAGGCCCTCAAGGCGCAGGGCCGGCCCGTCATCGGCTTCGGCGCCGGCGAGCCGGACTTCCCGACCCCCGACTACGTCGTCCAGGCCGCCGTGGACGCCTGCTCCGACCCGGCCAACCACCGCTACTCCCCCGCGGGCGGTCTCCCCGCCCTCAAGGACGCGATCGTCGCCAAGACGCGCCGCGACTCCGGGTATGCCGTGGAACCGGCGAACGTGCTCGTCACCAACGGCGGCAAGCAGGCGGTCTACAACACCTTCGCCGCGCTGCTGGACCCGGGCGACGAGGTCATCCTGCCGACCCCCTACTGGACGACCTACCCCGAGTCGATCCGTCTCGCCGGCGGCACCCCGGTCGAGGTCTTCGCCGGCGCCGACGCCGAGGCCGGGGCATACCTCGTCACCGTCGAGCAGCTGGAGGCCGCGCGCACCGGGCGCACCAAGGCGCTGCTGTTCTGCTCCCCGTCCAACCCGACCGGTGCGGTCTACCCGGCCGAGCAGGTCGAGGCGATCGGCCGGTGGGCGCTGGAGCACGGCATCTGGGTCATCACCGACGAGATCTACGAGCACCTGCTCTACGACGGCGCGCAGGCTCCCTCCATGCCGGTGCTGGTCCCCGAGCTGGCCGACACCTGCGTCGTGCTCAACGGGGTGGCCAAGACCTATGCGATGACCGGCTGGCGGGTCGGCTGGATGATCGGCCCCAAGGACGTCGTCAAGGCCGCCACCAACCTGCAGAGCCACGCGACCTCCAACGTCGCCAACGTCTCGCAGCGGGCCGCCATCGCCGCGCTGGAGGGCAGCCTGGACGCGGTCGAGGAGATGAAGGTCGCCTTCGACCGCCGCCGCCGCCGCATGGTGGAGATGCTCAACGCGATCGACGGGGTCGAGTGCCCGGTGCCGCAGGGCGCCTTCTACGCCTACCCCTCGGTCGAGGGCGTGCTCGGCAGGGAGATCCGCGGCCGCACGCCGCGCACGTCCGTCGAGCTGGCCGCCCTCATCCTCGAGGAGGTCGAGGTCGCGGTCGTGCCCGGCGAGGCCTTCGGGCCCAGCGGCTACCTGCGGCTGTCCTACGCCCTGGGCGACGACGACCTCGAGGAGGGCGTCGGCCGCATCCAGGCGCTGCTCGCCGAGGCCCGCTGACGGGCCACCGGCCCGTCAGTCGGTGCCGAACTCCATCGCCGCCCAGTCCAACGACTCCTCCTCGTCCTCGGTGGGCCCGACGCCGCCGGCGATGCGGTCCGCGCCCCCGGGCGTGAGCTCGCCGACCAGCGAGGTCGTGGCCAGGCCCAGCCGGGAGGGCTCCTCGGTGCCGAGCACACCCTCGGGACGGCCGTTCTGCTCCGCGCCCGGCGCGGCGGCGGCCCCCACGCCCAGCAGGCCCATCGAGACGTACTGCTCCAACCGGGCCCGCGAGTCGGCGATGTCGAGGTTGCGCAGGGTCAGCTGACCGATGCGGTCGGTCGGCCCAAAGGCGGCGTTGGTCACCCGCTCCATCGACAGCTTGTCGGGGTGGTAGCTGAAGGCCGGCCCGTCCGTCGCGACGATGGTGTAGTCCTCGCCCCGGCGCAGCCGGAGCGTCACCTCGCCGGTGACCGCCGAGGCGACCCACCGCTGCAGCGACTCCCGGATCATCAGCGCCTGCGGGTCCAGCCAGCGCCCCTCGTACATGAGCCGCCCCAGCGCCCGGCCCTGCGTGTGGTAGGCCGCGGTGACGTCCTCGTTGTGGATGGCGTTGACGAGCCGCTCGTAGCAGATGTGCAGCAGCGCCATCCCCGGCGCCTCGTAGATCCCGCGCGACTTGGCCTCGATGATGCGGTTCTCGATCTCGTCGGCCATGCCGAGCCCGTGCCGGCCGCCGATGGCGTTGGCCTCCATGACCAGCGCGACCGCGTCGCCGCCGAAGTCCTCGCCGTTGATCGAGACGGGGCGGCCGTGCTCGAAGGCGACGGTGACGTCCTCGGTCGGGATGTCCACCTCGGGGTCCCAGAAGGGCACTCCCATGATGGGCTCGACGACCTCCATCCCGACGTCGAGGTGCTCCAGCTTCTTGGCCTCGTGGGTGGCGCCCCAGATGTTGGCGTCGGTAGAGTAGGCCTTCTCCTTGCTCGCGCGGTAGGGCAGGTCGCGCTCGGCGAGCCACTGGCTCATCTCGTCCCGCCCGCCGAGCTCGTGCACGAACGCCTCGTCCAGCCACGGCTTGTAGATGCGCAGCTGGGGGTTGGCGAGCAGGCCGTAGCGGTAGAACCGCTCGATGTCGTTGCCCTTGTAGGTCGAGCCGTCCCCCCAGATGTGGACCTCGTCCTCCTTCATCGCCCGGATGAGCATGGTGCCGGTGACGGCGCGGCCCAGCGGGGTGGTGTTGAAGTAGGTGCGGCCGCCGGAGCGGATGTGGAAGGCGCCGCAGGCCAGGGCCACGAGGCCCTCCTCGACGAGCTCGGGCCGGCAGTCGACGAGCCGGGCGATCTGCGCGCCGTACTCCCCCGCACGTCCGGGGACGCCGTCGATGTCGGTCTCGTCGTACTGACCGATGTGGGCCGTGTAGGTGCAGGGCACGGCGCCCCTCTCACGCATCCACGCGACCGCGACCGAGGTGTCCAGACCGCCGGAGAAGGCGATGCCGACACGTTCACCGACAGGGATGCTCGTCAAGACCTTGGACATGCCACGAGTGTATGCGCGACCCCGTATAAATATTCAATCCGCAGGTCACGCGGCCTTCCCAGGCCGCGGTGCACGTGGTGTGATGAGGGTATGCCCCGCCTCACGACGCAGACCGCCCGGGCGCGGGCCTGGGCGAGCGAGGGGTGGCAGGCCTTGGTCCTGGGGTGGCGGCCCGACTGGATGAACCTGGTGCGCGTGACCACCGCCGCCGTGCTCGCCTACGTCATCACCCGGGCGGTCACCGTGGGCCCCATCGACCTCACCTGCTCGCTCACCGCGATCCTCGTCACCCAGGCCAGCGCGACGGGCTCGCTGCGCATGGGGATGGTGCGGGTGGGCGCGGTGCTCACGGGGATCGGCGTCGCCCTCGTCGTCTCGATCTGGGTCGGCCTGTCGTGGTGGTCGCTGGGCCTGGTCATCTTCGTCTCGCTGTTGCTTGGCAGCCTCCTGCGGCTGGGGCCGCAGGCGCTGGAGACCCCCATCAGCGGCATGCTCATCCTCGGGGCGTCGCTGCAGAACACGGCGGCCGAGACGCGGGTGCTCACTACCCTCATCGGTGCCGCCGTGGGGATCCTGCTCCCGCTGCTGTGGCCGCCGGCGATCCCGGTCGGCGCGGCCGCCGCCTCCGTGCGCACCGTGGCCCGCCGTCAGGCAGAGGTGTTCGCCGCGGCGGCCGACGACATCGACGAGGGCAGGCTCACCGGAGAGTCGATCGCCGCCCACCTGCGCGCCGCCCGAGACGTCGGCGACGACCTGGGCCGGGCGGGCGAGCTCGTCGGCCGGGTCAGCGAGATGTGGCAGTGGAACACCCGCACGATCGGGCGCGCGGACGTCAGCCCGCTGCTGCGCTCGGGGCTGGACTCGCTGCAGGACTGCGCCGCCGCGACCCGCGCCCTCTTCGTCGCCCTCGGACACGAGGCCCGCGACGAGGACGTCGACGGCGCGCCGGAGTTCTCCGACGAGGTACGGGCGGCGGTGGCGGTCGTGCTGCGCGATGTGGGCAGCTGCATCGACTCCTTCGGGGCGCTGGTCGAGGCCGAGACCAGCGGGGACCAGGAACGCCGGCGCGTCCTGCTCGACGACAACATGGAGCTGCTGCGGGAGACCCGCGCGATCCTCACCGACCTCATGCTCATGGAGTCCGGGGGCGGCCCGACCGACCAATGGTTGCTGCGCGGCTCGATCCTGCGCGCCGTGGACCGGATCCTGCAGGTCCTCGACGCCCCGGCCCGTGCGGCGCAGCACGCGCGCTGGCGCGACGAGCAGGGCCGGCGGGTGCTGCCGGGACCCACCATCTCGAGGGAGTTCGCACCCCTCGACCGGGCCGTGCTGACCTCCCTGCGACGGGCCTGGCGCCGCACCCGGCGGTCCGGTGCGGTCGGGGGCGCGGGGGCTGCGCCTACTCGTCGCCCCTGAGCTGGAAGCGCGCCAGCCGCCAGCCGGCACCGCCGACGCCCGCGGCGAGCAGGACCAGCGAGGCGATGACGGCGTAGGTCGTCGTCAGGTCGGCCACCGGCAGGTCGACGTCGGCGGCCACCTCCCCCAGCCGCTCGGCGAAGGCCCGGACGGAGACGAAGCGGAAGCCGTCGAGGAACCGGCCGAGCAGGCTCTCGACCACGGTGACGTAGACGAGCCCGGCGATCATCCCGTGCCGCGTGGCGGCCGCGATCGCGCTGAACAGCGCCGTGTAGAGGACCGCCCCGCCGGCCCCGACCACGACCGACACGACCACCCACCGTCCGCTCAGCCCGCCGGCCAGCGTGGCCCCGAGCAGCCCGGTGACCGCCGCCACGGCGGCCACACCGGCGGCGACGACGAACTTGGAGGCGGCCACGGCATACCTGCTCACCGGGGTCGACAGGAGGTAGACGACCGAGCCGTCGTCGATCTCCGGGCCGAGGACGCCGTTGGCCGCCAGCAGCGCCACCAGGGGCACCACGAGGGCGATCCCGACCTCGACGACGACCGCGTTGGCCGAGACCGGCTCGCCGGTCAGCGCGCGGAGCACCCCGGCCAGCGCCACGAGCAGCACCGGGAGGGCGAGGATGACCAGGCCGCGCCGTTGACCCACGAGGGCCTGCAGCGCGAGGCGCATGATGGTGAGGTTCATGACTGCACCAGGTAGGTGAACACCGACTCCAGGCTCTCGTCCGAGGGCGCGAGCTCGCGCACCGTGATGCCGGCCGACTGCGCCAGTCGGGGCAGGGCGAGGGTGAACTGGCCCATGTCGGTCACCTCCACCGTGATCGCCTCGCCCGTCCCGACCCGGCCGAGCGCGACCGAGCGCACCCCGGTCAGGCCCATGAGCATCGAGGCCAGACCCCGGTCGTCGCTGGAGCGCACGACGTAGTGGCTGGGGCGGTCGGTCATGAGCCGCCGGATGGCGCCGAAGTCCCCGCTGGCGGCGTGCCGGCCCGAGACCACGACCTCGATCTGCCGGGCGATCTGCTCGACCTCCTCGAGGATGTGGCTGGAGAAGAGCACGGTGCGCCCCTGCTCCCCCATCCGGGTCAGCAGCTCCATGAGGTGCATCCGCTGGCGGGGGTCGACGCCGTTGAAGGGCTCGTCCAGCAGCAGCACCGTCGGCTCGTGCACGAGCGCCGAGGCGAGCTTGGCACGCTGCCGCATGCCCTTGGAGAAGGTGCTGATCGGCCGGTCCGCGGCGTCGACGAGGTCCACCTCTGCGAGCGCCTTCGCCGTGGCCGCGCGCGGGTCCGCGAGACGGTGGAGCTCGGCGGACGCCTGCACGAAGGCGCGGCCGGTGAGGTAGGAGAAGCTCACCTCCCGCTCGGGCACCAGGCCCAGGTCACGGTAGGCGCCGACGTTGCGCCACACCGGCGCGTCGCCGAGGCGGATGTCGCCGGCGGAGGGCGCGAGGAAGCCGGCCATCATGGCGATGAGCGTCGACTTGCCGGCACCGTTGGGTCCGAGGAGACCCGTGACGCCGGGGCGGATGGACATGGTGACGTCGTTGACGGCGACGACGTTGCCGTACCACCGGGAGACGCCGGTGAGGGTGAGGTCGGTCATCACGCCCCCTTGCTGCGGTAGCGGCGCACGAGCAGCACCATCCCCAGGACCATGAGGGCGAGGGCAGTGCCCAGCAGCAGCAGACCGGTGGCGACGGTGTCGGCGGGGGCGGGGAACTGGCTGGTGGCGTCCCCGAGGGACACCTGCACCGAGTCGACGAGCACGAACGGGGACAGCAGGGCCGCCCAGTGCGCCAGGCCGGTCGCTCCCTCGGTGCTGGCGACCTCCTGCAGCCCGGCCGTCACGCCCAGCCCGACGAGCAGGACCATGATCGAGCCGGCGATGGCCAGCCCCCGCCGCAGCGTCCACGAGGCGACGAGCGAGGCGACGGTGGCGACCAGCATGGCCAGGAGCACGGCCCCGGCGAGGGCCACCGCGACCCGGGGGAGCTCCTCCCCCAGGCTGGCGCCGGCGGCCAGCCCGCCGATGAAGAGCACGAGCAGCGGGGTGAGCACGAAGGCGAGGATGGCCAGCACCAGGGAGGCCCACCGGGTGAGCGCGAACGCCGTGGCGCCCAGGGGGCGGGCGAGGTAGAGGCTGATGACGCCGGAGCGCAGGTCGCGGCTGAAGAGCACCGGCGCCTGGGCCGCCACGAAGAGGACGACGAGGAAGGAGGAGCCGGCGTTGTAGGCGGAGTAGTTGAGCAGGTCCGCCGAGAGGCCGATGAGGCTCATGATCCCCACCTGGATGACGGCCGGGACCAGCGTCATGCCCAGCAGGGCGAAGGGCAGCACCTTGGCCTTGCCGGAGCGGCCGAAACCGAAGACGGCCAGGACCCCGGAGAAGAGCAGCGCCCGGGTGATGCCGCTGCGCGAGGTGCGCTCACCGGCATACCGCCGGTAGCCGATGTCGTGGATGACCCCGGCGCTGGCGCTGTCCTGGGCGCTCATGCGGGCACCTCGTCGCGGAAGACGTCCTCGAGGCGCCCCGTGCGGGCCTGCACGCGGACCAGCCCGAGGTCGAGGTCCGCGGCGGTGTCGCGGACGAGGTCGCGGAGCCGGTCGTGGGCGGCCGCAGCGGCCTCGCCGTCGCGCCCACCGGCGCCGAGGCCCGGTCCGTCCTCGGGGGTGCCGATGCCCGGTCCGTCCTCGGGGGTGCCGATGCCCGGTCCGTCCTCGGGGGTGCCGCCGGCCCCGGTGGGCAGGCCGGGGGTCAGGGGGTCGATCTCGATGAGGCCGCCGTGCGGACGGCAGCTCAGCCCGCGCGCCGCCAGGGCCTCGCCCATGCGCTGCTGCGCGTCACCCCCGCCGGTGACCTCCACCAGCACCGTCCCGGTGTCGGCGAGGAAGCTGCGGGTGGCCTCGGAGCGGAGCAGGCGCCCGCCGTCGAGGACGACGACGTGGTCGCTGATGCGCTCGAGCTCGCCGAGCAGGTGCGAGGTCACGAGGACGGGGATGCCGAAGTCGTGCCCGATGCGATGCACGAGGGCCAGCATGTCGTCCCGCGCGGCGGGGTCGAGACCGTTCGTGGGCTCGTCGAGCATGACCAGCTCCGGGTCGTGCACGAGGGCCTGGGCGAGCTTGGCGCGCTGCTTCATCCCGGTGGAGTAGCCGCCCATGAGGCGGTAGCGCTCCTCGGCCAGCCCGACGTGGCGCAGGACGTCGGCGGCCCGCTCGCGGGCGGGGGCCGGCGGGAGTCCCGACATCCGGCCCATGTGGACCACGAAGTCGATGCAGCGCATGTCCGGGGGCAGGCAGTCGTGCTCGGGCATGTAGCCCACGGCCCGCCGGATCTGCTCCCCCGACCCCTCGATGTCGTGGCCCAGCACGCTCGCGGAGCCCGAGGTCGGCGCCAGCAGGCCGAGGAGGATCTTGATGAGGGTCGACTTGCCGGCGCCGTTGGCGCCGACCAGGCCGGTCACCCCGTCGACGACCTCGATGCTGAGGTCGTCCAGCGCGGGCACCTGGGCGGAGCCGTAGCGCTTGGTCAGCGCCGTCGTCTGGATCACGGTCACGGCAGCGACTCTAGCGAGCCGTGGGACGCTCTCCCAGGGGGCCATCCCCCGTCTACCCTGGGGGGATGCCTGGACGCACGCGCTCGCTGCTCGCGCTGCCCAAGGCCCACCTGCACCTCCACTTCACCGGGTCGATGCGGGTGGACACCGTGCGTGACCTCGCGGACAAGCACGGCCTGCGGCTGCCGCACGCCCTGACCAGCCAGTGGCCACCACGGCTGTCCGGGCACGACGAGCGCGGCTGGTTCCGGTTCCAGCGCCTCTACGACGCCGCCCGGGCCGTGGTGCGCGACGAGGCCGACATGCGGCGCATCGTGCGTGAGGCGGCCGAGGACGACGCCGCCGAGGGTTCGCGGTGGCTGGAGATCCAGGTCGACCCCACGTCATACGCCCCGTTCGTCGGCGGTCTGACCCCCGCCCTGGAGATCGTGCTCGACGAGGCGCGCTCGGTCTCGGCACCAGGGCGGACCCAGGTCGCGGTGGTCGTGGCGGCCTCCCGCATGCGGCACCCGCTGGACGCCCGGGCGCTCGCCCGGCTGGCGGCCCGGCACGCCGGTGACTCGGCCGGGACGGTCGTCGGCTTCGGTCTGTCCAACGACGAGCGGCGCGGCTGGACCGGTGACTTCGAGCCGGCCTTCCGGATCGCGGCGAAGGCGGGCCTGGCGAGCGTGCCGCACGCCGGCGAGCTGCTGGGCGCCGACCACGTCGCCGTCGCGCTCGACCACCTCCTCCCGGACCGGCTGGGCCACGGCATCCGCGCCGTCGAGGACGAGTCCGTGCTGGCGCGGGTGGTCGACGAGCAGGTGACGCTCGAGGTCTGCCCGGGGGGCAACGTCGCGCTGGGGGTCTACGACCACCTCGGCGCCGTGCCCCTCCCCCGGCTGCTCGAGGTGGGCGCGCGCGTCGCGCTGGGCGCGGACGACCCGCTGCTGTTCGGCAGCCGCCTGGCCGACCAGTACGTCTCGGCCCGCCTCGACCACGGGCTCGACGACGACGCCCTCGCGCTCCTGGCCCGCGGCTCCATCGAGGGCTCGGTGGCCTCCCCGTCGACCCGACGCCAGCTGCTCGGCGAGGTCGACGCCTGGCTGGACGCGCCCGCACCCCCCACCGACGCGTGACCCCCGCAGCCCCTCACCACGGGCGCCGTCCGCCCCGGGGGCCCTCGGCCACACACCCCCGCCGGACACGTCACAGTGATCCCCCAGCAGAATCAGCCCGCCGCTGAACCTCCTCGCGAGTCAGCGGCGGGCTGGGTCAGTTGGTGACTCAGTGGCGGGGTGACCCTCAGCAGGACTCAGGTCGCCGTTGAGTCCGCTGCTGCGTCACGGGCGGGGTGATCCGGCAGGGGACTCAACGTGACGTCTCCGGCGCAGGGGGTGCGGTGGGGGTCGATATCCCCAAGGGCGGCGAGGTGGGGGTGCTGGTCCACAGCGCGGCGCGGGCACCTGGCGGGCGGTGGCCGGGCGCGGGCAGGGTGGGCTTGCACGAGGACCAGGGGGGAGGAACCGATGGCGGCGATCGACACCGATGCGGCACGCGAGGGCGAGGACGAGGAGCACCCGGCCGGTCCGGCGGCCACGCCCGGGACCCCACCCGAGAGCCCGGTGGCCGGGCCACGGCTACCGGGAGCGGCCGAGCAGGTAGGACTGGCGTTGCGCGCGTTCCGCCGTGAGCGGGGATGGAGCCAACGGGCCCTGGCGCAGAGCTGGGGTGTCCACCAGAGCCTGGTCGCCAGGGCGGAGCGCCACGCCGAGCAGCTCAGCCTCGAGGTCTGCCTGGAGCTGCTGCGACGGGCCGGGGTGGGCCTCGCGGTGCTCGGCCCCGACGGTATGCCGGTGGCCCGCTGGGAGGAGACCGACCTGGTCGCGGTGGACCGGTCCGGTCGTCGGTTCCCCGCCCACCGCGCAGTGCGCCCGAGCACCTACGGGCCGCGGTGGTGGTGGTTCCACGACTACTTCGGAGGGCGCAGCTCGGGCCCTCGACCACGGTGGACGGCGGAGGGCTTCCCGATCCCGCCGGGAGTCCGCTACGGGAAAGAACCGCGGCCCGAGTCCCCGGGTGAGGGCCCGCGCTGGCCGGGGTAGGACGGCTCGGGATGGTGCCAGAGGACGGCCGCGGGATCCTGCCGCGAGGACGGCTCGGGATGGTGCCGGCGAGGACGGTTCGGTTTGGTGCCGGGAGGGCGGTGCCGGATCGTGCCGGGAGGACGGTCCCGGATCGTGCGGCGCAGGGTGCCCACGTCGTCGGGGTCGAGGTCACCCGGGCTGCGCGCTGCCGCGGATCAGCCCTCGCCGACGCGAAGGGGCCGATAACCCTGCGGCTGCTCGGTCGTGAGCGGCCGGGTCAGGGTGAACGTGCCCTGCTCACCACCGTCGGGTGAATAGGTGCCGACCCCGTGGTACGTCTCGTCCGTCCAGCGGACCTCACCCTGCTGCCGCGCCTCCACGTCCTCCCAGGAGAACTCGCCCGCGAGCACCGGCCCCCGGCACTGGGGTGGCATGGACTCCGCGACCGGGCCGACGCAGAGCTCTGGGGGCGCGTCGGCCGAGCGTTGCATGACGATGCCGGTGCCGAGCACCTCCTCGACGGTCGCGCTCGGCGTCGACGTCTGCGTGGCGGCTCCGCCACCCGGGTCCCCCACCTCGGTCCCGCACGCGGAGACGGTGAGCAGGACGCCGAGGACGACAGCGAGCGGCACGATGGGCTGCCGGTGACCTCTCACGGGGTCATCCTGGCCCGTCGGTGGGTGGTCGCGCACCTGGTCGGCGGACGAGACCTCGACCCACCCTCAGAGCGAGAGGCCCACGAGCACCGGCTCGTTGACCAGCCGCACCCCGAGCGTCGCCTCGACACCGTCGCGCACGTCGCGCGCGACCGACACCACGTCGGCCGCGCTGGCGTGACCGCGGTTGGTGACGGCGAGCGTGTGCTTGGTGGACAGTCCCGCCGGGCGGCCGCTGCGCGACCCGTAGCCCCGGCCGAAGCCCGCGTGCTCGATGAGCCATGCGGCCGAGGTCTTGACGAGGTCCTCGCGGTCCGTGGGGTACGTCGGCGGCACGGCGGAGCGGCGGTCCTGGCCGAGGCTCTCCTCGGCCCGCAGCCGCACCTGCTCCAGCTCCTCCCCTGACAGCACCGGGTTGGTGAAGAAGGACCCGCAGGACCAGGTGTCGTGATCCTCCGCGTCGAGCACCATGCCCCGGCGGCGTCGCTGCTCCAGCACCGCCTCGCGGGCCCGCTCCAGGGGCACGCGCTCCCCCAGCGCGACGCCCAGACCGTCGGCGAGCGCCGCATACCCGATCGGCTGCGACAGCTCGGTGGGACGCAACGAGAACGTGACGGACAGCACCACGTGGCGCGGGGTCACCGTGCCCGGTGCCGCCTCCGGCCCGACCATGGACTCCTTGAGCACCGAGTGCCGGTAGGCGAAGCCCAGGTCGCCGGCGAACATCGTCCGGACCCGTCGCTCGACCCTGTCCCAGACGCGCACCCGGGCCACGGTCTGGGCGACCTCCTGCCCGTAGGCGCCGACGTTCTGCACCGGCGTCGCACCGGTCGACCCGGGGATGCCGGAGAGCGCCTCGATGCCCGACCACCCCTGCTCGCAGGCCCGCGCGACGAGCCCGTCCCAGTCCTCGCCGGCCGCGACCGTGACGCTCACCCCGCCGCAGGCCGAGGCGTGCGGGACCTCGATGCCGCGGGTGCGCACCAGGACGACGGTGCCGGTGAACCCCTCGTCCGCGACCACGAGGTTGGACCCGCCCCCGACGACGAGCAGCGGCTCACCGGCCTCGTCGCACCCGCGGACCGCCTCGACGAGCTCGTCCTCGGTGCGGGCGGTGACCAGCCGCCGAGGTGGCCCACCCACCCGCATGGTCGTCAGCTCGGCGAGGGTGGTCCCCGCCGGGGTGGTCCCCGCCTGGCGGGTCCCGTCCGGGGTGGGGGCGCGGCCGGCCTCCGGGCTCGGTGGCTCCTGCCCGCTCACGCCTGGGTCCCGGGTCGGCGCACCACGGCCTGGCAGCGCCCGAGCACCTTCTCCCCCGCGCAGGTCGCGCTCAGCTCCAGGGTCTCGGTGCCCGCGGCCTCGTCGACCTTCTTCACGACACCGGTGACGAGGACCTCGACGGTCTCCCCCTCCGGCACGACCACCATGCCGGTGAACCGGGTCTGGCAGGACAGGACCCGGGCCGGGTCGCCGCCCACGTAGTCCGTGACGACCTCGAGCGCGGCACCCATGGTCCACATGCCGTGGGCGATGACGTCGGGGAGCCCGACCCGGCGCGCCACGTCGGCGTCCTGGTGGATCGGGTTCTGGTCCCCGGAGGCGGCGGCGTAGGCCACGAGGCGGTCGCGGTCGACGGTCACGGTGCGGGTGAGGTCGCTCATCAGCCCTCCCCCCGGACCACGATCGTCGACGTCACGGTCGTCACCGCGGCTCCGTCGGCGTCGACCAGCTCCACCCGGGTGGCCACCATGCCGTGGCCGCCCGCCTCGCGCATGGTGTCGACGTGCAGCGTGCCGGTCAGGCGGTCTCCCGCCGTGATCGGGCGGTGGTGCACGAAGCCCTCCTGCCCGTGCACGACGCGGGAGAAGTCGATGCCCGCTCCCGGGTCCTCGACGAGCTGCGCCTCGCACGCCTGCGCCAGCCGGACGGCGAAGGTCGGCGGGGCAACCACGTCGGGATGCCCCATGGCGCGGGCCGCCTCCGGGTCGCGGTGGGCCGGGCTGCCGGCCCCGACCGCGTCGGCGAAGGCGGCGAGCTGCTCGCGGGTCACCTCGAAGGGGCCGGCCGGGGGGTACGCACGACCGGCGTAGTCAGGGTTGACGGGCATACCGCTCACCCTAGCGATCCACCCTCCCGGCCCGGAGCGCGGTCAGGTATGACGAAGGCCGCCACCCTGCGCGGGTGACGGCCTGGTCGTCGTTGCCGACGGGTGGGTCAGCGGGTCTCGCGGTGCGCGGTGTGCTTGCCGCAGCGCGGGCAGAACTTCGCCATGTCGAGCCGGTCGGGGTTGTTCCGCCGGTTCTTCTTGGTGATGTAGTTGCGCTCCTTGCACTCCGTGCACGCCATGGTGATCTTGGGGCGAACGTCGGTGGACTTAGCCACGGTGCAACCTGCTCTCGGTGTGGATCTGTGCTGTGCGGTCCGTACCTGCGAGGTACGTGGTAGCGGAGGCGGGGCTCGATCCCGCGACCTCACGATTATGAGTCGTGCGCTCTAACCAGCTGAGCTACTCCGCCTCGCGGCGCCCGGCGAACCGGCTCACCAGAGCCCCCAAACGGAATCGAACCGTTGACCTTCTCCTTACCATGGAGACGCTCTACCGACTGAGCTATAGGGGCGGGCTGTCGATCCTGACGGGCGGAGGCCCGCAGGCAGCGAGACGCAACTTTACACGAGGCCGGCGGGCGAATCCAAAACGGCCGCGGCCTGCGCGAGGACCGCTCAGAGCGGCCCGTCGACCTGCATCGACAGGTGCGTCCGCGAGCCCTCACGATCCGTCACCGAGAGGTCCTCGAGGCCCGGTCCGCCGGTGCGCAGCACCACCGTCGAGGGCAGCAGGATCGGCTTGACGAAGGTCGCGGAGACGGCATACCGCTGGGGCAGGCGCGGCTGGACCGCCGCCAGCGCACGGGCGTGCGTCCACATGCCGTGGGCGATGGCGCGGGGGAAGCCGAAGGCCTTGGCGCTGAGCGCCGAGAGGTGGATCGGGTTGGCGTCCCCCGCCACGCGCGCGTAGGAGCGACCGAGGTCGGCCGGGAGGCGCCACAGCGCGACCTGGCGGCCCGGCCCTGACGCACGCGCGGCAACACCCAGGTCCGTCCTCACCTCCTCCGCGGTCGCGCCGGGAGGCGTGTCACCGCGCACGAGGTAGGTGCTGCGTCCCTCCCACACCAGCTCGTCGGCCACCCGCACCTCGCCGACCAGGTCGACGGTGCTGCCCTTGCGGTGGGGCGCGAGGTGCTCGGCCCAGGTGGACAGGGTGAGCTCCTCGCTGACGCGCACCGGTCGGTGCACCCGCATCCGGTTCCCCACGTGCACCATGCCGAGCATGGGGAAGGGGAAGTCACGCGCGGACATGAGCCGGACCTGGAGAGGGAAGGTGAGCACGTGCAGCCAGGTGGCCGGCACGGTGTCGGCCAGCAGGCCCCCGGTGACCTCGCAGAACCCGGCGAGCCTCGGCAGGTCCTGGCGGACGCCGGGCAGCACGAGGCGACGCGCGGGCAGCTCGCCGCGGGCGCCGGGCCGACCCGGCCCGGTGGCGACCCCGGTCGCGAAGGACGTCGCCACCCGAGGCGTCCGGTCGAGCAGCTCCACGTCGACGTCCACCCTGCTCACGCCCCGATCTGGCTCTGGCCGCAGACGCGCAGCACCTCACCGGTGACCGCCGAGCTGGCGGGGTCCGCGAGGTAGCCGATGGTCTCGGCGACGTCGACCGGTCGGCCGCCCTGCTGCAGGCTGTTGATGCGCCGCGCCACCTCCCGGGTGGCCACCGGCATCCTGCCGGTCATCTCCGTCTCGATGAAGCCCGGGGCCACCGCGTTGACGGTGATCCCCCGCTCGGCGAGGCGGGGGTCGGCACCCATCGCGCGGACGAGGCCGATCACGCCGGCCTTGGACGCGGCGTAGTTGGCCTGCCCGCGGTTGCCCGCGATGCCCGAGGTCGACGCGACCCCGACGATGCGCCCGCCGCCGTCGAGACCACCGGGTAGCTCGGCGTCCAGGAGGACCTGGTTGATGCGGATCTGGGCCGCCAGGTTGACCTCCAGGACGCTGCCCCAGCGCTCCTCGTCGGTGTTGGCCAGCAGCCTGTCCCGGGTGATGCCGGCGTTGTGCACGATGGCGTGGATGCGGCCCATGTCGCCGAAGCGCTGGGCGACGTGGGCGGCGATGCGTGCGCCCGCGTCCGGGGCCGTGATGTCGAGCTGGAGGGCCGTGCCCCCGATGCTGTTGGCGACATCGGCGAGCCCCTGCCCTCCGGCCGGCACGTCCACCGCGACCACGAGCGCGCCGTCGCGGGCGAGGGTGCGGGCGATCCCGGCACCGATCCCGCGGCCGGCGCCGGTCACGACGACGACCCGCCCCTCGAAGGGACGGTCGGCCAGCACCTCCTCGACCCGCGGGTCACCCGCGCCGTGCCCAACGTGCAGCACCTGGCCCGAGACGTAGGCCGAGCGCCCGTGCAGCAGGAAGAGGAGGGTGGAGGCGAGCTCCGCCGGCGCGGTCGGCTCGGCGGTGAGCAGGTCGACCCGCACGAGGTTGGCGGTGGCGCCACCGCGCAGCTCCTTGCCGACGCTGCGCACGATGCCCTCGAGCGCCTGCTGGGTCGCCACCGCGGTGGGTGCCCCGGCGGTCTCCGGCTCGACACCCAGCACGACGACCCGGCCCGAGCGCTCGAGGCCCTTCATCGCCGGGCGCAGCAGCCCGCGGACGACCTCGAGGTCGGCGATCGAGGTCGCGCCCGTGGCGTCGATGACCAGGGCGCCGAGGCTGTCGGGGTATGCCTCGGGCACCTCCCGGGTGCGCCCGTCGTCGGTGGTCTCGGTGACCCGGGTCTCGGGGCGGTCGACGAGCGCCGCGCGGGTGGGGACGCCGAGCAGCTCGAGGGTGCGCAGGGCCAGCGTGCCCCCGCCGACGGCGCCGACCGCCACCGGGCCGGAGGGCAGCTCGCGCCCTCGACGGAGCCGGGTCGCCTGCGGCACCCCGAGCTGCTTGGCGAGCGGGTTGGTGGTCAGCAGCTGCATCAGGTCGGCCATGTCAGCACCCTTCCAGGATCGCGACGACGCCCTGTCCGCCGGCCGCGCAGACGGAGATGAGCCCGCGCGAACCGGGCCCCAGGTCGTGGAGCATCTTGGCCAGGGTGGCCACGATGCGGCCGCCGGTGGCGGCGAACGGGTGGCCCGCGGCGAGCGAGGAGCCGTGGACGTTGAGCCGGCTGCGGTCCACCGTGCCGAGCGGCCCGTCCAGCCCCAGACGCCCCGTGCAGAACTCCTCGGACTCCCAGGCGGCCAGGGTGGCCAGGACCGTGGAGGCGAAGGCCTCGTGGATCTCGAACCGGTCGATGTCGTCCAGGGTCAGCCCCTGACGGGCGAGCAGGCGGGGGACGGCATACGCCGGAGCCATGAGCAGCCCCTCGTCGCCGGACACGTAGTCCACGGCCGCGACCTCGGCGTCCACGAAGCGGGCCAGCGCGGGCAGCCGGTGCTCGGCGGCCCACTGCGGGCTCCCGAGGAGCACCAGCGCGGCCCCGTCGGACAGCGGGGTGGAGTTGCCGGCCGTCATCGTCGCCCCCTCCCCCTTGCCGAAGACCGGGGACAGACCGGCGAGCTTGTCGACCGAGGTGTCCGGTCGCAGCCCCTCGTCACGGGAGAGCCGCAGGAAGCCGGTCGCCAGGTCGTCGAAGAAGCCGGAGTCCCACGCCGCCGCGAGCTGGTGGTGGCTGGCGGCCGCGAGCTCGTCCTGCGCCTCCCGGGTGATGCCCCACTCGCGGGCGGTCAGGGCCTGGTGCTCCCCCATGGACAGGCCCGTGCGCGGCTCGGCGTTGCGCGGCGTCTCCGGGGCGAGGTCACCGGGCCGGACCGCGGCCAGCGCCTTGGCGCGCGCCAGCGGTGTGCGGGCCCGGCTGGCGCCGAGGAGGGCCTTGCGCAGCCCCTCGCCGACCGCGATGGGCGCGTCGCTGGCCGAGTCCACCCCACCGGCGACACCGGAGTCGACCTGGCCGAGCCGGATCTTGTTGGCGACCTGGATGACCGTCTCCAGCCCGGTGCCGCAGGCCTGCTGCAGGTCGTAGGCCGGGGTCGTCGCGGCCAGCGCCGACCCCAGGACCGCCTCCCGGGTGAGGTTGAAGTCGCGGGCGTGCTTGAGCACGGCGCCGGCGGCGACCTCGCCGACGCGCTCGCCCGCCAGCCCGAAGCGGGCGACGAGCCCGTCGAGGGTAGACGTGAGCATGGCCTGGTTGGAGGCGTCGGCATACGCACCCCCCGCCTTGCCGAACGGGATCCGGTTGCCGCCGAGGATGACGGCATCGGTGAGCTGGTCGGGCATGAGATCTCCTCGCGGGGCGGGGTCACGGCGGGACAACTATCTGATACCGACTGTAGCCGATACAGCGGGTACACGGTACTCTCGAGGGTATGACGATCCAGACCGACGGCGCGGGCCCGGCCGTGGCCGAGCCCCGGGACGGGCGGGACTCCCGGTGGGAGGCGCACCGCACCCGCCGCCGCCGGCAGCTCGTCGAGGCCGCCCTCAAGGCGATCCGCCGCCACGGCGCCGGCGTCGGCATGGACGAGATCGCCGCGCAGGCCGGCACCAGCAAGACCGTCCTCTACCGCCACCTGGGCGACCGGGCCGGGCTCTACGGCGCCGTCGTGCAGGCCGTCGACGAGAACGTCCTCACCGACCTGGAGGCCGCCCAGCAGCAGGGCGGTGACGTCGTCACCCGCATCGAGGCCATGGTGCGGTCCTACCTCGCGCTGGTGCAGCGGGACCCGGAGATCTACCGCTTCGTCATGACGCGCCCCCTGGAGACCACCGAGGGCGACCCCGACGACCCGGTGCACCGCCTCACCGACCGGGTGGGCGAGCAGATCGCCGTCGCGATCCACGGCCACCTCGTCGACACGGGACGCGCGGCCGAGGCGGACACGCTGGCCCTGGCCTGGGGCCACGGGATCGTCGGCCTCGTGCGCGCCAGCGCCGACCACTTCCTCACCGGCCGCAGCACCACGCAGCTCAGCGTCGAGTCGGCCACCCACGCCGTCGTCGAGCTCATCCGACCAGCACTCGCAGGAGGACCCCGCCCATGACCACGTCCGCCCAGCCGCAGACCCACACCCCGCAGCCGGACACCGACGTCAGCATGCCCGCCAGCGCCGACGCCGCGGCGACGCGACCGCGCTCGCAGGAGCAGCTCACCGACCTCGGCGAGGCCCTGCGCCGGGCGACCGGAGGCCGCTACGGCCCGGTCCGCGACCTCGCCCGGGCCACCGTCCCCGCCGCCACGATGGTGCGCGACCCCGAGCTCACGATGCCGCAGGCCCGCGAGTGGACCACCGACGCCCTGCGGCGGCTCGTCGACCTGGGGATGGCCGGGAGCGGCTTCCCCGTGGCCCAGGGCGGCCTGGACGACGTCGGCCGCTCCTGCGTCGACTTCGAGATGACCGCCCACGGGGACCTGTCCCTCACGGTCAAGTCCGGCGTCCACTTCGGGCTCTACGGCGGGGCCGTCACCGCGCTCGGCTCGCCGTGGCACCACGAGACCTTCCTGCCCCCCGTCCTGTCGATGGAGCAGGTCGGGTGCTACGCCATGACCGAGTTCGGGCACGGGTCCGACGTCGCCTCGCTGGAGACCACGCATACCTACGACCCGAGCACGGACGAGATCGTCGTGCACTCCCCCACCCCCTCGTCGACCAAGACCTACATCGGCGCGGCCGCCCACGACGCGCACGTCGCCGCGGTCTACGGCCAGCTCGTCGTGGACGGGGAGTCGCACGGCGTGCACGTCGTCGTCGTCCCGATCCGCGACGAGGCCGGGAACCCCGCGCCCGGCGTCACGCTCGGCGACAACGGCGCCAAGGGCGGGCTGGCCGGGGTGGACAACGGGACGATCACCTTCGACCAGGTGCGGGTCCCGCGCAGCCACCTGCTGAACCGCTACGGCGGGATCGACGACGAGGGCCGCTACGTCTCCGACATCGACGGCGACGGCAAGCGCTTCTTCACCATGCTCGGGACCCTGGTGCGCGGGCGCATCTGCGTGGCGGCCGGCGCCGCGACCGCGTCCCGCAAGGCGCTCTCCATCGCGACGCGGTATGCCCTGCGCCGCCGCCAGTTCAGCGCACCCGGGCACGAGGGCGAGGTCCTCCTGCTCGACTACCTCGCCCACCAGCGCAAGCTCCTCCCCGGCATCGCCACGGCATACGCCCACATGTTCGCGGTCAACGAGCTCACCGAGCGGCTGCAGGAGCTGCACGAGATGCCGACCAAGGACCAGGAGGCGCAGCGCGAGCTGGAGACCCGGGCCGCCGGGCTCAAGGCCGTCACCACGCGGTTCAGCAACGACACCATCCAGATGTGCCGCGAGGCGTGCGGAGGCGCGGGCTATCTCGCCGAGAACGGCCTCACCACGCTGCGCGGCGACGCGGACGTCTTCGCCACCTTCGAGGGCGACAACACGGTGCTGCTGCAGCTCGTCGCCAAGGGCCTGCTCTCGGGCTACAAGGAGATGTGGGGCGACCTCGACATGCGCGGCATGGTGCAGTTCGCCGCGCGTGCCTTCGGCGGCCAGTTCGTCGAGGCCACGGCCGCCCGGCCGCTGGTCGAGCGGCTGCGCTCGGCGGCCGCCCGCAAGGGCGACGACGACACCCTGCTCGACCGCGGCTGGCACCTGGCGATGTTCGCCGACCGCGAGCGCCATGTCCTGGAGACCCTCGCGACCCGGCTGCGCCGCCGGGCCGAGGACCAGGACTCCTTCGAGGCCTTCAACTCGGCGCAGGACCACGTGCTCCTCGCCGCGCGCACCCACATGGACCGGGTCGTGCTGGAGGCCTTCGTCGCCGGGGTCGAGGCGTGCGAGGACGAGCAGGTGCGCGAGGTCCTCGAGCGGCTCTGCTCGCTCTACGCCCTCACCTCCATCGACGCCGACGCGGGATGGTTCCAGGCGCACCACCGGATGTCGGCCGGGCGCGCCAAGGCGGTCATCGCCCAGATCAACACGCTGTGCGCCGAGCTGCGGCCGCAGGCCCTCGAGCTGGTCGAGGGCCTGGGCATCCCCGAGCCCTGGCTCAACTCGCAGATGCTGCGCGACGAGACCGCCGCCCGCTGGACGCCGGGCGCCGCGGTCTGAGCAGGTCAGCGCAGGCCGTGGGCCCACAGGTCGCGCAGCAGCGCGACCTCGGCGAGGTGGTGGATCACCTCGCGGTTGATGTGCAGGACCAGGGTGAGCATCGGGGCGTCCGCCCACGGGCCCTCCGCCGGCCCCACCGGGCGCCGTAACCCCTCCTCGTCGAGCCCGCGCACCCCGGCCGACCAGGCGGCATACGCCGCGTCGAGCTGGTCGAGCGCCTCGGCGGCGGTGCCCGGGTAGTCCCAGCCGAGGATGTCCGCCGGCGGACCGCCGAAGTGGCTGTGCGCGCGGGTGCCCAGGACCCCGACGACGACGTGCCCGAGCCGCCAGGCGATCGAGGTGACGGGAGTCGGGTCCGGCTCCGGGTCGGCCCAGTCCAGCTGCCAGTCACCGCCCCCCGCCCGCGCGGTGACCGACGGAGGCGGTGCCGCCGCCCGCGGCCGCGCGGTCCACGTGCCGGGCACCGGCTCCCAGAGGTACTCCTCGTCGGTCAGCCCATCCAGCCGGGGCCTGGCCTGCTGCGTCCAGTGCCAGTCCAGCTGCTCCACGAGGTCGGTCGTCAGGGGGTCCATGTGGCGAGCACACCACGTCAGCAGGACAGGGGCTGTCCGCGGCCGTGGCACAGTGGCGCCATGACCGACCCCACGACCCGGGTGCTGCGGCTGCTGGGACTCTTCCAGACCCGCGCGCTGTGGACCTCCGAGGAGCTCGCCGAGCGGCTCGGCGTGACCACCCGCAGCATCCGGCGCGACATCGACCGGCTCCGCGAGCTCGGCTACCCCGTGCGCGCGAGCAGCGGGACCGGCGGCGGCTACCAGCTGGGTGCCGGGGGCTCGCTGCCCCCGCTCTTGCTCGCCGAGGACGAGGCGGTGGCGATCGCCGTGTGCCTGCGGCTGGCTGCCGGGGGCACCGTGGCCGGCGTGGCGGACAGCGCCGTGCGGATCCTCGCCAAGCTCGACCAGGTGATGCCGGCGCGCGCCCGGGACCAGGTCTCCGCGATCCACGACACCCTGGTGACCGTCGGCCGCCCGGCCGCCGTGGTGGACCCGGCCATCCTCATGGCGGCCTCACGCGCCTGCCGAGACCGGCTGCGGGCGACGCTGCGGTACGTCGCCCGCGACGGTGCGGAGTCCACGCGGCGGATCGAGCCGGCCAGCCTGGTCGCCGTGAGCTACCGCTGGTACCTCCTGGCCTTCGACCTGGACCGCGACGACTGGCGCAGCTTCCGCCTGGACCGCGTCCGCGAGCTCGCGGTGGGCACCCTGCGCGGGGCCGTCCGAGAGGTCCCCGACCCTGCGACGTACATCACCCGGTCGGTGACCCGCTCCCCCTACCGCTTCGTGGCGACCGCCCGGGTGCGGATGCCCCTCACGGACCTGGCGGACCGCGTCTCGCCGCTGGCCGGGGAGATCCGTGACCTCGGTGACGGCTGGTGCGAGCTCGTGACCGGTGGGGAGTCGTTGGACTACCTCGTCGTCGAGCTGATGATGCTGGGGGCCGAGGTGGAGGTCCTCGACCCGCCTGAGCTGGTCGAGCACCTGCGGACGGTGCTCGACCGGCTCGGCGGCGCCGCCGGTCAGGGCAGGGCGCGTCGCAGCAGCCCGTAGGACGCCAGCGCCAGGAGCGCCAGGACCGGCAGGCTCCACAGCGTGAGTCCGAGGACGCCGGCGTCGGCGACCCAGGCGGCGACCTGGCCCCAGGCCTCCGCCCTCGTGATCGCCCAGAGCGCGACGAGCACCAGCAGGGCGAGCACGATGAGCCCGGCCGTCAGCACGAGCGTCCCGAACCGCTTGTACACCACGGCGCAGAAGAACCCGACCTTGAAGAAGGCGAAGGACAGGACGAGGTAGACCAGGCCCGCCACGGCCCAGCCGTCGGACCACACCCCGGGGACCTGGAAGAACACGCTGCCGGTGCCGAACCCACCGGTGGCCTCCTCCAGCAACCCGCCCAGGACGTAGGTCACGGCCAGCGCCGCCGAGGCCAGCAGGGCGGTGAGCACGGTGCCGAGGTAGAACTCGCGGCGGGTCACGCTCAGGGCCTGGGAGAAGGGGAAGGTGAGGGTGAGCGACTGCACGCCCACGACGAGGAAGTACCACATCGGGGCCTGTGCCCCGCCGCCCACGATGCCCTCGACGGGGAGCAGGGCGAAGATCGTCATGGTGACGAGGAAGGCTCCGCCGAGCACGAGGAGCGGGACCCAGACGAAGGTCTGCGTGTTGACCAGCTGGAGGCGGACGACGGACAGGGTGCGGTTCATGGCACGAGCTCCTGGTGCTTCGGGGCGGAGTCCTCGGCCCGGCGGGCGAGGCGGACGACGAGCTGCTGGAGGGACACCGGCGCGACGTCGAGGTCTGCCTCGCGCAGGCGCTGACGGTCCTGCTCGGACAGCCCTCCCAGCACGGTGGCCGAGGTGACCCGGCCCAGGCGCTCGGTGTGGATGACCTCCCGTCCGGCGACGAAGTCCTCGACGGCGGCCGAGCTCCCCACGACGGCGGAGGCCCGGCCCCGCAGCGCATCCGTGTCCTCGTCCAGCAGGATGCGCCCCCGGTCGATGACCAGCACCCGCTCCAGCAGCGGGGCGACCTCGTCGATGAGGTGGCTGGACAGGACGACGGTCCTGGGGTGCGCGGCGTAGTCCTGCAGGAGCCGGTCGTAGAAGAGCTGGCGGGCGACGGCGTCGAGCCCGAGGTAGGGCTCGTCGAAGAAGGTGACCTCCGCCCGGGAGGCCAGGCCGATGATGACGCCGACGGCGGACAGCTGCCCGCGGGAGAGCTTCTTGATCCGCCGCTTCACCGGGAGCTCGAACTCCTCGACGAGGTCCTGGGCGAGGTCCTCGTCCCACCGGGGGAAGAACAGCCGCGCCATCCTCAGGGCGTGGCGACCCGTGGCGTCGTCCGGATACTTCTGGCTCTCCCGGACGAAGCACATCCTGGACAACACCGCCGGGTTCTCGAACGGGGCCTGCCCGAACACCCGGACCTGTCCCGAGGTCGCGAAGTTCTGCGCCGTGAGGATGGACATCGCCGTCGTCTTGCCGGCGCCGTTGCGCCCGAGCAGACCGTAGATCGCGTCCTGCTCGATGGAGAACGACACGTCGTCCAGGGCGGTCGTCTCGCGATATCTCTTGGTGAGGTTCTGCACCTCGATGACCGAACTCATCAGCTCGGCTCCTTCCTGGTGGTGGCACTGCGCTCGGCGATGATGTCGGCCACGTCCTGCGGCCCCAGCCCGAGGCGTCGGGCCTCGGTGAGCAGGGGGTCGACGTAGGCGGCGGCGAAGTCCTGGGTGCGCCGGGCGAGCAGCCGGGCACGGGCCCCGTCGGCGACGAACATCCCGACGCCGCGCCGCTTGTAGAGCACCCCGTCGTCGACGAGCTGGTTGACGCCCTTGGCGGCGGTGGCCGGGTTGATGCGGTGGAAGGCCGCGAGCTCGTTGATCGAGGGAGCCCGCTCCTCCTCGGACAGGCTGCCGTCGACGATCGAGGCCTCGATGCTCTCCGCGATCTGCACGAAGATCGGTCGACCTTCCTCCATCACCGGCAACCTCCTTGGTTAGTTACTAGACTAGTACACCACTAAACCACGTGGGCTGGCAAGGGGCGGTGGAGAGGGGAGGCCGGACCGGGTCCGAGCGTGTACCGGGTCGCCGATGGCGACCGGGCTCCGGGGAGTGGGGGGTCAGCGGGCGGCGAGGCCCGCCAGCAGCGCGCCGCCGAGGACGACGACCGCGGCGACGGCCTGAGCCCACCCGGCCTGCTTGAGCACGATGAGCAGCTCCCGCAGGTAGGCCGCAGCAGGGTCCGTCGGCACCCGCACCCCCACCACCCGGAGCGGCAACCGGTTCCGGCGGACCAGCCACCGGGTCCGCGGGGCGTGGTAGGCGCTGGTCACCACCGCGTAGGGGGGCGGCGCACCCCGTGCGCCCAGCAGCGCCGCGGAGAGCCGGAGGTTCTCCACGGTCGTGGTGGCGCGGTCCTCGAGGACGACCGGTGCCCGGGGGTCGACCGCCTGCACCCACCGCCCCATCGCGACGGCCTCGGCGGGGCGACCCCGGGTGCCGCGGCCTCCGGTGAGCACGAGCGGCAGGGCGGGTGCGTCCTCGTCGAGGCCCCCGTCCTGCCCGCCGGCCCCCTCGCTGTGTCCGGACCCTGCCGCGAGGGCGGCCCGTGCCGCCAGCCCGCCCCGCAACCGCGCCGCGAGCTCCTCCCCCACCTCGCCGTCCGGCACGGGGGCACCGAGCACGACGACCGCCCCGCAGCCGGACGCCGTCCCGGGACGGCAGAGCCGCCACCGCGCCACCAGGAGGACGAGCAGGACGAAGCCCGGCCAGGCGGCCAGCAGCAGCAGACCCGCGCCCAGCCCGACCATGACCGGGTCGGGGGCGGTCCCCAGGAGGGTGAGCCCGACGACCGGGGCGGCCAGCGTGGCCGGGCCACCGAGCAGGGCCCCCGTCGTGTCGCCGCCGCGACGCCCCCGGGCGAGCCGGCGGGCGGCATACGTCAGCAGCAGACCGGGCAGGACGAGCCCCAGCGCGGCGAGGACGACCCCGCTCCCGAGGAGCGGGGTGGAGAGCGCGTCGCTCAGCCGCGGGCCTCGGCCAGCACGGCGGCCAGCGCGTCGGTGATCTGGCGCAGCTCGTCCTCGGTGATCGTCAACGGCGGGGCGAGGCGGATGGTCGAGCCGTGGGTGTCCTTGGCCAGGACGCCCTTCTTGGCCAACGCCTTGCACGCCTCCTTGCCGGTCATGAGCTCCGGGTCGATGTCGATGCCGGCCCAGAGCCCGCGCACGCGCACCCGCTCGGCGCCCTGGCCGACCAGCTGTCCCAGCTCCTCGGCGAAGACGCTCTCGAGCTCCTTGGCGTGCGCCTGGTGCTCGCCGGTGGCGAGCAGGTCGACGACCGCCTTGCCGACGGCGGCCGCCAGCGGGTTGCCGCCGAAGGTGGACCCGTGGGTGCCGGGGGTGATGACGTTCATCACCTCGGCGTCGGCCGCGACGGCGGAGACCGGGACGATGCCGCCACCGAGGGCCTTGCCGAGGGTGTACATGTCGGCCTCGACGCCTTCGTACTCGCAGGCCAGCGAGGTTCCGGTGCGCCCGAGCCCGGACTGGATCTCGTCGGCGATCATGAGGACGTTGGTGCGGGTGCACAGCTCGCGCAGGCCGGGCAGGTAGCCCTCCTCGGGGATCATGACGCCCTGCTCGCCCTGGATCGGCTCGACCAGCACCGCGGCGGTGTTGTCGGTGATGGCCGCCTCGACGGCGGCGAGGTCGCCGTAGGGCACCGCCACGAAGCCGGGGGTGTAGGGACCGTAGTGGTCGTGCGCCTCCGGGTCGTCGGAGAAGGAGATGATGGTGGTCGTGCGGCCGTGGAAGTTGCCGTCCATGACGATGATCTCGGCCTGGCCCTCCGGCACGCCCTTGACCTGGTAGGCCCACTTGCGGGCGATCTTCAGCGCCGTCTCGACGGCCTCCGCGCCGGTGTTCATGGGCAGGATCATGTCCTTGCTCACCAGTCGGGCCAGCGCCTCGCAGAACGGGCCGAGCTGGTCGTTGTGGAAGGCGCGCGAGGTCAGGGTGGACCGGTCCAGCTGGTCCTTGGCCGCCTGCACGAGCCCCGGGTGGCGGTGCCCGAAGTTCAGGGCCGAGTAGCCCGAGAGCGCGTCGATGTAGGTGCGGCCCTCGACGTCGGTCACGTGGATGCCCTCGGCGTGCCCCACCACCACCGGGAGCGGGCTGTAGTTGTGGGCTGCGACCTGGTCCTCGAGGTCGATGTAGGCCTGGTTCGTGGACAGCTCAGTCATGCTCGTCATCCTAGGGGTCGCGCGGGGGCCGGGAGGCAGGGCCCGGGGGTCGGGGTGCACGACAACACCACGCTGTGTAGTCATGCATACCTCAGTATACCTATGCATCCGCTGCGACAGCGCAGCCGGCTCGCGGCCGGAGCACGCGTCCGGTGCGGCCGGAGCACGCGTCCGGTGCGGCCGGAGCGCGCGTCCGGTGCGGGTCAGGTGGTCTCGAGGGCGTCACCGGCCTGCTCGGGCAGCAGGAGGTAGGCCGCCACCGCGCCGACGACGAACGCCGCGCCGAAGATCGCGAAGAGCGCCGCGTTGCCCCAGGCCCCCAGGATGACCGGCACGAGCAGCGGGGCCGCGATGGAGGCGATGCGCCCGAAGCCGGCCGCGGCGCCCGCGCCGGACGCACGCACGCTGGTGGGGTAGATCTCCGGGGTGATGGCGTAGAGGGCGCCCCAGGCACCGAGGTTGAAGAAGCTCATCGCGCACCCTGCGGCGATGATCTGCCAGACCTCGCCCGCCATGCCGAAGCAGACGGCCGCGGCGGCCGACCCCAGCAGGAAGGTCGCGAGGGTGGCCCGCCTGCCCCACACCTCGACGAGGACGGCGGCGAGGGCGTAGCCGGGCAGCTGGGCCAGGGTGATGACCAGGGTGTAGCCGAAGGAGCGCACGAGGTCGAAACCCTGGGCGTAGAGCAGGCTGGGCAGCCAGATGAAGGCTCCGTAGTAGGAGAAGTTGACGCAGAACCACACCACCCAGATGCCGGCCGTGCGGACGCGGTAGGACGCCGACCACAGCATGCCGGGGGTCCTCGGAGGAGCCTCGGGCAGGGCTCGGCTCTCCTCGTGCGGCACCCCGGCGGACTCCTCGAAGGCGCGGACCACCTCCTCGGCCTCCTCGGCCCGGCCGCGTCGCTCGAGGAAGAGCGGCGACTCGGGCATCCCCCACCGGATGACGACGGCGTAGAGCGCGGGGACGAGACCGAGCGCGAAGGCCCAGCGCCAGCCGTTGTCGCCCAGCGGCACCACGAAGAAGCCGATGAGCGCCGCCAGGAGCCAGCCCACCGCCCAGAACGACTCCAGGACGACCACCATGCGGCCCCGGATGCGGGTCGGGGACAGCTCGCTGACCAGCGTGGAGGCGACCGGCAGCTCGGCGCCCAACCCGATGCCCACGAGGAAGCGCAGCACCAGCAGCGCCGCGAGCCCCGTCGCGAGCGCCGACGCACCCGTCGCGAGCCCGTAGACGAGCAGGGTGAGCGCGAACACCGTGCGGCGGCCGTAGCGGTCGGCGAGCATCCCGCCGAAGGTCGCCCCCAGGGCCATGCCGACGAAGCCGATCGACAGCAGCCAGGACTGCTCGGTGCGGGTGAGGTCCCACTGCGTGGCGATCGCCAGCCCGACGAAGGAGATGAGGCCGACGTCCATGGCGTCGAGGGCCCAGCCGGTGCCCGAGCCGAGGAGCACCCGGGTGTGCGCCCGGGTGTAGGGCAGGCGGCCCATCCGCTCCGGCCGCGTGGGCAGGGACTGGTCGGTCACCTGTGTGCTCACCATGAGCATAGATGGTATGCCCCGGCCGCCGGTCGACGCACCCGCCCTGGTCGCCGGCCCGCCTCAGCGCGGCAGGGAGGCGAGCAGGGCCAGGATGCGGTCCACCGAGTCGGGGGGGAGCACGCCGCTGCCGCCCAGGGCGGTGCGCACGTAGATGCCGTCGCTGACCCGGAGCACGAGGAAGGCGAGGTCGGCGTCTCCCAGCGCCTGCGTGAGCGCCGCGAGGAAGTGGTCGTCCAGCCGCACCAGGGCGTCCCGGGCCGCCTGGTGCTCGTCCAGCTGACCGAGCTTGAGCAGCGCCAGGTAGGTCCGGTCCAGGGGCTGGTCGGCGGCGACCGACTCGCGCAGGAAGACCTCCAGGGCCTCGGGCATCCCGGACAGCCGCTCCTCCTCCGCGGCACCGAAGACCTCGAGCCGGTCGGCCAGGCCCTGCACCAGGGCGTCCTTGGAGCCGAAGTGGTAGAGCAGCCCGCCCTTGGAGACCCCCGCCTGGTCGGCCGTCGCCGCGAGCGTCCCGGCTCGCTCCCCGTGCTCGATGACGAGGTCCTGGAAGGCGTCGAGGAGACGCGACCGTGTCTGCTCACCCTTGGACATGGCCCCATCCTACGGGTTGGCACTAAACCGTCCAGACGGTACAGTAATGGCGTGACCGCCACCGCTCTGCCCGCACCTGCAGCGACCCCGCGCGCCACCCGGCGCGACTGGGCCGGCCTCGCCGTCCTCATGCTGCCCGTGCTCCTCGTGTCCATCGACACGACCGTGCTCAACTTCGCCCTCCCGCAGATCGCCCGGGACCTCTCCCCCACGGCCGCCCAGCAGCTGTGGCTCATCGACGCCTACCCGCTGGTCCTGGCCACCCTGCTGGTGACCATGGGCACGGTGGGAGACCGGGTCGGCCGGCGCCGCACGCTGCTGGTCGGCGCCACGGGCTTCGCCGGGGTGTCCGCGCTGGCCGCCTTCGCCCCGACGGCCGAGCTGCTGCTCCTCGCGCGCGTGGCCCTGGGCGTGTTCGGCGCCACGCTCATGCCGGCCACGCTGTCGTTGCTGCGGACCATGTTCCTGGACCGCGACCAGCGCCGGTTGGCCATCGCCATCTGGGCGACGGCCTTCTCCGTCGGCTCCGCCCTGGGCCCCGTGGTGGGCGGGATCCTGCTGGCCCACTTCGCCTGGGGGTCCGTCTTCCTCGTGGCCGTGCCCATCCTGCTGCCGCTGCTCGTCCTCGGCCCCTTCCTCATCCGGGAGTCCCGGGACCCGGCACCCGGCCGGGTGGACCCGGTCGGCATCGCGCTGTCGATGGCCGCCCTGGGTGGCCTGGCGTGGTCGGTCAAGCACGCCGCGGTGGGAGGGGTGGACCTCCTCGCGGTCCTCGCCCTCGTCCTGGCACTGGGTGCCGGCGTCCTCTTCGTGCGCCGCATGCGCCGCACGGTCGACCCGATGCTCGACGTCGGCCTCTTCGCCGTCCCGGTCTTCTCCGGTGCCCTGGCGGTCAACCTGCTGAGCATCGTGGCCCTGACCGGGTTCCTCTTCTTCGTCACCCAGCACCTGCAGCTCGTCGAGGGCATGCCGGCGCTCGACGCCTCCCTCGTCCTGGTGCCGGGGGTGGTGGCCATGGTGGCCAGCGGCCTGCTGGTGGTCCGCGTGGTTCGACACGTCCGACCGGCCCTCGCCGTGGTGGGCGGGCTCACCTTCTCGTTCGCCGCCTACGCGCTCCTGGCCGTGGGGGGCGAGGGGGTGACCGTGCCGCAGATCGCGCTGGCCTTCGCCCTGCTCGGGGTGGGCATCGGCGCGGCGGAGACGATCTCGAACGACCAGATCCTCACGGCCGTGCCCCCGGCGAAGGCCGGTGCCGCCTCGGCGGTGAGCGAGACCGCCTACGAGTTCGGTGCCGTGCTGGGCACCACGGTGCTCGGCGGGGTGCTGACGGCCGTCTACCGGTCCTCGCTCCGCGTCCCCGCCGGGACCGACGCGGAGGCCGCCTCGGCCGCGCGCGAGACCCTGGGCGGCGCGGCCGCCGCCGCCGAGCGGACGGGCGACCCGCACCTGCTCGAGGCGGCGCGCTCCGCCTTCGACGCCGGGGTCGGGGTCACGAGCACGGCGGGCGCCGTGCTCGTGGCGGTGGCCGCGGTGGTCGCCTGGACCACGCTGCGCCGGGCCGAGAGCTGACCGGCCCCCGGGCTACCGGTAGTTGGTGAACTGCAGGGCCACGTCGAGGTCCTTCTCCTTGAGCAACCGCTGGACGGCCTGCAGGTCGTCGCGGGACTTGGAGGTGACCCGCAGCTCGTCGCCCTGGATCTGGCTCTTCACCGCCTTGGGACCCTCCTCGCGGATGATCTTGGCGATCTTCTTGGCGTTCTCGCTGGAGATGCCGCTCTTGAGCGCCGCCTCGAGGCGGTACTCCTTGCCGGACGCGTAGGGCTCGCCGTCGTGCGTGTAGTCGAGGTGCTTGAGCGACACCCCACGCTTGACCAGCTTGGTCTGCAGCACGTCGAGGACCGCCTTGCACCGCTCCTCGCTGTTGGCCGCCATCGAGATGCTCTCGCCGGCGAGCTCCACCCGGGCGCCGACGTTGCGGAAGTCGTAGCGGGTGGAGATCTCCTTGGCCGCCTGGTTCACGGCGTTGGCGACCTCCTGGTGATCGACCTTGCTGACGATGTCGAAGGACGAGTCGGCCATGGGCATACCTCCTGTGTCGGGGCGGTCCGGCGCCTCCTGGACGAGTTCGGAGCACCGGGGCATCACTGTTAGCATGACACCCGCGCATCGCGCACTGGCAGGTTGTCCGAGCGGCCAATGGAAGCGGACTGTAAATCCGTCGGCGTATGCCTACGCAGGTTCGAATCCTGCACCTGCCACCACGAGGACGGGCACCGGGAGACCGGTGCCCGTCCTTCGTTCACCCCCCCGCCAGGCCCCGGTATGCCGTTCCGGCGGCCGGCCCGCACGACCCGGCGCGGCTGCTGCAACAGCCCGGCCCTCGTCGACATAGTGCAGGTGGACGGGTCGACAGGGCCCGGCCCCAGACCGCAGGAGGACCGATGGCCCTACGCCTCGCCGGGACCGGCCCGCACCAGGGCGGGTCCGGGAGCGCCCGGGACACGGCGTGGTTCGACGGGTTCTTCGCCCAGCACGCGACGCAGATCCACCGGTACTTCGTCCGCAGGGCCACCGGCAACGACGTCGAGGACCTCACCGCCGAGGTCTTCGCGACCGCCTGGCGGCGCCGCGACCGCATCCCGGCCGAGTACGAGCTGCCCTGGCTCTACCGCACCGCGTCCTACGTGCTGGCCAACCACCGCCGCAAGCCGACCCTCACGCTGCTGTCCGACTACTCCGGCGAGGAGGACGCCGCCGACCAGCACATGCGCAGCGTCGACCCGGCCGACCTGGTCATGGCCGACGACGAGATGCGCCGCGCCCTCTCCCGGCTCAGCTCCCGCGACCGGGGCATCCTCATGCTGCACGCCTGGGAGGGGCTGGACGGCGAGGGCCTGGCCCAGGCCCTCGGGCTCACCCGGGGCGGGGCCGCCGCCGCGCTCTCCCGGGCCAGGGCCCGGCTGCGCGAGGCCTGGGAGCACGACCACTGACATCCCGGGCCCGCCCGGCACCACCGCACCACCCCGGCACCACCGCTCGAAGGAGACCCTCATGGTCCAGCACCACGGCGACGAGGCCCTGCACCGCCTGCAGGCCAGCGACCCGGCCACCGGGTCCCACCCCGACCTGCACCGCCTGCGCTCCCTCGTGGCGCACAAGGCGCCCGCGAGCCAGAGCGCCGAGCGGGCCGACCGGGTCGACGACGACCTGCTCCGCGGGCCGGCGATCCGGGCTCCCTGGGTGGCCGCGGCGTGCATCGCCGCGCTCGCCATCGGTGCAGGGGGGTATGCCCTGGGCACCCAGCGCGGCAGCGGCACCCTGCTCGTGGCCGGGCAGGACTCGCTGCTCTCCCCCGCCGGCGCCGGCATCGACGCGGGCCTGGGCGCCGAGCTGGCCGGACAGTCCTTCTCCACGGGCAGCTCCTCGGCCGAGGGCGCCGCCGAGCCCTACGACCCCGGCCCGGTCCGGCTCGTGGCGGGCGCCGGCCTCTCCGCCGAGCGGACCACCGCGCCGGTGCGCGTGCTGCGCAGCGAGGAGGACCCGCAGGCGTTCGTCGACGACTGGGCCCGGACCCTGGGGATCCAGGGCGCGCCCATCCCGACCGACGTCGAGTTCCTCCCCGAGGACAACGTCGGCGTGGCTGAGGCGGAGACCGGGCGGATGATCATGGCCTCGACCGAGGGCGGCGGGCTGCACGTCAGCTACACCGACGTCTTCTCCTCCCCCGACTGCCGGGAGACCCTCGAGCTGGGCTACGCGGAGGAGCGGGAGATGCTCGAGGACTTCTGGGAGGGCACCTTCGGCGCGGACACGCCGCTGCCGACCGCGCAGGACTGCCGGGAGGTCGGCGGAGAGCGGCCGACCGACGAGCAGGCCCTCGGCGCGGCGCAGGACTTCCTCACCCTGGCCGGCGTCCCGACCGACGGCTACGACTTCCGGGTGCAGGACTACCACGACGAGGGCTCGAGCACCGTGTACGTCGAGGCCGCCCCGGAGGGCGGGGCCTACGGGCCGCGGCACATGACCCTGACCGTCGGCCCGGCGGGGGTCGTCGACGCCTACGCGGGGCTGGGCGAGATGGTCTCGATCGGCGACTACCCCGTCATCTCGCCGGTGGAGGCGGTCCAGCGCTACGGGCTGCGGGAGTTCTCGATGGAGTACGGCGTGCAGCTGCCCGAGGACCTCGACGAGGCGCCGGAGGGGGACGAGGTGCTGACCTTCGTCGAGCCGGAGATCCCGGACAGCCCGGCGGTCACCGACGGGATGGACCTGCCCCTGCTCCTCAAGGACAAGGAGGTCACCGGGGCCACCCTGGTCCAGGGGACGATCTACACCCAGTCCGGCAGCATGGAGGTGCCGACCTGGGAGCTCACCACCGACGACGGGATGAGCTACCCGGTCATGGCGGTGGCCGACGAGGCGATCGACTGGGTCGCCTGGGAGTGAGCCGACGGGTGGGACGATGGCGGGCATGAGCCCGCCCGTGGTCCGTCCGGTCTCCCTCCCCCGCCCGCCGGCCCTGGTGCTGCGCGGGCGGGCCCTGGACGCCGGCCACCCGGGTGTCATGGCCGTCGTCAACCGGACGCGCGACTCCTTCTGGGCGGGCAACCGGCACGCCGCCCTGGAGGACGCGATGGCCGCCGTGCACGAGGCCGTCGCGCAGGGTGCCGACATCGTCGACGTCGGCGGCGTCCGCGCTGGCCAGGAGGGTGAGCACGTCGGCGTCGCCGAGGAGATCGACCGCGTGGTCCCGGTGCTCGAGGCGGCACGGCAGGCCTACCCCGACCTGGTGCTCTCCGTCGACACGTGGCGCAGCGAGGTGGCCCGGGCGTGCGCGGGGGTGGTGGACCTGGTCAACGACACGTGGGCCGGGCACGACCCGGAGCTCGTGCACGTGGCGGCCGGGCTGGGTGCCGGGGTCGTCGTCTCGCACACCGGGGGGTTGCCGCCGAGGACCGACCCGGTCGACGTGGTGTATGCCGACGGGCAGGGCGACGAGCTCGCCGTGGTCCGCGACGTGCTCGACGTGCTCGCCCGGGGCGCCCGGGTCGCGGTCGGGGCAGGGATCCCGCCGGAGCGGGTCCTCGTCGACCCGACGGTCGACTTCGGCAAGACCACCCGGCACTCGCTGGTCACGCTGCGGCACACCGCGGACGTCGCGAGCCTGGGCTACCCGGTGCTGCAGGCACTCTCCCGCAAGGACGTCGTCGGGGAGACCCTGGACCTCGAGCCGCAGGACCGGCTCGAGGGCAACCTCGCGGCGACCGCGGTGGCGGCCTGGCTCGGGGCGGGCGTCTTCCGGGCGCACGACGTGCGGGCCACCCGGCGCGCGGTCGACATGGTCGCCAGCATCCGCGGGGACCGTCCTCCGGCCCGCGCCGTCAGGGGCGAGCCGGGGGCCGGCGCCGCCGGGCGCACGCCCTGAGCGCGGCCACACCCCTGGGTCGACGCCGGTGCGTCAGAGACGCTCGATGCCGGGCTGGTTGCCCTGCGCCATCTTCTCCAGGCGGGCGATGCGCTGGCCCATCGGCGGGTGGGTGGCGAACATCTTGCCGGCGTCCTTGGCCCGGAACGGGTTGGCGATCATCATGTGGCTGGCGTTGACCAGCTGTCGCTCTGGCGGCAGCGGGGCCCGGGCCGTGCCGGCCTCGAGCTTGCGCAGGGCCGAGGCGAGGGCGAGCGGGTCGCCGGTGAGCTGGGCGCCGTCCTCGTCCGCGTCGTACTCGCGGGTCCGGCTGATCGCCAGCTGCACGACGGTCGCCGCGAACGGCGCCAGGAGCGCCATGGCGAGCATGGCGATGGGGTTGCCGCCGTTCTCCCTGCTGCCCCCGAAGAAGAACGCCATCTGGGCGACCGAGGTGATGACGCCGGCGATGCCGGCCGCCACCGAGCTGGTGAGGATGTCGCGGTTGTAGACGTGCATGAGCTCGTGCCCCAGGACGCCGCGCAGCTCGCGCTCGTCGAGCAGGTGCAGGATGCCCTCGGTGCAGCAGACCGCGGCGTTGTCCGGGTTGCGGCCGGTCGCGAAGGCGTTGGGCGCCGCGGTGGGGCTGACGTAGAGCCGGGGCATCGGCTTGCGCGCCCGCTCGGAGAGCTCCTCGACGATGCGGTACATCTGCGGCTGCTGCTCCCGGGTCACCGGCTGCGCCCGCATGGCCTTGATGGCCAGCTTGTCGGAGTTCCAGTAGCTGTAGAACGTCGTCCCGATCGCGAGGAGGCCGAACAGCCAGATGAACCGGCCGTTCCCGATGATCGCGCCCATGCCGAGGAAGATCGCCCAGATGGCGCCGAAGAGCAGCGTGGTCTTCAGCCCGTTGTAGTGCCGGTTCATGCTCGCTCAACGACGAGGCGTCGTGCCGGTGTTCCCGGGACCTCGGCCCAGGTGCGCCACCCCTCGGAGCGCCCCGCGCCCGCGGTCACAGGGCACCGACGGGCAGGACGCTGCCGACCACGAGCACCGCGGTGAGCACCCCGGTCAGCGCCCAGAGACGCGTCGGCACCTGGGACCGAGGGGGGCCGGCCTCGGTGGGGGCCGGCGCGAGCAGGACGGCGACCCAGCGCAGGTAGACCGCCAGCCCGAGGGCGATGTTGACCGCGGCGACCAGGGCGAGCCACCACGTCTCGTCCCCGAGGACGGGTCGCAGGGCCACGACCTTGGCCACCACGCCGGCGACGGCCGGGGGCAGCCCGGCGAGGGTCAGCAGCGCCAGCGCCAGCGGCAGCGCGAGCAGCGGATGGGTGCGCAGCAGGCCGCGCTGGGCCTCCAAGGAGGTGGGTCGCGCGACCGGGGCCACGGCGACGACGGCGGCGAGGACGACGAACGCCAACGTCGTGGCGGTGACGTAGACGACCAGGTAGGACCCCGCCGCGCTGGCCGCCTGCGCGGACACCGAGGCCAGGGGCAGCAGCACCCACCCCGCCTGCGCGACCGTCGACCACGCCAGCAGCCGGACCGTGTCGTGCTGCACGAGCGCCACGAGGTTGCCCACCGTCATCGAGGCCGCGGCGAGCACGGCGACGGCGACGAGCGTGGCGCCGTCGACCGCCCCGAGGGCGCGGACGAGGACCACGAGCCCGCCGAGCGCCGCCACCTTGGAGACGGTGGCGAGGTAGGCGGTCACCGGGAGGGGCGCGGCGGCATACGTGATGGGCGTCCAGGCGTGGAAGGGCACCGCCGAGAGCTTGAAGGCCAGCCCGGCCACGAGCAGCACCGCGGCCAGGACGACGAGCTGGGGGTGGTCCACCTGGGTGCGACCGTCGAAGCGGGTGCTCCCGGTCGCGGCGACCCAGAGCGCCGCCCCCAGCGCCAGCAGCCCGAAGGAGACCAGGGAGGTGGTGAGCAGGGAGACCGCGCCGTCCACCGCCCGGGCGCGGCGGTCCGCGGCCCACGTGGTCCGCACCAGGGCGACCAGCGCGACGGTGGGAAGCGTCGCGAGCTCGAGGGAGACGAGGAGCGAGCCGAGGTCGCCGGAGGCCGGGACCGCGACGACCCCGGCGGTCGCCGCCAGCAGCAGGGCCGTGACGACCGGCGCCCTGCCGGTGCCCTCCGGGCCGCCGTCGCGGCCGGGCGCCGCCCAGTCCCGCCAGGTGAGGACGAGGACGACGAGGGCGGCCCCGAGGGCGCACACCTGGAGCGCGGAGACGAGGTGGTCGGCGCGGTAGGCGCACCAGCCGCCCGGCAGGCACAGCGCCGAGCGGACCTCGCCAGCCCCCACCCGCAGCCCGGGCAGCGCCCCCAGGAGCCCCGCGACGAGCCCGCCGGCGCCGAGCACGAGGTGCGGCTCACGCCGCCCGGGCACGACGACGTCCAGCAGCAGGACGAGCACCGCCGCGGCCACGGGGGCCAGGACGGGCAGGACCGACACGAGACCGAGCTCCAGGCTCATCGGGCCAGCACCCCCTCGACGAACGGGGCGGTCACACCGAGCAGCAGGGTCGGCGCCAGCCCCAGGACCAGCACGAGCAGACCGAGCATTCGCAGCGCGGTCCGCTCGGTGAGCTCCGCGTCCGGGACCCGGGGCTCGACCCGGTCGCCGGCCCACACCTCGCGCAGCACCCGGACCGTGTAGGCCACCGCCAGCGCCCCGCCCACCGCCGCGAGGACGGCGAACGCGCGGAACCAGCCCTCAGGCCGGTCGGCGGCAGGGCCCCAGGCGGCCAGGACGGAGCCGATCTCCCCCCAGAAGACGGCGAGCCCGGGGAGTCCGCTGGACGCGGCCATGCCCAGCACCAGCGCGAGCCCCAGGCGGGGCGCGACCTCGCGGACGGCCGCGCGTCGGCGGCCCAGGTCCGCGCTGCCCCACCGGTGCTTCAGCCCCCCCACCACCACGAAGAGCAGGGCCGAGACGAGGCCGTGGGCGACGTTGCCGAAGAGCGCCGCCTGCAGCCCGGCCTGCGTGCCGGTGGCGAGGCCGAGCACGACGAAGCCGAGGTGGGCGACCGAGGACCAGGCGATGAGGCGCTTGAGGTCCCGCTCGACCAGGCAGACCAACGAGGCCCAGAAGATGCCGGTGACGCCGAGGCCCGCCAGCAGCGGCGACCAGGCCGCGAAGCCCTCGGGCACGACGGGGACGACCAGACGCACCACGCCGTAGGTCCCGAGCTTGAGCAGGACCGCCGCGAGCAGCACCGACCCGGCCGTCGGTGCGGTCGCGTGGACCCACGGCAGCCAGGTGTGCAGCGGGAAGACGGGGATCTTGAGCCCGAGACCCACGAGGAGGACCGCCGCGACCGCGAGCTGGGAGCCGCGACCGAGCGAGGCACCCCCCTCCGCCGCCCAGAGCGCCAGGTCGGTGGTGCCGGTGGCGGACGCCACGGCCAGGATGCCGAGCAGCACGAGCGATGACCCCACCACGGTGACCAGCAGGAAGCGCAGCGCGGCCCCCTCCCGGTCGCTGCCGGGGTCGCCGTAGCGGGCGACCAGCACCCACATGGGCACGAGCACCAGCTCGAAACCGATGAAGAAGACGAGGGCGTCCCCGGCCAGGAAGGCGACGAGGGCCCCGAGCAGCACGACCTGCAGGCACGCGTGGTAGGTCGCGAGGCCGGGCACGTCCTCGCCACGGACCACGGGGATGGGCGAGGTGGGGTCCGTGTCGGCGAGGTCGACGGGCTCGGGCCTGGGCTCCCGCGCCGGGTGAAGGTGCAGGGCGGTCGCGACGACGCCCACGAGCGCGGTGAGCAGCAGCAGCGGGACGGACAGCCCGTCGGGCCGCAGGCTGAAGGACACGCCGAGGCTGGGGATCCAGCTCAGCTCGAGGACGGGACGGTCCAGCGCGACCCCGGCCACCCCCAGGGCACTCAGACCGGCGGTGGCCATCGAGCCCCGGTGCACGACCCGGTGCCCCGGTGGCACCCGCCGGCGGCCGAGGCCGAGCAGCAGCGCCGCCGCGAGGAGCAACGGCAGGAGGGCGAGGGCGTACCACCAGACCCCGAGGTCGGGAACCAGGGCGAGGAGGTCCTCGCGCACCCGGCCGGCGGCGCCGCTCACGCGGTCACCACCCCGATCACGCCCAGCACGAGCATCCCGCCCAGCACGAGGGCGAGGCCCGGCGTGGCCCGGCGCGGGCTGGTCAGGTCACCCGCGCGCCCCAGCAGGCGGGCCCCCAGACCCGCGCCCCGCACCCAGGAGTCCAGGACCTGGTCGTCGAACCACGCGACCGCCCGGGCCAGCGCGAGGACCGGCGTCGCGACGACCGCACGGTAGGCGAGGTCGGCGTGCAGACCGCGTTCGGCCGCCAGGCTCACCCCCGCCGGGATGCGCGCCGCCGCGTCCCGGGTCCGCACGCCCCCCGCGGCCAGCCGGACGAGGAGCGCGCTCACCACCATGAGCAGCAACGTCGCGACCAGCAGCTGCAGGTCCACGTGCACCTGCGGGCCCCAGACCGGCAGCAGCAGCAGGAGACCGCCGAAGAGCGTCATGAGCATGAGCGCGGACGTGCCCATGCGGGCGGAGGAGCTGATCGCGGCCTCGGCACGCTCGACCCCCTCGGCCTCCTGGACCACCTGCGGCTCGTCGAAGAAGTCGTCGATCCGCTCCACCGGCCCCGGCTCGTAGAGGCGCGCGTGCCCCTGGACGGCGGTGGGACGGCTGAGCACCAGCCAGGCCCGCATGCAGTAGGCGGCGGTCAGCGGCGCGGTGGCGCCGACGGAGGCCAGGACGAGCACCGGGACGAGACCGCCGTCGGTCGCGGCCGTGCCGGCCTCGGCCGTCCCGAGGACGGCCTCCTTGGAGAAGAACCCGACGAAGGGCGGCACGCCGGCGAGCGCCAGCAGCCCCCAGCCGAAGCGGTGCCGGAGCACGCGGTAGCGCCGGGCCCCGGAGGCCATGAGGGCCATGGCGGTGCCCCCGACGAGGACGCCGAGCCACCCGGTGGTGAGGAAGAGCAGGGCCTTGAACCAGGCGTGCGCGACGAGGTGCTGCAGCGCGGCGTCCGGCCCGGTCCCCATGGTGGCCGCGGCGAGCACGGCCAGCATGAGAGCGACCTGGCTCACGGTCGACCAGGCCAGCAGCCGCTTGAGGTCGCCCTGGGCGAAGGCCAGCACGGCGGCGCCGATCATCGTCGTGCAGGCGAGCACCGCCAGCAGCAGCCGGGCCGGGCCGGACACCGCCAGCAGGGGGAAGAGCTGGGCCAGGACGACCGTCCCCGCCGCCACCATCGTCGCGGCGTGGATGAGCGCCGAGGCGGGGGTCGGCCCCTCCATGGCGTCGGGCAGCCAGTCCTGGAAGGGGAACAGGGCGGACTTGCCGGCGACCCCGACGACGAGCAGGGTCATGGCCACGGTGAGGGTGGGCGAGGTGCCGGCCGCGCCCCAGTGCGCGACGACCTCGCTGGTCCGGGTGGTGCCCGCCCCGGTGGCGAGGACGACGAGCCCGAGGACGAAGCCGATGTCCGCGGTGCGCGTGACGAGCAGCGCCTTGCTCGCCGCCCGGGTGGCGGCCGCGCGGGTGGACTGGTGACCGATGAGCAGGTAGGAGCACCACCCCATCACCTCCCACCCCACGAGGGTGAGGAGCAGGTCGTCGGAGAGGACGAGCAGCAGCATCGCCGAGGTGAACAGCGAGACGGTCGCCGCGAACGGCCGGTACCGCGGGTCGTACCAGAGGTACCAGCGGGCGTACCCCTGCACCACCAGGGCGACCGCCGCGACGGTGAACGCCACGATCGCCACCGGCCAGGTCACGAGCAGCCGCAGCGGCACGTCCAGCTCGCCCAGGGGGAGGGCGCCGATGGTGCCGACCCCGCGCCGGGCCCCCTCGATCTGGGTGAGCGTGTAGAGCTGCCAGCAGGTGGCGAGGAAGGCGACCAGGCCGCCGCCGACGCCGACCCATGCGGCGAGCCGGTTGGACCGGCCGGTCACCCCGAGCCCGGCCAGCGCGGCCAGCAGGGTCGCGAGCACCGCCCAGTGGGCCGGAGACCCCCACAGGTCGGGGGCGGGCAGCTCGGGCAGCGGCAGCGAGGGCAGCTGCAGGTCGGACCAGGGGATGTCGGGCAGGTCAGGCACGTCCGCCCACCTCGCCCTCGACGCGGTCGGCCGGGTCGGCCCGGTCGGCGCGGTCGTCCAGCTCGGCGTGCAGGTCGACGTGGCCGCGCGCACGGAACAGCGCGAGGAAGATGGCCAGGGCGAGCACGACCTCCGCTGCGGCGATGGTGATGACGAAGAGCGTGAGCACGGCGGCCCCGGGGTCACCCCCCGCTCCGGTCTGCGCGACCGTGACGAGCAGGAGCCCGGCGGCCCCGAGCACGAGCTCCACGCCGATGAGCACGAGCACCGCGTGCCGGCGCGCGAGGATGCCGTAGACCCCGAGGCCGGCGAGGACGGCGGCCAGGAGGTAGGGCAGGGCGGGGCGGATCACGGCCGCTCCCCCTGGACGGCCTCGATCTCGGCCGGCGGGTCCGGTCGCTGGCTGGGGTCGTCCTGGCCGCCGACCGGCGCCCGGGCCACCGCCACGGCGGCGACCAGCGCCATGAGCAGCAGCACCGAGAGCAGCTCGAAGGGCCAGACGTCGGTGCCGAAGATCGTCGCGGCGACCTGGGTGCTGTCACCGCCGTCGATCGCGACGCTCCCCCACCCGAAGGCCGAGAGCAGCGCGCCCCCGAGGACCACCGTCGTGCCCGCCCCGACGAGACCGGCGGCGACCCGCTGGGGCACACCGGTGACGACCGGCACGCCGCCGGCGCGGGTGAGCATGAGGGCGAACAGCACGAGGACGACGACGGCGCCGACGTAGACGAGCAGCTGGACGAGGGCGACGAGCTCGGCACCGAGCACGAGGTAGCACCCGGCCAGCCCGCCGAGGGTCACGACGAGCCACAGGGCGGCGTGCAGCACCTGGCGGGAGGTCACCGACAGCGTCGCGGCCCCGGCCGTGAGGAGCCCCACCGCGAGGAGGAGCACGTCCAGGCCGCTCACCGCTGCGCCTCCGGGTCGACGTCAGGGTCCTCGCCCGGGGTCACGGACCCGGCGGGGTCCGTGACCACGGCCGACGGCGCGCGGTGGTAGCCCTCGGGGAGGGCGGCCGCCGGCACCGAGGCCATGAAGGTCCCGAGACGCTCCTTGCCGTGCAGCAGGTTGCGGATGTCGCCCTCGGCGTAGGCGAAGTCGGGCGCCCAGAACAACGCGTCGAACGGGCAGACCTCGATGCAGATGCCGCAGTACATGCACAGCGAGAAGTCGATGTCGAAGCGGTCCAGGACGTTGTGCGCTCGCTCCTTGCCCCCCTCGGTCTCCGGGGGCCGGGTCTCCTTGTGGGAGTCGATGGTGATGCACCAGTCCGGGCACTCGCGGGCGCAGAGCATGCACGAGGTGCAGTTCTCCTCCAGCAGCGCGATGACGCCCCGGCTGCGCTCGGGCAGCTCGGGCTCGGTATGCGGGTACTGGACCGTGTGCGCGCGTCGGGTGAGCGTCCGGAAGGTGATGCCGAGGCCGCGCAGCAGACCGGTGACGCCGTTCATCCCCAGACCACCACCCCGACGCCGGTGACCGCCAGCTGCAGCAGCGCCACCGGGAGCAGGACCAGCCAGGCGAGGCGCTGCAGCTGGTCCTCGCGCACCCGTGGCCAGGCGACCCGCAGCCAGAGGAAGAGGACGCCCACGCCGGTCGCCTTGAGCAGGGTCCACAGCACCCCGACGACGCCCGCTCCCGCGTCCGCCCAGGGTCCCCGCCAGCCGCCGAGGAACAGGACGGTGAACAGCAGCGCCATGACGACCATGCCGGCGTACTCGGCCAGCAGGAAGAAGGCGAAGCGCAGCCCGGTGTACTCGGTGAGCGGGCCGAAGACGATCTCGGAGTCGGCCACCGGCGCGTCGAAGGGGGTGCGCTGGAGCTCGGCGACGCTGGCCGCGAGGAAGACCACCGCGGCCGGGGCCTGCCAGACCAGCCACCACCACGACCACTGGGTGACGACGCCGGTGAGCGACAGGGTGCCGGCCGCCATCGCGACGCTGGCCGCGGCGAGGATGAGGGGCAGCTCGTAGGAGACCAGCTGCGCGCCGGCCCGCAGCCCACCGAGCAGGGAGTACTTGTTGCCCGAGCCCCACCCGGCCATGAGCGTGCCGATGACCCCGACGCTCGTGACGGCCAGGACGAGCAGCAGGCTGGCCGGGACGTCGACGGCGACCCAGGCGGCGCCGAGCGGGAGGGCGGCCAGGGCGACGAGGTAGGGCACGAGCGCGACGGCGGGCGCCAGGCGGAAGACCGGACGGTCCGCCGCCGCGGGGGTGATGTCCTCCTTCTGGGCGAACTTGATGCCGTCGGCGACCAGCTGGAGGACGCCGTGCGGCCCCGCCTCCATCGGGCCGACCCGTCCCTGCATGTGACCCATGAGCTTGTGCTCGAGCTGGCCGAGGGCCAGGGGCAGCGTGAGGAAGGCCACCAGCACGGCAGCGGCCTTGAGCACGGCCTCGAGGGCCCAGGGGACATCGGCGAGCATCGCGTTCACCCTAACGAGTGAGCCGGCCGGCCGGGCGACGCCGCACCGCACGGCCTCCCGGCACCGGCCGGACGTCTGCGCCCTCCGCCCGCCCTGCGCCTTGCCAATGACATCACGATGGTGTCATCATGACGTCATGGAGCTCCAGCCGTACCTCTCCGCCGTGGCGCAGGACCTCGACCGGGCCACGTCCCTGGCCGACGACGCGACCCGCGAGGTGGTGCACCGCATCGCCCCGGCGGTCGAGCCGGCCGTGCGCCTGGCCATCGTCCAGGCCCTCTCCGAGGCCGCGGCCGCCATCACCTCCCAGCTGGAGGAGTCGGTGGTGACCCTGCGGATGGAGGGGCGCGACCCGGTCCTGGAGGTCCGGCCCCTGGGCACCGGCGAGGACGGGCGCGCCACGTCGGCACCCGGTGACCACGGCCCGCGCCCCGCGGACCCCGACGACGGGGACAGCACGCTGTCGCGGGTGTCGCTGCGGCTGCCGGACCAGCTCAAGCAGGCGGCCGAGCAGCACGCGGCCGCGGCCGGCCAGTCGCTCAACACCTGGGTCGTCCAGGCGGTCCGTGCCGCCACCCGCAGCACCCGGCCCGACGACCCCGGCCGTCGGGCCACCACCCCCCACCGATCCCGCCGGGTCACCGGTTGGGCCTGAGAGGACAGCACATGGACACCACGACCCGGACGACCCGGACCTGCTCGTTCACCGAGGACGACCTCGTGCTCCTGGAGGTGAAGAACCACAGCGGCGACATCGCCGTGCGCTACGACGCCCCTCCGGGCACCGCCGAGGTGACCCTGTCCTGCGCCCGACCGGTGGACTTCGAGCCGGTCACGGCGGTCTCGCAGCGCGGCCGGGTCCTCGTCGACATCCCGGCCCTCGTCGCGCCGGAGGGCGGCGGGCGCGGCTTCTCGGTGTCCATCGGCTCCTTCTCCATCGGCACCGGCCACGAACGCGTGCACGTCGAGGTGCACCTGCCGGAGGGCACCGAGCTGCGGGCCAGCACCCGCCACGGTGACGTCGTGCTCCAGGGCGTCGGCGGCGCGGCCACCGTCCGCTCGGGCTCCGGCGACCTGTCGGTCGAGGAGGTCGGCGTCCTGCGCGCCAGCACCGGCTCCGGGGACGTGCGGGTGGGCCGGCTCGTCGCCGGCTCGGTGACGAGCGGGTCCGGCGACGTGGTCGTCGACACCGCGACCGGGCCCGGCGCGCTGGAGGTCCGCTCGGGCAGCGGGGACATCCTCGTCCACGACAGCCACCAGGACACCACCGTCGCGACGGGCAGCGGCGACGTCGACGTCGCGCACGCGCACGGGGAGCTGGCGGTGCGCACGGGCACCGGTGACGTGCGCGTGCGGGTGCCCCGGGGCATACCGGTCTGGCTCGACCTGTCCAGCGGTCTGGGCGAGGTGCGGCGCGACCTCGAGGGCGCGGGCGAGCCGGCGCCGGACCAGGACTACCTGACCGTGGGCGTCCGGACCGGGACCGGGGACATCACCGTGCACCACTGAGCGGGCAGGATGGAGGTATGCAGATCCTCCCCCTGTCCCTCGACCACGCGGACGCCGCGGCCCGGCTGTGGTCGGAGAGCGGTCTGACCAGGCCCTGGAACGACCCCCGGACCGACTTCCGGATGGCGGTGTCCGGCCCGGCGTCCGCGGTGCTCGGCGCCGTGGCGGACGGCGACGTGGTCGGCACCGTCATGGTCGGCCACGAAGGGCATCGGGGCTGGATGTACTACCTCGCCGTCGCGCCCTCCCACCAGGGCTCGGGCCTCGGGCGGAGGCTGGTGACGGAGGCGGAGCGCTGGGTCGAGGCCCGGGGCATCCCCAAGGTCATGCTCATGATCCGGGCCGAGAACGAGGCCGTCGCACGTTTCTACGAGCGGCTGGGCTACGTCGACCAGGGGGTGCAGGTCCTGGGCAGGTTCCTCGACGAGGACCTCCAGCGCCTGCGCGAGGACGCGGGCTGACCGCTAGTCGCGACGTGGGCCCCAGGACGGGTCGGGCACGCCGGGAGGAAGCAGCCGCCTGCGTGGCCGGCGCCCCCGCGGGGCCGACCCCTCCGGGCCCTCCCCCGGCTCCTTCGCGCCGGGCCACGGCTTCGAGGCGCGGGCGGCGAGCACGAAGTCCTTGCGCAGCGGGGTGCCCTCGAAGCCCTCCGGCAGCAGCAGCGGCCGCAGCCCGAGCCCCGTGCCGTCGTCGAACCCCTCGAGGGTCACACCGAACATCTCGTGCGTCTCCCGCTCGTGCCAGGCCGCGCCGGGGAACAGGTCGGTCACCGAGCGCAGCGCGCCGCCCTCGGGCACCCGGGTGCGCAGCAGGAGCCGGCCCAGCCCGCCCGGGCCGGGAGCACGGACCCGCAGCAGGTGGCACAGGACGTCGACGCCCGGCAGGAGCCCCGCCTCCCCGGCGTCGTCCCGCGCCGCGGCGTCCGTCCCGCTCCCGTCCTCGGCCCCGGTCCCGGTCCCGACCACGGCGTCGCTCTCGTCCACGGCCGAGAGCCAGTCGAAGAAGGCATACCCCTCGTCACGGGCGGAGCGGACGGCCTCGTGCCACTCCCCGACGTCGACGCGGCGGGTCTGGGGCGGCAGGTCGTCACCGGGCATGACCCCGAGGGTAGCCCCGGCGTCGTGCGGTCCGTGGCCCCGCGCGTCCGGCGCGATAGCCTCACCCTCGTGAGGGAGGCCAGGGCGGGGGTGTCGGACGCCGTGCTCGCCGGGGACGCCCTGGCGGCGCGGTCCCTCGTCCGGGACGCACCAGCGGCCGGGTCCGACGACCTCCTGCAGGAGCTGGCCGGGCTCGCCGCCGGCGGGTCGACGCTCGCCACCGAGCTCCTCGTCGAGCAGCTGGACACCTCCGGCCTGGTCCGCCGCTTCGTGCGCAGCTCGCTGCTCGACCCCACCGCCGTCGACGACGTGTGCCAGGACACGCTCATCTCGGTGGCCAGCTCGATCCGGTCCTTCCGCGGGGGCGCCCGGGTGTCCACCTGGGTGCACAGCATCGTCCGGCGACGGGTGGTGGACCACCTCCGCCGGCAGCGCGCCACCGCGCCCCTGCCCCCGGAGGAGGAGGGGCCCGCCCAGCGGATGAGCTCCATGCTGGCGACCCGGGAGACCGTGCGCGCGGCCCTGACCTCGCTGCCCGAGCTCTACCGGGAGCCCGTGGCCCTGCGGGACGTGGAGGGGCTCACCTATGCCGAGATCGCCGACCGGCTCGACCGCAACCTCGGCACGGTCAAGGCGCAGATCGCCCGGGGCCGGGCCATGGTCGCGGGTGCGCTGGACCCCGCGGAGTGGAGCAGCCGGTGACCACCCCGGCGCGCCAGGTCTCCGCGGGACGGTACACGGCGCAGGAGGTCATCGGCGTCGGCTCGTTCGCGACGGTCTACCGGGCGACCGACGACCGGTTGGACGCCCCCGTGGTCGTCAAGATCCTCGCGGAGAACCACAGCCTCAACCCCGAGGTGCGCGAGCGCTTCATCACCGAGGGACGCGCCCTGCGCCGGGTCAGCAGCCCGCACGTCGTCACGCTCTTCGACATCGGGGAGAACGAGCGCCAGCAGCCCTACCACGTCCTGGAGCACGCCGACCGCGGCACGCTCGCCGAGCGGGTCGAGGGCCTGCGGTCGACCGGGTGGACCGCGTCGCGGGCGGAGGTGCTGGTGCTCGCCCGGCACCTGGCCAGCGCCCTGGCGGCCGTGCACCGGGCGCAGCTCGTGCACCGCGACCTCAGCCCGGCCAACGTCCTGCTCAGCTCCTCCGGAGCCACCGGCGCGCCGGACGCCGGGGGACGCACCGGGCAGCAGCTCGTCGGGGAGGACGAGCGGGTGCTCGTCGCCGACCTCGGGATGTGCAAGGACCTCGCGGTCAGCTCCGGGCTGACCGTGGCGGGCGGCACGACCGGTTTCCGCCCGCCGGAGATGCGGGGCGGTCCCGCGCTCGTCGACGGGCGCGCCGACCTCTACTCGCTGTCGGCGCTGCTGGGCTGGGTGTGCGAGGACGCGGACCTGCCGCCCGCGCTGGGAGCGGTCCTCGACCGGGGGCAGGCGCCCGACCCCGAGGACCGGCAGCCGGACGTCGAGACCTGGCTGACGGAGGTCCGGGCCGCGCTGGAGCCGGCCGCCGGCGCGGGAGGCCCGGCCCCCGCCCCGGTCCCCCCGGGCGGCCGCCGGCGTCACCGGGCCCGGGCGGCGGGCGCCGCGCTGCTGCTGGCCCTCGGTGCCGTCCTCGGGTGGGGAGCGGCGGCTGCGGGGCCCGACGACCGGACCTCCAGCGCCAGCGTCGGCATCGCCGGCCCGGAGGACCTCACCACCGGCACCAGCGCCACCTTCAGCATCGAGCAGGAGGGCCTGGAGTCGTGGGTGTGGCTGCTCCCCGACCGCCGCTTCCTCAGCGACGAGCCCTCCGTCACCCTCTCCCCCACCCTGCCCGGCCAGGCCCGCCTCGTCCTCACCGGCCGCGACGAGCAGGGGCGCGAGCTGCGGGCCGTCCACCGGCTGTCGGTCGCCAGCGCGCAGGGGTGACCCGGCACCGGGCACCACCGCCTCGACCCCGGTGCAACCTTCCGGGCGGTCCCTGCGACCTACCTCCTGTCAGATCCACTCCACGACCACGAGGAGCACCCATGCACACCAGGACCCGCACCACGGCGCTGGCCCTCGCGCTGGCCGCCGGGCTCAGCCTGTCGGCCTGCGCCGGGGACCAGGCCGAGTTCGCGCAGGACCCGCCGTCGGGCTCGGCGGCCGACCAGGGCACCGAGCAGGAGGAGCCGGCCACGGACCAGTCGGACGCCGCGCAGACCGCGGCGGAGGAGACGCAGGAGACGGAGGAGGCCACGACCGTCGAGCCCGCCGCCGAGCAGACCGTCGAGGTCGAGGAGAGCGAGTCGGTGAGCACCGAGGAGGTCGCCTTCACCCTCACCGTGCACCGGCTGGTCGTCCACGACTACTACCTCGAGGTGGAGGTCACCGTCGTCAACGACGGGACCGAGCCCGTCGACACGTGGTACGGCTCCGGCAACGGGTCGACCGAGCCACGCGTCTTCGACGACCGCGGCCGGGTCCACCCCTTCGCCGTCCAGGCCGGTGGTGACGGACAGCGGCTGACGCTCGAGCCCGGCCAGGGCGTGGACGCCGGTCTGGTGTTCCCCGGCCGCCTGGACCCCGACGCGGAGCAGGTGACGCTCGACTTCGAGGCCCTCGGCCCGGAGTGGGAAGGCCTGCTCTTCGAGATCCCGCTGGGAGCGGCGTCGTGAGGGCCGCGACCCGCACCCCCGGTGCCGTCGTCGTCGGCGCCCTCGTCGTGCTCGGTGCCTACGGCCCGACCGCGGCCGCCGGTGAGCCCGCCCCCGTGCCGGGGGACTACGAGCCGCCGCGGTCGACCGTGGAGGTCTACACCGCGTGGGAGGCCCCGCGGAGCTCGGTGTCGTTCTTCTACACCGACCCCGAGGACGTGGGGACCGAGGAGCTCGAGGAGGCCCTCGACGCCGAGGACGAGGGTGAGCAGACCGTCGTCCAGCTCTCCGACCAGTTCCTCTTCGACTTCGGCTCCGCGCAGCTGCGCCCCACCGCCACCCGGAGCCTGGACACCGTCGTGGCCGTGCTCGAGGAGGGCGAGGCACCGGTGGAGGTCACCGGCCACACCGACCCGGTCGGCGGCGACGCCGTCAACCAGCCGCTCTCGCAGGACCGGGCCCGGGCCGTGGCCGACTACCTGGTCGAGCAGGGCATCGAGGAGTCCCGGATCACCGCCGAGGGCCGGGGGTCCTCCGAGCCGGTCGCCCCCAACACCCACGAGGACGGGCGCGACGACCCCGAGGGCCGCCAGCAGAACCGCCGGGTGGAGATCAGGTACTCCGAGGGGTCGTGAGGTGGCTCACCCGTGGTCCGGCGGCGCGACCAGGCCACGGGTGACCTCCGCCCCGCTCACGGGGCGGTCGGCATACCTCGAGCTGTGCAGCGACCTGGCCCGCGCGCGACCCGGGGTCTCCGCGGCGATCTGCTCCTGCAGCGTGACGATGCCGTGCAGCAGCGCCTCCGGGCGCGGCGGGCAGCCCGGCACGTAGACGTCGACCGGGATGATCTGGTCGACGCCCTTGGTGACCGAGTAGCTGTCCCAGTAGGGGCCGCCGGTGTTGGAGCAGGCACCGAAGGAGATGACGTACTTGGGCTCCGGCATCTGGTCGTAGAGCCGGCGGATGGCCGGGGCCATCTTGTCGGTGACCGTGCCCGAGACCACCATGAGGTCGGACTGCCGCGGCCCCGGCGCGAACGGGATGACGCCGAGCCGGATGAAGTCGTGCCGGGCCATGGAGGCGCTGATGAACTCGATCGCGCAGCAGGCCAGGCCGAAGTTGAAGACCCACAGGGAGTACTTCCGGCCCCAGTTGAGCACGACCTGGACGGCGCGGGGGGCCCGCTCGACCGGGGCCCCGAGGCGGGGCGTGGGAAGGCTGACGGTCTGCCGCTCGCTCACCTGGTCGCCCACGTCACCACCACCGCAGCAGACCGCGGCGCCACACGTGCAGGAGGGCCACCACGAGGACGCCGATGAACAGGCCCATCTCGACCAGGCTGGCCGGTCCGAGGTCGGAGCGCAGCACCAGCGCCCAGGGGAAGAGGTAGACCGCGTCCACGGCGAAGACGACGTAGAGCAGGGCGTAGACGAGGTAGCGCACGCTGCCCTGCTCCCAGCCCGAGCCGACGGGGTCCACCCCGGACTCGTAGGTCGTCACCTTGGCCGGGGTCGGGTCGCTCGGCGCCAGCAGCCGGCGCGCGCCCGTGCCGGCCGCCACCAGGGCGACCCCGAGCAGCGTCACCAGGGCGACGACGACGTAGTCCGACATCACCGGTCAGCCTAGCCGCCGACGTCGACGAGGTGCTGCAGGCCGGCACCGACGACGGTCGCGGCGCGCAGGGGGTCGACGGGCTCCGCGCTGCGCGTCTGCACGACCAGCACGAGGCCCTCCGGCGCCCCGGGGTCCTGGTCCTCGCCGGCGTCGTCCCGGGGCTCGACGTAGAACGACATCGCGAGCACGCCGGGCAGGGAGCCGCCCTTGAACGCCTGGTAGCCCACGCCCTCGGGCGGCGGCAGCCCCGGGTTGCGGGCGAGGATCTCCCGCACGGGCTCCCCGGCGGGGTCCTCGGCGAGCTGCTGCAGCCGGGCGTGCAGGGAGCAGACCTGGGCGCCGGTGAGGAACCAGTCGATGCCGTCCTGCCACCGCGGCTCGGTCACCGTCTCCGGGGCGATGTCGAGCTCGTCGGGCAGGTCCGCGAGGATCGCCTCGCGCGTCTCGGGCACCTGGGCCTCGGCCCACCTCGTCCGCACCTCGCTGTCCACCTGCCACCCGAGCTGGAAGACCTGCCGGGTGGTCGGGACGGGCAGGGTCGCGGTCGGGTCCAGGCCCGCGGCGACCGCGGCCTCGCGCAGGGCACGCCGGCCCACCCGGTCCATGAGCAGGTCGGTGGCGGTGTTGTCGCTGATCGAGATCATCAGCTCCGCGGCCTCGCGGACCGGCACCGTGGACCCCTCGGGGCGGTCCTGCAGCTCGCCGGAGGGCAGGCTCATGACGTCCGCCGCGAGGGTCAGCTCCTCGTCCCACGTCAGCCCGCCCGACCGCACCTCCTCGGCCACGGCGAGCAGGACGAGCAGCTTGACCACCGAGGCGCTGGGGACGGCGTCGCCACCCGGCTCCACCCCCGGGGTGGTGTAGGACGGTTCGCAGGTGCCCCCCTGGACCCGGCCGACGAGCACCTGGCTGGTGCCGCCGAGCTCGGCGAGGGCGGCGTCGAGGTCGGGCCAGGCGTCGACGACGGGCGGCTCCCCCGAGGTGTCCGGCTGGAGGAACAGGGTGGCGATGCGGCCCTGCTCGTCCACGCCGACCGTCATGAGCAGTGGGTCCTGCGCCGCCAGGCTGAGGGTGGCGGCACGGCCCACCCCGGCGCTCGGGACGACGGCGGTGACGACGTAGGGCCCGGCGCTGCGGACCTGGGCGAGCACCAGGCCCAGCTCGACCGGGGAGACCTCGTCCAGGAACTCGGGGGCGAAGCGCTCGGTGGCCTCCTCCACGGTCGGCCCCTCGGCGTCCTCCTCCAGCAGCTCCAGCACCCACTCCACCGCGTCGAGCAGCTCGGCGTCGCCGATCGAGTCGCCCGGGCCGACCGGCTCGGCCGAGGACGGGGCGGCGCTGCCCTCCGGCGACCGCGAGGTCGCGGCGGAGTCCTCGGGCGCGGCGGTCTGGACCACCAGCGGCGGGGTGGACGTGGCCGCGACGTCGTCGTCGTACTCGTCCGTGCACCCTGCGAGCAGGAGCGAGACCACGAGCACCCCACCGATGACCCGCCGCACGACCGCCTCCTCGCTCCCACCCCATCTCAGCACGAGCGTCCCCGGGTCGCAGGGGCGACCCACCCTCCTCGCGCGGTCAGCCCCGGGCGGCGCGCAGCGCGTCGCCCGCCTGCACGGCATACCCGCCGCCGAAGAGGAGGACGTGCACGAGCAGCGGCACCGTCTGGAACACCGCGGTCCGTCGCTCCCACCCCTCGGCGAGGGGGAACGCCTCGACGTAGGCCGCGAGGACCCGCCCGCTGAACCCGCCGAACAGCTGCATCATCGCGAGGTCCACCTCCCGGTGGGCGTAGTGCGCGCACGGGTCGACGAGCCAGCTGCGGCCGCGGTCGTCGACGAGCCGGTTGCCGGCCCACAGGTCCCCGTGGACCAGGGTCGGCGGCTCGACCGGGCCCAGGTGCTCGGCACCCAGCGCCCGGGCGTCGGCGAGGGACGACGGGTCGAGCCGGCCGGACTCCACGGCCCGGCGGGCCAGCGGCACCACCCGACGGTCGAGCCAGGACTCCGCCAGGGTGTCGCACGGGGCGAGGTCGACGGGGCAGTCGCCGAGGTATGCCGTGGGCTCGCCGTCCACCGCGCCGTACCGGTCCCCCGTGGTCCGGTGCAGGGCGGCCAGCTCGCGACCGAAGGCCTCCTCCGAGGCGGCGGTGCGGTGGCCCCCGGACGGGACCTGCTCGATGCTGATGCCGGTGCGCGAGACCCCGAGCACCTCGGGCACCCGCGCCCCCGCCGCGGCCAGCGCCCGCAGCCCCACGGCCTCCCGGTCGAAGAACAGCGTCGGCGCGTCCGCGCGGGTCTTGGTGAAAGGTCCGTCCGCCCGTGTCATGGCCCCACCCTCGCAGCCGCCCGCCGGTGAGAGGGTGGGGGCATGCACATCATGACCGTCTGCCTGGGCAACGTCTGCCGCTCCCCCGCCGCCGAGGCCGTCCTCGTCCGCGCGCTGGACGAGGCCGGGATCGAGGGCGTGAGCGTGAGCTCGGCCGGGACGGCCGACTACCACGTGGGTGAGCGGCCGAACCCGGCCTCGGGCGCCGAGGGCGAGCGCCGGGGCTACGCCTTCACCAGCCGGGGGGCGCAGTTCGGCGCCGACGACTTCGACCGGGCCGATCTCGTGCTCGCCATGGACTCCTCCAACGAGGAGGACCTGCTGGCGCTGGCCCGCACCCCCGAGGAGGCAGCGCGGGTGGTGCGGCTGGGTGCCTTCGCCCCCGACGCGGGTGAGGGCGACGGGGTGCGTGACGTGCCCGACCCCTGGGGCCAGTCCCGCGAGGCGTTCGTCGCGATGTACGACCAGGTCGAGGAGGCCGTGGCCGGGCTGGTCGCCGCCCTCCGCGAGGGCCGGCTCGAGGAGGTCGTCGCGGCACAGCGGGTCCGGCGCTGAGGTCAGGCCGGACCGCGCCCGCCCGGCGCGGGCGCGTCCCCGTCCAGACCCACCTCGCGGCGCATCCAGGCGACGGTCCGCGCGGCCTCCCGGCGGTCGAGGGCCCGCTCTGAACGCCGGATGAGCGTCGGTCGACCGCGCAGGTGCTGCCACCCGTCGGGCCCCACGTAGGACCCGGGGGGCAGCGGCTGGGTGAGCGAGAAGAGCACGGCGGCGGCCCCCTGGGCGGCCGTCATGGCCAGCGGCCGGCTCGCCGCGGTGACGAGCCGGTCCACCCGCGCGTCGCCGCTGGCGTTCTGAAGGTTCGTCACCACCCAGCCGGGGTGCGTCAGCTGCACCTGGGTGCCCGCCGGCATCCGGGCGCCCAGGTCGAGCCCCCACAGCATCGCGGTGAGCTTGGCCCGGGAGTACGCCCGGGGCAGCGTCCACCGGGTCCGACGGAAGTGGGGGTCCTCGTGGTCCATCCGGCCCGAGGTGTGCGCGTGCGACGTGACCAGGACCACCCGCTCGCGCACGACGGGCAGGAGGGACTCCGTGAGGAGCATGGGTGCCAGCGCGTTGACCCCGAGCATCAGCTCGAACCCGTCGACGGTCTCCCGGCGACCCGGTGACACCACCCCGGCCACGTTGACCAGGTCGGCCCGCTCGCCGTCGAGCAGACCGCGGATGTCGCCCACCGCCCGCCGCACCGAGCCGAGGTCGGCGAGGTCCAGATCGACGAGCCGCACCGGGTCGGCCGCGGGGGCGGTGCTCTCCCGCAGCAGCCGGGCGCGCACCCGCTCCCCCTTGGCGCGGTCGCGCACCGGGAGGACGAGCCTGGCACCCCAGCGGGCCAGGTGCAGGGCGCTCTCCCGCCCGATCCCGTCGCTCGCCCCGGTCACCACCACGGTCCGGCCGCGCAGGTCGGGCGGCACCAGGTGCTCCCACCCGAGGGCCTCGACCGCCTCTCCCGCGACTGTGTCCGCCATGGGCACCGAGTGTGCCAGCGCCCCGGCTCGCCGTCCTCGGAGGGCCCCTACCCGGCGGCTACCCTGTCGCCATGACCCTGACCCTCGAGACGGCCACCGACCGCGCGTCCTACATGGCAGCCCTGCTCGACCTCCCGGTGAGCAGCCCCCTGCAGGGCTGGGGCTACGGCGAGGCCCGGCGGGTGCTGGGTCACGAGCCGGTGCGCTACCTCGTGCGCCAGGGCGGGCGCACCGTCGGAGCCGTGCAGCTCATGCGCAAGTCGCTCGCCCCGGGCGTCAGCACGCTCTACGCCCCGCGCGGGCCGGTCCTGGCCGACCGGGCGCTGCTGCCGGAGTTCGCCCGGGCGGTCCGCCAGGTCGCGCGGCGCACCGACCACGTCCTCACGATCGAGCCGCCGGAGCCCCTCGTCGCCGGCGACAGCCCGGAGCAGGAGGACCTGGCGGCCGAGCAGGCGGTCATCCCCGACCGCATCGGCCCCTTCCGCCGGACCAAGGCCGAGCAGCCCGAGCACACCATCCTCATCGACACCAGCCAGGAGCCGGACACCGTCTTCACCGGGCTGCACAAGATGGCCCGCCGCAACGTGCGCACGGCCACCCGGATGGGGGTGCAGGCCGGCCGGGACGCGAGCTTCGGTGACTTCTGGGAGATCTTCACCGCGACCAACGAGCGGTCCAACCTGGGAGCCTTCCCCCGCCACTACTACGAGACGCTCCTGCGGGAGGCCGACCAGGACGGCGGTGAGGCCTACCTGCTGCTCTCCCGGCACGAGGGGCGCGCGCTCGCGGGCGGGTTCTTCCTCGGGCTCGGCGACACCACCGCCTACCTCTACGGCGGGTCGGTGCGCGACGACCGCCCGCCCTCGGAGGGTGAGAAGCGCAAGGACGCCAAGGCGCCCGACGCGTTCTACTGGTCGGCGATCACCGACGCCCACGAGCACGGCTACTCCCGGCTGGACCTGTGGGGCATCCCGCGGCTCCTGGACGAGCAGAAGCACTCCTTCGGCGTCCTGCGGATGAAGCTCAAGTTCGGGACGCAGCGCTACTGGTTCCCGGCCTACGACCTCGCGCTGTCGCCGCTGAGCACCCCGCTGCGCACGGCGCTCAAGGCGCGCCGGTCCTACCTCAACTACCGCAGGTTCGGCACCACCGACGACGTCCTCTGAGGCGCCGACGGGCGTGCGGCGTGCCATGCTGGGCCGATGGACGAGCAGGCGCGCCGGGAGCTGGAGGCCAAGCGGGCCGAGGTCGTCGCCCAGATGGACCAGCTGAGCGCTCCCGTCCAGGACCAGGGCAGCATCTCCTTCGGCAAGCGGGTCGGCGACGGCACCGCCATGGCCGTCGACCGGCTGACCGCGGTGAGCGCCCACGACAACCTGCAGGACCTCCTCGCCGGGATCGACACGGCCCTGGCCGCCCTCGAGGACGGCAGCTACGGGCGCTGCCGGGTGTGCGGCGAGAGCATCCCCGAGGGTCGCCTCGAGGCGCGACCCTGGGCGACCACCTGCGTGCGCCACGGCTGACGCCCGAGGCCGCGGCGCTGTCCCGACCGCTATTAGGGGAGAGTAGTCTTGTCTATTGACATGTCTTCTACTCCACTGCACCAGCTCGAGCGCGTCGTCATCCGTTTCGCCGGGGACTCCGGCGACGGGATGCAGCTCACCGGCGACCGTTTCACCTCCGACACCGCGGCCCTGGGCAACGACCTGTCCACGCTGCCGAACTTCCCGGCCGAGATCCGCGCCCCCCAGGGCACCCTGCCGGGGGTCAGCTCCTTCCAGGTGCACTTCGCCGACCACGACATCGCCACCCCCGGGGACGCACCGGACGTGCTCGTCGCGATGAACCCGGCGGCGCTCAAGGCCAACCTGCCGGACCTGCCGCGGGGCGCGACGGTCATCGTCAACTCCGACGAGTTCACCCGGCGCAACCTCGCCAAGGTGGGGTATGCCGCCAACCCGCTGGAGGACGACTCGCTCACCGACGCGGGCTACCACGTCCACGCCCTGCCGCTGACGTCGATGACCGTCGAGGCGCTGGCCGGGTTCGACGGGCTGACCCGCAAGGAGAAGGAGCGGGCCAAGAACATGCTGGCGCTGGGCCTGCTGTCCTGGCTCTACTCCCGCGACACCGCCTCGACCGAGGCCTTCCTGCGCGCCAAGTTCGCCCAGGCGCCGGAGATCCTCGAGGCCAACCTCACCGCCCTGCGCACCGGTCACGCCTACGGCGAGACCACCGAGGACTTCGCGGTGCGCTACCAGGTGGCGCCGGCGCCGATGACGCCCGGCACCTACCGCACCATCACCGGCAACCAGGCGCTGGCGCTGGGGCTGGTGGCCTCGGCCTACCGCACCGGGCTGCCGCTGGTGCTGGGGTCCTACCCCATCACCCCCGCCTCGGACGTCCTGCACCAGCTGTCCACGCTCAAGGCGCACGGCGTCACCACGCTGCAGGCCGAGGACGAGATCGCCGCCGTCGGGATGGCGCTGGGCGCCAGCTTCGGGGGGTCCCTCGGCGTGACGACCACCTCCGGGCCGGGACTGGCCCTGAAGAGCGAGACCATCGGGCTCGCCGTGGCGACCGAGCTGCCGCTTCTGGTCATCGACATCCAGCGCGGTGGTCCCTCGACCGGGTTGCCGACCAAGACCGAGCAGGCCGACCTGCTGCAGGCGCTGCACGGCCGCAACGGCGAGTCGCCGGTCGCCGTCGTGGCCGCCCAGTCGCCGACCGACTGCTTCGACGCCGCCCTGGAGGCGGTCCGCATCGCGACGACCTACCGCACCCCGGTCATCCTGCTGTCCGACGGCTACCTCGGCAACGGGTCCGAGCCCTGGCAGATCCCGGAGGCCGCGCAGCTGCCCGACCTCACGGTCCGGCACACCACCGAGCCCAACGCCACCGACGAGCGCGGCGAGCCGGTCTTCCACCCCTACCTGCGGGACGAGCAGACCCTCGCCCGGCCCTGGGCGGTGCCCGGCACCCCGGGGCTGGAGCACCGCATCGGCGGCATCGAGAAGGCCGACGTCACCGGCAACATCTCCTACGACCCGGCCAACCACGACCGGATGGTGCGCCTGCGGCAGGCCAAGATCGGGGCCATCGCCGACTCCATACCGCCCCTGGAGGTGGACGACCCCAGCGGCGAGGCGCGCGTCCTCGTGCTCGGGTGGGGGTCGACCTACGGCCCCATCGGTGCCGCCACCCGGCTGGTGCGCGCCACCGGCGCGAAGGTCGCGCGGGCCCACCTGCGTCACCTCAACCCCTTCCCCGCCGACCTCGGTGACGTCCTGCGCCGCTACGACCGGGTCGTCGTGCCCGAGATGAACCTCGGCCAGCTCGCGCTGCTGCTGCGGGGGACGTACCTCGTCGACGTCCGCAGCCACACCCAGGTCCGGGGCCTGCCGTTCACCGCCGGTGAGCTCGCGCAGGTCGTCCACGAGAACCTCATGGAGGTCCAGTCGCAGGAGGTGACGGTATGACCACCGAGCTCGGCCTGCCGACCCGCCGGGGCACCGAGGGCGTGCCCCCGCTCGGGGAGGGCGAGAAGCAGACCAAGAAGGACTTCACCTCCGACCAGGAGGTGCGCTGGTGCCCCGGGTGCGGCGACTACGCCGTGCTCGCCGCGGTGCAGGGCTTCCTGCCCGACCTCGGGCTGCGCCGCGAGAACATCGTGTTCGTCTCCGGGATCGGCTGCTCCAGCCGGTTCCCCTACTACCTCGACACCTACGGGATGCACTCCATCCACGGGCGGGCCCCGGCCATCGCCACCGGCCTGGCGACCTCGCGGGAGGACCTCTCGGTGTGGGTCGTCACCGGCGACGGTGACGCCCTGTCGATCGGCGGCAACCACCTCATCCATGCGATGCGGCGCAACGTCAACCTCACGATCCTGCTGTTCAACAACAAGATCTACGGCCTGACGAAGGGACAGTACTCCCCCACCTCGGACGTCGGCGCGGTGACCAAGTCGACCCCGTCCGGCTCGGTGGACCACCCCTTCAACCCGGTCTCGCTCGCGCTGGGCTCGGAGGCGACCTTCGTCGCGCGGACGATGGACTCCGACCGCGCCCACCTCACCGAGGTGCTCCGGGCCGCCGCCGCGCACCGCGGCACCTCCCTGGTCGAGATCTACCAGAACTGCCCGATCTTCAACGACGGCGCCTTCCAGCTGCTCAAGGACCGGGACGAGGCGACCGGCCGGGTGGCGCACCTGCGCGCCCACGAGCCGGTGCGGATCGGCGCCGAGGGGAGCCCGGAGGCGAAGGTCGTCGTCCGCGACCCCGAGGGCCGTCTGCAGGTGGTCCCGGAGCAGGCCGTGCCCGCGGGGCACACCGTCGTCGTGCACGACCCGACCGACCCGGACCCCACGAGCGCCTTCGGGCTCTCGCGCCTGGACGACCCGAGCATGCAGACCGTCCCCATGGGCATCTTCCGTCAGGTGGAGCGCCCCACCTACGACGACGGCGTGCGCGAGCAGGTGCAGGAGGCCACGGCCGGGACCACCAGGGACACGGCCTCGCTCGACGCGCTGCTGCGCGGCCGGGACACCTGGACCGTCGACGGCACCCGCCCGGGGCAGGTCGAGCAGCTGCTCGAGGGAGAGACCACCGAGGGTCCGACGCCGGCGGCCGGGGAGGCGCTCGCCGAGGAGGGCGAGGAGGTCTACGAGGACGAGGGCACCCCCTAGGATGCGGCGGTGACGGACGAGGCCGAACGCCGTCGGCAGCACGGCACGGCCTACGGCTTCCTCGCCTACCTCCTGTGGGGCGTCTTCCCGCTCTACTTCGCCGCCCTCCGGCCGTCCGGGCCCTGGGAGATCGTCGCGCACCGCATCGTGTGGACGCTGGTGCTGTGCCTCGCGGTCCTGCTCCTCACCCGCGACCTGCGCTGGATGGTGCAGCTCGCCCGGACCCCCCGGCGGCTGGGCGGGGTCATGCTCGCCGGCCTGTTCATCGCGGCCAACTGGGGCATCTACACCTACGCCGTGCTCACCGGGCACGTCACCGAGGCGGCGCTGGGCTACTTCCTCAACCCCCTGGTGACCGTGGCCCTCGGCGTCCTCGTCCTGCGCGAGCGTCTGCGCAGGCTGCAGTGGGTCGCCGTGGGCATCGGCGCCGCGGCCGCGGTGTACCTCTCCGTGGACTACGGTTCGCCGCCCTGGATCAGCCTTGCCCTGGCCTGCTCGTTCGCCAGCTACAGCCTGCTGAAGAACCGCCTGGGCGTGTCGCTCAGCCCGCTGCGCTCGCTCGTCGGTGAGACGGCGACGGTGCTGCCGCTGGCGCTGCTCATTCTGTGGTGGCTCGACCAGACCGGGCAGACCACGTGGGGCGGCGACGGCGAGCTGCACACCGTCCTGCTCATGTCGACCGGCCTGGCCACCGCCGTACCGCTGCTGCTCTTCGCCGCCGCGGCGAGCCGGGTGCCGCTGTCGACGATCGGCCTGCTGCAGTTCCTCACCCCCTTCCTGCAGCTGCTCACCGGCGTCCTGCTGCTCGGCGAGCACGTGCCCGCCTCCCGCTGGGTCGGCTTCGCCCTGGTCTGGGTCGCCCTGGTCGTCCTGTCCGCCGACATGGTCCGCCAGGTGCGCCGCACCCGGGCCGAGCGTCGCGCCGCAAGAATGCCCTCATGCGTCGCCAACCCCGAATAATCACGTTTAACTCACCGCGGGACCCACATCCACAATCTACGGCGCGCCGGCGGTGCAATTTTTCGAATCACATGTATCAGAAGTCAAGTATTGTCTCAGCACCAGGTCGACCGGAACCGATCCATAAATAACATCTCGCAGAAAATTTGAACTCCAACTCCATAAACAGTTGGCGTGCGGCCCGTTAGGCATAGCCCAACAGTCCTGAATTGCCTCGTAAGCAACCTTGGCATGCTCGTCCGCCACCAAGACCGCATCACCATATGGGACTGGAAGGCCAAGCCCACGAGCAAGCCCCTCGGATATCTCGCGGTTTGCCATCATCGTCGCAAGAAAATCTTGAGCAATAGTCCGATTTGGCCCAAAACTGGAAACGAAAGCAGTGTGTATCATGTAGACCCCTGGAGCGGAATTTCCGGGCCTAGGGAAGGGTTCAACAGTGACCGAATCGGCTATGGCCGCGTATGAGTGACGTGCTGCCAAGGTGTCGACCAGTACCGCCGCCTCGCCAGTTGCAAATCTTTCTCGTGCCCTTTCGTGCCCGGGCCCCAATCTTCGAAGGTCAGGGTGCGTCTGCATGCTTTTCCTGAAGCTCTGCAAATTCTTGACCGAGTCGTTATCCTCCGAGACTCCAATCTCATTTCCCCAGGCCTGGTCATGATCAGCAGTGAACAAGGAGACTCGGAAGTTTTGCAGGAATGGCCACCAAAGGAAGGGTTCGAGACCCCACTCCGAACTGCTCCTGACCGTCAGTCCTACGTGAGTACGGTTGCTATCAGAAAACTCGTGTGTTGCTCTCATTAGCGCATTAAGAGTCCTCAATTGGACGCTTCCTAGAAGTTCACGATTTACGTGCAGCACGACTGTATCGAGGGCGACGGGAACCCCATAGTAGGTAGTGCCGTTCTCCAGGCGCTTCCAATACCGTGAAGTCTCACTTCCTGCAGATATCTCCCTTGCGGGCGATATCGCTCGTATGGCTTCGGCGGCAGCCAACTCCCCGCACCAGTCGTCGGCTCCCACTATCGCGTCTAGAACACGCGTTGTTTTCGCATCGAAGCCCGCCTTTAACGCCGCCCTCAATTGGCGTCCGCCTGAATGTTTCAAATGTATAGCACGGACCCCAAAGTCGGCTTCCAACTCCCGTCGAACGCCCTCAAGACCCGCCTTTAAATCCACCTCACTCGCAATGGAGAAGGTTCTTGCAAACTCTTCTAGGCGTAGATGCCTGTTCCTTCTCCAACGCCTGCCATTATTATCTGTATAAGCAATAGACAAGGACACTGAGTCCGATGATGCTCTTCCCACTACATGCTGGCCGGGATTGGCAGAGCGTTGGTAGAAGTATGATTGCTGCACACCAGCCTCGTCATATGTCCTAATCGACACATGCGCAGCTGGAAAGTTGGAGATATTAGACAGCTTCACCAACCGAGAATCCAAGAGCCAGGCGGAGATTTGAGACGCATGTTCGCGGCGAGAGCGTCGCTGTTCCTCCTCGCGCTGACGGTAGAGTTGTCTGAGCTGCGCGACGGTGACGCAAAGACCGACTAGTGCGATGACCGCTCCGGCAACCAAGGCAGCCGTTCTGATCCATTCCATGACCATTGAGGTCCCCACTTCTGCGGCTTGACTCCTCTTGGACACTTCGGGGGAGACAAGGCGCTGTGACGGAGTGCAGTTCATGTTGTCTGATACGGACTGGACTGATCCTACTCCAAAGTACCTAATCTAGAGGTAGTTCCAGACGCGAAGCGCATGCTCTGCGAAGGCAGCGGCCAAAGAAGTACTCGCTCTGGGGGGGTGAGGCGAGGCGCCACTTGCTCGTTATCCCATGTCCGCGGCGTCAAACCTGCAAGAGTGGCGCCGTCAAGAGTGCCGACCCGGTTCACCTCACCGACACTGCTTGTCGTCCTCAGGGCGTGCTCTTTCGCCTACGCGGGCTCGGAGCGACCGGCGGACCTCCCGCACGCTCTCGAATCTGGGTCCGCTTTCAGACTGGTCGTCCGTCGCGATGCGGTGTCGTCGGCCTGCTGCACGCGGTGCAATTTTGCACACCGTGCAGGGTTTCGTATGCTCAAGGGCGTGACTGTGCGATCGGACTCCGCGGGGGGCCGCGGGCCCGACCCCGCGGCGCCGGGCCGCCGCGAGCTCAACAAGGTGCGCACCCGCGAGGCGATCGTCGGGGCGCTGCGCGAGCTGGTCGCCGAGGTCCCCGCCGCGGACGTCACCGTGGACCAGGTCGCCGAGCGGGCCGGGGTGTCCCGCCGCACCTTCTTCAACTACTTCGGCAGCATCCCCGCGGTGCTCAGCGCCGTCTTCGCCGACCACGCGGCCGCGATGATCGCCCGGCTGGACCCCGAGGTCATCGGTGACGACCCCGTCACCGCCCTGCGCGGACTGACCCGCACGCACGGCATCCCCGAGGACCTGCTCGGCTGGTTCGTCGCCCTCAACCGCCACGCCGCGGACACCGACGCGACGGTCCTCCTCGAGCGCACGGTCTGGGCCGACATGGCCGCGTGGCTGCGCGAGCGCCTGCACGACACGCTGCCCGAGGCCGACCCGCTCTTCGTGGCCACCCTGGCCTCGGCCGTCATGAGCTGCTTCCAGGCCACCGAGGAGGCGTGGCTCAAGGATCTCGACGTCGACCGTCCCCAGCAGCTCTCCCCCGCCGACGTCACCCGCTTCCACGACCACCTGGACCGCGCCCTCGGCCTGCTGGCCGACGGCTGGCGCTCCCCCTCCGCCTGACCCACCGAAAGGACCACCGTGGCCACCCTGCTGCACCGACTGGGGCGCTGGTGCGCCCAGCACCGCCTGGGCGTCGTCGCCATCTGGGCCGCCGTGCTCGGACTCACCGTCACCGGCATGCTCACCATGGCCAAGCCGCTGTCCAACGAGTTCTCCATCCCCGGCAGCCGCTTCGAGGCGGTCCTGGAGACGCTGCAGGAGGAGATCCCGGACGCCGCGGGCACGACGGGCACCGTCGTGTTCCGCAGCGACGACGGCTTCACCGACGCCCAGCGCTCGGCCGTCGCCGACGCCGTGCAGGAGTGGGAGGAGCTGGACGGCGTCACCGCGGTCGACCCGTTCGAGGCCCAGGACCAGCTCGACGCCACCCAGGGCGACCTCGAGGACGGGCGGAGCGAGCTCGCCGACGCCCGCGAGCAGCTGGCGGACGGACGTGACCAGCTGGAGCAGGGACGCGCCGACCTCGAGCAGGCCCGGCAGGAGCTGACCGACGGGCGTGCCCAGCTCGAGGAGGGGCAGGACGAGCTCGACGCGCAGGCCGCCACCCTCGAGGAGTCGCAGGCCGAGCTGGACGCCCAGCTGGAGCAGCTCGAGGCCGGTGTCGCCGCCGGGCAGGTCCCGCCGGAGGCCGAGCAGCAGGCCCGCGCCGAGATCGCGGCGGGGCAGGCGCAGCTCGACGCCGGCCGGGAGCAGCTGGCCGCCGCCCAGGCCGAGATCGACGCCCAGCGCGAGCAGCTCGAGGCCGGCGAGGAGGAGCTCGCCTCGGGCGAGGAGGAGCTGGAGAGCAGCGCCGCCGAGCTGGAGGACGGGGAGGCCGAGGTCGCCCAGGGCGAGGAGGACCTGGCCGCGGCCGCCCGCCTCGCCGACCTCACCGACGGCTTCCGGGTCGTGAGCGAGGACGGGACCACCGCGCTCACCCAGGTCTCGGTCGCCGACGCCGAGGGCTTCATCCCGCCGGAGACCACCGAGGCCATCCAGCGCATCGGCAACGACGTCGAGAGCGAGGGGGTGCAGGTCGACTTCTCCAAGGAGATCACCGACGACCTGTCCAGCCTGCTCGGGCCGGGCGAGGTCATCGGCCTGGTCATCGCGGCCGTCGTGCTGCTCGTCATGCTGGGCAGCCTCATCGCCGCCGGGCTGCCGATCCTCATGGCCCTGGTCGGCGTCGGGGTCGGGCTGACCGGCGCCCTCGCCCTCTCCGCGTTCATCGACATGCAGTCGATCACCCCGGTGCTGGCGCTCATGCTGGGCCTCGCGGTGGGGATCGACTACTCCCTGTTCCTCATCAACCGGCACCGTGAGCAGCTACGCCGCGGTATGCCGGTCGCCCCCTCGATCGCGCTCGCGGTGGGCACCTCCGGCAACGCGGTGACCTTCGCCGGCCTGACCGTCATCATCGCCCTCGTCGCGCTCACCCTCACCGGCATCCCCTTCCTCGGCATCATGGGCATCGTGGCGGCGGCGACGGTCGCCATCGCCGTCCTGGTCGCCATCACCCTCACCCCGGCCATGCTCTCGCTCATGGGTGAGCGGGTGCTGCCCCGGCGGGCGCGCTCCGGCGCCGTCCAGGGGCGCCACGAGGAGTCCCCGACCGAGCAGGCCGACGACCTCGGCCGCGGGTGGGCCGCCCGCGTGCAGCGCCACCCGTGGCTCTCGCTGGCGGGGGTCCTCCTCGTCGTCGGCGCACTGGCATGGCCCACCGCGCAGCTGCGCCTCGGGCTGCCGGACGGCGGGACCGAGCCCGCCGGCTCCACGGCATACACCACCTATGACACCGTCCGGGAGGAGTTCGGTGCCGGGGCCAACGGCCCGGTCCTCGTCGTGGCCGAGCTGGACGAGCCGGTCGCCGAGGGGGACACGGCGCTCTTCACCACCCAGGCCGACCTGGGCGAGGAGCTGGCCGCCGCCGACGGGGTGGAGCAGGTGCTGCCGGCCGGCGTCAACGACGACCGTGACGTCCTCGCGTTCCGGGTGCAGCCCGAGGGTGGCCCGGCCGACGCCTCCACCGAGGCGCTCGTCGACCGCCTCGGCCCCGCGGTCGAGCAGATCGGGCAGGACCAGGGCGCGACCCTGGGGCTGACCGGCCAGACCGTGGCGAACATCGACGTCTCGGAGCAGCTGGCCGACGCGCTGCCGATCTACCTCGTCGTCGTCGTCGGACTCTCCCTCATCCTGCTGCTGCTCGTCTTCCGGTCCGTCGTCGTGCCGCTGCTGGCGACCGGTGGGTTCCTGCTGAGCATCGGTGCCGCCTTCGGTGCCGTCGTCGGGGTCTACCAGCTGGGCTTCGCCTCCAGCTTCTTCGGGGTCAACGAGGCCGGCCCGATCCTGTCGTTCCTGCCGATCCTGCTCATCGGGATCCTCTTCGGCCTCGCCATGGACTACCAGGTCTTCCTGGTGTCGGCGATGCGCGAGGAGCACGTGCACGGGCGGGAGGCCCGGGACGCGGTCGTGGCCGGCTTCAACCACAGCGCGCGGGTCGTCACCGCCGCGGCGATCATCATGATCTCGGTCTTCGCCGGCTTCGTGTGGGCGCACCTGACGATGGTGCGACCCATCGGCCTGGGCCTGGCCGTCGGTGTCCTCGTCGACGCCTTCCTCGTGCGGATGACGCTGACCCCGGCGGTCATGTCGTTGCTCGGCGAGCGGGCGTGGTGGCTGCCGCGCTGGCTGGACCGGATCCTGCCCGACGTGGACGTCGAGGGCGCCAACCTCGAGCGTCACCTCGGGACGTCGACCGGAGCCGGTGAGCAGAGCGACCCGCCCGGTCAGGAGGCGGAGCCCGCCCCGACCCGCTGACCCGCGGCGCGCAGCAGCGTCCGGGCGCCGACCCGCGCGGCCTGGTCACCCTCGGTGATCCGCAGCGCGAGCCGGCGCCCGGTGCGCAGGTAGACCACGATGCCGGGACCGCCCCGGTCCACGATGTAGGCGGTGCGGTCCGGGAGGGCCCGCAGCCCGATCCCGCCCCAGTGCATCGGGTCGAGGTCCTGGACGTCCGCCCCGGCGACCTGCTCGGCGCGCACGCGGGCCACCGGCACCGGCAGCACCCGCGACCGCACCCGGAGCCCGTCCTCGTCGACCTCGACGGTGACGGCCGACCAGAGCAGCGCCAGCCCGCCCGCGCCCAGCCCGGTGACGAGGACGACCGCGAGCAGCACCACGCCCTCGCCGGCCACGACCAGCACCACCGCGACGAGGGCGAACAGCACGAGCAGGCCGACGGCCAGCACCGTCAGGGTCCGGGACGAGACGTCCGAGGCCCACGGGTGCACCGGCTCCACCGCCCGGCCACGCACCGGCTGCACGCGGGAGCGCTCGGGGACCAGGTCGGCCAGCTCCTGCGCGCTCGGCACCCACCGGCCGTGCACGGCATACCCCACGAGCCCGGCGAGCAGCGCGCCCAGGACGGCCAGCAGCGGCCACCCCTCGCGGACGCCCTCAGGGCCGTCGACGCCCACCCGCCACGCGGTGACGACATAGAGCAGGACCGCACCCCAGGAGACCGCCGCGAGCGCCGTGAGCACCCAGCGGCCCCAGCTCGGCGGGACCAGGCGGCGCGCGACGGAGGCGACGGCCGCGAGGACGGTGCACACCACCACGGTCGCGAGGACCCCCGCGACGAAGCCCGGCCCGCTCGCGAAGCCGTCGGGCGCCCGGCCCGACCAGTGCGTCGGGACGCGGTCCGGGGGCGGCACGACGGTCAGGGCGAGCAGCAGGGCCGCCAGCGGCAGGATCGCCCAGAGTCCGGCCAGGGTGCGGCGCACGTCCGGTCTCCTTCCGGTCGGGGGGAGGTCCAGCGTAGTCGCCGCGACCGGCGCGAAGACGTCACCGGCTCGACCGCAAGCCTTCACCTCGACGACGCCGGGAGGGACATCGACCGGGCCTAGGTTCGCAGACGTCCGGGGTCACGGCCCGGACCGTCCCGAACGGAAGGACCCTCATGAGCCAGCTCACCGGGCGCCGGAGCCTGCTGCCGCTCCTCGCCGCCCACCCCGGCGGACGCAGCGCCGCGACCTGTCGCTACCGCTGCGGGGACGCCTGCTCGCAGCCGGTGCCCAACACGAGCAGCAACAGCTACTTCGGGGACGTGGTGCAGTCCGCCGTGGCGCGCCGCACGGTGCTCGCCGGAGGCACCGCCGCGATGGCGGGGGTGGCGTGGGCCGCAGCCCCGGGCACGGCGGCCGCGGCCGGGGAGGCGGAGCGGGGCCTGCCGGGGACGGAGGGCCGACGCGGCGGTTTCCCCTCCATCTCACCCACACCGGCCGACGTCGACGACCTGGTCGTGCCGGAGGGCTTCACCTGGGCCCCGGTCATCTCCTGGGGCGACCCCGTCGAGCCCGGCGCCCCGCGCTTCGACGTCGACCGGCAGAGCGTGGAGGCGCAGAAGGGACAGGCCGGCTACAACGCGGACTACCTCACCCTGCTCCAGGACGGCGACCGGGGCTGGAGACGGCGGCGCGGGGTCATCGTCGTCAACAACGAGTACACCAACCCCGAGATGATGTTCCCGGACTGGAGCGGCGAGGTCACCCCGGAGCAGGCGGAGATCGAGATGGCCGCCCACGGGATGACCATCGTCGAGGTCCGCCGCACGAACGACCGGTCCCCGTGGACGTACCAGCGGCGCGGGACCCGCAACCGTCGGATCCACGCGTGGACCCCCTTCGCGCTGGACGGCCCCGCCGCCGGGCAGGAGTGGATGCGCACCAGCACCGACCGTCGCGGGCGCCGCGTGCTGGGCACGCTCAACAACTGCGCCGGCGGGGACACCCCCTGGGGGACGGTGCTGTCGGGTGAGGAGAACGTCAACCAGTACTTCGACGCCACCGGCGCGCCGGACCCCGAGGGCAGGCTGGCCCGCTACGGCATCACGTCCGGCGGACGCGGCTGGGAGCAGGCCGACCGCCGCTTCTCCGTGCTCGAGGAGCCGAACGAGGTCAACCGCTTCGGCTGGATCGTCGAGGTCGACCCTGACGACCCCGGCTCCACCCCGGTCAAGCACACGGCGCTCGGCCGTTTCAAGCACGAGGGAGCCACCATCCGGCTGGCCCACGACGGGCGGGCGGTCGCCTACATGGGCGACGACGAGCGCTTCGACTACATCTACAAGTTCGTCTCCCGCCGCCGCTACCGCGAGGGTGACAAGCGCCACAACATGCGCCTGCTCTCCGACGGCGACCTCTACGTCGCGCGGTTCACCGGCGACGGCCTGCAGGACGGGCAGTACGACGGCGACGGCGAGTGGCTGCCGCTCGTGGTCGGCGGCGAGTCACGGGTCGAGGGCATGAGCGTGGCGGAGGTCTGCACCTGGACGCGGCTGGCCGCGGACCGGGTGGGACCCACCAAGATGGACCGGCCCGAGGACGTGCAGCCCGACCCGACGACGGGCCGCGTCTACGTCGCGCTGACCAACAACACCGCGCGCACGCCGGGCCAGATCGACGAGGCCAACCCGCGGGCCAACAACAAGTTCGGTCACGTCATCGAGTGGCGCGAGGCCGGGGACGACGCCGCCGCGCTGCGGTTCCGGTGGCGGATCGTCCTCGTCGCCGGCGACCCCTCCGACCCCAGCACCTACTTCTCCGGCCTCGACCGGCGCGAGGTCACCCCCATCAGCTGCCCGGACAACGTCGCCTTCGACGGCGAGCCCGGCCACCTGTGGATCAGCACCGACGGCGCCCCCGGCACCATCGGCACCTGCGACGGCCTCTTCCGCATGCCGACCACGGGGCGCGACCGCGGCCTCGTCCAGCAGTTCCTCTCGGTGCCCACCGGCGCCGAGTGCTGCGGGCCGGTCATCTCCTGGACGGACCGCTCGGTGCTCGTCAGCGTGCAGCACCCCGGGGAGGGCGGCTCCAGCGCCTACCCCTACCTCGGCGACAGCGTCCCCCGACCCGGCGTGGCGCACGTCTACCCGGGGCGGCGCCGGCGCTGAGCCGGCCCGCGCCGACCGCTCCCCCGGACCCGGGCGGTCAGCGGGAGCGGTCGGCGACGCCGTCGACCAGCGCGCGCAGGGCGTCCACCGCCGCCGAGGGCTCCAGGTCCTCCAGGAGCGAGCGCGCCTGCGCGGCCATGGCGAGCGTGCGCTCCCGGGCCTGCGCCATCGCCGGGTGGGCGCGCAGCAGCTCCAGGGCCTCGGCCAGCTCGGCGGGGTCCTCGATCGGACCCGAGATCAGCTCGCGCAGGCGGGCGTCGGCCGGGTCCGAGCTCCCCCGGGCGTAGAGCACCGGCAGGGTCGCCTTCCCCTCGCGCAGGTCGGTCCCGGGGGTCTTGCCCGAGGCGTCGGCCTCGGAGGAGACGTCGAGCAGGTCGTCGGCCAGCTGGAAGACGACCCCGAGGGTCTCGCCGTAGGCCGTGAGCGTGCGGACGGTGCCCTCGTCGCAGCCGCCGAACATCGCGCCGTAGCGCGCGGCCGTGGCGATGAGGGACCCGGTCTTGTCCGCGAGGATGGAGAGGTATGCCTCGACCGCCGCGTCGTGCCCGTCCGCGCCCGGCGAGGTGGCGCCCTGGCGGTCGTCCCGGATCTGGCCCGCGCACAACCGGATGAAGGTCTCCGCCTGGATCTTGACGGCCTCGGGGCCGAGGCCGGCCACCACCGCGGAGGCGGTGCCGAAGAGCAGGTCCCCGACGAGGATCGCCGTCGCGTTGCCGTAGCGGGCGTTGGCGCTCCGCACGCCCCGCCGCAGGTCGGCCTCGTCCATGACGTCGTCGTGGTAGAGCGAGGCGAGGTGGGTGAGCTCCACGCCCACCGCGGCGTCCACCACCTGGTCGTCCCATCCCCGGCCGACCTCGCTGGTCAGCAGGGTGAGCAGGGGCCGGAACCGCTTGCCGCCCGCCCGCGCCAGGTGCAGGTTGGCCTCCGCGATGAAGGGGTCGTCGTGGTCGACGACCTCCTCGAGGCGCACCGCGACCCGGTCCAGCCCGGTCTGGACCCGCCCGGTCAGCGCGTCGTCGGAGCCCGGGACGGCAGCCGTGCTCACCGCAGGAACGCCGCGGTGCTCTGCGCGAGGTCCAGGACCGGGGAGGGCATGACCCCGAGGGCCAGGGTGATGGCGACGCCCACGAGGATCGCGAACGACGTCATCCAGGACGGGCGCACCACCACGGTCCCGGGCGCGTCGCCGGGGTCACCCAGCCACATCTGCACGACCAGGACGAAGTAGATGTAGGCCGTGACGGCGCTGGCGAGCACGCCGACGACCGCGAGCCAGGCCCAGCCCTGGCTCACCGCCGCGGAGAAGACCGCGAACTTGCCGGTGAAGCCGGAGGTCAGCGGGATCCCCGCGAACGCCATGAGCAGGAAGGTGAAGCTGGCCGCGATCCACGGCGAGCGGCGCCCCAGGCCCGCCCACTGGTCGACGAGCGTGGCCTCGGTCCCCGCGCTGCGCACCAGGGCGACGATGGCGAACGCCGGGATCGTCATGAAGCCGTAGGTCGCGAGGTAGAACATCGTGCTCGACACGCCGGCCACGTCCAGGGCGACGACGCCGGTGAGGATGAACCCGGCGTGGGCGATCGAGGAGTAGGCCAGGATCCGCTTGACGTCCGTCTGGACGATCGCCAGCAGGGCGCCGACCACCATCGACAGCGCGGCGACGACGGCGATGACCGGCTGCCACTCCAGCCGGGCGCCCTCGACGGCGACGTAGAGCACGCGCAGCATCGCGCCGAACGCCGCGACCTTGGTGCAGGCCGCCATGAAGCCGGTGACCGGGGTCGGGGCGCCCTGGTAGACGTCGGGGGTCCACGCGTGGAAGGGCACGGCGCCGACCTTGAAGAGGAGCCCGACGGCGACGAGCAGGACGCCCGGGACGAGCAGGCCGTCCATGCCGACGTTGCTGCTGATGGCCGCTGCGATGTCGGAGAACCTCGTCGAGCCGGCGTAGCCGTAGAGCAGCACCGCGCCGAAGAGGTAGAAGGCGCTGGAGAAGCTGCCGAGCAGGAAGTACTTGAGCGAGGCCTCCTGCGACAGCAGCCGGCGACGCCGGGCCAGGCCGGCCAGGACGTAGAGCGGCAGGGAGAGGATCTCCAGCGCCACGAAGAGCAGGATGAGGTCGTTGGCCGCGACGAAGAGCATCATGCCGCCGACGGACATGAGGGTGAGCGGGTAGACCTCCGTGGTGGTCGCCCCGACCTTGGTCGCGAGCGTCTCCTCCGCCGAGCCCGGGGTGGACACCCCGGACTGGGTGAAGGCGTCGGGCTGCTCCCCGCCGAACCGCTCGCTCATGACGAGCAGGCCCAGGACGGACAGCACGAGCACCAGGCCCTGCAGGGCCAGAGTGACCCCGTCCACGGCCACCGTGCCGGCCGCCGTGATGCCCTCGTTGTCCCGGCCGAGCAGGACCAGCGCCAGCAGCGCCAGGACGAGGGTCGCGACGGACAACGGGACCTGCACGGCATACCGCGTGCGCCGGGAGGCGAAGCCCTCGACCGTGACCCCCACCAGGCCACCGACGAAGACGATGATCATCGGCAGCAGCGCCGTGTAGTTGATCTCGGGCGCGACGAACATGGAGCCACCCATCAGTGGTCACTCCCCTCGGTCGAGTGGTTGGCGGCGGTGTCGACGGCGGGCGCCGGATCACTGATCCCGACCGTCTGCAGCGTCTGCTGCACGGCGGGCTCCAGCAGGTCGAGCACCGGCTTGGGGTAGAAGCCGAGCACCAGGAAGGCCGCGATGATCGGGGCGACCACCCACTTCTCCCGGCCGCTCATGTCCGTGACGTCCTCGACCTCGGGTCCGGCCGGCCGGGGGCCGGTGGCGACCTTCTGGTACATCACGAGGATGTAGACGGCCGCCAGGATGACCCCGATCGCGGAGATGACCGCGATCCACGGGTGCCGCCCGAAGGTGCCGACGATGACGAGGAACTCGCTGACGAACGAGTTCAGCCCGGGCAGGGCCAGGCCGGACATGCCCGAGACGAACAGCGCACCGGCCACCAGCGGGGTGACCCGCTGCCAGCCGCCGAAGTCCCGCAGGTCGCGCGAGCCGCGACGGACGATGAGCATGCCGGCGACGAGGAACAGCCCGGCGGTGGTGAAGCCGTGGTTGACCATGTAGAGGGTCGCCCCGGTCTGGCTCACCGTGGTGAAGGCGAAGATGCCCAGCACGATGAAGCCGAAGTGGCTGATCGAGGTGTAGCTGATGAGCCGGAGCATGTCCGTCTGGCCGATGGCCAGGAACGCCCCGACGAAGAGCGACACCAGCGCGAGGGCCAGGACCACCGGGGTGGCCCACTGGCTCGCCTCGGGGAACAGCGTGAGGCAGAAGCGGATCATGCCGTAGGTGCCCACCTTGTCGAGGACGCCCACCAGCAGGACCGACGTCGCCGGGCGGGCCTGCTCGGCGGCCAGCGGCAGCCAGGTGTGGACCGGCCACATGGGGGCCTTGATCGCGAAGGCGATGAAGAAGCCGACGAACAGCCACCGTCCGGCCTCCACCGAGAGGTCCATGCCGGTGAGGTTCGACAGCAGGAACCCGTCGGTGCCCCGGGGGCCCGCGAGGTAGACCCCGATGACGGCGACGAGCATGATGAGCCCGCCCGCCAGCGAGTAGAGCAGGAAGGAGGTGGCCGCCCGTGCCCGGCGGCTGCCGCCGAAGACCCCGATGAGGAAGTAGACGGGGATGAGCATCGCCTCGAAGAAGACGTAGAAGAGGAACACGTCGATGGCCGCGAAGACGCCGACCATCATCGAGGTGAGCGCCAGCATGAGCGCGAAGTAGGCGTGCTGCCGTCGGCCCACGGCCGGCACGTCGTCCCAGGCGGCGACGATGCAGATGGGCACGAGCACCAGCCCGAGCAGGATCATCGACAGCGAGATGCCGTCGACCCCGAGGGCGTAGGACACCCCGAACTGCGGGATCCAGGAGTAGACCTCGGTGAGCTGGAACGGCTCTCCCGCGGTGCCGCCCCCGATCCGGAACTGGGTGGCCGCACCGATGCCGACGACAAGGGTCAGCAGGGCCACGCCGAGGGCGACGGGGCGGACGATGGTGCTGCCCTTGGGCAGCAGGGACACCACGAGCGCGCCGACGAGCGGCAGCACGAGCAGCGTGGTCAACCAGGGAAAACTCATCACTGCATCACCCAGACGGCACCGAGGATCACGACGACGCCCAGGAGCATCGTCAGGGCATAGGAGCGGACGAAGCCGTTCTGCGCGCGGCGCAGGACTCGGGACAGGCCGTTGAGCCCGCCGGTCGTGCCACCGGTCACCGTCCCCTCGACCAGCACGCTGTCGACCTCCACGGAGGTCCGCGCCAGGGTCATGGTGGGGCCGGTGAACAGCGCGTCGTTGACGCCGTCCTGGTAGAAGTCACGTCGGGCGGCGCGGGTCAGCGGCCCGGCCTCCGGCGCGGTCTGCGGGACCTCGCGCCGGCCGTACATCACCCAGGCCAGCCCGGCCCCGACCAGCATGAGGACGAAGGCGAGGATCTGGATCGCCAGGACCGGGATGAGCGGCTCGCCGTGCTCGGCGTGGCCGAAGACCGGCTCCAGCCACCCGGTGATGACCCCGGTCGGGTAGAGCACGACGCCCAGGACCAGCGACCCGAGGGCCAGGACCATCATCGGGACGGTCATGACGAGCGGCGACTCGTGCGGGTGGGCGTCCTCGTGCCAGCGGGCCGTGCCGAAGAAGGTCATGAAGAACAACCGGGACATGTAGAACGCCGTGATCCCGGCACCCAGGAGCGCGACCCCGCCGAACACCCAGGCCCGCCAGCCCGGCTCGGCGAAGGCGGTCTCGATGATGTAGTCCTTCGAGTACCAGCCCGCGGTGAAGGGGAAGCCGATGATGGCGAGCCACCCGGCCATGAAGGTGAGCCAGGTGATCTTGATGTCCGCCCGCAGGGCACCGAAGCGGCGCATGTCCACCCGGTTGCCCATCGCGTGCATGACCGACCCGGCCCCGAGGAACATGTTGGCCTTGAAGAAGCCGTGCGTCACGAGGTGGAAGATCGCGTAGAGGTAGCCGACCGGGCCCAGCCCGACCGCCAGCATCATGTAGCCGATCTGGCTCATCGTGGAGGCCGCGAGGGCCTTCTTGATGTCGTCCTTGGCGCAGCCGACGAACGCTCCGTAGAGCAGGGTGACCGCCCCGACGATCGCCACGACCAGCCGGGCGTCCGGGGTGAGGTCGTAGATCGCCTGGCTGCGGGCGATGAGGTAGACGCCGGCGGTGACCATCGTCGCCGCGTGGATGAGCGCCGACACCGGGGTCGGGCCGGCCATCGCGTCCCCGAGCCAGCTCTGCAGCGGGAACTGCGCCGACTTGCCGCAGGCCCCCAGCAGCAGCGCGAGGCCGATGAGGGTGAGCGTGAGGTCGCTCGCCCCGCCGGCGCTGCCGTGGACGGTCGCGAAGTCCAGCGCCCCGAAGGTCGCGAGCATGATCGCCATGGCGGTGATGAGCCCGACGTCACCGACCCGGTTGACGACGAACGCCTTGTTGGCGGCCGCGGCGTAGTCGGGGTTCCAGTTCCAGAAGCCGATGAGCAGGTAGGACGCCAGGCCGACGCCCTCCCAGCCGACGAAGAGCAGCAGGTAGGAGTCGGCGAGCACGAGGATGAGCATCGCCGCGACGAAGAGGTTGAGGTAGGCGAAGAACCGGCGCCGGTCCGGGTCGTCCGCCATGTAGCCGAGGGAGTAGACGTGGATGAGGCTGCCCACGAAGGTGATGAGCATGACGAAGGCCAGGGACAGCGGGTCCAGCAGCAGGCCGGCCGAGAGCGACAGCTCGCCCACGCTCACCCAGTCCCACAGCGGCACCGAGAGCGAGCGCTCCTCCGGCGCCAGCCCGGTGAGCTGGACGATGACGAGGACTCCGACGGCGAAGCTGCCCCAGGACAGCGCGGTCGCCAGGGCCGGCCCCCACCGGTCGGTCGTCCGGCCACCGAGCAGGAGGACGGCCGCGCCGACGAGCGGCAGGGCGACGAGCAGCCAGCCGAAGGCCGCGAGGCCGTCGGCCTGGGTGGCGTGGACGGCGCTCGCTCCGCCTTCGTGTTCGGCCGCCGCGAGGCTGAGGGTGGCCAGCCCGTGGCTCAGGTCGTGCACAGACACGAGCGCTCCTTACAGCTTGAGCAGGTTGGCGTCGTCGACCGAGGCCGAGCGACGCGCACGGAAGATGGACATGATGATCGCCAGCCCGACGACCACCTCGGCCGCGGCGACCACCATGACGAACAGGGCGTAGACCTGCCCGTCGAGGGTGCCGTGGATGCGGGCGAAGGTGACCAGCGCCAGGTTGCAGGCGTTGAGCATGAGCTCGATGCCCATGAAGACGATGATGGTGTTCCGCCGGGTCAGGACGGTGATGGCACCCAGGGAGAAGAGCACCACCGACAGGTAGATGTAGGCCTCGAGTCCCATCAGCGCTCCTCCCCGTCCGACCGGTCGCTGCCGTCCCGCTTGGTCATCTCGTTGTCGGTGGCGGCGTTGGTCCCCGTCGGCAGGTCCTCGCGGGACTGCTCGGCCGGGGGCTGCCCGTCGGAGCGGCCGCTGCCCGCGGGCAGACGGTAGTCCCCCGGGTTGGTGACCTGGCCCCGGGCGACCAGCACCCGCGGGACGGACTCCTCGACCGGGCTGCCGTCCGGCGCCAGGGCGGGGGTGTCCGCGGCGTTGTGCCGGGCATACACACCGGGGTTGGGCTTGCCGGCCAGCCACTCGCCGGCCCGCAGCCGCTCCTGGGAGAGCTGACGCTGGGTCCGCTTCGGGGTGAGCCGCTCGCGGTGCGCCAGGACCATCGCGCCCATGACGGCGATGACGAGCAGCGCCCCCAGCGTCTCGAACGTGAGCACCTGCCGCTCGAAGATCTCGCGGGCCAGGGCGGTGACGGTGCCCTCGGCCTGCACGGTGTCGAGTCCGACCGCCGCCGGCCAGGTGACGCGGGTCAGGGCGTAGACGGACGCGGCGACGAAGAGCGCGCCCAGGCCGTAGGCGAGCACCCGCTGCAGGGGCAGCGTCTCGACGGTGGAGTCGGAGGCGTCGACGCCGACGAGCATGACGACGAAGAGGAAGAGCATCATCACGGCGCCGGAGTAGACGAAGATCTGGATGATCCCGACGAACTCCGCCTGCTGGACGATGTAGATGACACCGAGGCTGATCATGGTCATGGCCATCGCCATGGCGGCGTGCACCGCCTTGCGGGCGAAGAGGAGTCCGAGGGCGCCCGCGACGGCGACGACGGCCAGCACCCAGAAGAGACCGACCTCCATCCCGTCGATCCGGTCGGGGGTCATGAACGCGCCTCCACCTGCGCCGCGTCGGCCTCGGCGTCGTCGCGCCCCGCGTCCCGCTGCTCGACGTAGTCCTGCTGGCCGCGCGTGGACCCGGTCACCTTGCCCTGGTAGTAGTCACGCTCCTCCATGCCCTCGGCCATGGGGAAGGGCGGGGTGAGCATGTCCGGGCGCAGCGGGGCGAGCAGCTGGTGCTTCTCGTAGATCAGCGGCGCCCGCTCGGAGTCGGCCAGCTCGTACTCGTTGGTCATGGTGAGCGCCCGGGTGGGGCACGCCTCGATGCACAGGCCGCAGAAGATGCAGCGCAGGTAGTTGATCTGGTAGACGCGGCCGTAGCGCTCGCCGGGGCTGAACCGGGCCTCGTCGGTGTTGTCCGCGCCCTCGACGTAGATGGCGTCGGCCGGGCAGGCCCAGGCGCACAGCTCGCAGCCCACGCACTTCTCCAGGCCGTCCGGGTGCCGGTTGAGCTGGTGGCGACCGTGGAAGCGGGGTGCCGTCGGGCGCTTGACCTCGGGGTACTCCTGCGTCGGCACCTTGCGGAACATGGTGCCGAAGGTGACGCCGAAGCCCGCTACCGGGGCGAAGAGCTGGCCGAGCAGTCCCGGCTCCTTCGTGCCGCCCTCCGGTGCGGTCTCGCCGCGACGGGCGGGGGTGCTGTCGGCGTGGGTGCGGGCGGGCTCGTCGGTATGAGGCTCGGTCGGGTCAGCCACGGCGCTCCTCCTCGGTGGTGCGGTCGGTGCCAGGGTCGTCGCCGTCGCGGTGGCCGGCGGCGACGGTCACCGGTCGGGCCTGCTCGACGGCCGGCCGCGGCTCGACGAGCCGTTGGCCGGGCATGGGTGGGACGGGGTACCCGTCGGCGAACGGGTCGATCTCCTCGGGGACCTCCTGCGCCTCCTCGCGTGCCGCGGCACGACGCTGCGCGTAGCGGTCCCAGAGGAGGATACCGATGAGGACGAAGACGCCGATGCCGCCCAGGGTGAGCACGGTCACCCAGCGGCCCTCGCCGAAGTAGCCCTCCTGGGCGGACCGGATGAGCATGACGGCGACGACCCACACCAGCGAGAGCGGGATGAGGATCTTCCAGCCCAGTGCCATGAACTGGTCGTAGCGCACCCGGGGCAGCGAGCCGCGGACCCAGACGTAGAAGAAGATGAAGCCCCACATCTTGGCGGTGAACCACAGCAGACCCCACCAGCCGGAGTCCAGGGCCCCGTCGAAGAGCACGTTGAGCGGCCACGGGGCGTGCCACCCGCCGAGGAAGAGCGTGGTGGCCAGCGCGGAGACGGTGAACATGTTGATGTACTCGCCGAGGAAGAACATGCCGAACTTCATCGAGGAGTACTCGGTGTGGAACCCGCCGCCGAGCTCGCCCTCGCCCTCGGCGAGGTCGAAGGGCAGCCGGTTGGTCTCGCCGATCATCGTGATGACGTAGACGACGAAGCTGAAGAAGAGCGGCACGATGTACCACAGCGGGATGCCCAGCACGGTGCTCTGCTGCTGCGCCTCGACGATCTGGCTGGTCGACATCGAACCGGCGTAGAGGAACACGGCGACCAGGGACAGGCCCATGGCGATCTCGTAGGAGATGACCTGGGCGGTGGACCGCAGCCCGCCGAGCAGCGGGTAGGTCGAGCCCGAGGACCAGCCCGCCAGCACGAAGCCGTAGGCGGACACGCCGGCCACCGCGAGGACGAGCAGCACCGCGACCGGGGTGTCGGTCAGCTGCAGCGGGGTGGTGTGCCCGAACATCTGCACGTCCCCGCCCAGCGGGATGATGGCGAAGGAGACGAACGCCAGCGACGCGACGATGAGCGGCGCGGCGTAGAACATCAGCCGGTCCGCGCCCTTGGGCGTGACGTCCTCCTTGAGGAACAGCTTGATGCCGTCGGCGGTGGTCTGCAGGATCCCGAGCGGGCCGAGCCGGTTGGGCCCGGGACGCTGCTGCATCCGCCCGATGACGCGCCGCTCGAACCAGATGACGATGACCACGGAGATCATGACGTAGACGAACAGCAGGAAGGCCTTGAAGAGCGAGAGCCACCACGGGGTGTCGCTGAAGTCGGCGGCCGGGAGGTCCTGCGTGACGAGCGGGACGCTCGTCAACACCTCGGGGTATGCCGTGAGCAGGCTCATGCCTCACCTCGCGCGGTCGGTCGTTCGGGTCCGGCGGTGCTGCCGGCGGACAGCGAGACCACGGCCCCGGCGTCCACCCCGAGGGTGGCCCGGACCGTGCAGCCCGGGGAGTTGGTCGGCAGCCACACGACGCCGTCCTGCATGGCGGTCACCTCGACCGGCAGCTCCAGCGAGCCGGTGGTCGTGGAGACCCGCACCGTCCCGCCGGGGCCGACACCGGCGTCGGCGGCCGTGGCCGCGGACAGCCGGGCCACCGCCGTGGGCGCGGTGCCGGCCAGGAAGGGCTCCCCGTCCTGGAGGCGACCGGCGTCCAGCAGGTGGTGCCAGGTGGCGAGGACGGCCTCGCCGTCGGCGGGGCTGGCCGGACCGGCCGCGGCGACCGTCGGGGCGCTCGGCCGGGTGCCCGCCCACCGGTCCAGCCCGGTGAGCTCGTGGCGCACCTCGGTGACCGTGCCGGTGCCGAGGCGGACGCCGAGGGCGTCGGCGAGCCGGTCCAGGATGACGTGGTCGGAGCTGGCACCGCTGTCGATGGCCCGCTCGAAGGGCCGCAGCCGGCCCTCCCAGGTGACGTACGCACCGGCCTTCTCCTGCTGCGGCGCCACCGGGAGGATGACGTCGGCGTAGGCGTGCACCTCGCTCTCGCGGACCTCCAGGGAGACCACGAAGGCGCGCTCGAGCGCACGCCGGGCCAGGGCCGGGTCGGGCAGGTCGTCGATCTCGACGCCGCCGACCACCAGGGCGGCCAGCTCGCCGTCCGCGGCGGCCTGGAGGATCCCGGTCGCGTCCCGTCCGACGGTGCCGGGCAGGGCGTCCACGCCCCACCGGTCGGCGACCTCGGCCACCGCGCCCGCGTCGCCGACCGGGCGCCCGCCCGGCAGCAGCCCGGGGAGGGCGCCGACGTCGACGGCACCCCGCTCGCCGGCGCGGCGGGGCACCCACGCCAGGGAGGCGCCGGTGGTGTGCGCGAGGGCCACGGCGGCCGACAGCGCCCCCGGGGTCGCGGCGAGCCGCTCCCCCACGAGGATGACCGAGCCGGCGGCCAGGGCGTCGGAGGCGGCGTGCACGGGGTTGACGTCCAGCGCCTCGACCGGGCCGTCGTCGGCCGTGCCGGGGCCGTCGCTGCGACGTCGGGCCAGCGCGTGCAGGACCTCCGCCTCGGTGCCCGGTGCGGAGGACAGCAGCATGCCGTCCAGCTTCTCCAGCCCACGGGTCGCGAACGGCGCGACCGCGAAGACCTGGGTGGCGTGCTTGCGCAGCCCCTTGCGCAGCCGCAGGAAGACGATGGGGCTCTCCTCCTCCGGCTCCAGCCCGACGAGCAGGACCGAGGGCGCGGCCTCGAGGTCGGCGTAGCTGACCTCGCGCTGCCCGGCGACGGCGGCGGCCAGGAAGTCGGCCTCCTCCGTGCTGTGCGGGCGGGAGCGGTGGTCGATGTCGTTGGTGCCGAGCGCGACCCGCGCCAGCTTGGCGTAGGCGTAGGCGTCCTCGACGCTCACCCGGCCGCCGGGCAGCACGCCGACGCCGCCGGCCGCCCGCGAGCGGGCCAGCCCGGCCGCCGCGGCGGCATACGCGTCGCGCCAGGAGGCGACGGCGTACTCGCCGTCGCTGCCGCGCACGACCGGGTCGTGCAGACGGTCCGGCAGGGTGGCGTAGGCGAAGGCCCACCGGCCCTTGTCGCAGTTCCACTCCTCGTTGACCTGGGGGTCGTCGAGGGCCATGCGGCGCAGGACCTGACCGCGGCGGTGGTCGGTGCGCAGGGAGCAGCCGGAGGCGCAGTGCTCGCACACGCTCGGGGTGGAGACGAGGTCGAAGGGGCGGGACCGGAACCGGTAGGCCGCGCCGGTCAGCGCCCCCACCGGGCAGATCTGGACGGTGTTGCCGGAGAAGTAGCTCTCGAAGGGCTGCTCCTCGTAGATGCCGACCTGCTGCAGGGCCCCGCGCTCGATGAGCGCGATGAACGGGTCACCGGCGATCTGCTCGGAGAACCGCGTGCATCGGGCGCACAGGACGCACCGCTCACGGTCCAGCAGCACCTGGCTGGAGATGTTGACCGGCTTAGGGAAGGTCCGCTTGACGTCCTCGAAGCGCGAGGTGGGACGGCCGTCGGACATCGCCTGGTTCTGCAGCGGGCACTCGCCGCCCTTGTCGCAGACGGGGCAGTCGAGGGGGTGGTTGACGAGCAGCAGCTCCATGACGCCGGTCTGCGCCTTGTCGGCGACCTCGGAAGTGTGCTGCGTGCGCACCACCATGCCGGGCGACACCGCGATGGTGCACGACGCCTGGGGCTTGGGCATGGGCTTGAGGTTGCCCTCGCGGTCCGGGGTGGACACGTCCACCAGGCACTGGCGGCAGGCCCCGACCGGCTCGAGCAGCGGGTGGTCGCAGAAGCGCGGGATGTGGATCCCGACCTCCTCGGCGGCCCGGATGACCAGGGTGCCCTCCGGGACCGCGAGCTCCACGCCGTCGATGGTCACCTCCACCTTGGGCACGTCCTCCTCGGCCACCTCGTCGGGGATGGTCGGGTCACTGATCTCCACGCTCATGCGGGCTGGCTCTCCTTCGCGAAGAGGGTGTTGCGCCCCGCCGGGAAGGTCTCCTGCCAGGGCGTGTGCATGGCCTCCTCGAACTCCTCCCGGAAGTACTGGATGGCCGAGGTGATGGGGCTGGTGGCGCCGTCCCCGAGGGCGCAGAAGCTGCGGCCGAGGATGTTGTCGCAGATGTCGTCCAGCTTCTCGATGTCGCCCGGGCGACCCCGACCGGCCTCGAGCCGCTCCAGGATCTGCTTGAGCCAGAAGGTGCCCTCCCGGCACGGCGTGCACTTGCCGCACGACTCGTGCGCGTAGAAGTCGGTCCAGCGCGAGACCGCCCGCACCACGGAGACCGTCTCGTCGAAGATCTGCAGCGCGCGGGTGCCCAGCATCGAGCCCTCGGCGGCCACCGACTCGAAGTCCAGGGGCACGTCGAGGTGGGCGTCGGTGAAGATCGGGGTCGAGGACCCGCCGGGGGTCCAGAACTTCAGCTTCTTGCCCCCGCGCATGCCGCCGGCCATCTCCAGGAGCTCGCGCAGGGTGATGCCGAGCGGGGCCTCGTACTGGCCGGGGCGCTCCACGTGGCCCGAGAGGCTGAACAGCCCGTAGCCCTGGGACTTCTCGGTCCCCATCCCGGCGAACCAGTCGGCGCCGTGCATGACGATCGAGGGCACCGAGGCGATGGACTCGACGTTGTTGACCACGGTCGGTCGGGCGTAGAGGCCGGCGACCGCGGGGAAGGGCGGCTTGAGGCGGGGCTGGCCGCGGCGTCCCTCGAGCGAGTCGAGCAGCGCCGTCTCCTCGCCGCAGATGTAGGCCCCGGCCCCGGCGTGGACGGTGATGTCGAGGTCGAACCCGGACCCGAGGATGTCCTTGCCGAGGTAGCCCGCGGCATACGCCTCCTCCACCGCCCGCATGAGGCGGCGGTAGACGTGGACGATCTCGCCGCGGACGTAGATGAAGGCGTGGTGGCAGTCGATCGCGAACGAGGTGATGATCATCCCCTCGATGAGGAACTGCGGGGCCGCCATCATGAGCGGGGTGTCCTTGCAGGTGCCCGGCTCGGACTCGTCGGCGTTGACGACGAGGTAGCGGGGGCCGCCGTCCGGCGGGGGCAGGAAGCCCCACTTCATGCCGGTGGGGAAGCCGGCGCCACCACGTCCGCGCAGGCCGGACTCCTTGGCGGCGGCGACGAGGTCGGCCGCGTCACCGGCGAGGGCGGTGCGCAGCGCGCGGTAGCCGTCGTGCTGCTCGTAGGTCTCCAGGGTCCAGGACCGCTCGGCGTCCCAGAACTCGGACAGGATCGGGGTCAGCTGCGTGCTCACCGCTCGTCTCCCTTCGTCTCGTCGACGTCCTTGACGCCCTCGGAGGTGGGCACCTCGTCGGGCTCGTTGGCATCGGCGTCGACCGAGCCGTACTGGCCCTGCGCCCTGCCGCCGGCCTGTCCCTCCGGGGTGGCCTCGGTGTCGGTCCCGGAGTCGGGACGTGGTGCGGTCCAGCCCTTCTCCTTGGCGAGCAGGGTGCCCCGCAGCGAGGCCGTCCCCGCGCCGGGTCCCTCGTCGGCCAGGCCGTCGGGGAAGCCGGCCAGCACCCGGCTGACCTGCTTGAAGGTGCACACGCGGGACGGCCCGCGGGTCGGGGTCACCGGCTCGCCGGCGCGCAGCCGGTCGGTGAGCTCCTTGGTGCTCTCCGGGGTCTGGTCGTCGAAGAACTCCCAGTTGACCATGACCACGGGGGCGTAGTCGCAGGCCGCGTTGCACTCGACCCGCTCCAGGGTGATCCGACCGTCCTCGGTGGTCTCGTCGTGACCGATCCCGAGGTGCTCGCTCACCTCGTCGAAGATCTGGTCGCCGCCCATGACGGCGCACAGGGTGTTGGTGCACACCCCGACGGTGTACTCCCCGTTGGGGTGCCGCTTGTACTGGGTGTAGAACGTCGCGACCCCGCTCACCTCGGCGGTGGTGAGGTCGAGCAGCTCGGCGCACAGCCGCACCCCCCGGCCGGTGACGTAGCCGTCCACCGACTGCACGAGGTGCAGCAGCGGCAGCAGGGCCGAGCGCTTCTGCGGGTAGCGGGCGATGACCTGCTCGCCGTCGGCGACGAGCTGGGCCAGCACGTCCTCGGGGTAGGGCTCCTCCGAGGCGTGCAGCGGGGTGTGGTGGTGCAGGGGTCCGTCGTCGGAGTGGCCGGGCACGCTGTGGTGCACCCGACGCTCGCTCGCCTCGTCCAGCTGGCTGCGCATGTCCTCGCGCTCGTGCGTCCCACTCATCGGTCCACGCCTCCCATCACGGGGTCGATCGAGGCGACCGCGACGATCACGTCGGCGACGAGTCCGCCCTCGGACAGCGCGGAGGCCGCCTGCAGGTTGGTGAAGCTGGGGTCCCGGAAGTGCACGCGGTAGGGGCGGGTGCCGCCGTCGGAGACGGCATGCACCCCGAGCTCGCCCTTGGGCGACTCGACCGCGGCGTAGGCCTGCCCGGGCGGCACCCGGAAGCCCTCGGTCACCAGCTTGAAGTGGTGGATGAGGGCTTCCATGGACTCGCCCATGATCTCCCGGATGTGGTCCAGGCTGTTGCCCTGGCCGTCCGCGCCCACCGACAGCTGGGCCGGCCAGGCGATCTTCTTGTCGGCCACCATGACCGGCTCGCCCTCGCTGGCCCGCAGCCGCGCGATCGCCTGCTCGGCGATGTGCAGGGACTGCCACATCTCCTCCAGCCGGATGCACAGGCGGCTGTAGGCGTCCATGTCGCGGCGGGTGACGACCTCGAAGTCGTAGGTCTCGTAGCCGCAGTAGGGCTCGTCCTTGCGCAGGTCGTGCGGCAGGCCGGTCGAGCGCAGGATGGGCCCGGTGATGCCGAGCGCCATGCAGCTGGCCAGCGACAGGTAGCCGACGTCGACCAGGCGCCCCTTGAGCACCGGGCTCTCCAGCAGCAGCTTCTCCAGCTCGCCGATCCCCCGGCGCAGCAGCGGGATCTCCTCCTCGAACTGGTCGAGGTGCTCGGGCAGGACGTCCTGCGCCACGCCGCCGGGGCGGACGTAGGCGTGGTTCATCCGCAGCCCCGAGACCGCCTCGAAGAAGCGCAGCAGCCGCTCCCGCTCGCGGAAGCCGATGGTCATGACGGTGGTGGCGCCCAGCTCCATCCCGCCGGTGGCCACCGCGATGAGGTGGGAGCCGATCCGGTTGAGCTCCATCATGAGCACCCGGATGTCGTTGGCGCGCTGCGGGATCTGGTCGGTGATGCCCAGCAGCTTCTCGACGGCCAGGCAGTACGCCGCCTCGTTGAAGATGGGGGTGAGGTAGTCCATCCGGGTGCAGAACGTGGTGCCCTGCGTCCAGGTACGGACCTCCATGTTCTTCTCGATGCCGGTGTGCAGGTAGCCGATGCCGGCCCGCGCCTCCTGCACAGTCTCGCCGTCCAGCTCCAGGATGAGCCGCAGCACGCCGTGCGTGGACGGGTGCTGCGGGCCCATGTTGACGACGATCCGCTCGGCACCCAGCGCCGCCACGTCCCGGGCGATGTCGTCCCAGTCCCCGCCGGCGGCGGTGAACACGGCGTCGCCGTCCGGGTCGCTGGTCGGGCCGCCCTCGGCATACAGGTCGGTGGGGGTCGATTCGAGGTATGCCGCGCCCTCGTCGGCCGGGCTGCCGGCCACCTGCTCGTCGGTGCTGTTCGTCGTCGCCATCAGGTGTAGCTCCTGCGCTGGTCGGGGGCCGGGATGGTGGCACCCTTGTACTCGACGGGGATGCCGCCCAGCGGGTAGTCCTTGCGCTGCGGGTGGCCGGGCCAGTCGTCCGGCATGAGGATCCGGGTCAGGCCGGGGTGGCCCTCGAAGACGATCCCGAACATGTCCCAGGTCTCGCGCTCGTGCCAGTCGTTGGTCGGGTAGGTGGCGACGATCGAGGGGATGCGCGGGTCGTCGTCGGGGCAGGTGACCTCCAGGCGGACCCGGCGCACGCCGTGGGTGATCGACTGGAAGTGGTAGACCGCGTGCAGCTCGGCACCGGTCTGCTGCGGCCAGTGCACGCCCGAGACCCCGGTGCACACCTCGAAGCGCAGCCGCGGGTCGTCGCGCAGCGGGCGCACCAGCGCCTGCAGGTGGTCGCGGTGCACGTGCAGCGTCAGCTCGCCGCGGTCCACCACCACCCGCTCCAGACCGGCGGCGAAGGCCTCGGGCGCCGCGGCCTCGAGGGCGTCGACCACCTCGTCGAAGTAGGAGCCGTAGGGACGCTGCGCGGCCCCCGGCATGAGGACGGGCACGTCCAGCCCGCCGTAGCCCGAGGTGTCGTTGCCCAGGGACCCGCCGAACATCCCCTTCTTGCGGGCGACCTGGACCGGCTCGCGGTCCTCGGCACGGCGCTCGGCCGGGACCGAGCCGCCACCGCTCTCCTGCGCGTGGGTGGGGCTGACCTTCTGGTCCTCGGTGCGCTCCGGTGCGTTGACCGGGTCCTGCGTGGTCTCGTGCACCACCGGCTGCTTGTCCGGGGTCTCCGGACCGCTGCTCCGCCCGCTCACGCCAGCAGCCCCTTCATCTCGCTGGTCGGCATCGCCTTCATGGCGGCCGACTCGGCCGCGCGGGCGGCCTCCTCGCGGTTGACCGAGAACTTGAACTCCCGGATCTGCTTGTGCAGCTCGAGGACCGCGTTGAGCAGCATCTCGGGCCGCGGCGGGCAGCCGGGAAGGTAGACGTCGACGGGGACGATGTGGTCGACCCCCTGGACGATGGCGTAGTTGTTGAACATGCCGCCGGAGCTGGCGCAGACGCCCATGGAGATGACCCACTTGGGGTTGGGCATCTGGTCGTAGACCTGCCGCACGACGGGGGCCATCTTCTGGGACACCCGGCCGGCGACGATCATGAGGTCGGCCTGCCGCGGGGTGGCGGCGAAGCGCTCCATGCCGAAGCGGGCGATGTCGTAGTCGGGCGTGCCCACGGCCATCATCTCGATGGCGCAGCAGGCGAGCCCGAAGGTGGCGGGCCACACGGAGTACTGGCGGAGGTGACCGGCCAGCCCCTCGACCGTGGTCAGCATGATCCCGCCGGGGATCTTGTCCTCGAGTCCCATCGTTCAGCTCACTTCCCTCGTGCTCAGTCCCATTCGAGGCCGCCCCTGCTCCACTCGTAGACGAAGGGCACCGACACCACCACCAGGAAGAGCAGCATGGCCAGGACGGAGAAGAGCCCCACCTGGTCGAACGCCACCGCGAAGGGGTAGAGGAAGAGCACCTCGACGTCGAAGACGATGAAGAGCATCGCGGTCAGGTAGTACTTCACCGGCACACGGCCACCCTCGTGGGCCTGCGGCGTCGGCTGGATCCCGCACTCGTAGGCCTCGGCCTTGGCGCGGTTGTAGGTCGTCCGCCCCAGCAGGGCACCCCCGAAGACCGACCCGAAGGCGAACAGGAGGCCGAACAGCAGGAAGAAGACGACCGGCAGGTACGGGTGGTAGTCCATCAGAGCCAGCACTCCTTTCGAGAGATGCCCGGCGTCGGGCTCGCCAGGGTCGCGCGCGTTCCAATCCTAGGGGTGGACGTGGCCGTCATGCCGCAGGGGTCATCCGGCTCAGCGCGTTGATCACCCGGTCGTCCATCCCGCCGCCGCGCTCCTGCGGCAGGTTGGCCATGATCTTGAGGAGCAGGCGCATGAGGGAGCGCCGCGGCAGACCGTACCGCACCGCCAGGCGCATGACCTCCGGCTTGCCGATGAGCGTGGCGAAGTGGCGGCCCAGGGTGTAGTAGCCGCCGAGCGAGGCCTTCATCGCCGCGGTGTAGGAGTGCAGCACCGCCTCGGTCTCCCCCGGGGTGGGCCGCACCAGCGCCGAGGCGATGACCTCGGCGGCGTGCCGGCCGGACTCCATCGCCTCGGCGATGCCCTCGCCGTTGAACGGGTTGACCATGCCCCCGGCGTCGCCGACGAGCAGCAGACCGCGGTCGTAGAGCGGCTGGCGGTTGAAGCACATCGGCAGCGCCGCTCCCCGGATCGGCCCCTGCTGCGTCTCCTCCGAGAACGTCCAGTCCTCCGGCATCGTCGCGATCCACCGACGCATGACGTCGCGGTAGTCGAAGGTCCCGAACTCCTCGGCGGTGTCCAGGATGCCCAGCCCGACGTTGGCCGTCCCGTCGCCGACGGGGAAGATCCAGCCGTAGCCGGGCATGAGGACATCCCCACGACCCTTCTCGGCGTCGTCCCCGCGCGCCCAGAGCTCGAGCCAGGACTCGAGGTAGGGGTCGGCGTGCCGGGGGGTCTCGAAGTAGGCGCGCACCGCGACCCCCATCGGCCGGTCGTCGCGCTTGGGGCGGTCCATGGCCAGCGAGAGCCGGCTGGAGTTGCCGTCGGCGGCGACGACCACCCGGGAGCGGAACTCGCGGCGCTCGCCGGTGGGGCGGCCCTCCGGGCCCATGACCTTCGCGCGCACGCCGCAGATGTGGCCGCGCGCGTCCAGCACCGGCTCCTGCACGTTGACGCCCTCGAGCAGGCGGGCGCCGCGGGTCACGGCGTGCCCGGCGAGGATCTCGTCCAGGTCGTGCCGCGTCCGGACCAGACCGAAGCCCGGGAAGGTCTCGTTCGCCGGCCAGTCCAGCTCCAGCCGCATGCCCCCGCCGAGGATGCGCAGTCCGCGGGTGCGATGCCAGCCGTCGGCCTCGTTGATGGGCACGCCGAGGCTGATGAGCTCGCGCACGGCGCGCGGGGTGAGGCCGTCGCCGCAGATCTTGTCGCGGGGGAAGGTGGACTTCTCCAGGAGGAGGACGTCGAGCCCGTGGGCGGACAGGTATGCCGCAGCGCTGGCCCCTCCCGGCCCGGCTCCCACGACGATGACGTCGGCGGTCTCGACCTGCTCACTCACGCTGTACGCCTCGCTTGTGACAACCTTCACGAACGCTGCCGAGTCTAGGCCCGGCCCTCACGCAGATCGGCCCAGGGGGGCCTGAGAGCGAATACGTCATACGACCCGCTCCAAATCCCGGGCGGGCGCCACCTCACCGCGCCAGGACGTCGGCGAGGCGCAGCGCGCGCCCATGCTGCTCGGCCAGCTCCGCGGACTGGGCGAGGAAGAGCTCGGCGCAGGCCAGCGCGTCGGTGAGCGCCGAGTGGGCTCGGTAGCGGGGCAGCCGGTAGTGCCTCCGGCAGGCGTCCAGCCGCAGCCGTCCGGAGGCCAGCTCCGGCGTCGGGACCCGCAGCATCCGCTGCGCCAGGGTCAGGGTGTCGACCACCTGGAGCGGGACGTCGGTGCCGTAGAGGCGGCGACAGGCCGCGGAGAGGAACGCCGTCTCGATCTGGGCGAAGTGCGCGAGCAGCACCCGGCGCACGGGCCGCGCATCCTCGGCCCCCTCGACGTCCCCGGTCCGCAGCGCCTCCAGCACCCCCGGCAGCACCAGGGCGAGGTCGGGGCGGTGCGCGAGCCGGTCGTCGGTCAGGCCGTGGTGGACCGCGGACTCCCCCACGGGTCCCTGCGGCCGGACCAGCTCGTGCCGGGCCCGCGCCAGGACGATCCTGCCGTGCACCACGGGCACGTGCCCGACGGAGAGGACCTCGTGGCGGCGCGGGTCGAGCCCGGTCGTCTCCAGGTCCAGCGCCAGCAGCTGCACCTGCGCCAGCGGGGTCCGGGGGTCCACGGCGGACGCGGCGGCCAGGTCGGCCAGGGCGGTGCCGGGCGTGGGACGAGCACGACGACCGGGGAGCAGCTCGCGCAGGCCCATCAGCCCACCTGCGGCGAGCGGGACGACAGGCCCTGCTGCGCCGCCCGCACGATGGCGAAGGCGTCCCGCAGGTGCCGCCGGTCCAGGCTGCCCAGCCGGCGCGGGTCGAGGTGGTTGTCCGGCGCCTCCCCCGCGGCCACCTGGGCGGCCTGGTGGCGCAGCCGGAGGTAGGACAGCAGCTCCAGGGCGTCCGTGAGGTCCGTCGCGGTCTCCGCCGCGATGACGCCCGCGTCGCGCGCCGCCAGCAGGCGCGCGCCGGTCCCGAGCGCCGTGGACCGTGCGCGCAGGGCGTGGACCCGGGCGAGCTGCACGATCGCGGCGATGCCCCGCTTGAGGTCGAGGGTGTCCCGGTGCTCGCCGGCGTCCTCCAGCACGAAACCGCGGAAGAAGCCGATGGGCGGACGCATCCGGGCCGCCTGCGCGGTGAGGTGGGCCAGCAGGAGGTCCGAGCGCCCGCCCAGCGGCACGACCTCGGCGCGCAGGCCCTCGACGAGCTCGGCCTCGCCGTGCACCGCCCGCATGTCGTAGAAGATGGCCGCCTGCAGCACGGCGTCCGGGGCGGGCTCGTCGCTCCACCGGCCGAACTGCGCGCGCCACCCGCCCACCCGCAGCCGCCACCGCGGGTTGGTCGCCATGACGTCGCCGTCGCACCGGGGCAGCCCGCAGGCCTCCAGCCCCTCGGTCACCCGCTCGGCCAGCGCGGCCCACCAGGGGTCGGAGGGGTCGGCGTCGTCGGCGAGCACGAGGGCGTGGTCCTGGTCGCCCCCCAGCCCCTGCTCCTCGCGGGCGGCCGACCCCAGGGCCACCCAGGCGTAGCGCCCCGGGGCGGGGCCGAGCGCGGACTCGGCCAGGACGACAAGACGTCGGGTCAGCGCGTCGGTGAGGGCCGCCACGACGCGGCCCACGTCCGCGGCGCTGGCGTCCTCCCGGACCAGCTGGCCCACGACGGCGGGGATCCGGGCCGCCTGCTCGACCACGCCCGCGACGTCGGCCTGCCGCTGGACGTCGGCGACGACGTAGACCGGGTTGGAGCGCTCGAGCCGCACGAGGTCGGTGGTGGTGACCAGCCCGAGCACCCGTCCGTCCTCCACGACGGGCAGGTGGTGGATGTTGCGGCCGGTCATCTCCAGCAGGGCCTCGAGCGCCAGGGCCCGGGCGGGCAGGGTGACCGGGTCCGGCGTCATGACCTCTGCGACCGGCCGGTCCGGCGAGACCCCCGCGGCGAGCACCCGGCGGCGCAGGTCGCGGTCGGTGACGATGCCGATCAGCCCACCCTCGTCCATGACCAGCAGGGAGGAGACCCCGGCCTCGGTCATCGCCCGGGCCCCCTCCGCGACCGTGGCCGAGGGTGCGACCGAGACGGGGTCCACGCGCAGCAGGTCGCGCACCGCGGTCTTGAGGACCGCCGAGCCGCGGGCCGGGGTCTGCAGCTGGGTGATCGCCGCGGTGATGCGGCCGTGGTGGGTGGTGGCGAAGTGGACGGCCACGGCCGGGTGCTCGGCCACCAGCGCGTCGAAGTCCGGCTGCGGCAGCTCGAGCAGCAGCGTGTCCTCCCGGGCGGTCGCGGCATACCGGGTCGGGGCGTGCTCGACGAGGGCGGACATGCCGAACCCGCTACCGGCACCCACCCGGTCGACGAGGTGGCCGTCGTCGGTGATGTCCACGGCACCGGACCGCACGAGGTAGAGGCGGTCGCCGCGGTCGCCGGGGCGCAGCACCACGGTGCCGCGCCGGGCGTAGCTCACGGTGCACCGCGAGGGGAGGCGGTCGAGGACGTCGGCGGGCAGCGTGTCGAAGGGCGCGTGCTCGGCCAGGAAGTCCCGGATCTCGGCGAGCTCGACGTCCATGGCCCCGCCGTCCTCCTACGCCGCGGCGTCCGGGGTGGCGGCGTCGCCCGGGGCGACGGCGTGGTGCAGGGCGACGACACCGCCGGTGAGGTTGCGCCACCGCACCTGTCCCCACCCCGCGGCCCGGACCTGCTCGGCCAGCTCGCGCTGCGCCGGCCAGGCGCGGATGGACTCGGCGAGGTAGACGTAGGACTCGGGGTTGGAGCTCACCCGGCGGGCGACCTGGGGCAGGGCCCGCATGAGGTAGTTGCGGTAGACGGTCGAGAAGACGGGCACCACCGGGCGGCTGAACTCGCACACCACCAGGCGCCCGCCCGGACGGGTGACCCGCCCGAACTCGCGCAGGGCCACGCCCACGTCGGCGACGTTGCGCAGGCCGAAGCTCACCGTCACCACGTCGAAGGCGTCGTCGGCGAAGGGCAGCCGCATCGCGTCCGCGGCGGTGAAGGGCAGGTCGGGGCGGCGCCGGTAGCCCTCGGCGAGCATGCCGTGGGAGAAGTCGGCCGGGACCACCTGGACCCCCCGGTCGGCGTACGGCTCGCTGGAGGTCCCCGTGCCCGCGGCGATGTCGAGCACCCGCTCCCCGGGGGCGGCGTCGACCGCGCGGGTCACCGCGCGCCGCCAGAGGTGGTCGATGCCCCCGGTGAGCACGGTGTTGGTGAGGTCGTAGCGCCGAGCCACCGCGTCGAACATCCGGGCCACCTCGTGCGGTTGCTTGTCCAGGTCGGCTCGCGTCGGGCTCATGGCGGGCATTCTCCCACCACCTCCTACGATGGTCGGCTGTGGCTGTGACCCGTCCCGTGCCCCGTCTGCGCGCGGTGCAGGAGCCCGGCGTGGCGGGCCTCCTAGACTGACTCTCGTGGACCGCGACATGCACGGTGGGCCCGACTCGGGCGGGCCGGAGGCGCGCGGCTCGGAACCCGGATTCGTCGGGGTCTCGCGGCATGGGCTGGTCGCCGGGCTCACCGCCGTCGTGGATGAGCTCCGTGCCGGCGGATCGTCACGCTGGGTGTCGCTGGAAGCACCGTCGGGATGGGGCAAGACTCGCATCGCACGTGAGCTGTATGCCTCGCTCGCGGCACGGCAGCAGTCACCGGCGTACTGGCCGCCGCACATCACCGCCGACAGCGCGCTGAACGCCGCCGAGGTCTCGGCCAGACGCAAGAAAGTCAACCCCGCCGTCGCCCATGAGCCCGGGAGCCTGCCCGGCTACCTCTGGTGGGGAATCAGCTGTTCGTCGCGGCACGGGGTTGCCTCCATCGCCCTCGCCCAGGACATCGGCGTTCTCGAGGCGCACGGCCCCTACCTCGACGACGCCTGGCGGCGGCTACCGCGCACCGGCAGGGGCGCCGACGACGCCCGCGCGTTCGCGCTCGCCGCAGCCGACGAGGGGGCGATGCACCTGGCCGACACCGTGGTGCAGGAGGCGCTCGGTGCCGCCGTGCCCGGGTTGGGGCTCGTGCGCTGGGTGGGCGAGTGGGCGTGGAACAAGGGGCGTGACCGTAGCGAGCGTCGCACCCGGCTCGAGAGCGCAGAGGCGGTCGCCCCCCAGCACGACGACATCGGTGACCAGGTGGTGTCGATGCTCACCCGGCTCGCGCGACCGGAGCTGCCCGCCGTGCTCGTGGTCGAGGACCTCCACGACGCCGACCCTCTGCTCGTCGACGTGCTGGGTCGACTCGTCGCCTCCGACCGCGCGGTGCTCGTCATCTCGACAGGCTGGCCCGGCCACCTCACCGAGAGCCCGGAGGTCGCCGCCGCGTGGGACCGCCTGGGCGAGCACCTGGTGCGGGTCTCGAGCGAGGACTGCACACCGCTGCCCTCACCCTTCCCGCCGGACGCGAGCCTCGCCCCGCTGGACGAGCAGGACCTGTCCACCATCCTGCGGCATTACTACCCCCAGGTGGACGGCGAGACCGAGCGGCTCGTCCGTGAGCGCTACGCCAACCCCCTCGCCCTTGAGCTGTTCTGCCAGATCGACCGGGTCCGCCGCCGCTTCGGCGACCGGGAGCTGCGCCTCACGGCCGCCGACATCGACCACCTGCCCGCCACGGTGCGAGGGCTGTACCGCCAGCACTGGATCGAGCTCCCCGAGACGGTGCGCCACGCGCTCGCGGTCGCGACCCTCGGCATACCCGTCGTCCTCGAACCCACCACCGGCCGCTCACCCCTGTGGAACCAAGACCTCATGGTCGAGGCCCTGCGGGCTCTGGAGCTGCCGGACGTCGCCGAGGTCGCCGACTCCCTGGAGACCGCCTCGACGTCGTACGCGTGGGCGCGCGCCGTCACCGACACTCTGCGCCGGTTCGCCGAGCCCGACCAGCTTCAGGTCGCCGTCGAGGACCACCGTTCTTACCTCTTCGAGGATGAGATCCGGGTCGTGAAGAACCTCTTGGCGGTGCGGCTCGCCGGCCGGGTCTCGCGGGAGCCCGACCTGGAGCAACGCGAGCACGCGGCCCGGCTGTTGCTGGCCCTGGAGGCCGAGGGCTTCGTCGACGACCCCGGCCTTGTCGCCTCGGCGACCTTGGCACTGCTGGACCTGTTGCGGGACGACCCGAGGGAGCTGCGTGAGCGGATCCGCGTCGCGGAGCACGCGCTCACTCGCCTCGACCCCGTGTCGGGTGCCGGCGTCTCGTTGCGCCGCGACCTCGGCCAGGCGCAGCGCCTGCTCGGGCGCCAGGCCGACGCCGAGCGCACTCTCCTCTCGCTCCTCACAGACCTGGAACGGGACCGTGCTGCCCACGACCCAGACCTGCTCGACGTCCGTTACCAGTATGTCGCCAACCTGGGCAGCGGGCTCCTGGGCCCACGCCACCGCGAGCTGGAAGAGCTCGAACGCGACACCGCGGCGGTGTTCGGCGAAGGTGACCGGCGAACCCTGCGAGCGGCCAATGTCGCAGCGATCGCCCTGAGCGAGCTGGGTCGCGTCGACGATGCCGTTCACACCCGGCGCGACCTGGTGCGGCGGGCGGAAGCGGCCCTCGGCAGCAGCGACGAGACGACGTTGTTGCTCCTCGCGAATCTCGGCTACGACCTCCGGGATGCCGGAGCCCGCGACGAGGCACGAGAACTCTCCGAGCACGTCCGCAGCAGACGGGCTGACGTGCTGGGCCCTCTCCATCCGGACACCCTGTGGAGTCGGCGACACGTCCTCTCGTACGCGGTCTCGGACGGCCGCTTCGCCGAAGCCGCCGAGCAGTACCAGGCGCTGTGCCGCGAGGTGGACGACGGGGTCGGCCCGTTCCACCCCGAGGCGCTCTGGGCACTCGATGGATATGCCGACCTGCTCACCCACATCGGCGGAGTCGACGAGGCGCTCCATATCCGCGACGAGCTCGTCCGGCGGAGCGAGCTGGGCTCTGGGCGGCATGGGGTGGCAGCCCTGCAAGCGCGGCGTGACAGGGCCGGGCTCCTGGCCACCCAGGGCCGGTTCGATAAGGCCGGGACCGAGTACGACCAGCTCGTCGACGACATGGAACGCGTGCTGGGCCCCCTCGACGCCCTCACCCTGGGTGCCCGCAGGGCGGCCGCGCAGCTTGTTGCCGACATCGAGGGTCCGCACGCGGCCGTTCCTGAGCAGCGGCGGCTTGCCGAGGAGGCCACCGTGGCCCTGGGCCGAGGACACTGGCTCACGGTCTCCGCGACGCGGGAGGCCGCCGTCAGCGTCGCAGCCGCTGAGGGACCGGATGCCGCCGTCGAGATCCTGCAACAACTGCTCGACGACCAGCGGGTGACCGGGACGGCCGACCCTGCAGGCGTGGCAGCGACAGTGGCCGATCTCGCCTACGCCCATCGCTCAGCTAGGCGCCATGAGGTGGCGCTGACCCTCGTCGAGGACGAGATCAGTCGGCTCACGAGCGTTCTCGGACCTGTCTCGGCGCCCGTCGTCCAGCTGCGTAGCGAACACGCCCTGACGCTGCACCTCGCCAGACGGAGCGAAGAAGCGATCACGGTTTTCCTCGACGCGCTCCACGACCTCGACGAGGCACGTAGCGACACAGACCCCCAGGTTCTCTGGCTGAAGACCTCACTCGGCGATGTGTTGAGCGAGTCAGGGCGCACGGCCGAGGCGGTAGAACTGCTGCAGCAGACCTACGCCACCGCTGACGTCGCGCTCGGCGCCGCACACCAGTCCACACTTCGCGCCGGAATCCGGCTCATGTGGGCGATGCAGCGCGCACCAGGGACCGGCCCAGAGTCCTTCGCCCTCGGGATGCGCCTGGTCGGACCCGTGCGCGCCGCCTACGGGCCTCGCAGCCCTCTCTATGAGTCCGTCCTCACCGCGCTGGCCAACGGCACAGTCGCCGCGGTCGAGCGCGAGGACGAGGTCGAGACCGCTGCAGCTCTCCTCACCCCGGTGGTGCCCTATTTGGAGGAGTACGTCTCGCTGATCCAGGCAGACCCGTCCTCGCGTCCCTACGACCTGGGGTATGCCCACCTTCGGCTCGGGTACGCGCGTTTCTTTACCGGCGATCCCCGGTGCTGCGAGGACTTCGCTGTCGCCGTACCCGGACTCGAACACGCGCCAGACGGAGACACCACCGAGCTCGAATCGTGCCGAAAACTCATCGAGATCGCCCGCGGCGTGTACGGGCCGGGCTGACGCCGCTGAGGTCCGTCCTGGTCACCGCCCCCCAGCCACGGCATGGTGGATGGCGAGCACCCGCCGGTGAGGTCGCGTCACCGAACCTGGCGCCAGCCGGCCACCCGGACGACCGCGCGGCCAGAGGTGGTCCAGGTCGGCTCGCGCCGGGCTCATGACGGGCACTCTCCCACCACGTCCTACGATGGTCGGCTGTGGCTGTGACCCGTCCCGTGCCCCGTCTGCGCGCCCGCACCCTCGCGGTGGACGCGCCCGGCGACCTGCTCACCCGTATCCCGGACGAGATCGACCCCAGCGAGGTCGTGGCCTGGCTGCGCGAGGGCGACGGCCTCGTGGGCTGGGGACGGGTCGCCGGCGTGCGCTCGAACGGCGCGGACCGGTTCGTCGAGGCCGAGCGGTGGTGGACCGCGGTGCAGGAGCACGCGCAGGTCGAGGACGGTGTGCGGCTGCCGGGCACCGGGCTGGTGACCTTCGGGTCCTTCACCTTCTCCCCGGACTCGGCCGACGCCAGCGTGCTCACCATCCCCCGGGTCGTCATCGGCCGGCGGGACGGCCTGGCCTGGGTGACCCAGGTGGTGGTGGACGACGAGCCGTGGCCGACCGCGCACCCGGCCGAGCTGCTCGGGCGCACCAACGCCGACATCGAGGTCCTCGACCCCCTCGTGGAGGCCCCGGGCGCCGTGGCCGCCGACCGGTGGCCGGAGGTCGTGGACCATGCCGTCGGGCGGATCGGGCGCGGCGAGGTCGCGAAGGTGGTGCTGGCCCGCGACGTGCAGGTGCGGCACCGCGACGGGCACGTGGTGCGGCTGGCCCCGGTGCTCGAGCGGCTGGAGAAGCGGTACGCCGCGACCTGGACCTTCGCCGTCGAGGGGCTGGTGGGGGCCACCCCGGAGATGCTCGTGCGGCTGCAGGGCGGCCGGGCGCGCTCCCGGGTGCTGGCGGGCACGATCCGCCGGCCCAACGGCATACCCGTGCGCCGGGTCGGGGACGCCCTGGCCGCCGCGCCCGACCCCGAGCACCCGGTGGACCCGCGGCTGCGGCTGGTGAGCAGCGAGAAGGACCTCGACGAGCACGCCTTCGCGGTGCGCTCGGTGGCCGAGGCGCTGGCCCCGCACTGCGCGGACCTCGTGGTGCCGGAGGCGCCCTACGTGCTCGAGCTGCCGGACGTCTACCACCTCGCGAGCGACCTCACCGGGACGATGCGCAGCGGGGCCACCTCGCTGCGGCTGGCCGCGGCGCTGCACCCGTCGGCCGCGGTCTGCGGGACCCCCACCGACCCCGCCGCGCGGCTCATCGCCGAGCTGGAGGGCATGGACCGGGGGCGCTACGCCGGGCCGGTCGGGTGGATGGACGCCTCGGGCGACGGGGACTGGGGCATCGCGCTGCGCTGCGGCGAGCTCGCCGAGGACCGGCACTCGATGCGGCTCTTCGCCGGCGGCGGGATCGTCGCCGCGTCCGACCCGCAGGCCGAGCTGGCCGAGACCGAGGTCAAGCTCACCGCCATGCGCCACGCCCTGGGGCTCGGCGGGACCTGACGGCTGGAGGTCGACCCGGCGGACCCGGGTCGGCGCTGGTGGCCGGAGGTCGGACCTGAGGGCCGGGGCGTCAGGCGTCGATCCAGTAGCGGCGCTTGGGCACGCCCCCGCCGGGCGGGACCCGGACGTCCTCCAGCACGCCCCCGCAGCGCTCGATGACGGCGGCCGAGGCCGCGTTGGTGTCGTCACAGGTGACCAGCACCCGCTCGACTCCCTGGCCGCGCAGCCGCTCCACCGACAGCCGGAGGATCTCGGTGGCGTGGCCGCGGCCACGGAACTGCGGGGCCACGGCATACCCCACGTGGCCGCCGACCTGGAGCAGGAAGGGGGTCAGCCCGTGCCGGATCGACACCCGCCCCACCGGTATGCCGTCGGCCTCGGCCACGAGGAAGTCGGCCCGGACCCGCCCCCCGGGCAGGTCCCGCCCGTCCGCCTCACGGTGCACCTGCGCGAGGATCTCGCTCCACGTGCCCTCGGCGAGGAGGAAGGAGAAGTCCTCGGCGGCCAGCTGGTCGTGCATCCGGCGCAGCGGCGCCTCGTCGAGGGCCGTGGGCCGGCGCAGGGTGAGCATCACCCCACGATGGCCGCCCCGGCGCGGTCCCGGCCAGCGCTTTTCTCCCGCATCACCGGGGACAGCACGAGCAGGAGGGCGAGGAAGCCGACAACGAGGAAGAGCGCCCGGTCCAGACCGATCTCCTCCGCCAGCAGCCCGATCGTCGGCGCCCCGAAGAGGAAGGCGCCGTAGGCGATGGTCGACACCACGGTGATCGCCCGGTTGCCGCGACCGGGCACCTCCCCCGCCGCCGAGATCGCCGCGGGGAAGATCGTCGCGACGCCCAGGCCCCAGAGCAGACCACCGGCCAGCGCGAGCGCGAGCGAGGAGCTGAGGGTCACCACGAGGATGGCGACCGCGGCCAGCGCACCGCCGGTGCGCACCACCGCGGCCCGGCCGAAGCGCTCGATCGCCGGGCCGCCCAGCAGCCGTCCGATCATCATGGTGAGGTTGAAGGCCGTGAGCGTGAGCGCGCCGAAGGCCGCCGGCGCGCCGTGCACGTCGACGAGCAGCAGCGCGAGCCAGTCGTTGGCCGAGCCCTCGGCCAGCGCCCCCGCCAGGCAGATGAGCCCGATGAGGAGCTCTACCGGGGTGACGCCGCGCCGGGCCGGTCGCGCCCGTGCGGTGGCCACCGTCGCCTCGGCCGCCCCCGGGGTCGGCTCGGTCACCGCCCCGGCGTCGGCGTCGGCGTGACGGGCGTCCTCCACGTCGTCCGGGACCGCCTCGCGCACGAAGTGGTGGGCCCCCCACACCCCGGCCACAGCGCCCACCGCGGCCAGCACGGGCAGCTGGACCAGCCCGATGCCGAGCCAGGCCGCGAGCGCGCCGGAGCCGGCCCCCAGCACCGCACCGCCGGAGAAGGCCGCGTGGAAGAAGGGCATGAGCGAGCGGGAGCGGGCCTGCTCGACGTGCGTGCCCTGGATGTTCATGGCGACGTCCCAGAGCCCGACGTTGGTGCCGGTGAGGACGAGCACGGCCAGGAGCACCGGCACCGAGGGCACGGCTGCCACGGCCGCCCACCCCAGGCACCCGAGGAGCACCGCGCCGATGACCACGCGCCGGCTGCCGAAGCGGTCCACCAGCCACCCGGTGAACGGCATCGCCAGGAGCGAGCCGAGCCCCATACCCATGAGCGCCAGACCCAGCGCGCCGGTGTCGGCGCCCAGGTGGTCGCGCACGGCGGGCACCCGCGCGAGGGCCTGGCCCATGACGAAACCGGAGCTGGCGAAGACCACCAGCACCGCCAGCACCGAGCCGCGCACGTCGCGCCCCACGGGCACTCCTTGTCCTCGACGCCCTCGGAAATCCCCCGGCGCACCAGCGTAGTTGGTCCAGACTGGACCGGTGACCATCTCGCTGCCCGCCCCCGTCGACCTCACCCCCGAGGACCTCCCCCGCATCCGGGACCTCCTGGAGACCGTCTGGTTCTCCGTCGTCCCCGGCAAGACCCTGCAGCACCTCGACGAGGAGATCGACCTGCGGCACGCCCGCGGCATCCCGCGACCCGACGGCCCGCTGCCCGGTGAACCCGCCACCGCCGCGCCGCTGCTCGGGCTCTACAGCACCTTCGACCTCGGGCTCAGCGTCCCCGCCGCCGGCGGCGGGCTCATCCGGGTGCCGATGGACGGGCTGACGATGGTGAGCGTGCACCCGGACGCGCGCCGGAAGGGCGTCCTGCGCCGGATGATGACCGACCACCTGCACCGGGTGCACGAGCGCGGGGAGGCCGCCCTGGCCGGGCTGCACGCCTCCGAGCCGGCGATCTACGGGCGCTTCGGCTACGGCCACGCGAGCGCCGAGGCCAAGCTGACGATCGGGCGCGGGACCACGCTCGCCGCACCCGAGGCGCTCACGGCCCGGGCCGACGAGATCCGCACCCACGTCACCGACCTCGACACCGAGGCGGCGCTCGCGGCGGTCCACCGGACCCACCTGGCCTGCGCCGACGTGACCCTCGGCACCGTCACCCGCCCAGGGTCCACGGAGCAGTCGTGGTTCGCCTTCCGCGACCACCCGAAGGCCCGTGCCGGCAAGGAGCCGAACCGGGTGATGTTCGCCCGTCGGGGCGAGGAGCTCACCGGGTATGCCGTCTTCCGCCGGGAGAGCAGGTGGGACGACGGCCAGCCCGCGGGCGAGGTGAGCGTCGCCGAGCTGGCGGCCGCCGACCACGCCTCGCTGCTGGCGCTGGCCCGTCGCCTGGTCGACATGGACCTCACCGGGCGCACCGTCTTCTGGTCACGGCCGACCGACGACCCCCTCGCCTGGTGGGCCGGCGGGCCGCGCCCGGCCGGCATGCGGGTCTTCGACGCCCTCTGGCTGCGGCTGGTCGACGTCCCGCGGGCCCTGTCCGAGCGGGGGTACGCCGCGGGGGCGCCGCTGGACCTCGTCGTGCAGGTCGAGGACGAGGTGTGCCCGTGGAACGCCGGGCGGTGGCGGCTGCAGGTCGACGGCGACGGATCCGCCCAGGCGGGCCCCACCGACGCCGAGCCGGACCTGGTGACGCCCGTGGCGGCGCTGGGCGCGGCATACCTCGGGGGTCGGACGCTGCTCGCGCAGGTGCCCACCCTCGGCGTGCAGGAGCGCACCCCGGGTGCCGTGGCCGCCCTGTCCCGGGCGATGCGGGCCGACCGCGAGCCGGTGCCGGCGATCGGGTTCTAGCCCGCACCACGGTGGTGCAGGAACGGTGCTGCACCCTGGTCGCCAGGACGACCGGTATGCAGCACCGTTCCGGCACCGGGGTTCAGCGCAGGGCGTCGCGCACGCGTCGGTGGGTGGCCCGGTCGACCGGCACCTCCAGCACCCGCAGGCCCTCGACCCGCTCCGCCAGCCGTGCCTCCAGCTCGGCCAGCGAGTCCAGGCGCGCGTGCGGGACGCCGTGGGCGGAGCAGAGGGCGCCCAGGTCGGTGCCGTGCGGGGTGCCGAACACCCGCTCCGCCGCAGCCGCTCCCGTGGGGCCGGCGAGGCGGTCGGGGTCGCCGTACTCCAGCGTCGAGAAGATCCCGCCCCCGTCGTCGTTGACGACGACGACGGTGAGGTCGGGGCGCGGCTCGCCGGGCCCGATCACCAGGCCACCGGCGTCGTGCAGGAAGGTCAGGTCGCCCATGAGGGCGAGGACGCGGGGCCGCCCGGCCGGTGGCCCCCCGGCCTGCGCGGCGAGCGCCACGCCCACGGCGGTGGCGACCGTGCCGTCGATGCCGGCCAGACCCCGGTTCGCGACCACCCGCGCCCGGGCGGCGGTGCCGTCCAGCGACACCGCCAGGTCGCGCGGCACGGTCGAGGAGCCGAGCACGAGCACGTCGCCGTCCCCCAGGGCACCGGCCACGACCCGCGCGACGCCGACGCCGGTCGGCTCCGCACCGGCCGCCGCGGCGACCCGACCCGCCAGCGCCTCGCCCGCCGCGACCCAGGCGTGGACCCACGCCGAGGACCCGGTCTGCCGCTGCGGCGCCGCCACCAGGGCGCCGGGGCCGTGCACGCGGGTCACCACGTGGGAGGGGTCGGTCCATCGCTCGTGCGCCGAGACGTGCTCCACGACCACCCCGGGCAGCCGGAGCAGCGCGCCCAGCTCGCGGAAGAGGGTGAGCCGGCCCACGACGACCACCCGGTCCGGGACCAGCTCCTCGAGGTCGCCGCGGGCGACGGCGCCGGCGACCAGCGGGCCGTGCGGCACCACGCCGGGCCCGCCCGGGAGCCGGCCGAAGGGCTCGGCCAGGACCGGCCAGCCCGCCTCCCCGGCCCAGGACAGGGCCTGGTCGGCCAGCGACGGGGCGGGCAGGTCGCCGAGCAGCACCAGCGTCCGGTGGCCCGGCTCGAGCGGGGCAGGCCGGGTCGCCGGGGCCGGCGCCACCGCGACCCAGGGCTCCCCGCCGGGCCGCCCGGCGGGCACGGCATCGGCGTCGGCGTCGGCCGCAGGCTCGGGCGCGAGGGGGTCGCGGAAGGACACGTTGAGATGCACCGGCCCGGCGGCAGCGGCGACCGGCCCGGCGTCGCGCGCGGCGGCCAGCGCGCGGCATACCGTCGAGCGCCAGTGCGCGCCCGCGCCCAGGGTCACCGTCTCCGGCGCCGGCAGGTCGACCTCCCAGCGCACCGCGCCGGCGAAGATGCCCGGCTGCGCCGTCGTCTGGTTGGCACCGGTGCCCCGCAGCTCGGAGGGACGGTCGGCGGAGAGCACGACGAGGGGTATGCCGCTGTGCGAGGCCTCGAGCACCGCCGGGTGGAGGTTGGCGACGGCGGTCCCGGAGGTGGTGACGACCGGGACGGGCGCACCGCTGCCGCGCGACAGCCCGAGCGCGAGGAAGCCCGCGCTGCGCTCGTCGATCCGGACGTGCAGCCGCAGCCGCCCCGCGCGGTCCGCCTCCTCCAGGGCGTAGGCCAGCGGCGCCGAGCGCGACCCGGGGGCCAGCACCGCCTCCCGCACCCCTCCGCGCACCAGCTCGTCGACGAGGACGGTGGCCAGGGCGGTCGAGGGGTGCACGCCCCGATGGTCGCACGGAGGCGGGGCGGGTCGACCGATGCCCGCGATCCGCGTCGTTCCGCCTAGAGTGGGCGCTCATGGCCTCGAACTTCGACATCGAGCTGAAGGACGCCGTCGCGCCACTGGTCCTGGCGATCGACGTCGGCTCCACCGCCAGCAGGGGGATGGTCTACGACGCGCACGGGCGTCCGGTCGGCAAGCGGGCCAAGGTCTCGCACGCCTTCACCACCGCCGCGGACGGCACCTCGGAGATCGACCCCGACCAGCTCGTGGGCGAGGTCCGCACCATCATCGACGAGCTGCTCGGCGCGCTCGACGGGCACGAGGTGGCCGGTGTCGCCCTCGACACCTTCGCCTCCTCGCTGGTCGTCGTCGACGCCGACGGGACGCCGCTCACCCCGTGCTTCACCTACGCCGACGGGCGGTGCGCGGAGCAGGTGCGCGAGCTGCGCGAGGAGCTCTCGGAGGAGAACCTCCAGCAGCGCACCGGCACCCGGGTGCACTCCAGCTACTGGCCCGCCCGGCTGCGCTGGCTCGCCGCCGAGCGGCCCAAGGTGATGAAGAAGGCGGCCACCTTCCTCTCCCTGGGCGACTACCTCCTGCTGGCCCTGACCGGCACCGTCGCCACCGGCACCTCGACGGCGTCGTGGACCGGGCTGGTCGACCGGCACACCGCGCAGTGGTATCCCGAGCTGGTCGAGATCTGCGGCATCGACGCCGACCGGCTGCCGCCCATCCACCACCTCGACGAGCCGGTGGAGGTGGCCGACTCCCACGTCGACCGGATCGCCGCCGACTGGCCCGGGCTGGTGCATGCCCGCTGGTACGCCCCCATCACGGACGGCCTCGCCGCCAACGTCGGCCTCGGGGCGCACGACGAGACGGCCATCGCCGCCTCCTGCGCCACCTCGGGCGCCCTGCGGGTGCTGGTGCGCGAGATGCCGGAGACGCTGCCCCCGGGGCTGTGGTGCTACCGCGTCTCGCACGACCGGGCCCTGCTCGGCGGTGCGCTCAACGACGTCGGCCGCGCGCTGGCCTGGGCGGACGTCACGCTGGCCGTGGACCAGGTGGGGCCGGAGGCGCTCTCCTCGGCGCTCACCGCTGAGCCGCACCCCACGACCCCCATCGTCCTGCCCTTCTTCACCGGCGAGCGCAGCACGGGGTGGGCCTCGGACGCCCGCGCCGTCCTGGCCGGGGTGACGGCGGCCTCCGCCCCGGCGGAGGTCTACCGCGGGGTGGTGGAGGGGATCGCCCTGTCCTACGCCCGGATCGCCAGCCAGCTGCGGGAGGTCGCCCCCCAGCCGGAGAAGCTCTACGCCGGCGGCTCGGTCGCCTCCGACCGCCCCGAGCTCATGCAGATCATGGCCGACGCAATGCGCACCCCGGTGACCCCGGTGACGATCAAGCGGTCCACGCTGCACGGCACCGCGCTGCTCGCCCTGGAGAGCCTGGCCCCGGACGTGCGGCGGGCCCGTCCGGTGCGCGGCGCGACCCTCTCCCCCGACTACCAGCGCCGGCCCTACTACACCGACCGGTTCCGCCGCTTCCAGCAGGTCTACGAGGCCCTCTTTGACTGAGCCGCCCGTCCGTTCGCTCGCCGACGACCTGCGGGGCCGGACCGACGACGAGCTCACCCGGCTGCTGCAGACCCGGCCCGACCTGGCGCGTCCCGCCCCGGCCGACGTGACCGCCCTCACCGGGCGCGCCACCACCCGGGCCAGCGTGCAGCGGGCCCTGGAGGGCCTGGACCTCGCGCACCTGCAGGCGCTGGAGGCGATGATCGTCGCCTCGCCCGCCTCGACCGCCGACGTCGCCGCGCTGCTGGGCACCGAGGACGACGAGGCTCGGGCGGCGGAGCTCGTCGAGGACCTGCACGCGCTGGCCCTGTGCTGGCGCTCGCCGGAGGGTATGCGGCCCGCCCGGGCCGTCGCGGACGTCGTCGGCGTCCCCGGTGGGCTGGGGCCGGCGGCGGCCGGGGGGCCGACGGGCGAGCAGCTGGAGACGGCGCTCGCCGGGCTGCAGCCGCGCCACCGCAGCCTGCTCGAGGCCCTCACCTGGGGCCCGGCCCGCGGTGCCGTGGCCGCGGTGCCCGAGGGGGGTGGGGCCTCGCCGGTGTCGCTGGCCGCGCAGGAGCTGGTCGAGGCGGGCCTGCTGCAGCGCGAGGACGAGGGCCACGTCGTGCTCCCGCGCCCGGTGGCGCTCGCCCTGCGGGGCGGCCGGCTGCACCGTCACCCGGCCGTCGAGACCCCGGCCGTGGAGCACACCACGCTGGACCCGGAGATCGTGGACGCCGCGGCGGGCGGTCGCGCCGCCGAGCTGGTCGTCCTCGTCACGGAGGTCGTCGAGGAATGGGGCGCCCGCCCGCCGCGGGTGCTGCGCTCAGGCGGTCTGGCGGTGCGCGACCTCACCCGGCTGTCAGCGCACCTGGAGACCGGCACCGAGGAGGTCGCCTGGCTGCTGGAGACGGCCCACGCGGCCGGGCTCGTCGCGGTGGACGACGGCCGGCGGCAGACCGCCGGGGAGGGCGCCCCCGTCTGGGCGCCGACCACGCTGGCCGACGAGTGGCTCGACGGGCCCGCCGGAGCGCGCTGGGCCGCCCTCGCCCAGGCGTGGTGGACCACCTCGGCGGCGCCCGGCCTCGTCGGGACCACCGACGGCGGGCGGGTCAACGTGCTGTCGACCGCGACGTCATACCCCCTGGCGCGGCAGCGCCGACACGACACGCTGCGGGCGCTGGCCAGCCTGCCGCCGGGCGCGGTCGTCGCTCCGGAGCCGCTCGGCGAGCTGCTGCGCTGGCGGCACCCGCTGCGCTCGGCGCGGTCCACCGGCGACCACGGCGTCGGCCCGGACACGGCGCTGCGCGAGGCCGAGTGGGCGGGGCTGACCGGCCGCGGCGCCCTGTCGACCCCGGGGCGCGCGGTCGTGGCCGGTGACCCCGCGGCCGACCTCATGGAGCCCCTCGTGCCGCCCGCGGTGGACCACGTCCTGCTGCAGGCCGACCTCACCGCCATCGCGCCGGGGCGCCTCGACGGCCCGGCCCGCACCCTCCTGCGCCTGGTGAGCGATGTCGAGTCCCGGGGCGGCGCGACCGTGCACCGGTTCGGCGAGCAGAGCGTGCGCCGCGCCCTCGACCTCGGCTGGACGGCCGACCGGGTGCTCGAGGAGCTGGCCGCCGTGTCGCGGACCGGGGTGCCGCAGCCGCTGGACTACCTGGTGCGCGACGTCGCCCGCCGCCACGGGGTGGCCCGGGTCGGGGCGTGCGCGGCCTACCTGCGCTGCGACGACGCCGCCCTGCTGGACCGCATCGAGCACGACCGCGCCCTCGGGATGCTGCAGTGGCGCCGGGTCGCCCCGACCGTGCTCGTCTCGCCGGTCGCCGCACCCACGGTCATGGACCTGCTGCGCGAGGAGCAGTACGGCCCGGTCGCGGACGGCGCCGACGGCAGCCTCGCCCTCGCGGTGCAGCGTCACCGCGCGCCGCGCACCACCACGCCGGCCGTGCGGGTCAGCGGGGTCGACGAGACGGTCGCCCGGCAGGTCGTCGGCGTGATGCGCCGGGGCGACGCATCGGCCGCGGCCGGCGGTGGTGACGGTGGGGCCGACGCCAGCACCGACCCGGTCGTGGTGAGCGCCACGGTGCGCGAGGCCGCGGTCGACGGGCAGGCCCTGTGGATCGGGTATGCCGACGACGCCGGCGGGGTCGCCACCCACCTGGTGCGACCGCTGGCGGTCGAGGGCGGCCGGCTGCGGGCGAGCATGGGTGACGCCGACGTCACCCGCACCTTCCTGCTGCACCGGATCACGAGGGTGAGCCCGGCGCAGTGAGCCCGAGCCGCACCGACATCCGCACGGACCGTCGTGAGGAGGCCGGTCCCACGAGCTCTCCCCGGGACGCGTCTCCTCCCGGCGACGGCGCCGGTCCCGGCCCCGTCCTCCACCCGTCGCTGACGGCCCGCTACCGCCCCGAGCTGCACGGCCTGCGCGGTCTGGCGATCGCCCTGGTCGTCGTCTTCCACGTCTTCGGCGACGGCCGCGTGTCCGGGGGCATCGACGTCTTCCTCGCGATCTCCGGCTTCCTCTTCACCGGCATGCTCGCCCGGGAGGCGGTGCGCACGGGTGGCCGGGTCGTCCTCGGGCGCTACCTGGGCCGCATCGTGCGCCGCCTGCTGCCCACGGCCGTGCTCGTGCTGGCGGCGACCTGGCTGGCCGGCCGGCTGCTGCTGCCGGAGACCCGCTGGGTGCAGCTGGGACGCGAGGTCCGCGCGAGCCTGACCTACGTCGAGAACTGGGAGCTCATCGCCTCCCAGCTGGGCTACGGCGCGGCGGGTGCCTCGACCAGCCCGCTGCAGCACTTCTGGTCCATGTCGGTGCAGGGGCAGTTCTACCTGCTGTGGCCGGTGGTGGTGGTGCTGTGCGTGCTCCTCGCGCGGGGCCTGCGGGTCCGGCCGCGGCCGGTGCTGCTGGGCGTCGTCGCCGGGGTGTGCGCCGGGTCGTTCGGGTATGCCGCCTGGCTGCACCAGGCGGACCAGCAGGTGGCCTACCTGCACACCGGGGCGCGCCTCTGGGAGCCGGCGCTCGGCGGCCTGGTGGCACTGGTCGCGCTCGACGCACGCCTGCCGCGGGCCCTGCGGCTCACGCTGGGGTGGGCCGGGGTCGGCCTGGTGGCCAGCTCCGGGCTGGTGCTCGACGGCGGGGCGCTCTTCCCGGGCCCGTGGGCCCTGTGGCCCGTCGGCGGCTTCGCGCTCGTCATGGTCGCCGGGTCGACGGGCAGCAGGTGGGCGGCCGACCACTGGCTGTCCGGCCGGTTGCTCGGCTGGGTGGGTGACATCGCCTACCCGCTGTTCCTGTGGCACTGGCCCGTCGTCGTCTACACCCTCGTGGTGACCGGGCAGGAACGGCTCGGCCTGGCCGCGGGCGCCCTCGTCATCGCGGCGTCGGTGCTCCTGGCCCACCTCACGCACACCCTCCTCGAGCGTCGGGTGACCGCCTCGCCGATGCGCCGGCCGTGGCGGGTCGTCGGCGTCGGCGCCCTCGTCGTCGCCCTCGGGGCGGGTCTGGTCGGTGCCTGGACGGCCGCCCTGGTGCGCGAGCGCGAGGCGGCCCTGGAGCGGGCGGCGCTGGACTCCCCCGACCACCCGGGGGCGGCCGCCCTGGACGAGCCCGGCTTCGGCACCACCGGCGCCACCCCGGTCCCGGCCCTGGCCGCGGCGCCGCAGGACAACGCCGACGTCTACCGGCAGGGGTGCATCCAGGGCCACGAGGACACGCAGGCGGCGTCGGAGGTGCTCGTGTGCCCCGGCACCGACCCGGGCGCCGAGCACACCCTGGTGGTGACCGGCGGCTCGCACGTCGTCCAGTTCCTGCCCGCGCTGGAGGTCGTGGCCGACCAGCAGGGGTGGAACCTCGTCGTGGCCAGCCGCTCCGGCTGCCACCTCACGACCAACACCGGCGCCTACCCCGAGCGGACCGACGCCGCCCCGACCGACAGCTGCGTCGCCTGGAACGCCGGCTTCCTGGAGACCGTCGAGGAGCTGGACCCGGACGCCGTGGTGACCCTGGGGTCCACCACCCAGCCCGGGTCCGAGCAGGTGTCGCGCGGCTTCGTCGAGGTGTGGCGCGAGCTCGAGCGGCGCGGGATCGACGTCATCGGCCTGCGCGACACCGCGCGGATGCCCCAGGACGTGCCCGACTGCCTGGCCGAGCACCCGGAGGAGCCGCAGGCCTGCGCGATGCCGCGCGACCCGGCGTACCGCGCCTCCGCGCCCTACCTGGGCCGCGACGACCTGCCGGCCAACGTCTCCTTCGTCGACGTCGTCGACCAGATCTGCACGGACCGGACCTGCCCGGCGGTCGCGGGCGACGTCGTGGTCTACAGCGACCACAGCCACGTCACCGCGACCTACATGCGCACCCTTGCGCCGGCCCTGGACGCGCGGCTGCGCGAGGCGGCGCCCCAGCTCTACCGCTAGAAGATCCGCACGCGGTCCTCGGGGTCGAGCCAGAGCGCGTCGCCCTCCCGGGTCCCGAAGGCCTCGTGGAAGGCGTCGACGTTGCGGACCGTGTTGGCCCGCAGGTCGGCCGGGGAGTGCGGGTCGATCGAGAGCAGCCGCCGGGCCTCCTCCTCCCGGGCGACGGTGCGCCATACCGAGGCCCACCCGAGGAAGAAGCGCTGGTCGCCGGTCCAGCCGTCCAGCTGCGGGGTCGAACCCTCCGTGGCGATGGAGTAGGCGAGGTGCGCCAGCTCGAGCCCGCACAGGTCGCCGATGTTCTCGCCGACCGTGAGACCGCCGTTGACCGTGGCGGTCCCGCCCGGGATGTCGCGCGGCGAGAGGGCGTCGAACTGCTCGACGAGCCGCCGGCTGCGGGCGTCGAAGGCCTCCCGGTCGGCCTCGGTCCACCAGTCGGTGAGCGAGCCGTCCCCGGCATACCTGCTGCCCTGGTCGTCGAAGCCGTGGCCGATCTCGTGCGCGATGACCGCCCCGATGCCGCCGTAGTTGGTGGCGTCGTCGGCGTCGACGTCGAAGAACGGCGGCTGCAGGATGGCGGCGGGGAAGACGATCTCGTTGAGCATCGGGTGGTAGTAGGCGTTGACGGTCTGCGGGGTCATGAGCCACTCGTCGTGGTCGATCGGCCCGCCGACCTTGGCCAGCTCGCGGTCGGTCTCGAACGCGGCGCCGCGGCGGACGTTGCCGACGAGGTCGCCGGGGTCCAGCTCGTAGGCCGTGTAGTCGCGGAAGGTGACCGGGTGACCGATCTTGGGGCGGAAGAGCGCCAGCTTCTCCGCGGCGCGCTCGCGGGTCTGCGGGCTCATCCACTCCAGCTCGCCGATGCGGCGGCGGAAGGCCTCGGTGACGTTGGCGACGAGCTCGGTCATCCGTTCCCGGGCGGCCGGGGGGAAGTGCGCCTCGACGTAGAGCTGGCCCGCGGCCTCGCCCAGCAGCGCCTCCACGATGCCGACGCCGCGCTTCCACCGCTCCTTGTTGGCGGGGGTGCCCGACAGCGCGCGGCCGTGGAAGTCGAAGTGCGCCGCCACGAGGTCCTCCGTGAGGTAGGGCGCGAGCGAGTCGAGCAGGCGGACGGCGAGCCAGGCCTGCCAGTCGGCGAGCGGCACCTGGGTCAGCGCCTCCCCCAGCGCGGCCAGCACGTCGGGCTGGCGGGCGACGACGGCGTCCAGCGCACCCTCGGGCGCGCCGAGGCCGTCGGAGAAGGCGTCCCAGTCCATCCCGGGGGTGAGCCCGGCGAGCTCGGCGCGGGTGAGCCGGGTGTAGCTCCTCACCGCGTCGCGGGCGGCGACCCGGTCCCAGTGGGCGGCGGCGAGCCGCTCCTCGAGGGCGTAGACGCGGTCGACGGCGTCCTCGCCGAGGACCGCGTCGAGGCCCGACCCGGCGAGCGCCGGAGAGGCGAGGTCGAGGAGCCGGCCGAGGTAGGTGCGGTAGGCCTCGCGCACCGCCGCGTGCTCCTCGGCGGTGTAGTAGGCCTCGTCGGGCAGGCCGATGCCGCCCTGGTGCAGGTAGACGATGTAGCTCTCCGGGTCGCCGGCGTCGGCGGTGACCCAGAGGTGGGTGAGCCCGTCGACGCCCTCGCGCTGCAGCTGGGCGGACAGCCGGACGAAGGCGCTGACGTCCTCGACCTGGGCGATCCGGTGCAGCGGGTCGGTCAGCGGGCTCAGCCCGACCCGCTCGACCTGGTCGGTGTCCATGAAGCTCGCGTAGAGCGCCCCCACCTTGCCCGCCGGCGTGCCCAGCTCGGGCTGCGCCTTCGCCGCCTGCTCGATGAGCTCGCGGACCGAGCTCTCCGCGCTCTCCCGCAGGAGGTCGAACGCGCCGTAGCGTGAGCGGTCCTCCGGGATCGTCGCCGATGCGAGCCACCCCCCGTTGACGTGGCCGAACAGATCGTCCTGGGGCCGCACGTCGGTGTTCATCCCTGCACGGTCGATGCCTGACTTCATGGGTTCACGGTATGCGGTGCGCCCGCCGACGGCGCACCCACCGGCCTTCCGCTGCGTCAAGGAACGAGGTGCGGGCGCCCGTCCACGCTGCGGCCGGCCACGGCCCCTCGCCACCGGCCCAGGCGTTCACGTGCACGCTGGGGCCGGCGACACGCCCGTCGCCACCGGCTCAGGCGTTCACGTGCGCGGCTGAGCCGGTCCGCCCCGGGCGCGTCGCGGGACCGACGGCCTCCACACCGCGACCGCCGCGACCGTCCAGAGGCACGCCATGACGAGGTAGCCGCCGAGAAGGCCCCCACCCCACGCCCGTCCATGTGACCATCCGATGAGGACGGTGACCCACGCGAGCAGGGCGAAGATGGGCGATGACCAGCGGATGAGGCGTGGTGCGACGAACGTCGGCCTCGCCGCCGACTCCCTGCGTAGGTCCTCAGCCGATCCTGGGCGCCACCGGCCGTCCTCGCCCACCGCCATACCGACCAGTATGCCGGTCGGCTCCCTGTCCGCCTCCGCGTCGGTCCCAGCGTTCACGTGCACGCTGGGGCCGGGCGACTCGCCCGTCGCCACCGGCTCAGGCGCTCACGTGCGCGGCTGAGCCGGTCCGCCCCGGGCGCGTCGCGGCATACCTCGCAGGTATGCCCTCAGAGCAGGTCGGTGAGCGCGTCCGGGACGAGGCGGGGCAGGTCGGTGCCGGTGGCCGGGCGCCAGACCCCCAGGTCGGTGGGCGCGTCGAGCACCGGGTGCGGCCCGGGCCCGTGCATCGCCTCGTCGAGGAAGCGGGCCTCGTGCAGGACCACCCACTCGTGGCCCGGGCGGCCGTTGAAGACGAAGATGTTCTCCAGCACGGCGACCCGCTCGCCCACCTCGATCTCGGTGTCGAACTCCTCGCGGAACTCGCGGCGCAGCGCCTGCTCGGCGGTCTCCCCGAACTCGATGCCGCCGCCGGCCGGCCGGTGCAGGCTCTCGCCGCGGGCGGGGTCGAGGTACTCGGTGACGAAGAGGGCGCCGGAGGACGGGTGCCGGATGAGCGCGAGGGCGAGCACCCGGATGTACGTCGGCGGGAGGTACTGGCTCGCGCTCGGCCCGTCCTCGGTCACGATGTCCACCGGGCCACTGTAGGGCCAGGCACCGCCCCGGCGCGTGCGACCGACGGGCCAGGACCTCCCCCCGGGCCGCGCCACAGGAGTAGCGTCCGCCACATGAACGCCATCGAGCTCCAGGAGGTGACCAAGCGGTTCGGGCGCACCACCGCCCTCGACGGGCTGTCGATGCAGGTGGCGACCGGTGAGGTGCACGGCTTCCTCGGCCCGAACGGCTCCGGCAAGTCGACGACGATCCGGGTGCTGCTGGGGCTGCTGCGGGCCGACTCCGGCACCGCCCGGCTGCTGGGCGGCGACCCGTGGTCGGACGCCCCCGCGCTGCACCGCCGGCTGGCCTACGTCCCCGGCGACGTGGCCCTGTGGCCCAACCTCACCGGGGGCGAGGTCATCGACCTCCTGGGGCGGTTGCGCGGGGGCACCGACCCGGCCCGCCGGGCGGCGCTGCTGGAGCGCTTCGACCTCGACCCCACCAAGAAGGGCACGACCTACTCCAAGGGCAACCGCCAGAAGGTCGGGCTCGTGGCCGCCCTGGCCTCGGACGTCGAGCTGCTGCTCCTCGACGAGCCCACCAGCGGGCTCGACCCGCTCATGGAGGCGCAGTTCCGCGCGGTCATCTCCGAGGAGCGCGGGCGGGGGCGCACCGTGCTGCTCTCCAGCCACATCCTCTCCGAGGTGGAGCACCTGTGCGACCGGGTCTCGATCATCCGCTCCGGCCAGGTCGTCGAGTCCGGCACCCTCGCCGAGCTGCGCCACCTCACCCGCACGCTCGTCGTCGCCGAGCTGGCCGCCCCCGTCCCGGAGGGCCTGGCCACGGCGCCCGGCGTCCACGACGCCGAGCTCGACGGCCACCGCATCACCTGCCAGGTGGACGACACCGAGCTCGGCCAGGTCATGTCTCGGCTCTCGGCGCTCGGGATCCGGTCGATCACGTCGACGCCCCCGACGCTGGAGGAGCTCTTCCTGCGGCACTACGACGAGTCCGGGCGATGACCGGGCTGGGCTCCCTGGTGCGGCTCGCGCTGCGGCGCAGCCGGTGGTTCTACCTCGCCTGGGTGCTCGCCCTCACCTCGGTGGTGCCGCTCACGGCGGCGGCCTACGAGCAGATCGTCGACCCGGGCAACGCCGACCTGCTCATCGCGACGATGACCAACAACCCGACCATGCGGGCGATGCTCGGGCCGCCGGTCGACCTCACCAGCGCGGGCGGGTTCACGGTATGGCGCGTGGGCACCTTCGTCGCCGCGATGTCCGGGATCATGGCGGTCCTCGGGGTGGTGCGCTCCACCCGCGCGGAGGAGGAGGACGGGCGCACCGAGCTGCTGCGCTCCGGAGCGACCGGTCGGCACGCCCCGCTGGTGGCCGGGGTGCTCGTCACGCTCCTCGCCTGCGCGGCGCTCGGGGTGGCGGTGGCGGCCTCGATGACCGCCGTCGGCGAGCCGGTCGCCGGCTCGGTGGCCTTCGGCGCGGGGCTGGCGCTGGTCGGGGCGACCTTCGCCGGCGTCGGGGCGGTCGCCGCCCAGCTCACCGCCTCGGCGCGCACCGCCAAGGCGCTCGGCCTGTGGACCTCGCCGCGGCATACACCCTGAGGGCGGTGGCCGACGGCTCGACCGACGAGACGGTGCGCGAGCTCGCGTGGGCGTCGCCGGTGCAGTGGATGGCGCTGGCCCGGCCGTATGCCGACGAGCGCTGGTGGGTGCTCGTGCTCCCCGCGGTGACGGCGCTGGCGCTGCTGGCGCTGGCGGTGGGGTTGGAGAGGCGACGGGACCACGGGTCCGGGTTGTGGGCCGCGCGGCGGGGCCGGGCCGAGGCGGTGGCGTCCCTGGCCACCCCCGGGGCGCTGGTGCGACGGCTCCAGCGGGGGCAGGTGATCGGCTGGACGATCGGGCTGCTGCTCTTCGCCCTGGCGATGGGGTCGCTGTCGACGGCCTTCGACGACATGCTCGAGCAGGTGCCCCAGCTGCGCCTCATCTTCCAGCGGATGGGCGGCGGTGCCGAACAGCTCGTCGACGCGTTCTTCGTGGCCCTGCTGGCGATCATCGCCGTGCTCATCGCCGTCGTCGCGGTCCAGCTCTTCTCCCGTCTCGCGGCCGAGGAGGAGCGTGGCCACGCCGAGCTGGTGCTCTCGACCGGGGCCACCCGGGGGCGGCTGCTCGGGGCATACCTGCTCGTCGCCGCGCTCGCCCCGGCGCTGATGCTGGTCGCGGTCGGCGCGGTCATGGCGCTCAACCAGGCCCGCGCCACCGGCGACTGGGGCATCGTGGCGGAGGTGGCCGGCGCCGGGGCTGCGCTCGCGCCGGGCGGTCTGCTGGTGCTCGGCATCGCCGTGCTGCTGCACGGCTGGGCGCCGAGGCTGGCATGGATCACCTGGGTGGTCGTGGCCTGGAGCCTCGTCATGGTCTGGGTCGGACCGGCGCTGGACCTGCCGGAGTGGCTGACCGAGCTGACTCCCTGGTCGCCGCTGCCGCAGCTGCCGGTGGAGGACATGGACTGGCCCGTCGTCCTGGGGATGACCGGCCTGGCCGCGCTGCTGCTCGGCCTCGGGGCCGTGGGCTACCGACGCCGCGACATCACCGGCACCTGACGCACGACCCACCGAGCGCCGCGTGTGGTTGCCGCCCCGGGTCGCCCGGCGCCCCTCAGCCGCCGGCGAGCGCCTTGACCACGCGGGAGGGGGCAGGGCGGCCGAGCTGCTCGGCCATCCAGGTGCTGGTGGCCACGAGGGCGTCCAGGTCGGCGCCGTGCTCGATGCCGAGCCCGTCCAGCGCCCACACCAGGTCCTCGGTGGCCAGGTTGCCCGTGGCCGACCTCGCGTAGGGGCACCCGCCGAGCCCGCCGGTCGAGGCGTCGACGACCCGCACCCCCCGACGGATGGCGGCCATGGTGTTGGCGAGCGCCTGGCCGTAGGTGTCGTGGAAGTGGACGGCGACCTGCTCCATACCGATCCCGGCGTCGTCCAGGGCGTCGAGCAGCCGCAGGACGTGACCGCTCGTCCCGACACCGATCGTGTCGCCGAGGGACAGCTGGTCGCAGCCGAGGTCCATGAGCCGTGAGCAGGCGTCGACCACCTGCTCGACCGGAGCCGGCCCCTCCCAGGGGTCGCCGAAGCACATGGAGACGTAGGCGCGCACCCAGGCCCCGGCGTCGAGGGAGCGCTTCACGACGGGCGCGAACATCTCGACCGACGCGGCCACCGAGCGGTTGAGGTTCCTCTGCGCGAAGGTCTCGGTGGCGCTGCCGAAGATCGCGACCGAGCTGACGCCCTTCTCCAGCGCCCGGTCGAGGCCGCGCTCGTTGGGCACGAGCACCGGGCGCTGCTGCCCCAGACCGTCCTCTCCCAGCAGGTCGAGCAGCTCCTCGGCGTCCCCCAGCTGCGGGACCCACGTCTGCGGGACGAAGCTGGTGAGCTCGACCGTGGTCAGCCCGGCGGCCAGCAGGCGACGCACGAACTCGGCCTTGACCTGCGTGGACACGACCGACTTCTCGTTCTGCAGGCCGTCGCGCGGCCCGACCTCGTAAATGGTCACCCGGTCCGGCATCCCTGGCGTCGGCTCGGTCATCGGCAGCGTGCGCGTCATGGCGCCAGCCTGTCAGATGCCGTCGGGGCAGGGACGCCGGCGACCGAGGACGTCCGGCAGGTGTGCGGGTGTCCAGGTGGACCGAGGGGTATGGGCGTGTCGTCGGCTGTCGGGCTCAGCGCAGGGCGAGGGCGGTGGCGACGGCCGCGCTGGCCGCCTCGTGCCCCTTGTCCTCCTGCGACTCCGGCAGGCCCGCCCGGTCCAGCGCCTGGGCCTCGTCGTCGCAGGTCAGGACGCCGAACCCCACGGGCACGCCGGTCTCGACGCTCACCTGGGTGAGCCCGGAGGTCGCCGCCTGGCACACGTAGTCGAAGTGCGGCGTGCCCCCGCGGATGACGACGCCGAGGGCGACGACCGCGTCATACCCCTCCCGGGCCAGGCGCGCGGCGGCCACCGGCAGCTCGAAGCTGCCCGGCACCCGCACCTCGCGCACGTCCTCGACCCCGGCCTCCTGCAGCCCTCGACGCGACCCGTCCAGCAGGCCGTCCATGACCGTGGTGTGCCAGGACGCCGCGACCACGGCAACCCGCAGGCCGCGTCCGTCGACGCTGATGGTGGGGGCTCCGTGGCCGCTCATGCTGTGCTCCTGCTCTCGTGGGTCTGGCGGGGGTCGTCGGTTCTGGACATCGGTTCCTGGGACCCCTCGCCCAGGAACCGATGTCCAGAAGGCACGGTCGGGGGATGCGCCTCGACGGACAGGTGGGGCAGGTGCCCCAGCCGCTCCACCTTGGTGCGCAGGTATGCCGCCGCCTCGGCCGGCGCGGGCCGCCCGGAGGGCACGGTCTCGGCGACGGTGAGGCCCAGCCCGGTGAGCGCCGCCACCTTGTCCGGGTTGTGCGTCAGCAGGCGCAGCGGCCGACCGGCCAGACCGAGGTCCTCGAGGATCGCGGCGGCGGGGGTGTGGTCGCGGGCGTCCACCGGCAGCCCCAGCGCCTCCTGCGCGGCGACGGTGTCGAGGCCGTGGTCCTGCTCGGCGTAGGCGCGCAGCTTGTCGATGATGCCGACGCCACGACCCTCGTGACCGCGCAGGTAGACCACGGCGCCGCCCTCGCGGGCGACCCGGGCCAGGGCGTCCTGCAGCTGCGGGCCGCAGTCGCAGCGGCGGGACCCCAGGGCCTCCCCCGTGAGGCACTCGGAGTGCACGCGCACCAGCGGTCGCGGGCCGGGGTCCGGCTGCCCCAGCAGCGCGAGGTGCTCGATGCCGGTGACGAGGTCGCGGTAGCCGTGGACTACCAGCTCGCCGTGCTCGGTCGGCAGGACCGAGCTGGCGACGCGCTCGACCCGGTCGTGGCGCTGCCGGTAGGTGACGAGCTCGGCGATGGTGATGACGGGCAGGTCGTGCTCGGCGGCCAGGGCGTGGACCTGGGGACCGCGCAGCATCTCCCCCTCGTCGTCGACGAGCTCGCCGATGACCCCGACCGGCGCGAGCCCGGCGAGCCGGCACAGGTCGACGGTCGCCTCGGTGTGCCCGGGCCGGGTCAGCACCCCGCCCGCGCGGGCGCGCAGCGGGATGAGGTGTCCGGGCCGGCGCAGGTCGGCGGGGCCGCTGCCCGGGTCGGCGAGCACCCGCGCGGTGCGGCAGCGGTCCCCGGCGCTGATGCCGGTGGTGACGCCGACCGCCGCGTCCACGGTGACGGTGTAGGCCGTCCGCAGGTCGTCCTCGTTGTCGCGCACCATGACCGGCAGGTCGAGGCGGTCGGCGACCTCGGCCGGCATCGGCGCGCACAGGAAGCCCGAGGTATGCCGGACCGCCCACCCCGTCCACGCCGGGGTCAGCGTCTGCGCCGAGAGCACGACGTCACCCTCGTTCTCCCGGTCCTCGTCGTCGAGCACGAGCACCGGGCGTCCCGCACGCAGCGCGGCCAGCGCCTGCTGCACTCCCCCGGCGCTCATCGGGCCAGCTCCGGGTCGAGCAGCCGCTCGGCATACTTCGCGAGCACGTCGACCTCGACGTTGAGCGCGTCACCGGGCTGACGACGGCCCAGCGTCGTGAGTTCCAGCGTGGTGGGGATGAGCGAGACCTCGAACCAGTCCGGCCCCACGGCCGACACGGTGAGGGACACCCCGTCGAGGGCGACCGAGCCCTTGTGGGCGACGTAGCGGGCCAGGCGCGGTGGCAGCGCCAGCCGCACGACCTCCCACCTCTCCCCCGGGGTGCGGGAGAGCACGGTCGTGGTGCCGTCGACGTGGCCCTGGACGATGTGGCCACCGAGCCTCCCGGTGACCGGCAGCGAGCGCTCCAGGTTGACCGGGTCGCCCGGGGCGAGGGCACCGAGGGTGGTGACGGCCAGCGTCTCGGCCATGACGTCGGCCTCGAAGCCCTCCTCGGTGTGCCGGGTCACCGTCAGGCAGACCCCGTTGACGCTGATCGAGGCGCCGTGCGTGGCGTCGGCGACCACCTGGGGGCCGCGGATCTCGACGACGCTGGCGTCCGGGCCGTCGGTCCGGGTGAGCAGCGTGCCGAGCTCCTCGACGATGCCGGTGAACATCAGTCCTCCTGGGCGGGTGTGGTGGGGCGCAGCCGCAGCTGCAGGTCGGGGCCGAGCGTCGTGACCTCGACCAGCTCGAGGCGGGCGGCGTCGGCGATGGTGCCAATGCCGAGGTCGGGGACGGCGTGCGGGCCGGCGCCGAGCAGGGCGGGGGCGAGGTGGACGAGCAGCTCGTCCACGAGCCCGGCCCGCCAGAAGGCGCCGCCGAGCGTCGGACCACCCTCGAGCAGCACGCCGTGCACCCCCCGGCCGCGCAGGTCGGCGAGGACCTCGGCCGGGTCGTGGGTGCGCAGGTGGACGACCTCGCCGGGGCGGGGGTCGTCCGCGTCGACGGACTCGCGGCCGGCGCCGTCCGCGACAGCCGTCGCGAGCCGGGAGCCGGGATGCAGGTCCCGCGTCCCGACGACCACGCGCAGCGGCTGCTCGGGCAGCAGCGCACCGGTCCCGTCCCGGGCGGTGAGGCCCGGGTCGTCGACGAGGGCGGTGCCGGTCCCGACGAGCACGGCGCCGACCCGCGAGCGCAGGGCGTGGGCGGCCTCCCGGGCCTGCGGGGAGGTGATCCACCGGCTGGAGCCGTCGGCGGCCGCCACCCGGCCGTCCAGGGTGCTGGCGACCTTCCAGGTGACGTGCGGGCGGCCCAGGCGGGCGGCGCGGGCCCAGTCGGCGACGAGGTCCTCGGCCCCGGGGTGCGGCTCCCGCCGCACGTCCACCCCGCCGGCGGCGAGCACCTGGGCACCGCCGCCCGCGGCGGTGACGTCGGGCACGGCATACACCACGGCGGCGACACCGGCCTCGACGAGCGCGGTGGCGCACGGCGGGGTGCGACCGTGATGCGTGCAGGGCTCGAGGGTCACGACGGCGGTCGCCCCGCGGGCGGCGTCACCGGCGGCGGCCAGGGCGGCGGTCTCGGCGTGCGGGGTGCCGGCGCCGCGGTGGGCCCCCTCGGCGACGAGGGAGCCGTCCGGCGCGAGGAGGACGCAGCCGACGCGGGGGTTGGGGTCTCGGGCGGGGCCGCGGCGGGCCAGGTCGACGGCGCGGTCCAGGGCTGGCTGCAGGGCGGCGTCGGCGATCGTCGACTGCTGGGTGGCGGTCACCTCACGTCCTTCCCGGTCGATGCCCGGGGGCGTGGGGAGGACGAGGTCGGGGCGGGTCGTCGCCGAGGTCGGGCCGTCGGCCCGACGAGACGGCGACGGGAGGACCCGCCGACCCGCGCTGCCTCCCTTCCGGACTTTCACCGTCGGTCCTGGAGTTGCACCAGGTCAACCGGCCGCTGGCTGCGGTCGGGTCGCGGACTGTCACCGCCGGCTCGGAGTTGCACCGACCCCGGAGCGCGTATGTCGTTCGCCACCAGTGTAGACCCGCGTCCGGACCGCTCCCACCGAGCGCCGCGAATGGTGGCCACCGCTCCCACCGGGCGCCGCGAATGGTTGCCACCGCTCCCACCGGGCGCCGCGAATGGTTGCCACCACCCCCACCGGGCGCCCCACATGGTTGCCACCGCCCCGCCGGGCAACAGGCCCGCGGCGCCCGCGCGGAATGCGGGAGGGGCGGCATACCGTTGAGCCCACGATGAACGGCCCCCTGATCGTCCAGTCCGACAAGACCCTCCTCCTCGAGGTCGACCACGACCGTGCCGAGGCGGCGCGGCGCGACATCGCGCCCTTCGCCGAGCTCGAACGCGCGCCGGAGCACGTGCACACCTACCGGGTGACGCCGCTCGGCCTGTGGAACGCGCGCGCCGCCGGCCACGACGCCGAGCAGGTCGTGCACGCGCTCCTCGAGCACAGCCGCTACCCCGTCCCGCAGTCGCTGCTGGTGGACGTCGCCGAGACCATGGCGCGGTACGGCCGGCTGACGCTCACCAAGGAGGTCGTCGCCGACGAGGACGAGCCCGTCCTGCTGCTGCGCACCACCGACCGGGCCGTGCTCGCGGAGGTGCTGCGGCACAAGAAGATCCAGCCGCTGGTCGGGGACCGCGTCGACGACGACACGGTGCGGGTCCACGCCTCCGAGCGCGGCCACCTCAAGCAGGAGCTCCTCAAGGTGGGCTGGCCCGCCGAGGACCTGGCGGGCTACGTCGACGGTGAGGCGCACCCCATCGGGCTCGACGAGGCGGACTGGTCGCTGCGGCCCTACCAGCAGCAGGCCGTCGACGGCTTCTGGGACGGCGGCTCGGGCGTCGTCGTGCTGCCCTGCGGGGCGGGCAAGACGCTGGTCGGCGCCGGGGCCATGGCCCGGTCGTCGACGACCACGCTCATCCTCGTCACCAACACCGTCAGCGCCCGGCAGTGGCGCGAGGAGCTGCTGCGGCGCACGACGCTCACCGAGGACGAGATCGGCGAGTACTCCGGGTCCCGCAAGGAGATCCGGCCGGTGACGATTGCGACCTACCAGGTGCTGACCCTCAAGCGGAAGGGCGTCTACCCGCACCTCGACCTGCTCGACGCGCGCGACTGGGGCCTCATCCTCTACGACGAGGTGCACCTGCTGCCGGCACCGATCTTCCGGATGACCGCCGACCTGCAGGCCCGCCGCCGCCTCGGGCTGACCGCCACGCTGGTGCGTGAGGACGGGCGCGAGTCCGACGTGTTCTCGCTCATCGGGCCCAAGCGCTTCGACGCCCCCTGGAAGGACATCGAGGCGCAGGGCTACATCGCTCCCGCCGACTGCGTGGAGGTCCGGGTGAGCCTGTCCGACTCCATGCGGATGGCGTATGCCGTGGCCGAGCCGGACGAGCGGTACCGGTTCGCCGCCTGCGCCCCCGCCAAGGATGCGGTGGTCGAGCAGCTGGTCGGCCGCCACGAGGGGCAGCCGACGCTGGTCATCGGCCAGTACCTCGACCAGCTCGAGCAGCTCTCCGGCCGCCTCGACGCGCCGCTCATCACCGGCGAGACGACCGTGGCGCAGCGGCAGGAGCTGTTCCGGCAGTTCCGTGAGGGCGAGATCAGCCTGCTCGTCGTGAGCAAGGTCGCGAACTTCTCCATCGACCTGCCCGAGGCGAGCGTGGCGATCCAGGTGTCGGGCACCTTCGGGTCCCGCCAGGAGGAGGCCCAGCGGCTGGGTCGCGTCCTGCGGCCCAAGGGCGACGGCCGGACGGCCCACTTCTACACCCTCGTCGCCCGCGACACGGTCGACGCCGAGTTCGCCGCCCACCGGCAGCGCTTCCTCGCCGAGCAGGGCTACGCCTACCGCATCGTCGACGCCGACGACCTCGACGCCGCCACCCCCGGATCCGCCTGACCCCGCCTCACCCCGGCCCCCTCCTGCACCGGACGCGTCGTCAGCACGCACCGGACGCGTGGTCGGCATACACCGAGCGCGTCGTCAGCACGCACCAGACGCGTCGTAGGCATACACCGGACGCGTGGTCAGCACGCACCGGACGCGTGGTCAGCACGCACCGGACGCGTGGTCGGCATACACCGAGCGCACGGTCGGGTCTCTGGCGCACCCATCGCGAGTCCGGAGCTCACCAAGCGCGTGTCCGGTGGAGTCGGAACAGACGTCCGGTGGAGCCTGAGCACGCGTCCTGTGGAGTCGGAACAGGCGTCCGGTGGAGCCTGAGCACGCGTCCGGCGCAGGGCGGGGCGCGCAGGGGATTCCCAGGAAAGTTCCAGGCTGCGCGCGCACCATGGGTGTATGACCGCGAGCCAGACCGAGCCGGAGGCCACGCTCCTCGTCGTCGAGGACGAGACGAACATCCGCGAGCTGCTCACGACGAGCCTGCGGTTCGCCGGCTTCTCCGTGCACGCCGCGCCGGACGGGCGCAGCGCGCTCCAGCTCTCCGGCGAGCACGACTTCGACCTGGCCGTGCTCGACATCATGCTCCCCGACATGGACGGCTTCACCGTCACCCGCACGCTGCGCGAGCGCGGGCTGGACCTGCCCATCGTCTTCCTCACCGCCAAGGACTCCCTCGACGACAAGATCAAGGGCCTGACCGTCGGCGGTGACGACTACGTCACCAAGCCGTTCAGCCTCGAGGAGGTCGTGGCGCGCATCCGGGCCGTGCTGCGCCGCACCCGGGTGGCCGACGAGGGCGACGACCACGCGCTGCGGGTGGCCGACCTCGAGCTCGACGAGGACAGCCACGAGGTGCGTCGCGCCGGCAAGGTCATCGAGGTCTCCCCCACCGAGTTCAAGCTGCTGCGCTACCTCATGCTCAACCCCGGGCGGGTGCTCTCCAAGAGCCAGATCCTCGACCACGTATGGGACTACGACTTCCGCGGCGAGATGAACATCGTCGAGTCCTACATCTCCTACCTGAGGCGCAAGATCGACGTCGTCGGCGAACCCCTCATCCACACCAAGCGCGGCGTGGGCTACGTGCTGCGCGAGCCGCGCTGAGGCGGCATACCGCTCCCGTGCTGCAGCACCTGCGCCGCGCCGCCTACACCAAGCTCCACGGACTCTCCCTCACCCGCCGCCTGGTGACGGTGCTGGTCCTGCTCGTCCTCGCCGCCTACCTCCTCACGACGTCGGTGACCATCACCATGCTGCGCGGCTACCTCGTCGACCGCGTGGACACGGACCTGGAGACCTACATCACCCCGCTCGCCGAGCGGGTGTCGGCCCAGCTGCTCGAGGACGCCACCGGCCGGCAGGACACCAGCGCCGAGCTGTGGCTGCCGCCCAACTCCTACTACATCCTGCTCACCCCCCTGGACGACGCGGCCCCCCCGGTCTCACTCGCCTCCCGCGGCATGGACGACACCCCGGACCTCTCCCGGGTGGCCATCGACGACGGCCGCCTCGGGGAGCCCTTCAGCGTCGGCAGCGACAAGGGCGCGGGGACCTGGCGGGTGCTCGCGCTGCCGCTGGAGAACGACCAGGGCCGCGTCTCCGGGACGATCGCGGTCGCCCTCCCCCTGGACGAGGTCGACAGCACCACCCGGCAGCTCGCCTTCCTCACCATCGTCATCGGCCTCACCACCATGGTGGTGGTCGGGGTGCTGGGCTGGTTCGCGGTGCGCCGCGCCTTCCGCCCGCTCACCCGCATCGAGGACACCGCCGCCGCCATCGCGGGGGGCGACCTCGCCCGGCGCATCCCGCCGCACGGCGCCCGCGACGAGGTCGGCTCGCTGTCGGACTCGCTCAACCGCATGCTCGCCCGCATCGAGCACTCCTTCGCCGTCCGCGAGGCGTCCGAGCAGCGGATGCGCGACTTCGTCGCCGACGCCTCGCACGAGCTCCGGACGCCGCTGGCGACGGTCAAGGGGTATGCCGAGCTGCACCGCTTCGGGGCGATGTCCGAGCCCGAGGACGTCGCCGGGGCGATGCGCCGGATCGAGGACGAGGCCACCCGGATGACCCGGCTCGTGGAGGACCTGCTCACGCTGACCCGCTGGGACTCCCAGCCGCAGATGGCGCCGACCCGGGTGGACCTGACCGTGCTCGCCTCCGACGTCGTGCAGGACGCCCGGGTGCGGGCCCCGGACCGGACCGTGCGCCTCGTGCCCCTGGCCGGCAGCCTGCCGGACGTCCCGCCCGTGGTCGTCGGGGAGGACGGCGCGCTGCGGCAGGTGCTCACCAACCTCGTGGCCAACGCCCTCGCGCACACGCCGGCGGGCACGGCGGTCGAGGTCGCGGTCGGGCGGGTCGACGGCACCGTCGCGGTCGAGGTGCGCGACCACGGCACCGGCCTGGACGAGGGCACCGCCGAGCGCGTCTTCGAGCGGTTCTACCGCGCCGACAAGTCGCGCAGCCGGGCCTCCGGGGGGACCGGCCTCGGCCTGGCCATCGTGGCCGCCATCGTGGCGCGCCACCAGGGGTCGGTGCGGCACCATCCCACCCCCGGCGGGGGCGCGACCTTCCGGGTCGAGCTGCCCGCGGACCGACGTCCAGCAGATTCCTAGTCGACACCCAGGCAGCACCGACCTGCGGGTGGTCTCATGGGTCTCATGACCACCCCACAGCACGACCCGCAGGGCCCGTTCGACGGGCAGCGCTCCGACGACGCCACCGCCCCCGTGCCCACCACGGCGCACCAGGGCCCGGCGTACGGGCAGGACGCCGGCGACGCCACCGCCCCCGTGCCGACCACCCCGCACCCGGACACCACCCCGCCCCAGGGGTATGCCGACGCTCACCAGGGCGCCGCGACGTCCACCTGGCAGCAGCCCACCCCGACCCCGCCCCGTCAGCGTCGCCGCTACGGCGACATCGCGGTGGCGAGCGTCCTCGCGGCCCTGCTGGCCTCGGGCGGCACCTTCGCGGCCGTCGAGCTGGCCGGTGACTCCCCCAGGTCGGCGCAGAGCACCGCGTCCGGCGACGGCGCGGCCAGCGGCGACGCCCGCGGCACGACGGTCTCCCTCTCCGGCGAGCAGGACTGGGCCTCCATCGCCGAGGCCGTCACCCCCAGCACGGTGTCCATCGCGGTCGCCGGCGCGGCCGGCGAGGGCTCCGGGTCGGGTGTCGTGTGGGACACCGAGGGTCACATCGTCACCAACGCCCACGTCGTCGCCGGCGCGCAGCAGGTGCAGGTGACGCTGCCGGGCGGCCGGTCCTACCCGGCCGAGGTCATCGGCACCGACCCCTCGAGCGACCTCGCGACCCTCCAGCTCGGCACCGTGCCGGACGACCTGCAGCCCATCGCCCTCGGTGACGACGGCGCGCTCGGGGTCGGCGACCCGGTGATGGCCGTCGGCAACCCGCTGGGGCTGTCGGGGACCGTGACGACCGGCATCGTCAGCGCCCTGGACCGCCCGGTGACCACGCAGGGCTCCTCCTCGGACCCCGCCGACCCGGGCGCCGCGGTGGTCACGAACGCCATCCAGACCTCCGCCGCCATCAACCCCGGCAACTCCGGCGGCGCCCTGGTCAACGCGGCCGGTGAGCTGGTGGGGATCAACTCCTCCATCGCCTCGCTCCCGACCGGGGGCACCGGGCAGAGCGGCTCGATCGGCATCGGCTTCGCCATCCCCTCCGGCAAGGTGCAGCTCATCGTCGAGCAGCTCATCGACTCGGGCACGGCGACCCACGCCTTCCTCGGCGTCGGCCTCGACAACGCCCAGGCCGAGGTGGACGGCGCCACGCTCACCGGTGCCGCCGTCACCCAGGTGGAGCCGGGCTCCCCCGCCGAGGGGGCCGGTATGCGGTCCGGTGACCTCATCGTGGGCATCGACGACGAGCCGGTCACCAGCGCGACCGCCCTCGTGGGCCAGGTCCGTGAGCGCGGTGCCGGCGACGAGGCGCGGGTGGCCTACATCCGCGACGGCGAGCAGGCCGAGGTCACGGTGACCCTGGCCGCCCGTCCGGACGAGGGCTGAGCGGCCGGCCGCCGCGGCGCGGGCCCCTCACGGGTCCCGCGCCACCCGGCCCTCACCGGGCCCGCGCCACGCGCCCCTCGTCCCAGACCGGTCCGTCGGTCTCGCGCACGCGGCCGTCCGCGGCGAGGACGAGGAACCGGTCGAAGGACGCGGCGAACCACCGGTCGTGCGTGACCGCGAGCACCGTCCCGTCGAAGGCGTCCAGCCCTTCCTGCAGCGCCTCGGCGGAGTGCAGGTCGAGGTTGTCGGTGGGCTCGTCGAGCAGCAGCAGGGTCGCCCCGGACAGCTCCAGCAGCAGGATCTGCAGCCGCGCCTGCTGGCCCCCGGAGAGCGACTCGAAGCGCTGCTCCCCGGCCCGCGCGAGCTCGTACCGGTCGAGCGCCCGCGCGGCCTCGTCGCGCGGCATACCCCGCCGGTGCTCGTCCCCCCGGTGCAGGATCTCCAGCAGGGTGCGCCCGCGCAGGGCCGGGTGGTCGTGCGTCTGGGCGAACCAGCCGGGACGCACCCGCGCGCCGAGGCGCGCCACCCCGGTGTGCCGGACCGGCGCCGGGACGATGTCGCCCACCGGGCGCTGCCCGGGCTCGGGGTCGCTGCCCCCGGCCGCGAGCAGCCGCAGCAGGTGCGACTTGCCCGACCCGTTGGAGCCGAGGACGGCGACCCGGTCGCCGTACCAGACCTCCAGGTCGAAGGGGCGCATGAGCCCGGTGAGCTCCAGACCCTCGCAGACCACGGCGCGCTTGGCGGTCCGCCCGCCGCGCAGCCGCATCCGGACCCGCTGCTCCTGGCTCACCACCTCCGGCGGCCCCGCCTCCTCGAAACGCCGCAGCCGGGTCTGCGCCGACTGGTACTGGCTGGCCATGTCGGCGTTGTAGGCGGCCTTGGCCTTGTAGCGCAGCATGAGCGCGCGCAGCGTGGCGTGCTCCTCGTCCCACCGCCGCCGGGCCTCCTCGAGCCGCGCGTTGCGCTCGGCCCGCGCCTCGTGCCAGGTGGCGAAGCTGCCCGGGTGCACCCACAGCGTGCTCCCGGCGGCCCCGGGCTCGAGCGTGGCCACCCGGGTCGCGGCGCGGGCCAGCAGCTCCCGGTCGTGGCTGACGAGCAGGACGGTCTTGGGGCTGGCCCGCAGCTGCTCCTCGAGCCACCGCTTGCCGGGGACGTCCAGGTAGTTGTCCGGCTCGTCCAGGAGCAGCACCTCTTCGGGTCCCCTCAGCAGCGCCTCCAGCGCCAGCCGCTTCTGCTCCCCGCCGGACAGGGTGTCGGTCCCCCGCCACTGCGCCTGCTCGAAGGGTATGCCGAGGGCCGCGACCGTGCAGACGTCCCAGAGCGTCTCCTGCTCGTAGCCGCCGACGTCGGCCCAGTCGGCCAGCGCCTGAGCGTAGGCGAGCTGGGCCGGCTCGTCGTCGACGGTCATGATCGCCAGCTCGGCGGCGTCCAGCGCCCGGGCGGCCGCCCGGATCCCCGCAGGGGCCACCGAGACGAGCAGGTCGCGGACCGTCGGCGGCTCGTCGCCCGCGCCCACCTCGCGGCCCATCGTGCCGATGAGCTGCGGCATGACGCCGAGCCCGCCGCTGCGGGACAGCGAGCCCTCGTGCGGGCGCAGCTTGTCGGCGACGATGCGCAGCAGGGTGGTCTTGCCGCTGCCGTTCGGCCCGACCAGGGCGACCCGCGCGCCGTCGCCCACGCGCAGACCGATGTCGCGCAGCAGCGGGCGGCCGTCGGGCAGGGTGTAGCCGACAGCGGCGACGTCGACGTGTCCCATGGGCCCATCCTGCCCGCCGTCGACCGGTCCGCCCCACCCGTTTTCCGGCCCGGCCCGGTCCGGCGACACCCGGCCTCCCCGGCGGCATTGATACCTTGACCCGAGCACGCGCGCGGCCCGTGGCCCGCCCCCGACGTCAAGGAGTCACCCGTGAAGATCGCTGTCCTCGGCGGTGACGGCTTCTGCGGCTGGCCCGCGGCGCTGCACCTGTCCGACCTCGGCCACGACGTCGTCATCGTCGACAACCTCGTCCGCCGGCGCATCGACGAGGAGCTCGGGGCCTCCTCGCTCACCCCCATCGCGAGCCCGCAGGAGCGGCTGGCCGCGTGGGAGCAGGTCGGCGGACGGCCCATGGAGCTCGTCGAGCTCGACCTCGCGCAGGACTACGAGGGCCTGGTCGCCCTCCTCGAGGAGCGGCGCCCGGACGCCGTCGTCCATTTCGCCGAGCAGCGCTCGGCCCCCTACTCGATGAAGTCGGCGAGGCACAAGCGCTTCACCGTCGACAACAACACCAACGCCACCCACAACCTGCTCTGCGCCATGGTCGAGACGGGCCTGGACGCGCACCTGGTGCACCTGGGGACCATGGGTGTCTACGGCTACGGCACGGCCGGCATGGCGATCCCCGAGGGCTACCTGGACGTCGAGATCGCCGCCGAGGACGGCACGCGGGTGGGGCAGGAGATCCTCTACCCCACCAACCCGGGCTCGATCTACCACATGACGAAGTGCCTGGACCAGCAGCTCTTCGCCTACTACGCCAAGAACGACGCGCTGCGTATCACCGACCTGCACCAGGGCATCATCTGGGGCACCCACACCGAGCAGACGCTGCGCGACGAGCGCCTCGTCAACCGCTTCGACTACGACGGCGACTACGGCACGGTGCTCAACCGCTTCCTCATGCAGGCCGCCGTCGGCTACCCGCTGACGGTGCACGGCACCGGCGGCCAGACCCGGGCCTTCATCCACATCCGGGACATGGTGCGGTGCGTGCAGATCGCGCTGGAGAACCCGCCCGCCGCGGGCGACCGCGTCAAGATCTTCAACCAGATGACCGAGACCCACCGGGTGCGCGACCTGGCCGAGCTGGTCGCCCGGATCAGCGACGCCGAGGTCGAGCTCGTCCCCAACCCGCGCCACGAGGCGGCCGAGAACGAGCTGCACGTGCACAACGAGACCTTCCTCGACCTCGGCCTGCAGCCGACGCTGCTCGAGGAGGGCCTGCTCATGGAGGTCGAGGACGTCGCCCGGCGCTACGCCGACCGCGCGGACCTCGACAAGATCCCCTGCACCTCGGTGTGGACCTCCCGGCAGCAGGCGGGCGTGCCGGCCTCGCGCGGGGCCACCGTGGAACGCACGGCCTGAGCCCGGCGACGGCATACCGGATGCGCATCGCCCTCTTCACCGAGGTCTTCCTGCCCAAGGTCGACGGGGTCGTCACCCGCGTCACCCGCACCCTCGACCAGCTCGCCGACCTCGGGCACGAGGCGCTCGTCTTCGCGCCCGGGGAGCCGCCGGCCCGCTACGGCCCGCACCGGGTCGTCAAGGTCCGGTCGGTGTCCTTCCAGCCGTGGTACCCCGAGATCATGGTGGGCCTGCCCACCGCCCGGATCGCGCGGGGCATGCAGGCCTTCCACCCCGACATCGTGCACGCCGTCAACCCGGTGTGGCTCGCGGCCTACGGCGTCATCTCGGCGCGCCGGCGCAACCTGCCGCTGCTCGCCAGCTTCCACACCGACGTGCCGTCCTACACGACGCGGCTCGGCAACGGGCTCCACCTGCTGCGCGCCCCGAGCGAGGCGTGGATCACCGGGATGCACAACCTGGCCGAGGTCAACCTGTGCACGTCCGCGCAGATGGTGCAGCGGGCGCGCGAGGTGGGGATCCGGGAGGTCGACCTGTGGCCCAAGGCGGTCGACACCGAGGGCTACCACCCGTCCCGACGCAGCACGCAGATGCGCGAGCGGCTCACCGGGGGGCACCCGGAGGCGCCGCTCGTCCTCTACGTGGGGCGGCTCTCCCGGGAGAAGGACCTCGACCAGCTGCTCGACCCGATCCGTCAGCTCGCCGGTGAGGGGGCGCGGCTGGCCTTCGTGGGGTCGGGGCCGGCCCGCCGGGAGCTCGAGGAGCTGTTCGCCGGCACCCCGACCGTGTTCACCGGCTACCTCGCCGGGGAGGAGCTGGCCGCGGCCTACGCCAGCGCCGACGCCTTCGCCTTCCCGTCCACCACCGAGACGCTCGGGCTGGTCGCCCTGGAGTCCATGGCCAGCGGGGTGCCGGTGGTCGGCGCCCGGGCCGGGGGCATCCCCTTCGTCATCGAGGACGGCGTCACCGGCTTCCTCGTCGAGCCGGGCGACACGGCGGGGTATGCCGACCGCCTGCGCCGGCTCCTCCTCGAGCCGGGGCTCAAGGACCGGATGGGGCAGGCCGCCCGGGCGGATGCGCAGACCCACTCCTGGCGGGCCTCGACCGAGTCGCTGGTGAGCTCCTACGAGCTGGCGATCGAGCGGCACGTCGGCCGCCCCCCGGTGCCCAAGCCGCTGCGCGCCCGCACCCACCGCGACCTGCCCCCGCCCGAGTAGGGCCTCCTCCCCCTGACCCGCCCCCGACCCACCGAGCGCCGCGGATGGTTGCCCCACATCCCACCGAGCGCCGCGAATGGTTTGCCCACACCACACCGGGCGCCGCTGATGGTGGCGCGTCGTGGCCGCCGCGGCGATGGGTATGCCGGTGCTAGCGTGCCGCCCATGGTGATCGAGGGCGAGACCAGGACCGCGAGCGAGCGCTCGACGTGGCGCAGCCGCTGGGGGGCGGTGGGGCCGGGGCTGCTCGCCGCGTCGGCGGCGATCGGGGCCTCGCACCTCATCTCCTCCACCCAGGCGGGGGCGCTCTTCGGCTGGCAGCTGGTGTGGCTCATCGTCCTCGCCAACGTGCTCAAGTACCCGTTCTTCCGCTTCGGCCCGCAGTACGCCGCCGAGACCGGCCGCAGCCTCGTCGAGGGCTACGCGCGGCGCGGGAAGGCATACCTCTGGGTGTTCTTCGTGCTCGCCGCCGTGTCGTCGGTCATCTCGACGGCCGGCGTGGCGCTGCTGTGCACGGTGATCCTGGCCTACCTGCTGCCGGCGTCGTGGGGGCTCGGCGTCCCCGTGCTCGCGGCGGGGCTGCTCGCGGTGACCTGGATGCTGCTCGTCGGCGGCCACTACAAGGCCCTGGACGGCGTCACCAAGATCATCATGGTCCTGCTCGCCCTGTCCACCGTCGTGGCCGTGGTCATGGCCGCCTCCCAGGGGCCGGTGCGCCAGCCGGCCTTCGAGGACCCCTCGCCGTGGACGCTGGCGACGCTGCCCTTCCTCGTCGCGGTCATCGGCTGGATGCCGGCCCCGATCGAGATCAGCGCCCTGAACTCGCTGTGGGTCAAGGCCAAGGGTGCCGACCGCCGGCTCGCCGTGCGCGACGTCCTCTTCGACTTCAACCTCGGCTACGTCGTGTCCACCGTGCTCGCCGTGTTCTTCATCGGCCTGGGCGTCTTCGTGCAGTACGGCAGCGGCCAGGAGATGGAGATGGCCGGCGGCGCCTACATCCCCCAGCTCATGAGCATGTACGGCGCGGCGATCGGCCAGTGGGCGGTGCCGCTCATGGCGCTCATCGCCTTCGCCTGCATGTTCGGCACCGTCATCTCGGTCGTCGACGGGTATGGCCGCGCGGCCGCCGAGTCGCTGCGGCTCATCCGCGGCCAGGAGTCGATGAGCCGCCGCTCCAAGGACCTGTGGATCACCGGCATCTCGGTCATCGCGCTGGCGATCGTGGTGTGGATGAGCGCCTCGCTGGCCGACATGCTGCGCTTCGCGATGGTCAGCGCCTTCCTCACCGCGCCGGTCTTCGCGTGGCTGAACTTCTCCATCATCCGCGGCGAGCGTCAGCTGTCGACGAGCATGCGGATCCTGTCCTACGCGGGCCTGGTCTTCCTCGTCGGCTTCACGCTGCTCTTCCTCGCCTCCCAGACCGGGCTGCTGGCCTGACCAGGAGCGTGGCCGTCCCCGCCGGCCAGGGGGGTGCGCGACTGCACCGGGTATGTCGTGGAAGCGCCCCGGCGGGCGACATATCCGGTGCAGTCGCGCACCACCGGACGCGGGCTCAGTCGTCGGAGAGGTGGGCGTTGACCCGGTCGACCTTCTCGGTGAGCTGACCGGCATACCCCGGGCGCAGGTCGGCCTTGACCACGAGCGAGACGCGCGGCGAGTGCTGCACCACGGCGTCGCAGGCCGCCTTGATGACCGGCATCACCTCGTCCCACTCCCCCTCGATGGTGGTGAACATCGAGGTGAGCTCGTAGGGGAGGTCGGAGTCGCGGACCACCCGGATCGCGTCGGCCACGGCCGCGCTGACCGAGCCGGACTCGTCGGCGGACTGGGTGGGGGCGACGGAGAAGGCGAAGAGCATGCCACCACGCTAGCCCGCGGACGGCAGGCCGGCGTGACCGGCAACCATTCGCGACGCCCGGTGGGCGTCAGGGCAACCATTCGCGACGCCCGGTGGGCGTCAGGGCAACCATTCGCGACGCCCGGTGGGGGTATCGTGCTGCTCCCCCCTCCTCACCACCCTCCGCGAGGTATGCCGCGATGCCCGCTCCCCCGACCGACCCGCGCGCCGAGCTCGCCGCCGAGCAGGCGCACCTCGAGCGCGCCCGGACCGAGCTGGCGCGGATGCGCGAGCACACGCTGTCGCTGACCGCCGACGGCGGTGACGCCATCGCCGGCGAGGCGCTCGCGCAGACCCTGTGGTTGCGGGCCAAGGCCCTCCAGGACGACCCGGGGACGACGCTGTTCTTCGGCCGCATCGACCGCGCCGCCGAGCCCGGCGACGGCACGGAGGAGCGGCTCTACATCGGGCGCCGCCACGTCTCCGACGGCCACGGCGACCCCGTCGTCATCGACTGGCGGGCGGGGGTGTCGACGCCGTTCTACCGCGCCGGCACCCACGACCCGATGGGCCTGCGGCTGCGCCGGCGCTTCGGCGTCGAGGGCGGGCAGATCACGGCCTTCGAGGACGAGCCGCTGGGGGCCGCCGACGACGGCAAGTCGGTGGGTGGTGCCGGCCGGTCGTCCGGCGGGGCGAGCAGCATCCTCGCCCGGGAGATCGAGCGACCCCGGATCGGGCCGATGCGCGACATCGTCGCCACGATCCAGCCCGAGCAGGACGAGATCGTGCGGGCCGACGTGGGCACGACGCTGTGCGTGCAGGGCGCTCCGGGCACCGGCAAGACCGCCGTCGGACTGCACCGCGCGGCCTGGCTGCTCTACGCCTTCCGCGACCGGTTGGCCCGCACGGGCGTCCTCGTCGTCGGCCCCAACCGCGCCTTCCTCGAGCACGTCGGGGCGGTTCTGCCCTCGCTCGGAGAGATCAGCGTCCGGCACACGACCGCCGACGACCTCGTCGTCGGCGGCACGTCCGCGAAGGTCCGCGCGACGGACAGCACCGAGGTGGCCCGGCTCAAGGGCGAGGCCCGGATGGCCGCGGTCCTGCGGGAGGCGCTCTGGGGCGCGGTGGGCCCCGCCACCGAGGCGCTCGTCGTCCCCCGCGGCTCGCGCCGGTGGCGGGTCCCGGCCTACGAGGTGCAGGACATGATCGAGGAGCTGCGCGGCCGCGGCGTGAGCTACTCCGCCGCCCGGGCCATGCTGCACCAGCGGCTCGCGCACGCGGTCATGGTGGCCATGGAGCGCTCCGGCGACTCCCCCGACGACCGGGTGCAGGACAGCGTCGCGAGGTCGGCGCCGGTGAGGGCCTACATCAAGGCGGTCTGGCCCGAGGTCCGGCCCGGCGCCGTCCTGACCCGCGTGCTCTCCACCGGTGCCCACCTGGAGGACGACCAGCAGGCCATGGTCTGGGAGACGCCGCCCCGGACGGCGGCCGGGGCGCACTGGAGCGCCGCCGACCTGGTGCTGCTGGACGAGCTGGCCGACCTGCTCGACCGGACCCCGAGCCTCGGTCACGTCGTGCTCGACGAGGCCCAGGACCTCTCCCCCATGCAGCTGCGCGCCGTCGGGCGCCGGGCCTCCACCGGGTCGCTCACGGTCCTGGGCGACCTCGCCCAGGGCACCACGCCGTGGTCCACGGCCTCGTGGGAGGAGTCGTTGCAGCACCTGGGCAAGGACCTCTCCGCGCCGACGACCCACCTGGAGGAGCTGGTCCGCGGCTTCCGGGTGCCCTCGGCCGTCATCGACTTCGCCGCGCGGCTGCTCCCGGCGATCGCCCCCGACCTGGCGCTACCGGAGTCGGTGCGGTCCAACCCCGGGCGGCTCGACGTCATACCCGTGGACGACGCGGTCGCCGGGGCCGTGACGGCGACGACCGACGCCGGCGCGTTCGAGGGGTCCGTCGGCGTGATCGTGCCCGACCTCTGGATGGACCGCGTCGGGGCGGCGCTGCGCGCAGCCGGGGTCGAGCACGAGGTCATGGACGGGGCGCACGCCGAGGAGGGCCTGGGCGTGCGGGTCTTCCTGGTCCCGGCGACCGTGGCCAAGGGGCTGGAGTTCGACCAGGTCGTGCTCGTCGAGCCGGCCGCGATCGCCGCCGCCGAGCCCGACGAGCGCACCGGCCTGCGCCGGCTCTACGTCGTCCTCACCCGCGCCGTCAGCGGGCTCAGCGTGGTCCACGCCGAGCCGCTGCCGCCCCAGCTGGCCAGGTAGGCGTCGGACCCGGACCCGGGAGTCGCACTGCGGTGGCGAGCGCGCGCCGCTCGGGCGGAGGGATCAGTCCCGCGGCTCCTCGCCGGTGAGGCTGTCGTGGGCGACATAGTAGGTGGGGCGGCCGAGCTGCATGGTGTAGGTCCGGCCGACGTACTCCCCCAGGATGCCCAGGCACAGCAGCTGCACCCCGCCGACGGCGGTGACGACCATGAAGGTCGAGGTCCACCCGGGGACGGTGAGGCCCACGGCATACCCCACCAGCGCGTAGACGAGCAGCACCAGCGCGACGAGCGCGCCGACGAAGCCGAGCCAGGTCGCGAGCCGCAGCGGCGCCAGGCTGGCGCCGGTGATCGAGTCGACGGCCAGCCGCAGCATGCGCGAGAGCGGGTACTTCGAGGTGCCCGCCGCCCGCTCGTCGCGGCGGTAGGTGAGCACGCCGGAGGGGAAGCCCAGCGACGGCACGACGAGCCGCAGCACCCGGTGGTGCTCAGGCAGCGCGGTCACCGCCGCGACCGTCGCCCGCGACATGAGCCGGTAGTCCCCCGCCTGCGTGGGCCCGTGGTCGGCCCCGAGGCGCCGCATCGTGTCGTAGTAGCCGCTCGCGGTGACCCGCTTGAAGCGGGTGTCGCTGCGGCGGTCGTCCCGCACGGCGTAGACGACGTCCAGCGACTCCTCCCGGGCCAGCCGCACCATGTCGGCGATGAGCTCGGGCGGGTCCTGCAGGTCGGCGTCGATGGTGACGACCAGGTCGCCGCGCGCCCGCTCCAGCCCGGCCGAGATCGCGGCCTGGTGGCCGGCGTTGGCGCGCAGCCGGACCACCCGCAGCTGCGGCCAGGTATGCCGTGCCCGCTGCAGCAGCACGGGGGTTGCGTCGGCGCTGCCGTCGTCGACGACGAGCACCTCGTAGTCGAGCCCCAGCCCGTCGAGCACCGGACGCAGCCGCTGCACGAACAGGGGCAGCACGTCCTGCTCGTCGAAGACCGGCACGACGACGCTCAGCGCGCTCGCGCCATGCTCTGCAGCGGTCATCGTGCCTCGGGGGTCGCCGGTCGGTCGTCGGGTGATCCTAGCCCGCCTCGCACCACCCAGGCCGACGTCATACGGTAGGGCCGAGCAGTTCCCGCGTCCCACGAGGAGAGAGCATGCACCCCACCCACGCACCGTTGCGGATCGCCACCGGCGCCTTCGTCCTGAACTCCGGTCTCGGCAAGCTCAAAGCCGGCGAGGAGGAGGCCGAGCAGATGCACGGCTGGGCCTCCAGCGTCTACCCCGTGTTCAAGGACATGAAGGCGGGTGACTTCACCAAGGCCCTGGCCTACGCCGAGATCGGGCTCGGGGCCGCGCTGCTGCTGCCGACCGTGCCCTCGGCCGTCGCCGGCGCCGGGCTGGCCGCCTTCGGTGTCGGCCTCACCGGGCTCTACCTCAAGACCCCGGGCATGACCCAGGAGGACGGCATCCGGCCCACGCCGGACGGCATCGGCCTGGCCAAGGACACCTGGCTGGTCGGCGCCGGCCTGACGCTGGCCACGCAGTCCTTCCTCTCCGGCACCAAGCACGCCGCGCAGTCGGTCGCCGACGGCGTCGGCAACGCCGCGGGTGCCGTGGCCGGTGGCGTCACCGGCGCTGCCGGCGCGGCGGCCGCGGGGGTCACCGGGGCGGCCAGCTCGGTGGGCCACGGCCTCGCCGACGCCGTCGGTGGCGGCGGCAAGGGCAAGGCCGCCAAGAGCACCTGGAAGGGCCTGTCCAAGGGCGCCCACGACGCCCGCGAGGACCTGTCCGAGGCCCTCGCCGACCTCGCGGACTCGCTGCTCGGCAAGCGCTGAGTCAGCCCAGCCACCTCTCGAGGCCGTCGCGCAGCTGCGCGGCGGCCTCGAGGTATGTCGTGCGCCGTGCGGGGTCGGTGGCAGCCGCCGCCACCCGGTGCAGGTGCGGCTGGATGAAGAACGTCTCGTGCAGCAGGTGCACCTCGCGCCGCGCGAGCAGCGGCTCGAGATCCACGGGCGATCCGAGCCGTGCCCGCTCGCGGGCGTAGGCCTCCGCCTGGGCGCGGACGCGGTCCTCGTCCATCGCGGCATACCACGGGTCGGCGTGCACCGGACCGCCGGAGAACGCCAGGTCGCGGGCCGGGTCGCCGACGTGGCCCCACTCCCAGTCGATGAGCCGCGGGACGCCGCCGTCGACGACGACGTTGCTCAGGCAGGCGTCCCCGTGGACCAGTCCGGTCTCGACGGCGGCGAAGGCCGGACGGGCCCGCTCCGTGCGCCGCAGCACCGCCGGCCAGAGCGGGTCCAGCACGGCGGCCGGGCCCGGCTCGTGCTCGCGCCACCAGTCGCGCGCGGCGTGCGCGCCGGCCACCGGGTCCGGGGCCGTCGGTCGTGGGAGGCCGTCGGTCCTCCCACCCACGTGCAGCCGGGCCAGGGCGCGGGCGAGCGCCGCGAGGAGCCCGTCGGTCCAGTCGCCGGGCGCCAGCACCTCACCCGGGACCGCCGTGCTCACGAGGTATGCCGTGGGGTCGCCCTCCGTCGGCAGCCGCACCGCCACCGGTCGGGCGGCGAGGTCGGCGTCCGACGGCACGCGGGCCAGCAGCTCCAGCTCGGCGTCCAGGCCGAGCGGCAGCTCGTGCACCGGTCGGTGGGGCACCCGCACGGCCAGACCGGGCTCGACCCGCCACACCACGCACGACTCGCCCCGCCCCAGGAGGCGCACCTGCGGGCGGCCCGGCGGCACGGCATACCCGGCGGCGGTGAACCACCCCGGGTGGGCGGCGGCGAGGTCGGCCACCCCCTCGACGTCCAGCTGGGTCGGCAGCACCGGCCGATCCTCGCACCCGCGGCGCGTGCCAGAGTGGCCGGGTGACGCATCCCGCCGAGGCCCTGCTCGACCGCTGGCTCGCCGACGCCGCGCTGCTCGCGCCCGCCGCCGGTCGCGACCTGTGGCTGGCCGAGGGGTCGCAGCTGCTGCGCGGCTGGTCGGAGCCGCAGCGGCGCTACCACACGACCGAGCACCTCACCGAGGTCCTCGCGGCGATCGACGAGCTCCAGCAGGCCGGGGCGGTCGGCGCGGACGAGGCGCTCGTGGCGCGGACCGTGGGCTGGTACCACGACCTCGCCTACGACCCCCGCGCCGCGCCCGGCAGCAACGAGCACCGCAGCGCCACCATGGCGCGCGACCACCTGCACCGGCTCGGGGTCGACGACGTCGTCGTGGAGGCCGTCGAGGCCGGGGTGCTCATGACGCTGGACCACGAGGCGGCCGGCGACGGCGGTGCCGCCACGGACGCGGTCCACGACGCCGACCTGTGGATCCTGTCCGCACCGGCGCCGCGGTATGCCGCCTACCGCACCCAGGTGCGCGAGGAGTACGCCCACGTGCCCGAGAAGGCCTTCCGCGCCGGACGGCTCCGGGTCATGGAGCCCCTCGCCGCCCGCGAGCGGCTCTACCGGACCGGGCCCGCGCACGAGCGCTGGGACGAGCGCGCCCGCGCCAACCTGCAGGCCGAGCTGGCGCAGCTGCGGCGGGCCTGAGGAGAGTGCCCCAGGCGGCGGTGGCCTCGGGCGACGCGCTGCCGACAGGTATGCCTGACACCATCGGTCCCCCGTGCCACACGTGCACCGCGGTGCGGAGACGTTGCCCGATGCCGGGGATATACCCCCGCCCTCGGTGACCTTCCCCGCAGCGGGGTGCGCCAGGGGCCAGTGGGGCCTGTGTGGCGTCCGTCCCTCCGGTCGCGGAGCCCGGCCCGGAGGGGTCGGCCCAGGAGCGCCCCGCCGTCCGGTCGCGGAGCCCAGCCCAGCCCAGCCCAGCCCAGCCCAGCCCAGCCCAGCCCAGGCCGTCCTACCCCCGGGCCCACCACCACTCGGCCAGGGGCCACCAGGCAGCCGTCCCCGCGACGCCCCGGGCCTCCACGAGGGTCAGCCAGCGCGCCTCGAGCACCTCGACGCCGTCCGGCCGCAGCGGCACCGGGGACGGCAGCGTGGCGGCATACACCTGGACGTAGTTGTCCCCCTCGTCCCAGCTGCGGACGCCGTGCCCGGGCGGCAGGGTGATCCGCTGGTAGCCCACGGCGACCAGCCGCTCCTCCTCGAGCTCGACCGCGATCTCCTCGGCGACCTCGCGCACGGCCGCCGCCCGCGCCGACCCGTCGGTGACCTCGCGCTTGCCGCCGGGCGCGCCCCAGCCCTCCCGGGTCGAGTTCCGCACCAGGGCCATGCGCTCCGGCACCCCCTGCGCCCGGGCGAGCACCACCGACGCCCCGGCGCCGAGGCGCTCCAGCGGCGAGGCGACCACCTCCAGCAGGTGCGGGGTCGGCGCGGCCCCGGCCAGCCCGTCCTCGACCCGGGCCAGCGGCCGCTCCCCCTTGCGCTTGCGGAAGCGCAGCCCGCTGTCGCGCAGCCGCCGGGCCAGCTCGGTGCCGCTCACCTCGGCCGCGCCCGCGGCGACGACCTCGGCATACCGCTCCTCGGGGATGTCGTAGTGGTCCCCCTCGAAGGACCGTTGCGGGATGCCGACCCCGGCCGCGAAGGCGTGCAGCTCGGCGAGCGAGGTGTCGCTCGCGACGTGCGACCAGAGCCGTCCGTGCGCCGGCCAGCGGGGCGGGTCGACGAGGACGGTCATGCTCCGGACCCTACCTGTGGACAACTTCTGCGCCGGGACCACGAGGCGGGCTAGCGTCGTGAGCACGAGGTGGCCGGCCGGCCGCCGCACGAGGGAGGGACCCCATGAGCAACACCTTCGCCGTCGACACGGCACGCATCGCCGCCGCCTCCGGTGACATCGAACGCATCGCGGCCAGCATCGAGGGGGAGGTCCGCTCCATGATGGCCAAGCTCAACGCGCTCCAGGACTGCTGGCGGGGGTCGGCCGCCGGCAGCTTCCACAGCGTCACCCAGGACTGGAGCGCGACCCAGGAGAAGGTCCGCACCTCCCTGCAGCAGATCTCGACGACGCTGCGGACGGCGGGCCAGGACTACGAGCTCGTCGAGCAGACCAACCGCACCCGCTTCACCCCCCAGTGAGGCGCGAGCCTCGTCCGGCGCAGGGGGCGCGGACGAGGCGCAGGATGTCCCGGGTGGAGCGTCATCCCTGCGGGTGACGGGCGACGCCGCAGCGGTCCGCAGGCCGGACCAGGCGCGTCGCCGCGCCGGTCGCACCCCGTGAGGCGGCCGGCACGGGGCCCCCACCCCCAGCCGTCACCTGGCTCCCCGGGCACACGCCGACGGGCGGCCCCTCCTCGAAGGAGGGACCGCCCGTCGGTCGTTGGTCGCCCGCGAGGAACGCAGGCGCGTCAGCTCTGACCCCGCAGGATCAGAAGTCCATGCCGCCCATGCCACCGTCGGCGCCGGCCGGCATGGCCGGGGTCTTCTCCGGCTTGTCGGCGATGACGGCCTCGGTGGTGAGGAAGAGCGCGGCGATGGAGGCGGCGTTCTGCAAGGCAGAACGGGTCACCTTCACCGGGTCGGCCACGCCGAAGCCCAGCATGTCGCCGTACTCACCGGTCGCGGCGTTGAGGCCCTCGCCCGGGGTGAGGTTGCGGACCTTCTCGGCCACGACGCCGCCCTCGAGACCGGCGTTGATCGCGATCTGCTTGAGCGGGGCCTCGATGGCCACCTTGACGATGTTGGCGCCGGTGGCCTCGTCGCCGGTGACCGACAGACCGTCGAACGCGCGAGACGCCTGGATGAGGGCGACGCCACCACCGGCGACGATGCCCTCCTCGACGGCGGCCTTCGCGTTGCGGACGGCGTCCTCGATGCGGTGCTTGCGCTCCTTGAGCTCGACCTCGGTCGCCGCGCCCGCCTTGATGACGGCCACGCCGCCGGCCAGCTTGGCCAGCCGCTCCTGCAGCTTCTCGCGGTCGTAGTCGGAGTCGGAGTTGTCGATCTCGGTGCGGATCTGGGAGACCCGGCCGGCGATCTGGTCGGCGTCGCCGCCGCCCTCGACGATGGTGGTCTCGTCCTTGGTGACGACGACCTTGCGGGCGGTGCCCAGCAGGTCGAGCTCGGCGGTCTCCAGCTTGAGACCGACCTCCTCGGAGATGACCTGGCCACCGGTGAGGATGGCGATGTCGGCCAGCATGGCCTTGCGCCGGTCACCGAAGCCCGGGGCCTTGACGGCCACGGACTTGAAGTTGCCGCGGATCTTGTTGACGACCAGGGTCGCCAGACCCTCGCCCTCGACGTCCTCGGCGATGATCATCAGCGGCTTGCCGGACTGCATGACCTTCTCCAGCAGCGGCAGCAGGTCCTTGACCGAGGAGATCTTGGAGTTGACGACCAGCACGTAGGCGTCCTCCAGGACGGCCTCCATGCGCTCGGTGTCGGTGACGAAGTAGGGGCTGATGTAGCCCTTGTCGAAGCGCATGCCCTCGGTGAGCTCGAGCTCCAGGCCGAAGGTGTTGGACTCCTCGACGGTGATGACGCCCTCGTTGCCGACCTTGTCCATGGCCTCGGCGATCATGCCGCCGATCTCGGTGTCGGCCGCGGAGATGCTCGCGGACTGCGCGATCTGCTCCTTGGTCTCCACCGGCTTGGCCATGTCGAGCAGGTCGTCGTTGACCGCCTTGACGGCGATCTCGATGCCCCGCTTGAGGGCCATCGGGTTGGCGCCGGCGGCGACGTTGCGCAGGCCCTCCTTCACCATGGCCTGGGCGAGCACGGTCGCGGTGGTGGTGCCATCTCCCGCGACGTCGTCGGTCTTCTTGGCGACCTCCTTGACCAGCTCGGCGCCGATCTTCTCGTAGGGGTCCTCGAGCTCGATCTCCTTGGCGATGCTCACGCCGTCGTTGGTGATCGTGGGGGCGCCCCACTTCTTCTCGAGCACGACGTTGCGGCCCTTGGGGCCGAGGGTCACCTTCACGGCGTCGGCAAGGGTGTTCATACCCTTCTCGAGCCCGCGGCGAGCCTCCTCGTCGAAAGCAATGGTCTTGGCCATCTGAGTTGCTTCCTCCACATGTGGATGGACGGGTGACCGGGTGCCGCCCGCGACGGACGAGCCAGGAGGCGCGAGGATCAGGTCTCCCCGGCTCCCGACCCTCGACAGGCCGGTCGGATTATCACTCTCGTGGTGAGAGTGCTAGGTCCATGATGAGCACTCGGGGCCCTTGAGTGCAAATGGCAGGGCCGGTATGCCGTCCCGCACCCGGTCCCCGCCGTCCGGCTCCCCCGAGGGCCCGCCTCGGCGGGCGGTGCGTCAGTGGCGCAGCTCGAGCGTGCGGACCGCCGCCAGCCGGAGCGTGTCCTCGGTCAGCCCCAGCCCGCGGCCGGCGTTGGCGAGCGAGTCGACCCCGGCGATCCCGGTGCCCAGCACCTCGGCGAAGCGCTCGGCCATCGCGGCCAGCTGACCGGCCTGGCTCTCGACGAAGGACCGGTCGACGACCCGGCCGTGGCCGGGCACCCAGGTGTCCGCCAGCCCGGCGGCGGGCTTGTCCAGCAGCGCGCTCAGCGTGGGCGCCCACTCCAGCGGGTAGGCGTCCTCCATCGCCGGGTCCGCCCCCTCCTCCACCAGGTCGCCCGCGAAGACGACCCCGACGTCCGGGACCGCCACGGACAGGTCGTGGTCGGTGTGCCCGCGCCCCGCGAAGAGCAGCTCGACACCGCGGTCCCCCAGGTCGAGGACGGTGTCGTCCTCGACGAGGTAGAACGGCAGCACGATCTCGGTGTCCTCCACCTCGTCCGCCAGCGCCCCGCGGTCGGTCGAGCGCAGGTGCTCGACGACCTGGCGACGCTGGTGCTCCCCCGTGCGGCGCAGGTCGTCGGCGGCGCCGGAGTGGGCGTAGATCTGCGAGTCGCGGAACGCGACGTTGCCGAAGCAGTGGTCGTAGTGCGCGTGGGTGTTGACGACGACGAGCTCGGTGGCGGTGATCTCCCGCACCGACCCCAGCAGCTCCTGGCCGAGGGAGCGGTAGCTGCGGGTGTCGACGACGAGGGACCGCTCGCTGCCCACCACGAGCCCGCAGTTGAGCTTGAGCTCCTCGTGCCGGCGGACGTGGACCCCGGGAGCCACCTCTCTCCAGGTCACCTCAGTCATGCCGCCCGAGTCTAGGTGCTGGACGGACCCCGGCCCGCCGCCCCGCCCGGCCGCGGCGGGTCGCCGCCCCTGGTTACCGCAGGGTCACTCTCGACTGGCGGACCCGGAGAGGGCAGGGCAGGGTGGGGCCCGCCAACCGCACGCCCGCAGCGCCCGGAGGGGTTCAATGACGTTCCCGACCCGCATCCTGTACGCCACCGACGGATCCCCGAGCGCCGCCCTGGCGCGCGCCCGCACCGTCGACCTGGTCCGGCATACCGACGCGGAGGTGCACGTCGTGCACGTCGCGCTGGTGTCGCCCTGGACCAACCCGACGCCGCTCAGCCCCGGCCAGCGAGAACGCCTCCAGCTCGAGGCCGGACCCGTGCTGGACGCGGGCGCGGCCGCCCTGGAGGCGGAGGGGGTGGCCGTGACCGGCACCTACCTGCGCACCGGTCGGGCGACGGACGAGATCCTGCGCCTGCGCGACGAGATCGACGCCGACCTCATCGTCATCGGCAGCCGGGGGCAGAACGCCTTCGTGCGCGTCCTGCTCGGCAACGACGCCGAGGGCGTCGTCCGGCACGCGCCCTGCGCCGTCCTCGTCGTCCGCAGCGAGGGGGAGACCCGATGACCGCCGACGTGCTGCTCCCACTGTCCGGCTCCTCCGGCGGGGGGATGCCCGACTTCACCGTCCGCGCCCTCGACCTGTCGGTCATCATCGGCTACCTCGTGCTGAGCCGGATCATCCCGCTCGTGGCCGGCGCGCGGATGAAGCGCAAGGCCCACGCCGAGGCCAAGGCCAGCGGCAAGGAGAGCGACGCCTCGGAGGACTACTTCCTCGGCGGGCGCAACTTCATCTGGCCCTTCGTCGGGCTCTCGCTGGTCGCCACCAACATGTCCGGGGCGACCTTCGTCGGCCTGGCCGGCGGCGCCTACGAGCAGGGCATCTCGATCTTCGCCTACGAGTGGATGTCGGCCGTCATCCTCGTCGTCTTCATCTTCTTCATCCTGCCGTTCTACCTGCGCTCCAAGGTCTTCACGCTGCCGGAGTACCTCGAGCAGCGCTACGACCGGCGCTCCCGGATGGCCTTCGCCGGGTTCAACCTCTTCGCCAACATGTTCATCGACATGGCCGCGGCGCTGTTCGCCGGGGCCGTGGTCGTCAAGGTGCTCTACCCCGACATCCCGATGATCGTCTCGGTGGCGGTGCTCGCGGTCCTCGCGGCCATCTACACCGTCATCGGCGGGCTCGGCGCGGTCATGATCAGCGACTCGATCCAGGCGACCGTCACCCTCATCGGCGGCGTCATCGTCCTCATCGCGACGTTCGACGCCATCGAGTCCTGGGACTCCATGGCGCAGGCCGCCGGGGACGAGAAGATGAGCCTCATCCTGCCGGCCGACAACCCCGACCTGCCGTGGCCCGGGCTCATCACCGGCGTCCTCGTCGTGGGGCTCTACTACTGGACGACCAACCAGCTCGTCGTCCAGCGCACCCTCGGCGCGAAGTCGCTCGACCACGGCCGCTGGGGCTCGCTGCTGGCCGGCTTCATCAAGCTGGCCTTCCTCTTCCTGTTCATCTTCCCCGGGGTCATGGCGATCTCGCTCTACCCCAACCTGGACAACCCGGACACGGTCTTCCCGACGCTGGTCTTCGACCTGCTCCCCGTCGGGCTGCGCGGCCTCATCCTGGCGGCCGTCATCGCAGCCATCACCTCGACCGTCGACTCGATCCTCAACTCGGCCTCGACGATCGTGACGATGGACTTCGTCAAGACGCTGCGGCCGGACACCTCGCAGCGGGCGCTGGTCTTCACCGGTCGGGTGGCGACCGTGGTCGCGCTGGTCGTGGCGATCCTCTGGGCACCGTTCATCGCCCAGTTCGACACGCTCTACAACTACCTGCAGTCGGTGCTGTCGTTCCTGGTCCCGCCCGTCGTGGCGGTCTTCCTCGCCGGCATCGCGTGGAAGCGCATCAGCGGCACCGCCGCCTTCCTCACGTTGGTCATCATGCAACCGGTGGGACTGATCACCTTCATCCTCACCCAGGTGCTGCCCGAGGAGCCCACGATCCAGTTCCTGTATGCCGCGGGCATCAGCACCGCGCTCTCGGTGCTGCTCCTCGTGGGCATCAGCCTGGTCGGGCCCTCACCGGACGAGTCGAAGACGGCCGAGCTCACCTGGAAGTCGGAGTACTGGACCGAGGAGTCGCAGGCGCTGCAGGGCACCGCGGTCTGGGCGAACTACCGGGTCATCTCGGTCGTCCTGCTCGTCCTCACGGCGGCCATCGTCGTCACCTGGGCCTGACGGGCCTGACCGGCATACCGGAGCCTCCACGGGCTCCACCGGCTGGGCAGTCTCCACTCCTGAGCAGGAGGTGTTCCTCTGCGGTGATGCATCACGGCAGAGGAACACCTTCTGCGGATGACTCCGCTCAGCTGAGACCGGTGATGGTGCCGTCCTCGGCGATGTCCATCCCGAGCGCCGCCGGGACCTTGGGCAGCCCGGGCATCCGCATGATGTCGCCGGTCAGGGCGACGACGAAGCCGGCCCCGGCGTTGACGACCAGCTCGCGGACGGTGATGGTGAAGCCGCGCGGCGCGCCGAGCAGGGTCGGGTCGTCGGAGAAGGAGTACTGCGTCTTGGCCATGCACACCGGCAGGCCGCCGAAACCGCCGTCGGTGAGCTCGGCCAGCTGGGCGCGCGCCGCGGGGGCGAAGTCCACCCCGTCGGCGCGGTAGACCTGCGTGGCGATGGTCTCGATCTTGTCCCGCAGGCCGGCGTCGGCGGCATACAGCGGGGCGTAGTCGCTGCCCTGCTCGCACAGCTCGACGACCCTGCGGGCGAGCTCCTCGCCGCCCTCGCCACCCCGGGTGAAGACCTCGGAGAGCGCGACGTCGACGCCCAGCTGGCCGCAGCGCTCCCGGACCAGGTCGAGCTCGGCGTCCGTGTCGCTCGGGAAGCGGTTGAGCGCCACGACGACCGGCACCCCGAACGCCTGGAGGTTCTCCAGGTGCTGCTCGAGGTTGGCCAGACCGTCCTGAAGGGCGCGGAGGTCCTCGGTGCCGAGCTCTCCCTTGGCCGCGCCGCCTTTGAGCTTGAGGGCGCGCACCGTGGCGACGATGACCGCCGCGGCCGGGCGCAGGCCGGCCGCCGGGCAGACGATGTCGAAGAACTTCTCCGCGCCCAGGTCGGCGCCGAAGCCGGCCTCGGTGACGACGTAGTCGGCCAGCTTGAGCGCCGTGCGGGTGGCGAGCACGGAGTTGTTGCCGTGCGCGATGTTGGCGAACGGCCCGCCGTGGATGATGGCCGGGGTGTTCTCCAGGGTCTGCACGAGGTTGGGCTTGACCGCGTCCTTCATGAGCATGGCCATGGCCCCGGCCGCCCCGAGCTGGCCGGCGGTCACGGGCTGCTTGTCAAAGGTGTAGCCCACGATGATGCGGCCGAAGCGCTCCTTGAGGTCCTCCAGCCCGGTGGCGAGGCAGAGCGCGGCCATGATCTCGCTGGCCACGGTGATCTCGAAGCCGGACTCGCGGACGACCCCGTCCCCCTTCTTGCCCATGCCGATGACGATGTTGCGCAGGGCGCGGTCGTTCATGTCGAGGACGCGCTTCCAGGTGATGCGCTTGGGGTCCAGGCCCAGGGGGTTGCCCTGGTGCAGCGAGTTGTCGACGAGGGCCGCGAGCAGGTTGTGCGCGGAGGTGATCGCGTGGAAGTCGCCGGTGAAGTGCAGGTTGATGTCGTCCATGGGGACGACCTGCGACCAGCCGCCGCCGGCCGCCCCGCCCTTCATGCCGAAGCAGGGGCCCAGCGAGGGCTCGCGCAGCGTGGTGATGGTGCGCGCGCCGATCCGGTTGAGCGCCATGGACAGCCCGACGTTGGTGGTGGTCTTGCCCTCACCGGCCGCCGTCGGGTTGATGGCCGTCACCAGGACGAGCTTGCCGTCCGGCTGGTCCTGCAGGCGGTCGAGGACGTCGAGGGAGATCTTGGCCTTGTGGTGGCCGTAGGGCTCGTACTCCTCCTCGTGCAGGCCCAGCCGCTCGGCCACCCGGCCGATCCGCTCCAGCGTGGCTCCCTGCGCGATCTCGACGTCCGTCAACATCCCTGCCTGCCTCCTTGCAGCCGGTGACCACGCGGTGGCCGGTGATGGTCAGCACGGTCCCCGGTGATCGTCAGCACAAACTACAAGGCCCGGCCGGTGGCCCGACAAGGACTCTCTCGCGTGTCGTGGGTCACACTTCCCCGGACGGAGCGGGCGCGCGCGCGCACAAATCACACGGGTGTAAGTCCGGTGCCGTAGACTCCACCGCAGATCCAGCCAGACCACCATGAGGAGAGGACGCATCCATGGGTGCTGCCAGCCACGTGCAGCAGGTCGAGCCTCCCGTCGGGCTGTCGGCGCGCGACCAGGAGATCCTCGACTTCGAGAACCGCCACTGGACCTACGCCGGCTCCAAGGAGCAGGGCATCAAGGACCTCTTCGACCTGAGCTCGACGCGCTACTACCAGCTGCTCAACCAGCTCATCGACAGCGAGGCGGCGCTCGCCTACAAGCCGCTGCTCATCAAGCGACTGCGTCGCGACCGGTCCCGTCGCCAGCGGGCGCGCTCGATGCGACGCCTCGGCATGCAGAGCTGAGGCACGGCATACGCTGGGCTGCGTGAGCCCGACACCGCTGCGCGACCTCGTGCACCCGAGCTGGGCCGAGGCGTTGGCGCCGGCGGAGGGGACCGTGGCGCGGATCGGGGAGTTCCTGCGCGGTGAGGTCGAGGCGGGGCGGGGCTACCTGCCGGGCGGCCCGCACGTGCTGCGCGTCTTCACCCGCCCGCTGGAGGACGTGCGGGTCCTCATCGTGGGCCAGGACCCGTACCCGACCCCGGGGCACGCCGTCGGCCTCAGCTTCTCCGTCGCCCCGGACGTGCGGCCGGTGCCCCGCAGCCTGCAGAACATCTACACCGAGCTGGTCGAGGACCTCGGCGTGCCGCGACCCAGCACCGGTGACCTCTCCCCCTGGGCCGACGCCGGCGTCATGCTGCTCAACCGTGTCCTCACCGTCCGCCCCGGCGCCCCGGCCAGCCACCGCGGCCAGGGCTGGGAGGAGGTCACCGACCTGGCCATCGACGCCCTCACCCGGCGCGGCGGCCCGCTCGTCGCGATCCTCTGGGGCCGCGACGCCCGCAACCTCGCGCCCCGGCTCGGCGACGTGCCGCGCGTCGAGAGCGCCCACCCCTCACCGCTGTCCGCCCGCCACGGCTTCTTCGGCAGCCGGCCCTTCAGCCGGGCCGACGAGCTGCTGCGCCAGCAGGGCGGTGCACCGATCGACTGGAGGCTGCCCTGAGCACCCACGACCACACCGCGACCGCGACCCCGCAGCACCGCCTGGCCGAGGGGCGAGACCAGCACGCCCACCCGCTGCGGCTGGTGCACGGCGAGGCCGGACCCACCGTGCACGGCCGGGCCGGCAGCATCCGCCCGGTCGCCCGCGCGTGGACGCGCTACGTCGCGATCGGGGACTCCTTCACCGAGGGCATGAGCGACCCGGACCCGGACACCCCGGACGCCTACGTCGGGTGGGCCGACCGGCTCGCCGGGCTGCTGTCCGGGCACGTCGACGACTTCGCCTACGCCAACCTCGCCGTCCGGGGCCGCACGCTCACGGACGTCGTCGGCCCGCAGCTCGAGGCCGCGCTCGGTCTGCAGCCCGACCTGGTGAGCATCGTCGGTGGCGGCAACGACATCCTGCGCCCGCGCGCCGACATCGACGACCTCGCGGCCCGGCTCGACACCGCGGTGGCGCGGATCCGGGCCACCGGCGCGGACGTGCTCATGGCGACCCCCACCGACCCCGCCGGGGCCCCGATCATCGGTCGCACGCGGGGGCGGGCGGCGGCATACATCGCCCACATCTGGTCGATCGCCCAGCGCCACGGCTGCTACGTCCTCAACCAGTGGGCCTGCGACTTCCTCAAGGACTGGCGGATGTGGGCCCAGGACCGCATCCACATGACCCCCGAGGGGCACCACCGCGTCGCGCTCACCGCCTACGTCGCCCTCGGGCACACCGTCGAGGACGCCGACGGCAGCGACTGGCGGGCCCCGCTGCCGCCGCAGGCACCGGCGGCCACCGTGGACACCCTCCGCGGGCACGCCCGGTGGGCCCGCGAGTATGCCGGGCCCTGGGTCCACCGACGCCTCACCGGCCGCTCGTCCGGGGACCGCGTGCTGGCCAAGCGCCCCGAGCTGGGGCCGGTGGTGCGGCCGGTGGGCCCCGACACCGAGCGACCGCCTGCGCAGGGAACCACCGAGCACTGAGGAGCTGCTGATGTTCCAGACCCCTTCCGGGCTGTGGCTGACCGTCCTGGGCCCTGACGAGCTGGAGGTGCTGCCCGCCCGCGGTCTCGGCTGGCTCGGCGTCGACCTCCAGCACGGCCGGTATGCCGTCGCCGACCTCCCCGGGCTGCTGCGCGCCGCCCCGGTGCCGGTGCTGGCGCGCGCCGCCTCGGCGGACGCCGCGCACCTGGCGCAGGTGCTCGACACCGGCGTGGCCGGCGTCATCGTGCCCGGGGTGACCTCCGTGGACGGGGCGGCCGCGCTGGTGCAGGCCGTGCGCTTCCCGCCCGAGGGGGTGCGCAGCAGCGGGCTGACCCGGGCGGTCCTCACCGGCGCTCCGGAGCGCCCGCTGCTGCTGCCCATGGTCGAGACGGCCGGGGCCCTGGACGACGTCGAGCGGATCGCCGCGCTGCCCGGCGTGGACGGCCTCTTCGTCGGCCCCTACGACCTGTCGCTCTCCCTGGGCCGCCCCGGCGTGACCGACGACCAGGTCGTCGCCGCCCTGCACCGGGTACGGGAGGTCTGCACCGGTGCGGGGCTGCTCGCGGGGGCCTTCTCCGGCGACCGCGAGCTGGACCGCCTCCTGCCCCCGGGGCTGGACCTCCTCGCCCTCGACACCGACGTCACCGTGCTGCGCAGCGGGCTCGAGGCGTTGCTCGGCTAGAGACCGGGTCGCCGGCGCGACCGCCGGTGGCGCGCACCACACCGACGGCGCGGCCCCGAACGGCGCGCCGCCTGCGGTAGATCTGTCGCAGGTGCGGCACTATCCTCGGTCTCATGACGCAGATGCGGGTCTCCGAGGCCGCGGCCCTCCTGGGGGTCTCCCCCGACACCGTCCGGCGCGCCATCGACGCCGGCCGCCTCACCAGCACCCGGGACGGGGCCGGCCGCACGGTCGTCGAGGGCGCCGAGCTCGCCGCGCTCGCCCAGCAGCAGGCCCACCCGGCCGACGTGGGAGCCGTCGGTGCCTCCTCGGCCCGCAACCAGCTGCGCGGCATCGTGACCCGCATCGTCAGCGACACCGTGATGTCGCAGGTCGACATCCAGGCCGGGCCGTTCCGACTCGTCTCCCTGCTGTCGACCGAGGCCGTCGAGGAGATGGGCCTGGAGGTCGGCTCGGTCGCCATCGCCACGGTCAAGGCGACCAACGTCGGGGTCGGGGTGCCCGCGTGAGCAGGCGGGTGCCTCTCGTGGCGGGCCGGCTCGTCGGCCTGCTGGCCGCCGCGTCCCTGACACTGACCGCCTGCACGCGCGACGCCGCCCAGCCCGACAACGCCGACGAGCCGCAGGACGGGCTCACCCTGACCGTGCTGGCGGCCAGCTCGCTCACCGACGTGCTCGAGCCCGTCGTGGACAGCTTCGAGGGAGACCACCCCGGCCTGACCGTGCGCGCCGGCTTCTCGGCCAGCTCGACCATCGTGCAGCAGGTCAACGAGGGCGCCCCGGCCGACGTCGTCGCCCTCGCCGGGGAGGCCTCGCTGGAGCCGCTGGAGGACGGGCGCCGCAGCGGTCCGGTCACCCTGTTCGCCACCAACCAGCTGGAGATCGCGGTGCCGGTGGACAACCCCGCGGGGGTGGACGACCTCGACGACCTCGCCGCCGACGGGCTGACCCTCGTCGTGTGCGCCGAGCAGGTGCCCTGCGGCCAGGCCACCGAGCGCCTCTTCGCGCAGGAGGGTCTGCAGCCCGACGTCGCGTCCTACGAGAGCGACGTCCGCGCGACCCTCACCAAGGTGGAGCTGGGCGAGGCCGACGCCGGCCTGGTCTACCGCACCGACGTCGCGGCGGCCGCCGACCGGGTCGCCGGGGTCGAGATCCCGGAGGACCGCAACGTCGTCAACCGCTATCCCGCCGTGGCCGTCTCCGACCGTGAGCTGGCCCAGGACTTCGTCGACCACCTGCTGTCCGAGCACGTGCAGGAGCGCCTCGTCGAGGCCGGCTTCGGCCCGGCCCCCGAGCGGTGAGGGCGGCCTCGACCCGCGAGCGGCCGACCACCGGCTCGTGGTCGCTGCGGGTCCCGGCGCTCATCGGGATCGCCTTCGTCGTGGTGCCGCTGGTCGCCCTGCTCGCCCGCACCGACTGGCCGCAGCTCGGCACCCACCTGTCCTCCCCCGTGGTCGGGCAGTCGCTGCGGCTCTCCGCCGTGACCACCAGCGCCACCATGATGCTGGTGTGGCTGCTGGGCACGCCCCTGGCGTGGCTCCTGGCCCGGTCGGACCACCCGCTCACCGCCTGGGCCCGCGCGGTCATCACGGTCCCGCTGGTGCTGCCGCCGGTCGTGGGCGGCGTCGCGCTGCTCATGGCCTGGGGCCGGCGCGGGGTGGTCGGCGGCCCGCTGGAGGCGTGGTTCGGGATCACCGTGCCGTTCACCACGGTCGCCGTGGTCATGGCGGAGCTGTTCGTGGCGCTGCCGTTCTACGTCGTCTCCGTCGAGGGGGCGATGCGCGGCCTGGACCGCCGGGTCGACCAGGTGGCGGCCACGCTCGGGGCGGGCCCGGTCCGCACCTTCGTGCACGTCGTCGTGCCGCTGGTCCTGCCGGGCATCGCCGCCGGGTCGGCGCTCGCCTGGGCGCGGGCGCTCGGGGAGTTCGGGGCCACGATCACCTTCGCCGGGAGCTTCCCGGGGCGCACCCAGACCGCCCCCCTGGGGGTGTACGCCGCGCTCGAGCAGGACCCGGACGCCGCCCTCGCCCTGTCCGTGGTCATGCTCGCGGTGAGCGTGCTCGTGCTCGGCGGTCTGCGCAGCAGGTGGCTGCGGTGAGCGGGCTGCAGGCCGACCTGCGGGTCCGCCGCGGCGAGCACGTCGTGGAGGCCCGGCTCGACGCCCCCGCCGGGGTGAGCGCGCTGCTGGGGCCCAACGGCTCGGGCAAGACCACCCTGCTGCTCGCGCTCGCCGGCCTCCTCCACGCCGAGCGGGCCCGCGTCGAGGTGGCGGGGCGCACCTGGGCCGGGGACGGGGTCGACCTCGCGCCCGCCCGGCGCAGCGTCGGCCTGGTGCTGGCCGACCCGGTGCTCTTCGGCCACCTCAGCCTGCTCGACAACGTCGCCTTCGGCCCGCGCTCGAGGGGTATGCCGCGGCGCGCCGCCCGCGACCGCGCCCGGGAGGAGCTGGAGCGGGTGGGTCTGGGCGAGCTGCTCCGCCGCCGGCCCGCGCAGGTCTCCAGCGGCCAGGCGCAGCGGGCGGCGCTCGCTCGCGCCCTGGCCACGGATCCCGACGTGCTGCTGCTGGACGAGCCGCTGTCCGCGCTGGACCCGCAGACCCGGTCCCGCACCCGGGCCGACCTCGCGACCCGGCTGCGCGACTACCCGGGGGTCACCCTGCTCACCACCCACGACCCGCTGGACGCGCTGACGCTGGCCGACCGGCTGCTCTTCCTCGAGGACGGGCACCTCACCCAGACCGGGACGCCGGGTGAGGTGGTCGCCCGGCCGCGCACCCCCTACGTCGCCTCGCTGGTCGGGCTCAACCTGCTCGCCGGCACGCTGGTGGACCGGGAAGGGTGGGCGGTGGAGCTGCGGCCTGCCGGCGGGCGGTCCGCCGGCCGGCTCGTGCTCGCCGAGGCGCCGGAGGACGCCGCGGCCGGCGAGCAGGTCTGGGCGAGCGTCAACCCCGCAGCCGTCGCCCTCTTCTCGCGACGGCCGCAGGCCTCCGCCCGCAACCTGTGGCTGCTGCGGGTCGAGTCGGTGACCGTCACCGGCCAGCGCGCCCGGGTCCACCTCACCGGCGACGTCGACCTCGTCGCCGAGGTGACGCTGGGGGCGGTGGCGGCGCTCGACGTCCAGCGCGGGCGCGAGCTGTGGGCCGCCGTCAAGGCGACCGAGATCCACGCCTACCCCGCCTGACCCCTCGCACCGGACGCGTGGTCAACACCCACCGGACGCGCCGTCAGAGGACACCGGACGCGTGGTCAGCCCCCACCAGACGCGTGGTCGGGCCGCACCGGACACTCGGCGGGGACGGCCACCGAGTCCCTCCCCCGCACCCGGCCCTCGCCCGGTTAGCAGGTGACGCGACGTCCGGAACTATCGTCCTGGAGCATGCTGCCCGTGACGCGCGTGCTCCCCACCGAGGAGGCCGGCGACCTCCTGGCCCTGGTCCGCGAGATCGCCGACGAGCAGCTGCTCCCCCAGGTCGACGAGGCCGAGGCGGCCGCCCGCTTCCCCCGCGAGGTCTTCACCGTGCTCGGCCGGGCCGGGTTGCTGTCGCTGCCGTTCCCGGGGGCCTTCGGCGGCGGCGCGCAGCCCTACGAGGTCTACCTCCAGGCGGTCGAGGAGATCGCCCGCGGGTGGATGTCGGTCGCGGTCGGCGTGTCCGTCCACGCCCTCACCGCCTCCCCCATGACGGCCTTCGGCACGTCGGAGCAGCAGGGAGAGTGGCTGCACGGCATGCTCTCCGGCGACCAGCTCGGCGCCTACTGCCTGTCCGAGCCGCAGGCCGGCTCCGACGTCGCCTCGATCCGCACCCGGGCGGTGCGCGAGGGTGAGGACTACGTCATCACCGGCACGAAGGCCTGGATCAGCCACGCCGGGCACGCCGACTACTACACGCTCTTCGCCCGCACCTCCGACGACGGCGGCCGCGGGCTGTCCTGCTTCCACGTGCCGGCCGACACCGACGGCCTCGTCCTCGGCGAGCCGGAGCGCAAGATGGGGCTGCACTGCGACACGGTCCGCGAGGTCGTCTTCGACGGGGTGCGGCTGCCGGCCCGTCATCGCATCGGCGCGGAGGGCGAGGGTATGCCGATCGCGCTCGCCGCGCTCGACGCCGGCCGCCTGGGGATCGCCGCCTGCGCCGTGGGGCTGGCGCAGCGGGCGCTGGAGGTCGCGACCGCCTACGCCGGCGAGCGCGAGCAGTTCGGCCGGCCCGTCGCGAGCAACCAGGGGCTGGCGTTCCTGCTGGCCGACATGGCGGCGGCGGTCGGGTCGGCGCGGGCGACCTACCTGCACGCGGCGCGGCTCAAGGACGCCGGGCTGCCGCACGGCCAGGAGGCCTCGGTCGCCAAGCTCGTCGCCACCGACGCCGCGATGCGGGTGACCACCGACGCGGTGCAGGTGCTCGGCGGCTACGGCTACACCACCGACTTCCCCGTCGAGCGCCTCATGCGCGAGGCCAAGGTGACCCAGATCTTCGAGGGCACCAACCAGATCCAGCGTCTGGTGATCTCCCGCCACCTGCTGTCCGCACACTCCTGACCCCTGAGAGGATCCACCATGCAGATCACCGAGCGCACCGTCGCCCTCGTCACCGGCGCCGCCAGCGGCCTGGGCGAGCAGAGCGCCCGCCGCCTCCTCTCGGCCGGTGCCCGGGTCCTGCTGGTCGACCTGCCCGGGGGGCGCGGCGAGGAGCTGGCCGGCGAGCTGTCCACCGAGCACGGCGAGGGCCGCGTCTCCTTCGCCGCCGCCGACGTGCGGGACGCCGAGCAGGTCGCGGCCGCCGTGCAGGCCGCGGTCGACCTCGGGGAGCTGCGTGTCGTCGTCAACTGCGCCGGCGTCGCCACGCCCGGCCGGATCCTCTCGCGGCGCGGGGTGCTGGACCTCGAGGCATACCGCACCGTCGTGGAGATCAACCTCATCGGCACCTTCAACGTGCTGCGCCTCGCGGCCGAGGCCATGGCGGCCAACGAGCCCGACCTCGCCGAGCACGGGGACCGCGGCGTCATCGTCATGACCGCCAGCGTCGCGGCCTTCGACGGGCAGATCGGGCAGGCGGCCTACGCCAGCTCCAAGGCCGGGGTCGTCGGCCTGACCCTCACCGCCGCCCGCGACCTCGCCGACAAGGGCATCCGCGTGATGACCATCGCTCCCGGGGTCTTCGAGACGCCGATGATGGCGGGGCTCGGCGACGACGTGAAGGACTCGCTCGAGGCGCTGGTCCCCCACCCCTCCCGGCTCGGCAGGCCGGAGGAGTACGCCTCGCTCGTCGCCCACATCGTCGAGAACCCCATGCTCAACGGTGAGGTCATCCGTCTCGACGGAGCGCTGCGGATGCCCCCGCGCTGACCCGGCCTGCCCGCCTGCCGCGCGACCCGCGGACCGGGCACCTATCGTCGAGGGATGAGCTACCCCCTGACCAAGACGATGGCCGCGCTGACCGCCGGGTATGCCGTCTTCGCCGCCGTCCGTCCCTCTCACCTGTCCTCGGCGCTCGACGAGACGGGTGCGGCCGCGCAGGCCACCGACCGGCTCGCGTGGACCTACGCCGTGCGCGACCTGAGCACCAGTGCGCTCGCCTTCGTGCCCGGCCTGGCACCGGTGGCGGGTCTGCTGCGGATCACCGGTGACCTGGGGGACGCTGCCATCCTCGGCAGCACCGGCCCGGCGTCCGAGCGGGCCAAGCTCGCCGGGGTCCCGCTCACCTGGGCCGCCCTCAACGCGGCGGCACTGATCGCCGACCGGCGCTGACGGACCCCTCCCGCCGCAGCAGCTGGTGGCGGTCCCGCCACGCGGCGGTCGACCACAGCGCCCAGGCCACGAGGACGGGCTGGAAGAACAGTCTCGTCAGCCGGGCCTGGTCGGTGTCCAGGCCGAAGCCGTCCGTGCCCTCGACGTACTGCGCGACGTTGCCCGGGAAGATGGCGACGAAGAAGGCCGCGGTGGCCCAGCCGACGGGGACCTTCCACCGCGGCAGCGCCACCAGTGCCGCCCCGAGCCCGACCTCGGCGATGCCGGAGAGCACCACCACGAGGTCGGGGTCGACCGGCACCCACGACGGCACCTGCGCCTGGAACTCCTCGCGGGCCACGGTGAGGTGCGACACCCCGGTGAAGAGCAGCGTGCCGCCGAGCAGCACCCGGCCTGTCGCGCGGGCGAGACGGTGCAGGTCCATGCGGCGATGGTAGGCGCTCACCCTGGGGCTCAGGGCAGGAAGATCCCGTTGCCCGGGCCGAGCGGCAGGTCGAAGAAGTACCAGATGCCGACGAGCGCGGCCCAGGACACCCAGAACGGCACGACGAAGACGACGAGCCGGGCGATGACGGTGCCCAGCCCGGCGTCCGGCTCGTAGCGGCGCAGCAGGCCGAGGATGACGATCATGTAGGGGTTGAGCGGGGTGACGATCTGCGTGGCGGAGTCGCCGACCCGGAAGGCCGCCTGGGTGAAGGCCGGCTCCAGGCCGATGAGCGCGAACATCGGCACGAAGACCGCCGCCATGATCGTCCACATCGAGGACCCGGACACGATGAAGAGGTTGAGGCAGGAGGCCAGCAGGATGAAGCCCAGCACCGCCGGGAAGCCGGTGAGCCCGCTCGCCTCCAGCCCGGCCGCCCCGTTGACCGCGATCCACGCCCCGATCCCGGTCCAGTTGAACAGGGCGATGAACTGACCCAGCACGAAGGCCAGGATGAGGAAGCTCATCATGTCCTTCACCGCCGAGCTCATCATCCGCACGATGTCGCCCATGCCCGACACCGTCCCGACGACCCGTCCGTAGACCACGCCCATGGTCATGAAGTAGGCGAAGACGAGGAAGACGATCGAGTCCAGCAGCGGGGAGCTCGGGAGGAAGCCGCCCTCCTCGTTGCGCCACGGCGAGGCCGGCACCAGCAGGGCGACCACCACGACCACGGTGAGCAGCCCGGCGGCGGCCAGGGACCACCACAACCCCCGCGTCTCGACCGCCGACAGCTCGGGGTCGACGGTGTCGTCGGCCGTGTCGGCGTCGTTGGGCGCCTCCACGTCGACCGCCTGGTCGCCCCGGGCGCCACGACCCCGTCCGGCCTCCTCCGGCGCCTCCGCCGAGCCGGCCCCGCCCGGCTGCCCGGCCTCCTCCCCGGCGTCGACCTGCGCGGTCGGCACGTCCTGCTTGACCATCCGCGGCTCGAGGATCCGGTCGATGATGAAGCCGCACACCATGCCCAGCAGCAGGGCCGCGACGACGTTGAAGTAGTAGTTCGAGACCGGGTTGACCGGGGTGGTCTCGATGCCCGGCAGGGACTCCATCACCCCGGTCGTGATGCCGGCGAAGAGCGCGTCCAGCGACGTGGGCACCAGCGCGGTCGAGTAGCCGGCGCCCACCGCGGCGAAGCCGCCGAGCAGCCCGGCCACCGGGTGCCGACCGGCCGCCTTGAAGACGAGGGCGGCCAGCGGTGGGATGATGATGAAGGCCGAGTCCGCCATGACGGAGCCGGTCACGCCGACGATCCCGACGACGTAGGGCAGCATCCACCGGGGCGCCGAGCCGAAGGACTTGCGGACCACCGCCGCGAGCATCCCGGTCTTCTCGGCGACGCCGACGGCCAGCAGGATCGTGAGCACCGTCTGCAGCGGCGGGAAGCCGATGAAGTTGGGTCCCAGGTTGCTGGTGAACCACGCCAGCCCCTCACCGGTGAACAGCCCACGGATCTCGATCGGCCCGTCCTCGGTGCCGGGCACCGTCACCGTGACGTCGGCGAGCGCCATCCCGGTCGAGACGACCCCCGTGATGAGCAGCAGGATGAGGAAGAGGGTGAACGGCTCGGGGAGCTTGTTGCCCCACCGCTCGATGGTGGTGAGGAGCCGGTCACCGACCCCTCGGCGCTCGCGCTCTGTGGTGGCAGTGGTCATGGCGTCCCTCCGGTATGTCGTGGGGCCGGGCGGCGGGCGCCGCTCCGTCGGGGTGGTGCCCGGGCGGGCGCCGCTCAGTCGAAGTACGTGGCGGGGTCGAGGGCTCCGCCGGCGGCCTCGAACTCCTCGCGCGCCGCGCGCGCCAGCTCCTCGTCGGCCAGGAAGTCCCAGGCCGTGTGGGCCAGCCCGACCGCACCGTCGACCGCCGCCCGCTCGGCGGCCTCGGTGGCGGCGGCCGCCGCGAACTCCTCGGTGTGCAGCGCGGCGTCGGGCCCGGCGATGGCGATCATCGGGTGGATGCCGGGCACCCGGACGCTGACGTTGCCGAAGTCGGTGGACCCGGCGAGCACGTCGGGCACGGTCCCGGCGGGCAGCACCTGCCGGCCGCGCTCCCCCAGGCTGCGCACCCAGCGCCCGCCCAGGGCGGCGCTGCCGCGGATGGGTAGCGAGGGTGGGTAGTGGTCCCACTCCAGCTCGACCGTGGTGTCGGTCATGGTCGCGGCGCCCTGCATGACCCGCTCGACCCGACCGGAGAGGTCGACGAGCGTCCGAGGGTAGGCCGAGCGCACGTAGAGCTGCATCGTCGCCGAGCCGGTGATGATCGACGGACGCGTGCCCCCCTCGGTGATGACCGCGTGCACGCGGTCCGAGGGCGGCATCTGCTGCCGGAGCAGCCCGATCCCCTGGTAGGCGAGTGCGGCCGCGTCGAGGGCGTTGCGGCCCTGGAACGGCTGGGCGGAGGCGTGCGCGGGGTGGCCGGTGAAGGTGGCGCGCAGCAGCCGGCGCCCCAGGAAGAGGGTGTCGACGACGTCGTAGCCGAACGGGTGCGTCATACAGGCGGCGTCCAGGCCGTCCCACGCGCCGCCGCGGGCCATGACCTCCTTGCCGGTGTGTCCCTCCTCGGCCGGCGTGCCGAGGAAGACGACCCGGCCCTGCACCTCGCTGCCGGCCTCGGCGACCAGCCGCGCGAGGGCGATGAACGCCCCCACCCCCGTGGCGGCGATGACGTTGTGGCCGCACGCGTGGCCGATCCCGGGGAGCGCGTCGTACTCGCTCAGGACCGCCACCGTGCGGTGCCGGTCGGGGTCGAAGCCGGGGGTGGCGACCTCCGCCCGCAGCGCGGTCTCGACGCCGTGGGCCCCGACCTCGACCGGTATGCCGGTGCGCCGGGTGATCAGGTCGGCGAGCAGGGCGGCAGAGCGGTGCTCCTCGTAGGCCAGCTCGGGGTCGGCGTGCAGCTGCCGCGCCACCCCCACCAGGTCCTCGGTGCCTTCCTCGACCAGGGCGCTCAGGCGCGCGAGATCCTCCTGCGGCGCCCCGGCGAAGGGGCTGTCGGGCGGGTCGGCCGCGGCGACGGTCGCGCGGGTCTGCCGCTCGAGCTCGTCGAGGAAGGCCGTCGAGATGCGGGGTGCGTCAGGCTGCATCTGCAGCAGACTACTCAGGTTGTAAGCGCTGTCGAGGCGAGAACTCCGGACGCCTCCGTCGGGTGGCGCCACCCCGGGAGGGGGCCGGGGCGCAGACTGAGGCCCTGCCGTCGCCGATGAGAGGTCCCCCACCATGTGGTTCGACTCGTGGTCCACCGTCCTGAGGATCGTGCTCGTGGGAGCCGCCTCCTACGTCACGCTGGTGGTGCTCCTGCGCCTCGGCGGCAAGCGCATCCTGGCCAAGCTCAGCGCCTTCGACCTGGTGGTCACGGTCGCGCTCGGGTCCATCCTGGCCAGCGCGGTGCTGAGCAAGGACGTGCTCTTCGTCGACGCCCTGACCGGCATGGCGCTGCTCGTCCTGGCGCAGATGATCGTCACCCTCGTCAGCAGCCGGTTGCCCGGAGGACGCTCCTTCGTCAACGCCGAACCCAGTCTGGTGGTCGCCCACGGCCGGCTCCTCGAGGACCAGCTCTCGCGGGTGCGGCTCACCCGCGACGAGGTCATGCAGGCCATCCGCTCCAGCGGTCACGGCGGGCTCGACTCGGTCGGCGCCGTGGTGCTGGAGCCGGACGGCACCCTGAGCGTCGTCGCCGGCTCCTCGGTCGGCGACGGGGAGGCGCTGGCGACCGTGCCCCGGTGGACGCCTCTGACCTGCGACGACGACGAGCTCCCTGAGTGATCCACATCACAACACACACTTTCGGCGAGCATCTGTTCAGCGGGGTGGTGGGGACCTAGCATTCCGTCGACGGGGCGCCGCTCCGACCGGCCGCCATCGGCCGCGGATGCACCTCACCACCCCCGGAGACGCACATGTCCCTACCCCTCCCCACCCTGCGCCCGCTGGTGGCCCTCCTGGCCGGCATCGCGCTCGTCCTCATGTCGCTCCTCGTCGTCCCGGCCGCCTCAGCCCTGGAGGACGACGCCTCGCAGACTGCTCAACCCGCTCCCGCCGAGGACGCGGCGGTCCAGGCGCTGCCGGCCGAGGACTTCGACGTCGAGTACGTCGGTCCGGAGTGCTGGGACAGCTCCTACAACGTCTACGTCGAGTACGCCGGGGACGACAGGGATCTGAACCTCGTGCTGCAGGAGGAGGTGGACGGCAGCTGGGTCACGATCGAGATCGAGCGCTTCTACGACGGATCGGCGGGCATCTACAGCGACTGGCTGGAGGAGGGCGAGGTCGCGACCTTCCAGGTGCTGGTCTACGACCGCACCGCCCCCGCGGAGCAGACCCTGCTGCACGGCCCGCTCGCCGTCACCGGCGTCTCGACCGAGGACTGCGACGAGTTCGACTCCCTCCCCGAGGAGGAGTGGACCTCGGCCGAGGTCACCTGCGGGGCGGTGACCTTCACCAGCCGCACCGACGAGGAGGTCGTCGTCGTCTACGGCGACCCCTTCGCGGAGGATTTCGAGGGCTCCTTCCTCCTCGCCCCCGGCGCGTCCTCCACCGTCGAGGTCTCCGACGACCTCGTCTACTGGGCGAGCGCGACCGGCCTGGACGAGGACCTGGAGCCCACCGGCGAGGAGGTCCTCCTCGCCGGTGAGGGTGAGATCGAGGTCGAGCAGGACTGCGCCCCGGAGCCCGGCGAGCCCACGACCCCCGCGCAGCCGGCGCCCGCCCAGCCGGGCGGCGGTGAGCACCAGATCCCCGGGAAGGTCCAGACCGATGGAGGTGCCGACCCGCTGGCCACGGGCCTGGGTCTGGGCCTGGCCCTGCTGTCCCTGGCCGAGCTCGGCCTGGTGCGCCGCGGCGCGTGACCGACACGGCTCACCGCCCCCGGCCGGCGCGCCGGGCCGTCACCCTGGCGCTCCTGTCGCTCGTGCTGGTCGGCGCCCTCATGGCCTTCTGGGGGTGGCGGGGTGCCCCGACGGCCGCCGGGCCGGACCCCGTCGCCGCGGCGAGCGCCCCGCCGCCCGCCGTGACCTCAGCGCCGGACGCCGGGGAGGTGACCGGCAGGGCCCGGGCGACCCCGACGACGGACGCCGCGGCTCGCACGTCGCCCTCACAGACCACCGCGACCCGCGCGGCGGCCACGACCACGACACCCACCCCGGTGCAGCCCGAGATGACGGGCGACCCGCAGGAGGGGCCCGTCCACGTGACCATCGCCCGGGGCGAGGAGGTGCTCGTCGACGCGCCCGTGGCGCTCACCCAGCTCAACGACCGGGACGAGCTGGACCCTCCGCCGGGGGTGGTGGGCTGGTACGGACCGCCGCAGTGGTCCACCGTGCCCGGGGACCTGTCGACCTACCCCGGGGTGCTGGCCGGGCACACCAGCTACGACGGCGTGCGGGACGTCTTCCACCGCCTGGGCGAGGTGCGGGCCGGCGATGTCGTCGTCATCGGCTACGCGGACGGCCAGGAGGCGAGCTTCCACGTCGACGCGGACGCCCTGTCGGTGCCCAAGAACGAGGTCACCGAGAAGGCCGGCACCGACTACGCCTGGGTATGGAGCCTGGACGAGCCGGGGCGCACGGTCTCGCTGTTCTCCTGCGATCTGGGCCAGGACGTCGACGTGACCGGGCACGGCCTCAACAACTGGGTGGTCCAGGCGACCCGGACGACCTGAGGCCGATGCCGGGGCCCTAGCCCGGTGGGGGCGACAGGAGCCGCTCGCGCACGTCTGCCTGCGGCCCGGTCCCGAGGCGGGCACTGGCCTCGACGACCGCGCTGACGGTCACCTTCCCCTGGGCGGCCAGCGCGTCGTCACCCTCGGCACCGGCGTCCTCGGACTCGATGACGTCGAAGAGCACCTGCGGCTCGGGCGCGGAGACCGAGAGAGGCGTGAAGCGGGCATACGGAGCGAGGACCCGGTCCCAGACGGCCGCCCTCTCCTCCCCCTCGGGGTCCGCCGCCCCGCCGCCGTCCACGGGGTATGCCTCGATGCCGTCCATGTCGGCGAACGCGGCGTGCAGCACCGCCATCTGCGTGCCGAAGAGCACGTAGGTCCAGGGGCCACCCGGATGGTCCGGGTCGTCCATGAACTGCGCGCGGCACCGCAGGTCCAGCGCCGGCGAGACGGGACGCGCGGACGGCATGGCCATGAGCCCGTGCGCCACGTCGATGAACTCCGCGGCCTGGGCGATGAGGCTGTTCCGGTGGGCCGCGCTGAGCGTGAGGTCGGCGCGGGTGACCTGGTCGTGCGAGAGTCGCGCGTAGACGTCGTCCGGGTCGTCCGTGGAGAGCACCTCGTGGCAGACGGTCGCCAGCGTCGAGACCACCTCGGCACGCCACAGCGGCCAGCCGAGCAGCTCCAGCCGACGGGTCACGTGGGGCAGGGAGACGCTGCTGGGCATCCGGTACCCGCGGGGTTGGCTGTAGGCCATCAGTCGTTGGCTCCTGTCGGTGCGGAGGTGTCCCAGATGCTCGGTCGGCCGGCCAGGGCCTGCTCGGTCAGCAGCACCCAGGTGACACCCGCCACCGCGGATGCCGTGGTCATGGAGACGGCCGCGTCGTCGCGCGTGGCTCCCGGTCGCGCACCGTCGGGTCCGGCCGGACCGAGCCCGTCCAGGGTGGCCCGGGCCCCCGTGGCATCGCCCACCCGCTGCTGCGCCAGGGCGACGCCGGCGGTCCCCTCGGTCCACACCAGGGGCTGCTGCACCACGTGCGGGGCATACCCGCTGCGCCCGTCGTGGGTCCATGCGAGGTCGGCGGTGCGGGCCAGCGCGCCGGCGGCGAGGGAGGGTCGTCCCGTGGCCTGCAGCCAGACCGCTCCCCAGGAGTCGACGTCCAGCGCGCGGGTGGGGTCGGGACCGGCGGGGCTGCGCCCCTGCAGGAAGCCCCCCACCTGGGGGTCCCAGAGCAGCGCCATGACCGCCGCGTCCAGCCGGTCCGCCGCCTGGCCGGCCGCCACGCCCGACGCCCCGGACAGGGTCGTCCCCGCCAGGTCGAGGGCGTGCCACGCGTCGAGGTTGTGCTCGGTGGACGCCCACGGCAACGCGGCGTCCGGGTCGAAGCCGCCCGGCCCGTCCTGGCCGTAGCCCGCGGTGACCAGGCCGGCCAACGGCCCCTCCGGGACCTGCTGGTGCATCAGCCAGGCCACCGCCCAGGTGGCTCCGGCCTCGGCCTCCGCGCGCGCGGGGTCCTGCGGGTCCAGCTCTCCCAGCCAGCGCAGCAACGCATAGGTCCCGACGCCGTGGATGCCGGTGCGCAGCTCGGGGCGGGCGTAGCCCGGGGCCAGCACGGCCGAGGAGGCCACCAGGGCCCCCTGCTGGGGACCGTCGTCGACCTGCAGCGCGAGCAGTCCCTGGCCCAGCCGGCGGGCGGTCTCCTCGTCGCCGACCGACAACGCCGTGAGCAGCGCCAGCGCCTGGTCGTAGGCGTAGGTCCGCCCGTGCAGCGGGTGCGCCTCGGGCACGTCGAAGGAGCGCACCAGCCCGGTGTCCGGTGCGGCCCCGGCGAGCACCTGCCCGGTACGGGTGTCCACGAGCCGCAGGACCTTGGCGCCCGGCCGGCTCTCGGGGAGCAGGAACGTGCCGTCCACCCGCGCGGTGGTGGTCCCCACGTGGTAGGCCGCGTCGGTGACCACCCAGAGCTGGACCTCGAGGTGCTCGAAGACGGCGGGGCTGGGCCAGGTCGCCCCGTGCTGGGCATACCCGGCCTGGGCGTCCAGCAGCCGGAGCCCCCACTCGCCGGTCCCCGGCGCCGCCGCCGCCAGGTCGACGCTGAAGCGGCCTGCGGGGTCCACGAGCGTCTGGAGCTGGGCGGAGACCTCCCCGCCCGGGGTCCGTCGGACCACGTCGATGATCCACCGCCCGGGTGAGGGCGGGACGCTCACCTGCCCGTGGACCACACCCGGGGCGTCCGGGTCGGGCGCCTCGTCCAGCTCGACGGGCGTCTGCGTGAGCTGCCCGGGCGGGTCCACCCCCACCAGCTCGAAGGTGCCGGAGAGCGGTCCGGTCCAGGCGTCCGGGTAGGCCTCGTCGGGGGCGATGACGGACGGCGTCGCGACGGGGGTGCCCGACCCCAGCTGGGCGCGGACCCACGGCCAGCCAATCGGCTCGGCACCCCCTGCCTGACCCTCGGCGGTCTCCTGCGTCTGGGCGGCGCCGGCGGACGGCGGCAACGTCATGAGCAGGCTCAGGCCGGCGACCAGGGCGACCCGCGTCCACGCCAGCAGGGGCGCGGAGGGGCGGCGGCGCGTCATACCCACCACCGCTGCCGCAGGTAGGCGAGCAGCAGCACGAGGACCAGGGCGAGCAGTCCTTTCCACAGCACTCCTCTCTCGCTGCGGACGTCGGCGCGCAGCATCTCCTTGGGGGCGGGTCGAGCGGGACGGGTCATGAGAGCGCCACCTTGCCTGTCTTCTCGGTCTTGTCCCACGTGGTGGCGGCACCGCGCGCCTGCGCGACGTAGGCGGCGAAGGTGATGGCGCACAGCAGCGGGCCGTAGCCGACGAGGACGAGCAGCGGCACCACCACGCGGCTCCCCGGCCGCATGACGTCGACCCGCCGCACCGCCCAGGCGGCCAGCATGCAGCACGACGTCCACAGGTAGACCGCCAGCTCGAACCAGCGTCGGGCCCCGGGGCCGGGGTCCAGCCCCACCCCCTGGGCGAGCTGGCCCACGGCGAGCTCGACGGGCGCCGGGGCCAGCACCCAGCACAGGATGGCGAGGTTCACCAGGCCCGGGAACGTGACGGCCTGGACCCAGCTGCGCCGCGCGATGCGACCGTCCAGGAGGAGCGTGAAGACGGTGCTGTAGACGAACGCCAGGGCGCTGATCCCCCAGTACGCCTGGAAGGCCAGCCACGCGCTCGCGGAGTCGAGCAGCCACATCGCCACGAGGGCCGCGGAGGCGAGGATCATGAAGGCGGGCAGCAGCATGGTGCAGTACCACTGGAGCCCGAACCACAGGTTGCCGAGGTGGTGCTCCCGGTGGGGGCGGAAGAACACCCCGTGGAAGCGCCGGGTGACCTGCAGGTTGCCGCGCGACCAGCGCAGGCGCTGCTTCCACAGCCCGGCGACCGAGGCCGGCTCCTCGGCGAGGCACTCGGCGTGCGGGTCGAAGATCACCCGACGCCCGGCCACCTGCGTCTTCAGGGTGGTGACGGTGTCCTCCGCCAGGGTGGTCGTGTCGATCCGCCCGCCCAGGTCCACGAGGTTCTCGCGGCTCAGCAGCTGGGCCCCTCCGGCCAGGCAGGCCTGCGCCCCCACGACGTTCTGGGCGCGACGGGCCGCGAGCTGGGCGCCGGCGTACTCGTAGCCGATGTAGCGGTTCAGCCAGCTCGAGGGCTCGCTGGCCTCGCGGATGAAGGCGGTCACCGCCCCGACCTGCGGGTCGGCGAGGTGGCGGGTCATGCGGACGATGGCGTCCGGCCGGAAGATGACGTCGGCGTCGGTGATGAGCACGGCCTGCGCCCAGTCGTCCTCGAGGAGCACGTCGAGGCCGTGGTTGAGCGTGTGCGCCTTGCCCTGCCCGCCCTGCTCACGACGCAGGGCCACCACCCGGCCGGGGTGACGCCGTGCGGCGTCGGCCAGCAGCTCGGGCGTGTGGTCGGTGCTGGCGTCGTCGACGACGACGAGCCGCAGCCGGTCGGGCGGGTAGTCCAGGTCCATCATCCGGTCCACCGAGTGCTCGAGCACCGGTGCCTCGTTCCACGCCGGCACCAGGACGGCGACCCGCGGCAGCTCCCCGGGGTCGACGGCGCCGTAGTGGGTCCGCCACCGGTGGCCGGTGACCATGAGGAAGCCGACGGTCGAGACGACCATGGGCAGCGCCCCGAGCAGCACCAGGGCCGTGAGCACGCCGACGAACACGTCCGTCGGCCCGGCGATCACGTCAGCTCCCGGACGACCGCCGGCACGTAGTCCCAACGACCGACGTCGGCCGCACGGTGGGCGTCGCTGCCGGCGCTGAGCGCGACACCGCGGCGCGCGAGGTGCGCCAGGGCGGGTATGCCGGGGCAGCGCCACTTCTCGTTGGCCTCGACCCACCCGCCGGTCGCCAGGCAGGCGTCGGCGAGGGCGTCGAGGTGCTCGTCGGAGACCTGCTGCTCGTCGAGCCCGCACTTGGGCAGCAGGCTGAACAGGTGGGCCAGGCCGGGCGGCACGGGGCTGGCGGCGAGCGCCCGCGCGGTCGCCGTCACGAGCATGTCGAGGGCCGACGCGGCGTCCCAGACCCCCTCCTCCAGCAGGGCCCGCACCCGGTCCGGGTGGACCGGGCCGTCCGGCCCCGGGAACTGGTGGTCCGCGACCAGCAGGTAGTCCAGCGGCGGCAGCTCGGCAGGCAGGTCCAGCCGCCCCGTCGCGTCGAGGATCTTCACCTCGACGCCGCAGCGGACCGTCAGGGGCGCGGAGTCGGCGAGCCCACGGACCTCGCGCACGTAGTCCGGGAGCCAGTCGGTGCTGGCGCGCACGTGGTCCGAGAGCCCGATCGTGTGCAGCCCCGCGGCCGCCCCGGCCCCGACCATGTCCGCCAGGGGGTCGTGCCCATCGGTGGTGGTGGAGTGGGTGTGCCAGTCGGCCCCGGTGTCGATCACGGCCGAGGGTCCGGGGTGAAGGGGTAGTCGGCCACCGGCACCACGACGTCCGCCCAGTGCCGGACCACGGCGACCTCGGTGAAGTCGAGGCTCTTAGGGAGGTCGGCGCCCAGGGCGGCCTGCGCGGCCAGCCGCGGCATGTCGATGCCCGCGGCGCGGGTGAGCGACATCGTGCCGGGGAACCGGGGGTTGACCTCCAGCAGCGCCGGGGTGCCGTCCGCCGCGCGGCGCACCTGCACGTTGACCACGCCCACGACGCCGATGCGTTCGGCCACCGCGCGTCCGGCCGCGACCAGCTCCGGGTCGGCCACCGTGCGGCCGGCCACGGCGATGCCGGAGTCGACCTTGTCCCGACGCCGAGGGACCGCCGCGACCGGGGGGCCGCCGCCGGGGCGGCCGAGCACGTCGATGGAGAACTCCTCGCCCGGGAGGTGCTCCTGCGCGATGACGGTCCCGTCCTGGGGCACCAGGTCGAGCTCCTGGGCGCTGTGCAGCACGGCGAACCCGCGACCTCCGGCGCCCTGGCGGGGCTTGACGATGAAGGGCAGCCCGAGCTCCTCCTCCACCTGCGCCGCGGTGGCCCGGTCGTCCCAGAGCACCGTGCGAGGCACCCGCACCACCTCGGCGCAGTGCTGCATGAGCAGGTGCTTGTCCAGGCACAGCCGCAGCGTCTCGGGCTGCTCGACCAGGAGGGCGATCCCGTGCTCGGCGAAGCGGTCGCGGGCAGCGGCCACCCCCGCGAGCTCCACGTCCACGGTGGGGACGACGAGCCGGGCCCCGACCCGCAGGGCGAGGTCGAGGAGCTCGTCGACGAAGCGCGGGTCGGCCCCCCTCGGCAGCAGACCTCGTCGCTCGACCGGCACGAGGTAGAGCCCGACGGCCAGCGGGTCCAGGTCCGCGGCCGCGACGGTCCAGTCGTCGGCGAGCGCCTCGATGAGGGTCACGGCGGCCGCTCCACCCGCCCCGGTGACCAGGACGACCGGTCGCTGGGCCGCTGCCTGCGCGCTCATCCGCGGGCCCCCGTCGGCAGGTGGAAGAGCGAGGCGGTGGCGTCCTTGCGGCCGTGCCCGGGCAGGTCGGACCGGTCAGGCGTGAAGGTGCGGATCACCTCGAAGGGCTCGGCGTACCGGGCCCGGGGTGCCAGGCTGCGGGCCCAGTAGCGGGCCGAGGCGACCACGGACTCGGGCTCGAGGTAGGTCCGCTCACGCTGGGACTCGAACAACGAGAGCACCTCGACCTTCTGGGCGATGACGGCGTCCACGGGGACGTAGCGGGTGGGCGAGAAGTCGTTGGAGGACGACGGCGACTGGTAGGCGTACACCCGGGGCACCTGCCGCACCGCACTGAGCACGGCGGTGTTGACCGCCCGGTGGTCCTGGTGGTTGTCGTGCTTGGTGTGCGTGTAGACCACCGTGGGGTCGACGGACCGCACGACCGCCTCGATGAGGCGGATGGTGTCCACGCCCCCGTCGATCCGGGTGTCCGGCAGGTCGGCGATGAGCAGCCGGGCACCGATGCGGGCCGCCGCGGCCTCGGCCTCGCCGAGCCGGTCCTGCTGGTCCCCGCCGACGGCGCCCCGGCTCATGGTGAGGATGACGATGTCGTCACCGCGGCGGCGATGGTCGAGCAGCGTCCCGGCGCAGCCGATCTCGACGTCGTCCGGGTGCGCCCCGACCGCCAGGACCCGCTCCGCGGCCTCCTGGGAGCGGGCGAGGACCCGGTCGACGCAGGTGGAGAGGGTGATGACGTCGTCCGGGTCCACGACGTCGGCGACCCCCGCCCGCAGCGCCCGGACCAGCAGCGTGGGATCGAGCTGGTCGGTGGCCGCGAGCAGCAGCACCTCGAGACCGGGGACGACGCCTCGCAGGTCGCCGACCAGGCTCTCGCCCTCGCCGTGGGCCATCACCGCGGAGGAGACGACCGCGAGCCGGACCGACCCCGCGTCGGCCGCCCGCTCGACGGCCGCCCAGGGCTCCACCGACTCCACGGTGCAGCCGGCGCGACGCAGGCAGGCGAGGATCTGCTCGCCGGGGTCCTCGCCGACGAGGAGGACGGTGGAGGGGGGCGGCGGGGTGGAGTGCACCACGCCCGGGAGGCCCGTCCCGCCGGGATGCCAGGTGGCAGCCCCGGAGGGCAGCACCTGCGGCTGGTCGTCGGTGGAGTTCTCCACGCCGTCGGCTCCCTCCTGGACGATTCCCTCCGTGCGCTCGTCCAGCCTAGGGTCGCGACCACCCCGGACCGCACCGATCAGCCGTTTCTTTACTGTTCCTATACCCAGAGGGCCTCCCACCCCCCGGTCCCGCGTCGTCGGTGGTCAGCGGGCTCCGGCGGGCCCGCCGACGTGCCAGCGCCGCAGCCGCTCCAGCTCGGCCGGCGGCACGGCCAGCAGGGTCATGAGGCGGCCGTCGCTGAGCACGGCCTGCACCCTCCAGGCCCGCGCCCCCGGCTGGTCGGTGCGCAGGTCGAGGATGTCGCCGCGGGTGAGGCGGGTCGTCCGCCCGCCGGAGGTCACGACGAGAGCGTCGTCCTCGAGCCGGGTGCCGCTGCGCTCGCGACGGCTGGCCCAGACGAGGAACGCGCCATACCCTCCCCAGAGCGCGACGAGGGCGATCTCGAGCCCGCGCCAGGGGTAGGCCAGCGCCAGCGCGGTCACGGCGCTGGCGATGACCGCCCCGCCGATCGCCGCGCGCAGCGTCGGCAACCAGCGGGGCTGCATCAGCCACTCGCTGGGCGGGTCCGGTGCGCTCACGTCCCCAGGGTAGGAACCTGCGGCCGGCGCGTCGCCCCGACCGCGCTCAGGCGCGCTCCACCTCGCTGCTCAGCTTGAGCACCGTGGTGCCGTCCTCCTGCTCGATGACGTAGGCGGGGTCGTCGTCGCTCCCCTTGCGCTTGATCGTGTTGCCCTTGCTCTGGCGCTCGACCGTCTCGTGGTGGACCTCGGTGACCTTGCCCTCGGCGTAGTCGTCGCCCCACTTCCAGCGGACCGTCGTGCCGGTGCGGATCGCCATACCTGCTCCTTCTCCTGCGCGGATGACGCCGGCCGCCGCCCCGGGCGGGGGCGGCAGCCGGCGAGGTGGGTGTCCTCAGAGGACGGTCGTGGACTCCTCCAGCCTGAGCGCGACGCCGAGGGCGAAGAACGTGGGCGCCCACTCGCCGACGAACAGCCCCCAGCGGTCGGCCTGGGCCTTGCTGTCATCCTTCTTGCCCCGCGAGAGGAAGTGGCTCGCGAAGGACAGCCCGATCGAGGCGAACCCGGCCGCGTAGCAGTGGTCGGACCGGAGCCCGTAGGACGAGAGTGTGGTGATCATGTGTCTCCTCGGTGTGTCAGGGGTCAGGGGCCTCGCGCAACGCGCACGGGGGCACCGCCCCGGGGGCTGGGTCTTCCATCGTGGGTCACCGTGGCGAGGCGCGCAGGATGAACGGCCCCCGGTATGCCTGGTATGCCTCAGCGCCCCTTCAGCGCGCGCCGCACCTGCCGCACGTCGGTGATCGGCACCCCCGGGAGCTCCACGGCCTGGCCGGTCGTGAGCAGCGCGACGACACCACCCCGGCGGGGGTCCTCCTGGATGGTGCGGACGGCCTGCGCCGGCACCTGGGTGGCGCGCAGCCCGTTGTGCACGACCAGCCCCTTCCGGGACACCTCGGTGCTGCCACCGGTGCGCAGGTAGGCCAGCACGACGAGCACGAGCACCGCCAGCCGCACCACCAGCCCCAGCAGGTCCTCGCCCACGGACACCCCTCCCCCGGTGTAGCGGGCGATGGTGAAGCCCACGACCAGGACGAAGGCGAGCAGCAGCGCCCAGGACAGCGCCTTGGGGCGGTGGCGGGTCCAGGTCATGCGGCACGTCCCATGGGCTCACCCTAGGCGCCGGGAGCACCGCAGGCGCGGCACCGGACGCGGGTCGGCCGGGGTTGGCCAGGACGGAGGCGGACGCAGCGCCCCCGGCTCCTGCTGGACGTCAGACCGCCTCCACGAGGCGGACGACGGCGTCGACCAGGGGTGGACCGGTCATTGCCGGGTCGTTGTGACCGACGCCGGGGAGGACGACCTCCTCGACGAGGGTCGGGGCTGCCGCGGCCACGCGGGCGCTCAGCTCGCTGGGCACGATGAAGTCCTCATCGGCGCGGACGACGGTGACGGGGACCGTCGTCTGCGAGACCCGGGAGAGCACGTCGAAGCGGTCCCGCAGCAGCGCACCGACCGGCAGGATCGGGTACTGCGCGCGGCCGACCTCGACCAGGTCGGTGAAGGGTGAGCGCAGCAGCATCGCGTGCGGGGGTCGCTCCTCCGCCAGCCGGGCCACCACCCCCGTGCCCAGGGACTCGCCCACGTAGACCACCCGGTCCGGCGGGAAGCCCTCCCGAGCCAGGAGGTCGGACATGGCGATCGCGTCCCTGGCCAGACCCTCCTCCGACGGGGTGCCCGGGTTGCCGCCGTAGCCCCGGTAGTCCATGAGCAGCACGGTGAACCCACGCTCGCTGAGCCGCCGGGCGAGGTCAGCCCCTCCCTCCCGGTTGCCCCCGTTGCCGTGGGCGAAGAGCACCGCGAGGTCGCGGTCCGCCGACGCCTCGGCCGGCACCAGCCAGGCCCCGAGCTCCAGCCCGTCGGAGGTCAGCGCGGTGACGTCGCGCGCCCCCGGCACCACCTCGGCGGCGGGCGGCACCGGCGAGCGGTCGGGGAAGTAGATGAAGTACCGCTGCAGACCCCACACCGCCACGAGCATCACCGCCACGACGGCGAGAAGGACGACCCCCACGCGGACGAGCCGGCGGAGCAGTCTCCGGCGGCGGGAGGTCTGGGGCATGTGCCCATGATCGCCTGCGGGCGTCGCGGGTCCAGGCGCGGGCCTGCCCTCACTCGCCGTCGAGCCGTTGCGAGCCCCCCACCACCAGCGTCAGCTCGACGTCGACACCGGCCAGCCGGGCCGCGTCCAGCGCCTCCCGCAGCTGCTCCGGGCCGGGGCGCGGCGGGTCGCCGATGACCACGATCTGCAGCGTCGAGCCCTGCAGGGAGATCTGCGAGACCCGCCACCCGGACTCCTGCGCCCAGGCGTCGGCCACCGGCTGCGCGGCGATGATGAGGCGCTGCTCCTGGATGACGGTCCAGGAGCCGATGCCCAGGGGGACCGCGACGAGGACGAGCGAGACGGCCACCGCGACCAGCGAACGCGGCCCGAGCCGTTCGACGGCGACGCCGGCCTCCATGGCCGCCTGGCGCACCCCCGCCAGGAGCATCACCAGCGTGCCCGTCGCGATGATCGCCGCGACGTTGGTGCCGAAGAGGAGGAGCGCCCCGACGGCCTCGTCGGGCGCCCCGGACTCCAGCGTCAGCCCGACCACGGCCAGCGGCGGGACCAGGGAGATGGCGATGGCGACGCCGGGCAGGGTGTCCGAGACGTCGGACCGCACGAGCGCGAAGGCCCCGACCATGCCCGTGGCGACCGCGGCGAGCAGGTCGATGAGGCGGGGGCTGACCCGCCCGGACACCTGGCTGTTGGTCGCGGCCACGACATCGGTGAGGACGACCAGGCCCACGAGGTAGCCGATGACGACGACCGCCAGGGAGGCCCCGATGACGGTCAGGACGTTGACCACGAGCTGCCGGCGGTCGGCCAGCACGACCGCGACCGCCGTCCCCAGGATCGGGGTCATGAGCGGCGCGACGATCATGGCGCCGATGACGGTCGCGGTCGAGTCGGCGACCACCCCCGCCGAGGCGATGACCCCGGCCAGCACGAGCAGCACCCAGAAGGCCGTGAGGTTGCGGAAGCGGTCCCCCAGGGTCAGGAAGAGCCGTCCGGTGATGCGGTCGATGTCCTCGGTCGTGACGGCCAGCGCCTGTCTCATGGCGGAAGTGTGGCCCGGCCCGACCCTCGCGTCCACCGCAGCGCGGCAGCCCACCGTGCGCGGTCATGGCCCGTGGAGGGCCACCACCGCGCACAGCCAATCGACCGGCACACCTGGGCTGGTCTAGACGCTCTGCTCAGTAGAGTCCCTGCATCCCGTTGCGGACCAGCTGGACCACGAGGAAGGCCGCCACCAGAAGGACCGCCGCGGCAGCCACGCGTCGCGGCAGCGCAGCGCCGGAGCCGCCTGCGGCCTCGACCGACCGGGCCCAGCGCCAGCAGACCGCTGCAGGCACGGCGGTCAGCACCAGCACCACCACAGCCCCCAGCAGGTCGGAGGTCAGCGAACGCTGCGACCCGGTGAGGTCAGGGGCGACCCAACCCTCCAGCGCGTAGGCGATGACCAGCCCTGCTGCGACGAAGACGGGGGTGAGGGCGACGGCCACCCACGCCCCGACGAGTCGCGACCGTGGCGACTCCGGTGTGGTGCTCATCTCGGACGACCTCCTCGGAGGAGCGCTGACCCTGGAACGGCAGGGACCCGTGCGAGCGTCGTCACTCCCGCGACCGTGCGGTGCCGACGAGGACCAGTCCGGCCGCCACCCGCCCAGGGTGGCAGCACCCTAGCAGCACAGGCGACGGCAGCGGGAGCTTTCGGGCCGCCCTCTCACCCGTCGACTGGGCCGGTGGTCCCAACCCCCAGGGGTGACTCGTCGGTGCGACCGCTGCGGACACGCATGGCGCGTCCTCCCACGTCGAGAGCGCGGCCCTTCGGGGATCGGGAGGCTGCCTCGGTCAGCGGTCACCGCGACGGATGCGGTCGAGGAGGTCGAGGTCCTCGCCCCTCACCCCGGGCAGCTTCACCGTCCTCCCGTCCCGCTGCCTGACCCTGGTCGGGCCCTGGTCACGATCAGCGGCGGACTGGGTCGCCGCCACGTCGTTCCATGGTATGCGGCGCTCCCGCAGCTGACGGACCACGAGCCCGTCAGCGTCGGCCATCGTCCGGCCCCGGGCATCGACGAGGCCGAGGAAGGCGAACACGACATTGCCGACGGCCCCCACCCGGGTGCCCCACAGGACGTCCGGCACGACGACGACAGCGGTCAGGAAAGCGACGGTGATGACGAGGTACGCCCACCAGAAGCGGGCCCGCCGTCGGCTGTGCTGGCGCCATACCTCACCGTTCTCGCCCGCGTGGTCCATCCGGCCTCCCCGTGCGTCCGTGTGCGGTCATAGCCCCGGGAGGGCCACGATGGCACACAACCCGACCGGACCAGCGCCGCCCGAGCCGCCCCGCGGCTCAACCGAAGGCGCCCCGGGTGAGCCGCCGGTGCGCGGCGACGACGTCGTCCTGCTGGCGCCGGGCACGCTCCTCGAGGTCCCGGAACCGCCTGGGGTCCAGCCCGAGGGCATCGGCGTGCACGGTCAGCGACCTCCACAGCCCGGACTTGCCGCTGATGCCCGCGTGGACCACCTCGAGCTCGAGGAGCGGGGTCAGCGGGGAGCGCCGTCGCACGCGTCCGTTGAGCTTGAGCCGACCGACCAGCTCGCCGCTGCGGGCCAGCAGCAGCTTGGCGGGACTGGGCCGCAGACCGAGCGACCGGATCACGTCCACCAGGGTCTGGCGGTCGTCGGTGACCTCCTGCAGCAGCTGGGCGACCTCGGCGGCCACCGTGAGGTCCTGGTAGCTGTCGCGCATCATCGTCAACCGGCGCACCATGCCGGTGGCCCCGGTCAGGTGGTCCTCCAGGTAGATCCGCAGCAGGGCGCGCTCCGGCAGGTCGGGGGACTCGGTATCGGCATCCACCTCTCGAGCGTAGGCAGCGGACGCCGCACGGCAACCTGAGAAGCCACCCGCACGGCCTGCCCCTCCAGGCCGCAGCCGGCTCCTCTAGCGTGGAGGGCCCGACGGCCGACGAGAGGGCATCCGCGTGGAGCACGTCATCATCCGCGACACCGCCGCCGTCACGGTCGACCCCGCCATCGGTGTCCTGCGTCGCGCCGACATCCTGGTCTCGTACGGGGTCATCGTCGCGATCGGCCCCGATCTGGCACCGCCGCCGGACTGCACCGAGATCGACGGGACCGGCCGCATCGCCATCCCCGGGTTGATCAACGCCCACACCCACCTGTGGCAGACGGCGGTCCGAGGGATGGGCCTCGACTGGTCCGGCACCGAGTTCCACCTGCACATGCAGACCCACTTCGTCCCGGCGCTCACGCCGGACGACCTCCGCACCGCCGAGCTCGTGGGCGCCCTCAACCTGCTGGACTCGGGGACGACCTCCGTGCTCGAGTGGTGCCACGGCGCACGCGCCCTCGAGCACAGCCTCGCCGCGGTGGACGGCCTCCGAGGGGCGGGCATCCGGGGGGTGTTCGCGCACGGCACGGTCAAGACCTTGCCCGCGCCCGGGCAGCAGCACTACTCGACCCTCCCGCACGACCCCCACGTGGCGGCCGCGGTCCGCGAGCACCTCGACGGCGACGACCTGCTCCGGATGGCCCTCGGCGTCCTGGGCCCGGACTACGCCGGGATCGAGGTCAACCGCGCCGACTTCACGCTGGCGGCCGACCTCGACGTCATGACCACCGCCCACGCCCACGCCCCCGGCGAGACCGACGGGGCATACCAGCGACTGGCGCAGGAGGGACTGCTGCGCACCCCGCACAACCTCGTCCACGGCACCGGCTTCGACGACACCCAGCTGCGCGCCGTCCTCGAGCACGGCGGGTCGGTGACGGCCACCAGCATGACCGAGATCAACGGTGGGCCACCAGAGCCCGTCGTCGGCCGGGTCCTCGACCTGGGCGGACGTCCGTCCATCGGCACCGACTCCGAGGCCACCACCGCGACGGACATGTTCGCCGCGATGCGCGAGTCGCTCGTCATCCAGCGCCTCTTCGACGCGCTCGCGCACGAGCACGGCACCCGCCCCCGACCCGACCGCCCCCGGCTGGACGCCGACCGATCCGCCCGCCACGAGCCCACCAGCGCCGACGCGCTGCGGTGGGCCACGCTGGACAACGCCCGCGCCCTCGGCATCGAGCACCTCGTCGGGTCCCTCACCCCCGGCAAGCAGGCCGACATCGTCCTCGTCCGCAGCGACGACCTCAACACCGCACCAGGACTCAACCCCACCGACACCGTCGTCGCGCTCGCCCACCCCGGGAACGTCGACACCGTCCTGCTCGGCGGGAAGGTGCTCAAGCACGACGGACGACTCGTCTCCCACACGCCGGGGCAGGTGCACGAAGCCATGGCCGCGCTGCGCGCCACCGGTGAACGCCTGCTCGCCGAGCTGGACCTGGAAGAGCTCAGGTCCGTCGGGTGAGCCGTCCGTGGCTGACGAGGACGGCGAGCACGACCACGACGCCGCCCAGGATCTCGTTCCACTGGATGCGCTCCTGCAGGAACACCACCCCGAGGATGACCCCGACCACGGGGGTCAGGTAGGTCACGGTCGAGGCGACGGTCGCCCCCCAGGTGGTGATGACGTTGGTGTACCAGATGTACGCGAGCCCGGTGCCGACCGCGCCCAGCAGCACGATGCTGACGACGACCGACGGCGACAGGGTGACCGGCTCCCACCCGATGAAGGGGGTGAGGACGGCGATGGTGACGGCACCCGCACCCACCTGGCTGGCGGCGATGGTGGTCGCGTCGAAGGCGTGCGAGCGGAAGAACCGGCGGGTATACGTGAACCCGAGCCCGTAGCACGTCGTCGCCGCCAGGCAGGCCAGCTGGGCCAGGACGTCGGCCTCCTGGATCTCCCCCAGGAAGCGCCACGGGCCCAGCACGACGACGATGCCTCCGGCGGCGATGAGCATCGCCGCGGTCTTCAACCGGGTCAGCCGCTCGTCGGGAAGGACCGCCAGGGCGATGACCATCGTGGCGATGGGTGTGGTGGCGTTGAAGATGCTCGACAGTCCCGAGGGAAGGTGCAGGGCCGCCCAGGAGAAGAGCAGGAACGGCGCCACATACATCAGCACGCCGATCGCGAAGGGGTGCGACCACGTCCGCAGACCGGTCGGCCACCGACGACGGGTGAGGGTCATGAGCAGCGCGAGCAGCAGCGCCCCTCCGGCCAACCGCCCGAGGACCACCTGCGCCGGTGACATCCCGCCGACAGCGATCTTGATGAAGAGGAAGCTCGCTCCCCAGACGGCTGCCACGGCGAGGTACTGCACCCCGACCGACGCCACGGTCCTCGATGCTGGTGCGGTGTTGACTGCCATGCTCGCTCCTGGTCCCAAACGATCTCTGACCTGTCGAGCGTCTCTGGATGTGCCACCATGAGTCCAATGCATCTGGACCATTCGCACATGAAGGATTCTCATGAGCATCACGCTGAAGCAGCTCACCGTGCTGGTGGCGGTGGTCGAGCACGAGGGGTTCGGTGCCGCCGCCAGCGCGCTGGGCGTCGACCAGTCCTCGGTCTCGCACAGCATCGCTGCCCTGGAGAAGGTGGCGGGCGCATCCCTAGTGACCCGCGCGAGCCCGCTGCGCCCGACCGAGCTGGGTCGAGCCCTGCTCCCTCACGCCCGGACGGCGGTCGCCTCCACGCGAGCCATCGAGTCCCTCGTGAGCGCCCACCAGCAGCAGCCCCCCACCGGCACGGTCCGCGTCGCCGCGTCCCCGACGGTGTCACACCGGATGCTGCCCCGGATGCTCAAGCAGTGGACCGCCGCCCTGCCCGGCGTGGAGGTTCGGCTCTTCGAGGGTGACGACGACGAGCTCGACGAGTGTCTGAGCAGCGGCGTGGTGGACTGCGCCATCCTCATCGATCCCACCACCACGCCACCCGGGGCTCTCGAGCTGCTGCGGGAGCGCTTCTGCGCCGTGGTCCGCACCGACCACCCGTTCAGCGGGCTCGAGGAGGTCGGGCTCCCCGACCTCCTCGACGACCCGCTGCTCGTGTCCGCCGGCGGGTGCGAGCCGCAGATCAGGGACCTGCACACCCGGTGCGGGGTGCGCTACGAACCCGCGCAGCGGGTGCGCGAGATCTCGACCTTGCTCAGCATGGTGGAGAACGACATCGGCGTGGCGATCATGCCGTCGCTGGCCACGACGCTGCTACCCGACACCCTCACCATGGTGGACCTCACGCCGGAGTTGCACCGGCGACTCGTCCTCACCGGCCCGCTCGACCGACCGTGGCACCCGCAGGTCGCCAACCTGGTCAGCGTTGCCGCGGCCGAGCAGGGCGGATGAGCGCTAGGTTGAGGCGGCAGGTGGCCGAGGAGGACGGATGACCGGTGCAGCGTGGTCCGCGTCCGGTGACGGGCGGGTGCGGCCGGCGACGGGGGCCGACCTGGCCGCGCTGAGCGCCCTCTTCCTGCAGCTCTACGACGCCGAGCTCCCCGGCATGCTGGGCGGCGAGGAGCCCGCTCGGGTCGAGGCCGTCCGGCGCCTGCTGGGCGCAGCACCACCGACCGGGCGATACGTCCTGGAGCACGGCGGCGAGGTCGTGGGATCCGGGAGCCTGGCCACCCAGGAGGCGCCGCGCCCGGCGACCCCGCCCTCCAGGCTCCTGGCACTGCCCTCCGTGCTCGGGGTGCCCGCCGCGCTGGCGTCATACCCCGGCGTGCTGCGGGCCGTGCTGACGGTCGCGCCTCCCCCGAGGACCGAGGAGGCCCAGATCCACTCCGTGGTCGTCGACCGGCGTCACCGCGGCGCGGGGGCGGGGGCCGAGATCATGGGCCACTTCGAGGCAGCGGCGGCCCAGCTTGGCAAGCAGAGGGTGTCGCTGCAGGTCCTGGAGTCCAACGGTGGGGCGCTGGCCTTCTACGAAGCCCTCGGTTACGCACGGGTGGGGCCGGCGCACACCCGCGTCCGTGGCGCCCTTGCCTTCCGCTCGGTGCTCCTGTGCAAGGACCTGTCGCCACCCGCGCTGCCGGGCCCCTGCGCGTCAGGGCAGGAGGGGCCGCCACCCTCCTGAGGGACCGCCGGTCTCAGGGTTCGAACCGGTACCCCGCGCCCGGGTGGGTGAGCAGGTGCAGAGGGTGGGACGGGTCGTCCTCGAGCTTGCGGCGCAGGTGGGCGGTGTAGACCCGCAGGTAGTGGGTCTCCGTCGAGTAGGCCGGACCCCAGACCTCCCGGAGCAGGGTCTGGCGCCCCACCAGGCGGCCCCGGTGACGGACCAGGACGTCCAGCAACGCCCACTTGGTCGGGCTCAGCCGGACCTCCTCCCCCCCGCCTGGTCACCACCCGCCGCGCCAGGTCGATCCGGATGTCTCCAGCCTCGACGACGGGCTCGTCGGCGCCCGCGTCGAGGGCGTCCACCTTGTCGTCCCCGAGGTGCCGGGCCGACGGCACCACGATGGGCACCGAGCTCCACCCCCGGATGCCGGCGATGACGTCGAGGCCCGACATGTCCGGCAGGCCGAGGTCCAGGACCACCACGTCCGGGCGCTCCCCCGCCGCCGCCTCGAAGGCAGCCCGGCCGGTCGCCGCCGTGCTCACCCGCCACCCCTGGAACCTGAGGTTGGAGGCCAGAGCGCGCCAGCCCGGCGTCGTCGTCGACCACGAGCACCCGGCTGCCGGTGGCGGGGTGCTCGGGCCCGTCCGTCTCCAGGGTCATGCGGGCACCGTCTCGGGGAGCGTCTCGGGCAGCGACCGGGGCAGCGTCACCGTCATCGTCAGACCGCTCCCGGGGTGTCGTCCGGCACGACCTGGGCACCGATGGCGTCAGCCAACCCGTCGACCACCGCCAGTCCCAGCCCGAGCCCGCCGTCGGCCCCGAGACGCCGGGACGGCTCGAACATCACGGCTCGCTCGTCCTCGGGCACACCCGGCCCCCGGTCGACCACCCGCACCTCGACCTCCCGGAAACTGGCCTTGTTGACGCTTCGTTAGCGGCCCGGGGGGCGCCCGCGACGAGATCTTTGCGGTGGTTGGTCGGCCTCGTCGAGCAGCTGGTGGATCGCCCGCGTCATGGCGGGGTCGGTGACGTGGCGGGTCGTCAGCCAGCCCAGGACCGCCCGCGCGGCGTCGACGTTGTGCTCGTAGCCCAGGACCATCCGGTGGAGAGGCAGGTCGGTGGCCAGGTCTGCCTGCTCGATGCGGCGGGTCGGCTCGAAGCGGTCGGGGTGGTCCAGCCGCGAGGCGGGGTCGAGGCGCACGAGAGCGAGGACGTGGTCCACGGCATACACCTGGATGAAGCGCATGGCCGTCAGGCGCTCTCCCCGCAGCTCGCGGTGCAGCCCGACGTAGAGGTTGGTCAGGGCCTCGTTCAGGTGGATGCCGACGGTGTCGAGGGCGGTGGGGGTCGGCGGGGTCGAGGCGCTCGTGAGCGGGTCGTGGCCGTCGCGCGCCCAGACCACCCGGGCGCCGACGACGGGCAGGGCCGCCAGCTGCGCTGGCGTGAAGACCGCGTACTCCACGAAGAGCCCGTCGGACAGGAGCGCCTTCCGGCCGTTCGGGTCGTTGACGAAGCTGTAGGCGACGTGGCCGCCCAGACCGGCGAGCCACGCCGGGTCCCGCAGGTAGTCGTTCTTGACGGAGACGCTGTCGACGACGACGAAGACGTCGATGTCGGAGTGCTCGTCGAACCGGTGCGTCTCCGCTCCCGCCGACCCCAGGCCGAGGACCGCCAGGACGTGGTCGTCCCCGGCCAGGTGCGCCGCGAGGCGGTCCAGGCGCAGCAGGGTGGGGTGCAGGGGTCGGGAGGAGGACTGCGGTCGCGGCATGTCGTCGGCCTTTCGGTGAAGGTCGACGTTTCAGCCCGCACGGCACATCCCGCCGGGGTCGCGACGTCGCCAGCGTAGTGGACCGAGCCCTAGAGTGCGCGCGTCGATCCCCTCACGATCAGATGGGTCGGGAGGACCACCTTCCGGGACCCCGCCTTGTCGACGAGCATTCCCGCGGCGGCCGTCCCCATGGCGAGGGCGTCGCGGGCGACGACTGTGATGCCGGGCCGGAAGAGCTGGGTGATGGACACGTCATCGCAGGCCACGAGGGAGACGTCGTCCGGCATGGAGAGACCCACGTCGGAGAGGGCCCGCAGGAAACCCACCGTGATCTGGTTGCCACCGCACACGAAGGCGGTGGGCCGGTCGTCGTCCGCGAGCCAGCTGTGCGAAGCCTCGTAGCCCCACGCCTCGGACATGTCGCCGTACCGCACCAGGACCTCGCCGCTGCCACCGAGGAGCCTCCTCAGCCCATGACGCAGTCCCTCTACCCGCTCGCGCGTCGGCCGGGATCCCTCGGACCCGACGATGAGGCCGATCCTGCGATGCCCCTGCGAGACCAGGTGGTCCGCCACCTGCTGCATGCCGCCGGCGTGATCGGCCCAGACGCTCCCGAGCCCCGGCACCTCGAGGTCCCGGTCCAGCTGCACGACAGGCGCGTCGACCGACGTGAGCAACGAGGTCAGTGCAGGTGGACGCTCGTCGGACACCGACACGATGAGCCCGCTCACCCGGTGCTGCATCAGGGAGCGTATGGCTGTCAGGTCCTCGTCGGGGGTTCCGTCCGACGTGGCGAGCAGGACGGCATACCCGTTGCTCCTGAGGTGGTCGGAGGCCCCTGACACGATGGCCGCCAGGAAGGGGTTCAGCAGATCCCCGATCATGATGCCTACGGTCCGGGAGTCACCGCTGCGCAGGGCCCGGGCGACCAGGTCCACCTGATAGCCCACCTCCTCCGCCGCCCGGAGGACCCTCTGGCGCATCTCCTCGGACACGTCAGGGTGGTCTGCGAGAACCCTCGACACGGACGTCGTCCCCACGCCCGCCTTCTCGGCGACCATCTTGAGGGTCGATCGTCGACCGCTGCGGTTCATGTCGCTCTCCTCGTCCGTGCGCGACTGCCGGAGACCGACTCCCTCCTGTCACGGCGTCATGCGGCGTCGACGCGGTGCGCCTTGATCCAGTCCCAGTCGAGATCCAGACCCAGTCCCGGGGCAGTCGGCACAGAGTACATGCCGTCCTTCGCACGGAGACCTTGCGCGTGGATGGCCCACACCAGGGGGTCGCGAGCGGGGGCGAACACCTCGACCGGCCCGGCGTCGGCACTCGACGCCAGGAGGTGGGCGGAGATCTGACCCTCCTCGTGGTGTGCCATCTGGACGCCGTATGCCGAGCACATGCCCTCGACCCGGCGCCACTCCGTCGGACCCCCTGCCCACGAGGCGTCGAAGTTGCACACGTCGACCGCGCCCAGCTCCAGCAGCTCCCTGACCCCCTGACGGGACATCTCACTCTGTCCTGCGGCGACCCTGACCCCACCGACCATCCGGACGTCACGCATCCACGTCTTGTCGTGGTACCACCGCACCGGCTCCTCGAACCAGGTCAGCTTGCGCTTGTCGATGTTGTCGAGGAACTGCAGAGCCTGATGGAGGGTGTATCCCTGGTTGGCGTCCGCCATGAGCATGAAGTCGTCACCCGCTGCATCGGCCATCGCCATGAAGCGCGCCGCGTCCTCCGCCGGAGCAGCGCCGCCCACCTTCATCTTGCATCCACCCAGACCAAGCCCTCGGAGGTAGTCGACCTCCTCCGCGAGCTGGGTCAGGCTGCGCTTGTAGTACCCGCCGATGGCGATGATGGGGAGCTCGCTGCGCTGCGCACCCCAGATCTGGAACAGCGGCATCTGCGCAGCCTTGCCGACGATGTCCCACAGGGCCGAGTCCAGCGCGGACATGGCCATGACCACCAGCTTGCGGTCACGGAGGATGTCGAAGGTGACGGGAAGCATGCGGTGCCACATCTGCTCCACCATCAACGGGTCCCCTCCCTGGATGAGCGGGAAGAGCTCCTCCTGCATGATGCGAGCGATCTCGTGCTGCGTGTGCACCTCGTCGCCGTTGTAGGTCACCCCGACGACTCCCTCGTCGGTGTGCAGCTGCGTGACGAGGGTCGCTCTCGACTCCATCGAGTAGGCGGAGCCGGAGAACTTCTCCGGCAGCTCGACCTCGACCGGGATGACGTCAAGCTTGGTGATCTTCATACGGAACGCTCCTTGGATGGGTGGGGCGGGTTGATGGATCGGTTCGGGTCGAGCCGCGTGTCTAGGCCGTGGTGGGGGTGCGCTGCCTCCACCACCACAGGCCGAGCAGCGCGACGACACCGAGTCCGGCGAGGTTCAGGGCGAGCTGGGGATGGAGCAGGAGGACCACGGGAACCAGGAGCGCGACGGAACCCCACCGGGTGATCCTCCTGCCGGCGCCGTACCCGGAGAGGGCGAAGGCGAGCAGCACCGCCGCGACGGCGCAGAAGGCCGAGGTCGTCAGGATGGTGAGGACCGAGCCGTCCAGCAACAGCTCTGGTCGCATGACGAACACGAAGGGCAGGACGAACGCGATCGCGGCGATGCGCAGGGCGGTGAGGCTGGCCCTGAACCAGTCCGTCTCCGCGATCGCGGCCGCGACGAAGACCGTGGCTCCGATCGGCGGGGTGAGGCCACCGAGTACGGCGAAGTACAGGGCGAACATGTGCACGCTGACCGGGGTGGCTCCCAGGTCGATGAGGGCGGTGCCGGTGATGGCGACGGCGATGAGGTAGGAGGGCACCGTGGGTAGCGCCAGGCCCAGCAGGATGTTGATGCCGGCCGCCAGGACGAGAGCCAGCAGGATGGACGCAGAAGCGACGGTGAAGATGATCTGCCCGACGTTGAGGGCGACTCCGGTCGTGCCGATGGCCTGGACGACCACCTGCGAGGCCGCGACCAGCACCCCGATCATGGCGACGGTGATGGCTCCGTCACGGCACCCGAGCACGAGATCGCGCGCGAACTGCTTCCACGACGTGCGCTTCCAGAGCACCCGTACCGCGAACGCCGTGACCAGCAGGATGACCGTGGCGCTGAATCCGGCCATCCGGACCGGATAGGTCATGATGATCATCGACAGCAGCGCGACGACCGGTGGGATGAGGATGACCAGCTCGTCCAGGAAGTCGCGGATCCGGGGGATGTGCTCGGCGGGTAGACCCTGCAGCTCGTGGACGGCAGCCTCGGAGTCGACGGTCACCCAGAACGAGATGTAGTAGATGACGGCCGGGATGATGGCCGCCAGGATCAGTCCGTAGTAGGACATCCCCAGGAGCTGTGCCATGAGGAAGACGGCCGCTCCCATGATGGGTGGTGTCCACTGACCGCCGGTGGAGGCCGTGGCCTCCACCGCGGCGGCGAACCGCTTCGGGAACCCGTACCGCTTCATCATCGGGATGGTGATGACACCGGTGCTGGCGGTGTTGGCGACGGCGCTCCCGTTGACCATGCCGAACAGCGCGCTGGACAGGACCGCGACCTTGCCAGGACCGCCGCGGAGGCGACCCGCCACGACGAGTGCCAGCTTGAGGAAGCCGTCACCGCCGCCCAGCCGCATGAGCAGGGCGCCGAACAGGACGAAGATGGCGATCTGGTTGGCCGACGCCGCGGTGATGTTGCCGTAGATCCCCAGCGGTGAGGTGAAAGAGTTGCCGATGACCTGGGAGTAGGTCTGACCCGAGTGGCCGAAGACGCCCGGGATCCGGTCCCCGAGGAGGAGGTAGAGGATGGTCACCAGGCCGATGACCGGGAAGGCCCATCCCATCGCCCTGCGGCAGGCGTCGAAGAGGACGAGCAGGACGAGGGTGCCCAGCAGGACATCGGTCGCGGTGGGTCGTGCGTAGCCCAGCTCGAAGACGATCCTGTGGAAGTGGATCCACACGTAGACCGTGGCCCACACGATGACGATGACGCCGGCGACGATGGCCACCCGGTCGATCAGCCTCCCCCACGGGCTGACCGGTGGTGCGGCGCCGGTGGCCGAGGTGAGGTTGAGCAGCGAGAGGACGACCGCGAACATCACGTGCACGCTGGTCTGCTTGAACCCCGGCAGGGGCCCTGCTCCAGCGGTCCAGATGTGGAAGGCTGCCGAGGCGACGGCCACGACCGAGAGGAGTATGGCCGCCCAGCGCACGAACCCGGTCTGGCCGGACGCAAGGATGGCTGCGTCCGCCGATGGCTCGATCGTCGCGGGAGCCGTGGGCGTGCTCACCCGATCATCTCCTCCGGCACGTCCACCCCGACCTCCGCGTAGTAGCGAGCAGCACCCGGGTGGAGCGGGAGCAGGAGCTCGTCGACGGCCACCTGAGGTGTCAGTCCCTCGGTCTGGGGCAGGCGCTCCTGGACCTCCGCGATGTTGTCCCAGAAGGTCTTGGTGACCTCGTAGGCGAGGTCATCGCTGACCTGTGGTCCTGCACCGACGACGACGCCCCAGTACCCGAAGGTGTTCACGTCCTCGGGGACGTCCTGGTAGGTCCCGCCCGGGATCGTCACCGGGACCAGGGTCGGCTCTGCCTCGACGATGCTGGCCATCTCGTCGTCGGTGAAGCTGATGAGGTCGATGGTGCGGCTGGAGGAGGCCTCGAGGATCGCCCCGGTCGCTTGTACCCCGGCGCCGCGGTAGGAGAAGCCTTGAATCTGCCGCCCGGTGTAGGCGGAGACGGCGTCCCCCAGACCCGCCTCGTAGTAGTCCGGTTCGACGTCGAGCACTGCCAGGGCGTCCATGGTGGTCTGGGTGGACCCGCCGCCGATGGGCCCGGCGTTCCAGCTGAGGCCGTCCAGGCCCGACGGCCCGGTGACACCGGTGTCCGCCCCGACGACGAGCTGCCACAGGACGATCGACAGCGGGTAGAGGGTGGTCAGCTCATGCTCACCCAGAGCCGCTTCGGCGCCCGAGACGTCCATCATCCCGAAGTCGACGCTCTCGGCGTCCATGCGGATGGCGTTCTCCTCCGAGCCGGCACTCTCCTGGACCGTGACCGACAGACCGGACGCGTCCTCGATGACGGCCATCGACTCCACCCCGTAGAGGTACCAGTCGGTGTCGCTGGGACCCCAGGAGGTCGTGATGACCTCCCCGGAGCCGTCACCGGATGCTTCCGTCTCAGTCCCGGAGTCGTCGGCGCCGACCTGACCCAGGCTGCCACCGCCGCAGGCGGAGAGGACCAGGCAGCCGATGGAGGCTGCCGACAGGGTGATGAGATTCTTCGTGTGCATGTGCTGAGCTCCTTTGCTCGCTGTGGTGCTGGTCAGGACTGGGTCACCAGATGGCTCATGACGGTCCATGCCGAGAGGCGTTCCTGGTCGAGCTCGATGCCCAGTCCAGGTCTGTCACTCAGGGTCAGGTGGCCGTCGGCGAGGGTGGGCTTGTCGGTGTAGAGGGCGTGCCACAGCGGGTCTCGATCCGCGTTGGGGAACGTCTCGCAGTACTTCTCCCCCGACAGGGTGGCGAGGTAGTGACCGTGGATGTGCCCGTCGTGGTGGGGCGCCACCCCGACACCCCTCATGTGTGCGTAGTTGGCCGCGTCCATCCAGGCCGTCAGACCGCCCGCTCGTGTCGCATCCGTCTGCAGGTAGCTCACATCCCCGCTGTCGACCAGTTCCATGGCGCCCCACTGGTGCATCTCCTGCTCGCCGGCGGCCAGCGGGATGCCCCCTTCCGTGCGTACGCGGTGATGGTGCGCCGGGCCGTAGTGCCACTGCAGCGGCTCCTCCAGCCAGAACACGCCCAGTTCTCTCAGCGCCGGCGCGATGTGCAGCGTCTCGGCCAGCGTCCACCCCCCGTTCGCATCGACCTTGATGCGCAGGTCCGGATATGCCTCGCGCAGGGCCCGCACCCTCGTGATGTCGATCGCGGGGTCCCGCCCCACCTTGATCTTCACCGCTGACAGGCCCAGCTCGACGTAGCTCGCGACCTCCGACAGCAGCTGGTCGATCCCCGCGTCGTCACCGTCGCCGTTGGGGTAGTAGCCCCCGGTCGCGTACGCCGGGATCCGTGCTTCCGATGCCCCGAGGAAGCGCCACAACGGCTGCTCGGCGGCCTGGGCACGGAGGTCCCACAGGGCGATGTCGACCGCTGCGATCGCTGCCAGCAACTGGTACCTGCCACGGGTGCCGAAGTGAGGCTGCCCGGTGGTGACCTCTTCACGTCCGGCGTTGCTGAGACCGAACATCTCCTGCCACAGGGACCGCACCTCCCAGGGGGAGCGGCCGATGAGCGCTGGCCCCAGGCGCTCCCGCACGTGGCCCGCGATCTCCGCCATGGGGTTTCCGTGCGCCTGACCGAAACCCACCAGACCGTCGGACGTGGTGATGGAGACCGTCACCTGACCCGCTGTCATGTACGCCTGCTGCGACATCCAGAACGCCCGACTGAGGGGCACCTCCAGGATGCGGACCTCTACGGACTCCACTCGGGTGGCACTCACGGGCGAACCTCCATTGGTAGCGATACCGGTAACGTTACCACCACTGGCACACCAGTGCCATGGGACATCGGCACGCCGAGACGTCGGTACCCGTCGCGGCGCCGACGCGGACGGCGGCAGCCGTCCGGTTCGCAGGAGGATGAGGAGCGCCACCGAGGTCTGGGGCGGTGCCGCGTCGCCGCCGCGCGAGCTAGGCCGTGGGGGCGGCCGCCAGACGCATCAGCGTCCCCAGCAGCACGTTGGCCCCGCGGACGACGTCGGCGTCGTGGGTCAGCTCGGCCGGGCTGTGGCTGCGGCCGTCCACGCTCGGGACGAAGATCATGCCGGTCGGCGCGAGGGTCGCGAGGTTCTGCGAGTCGTGCCCGGCCCCCGAGGGGAGATCTCGCGAGCTGTAGCCGTGCGCCTGGACGGACGCCTGGATGGCCTGTCGCACGGTCTCGTGCAGAGGGGCCGCCGGGATGAGGGGCTCGACGTGGCTCTCCACCTGGAGTCCTCGGCGATGGGCCGCGTCCTGTGCCGCCGAGGCGATGAGGTCACCCAGGGCCGCCGCCTTCTCGGTGGAGGGGTCACGGTAGTCCACGACCACCTCTGCCATCTTGGCGACGACATTCGATCCCCCTGGCCAGACCTTGACGATGCCGGTCGTGACGACGGAGGTGTCCCCCACCTCCCTGGCGAGGCCGGGCAGGCGCGTGACGAAGTCGGCCATGGCGAGGACGGCGTCCTGGCGCCCGTCCATGGGCGTGGTGCCCGCATGGTCGGCTCGACCCAGGAAGCGCAGCGTGCCGCCACCGATGGCCACGATCCCGGTCACGTTGGCCACGTCCAGACCTTCGCGCTCGAGCACCGGACCCTGCTCGATGTGCAGCTCCACGCTGGCGTGGATGCTGCCCTGGGGTAGTCGCACGCGTGCCGCGGCGAGCAGGTCACCGCCTGCCGCCGTGAAGGTGTCGGCGAACCGGTCCCCGTCCCTACCCACCAGCGCGCTCAGCTCATCGACGGTGAACCCACGCGCCAGCGCGCTGGAGCCGAGGAGGTGGGCGTAGTTGCCCTCCTCGTCGGCATACACCACCGCGCGCACGGGTCGTTCCAGCGAGACCTCCTCCTCCTGCAGGCGGGTGAGGCACTCGATCGCGGCGAGGACACCCAGAGGCCCGTCGTACCGTCCCCCGTTGGGCACGGCGTCGATGTGGGAACCCGACCACACCGGCGCTCGATCGGCGATGCCCCGCTCCAGCTCGGGAGAGGAGACGATCATGTTGCCGATGCCGTCCACGGCGACCTGCAGACCTTGCTCCTCGCACCACGAGGTCAGCCAGGTGCGTGCCTGCCGGTCGGCCGAGGAGAAGGAGGCTCGGTCGACGCCCCCGTCCTCGTTGAGCCCGAAGCGCGCCAACGCCCGCAGCGTGGTGGTGAGACGCTCGGCGTTGACCAGCACCAGGCCGCTCACCGCTGCGCCAACGAGGCGGCCGTTGCGGTGTCGACGAACCCGGCCTCGGCGACCTGACGCAGATAGGACCTCCAGTGGTTCGCTCGCCCGAAGACCTCGGAGAACAACCCGGCCGCCTCCTCCTGCCGGCCGGCCCGCAGCAGCAGGACGGCCTTCCAGAACGCAGCCTCCTGGTTGTCGTCCCCCAGGACGGCACGCGCCCCTTGCAGGGCGTCGAGCGCCTCGGTCAACGCCTCGCCGTCGACATCCTCGTACGCACCGATCATCAGACGCGGGGTGAAGAGGACCGATCCGATCTGGTCGAAGGCACCGCTGAGGGAGGCCAGCCGGGTGATCTCGGTGACCGGGTCCGGGTGGTCGTCCACCCTGATGTCCAGGAGCGTCTCCTCCCAGGGGCTCCCTGCACGGTTGCCCGACACGATCTTCAGCACGGCCGACTGCGACCCGCGGGCATCTCCGCCGGCATCCTCGCCCGCGCGCAGGGCTGCCAGGAGCCTCGCGGCGAACGTCGTCCCTGACGCATCGACGTAGGCGCCGATCATGGACTCGTACACAGCGGTGGACGTGAGCATGTTCCCCTGCACCGACACCTGGTCCCCGGACAAGGCCCCGGCGGCGGGGACGCACAGGTCCCCGGTGTAGTTGGCGACGCGGCCGGCGCCATCGATGACGGCCAGCTGTCGGTATGCCGGTTGGTCGTCGGTGTCGACGAGGGTGGAGAGCACCTGGGACGCGGAGCCTCCCTGCCGGAGCAGGTCCAGACCCCGAGGACCGAAGCCGACGTTGACGAAGGCCTGGGTGGCGATCACGCCGACCCCGGGCTCGAGCCAGCCGACCAGGCGCCCGACTCCGAAGAAGTGGGACTGGCAGGCGATACCCAGTGCCCCGGTGTCGGGGTCGCGGGCGATGATGGAGTACGTCATCGGGATACCTCCGTGCGGTGGGTGGACAGGTCCCTCGACATCTCGAGGGACGAGCGGTGGATCGATCCGTCCTTGGCGACGAGCACGATGCGTCGCAGGGCGGCGATGTCCTGCAACGGATCACCGTCGACGACGATGAGGTCCCCGGCCTTCCCGGTCTCGAGCGTCCCGGTGATGTCGGAGAGCCCCGCGTTGTACGCGCCCTCGCGCGTCGCCGACAGCAGCGTCTGTTCCGGGGTGAGGCCGATCGCCACCATCTCGACGAGCTCCTCCACGAGGCCGTCGTGGGGGTTGAGCGGGGTTCCTGCGTCGGTCCCCGCCGCGATGTTCATGCCCGCGTCGACGGCTGCTCGCAGCATCGCCCGGCTGCGGTCTGCCTCGGAATGCGCCTTGTCGACGATCCAGGAGGGAATCCCGCCGGCCTCCCCGTGGGCCACGATGCAGCTCACCGCTGAGAGGGTGGGGACGAGATACGTCCCCCTCTCGATGGCCAGCGCGAACAGCTCGGCGTCGAGATGGAACCCGTGCTCGATCGTATCGACGCCCGCCAGGATGGCGTTCTCGATGCCCTCGCGTCCGATGGCGTGGGTGGAGACGCGCCGGCCGGCGTGGTGGGCCTCCTCGACGATGGCGGACAGCTCGTCCTGGCGGAACGCGGTCTGGGTGGGTCTGACACCAGAGGTGAGGACTCCGCCGGTGGCCATGGCCTTGATGAAGCCTGCGCCCTTCTTGAGCTCACCGCGAACGGCGGTGCGCACTGCGTCCACCCCATCCGCTTCGACGCCCATGAAGTGGCCGTGACCGCCGGTCATGGTGATGACGCGCCCGGCTGCGACGATACGAGGCCCAGGCAGGATGCCGGCTTCCACGGCGCGGCTCAGATCGATCACGACGTTGTCAGCCGCCCCGCAGTCCTTGACGGTGGTGATGCCCGCGGCGAGCGTGATGAGGGCGTTGGCGGCGGCACGGAAGGCGGCCGTGGCCGTGGAGTCGTCTCGGACCTGAGCCGCCAGGTCAGCGGGTGCATCGTTGGCCAGGTGGACGTGACCGTTGATCAGCCCTGGCATCACGGTGCGCCCTGCGGCGTCGATGGTGCAGGGGGCGTATGGAGCCTGCGCATCAGGGCCGGCCCAGGCGATCGACCCGTCGGCGATGAGGATGGACTGCCCCGTGCGCCTGGAGCCGTCGACCCCGTCGAAGAGGGCGGCGCCACGCAGGAGCCACGTCGTCGGGGGTGTGCTCATGCGCGCAGGAAGGTCGACACGACGTCGAGGTAGGCCTGCTCCTCCTCCCGGGCGAATGGCTCGTGCCCGCTGTCCTCGAAGAGCACGAACTGCGAGTTCGGGATGGCGTCGGCGATCCTGCGACCCTGGCTGGGCGGGGTCACCCAGTCGTACTCGCTGGACATGACGAGGGTGGGCACCTCGATCGTCGGCAGCTGGGGGTAGGGGTTGTACTGGGGGATCTCGTTGGCCATCATGTATCCCGCCACCTCGTAGCGGCCGTTGCTCCGCGTGGACAGCTGGTCCAGCACCTCCTGGTCCGGGTGGCGGAAGTACAGCGGGTAGCACTTCTTCCACCACGCCTCATACTCCTCCTGGCTGGAGATCGCACCGTCGAACAGCTCCCGGAAGACCTCCCGCTGCTCCGGGGTGGCGATCCTCTCGGCGATCGCCTGCGCCTCCTCCCAGAAGTCGTAGTCCGGGGCAGTGTGCGACAGGATGAGTTTGGACAACGCCTGCGGGTGGCGCAGGGCGAGGACCTGCCCCACGAAACCGCCGTAGGAGTGGCCGAGGAACACGATCTTCCCGAGCCCCAGGTGGTGGCGGAGGGCTTCGACGTCATCCGCCATCTGCTCGACGGTGTAGGTCTCGACGGGGGCGTCGGAGGAGTTGCCCGTCCCCCGGTGGTCGAGGTAGACGACCTGTGCAACCTCCCCCAGGGGATCGAGCCAGGGCCTGAAGTAGCTGTGGTCGGCTCCCGGGCCGCCGTGATGGACGAAGAGGACGGGCTTGTCCTTGTCGCCGGAGAAGTCGACCGTCTTCCCCGAGGAGATGACGTCGAAGTAGAGGTCGACGCCGTTGAGGTGGGCGTGCATGGCTGGCTCCTTGTGCTAGAGGTGCGGTCGGGTCGTGTCAGGACTGGGGTGCGGTGTCGTACCGGGAGGGGCCGTGGAGGAACCGGCCCTCGGGGTCCGGCACGCTGCTTACGAGGAGACGGGTGTAGGGATCGGCAGGCTCGGCCAGCAGGGAGATGTCACCCTGCTCCACCACGCGCCCGTGTCGCATCACGGTGATCTCGTCGCACACCCGAGCAGCGACCCCCAGGTTGTGCGTGATGAAGAGGCAGGCGAAGCCCAGGTCGTCCTGGAGTCGGTCGAGCAGCTCCAGGATCTCGAACTGGATCGAGGCGTCGAGCGCCGAGGTGACCTCGTCGGCGATGAGCACCGTCGGTTGCACCGCGATGGCGCGCGCGATGGCCACGCGCTGGCGCTGACCTCCGGAGAACTCGTGCGGGAGACGGCTCGCAGCTCCGGGTTCCAGTGCGACCATGCTGAGCAGCTCGGCGATACGGTCGCGGTGGGAGGTGGCTCGCGCCGCAGTCGGGGCCAGGGCTTCCAGGAGGGTGCGGCCGATGGTCATGCGAGGGTCCAGTGAGGCGTACGGGTCCTGGGGGATCATCTGGACCCGTCGGCGCAGGGCCCGGCGCTGCGAGCGCGCGACCTTCATGACGTCGGCGCCCTCGATGCTCACGGTCCCCGAGGCCGCGCCGAGAGTGCCGACGATGACCTTGGCCAGAGTCGACTTCCCGGACCCGGACTCTCCCACCACGCCCATCGTCCGACCTCGGGCCACGGTCAGGGAGACGCCGTCGAGGACCCGAGGGCTGCGATGGCTGAATCCGTAGGTGGCAGACAGGCCCTGCACGTCGATGACCGCGTTCATGACCCACCCCTGATCGTGCTGGTGACGTGCACGGTGTTCTTCAGCGCGGTGCTCGCGGAGGCCTCGAGGAGCCTGCGCGTGTAGGGCTGCGTCACCTCGCCCCGGCGCAGCTGCGCCGAGGTGAGGTGCTCGAGGATGCCGCCCTGGTGCATCACGTAGACGCGGTCGCACATGGAGGCGACGACGTCGATGTCGTGCGAGATGAGCAGGACACCCATGTCGTGGTCGTGGTTGATCTGCTTGATGAGCCTGAGGACGTCGGCCTGCACGGTGACGTCCAGGGCCGTCGTCGGTTCGTCGGCGATCAACAGCTTCGGCGTGGTGATCAGCGCCATGGCGATCATGGCCCGCTGCCGCATCCCCCCGGAGAGCTCGTGAGGGTACTGGCGCAGGCGGCGCTCGGGCTCGCTGACCCGCGCCTCCCTCAGCTTGTCCAGCGCGAGCCTCTCCGCCTCGCGCCGCGAGACCTTGCGGTGGACGCGGATGGTCTCCGTGAGCTGGGCGCCGAGGCGACGAGCGGGGTTGAAGCAGGACGAGGGGTCCTGGAAGACGACGCCGCAGTCCAGGGCCATCGAGCTGGGCGGGGCCTGACGGGGGTCGATGGGGTGTCCCGCCACGCTCAGCGCCTTGGCCCTCCACCCGAGCTCTGACGGCAGCAGCTGAGCTGCCGTCATGGCGGTGATGCTCTTGCCCGACCCCGATTCACCCACCAGGCCCACGATCTCGCCGGTGGCCACCGTCAGGGACACGCCCCCGACGAGCATCTGGCCCTCCGGGGCGTTCGCGGTCTGGACGTGCAGGTCCTCGATGTGCAGGGCCACGTCATCCCCCGCACTGGTGGCGGCGCTCTGCTCCTCCCCGGTCAGGGAGGTGGCCGACGGTGAGCCCTGATCAGCTCTACGAGACCGGACCTGGGCACGCCGTGGCTCGCTGAACGCGACCAGCCCGTCACCCAGGAGGCTCGCAGACAGGCCCGTGAGGACGATCGCGATCGAGGGCGCCAACGCCCCGGCAGGGTTCTGGTAGATGTCGCGCAGTCCGCTGGCCAGCAGCTGCCCCCAGTCGATGGCGGGGGGTTGCACACCGAGCCCGATGAAGCTGAGGCCCGACATGGTGACGATGGACGTGGCGAGGCACACGGACGTCAGCACCAGCACGGGCGAGGCGATGTTGGGCACGATGTGGCGCGCCAGCACCGTCGGCGCCGGCACTCCGAGCAGATGTGCGGTGACGACGAAGTCCTTGCCTCCCACCGAGCTCGCCAGGTTGTTGGTCAGTCGTGCGAACTGCGGCGAGAAGGCGATGCCGATGGCGACGACGACGGTGACCGCGCCAGGCCGGAAGATGGCGGTGATGGCCAGCGCCACGATGATGGGTGGCAGCGCGAGCCACAGGTCGATCGCCCGGGCTCCGAGCCACCGCACGCGGTTGCCGGAGAGCACGAGCACCGCTCCGACCAGACCGCCCAGACCGACGGCGAGCGCGGTGGCGACGACACCCATGACGATGGTGAGCCGTGTGGCCACCAGGGTGCGGGCCAGCACGTCACGCCCCTGCGCATCGGTGCCGAACCAGTGCTCCGCCGAGGGGCCGGCTCGCAGCTGCCCCGACCCGGAGGCGGCGGAGGTGCCCCACAGCACGGGGCCCAGGACGGCAAGCAGCACGATCACGGCCAGCCCCACGGCACCGACCAGGAGCGACGCGGGGTACCTCCTGCGCGAGCGGCCGACGGTGGTGGGCAGGACGACGTCAGTCATCGGCTCAGCCCCTTCGTGGTGAGGACGCGGGGATCGAGGATGCCGAGGAGGATGTCGATGGCCATGTTGACCATGGCCGCCAGCAGGCCCAGGGTCAGGATGATGCCCTGGATGGCCGGGTAGTCGCTGGACAGGATCGACTGGACGATCTGCGTGCCCAGGCCGGGAATGTTGAAGACGTTCTCGACGATGACGGTGCCGCCCAGGAGCGCGACCAGGATGATGCCGCCGAGGGTGAGCGCGCTGGTCGCTACGTTGGGCAGCACGTGGCCGACGAGCAGGCGCCCGCTCGAGATGCGTTTGCTGCGGGCCGTCAGGATGTACTCCTGCCCCAGCACAGCCCGGGTCTCGCCGCGGACGACCCGGGAGATCGCCGCCGCGGGGGCGAGCCCGACGGCGATGCACGGGAGGATGAGTCCCTCGAGACCGACCCCGCCCTGGGCCGGGAGCCACCCCAGGGAGAGGGCGAAGACGATGACCAAGACCGTTCCGGTGATGTATTCGGGAAGTGCTCCCGCCAGGCCCGCCGCGACGTTGTACGTGCCGGAGAGCGCCGTACGCCCTCCTCGTCGCCCCGCGAAGGCGACCGCGACACCGACCGGGAACCCGATCAGCAGGACCACCATCAACCCGCCGAGGGCGACCGAGGCGGTGATCGGGAGCCGCTGGGCGATGAGCTCGACGATGGGCTGCTGGTTGACGAACGAGTTGCCGAGATCTCCCCGCACGAAGCCGCTGACGTAGTTCCAGGCCTGCAGCAGGAACGGGTCGTTGAGGCCCAGCCGGTCGCTGACCATGTCGACCTGCTCCTGCGTCGCGGTCACGCCCACGATGTTGCGGGCTGGATCACCCGGGACGAACTGGATGAGCAGGAAGGTGATCGCGAGCAGGGCCACGACGATGCCGACGAGCCCACCCAGCCGTCCCAGGAGGTATCGCAGCCACAGTCCGGTGGCGTCCCGCGAGGCATGGCGCCCCTTGGGCTCACCCGCCTTCGCCGTTGCCGGCGGCTGGCTCGCGGGCTCCTCCGTCCTGACGTCCGACGCTACGTCTGACATCGGCGGACTACTCCGAGATCCGGATGGTCCCGGCCCGGACGAACCCCTTGGACACCATCGCCGTCACGCCGGGGGCGAACACCACCGTCGCCGGCGCCGTCGCCAGGGGCAGGACGTCATGGTTCTCCAGGAGGAGTCGGTGGTACTCGGCGAGGGCGGAGCAGCTCTCCTCACCCGTGGTGGCACGAGCGATCTCGAGCTGGGCATCAGCCTCGGGATTGTCGACCGCGGAGAGGTTCTGACCGTCGGGAGGAACCGCGCCGGTGAAGAAGTTCGCACCCGAGATCAGGTTGGACGAGGTGTTCGCGAAGACCAGGATCGTCACGTCCCAGTCGTTCAGCGGGGTGAACAGACCCGAGACCCATTGCTGGTTGTTGAGGTTCTGGAACGCCACCTCGGCGCCGGCTTCGCGTAGCGCGTCCTGGACGTAGGCGTTGCCGTCACCGCCGGCCAGCAGAGTCGTGCCGTTGACGGCGAGGGACACGCCGTCGAGGACCTCGGACGCCGCTGACGCGTCGTACTCGGGCATGTAGTCCGCGGCCCCCTCGTCGTAGCACGCGTAGGACGGCTGACCCAGGTTCGTGATGAGCTCACCGGCGCCATAGCTCTGCACCTGGTTGAGCCGTTCGATGTCGATGGCCTGAGCCACAGCACGTCGGACCTCGGGGTCGGCGGTCGGGTGTCCCTCGGTGTGGTTGAACATGAGGAAGGTGTCGGACTGCTGCGACACGACACTGGTCCAGTCGGGCTGCTGGGTCACCCGCTCCCAGGCGTCCGTGGTGTAGGCGGCGATCTCCATCTCGCCCGTGGTCTGCAGGTTGGCGCGGGTGTTCTCGTCCTCGGCCACCTGCATGACCAACGTCTGAGGACGGGCACCCTCGGTCGGGATCCCTGCGAACTCGGGGCCCCAGTCGTAGTCCTCGCGCACCGCGAAGGTGTAGCTGGCCCCGGCGACCTGGCTGTCCGCCACGTACCCGCCCGTGCCGTTGGAACCTGTGGCCAGGCTCTCCGGGTCGTCGATTCCCGCAGAGCACACGATTCCGGTGTAGGCCACCGTCAGCCCGGACAAGAGGCCCGAGAAGGGCTGGTCCAGCGAGACGGTGACGGTCTGGCCGTCCGCCGTCGCCGTGGCGCTGTTGCCCGCGCCGATCACGCTCGAGAGGAACGGCGCGGCGGTCTGCGGGTCGAAGAAGCGGTTGAGCGAGTTGGCGACGACCTCCCCGGTCACCTCTTCCCCGTCCGAGCAGGTCACTCCCTCCCGGATGGTAAAGACCCCTTCACTGGCGTTGACCTCCCAGTCGGACGCCAGGCCCGGCAGGAACGTGCCGTCCTCGTCGAGGGCGACGAGGTTGTCGTACATGGACCAGAGGACCACCGCATCCTGGAATGAGGCTCCGAGCGCCGGGTCGAGCGAGGTCACCGGGCCGTCCAGCTGAAGCGTGAGACTCTCTGCGCCCACCGCCGGCCCCGTCTCCTCGGATGAGCCGGAAGAGCAGCTGGCGAGGGAGAGCGCGGCCGCGGAGGTGATGGCCACCGTCGCCAGACCCCGACGTCGGCTGGATGGCCACTGGTTGGATGAGGTCATGGGAGTCCTTCTGAGTCGGGGCGCCGCCGAGGCGGACGCGAGAACAGGGACCTGCTCAGGCAATGTTCATCGGAATGAACACTGTGCACTGTAGTGAACAGCACGCACGTTGCCTAGTGTTTGCCTCGCTGTTTCCGACCTGTGAACTCTTGCCGGGACGTGACCCCCTCAGTACGACGGCGGCGTCATCGCACCCACGAACACCGTGGGCCGGTCACCGTCGTTGGCGTACCAGTGCGGCACGGACGCCTCGTAGGTCAGGGAGTCACCCTCTCCGAGGCGATAGTGCTCACCACCCACGACGACCTTCAGCGACCCTTCCACCACCAGCACGCACTCCTCCCCCTCGTGCCGGAAGGGCACGCTCTCGTTGCTCCACCCGGCGGCCACCTGGGCGCGGATCATGCCCAGCCGCCCGTTCATGCTGGGCGTGATGAGCTCATAGACCATGTCCCGTTCAGAGAGCAGGAGACGACGTCGGGACTGTGCCCTGACCAGCTCGGCCAGCTTGGGCTCCGGATCCTGGCCACCGAAGAAGTCACCCACCCGAACCCCCAGCGCGTGGGCGAGCTTGATCAGGGTGTTGTACGAGGGGTTGCCGTGGCCGCGCTCGAGCTGGCTGAGCAGGCCCGTGCTCACCCCTGACTCCGCGGCCAGGGCGTTGAGGCTCAGCCCGGACTGCTCGCGACGCTCACGCACGATCTGACCGAGCTGCAGCTTCGCGGACTCTTCCGAGCCGTGAGACATCCCCCCGTCGGGGCCTGACTCGTCGGCATCTGTCATCTCATCCATTTGGCGCACAACCTACATGGGGCGACGAGTCGCACCTGCTGATCACCAGAGCCAGCCGCATGGATCAGCGGCCGGTTCACCCGGAAGCGGTCGCCCTAGTGGGCCAGCAGGACCAGACGCTCCTCCAGAAGTTCCGCGACCGCGTAGGCGACACCTTCGCGTCCCTGGCCACTGTCCTTCACCCCTCCGTAGGGCATGTTGTCCGTCCGGAAGGCGGGTGGCAGGTTGACCAGGACGGAGCCGGCCTCGATCTCGCGGGTGCACCGCATCGCAACCCCGAGGTCTCTCGTGAAGACCGCGGCGTTGAGCCCGAAGCGGCTCTCGTTGATGCTCCGGATACCGGCGTCCGCGTCTGGCACGGAGATGACCGAGACAACTGGGCCGAAGACCTCGTCGCAGACGACGCGCGCGGAGGCAGGGACGTCGGCCAGGATGGTAGGTCGTAGCGCCCGGCCCTCACGCGGCCCTCCGGTCACCAGACGTGCACCCGCGGACACGGCCTCGTCCACCCATTGCTCGACCCTCTCGAGCGCGGCGGAGCTGATCAGCGGACCGACCGTCACGTCCTCTCGTGCCGGGTCACCGACACCCAGCGCCTCCGTGGCCACACGCAGCTGCTCCACGAGGGCCTCCACCTGCTCCTCATGGACGTACAACCTCTGGAGAGAGACGCACGCCTGCCCGGAGAACGCGAAGGCGGCGCTGATCACGCTGTTCACCACGAGGTCGAGGTCGGCATCGGGCATCACCAGGGCGGCCGTGTTGGACCCCAGCTCGAGGACGTGTCGCTTCCGAGGCGACCTCGCCTTGAGGTCCCACCCCACCTGGGCGGACCCGGTGAAGGTGAGCACCTCGACCCTGTCGTCCTTGATGAGCCGGCCGACCACCTCAGCCGGGTCCCCGGTGACCATGTTGAGCCGTCCGGGCGGTAGCCCGGCCTCGTGGAGGATGCGCACCAGAGCCCCGGCCGCCAGGGGGGTGCGTTCGGACGGCTTCAGCACGACCGCGCACCCGGCTGCGAGCGCGGGGCCGATCTTGTGCGCGACCAGGTTCAGCGGGAAGTTGAAGGGAGTGATGGCACCGACCACGCCGACGCCCTGCGTGAGGGTGTAGGCGGTGACGTCCTCGCCGCCCGGTACCACCGACATGTCCAGGGACTCGCCGGTGATCCGACTGGCCTCGGCGGCCGACAGGCTCAAGGTCTGCACGCAGCGCGCGACCTCGGCACGGGCCGCGGTGATGGGCTTGCCCGCCTCCCGCCGCAACAGGTCGGCCAGCTCCTCGGACCGCTCGGCCATCAACGCGGCGGCCCGGCGCAGGGTTGCCGCACGCTCGTGCGCCGGCCAGGGTACGTCCATGGCGGTCTGGGCGGCGGTGATGGACACCGTGACCTGCTCGGGCGCGGCGACGGCATAGTGACCGACGACCTCTCCGGTCCATTTGTCGTGGACCTCCCGCGGCGTCCCCGCGCCCTCCTGCCACGCGCCGTCGAGGTAGAGCTGCTGCTCGATCATGCCTGTCCTTCCAGAGTGGTGATGACCGCCGTGGTGAACTCCTCGGTCGTGGCCCGGCCACCGAGGTCCTTGGTGGCCAACCCCTCGGACAGCACGGCCTCGAAGGCGGCCTCCACCGCGTCCGCCGCCTCGGGCTGCCCGAGGTGGCGCAGCATCATGGCGCCCGACCAGATCTGACCGACGGGGTTGGCGATGCCCTTCCCCGCGATGTCCGGCGCCGAGCCGTGGACCGGCTCGAACATCGACGGATACTCGCCCTCGGGGTTGAGGTTGGCGCTGGGAGCGACCCCGATGGACCCGGTGATCGCCCCGGCCAGGTCCGAGAGGATGTCGCCGAAGAGGTTGGAGGCGACGACCACGTCGAGCCCCTGGGGCCGCAGCACGAACTCGGCGGCGAGGGCGTCGATGAGGACCGAGCGCCACGCCACCCCGGGGTGCTGCGCGGCGACCTCGGAGACGACCTCGTCCCAGAACGGCATCGAGTAGACGATGCCGTTGGACTTGGTGGCGCTCACGAGGGTGCCCTGGCGCTCTGTCGCGAGCCGGAACGCGTACTGGGCCGCTCGGCTGACTCCTGCCCGGGTGAAGACGGCCTCCTGGATCGCCACCTCCTCGGGGCGACCGCGGTAGAGCCGGCCACCGACCTCGGAGTACTCACCCTCGACGTTCTCCCGGACGATGACGATGTCGAGGGGTCGCTTGTCCTCGAGCGGCGAGTGCACCTGCGGGAGGCTGCGCACCGGACGCAGGTTGATGTACTGCAGGAAGGAGCGTCGGATGAGGATGAGCAGCCCCCACAACGTCTCGGCGTCCGGTATGCCGGGGGTCCCGACTGCGCCGAGGAAGATGGCGTCGTGCTCCGCGAGCTGGTCGATCCCGTCCTCCGGCATCATGCGGCCGTGGGCACGGAAGAAGTCCGAGCCCCAGTCGAAGTCCGTCCACGACAGTCGGAACCCGAAGCGGTCGGCGGCGGTGTCCAGCACCCTCGTGGCGGCCGGCAGGACCTCCTGCCCGATGCCGTCGCCCGCAAGCGCGGCGATGCGGTAGTGCCCGTTCATGCCGGTGCCTCCGTCGGTTGCGGTCGGATGAAGATCTTGTCGGCCACGCCACCGCGTTGCGCCTCGAGCGCGTCGGGCACGCCGTCCAGGCCGAAGGACCGGGTCCTCAGCTCGTGGAGGGGCAGCCGCTGCAGCAGCGACACCGCGCGCCGGTGCGTGTAGGGGTTGAGCGCCGTGCCGAGGATGGTGAGCTCGCGCTGGTAGATGTCGTTGGGCGACAGGTCGGCCCGCTCGGCGGGGTCGCTCACGCCGAACACGAGGATGCGTCCGCCGCGGGCCGACATGCTGACAGCCTGCTCGAGCACCCGAGCGGAGCCCACCGCATCGATCACCGCGGCGAAGCCGTCACCACCCGTGGCCGAGGCCACCTCGTGGGTCACGTCCTGGCGGGGGTCCAGGACCACGTCGGCGCCCATCCTCCGTGCCAGGTCGCGGCGCGTCTCCTGCGGGTCGAACGCCACGACGGGGTAGGCCCCGGCCAGCTTGGCGAGGGCGATCATGATGGCGCCCGCGGGTCCGGCCCCGAAGACCGCCAGCGGCAGTCCCGAGCTGGGGGCGAGGCGGTCCATGCCGTGGACGCAGCAGGCGATCGGCTCGGTCATCGCCGCGTGCTCCGCCGGCACGCCGTCCGGGACCGGGTAGGCGAGGGTCGCCGGCACCACCAGACGTTCCGCCATACCTCCGTTCAGGTGCACGCCGGGCGCCTGGCGGTCCGGGCACAGGTGCTGACGTCCGGTCTGGCACGGGGTGCAGCGCCCGCAGTACAGGTGTGGCTCCACGGTGATGAGCTGGCCGACGTCCAGCCCGTCCACCCGCTCCCCCACGGCCAGGACCCGCGCCGCGATCTCGTGCCCGAGGACGACCGGGGGGCGGGACACGAAGTGCCCGGACACGATGTGGGTGTCCGTCCCGCAGACGCCGACCGCCTCCGGGGCCAGCAGCACGTCCTCCGGTCCTGGCCGGGGGTCAGCGATGTCCTCCAGCAGCAGGGTGCCGTCTCCGTGGTATCGAACCGCCTTCACTGATCCTCCTTGCGCTCGGTGCTGGGGTCCACCAGATGCACGGTGAGCCCGTGCTGGCGGAGCATCTGCTCCGTGGTGGTGGCGATGCCGGAATCCACGACGACGGTGTCGATGGTGTCGAGTCCGCAGACTCGGACCATGGCGCTGCCCTCGAACTTCGAGGAGTCGCAGATCAGCACCACCCGGTCAGCCACCTCGATGAGCCGTCTCTTGATCACCGCGTCGAAGTCGTTGCCGCAGTAGACCCCGCGCTCGTTGACGCTGCTGGCAGACAGGAACACGACCCGCAGCTGCAGGTCCTCCAGGCAGCGCATGGTCATGGGTCCTGAGAGGGTCTGGGCGTTCTGGTGCAGCTCGCCCCCGAGCATGATGACGCGGGTGTGCTCGTCGTCGAGGAGCGCCAGGACGTTGGGGATGGAGTTGGTGACGACCGTGGCCCGGCGCTCCGTGGGCCATACCCGTGCCAGCTCCAGTGCCGTCGTCCCCGAGTCCAGCCCGACGGCACCCTGGTCGGGCACCATCTGCGCAGCGACCAGAGCGATCGACCGCTTCTCCGCCGCCTGGCGCAGCTCTCGGGAGGTGAACTGGCTGCCGACCAGCTCGCTGGGCGGCAGTGCGCTGACGCCCCCGTGGACGCTACGGAGCGCTCCGTCCTTCTCCAGGCGCTGGACGTCCCGGCGGATCGTCATCTCGGAGACGCCGAGGAAGTGCGACAGCTCTGAGGTCGTCGCGAACCCCTGCTCCTCGACCCGGCGTTGCAGGCGTGCTCTGCGCTGCGGTGCCGAGCCGTATCTCAGGCCATCGTCCAGGGCGTCCGCGGTGTCGCTCATCTCTCTAGCCTGCCGCACCCTGGTGGCCGCGGGCCGCCTTCACGATGCCCCGGAGCTCGTCCAACCGGTCGACGGACCGCTGGCGCAGACTGGCCGAGCGGTCCGCGTCGAGCACGGTGTCGGCCCAGATGGCGCGTCCCGCGAGGAATCCATGGGCCCCACCCAGGCACGCCTGCCGCACGGCCTCGGCGAAGTCCTCGGCCTGCACCCCGTTGGACAGCACGACCCACGGGACCTGCAGCCGCGAGGTCAAGAGCTCCGCCTGCGCCTGCACTCCCTGGGTCTCTCCGGGCGCGTAGCCGGGGACCTGGGCCTTGTAGAGATCGGCACCGACCGACAGCTCCTCGGCTGCGGCGATGACGGCCGCGTCCCGCTCACCAGCCGCGAACCCACCCTCGGGCGGCACGACGATTCCCTCCACGACCGCCGCCACGCCGGCATCCGCACACCGCTGGAGGAACGGGTCGACGATGGCCCGGCGCTCACCCTCGGCCTCGTCCGCACGCCACATGACCAGCAGCTTCAGCGCCGCAGCGGCAGACTCCTCGATCACGCGTACGGTGACGTGCTCGTCGAACTCGGTCCGCACGACCGGCCCGCCTGCCGGCTGGTGCAGGATGTCGGCCGCGAGGATGAGCGCACACTCCGGCGCCCTCTGCAGACCAGGCTCGTCCAGGGCGTACAGACGGTCGAGCAGCACCGCCGTCGCGTGGGGCGTCAGGACGGTGCCCGCCTCGGCCTTGAAGTCCACGAGCGACGCGTCGGGCACCGACTGGATCTCGTCGACGCCCGCGAGCATGGCTCGCAGTGACTCACGCTGGTCCAGCGCCAGCATGGCGAGGGTCCCCTCCTCGTCGCCCAGCGGTTGGAGCCGGGGGGGAAGCACGGTGGCGTTCATGTGAACCTCTCAGGTGGTGGTGGTTGGGGTCTGGTCGCTGAGTCGCCCCAGGAACTCGTCGAGTTGGGGACCGGTGGGGATGGCAGACCTGCCGTCGAGCCCCTGACAAGCCAGCGCTGCGCACGCGTTGGCACGCTCCACCGCCTCCGCGAGGGGCCGGCCCTGGATGACTCCGGCCACGAGGGCGCCATGGAAGACGTCTCCCGCCCCCAGCGTGCTGAGCGGGCCAGGCACCCGGTGCCCCGGGGTCTGGTGCAGCCGTCCGTCGACGGAGTGCCAGGCGCCAGCCGCGCCGTCCGTCACCACCACCCGGTCCGCCCCCTGGCTGCGCATGTCCTGGACGGCGGCGCCGAGGTCTCCCGGCCACAGGGTGCTGACCATCGGCCTGGACGGGACATAGAGATCGATCCCGTTCAGATCGAGGCTCGGGACCGGGTTGCCGTGGTCGAAGCTGATGAGGCTGTTGCGGCGGTGCTCTCTCGTCAAGGCCTCGTAGCCGACCTGGTCGACGTGCAACCAGCCCTCGACATCGGGGATGCGCTCGGGCGGCGGGGCGGTCCGGGCGCAGATCTGCCGTCCGGCTTCCGTCCTGTCGACGATGATCACGCTCGCCCCGCTGGGCACCTCGCGGTCTCGCGTGACGTGGGCGATGTCGACCCCCTCGCTGGTGAGGCTGTCGAGGATCAGGTCCCCCTCCGCGTCCGCACCCACCCGGCCGCAGAACCCCACGGACACCCCCAGTCTCGCGGCGGCCACCGCCGCCGTGGCTGCCGGCCCGCCGCCGGCGTGCACGATCTCCCGTGCGACGACCCGCTCGTCCGGACGAGGGGCTCGGTCCACCGACACGACGACGTCCAGGTTGGCGGCCCCGACGCACAGTAGGTCAAGCCCCATCTCGAAGTCCTTTCACAACGCCTGGCCCGGAGAATGACCGACCTCGCCGATCCCTCTTGTGCATCTTCGCACATTTATGTGAGAATACCAACACACTCTGTTGGAACACTCACAGCCGAGTCACCGCCGCTGGCCCGACGACACAGCGGCCCTACCGAGGAGACACGATGACGTCAACGACGACTCGCACCACCCGCATCCTGGCGATCCTGCTTCCTGCCGCCCTGCTCACCGGAGCGTGCGGGAGCAACGACGGAGCCGGTCAGGAGAACCCGGCCGAGGCCACGGGAGAGTTCGACTGGCAGCGGTACTCGGGAACTGAGATCCGCGTCTCCTCGCTGCAGTTCCCGTGGCAGGAGGCGATCGCGGAGCGACTGCCGGAGTTCGAGGAGCTCACCGGCATCACCGTCGCCCTCGACGCGTTGCCGGAGGAGCAGTTCCGGCAGCGCCTGCAGGTCGAGATGACCTCGGGGTCGGAGGACATCGACGTCTTCGCCACGTCCCCGCAGAACGACGCAGCACGATTCGTCCAGCTGGGGTGGTACGAGGACCTCAACCCGATGCTGTCCAACGAGAGCCTCACCAGCCCCGACTACGACTTCGCGGACTTCGGCGAGGGGCTCATCGAGTCGCAGACCTACGACGGGCAGCTCGTCTCGCTCCCCACCGTCGTCGAGACGCAGATCTTCTTCTACCGCCCCTCCGTCCTGGAGCAGTACGACCTCGAGGTGCCCGGAACCATCGACGAGCTGGAGTCGGCCGCGGCCACCATCTCCGAGGACGGTGAGGTCATCGGCTGGGCGGCCCGAGGCAAGCGTGCGGCGGCGGTGACGCAGATCGCCTCCTTCCTCTACAACTACGGCGCGGAGTTCATCGACGAGGACGGGCAGGCTGCCTTCGACACCCCGGAAGGGGTCGAGGCCTTCCAGACCTACGGAGACCTGCTCCGCGAGTACGGCCCCGCCGGGTCGGCGAACAACTCGTGGGAGGAGCTGCTGGCCCTCTTCCAGCAGGGCCAGATCGCCATGTGGGCGGACAACAGCGGCCAGGTGGCCTCGGTCCTCGACCCGGAGGTGTCCTCGGTCGCCGACGACGTGGAGTTCGCCCCGATGCCCGCCGGGCCCGCGGGGGACGCCCAGACCTTCTTCGGCTGGTCGGCAGCCATCTCCCCGGAGTCCCAGGAGAAGGGCGCGTCCTGGCTCTTCCTCCAGTGGGCCACCTCGCCGGAGATGGTGGAGGAGCTCCAGGTGGAGGCGGACGTCGTCGGTGGGCGTGAGTCGGCCGAGTTCGCCGACGACACCCCCGAGAGCTTCATCGACGCGTTCCAGTCGTCGCTCGCGCGCAGCCGCTCGCAGCTGCCCGGCGTCATCCCGGTGCCGGAGGTGCGCGACGCCATCGGTCAGGCCATCGTCGTCTCCATCGAGGGTGGCGATGTCGAGGCCGCGGTCTCGACGGCCGCCGAGGAGTTCAACCGCATCGTGCAGGCGCAGCAGTGACCTTCGCCCACGCGCGGCCCGGCAGAGGCGGCACCACCCGGGCGGGACGAGGAGGTGGACGCACGTGACCCCTCCGTCGACGAGAGCACGTGAGCGCCGGGTCCAGGACGAGCCTCGTCAGGACCCGGGCCAGGGAGCAGAAGAGCGGCGACGAGGCTGGCTGTCGGGGGTGAACGACGTCATCGACCGACATGTCAAGTCGGTCTTCGCGACCCCGGCCGTGGCCTTCGTCGTGCTCATGATGATCTTCCCGATCGCCTACACGCTCTACCTGTCGCTGCACGACTGGTACGGCAGCACCACCAGCCCGCCCACGTTCGTCGGGGTCGACAACTATGTGCGCATCTTCTCCAACGATCCGCGCTTCTGGGACGCCCTCGGCAGGACTCTGCTGTTCACCGGGCTCGCCGTGTCGATCCAGACGGTCCTGGGAGTGGCCATCGCGGTGCTGCTGCACCGGCAGTTCGCCGGCCGAGGACTCGTCCGCAGCCTCATGCTCCTCCCGATGATCGCCACCCCCGTCGCGGTGGCACTGGTCTGGCGGCTGCTGTTCCAGCCCGAGCTCGGGCTGCTGAACGACATGCTGATGGCGGTCGGGCTGTCGCCCTCCGCCTGGGTGGCCGACTCCTCCATCGCACTCTTCTGCCTGGTGCTGGTGGATGTCTGGGAGTGGACCTCGCTCATCACCCTCGTGACGTTGTCCGGGCTGGTGGCCCTGCCGACCGAGCCGATGGAGGCTGCCGTGGTCGACGGCGCCAGCGCCTGGCAGCGGTTCTGGCTGATCACGCTTCCCATGGTGCGGCCGGTGATCGTCATCGCGGTGGTCTTCCGGCTGATCGAGGCGCTCAAGACGTTCGACCCCATCATCGTCATCACCCAGGGCGGCCCGGGGTTCGCCACGGAGACCCTCAACATCTACATCTACAACACGGCGTTCCAGTACCAGCAGCTCGGATATGCCTCAGCGCTGCTGCTGGTCTTCTTCGCCATCGTCTTCACCCTCGCGGCCGTCACCCTCAGCTTCCGCCGCGGAAAGGCCTCCTCATGATGACGGAAACACAGCAGCAGGCGCGCCGGGCATACCGGCGCCGGGCCCTGGTACGCACGGCGGGGTTCTACCTCCTCCTGGCGTTCGTCCTCGCCCCGTTCATGTTCGTCTTCCTCTACATGGTCGCGACGTCGTTCAAGAGCCCGCTCGACATCAACTCGGGGTCGTTCACCCTGTGGTTCACCCCCACCCTGGACAACTACCGAGACGTGCTGCTCGGGACGGACTTCCTCGCCTTCACGGTCAACTCCTTGGTGGTCGCCGGGTGCTCGACGCTCATCGCGTTGGTCATCGGCCTGCCCGCGGCGTTCGCCATCGCTCGCTACAAGATGCCCCGGCTGGGTGCCGTGATCCTGTCCTCCCGCATCACCCCGGGGATCGCCTTCCTCATCCCCTGGTTCATCATCTTCAGCCAGGTCGGTTGGATCGACACCTACCAGGCGCTCATCCTCAGCCACCTGCTGGTCAACCTGCCGTTGGTCACCTATCTCATGGTTAGCTTCTTCGAGGACTTCCCGGAGGAGCTCCTGGACTCGGCCGCGGTCGACGGCGCCTCGGCGGTCGGTACCTTCGTGAAGGTCGTCCTCCCGGTCACCAGGGGCGGCATCGCCTCGGCAGCCATCCTCGGCTTCGTCTTCAGCTGGAACAACTTCCTCTTCTCGGTCGTCATCGCCGGCCGGGACACGCGGACCCTCCCGGTCGCGGTCTTCGAGTTCATGTCCTACGGCAGCATCAACTGGGGTGCCATCTGTGCGGCGGCGACCGTGATGACGCTGCCCGTCATCGTGCTGGCCCTCCTCGTCCAGCGGCACATCGTCGAGGGCCTGGCCGGGGGCTCGCTCAAGGGCTGAGCGCCGCGACGAAGGGAGCCGTGGCCTGCACTCCCACGGCTAGATGGCCTGGTCCGCGCGCAGTGCCGCGATCTCCTCCGCCGTGAACGCGAACTCGCTGAGCACCTCGTCGGTATGCTGCCCGTGCAGCGGCGGAGGCGTCCGCACCGAGGCCGGGGTCCGGGACAGGTGGTAGGGGGCCCCCAGGAAGCCGAGCTCCCCGACAGGGGTCTCCAGCTGGACGACCATGTCGTTGTGCTGGGTCTGCGGGTCGGCGAACGCCTGTGCCATGGTGTTCACCGGGGCCACGAACATGTCCTCGGCCTCCATCAGCTCCACCCACTCGGCGGTGCTCCGCCTCGTCAACGCCTCCTCGATACGCCGCGTGAAGTCCTCCCGGTTCTCGAACCGGGACCAGTAGGCGCTGAAGCGTTCGTCCTGGGAGAGGTCCTCGATCCCGATGATCCGGCACAAGGTGCCGATCTGTCGCCCGCTGGACAGGGCGATGTGCCCGTCGGCCGTGCGGTAGAAGCCGTAGGGGGGCGGGGTCCAGGGACTGGCGTGGCTCGTCGGCCGCCGCCGCGGCTCCCCGTGCGGGGTGTTGAGCGCGTGGAACCCCCACTCGGCCAACCCCGCGAGAGCGCTGTCGAAGAGGTTGACACCGACCTTCTGGCCCTCTCCGGTCGCGGCACGATGCACCAGGGCGCAGGCGACGGCATACGCCCCGTTCATCGCGCCGAGGGTGTCGGCGATGGCGGTGCCGACAGGTACCGGTCTCCCGTCGGCGTCACCGTTGACCCGACCCCACCCCGTGAGTCCCTCCACCAGGACGTCCTGGCCAGGCTTACGAGCGTAAGGACCGTCGTCGCCGTACCCGGTGGCCGAGGCGTAGACCAGACCGGGACGCAGTTCGGCACACCGCTCGTAGCCGAGACCGAGCCGGTCCATGACGCCGGGCCGGAAGTTCTCGTAGACGACGTCGACCGAGGGTAGCATGCGCTCGATCATCCGTACGCCGGCCGGGTTCTTCAGGTCGACCGTGATGCTGCGCTTGTTGCGGTTGTTCGCCAAGAACCCGGAGGAGTAGATCTTCGAGTCCTCCGGGTCCGATCCGTAGCTGGACCTCTCCCCGTAGCGGTCGTCCGGACGACCGTCCGGCGTCAGCGACGTGCGGCGCTCCACCTTGATGACGTCGGCGCCCATGTCGGCCAGCATCTGGGTGGCGTAGGGGCCCTGCATGCGTTCGGTGAAGTCGAGGATCGTGGTTCCGTGCAGCGGTCCGGTCATCGGGTACTTCCTCCTGTGTCGGCGCCGCCGGCTGCGGCCAACGGGCTCGTCGTGGGTGAGGTCGAGGGCGACTGGCTGCTCTTCGAGGTCGACCGGTTCTTGCCTGCCGCCCGAGACCAGGGCGCCCGTCGGCGTCGTGTCTCCGTCAGTGCGGTGCGCGGGTCGATCCAGAGGTAGGCCAGGTCGATGAGCAGGTTGACGACGATGATCATCGAGGCGATGACGAAGACGCAGGCAGTGACCAGCGGGAGGTCCCGACGCTCGATCGCCTGGATGAACAGCCCGCCTACCCCAGGCCAGGCGAAGATGGTCTCGATCACCACGGCTCCGTTAAGGAAGGTGGCGATCTCGTCGCCTCCGACCGTGATGATCGGGATGAGGCTGTTCTTCAGCGCGTGCTTGCGGACGATGGTGTGCTCCGGCATCCCCTGGGCACGCAGGGTGGTGATGTAGGGCTTCTGCATCTCCTCGACCATCGCCGAGCGGCTCACCTGCGCCAGTCTGCCCAGGGGTCGCAGCGCCAGCGCCGTGGCGGGGAGCACCGCATACTCCAGCCCGCCGTAGCCGGAGGTGGGCAGGAGCTGGAGGTGCACGCCCACCACCAGGATGAGCATCAACCCGAGCCAGAAGTCAGCGATCGACACCCCGGCCAGCGAGATCGTGGTCAGCGTCCGGTCCAGGGGACCCTCGGGACGGAGCGCGGAGATGATGCCCAGGGCCAGGGCCAACGGCACGGCGACACCCAGGGTCACCGTGGTCAGGAGCAGAGTGGCCGGCAGCCGCTCGAGCACGAGCGGGAGGGCCGGGACGTTCTGCCAGACCGAGATCCCGAAGTCGCCGGTCAGCCAGCCGGAGACCGAGCGCCAGAACTGCACAAGGATCGGGTCGTTCAGCCCCATGCTCTCCCGGGTGTCCAGGTACAGCTGCTCCGAGGCCGACGGGGGCAGGATGAGGCGCGCCGGGTCGCCGATCGCGTTGACCACGAACCAGACCGCCACCAGGACCGAGGCGAGGACCAGCACCGCATGGAGCAGTCGCTTGCCGAGATATCGCAGAACCACGTCGTTCTCCTGAGCAGGGGGCGGGTGTTCAGTAGGTCTGGCTGGGCGCCGCTGCGGAGCTGGGCGCATCCGTGGCAGGCCGCAGCGCCAGCTTCAGCTCAGCCGCGGCGGCGCGGGCCAGCAGCCCGGCGTCCGAGACGACGGTGACGAAGTCGAAGCCGAGCGAGAGGTAGTGCTGGGCGTCCCCGCCCGACCCGGTATGCATCCCGATCGCCAGGCCGCGGCTGCGGCAGGCCTGCTGGATCGTGTCGACCGCCGCGACGAACTCGGGGGTCGTGGTGTTCGGCCGACCCCCCAGCGCCAGGGTGAGGTCGTTGGGACCGATGTACACACCGTCCAGGCCGGGGGTGTCCAGGATGTCGTCGAGGTTCTCCATCGCTGCCGCCGTCTCGATCATGACGATGCAGGCCACCTGCTGAACCACCTCGGTCTCCCCGCTCCCCATCACCTCCCGGGCCCGGATGGGACCGTAGGAGCGCTGCCCCTGGGGAGGGAAGCGGCACGCCGACACCGCCCGAGCGGCGTCCTCGGCGGTCTCGATCATGGGCACGACCACGCCCGCCGCCCCGGCGTCGAGCGCCGACATGATGGCGGGAGGCTCGTTCCACCGGACCCGGACGAGCGGTGCGGCGCCGGAGGCGTCGATCGCCTGCAGCATGGGCACCATCGTGGAGTCGTCGATCAGCCCGTGCTGCTGGTCGACGCAGACGTAGTCGAATCCCTGCCGGCCCAGCACCTCCGCCGCCACGGTGTCGGGAAGGGTGCACCACGCACCGGTCATCTGCGAGTCCTGGGCCCACTGGGCGAAGAAAGGGTTGCTGTACACGTCGTGCCTCCTGGCTGATGGTGGAAGGGGTGGCACGGCCGGGCCGCCGTCGAGGGCGGCCCGGCCGCGGGTCTCACTCGCTGACGGTCATCTCCTTGAGCAAGATGAAGCCGTCCATCCTCGGGGTCCACTCCAGTCGCTCGGTCATGCCGAAGTTGAAGTTCGGCTGACCGATCGGCACCACGGGGACCTCCTCGTAGACGTACTCGGCGATGGCGGCGAGCGCCTCCTGACGCTCGTCGTCGCTGGTCGTGACCGCCTCGGCGTACATGTCCTCGAGCGTGGGGTCGCAGTAGGCCGAGGTCTGCCCGTCGCAGCTGTAGTAGCCACCGATGGAGCCGGCGTAGTCCATGAGCTCCTGGCCGTGCTGCTGCAGCCCGGCCCAGGCCCGGTCCTCCGGGATGTTGTCGTAGCCGATCGTCCACTGCTCCTCGAAGGCTGCGGTCTCCTGCGTCTCGCTGGTGGCTCCGGTCAGGCCGATCTCCTGCAGCTCGGCGGCGATGACCTGGACGGCCTCGCTCGCCCGGAGGATGAAGCCCTCTCGGGCGATGACCGTGATCGGCGCGGTCACGTCCACCCCGTCGGCCTGCGCCTCCGCGACGAGCTCGGCCGCCCGGTCGGGGTCGTAGGGGTAGGGCTCGAGATCGGCGTACCCGACGGCACCGGGGCCGACGATCTGTCCGACCGTCTCCCCCCCACCGAGGATGTCGTTCATGATCTGGTCCTTGTCGATCGCCAGGGCGATCGCCTCACGCACCCGCTGGTCCGCGAGCAGCGGGTTGGGCGTGTCCAGCCGCAGGACCACCGTCTCCACGGTCGGTGTGGACTCGCAGACCGGCGCGGCCTCGCACTGCTCCGACGTGATCCGTGGCGCGAGGTCTGCCTCGTTGCTGGACAGCATCCCCGCCCGCACCTCGGTCTCCGGACGGAAGACGTAGGTGGCCTGGGCGATGTCCTGCTCACCCATCGCCTCGTCGGACTCCGCGCCCCACCAGTCCTCGTTGGCGGTCAGCACGATGTTCTGGCCGCGGTTCCAGGACTCGAAGGCGTAGGGACCCGTGCCGATCGGGTTGGTCTCGTAGCGGTCCGGATCGTCCACCTGCTCGGGCGAGGGGATGGTCACGAAGTAGAGCCGGGTGGGCAGGATCGGGTCCGGGCTCTCGGTCTCCACGTTCAGGGTGAACTCGTCCACGGCGCTCGCCGTGACGTCAGGTCCCAGGAACGTCCTCATGGGGAAGGCGTTCTCCGGGTCCAGGACGAAGTTCAGGGAGGTGGCGGCGGCCTCGGCGTCGAAAGGCGTCCCGTCGTGGAAGGTCACCCCTTCACGGAGCGTGAACTGCCAGTTGGTGTCGTCGATCTGCTCCCAGCTCGTCGCCAGCTCGGGGACGAGCTCGTTGGAGTCCGGGTCGCGGTTCAGGAGCGCCTCGGTCACGTTGCGGAGCACCGGGTGCCCGTCGTTGGAGTAGGCGTTCCAGCTGGCCAGCGTGCGTGGCTCCTCCGGCAGGGCGATGGTCACCTCGGCGCCACCCGTGTCGTCCGCCGCCGTCTCCTCGGTCTCGCCTCCGCTGCAGGCGCCGAGCACCAGGGCAGATGCGGCCACGCCCGCCACCACGGCGGATCGTCCGGACGGCCGGTGCGCCCGCCGCCTCGTCGTCAGTGGTGTCACTGTGCTTCTCCTCTCGGTCGCGGGCGTCATCGTTGACGTCCGTCCGGTGGTGCGGCTCTGCTGCCGTCCACGGGTTCTTGGTCCCCTCGGAACGGTCGCGTCGCAGCGGCGTAGCGAGGATCTCGGTGTGTGGCGTCGCCGGCCAGCGCCTGGAATGCTGCGACCAGTCCGCGCTCCGAGGGCGGCTCAGGCCGGAGGGCGACCATGGCGAGGCGGAGGGCCAACGAGTTCCGCGTGGCCAGCTCGGCGGCGAGCGAATGTGCGGCGCGGTCCAGCTCCTCGTCCGCCACGACCCGGGTGACGAGGCCGCGGGCGAGTGCTTCTGATGCGTCCACGGTGCGACCGGTGAGGATCCAGTCCGTCGCCACCCCCAGCCCCACCACCGGGGCGAGTCGCTGCAGCCCCCCGGATCCGGGCAGGCTGCCCAGGCTCACCTCCGGGAGGGCGAAGGTCGCGTCCTGCGCAGCGATCCGGATCGTGCACGCCAGGGCCAGCTCCAGCCCACCACCGACGCACCAGCCGTGCAGCGCCGCGACCACGGGGACCGCACACCCCGCCACCAGGTTCTTGGTCGCGAAGTCCAGTGCCACGTACTCCTGCTCGGCCCGTCCGCTGAGCTCCCCGATCTCTCGCAGGTCGGAGCCGGAGCAGAACGCCCGCCCAGCGCCGCGCACGACGATCGCCCCGATGTCCTCGTCCGCCTCCAGCTCTCGCACCGCGGCCGCGAAGGCACGGTGCGCGGCCGAGTCGAGCGCGTTCAGCACCTCCGGCCTGTTGAGCGTGATGGTGCCGATGCGGTCCTCGTCCCTGCTGACCACCACGCTCTCCCGGGTCTGTCCGGTCGTCATAGTCGTCCTGCCTCCGTCGTCTGCGCGGAGCGGCGGGCGGCCAGCTTGGCCCGCTCCGAGCGCGGGTCCGGCTCGGGGACGGCGGCCATCAGTGCTCGGGTGTACTCGTGCTGCGGGTCCTCGTAGATCTGTTCTCGCGTGCCGATCTCACGGATCTTGCCGTCCTGCATGACGGCGATCCGACCGCAGAGATGGCGCACCGTGGAGAGGTCGTGCGCGATGTAGACGAGGGTCAGGTCGAGCCGTTCCCTGAGGTCGGCGAACAGGTTGAGGATCTGGGCCTGGATGGAGACGTCGAGCGAGGCGACGGGTTCGTCGCAGACCAGCAGCTTGGGCTTGAGGGCCAGCGCCCGGGCGATGCCGATCCGCTGCCGCTCCCCGCCCGAGAAGGCCGCAGGCTTGCGGGTCAGGTGGTCCGGGCGCAGCCCCACCAGCTCGAGCAGATCGACCACCTCGTCCTTCACGGTGGTGGACGACTCGCGTGGCCGGTGGATACGGATCCCCTCGGCGATGATGTCGGCCACGGTCATCCGCGGGTTGAGCGAGGAGTACGGATCCTGGAAGACGAGCTGCGCTGTGGAGCGGAGGCGCCGGAGTGCGGGTCCGCCCAGGGCGAGCACGTCCTCGCCGTCCAGGCGCACCTCGCCGGCGGTCGGCTCGATCAGCCGCAGCACGCAGCGGGCCGTCGTCGACTTCCCAGAACCGGACTCCCCCACCAGCCCGAGGGCCTCACCCTGCATGACGTCGAAGGACACGTCGTCCACGGCGCGGACGAGTCCCGGGCCGTGGCCGAACTCCCGGACCAGACCTCGCACCTGCAGCAGCGGAGTCGTCATCGCAGCTCTCCGGGTCGCTCGGCCAACCAGGCCGCCCGCAGGCAGGCGCTCGCGTGCTCTCCGCCGGGAGGCACCTCGAGGGGAGGCGGTGTGGTGCGGCACTCCGGTTGCACGTACTGGCACCGAGGGTGGAACGGGCACCCGGTAGGGAGCCGGGAGGGGGCCGGCGGGCCCCCTCCGATGGTGAGGAGACGTTCGGGGACGGGGCCGCTGATCCGGGACAGGGACTCGAGCAGTCCCAGGGTGTAGGGGTGGATCGAGCGGTAGTAGAGCTCGTCGGTGCTGCACTCCTCCATGACCCGGCCCGCGTACATGACGATGACCCGTTCGGCGAGACCCGCGAGGATGCCCAGGTCGTGGGTGATGAAGACCACGGCGACGCCCTGCTCGTCGGTGAGTCGGTAGAGCAGGTCGATGATCTTGGCCTGGACACGGACGTCCAGGGCCGTCGTGGGCTCGTCCGCGATCACCAGTCGGGGCTGGCCGATGAGCGCCATCGCGATCATCACCCGTTGCCGCATCCCTCCGGAGAACTGGTGGGGATAGTTCCGGGCACGTCTGGCCGGATCAGGTATGCCCACCTCGCCCAGCATCTCGACCGCGCGGCGATGAGCCTCCTTCTTCGGGACCCGTCGCAGCAGCAGCGGCTGGGCCACCTGGTGACCGACGGTCCGCGTGGGGTCCAGGGCGGAGAGCGGATCCTGGAAGACGTAGCTGATGTCCCATCCACGCAGTGCGCGCAGCCGGTCCTGAGGCGCCGTGAGCAGGTCCTCACCCTCGAAGACGATGCTGCCGGTGGTGTGGTCGCGGGGTGTCAGCCCGAGGAGCGCCTGCGCGGTGACCGACTTCCCCGAGCCCGACTCGCCGACGATGCCCAACCGCTCACGCGGCCGGACGTCGAAGGACATGCCGTTCACGGCGCGGATGGGCCCGTCCGCCGAGGGGAAGGTGACGGTGAGGTCACGCACCGACAGCATGGCCTGGCCCACCTCGACCGGCGCGCTGGTGTCTGATCTGGCCTGCGTGCTCATCGAGTGCTCCCCTCCGTGCTGCGGACCGCCAGCCCGGACAGCACCTCCTGCGTGTGCTCCCCGTGCGCCGGCGGGCTGGTGGGGGGTGGCAGCGGGGTGCGGGAGAACCGCGCCGGTGGTGCCACCAGGTGCACGGGGCCGTGCCGGCCCTCGACCGTGACGATGCGGCCGGTGGCGGTCACCTGGGGGTCCCTCGCCGCCTGCTCGAGGGTCAGCACGGGCGCCGCGTAGATGTCCCGGGCGACCATGAGCTGCATCCAGTCCGCGGTGCACCGGGTCCGCAGGCGGCTCTCCAGCAGGTGCTCCATCTCCTCCCTGTGCTGGTCACGCACGGCGAAGTCGGCGAAGCGGGCGTCCTGGGTGAGGTCCGGCAGGCCGAGGATCTCGCAGATCTGCGGGATCTGCCGCCCGCTGGACAGAGCGATGTAGCCGTCGGCCGTCGCGTAGAAGCCGTACGGAGGGGGGATGTAGCCGTGCCCGTGCATGGCGGTGCGCCGCTCAGGCTCGGCCGCGTCGCTGTTGAGCAGGTGCACGACGTGCTCGGACAGCGCGGCCAGCGCGCTGCCCAGCAGGTCGACGTGCACCCGCTGCCCCTCACCGGTCCGTTGCCGGTGCACCAGGGCGGCGAGCGCGGCCGCGGCCCCGTTGAGCCCACCGAGCACGTCCGTGATCGAGAGTCCGACCGGCAGAGGTCGCCCGTCCGGCGCGCTGTTGGCCTGGCCGAGACCGCTGAGGGCCTGGGCCAGGACATCCTGCCCAGGACGGCTGCTGTAGGGACCGTCGGGTCCGTAGCCCGAGGCGGACACGTAGACGAGCCCGGGGTTGTCAGCTGCCAGCTCGTCGTACCCCAGCCCCAGCCGGTCCAGCACACCGGGACGGAAGTTCTCATAGAGCACGTCTGCTGACCTGGCCAGCTGTCGGGCGGCCCGCACCCCCTCGGCCGACTTGAGGTCCAGCACCACGGAGCGCTTGTTCCGGTTGTTGGCCAGGAAGGTCGCGCGGTAGAGCGAGGTGGGGGCCGGCTCGCCGGGCGCCTGGTAGCGCTCGTCAGCGCGGCCGTCCGGCGTGAGCGCGCTCGGCCGCTCGACCTTGATCACCTCCGCCCCGAAGTCACCGAGCATCTGGGTCGCGTACGGCCCTTGCACGCGCTCGGTGAAGTCCAGCACGGTCACCCCGTCCAGCGGGCCGGTCACGGGACCACCGCCGTGGGAGGTGCCTGGAACGACACGAAGCGGACCTCGGTCATCTCGACGACGGCGCTGGCCGGCCCCTCGCGCGTGTTGCCCGAGTCCCCGACGCCGCCGTAGGGCTGTTGGTCCAGCCGGGTCGTGGGGATGTCGTTGACGAGCACGCCGCCGAAGTCCAGCTCGCGTACCGCCCGCAGGGCCAGGCCGAGGTCGCTGGTGAAGATTCCGGCCTGGAGCCCGTACGGCGTCTCGTTGGCGATCGCGAAGGCCTCCTCCGGCTCGTCGAACGGCACCACGGTCAGCACCGGCCCGAACGCCTCGGCGTCCCGCAGCTGGGACCCTGTCGGTGCCTGGTCGACCACCGTCGGCCGGAGGCAGGCGCCGTCACGGACACCGCCCGCGACGAGAGAAGCACCCATCCCGGCTGCCTCGTCGATCCACTCCTGCACCCGCTGGGTGGCGGCCGGGAGGATCAGCGGACCGATGTCGGTGCCGTCGTCGAACGGGTCCCCGACCACCAGCGCATCGGCCCGGCGCCCGAGCTCGTCGACCAGGTCCTGGTGCCTGCTGCGGTGGACCAGCACCCGCTGCACCGAGATGCAGCTCTGCCCGCTCGTGCCGTAGGCGGCACGCACGATCCGGATGGCCGCCTCGGCGACGTCGGCGTCTGCAGCCACGATGACCGGCGCGTTCGACCCGAGCTCGAGAGCGACGCGCTTGCGATGGGCGGTCTGCGCGATGCCCCACCCCACCGTGGTGCTCCCGGTGAAGGTGACCAGCCGCGGGATGGGGTGCTCCACGAGCGCGGGGCCGGCGGAGACCCCGTCGTCGGTGACCACGGTGACCCAGTCCTCGGGCAACCCCGCCTCGAGCAGGAGCTCGTGCAGAGCCAACGCGGTCAACGGGGTCTGGTGCGCCGGCTTGAGCACGACGGCGCAGCCGGCGGCGATCGCCGGCGCCACCTTGTGCAGGACCGTGTTCAGCGGGAAGTTGAACGGGGTGATGGCGGCCACCACACCGATCGGCAGACGCAGCGCCATCGCCATCTTCCCCTCGCCGGTCGGCGTCGCCTCCGCGGCCACGAGGTCTCCGGTCAGGGTGCGCGCCTGGGCGGCCGCGAAGCGCACCGTCTCGGTGGCCCGAGACACCTCCGTGCGCGCGTCTCGGATCGCCTTGCCGTTCTCCAGCGTGATGATGGCGGCCAGCCGCTCGGTGTGCTCGGCCAGGAGGAGCGCCAGTCGGTCGAGCACCAGCGCCCTCTCCCACTGCGGCATCCCCCGCTCCTGGGCGCCGTGCGCCCTACGGCACGCGGCATCCACCTCTGCCGGTCCGCACCGGGCGACCGACGCGACGACCTCCTGGGTGTAGGGGTCCACGACGTCCACCTGATCGGCGTCGGGGAACTGCTGCAGGTTGCCGGGAAGTCCGGCCCGGGTGGCGGCACGGCGGTCCCGGGCCGAGCCGGCCTCGCCGAACGCCGTCTCGAAAGATGTGGTCTGGGTCGACATGTCAGATCCCTTCACCGATGGTGACCTTGCTGAACTGGGCCTGGCTCGACCGGGAGCGGAGCCAGGTGGCGATGATGTTGACGCTGAGGGTGGTGAGCAGGATGGCGAGGCCGGGGACGGCGACGAGCCACCACGCGCTGGTGAGGTACTCCCGCCCCTCCGCCAGCATCAGTCCCCAGGACGACTCCGGGGGCTGGATCCCCAGGCCGAGGAAGCTCAGGCTGGCCTCGGTGAGCATCATCACCGCCAGCTCGAGGGTGGCGAGCACGAGGATGGGCCCGAGGATGTTGGGCAGCAGGTGGCGCACGATGATGCGTCGGCCGGGCGCACCGAGGGAACGTGCGGCCTCGACGAAGAGCTCCTCCCGCAGGGCGAGCACCAACCCCCGACTGACCCTGGCGTAGACCATCCAGCGGGTCACCGCCAGGACCAGCACGACATTGACGAAGCTAGGCCCGAGGACGTACAGCACGAGCAGGGCGATGAGCAGCGAGGGCACACTCATCTGGAGGTCGACCAGACGCCCCACGACGTCGTCGAACCAGTTGCGGTAGTACCCGGCGATCATGCCCACGGTGGTCCCGAACAGCCCGGACACCACCACGCTGGCCGCGGCCACGGTGAGCGAGATCTGCCCCCCGAGCATGACCCGGGACAGCTCGTCACGGCCCAAGGGGTCCGTGCCCAGCAGGTGGATCCCTCCGTCCGGGTTGGGCGTCAAGGGCGGCCGGTTGCGCATCGCGACGTCCTGGGCATACGGGTCGAAGGGTGCGATCCACGTGACCAGCAGGGCACTGCCCACCGCCACGACCAGGACCAGCGCACTGAGCGACACCAGCTTGTGATGCCACACGAACCGCGCCAGGCGCCGCCCGGAGGAGTGTGATGTGGTCATGACGTCACCCGAGCATCGAGACGCCGCCGTCGACGTAGATCGCGGCACCGGTGATGAAGGACGCATCCTGGGACAGGAGGAACTCGGCCGTGGCCGCCTGCTCCTCCGGTTCCGACAGCCTGCCGAGCGGGATACCTGGTCGGAACGCCTCGAGGGACCCCCGCAGCTTGGCCTCCAGCACCTGGGGACCATCGGTGCGGACCGCCTCCTCGATCATGGGCGTCTTCGTCACGCCGGGGCACAAGGCGTTCGCCCGTACGCCGTGCGCCGCGAGCTCCAGGGCGACCTGCCTGGTCAGGTGCAGGACCGCGGCCTTGCTGACGCAGTAGGCGGACTGGTTCATCCGAGCGGCGTTGGCGGTGACCGAGGCCACGGTGACGATCGCCCCACGCGTGCGGAGCAGCTGGGGGCGGCAGGCCCGGATGGCGATCAAGGTGCCCATCACGTTGACCCGGTGCACCCGGTCCCACGTGTCCAGGCCGAGCTCGTGGAAGGGGGCCGCGGGCTGCCTGATCCCTGCGGCCGTCACCAGGCCGTAGAGGGGGCCGAACGCCTCCTCCGCCTGGTCGACGGCGGCCCGCATCTGCTCCTCGTCGCAGGTGTCGGCGCTGACCCCGATCGCCTCATGACCGGCGTCGGTGAGCTCTCGAGCGACTCCCTGCACCGCATCCTGGTCGAGGTCGCAGACCACCACGCGGGCGCCGGAGGACGCGAGACGCCGCGCCATCGCTGCGCCCATACCGCCGCTGCCTCCGGTGATGAGGACGGGTTCGGAGGAAAACGTCATCGTGCTCCCAGCCTTTCGATCACGGCGGTGGTGACGTCCTCCGTGGAGGCCGTCCCACCGATGTCGGGTGTCATGACGCCGTCGTCCAGTACCTGCTCGATCGCCGACATGAGGTCCGCGGACGCCTCCGTCTCCTCGAGGTGCGTGAGCATGAGCACCGAGGACCAGAGCTGTCCGACCGGGTTGGCGATCCCCTCACCCGCGATGTCGGGGGCGGAGCCGTGCACCGGCTCGAACATCGAGGGGAACCGGCGTTCGGGGTTGATGTTTGCCGACGGCGCGACGCCGATCGATCCGGCGACGGCGGCGGCGAGGTCGGTGAGGATGTCGCCGAACAGGTTGGAGGCGACCACCACGTCGAAGCGGGTCGGGTCGAGGGCGAAGAGCGCTGCGAGGGCGTCGATGTGGTACTGCGAGGTGGTGACGTCGGGGTGGGCGGCAGCGCGATCCGCGAAGACCTCGTCCCAGAAGGGCATCGTGTAGACGATCCCGTTCGACTTGGTTGCCGAGGCCAGCGACCCCCGCCGCCGGGCTGCCAGGTCGAAGGCGTAGTCCATGACCCGGCTGACACCCCTCCGGGTGAACACGGACTCCTGCACCGCGATCTCGTGCTCGGTCCCGCCGTACAGCCGCCCCCCGATCCGTGAGTACTCGCCCTCCACGTTCTCCCGGACCACGACGAGGTCGAGGCCGGCGACCCGTTCGGGTACCAGGGGGCTGGGGACACGGGGCAGCAACCGGGCGGGCCGGAGGTTGACGTACTGGTCGAACTCCCTGCGGATGGGGATGAGCATCCCCCACAGGGACACGTGGTCCGGGACCCCGGGGGCTCCGACCGCTCCGAGCAGGATGGCGTCGGTCGGCGCGAGGATGCTCAGGGCGTCCTCCGGCATCATCGAGCCGGTGCGTCTGTAGTACTCGCAGCCCCACTCCTGGTGCTCCCACCGGAAGTCGAGGCCGTGCTTGGTGCCGAGCGCGTCCAGCACCCGAGTGGCGGCGGGGAGTACCTCGTGGCCGATGCCGTCGCCGGGAAGAGCGGCGATCCGGTAGGTCCGGGTGGTGTCCTGGTTCGTCACGATCTGCCTTCCCAGTGCAGGCGCGCCCGCACGTCGGTCGTCCGCTGGCCTGCTTCGTCCTCGATCCACAGCTCCAGGCCGACGACCCCGTCCGCTGTCACGTCGGTCACGACGCCTTGGCAGAGCAGGGGCGAGCCGACCAGGTCGATGCCGCGGTACCGGACGGCGAACTGCTGGATCCAGCTGCCCGGCGGCGCCCAGCCCAGGGTGAGCTCCTCCAAGAGCGCTGCCTTGAGGAAGCCGTGGACGATCACGGAGGGGAAGCCACGGTCCCGCGCGTAGGAGTCGTCGAAGTGGATGGGCGAGGGGTCCTGGGCAGCGCCGGCATAACGCACCAGCTGCGTTCGAGTCGTGAACCTGACCCGGGAGGGCAGCGCGCTGCCAGGTGTCGGGAGGGAGTTGGCGCTCATGGATGAGTCGCCTCCGACCCCGTGGAAGGCGGCAGGGCGAAACTGAGGACGTGCCCGCACCTGGAAGTGGCGACGAGAGCTCCCGAGGCGTCCCTCATCTCGTTCTCCCGAACCCGGAACAGCAACGTGCCCCGGGACCCCTGCTTCTCGTAGACCTCCGTGTAGCGCGTCGACACCGTGATCTCGTCGCCAGCCCTGAGGGGCCGCTCGTACTCCACCTCGTTGAAGGCGTTCCCTCCCCCGGTGCGCGGGAACGGCAGCTCGAGCAGGAACCCGTCCAGATGGAGGTCGCGCCGCTCCACGGGGTCGAGGGCGCCGAAGTAGGTGGCCGGGACCCGCCCCGACGGGTCCACCTCGCCCTCGAGCGCCCGGGCGAAGTGGTCCAGGTCGTTCGACTGCACCTGGTACTCGAAGGTACCGGCGACCTCACCGACGCGCAGCGCCCGCCGCAGCTGCTCCAGCGGCAGGGCGGACGCCGGATCCGCGCCACCCGTCCGGACGCGAGCCAGGACCCGCACCGTGGTCCGGCCGTCGGAGCGCCGGGACCGGAGCTCACATCCCAGCACCTCGTCGCCGGCCTCGCCACGACTGACCTCGGTCACCTCTCCCTCGAAGACCAGCGCATCACCGACCGGCGCGGGTGCGAGGTAGATGGCGTCCACGTGGGTGACCCGCGCGTCCGCGCCCAGCCAGCGTCGAAGCTGCTCGAGCAGCACCGCCACCTGCAACGGACCGTGCACGACCGCTCCCTCGAGCCCTCGCTCCCGCGCTGCGTCGTCGTCGTGGTGGATCTCGGAGAAGTCCTCGGCCCCTGCCCCCCAGCGCAGCAGGGACGACGGCGGCAGGACGACGGGGCCGACCGGCGGTACGCGGTCTCCTACCACCCGCGGCGCAGTCACCGGGCCACCTCCAGGTCAAGGCTGGTTCCGGTGCACCAGCCGACCCGCTCTCCCGTACCGGGACGCATCAGCTCGGTCAGGAACGTCGTCCGGACGAGCCGCGACCCACGGCTGGTCCGGCGTTCTTCGATGCTCGCGACCGAGCTCACGGACACGAGCTGCTCGCCGTCCTCGACACCGAGCAGCTGCGTCCAGCTGCTCCCGCCGTCGATCTGTCGGTCGAGGGCCTTGGGGCGGGGAAGCCCCGCCTGCAGCGCGTGCACCAGGGGGTCGGGGCAGACGTCCTGGAGGGTCACACTGCGCCCCTGCGCGGGCCCGAGTACCAGGTCGACGGCGGCCTGCAGGAGCTCGACCCGCCGGACATCCACCGGCAGCCGTCGCGGGCGGGTCAGCTCGCCGGCCCGAACGCCGTCGTGCTCGTCCAGAGCCTGCCAGGTCTCCGCATCCTCGACGAGGCTCACGGGTGACCACCGGCCCCTCGGTCGGCGGAAACGATTTCAGCGCCGACCCACACGAGACGCCGCGGAGACAGGGAGTGCTCCCCCTGCCATGGCGTCCGCACGGGCTCAGAGGACCCCCGGGTCACAGCCGGGTGAGGGACCTTCAGCATCGTTGCTTCTTTCGGAACCGTTTTCAGGAAGTGACGCAACTGTAGGTGATCATCGGACGTGCGCACAAGGGTTCGGGCAGGATCGGGCTGAGCGGGTCTCAGTCAGCGTCAAACTGCCGGGAGGTGGACTCCCGCACCATGAGGCGGGTCGGCAGCACGACGGTGTGGGCCATCCGTCGGCCGTCCTGGAGGCGGTCCAGCATCATGTCGGCCGCCCGTCTCGCCATGTCCGGGACATGACGCCACACCGAGGTCAGCGACGGCGACCACAGGGCGACCACAGGGTCGTCGTAGTAGGTCGCGACCGCGAGGTCCTCGCCGATCCGCACCCCCCGACGACGCAGCTCGGCGAGGGCACCGACGACCGCCGCGGTGTTGCCGTTCGCCAGCACGATCGCGGTGGGTGGCTCGGGATCGTCGAGGAGGCGAGCCACTCCCTCGCTGCCGTGCTCGTGCGACCCCCGCCCGCTGATGAGGAAGTCGGGGCGGATCTCCAGCCCGTGCTCCCGGGCCACGTCCTGCATGCCGAGGATCCGTTCCCGGGTGGAGTACAGCGCCTCCGACCCGCTGATCATGGCCAGACGCCGATGCCCCTGGTCCACCAGGTGCTCGCTCAGCTGCTGCGCGCCGTACCGGTGGTCGCTCAGCACGGCGCTGACGTCGATGTCGTCGACCTGCCGGTCGAAGAGCACGACGGGGACCGTCCACGAGCGCAGCTCGGTCGCGAGCAGAGGGTTCCGGTCGTCGGCGAAGGAGGCGACCAGACCGTCCACGCGCCGTTGCTTGAGCACCATGAGGTTCTCCAGGTCGACCTCGCTCAGGCCGTTGGAGTTGGTGAGGATCACGTTGTACCCCGCCCGGCGCAACTCGCTCTCGAAGATGTCCATCATCTGGGCGTTGAAGGGGTTCAGCACGTCGTTGACCAGCATGCCGACGGTCTTGGTCTTGCCACGGCGCAGGCCGGCGGCGAGAAGGTCCGGCTGGTAGTTGACCTCCTCCACCGCCCGTAGCACCCGCTCACGCAGCTCGGGGCTGACGTTGGGGTAGCCTCCGAGCACCCTGGTCACGGACGACGGCGACACCCCGGCGCGGAGCGCGACGTCCCGGATGTTCGACATCTGCTCCTCTTCTGCCGTCGGTGGGCGAAGACTACAGGCTCATCAACGCGCGGCAGAGCATCAACGTGGGCAGGGCCAGAACCAGGACGAGGACCGCGTGCCCTGCGTTCGCGCGCGCCACCTCGAAGCCGTTCAGGCCGAACCTCCCGGACAGGTACACGTTGAGCCCTGAGACCGGACCCACCGAAGCAGAGGCGCCCCAGGCGATCGTCGCCGTCAGGGCGAAGAGGGTGGGGTCCGGCTGCGTCGGAGCCACCAGGACCGCGGCCATCGCGATGCTGATGATGGGATGGATGCCGATGACGGAGAGTGCCGTCATACCCAGGATGCACCCCCAGGCCACCACCACCGTGAACTCCCCCACGGGTGCCCGCACCCCGAGCTCGCCCACCAGCATGAAGAGCCCCACCGAGAGGACACCGGCCGCGACGAACAGCGCCGCCTCGCCCCGCAGTCGCGGCAGCCCGTGGACCACGTGGCGCCCCAGGGCGCCGAGGAGACCGGCCCGCAGCGTCCATGCCCCCAGCACCACACTCACAAACAACGCGGAGAGCAGGACGACGGTGGAGACCGGCAGACCAGGGACGAGAGCGTGTCCGACGACGACGCACAGGAGGAGCGAGACCGGCAGCAGCAACATGCCCGGGGTCACCTCGTACCCCCGGTAGTCCTGGGACCCGTCGGGGAAGCGACGCTGGAGGAGCAGGAGACTGAGCGCCAGCGCGGCGACCGCCAGGACACCGCCGCAGAGCACGAGCGCCCGGGTGTCGGCCGCCGGGGCGTACGCGATCGCGGTCGCGGAGGAGGCCCAGAAGGGCGACCAGAAGGCGGCCACGGAGAAGGAGCGGGAGAGCAGCAGCCCGTCGAGCAGCGGCAGTCTCGTGCGTCCCCGCCCGAGGTGCCCACCGACGATGTCCACGGCGGCGAGGTTGATGACCGAACCCAGGCCGTGCACCAGACCTGAGGTACGCCACAGCGCGACCCGTCCGGGGCGCCCCTCCTGTCCCTGGCCCCCCGGCTGACGCACGGTGACCAGCCGGGTGAACGACACCGCGGCGAGCATCCCCACCACGCCCTGGTTGAGCGAGGTCAGCTGACCCGGCGCAGGACGGGCGCCGAGCAGCATCGCCCAGCCCAGGGCCACTGCCCCGACGGCGACGAGGACGAGAGCGACCCAGCGGGTCACGGGGCGCACGATGAACAGTGCGGCCACCAGGACCACGAGTGCTGCGACCCCGGCCACCACCCCGGCTCCCGGGTAGAGATTCCCCAGGGGGACGGTCAGGATCACCAGGGCCAGGCCGAGGCCGACCACCACCTCGGCCGGGGCCGACCTGGTCAGTCTTCGAGCCGGGCCAGTACCGGCGCCAGCGAGGCCTTCAGCTCGAGCCCGATGCCCGGTGCGTCCGGCAGCGTGATGTAGCCGTCGACCACCCGGTCACCATCGGCGAAGCCGCCGAAGGGTTCGAAGATGCCCGGATAGGACTCCGTTCCCCGCAGACCGCAGCCCGCCGCGATCGCGAGGTTGAACTGATGCCCACCGTGAGGGACGAACGCCTGCGGCGTCCAGCCCAGCTCGCCGAGGGCGGCCAGCGTGTGCTGGTACTCGGTGAAGCCGTAGCTGAGGGCGGAGTCCATCTGCAGCACGTCCTGCTCGGGACGCAGCCCACCGAACCGGACCAGGTTGACGGCCTCCTGGCGCGACAGCAGGTTCTCCCCGGTGGCCAGCACGCCCGGGTATGCCTCGGCCACGCTCTGATGACCGGCGTAGTCCAGGGGATCGACGGGCTCCTCGTACCAGTGCAGCGGCAGGTCACGCAGCGCCTCGGCGTAGTGCACCGCCGTCGCGACGTCGAAACGCCCGTTGGCATCGACCGCCAGGGTGCACCCCTCCGGCAGCACCTCCAGCACAGCCTCGATCCTGTGCAGGTCCTCCGTGAGCGGCGCCCCACCGATCTTCATCTTCACGGTGCGGTACCCCTGGTCCAGGTAGCCGAGCATCTCCTGCTGCAGCGCCTCGATCCCTCGGTCCGGGTAGTAGTAGCCACCGGCCGCGTAGACCCAGACCTTCTCCGCCGGCGCGCCCAGCCCGACCGGTGAGCGCTCGGCGATGAGCCGCTGGACGCTGAGGCCCGCGAGCTTGGCGGCCAGGTCCCAGGCGGCCATGTCGAGGATACCGACGGCCACCGCCCGGTCCCCGTGTCCACCGGGCTTCTCGTCTCGCATCGAGGCGGCCCAGATCCGCGCCGGGTCCAGGTGTCCCGTGGCGGGGTCCACGAGCGTCTCCTGGTCGGCCCCGAGCACCCGGGGAATGATGCGGTGGTCGAGGATCCCGGGCTGGGCGTAGCGGCCGTTGCTGTTGAAGCCATAGCCCACGACCGGCTTGCCGTCCATTACCTCGTCGGTCACGATCGCCAGCACGCTCACGTCCATCGAGGAGAAGTTGATGAACGCGTTGGCCATGTCGGCCTTGATGGGCTCGGTGACGTGCCGGATGTCGACGATGTGCATGGTCAGGCTCCCACCGGCTGTCCCAGCGGGACGCCGGCAGAGGCGAGCGCGCTCCGGATCTCCTCGCGGGCGCCGTCCTCGAGCGGCATCAGCGGGGGGCGGACGGTCGCGTCGGCGATCAGCCCGCGGTCGACGAGGCCGAGCTTCATCGCCGTGGTGGATTCGATGTGCGACGCCCGGTGGTAGACCGCCTGGGTGATCGGCAGCATCCTGTCGTGGACGGCCTTGGCGCGGTCGTAGTCGTGCGCCTGCGCAGCGTGGAGCAGCTCCACCATGAGCTCGGGGATGAGGGCCGCGTACCCGACCAGCGCGCCGTCCGACTCCCACATCGTGTGCAAGAGGAACTCGTCCTGGCAGGTCAGGATCTGGATGTCGGGGAACTCACGGCGGATGACGGGCGTCTCGGTGTCCCACCGGATCATGTCCCGGGCGCCGTCCTTGATCGCGAAGACCGCGTCGTGGGCGCACAGCTCCAGCAACAGCTCCAGGGAGAAGGTGGCCTTGGTCGTGGCGGGGAAGTTGAACGCGATGATCGGCAGGCCCGCCTGCGCGACCGCGTCGTAGCGACCCTGGACCGACCCGGCCTGGTAACCGAAGCGGAGGCTGGAGGGGGCGGGGAAGACGAGCAACGAGTCCGCACCGGCATCCGCGGCGCGCTGGGCCTCCTGGGCCACGACGCGGGTGCCGTCTCCGGTCACGCCCGCGACCAGGTGCAGATCGGGCACCTCATCCCTCACCGTGCGGATGATCTCGACCCGCTCTGCCTCGGTCAGCGAGGTCCCCTCCCCCGCGTGCGCGTTGAGCACGACACCCGTGACTCCTGGGATCGTTTTCAGCCAACCGCAGTATGAGACCAGGCTCGCCATGTCGACCTCGCCGGCCTGGTCGAACGGAGTGACGATGGCCGGCGTCACGCCGCGAAGGTTGGGGACCACCATGATGAAGAACCTCTCGTCGTCTGGCGCCCTCATCCGAGTTCGCCGCGTAGGAACAGCATATTGAAGGGTATGGAGTCGCACCAGGGCTCAGCCGACGACGACCTCGCCGGACCCGGATCTCGCCTGTGCGACTGAGCCGCCGTTGACGTCGACCGGTCGCTGAGGGGTCTGGCGCAGCTCCGTGGCAGACGATACTCTGAAAACGATACGAACACTAGGAGGCAATATGGACAGGGTCTGGGATGTCGTCGTGGTCGGTGCCGGCGCTGCGGGGCTGGCCTGCTCGGTCGCGGCCGCGGAGGCCGGCGCCTCGGTGCTGCTCCTCGAGCGCGGCCGCTCCCTGGGCGGGACGACGATGTACTCGGTCGGGTCGATGACGGCTGCGGGGACGTCCTTGCAGCGGCGAGCGGGGATCGAGGATGACACCGAGCAGCTGATCGAGGACATGTGGGACTACCCGGACGCCGGGCTGTCCGGCGACGCGCCCGACCTGCGCCGCCTCTACGCCGAGGAGTCGGGTCCGACGCTGGAGTGGCTGGTCCGGCACGGGGTGCAGTTCACCCTGCCGAACATCGAGCCGCCGCACCGCGTGGCCCGGATGCACAACGTCATCCCGGGCTCCCGGAGCTACATCACCCGACTGGAGGAGGCCGCCCGTGCCGCAGGGGTGCACGTGGTGCTCTCCACCGAGGTGCGTGAGCTGGTGCTGGAGGACGGCGAGGTGCGCGGCGCAGTGGTCACCGGCCCCGCGGGGACGTCCACGGTCCTGGCGCGCCGTGGGGTCGTCCTCGCCACCGGAGACTTCAGCGGCAACAGCGGCATGCGTCAGCAGCACCTGCCCGAGGCCGCGGCCGCCGCGCTCCCGATCAACCCCGAGGCGCTGGGGACCGGGCACCAGCTGGCGGCGCAGGCCGGGGGCGAGCTCGTCGCGATGGACCGCCTCTTCGGGCCGCAGCTGCGCTTCGGTCCGCCACCCCGCCGTGGGTGGCTGGACCGGCTGCCGACCTGGCGCTGGCTGTGCGCGATCGAGGGCGCCGTCGTCCGTCGCGTCCCCGCCTCGGCTCTGCGTCCCGTGGTCAAGTCCCTCCTCGTGACGCACATGTCCCCGACGGACTCGCTGTTCCGATCCGGTGCGGTCCTGGTCGACCGCGACGGGGTGCGTTTCGGCCTGGAGGAGGACCCGGCCAGGGAGCTGTCGGCTCGTCCAGGCTCCACGGGCTACATCATCATGGACGAGTCGGTGGCCAAGGCCTTCGACAGGGAACCGAACTTCATCTCCACGGCGCCCGGCATCGCCTTCGCGTACTTCACCGACTACCGCCGGGGACGACCCGACCTGGTGACCACGTCCGACACCGTCGAGGACCTGGCCTCCCGCCTCGGCATGGGGACGGACCAGCTCGTCTCCTCGGTCCGGTCGTCCGGCCTGCGAGGCCCCTTCGTCGCGATGGGACCGGTGCACAGCATGCTCACCGTGACCGAGGGCGCAGTACGGGTCGACCAGTCCCTCGAAGTGCAACGACCGGACGGGCAGCCCGTGCGCGGACTGTTCGCGATCGGCGCCGTGGGCCAAGGGGGGATGCTGCTCAAGGGACACGGGCACCACATCGGCTGGGCGATGACCTCGGGTCGGGTGCTCGGTGTGCGCCTGGCGGCTCGGCCGCTGGACGGGCGGACGACGGGGAGCCTCAGCGAGGAGGAGGCCGCATGAACCGCGTGCCTACTGATGAGGAGCTGGGCTTCCTGAGGGGTGTGGACAGCCCCACGGTCGCCAACGCCATCGAGAGACTGTCGCTGCGGGACCGTACGCACGGCTTCATCGGCGGCCGCGTGCGTTGCACCTTCCCGGACCTGGGGGTGATGGCTGGCCGTGCCCTGACCGTCCGGGTCAGTGATGCTCCTGGCCCGCCGCCTCAGCGTGAGCAGTGGTGGCGCATGTGGGAGGAGCTGGAGGGCATGCAGGGGCCGACGGTGCTCGTCTTCGCCGATGCCAGCGGCGCACCGCACCGCGTCGCCTATGCCGGCGAGGTGATGGTCCGCCTGGCTCGCCGTCTGGGGGCGGTGGGGATGGTCACCGACGGCGCCCTCCGGGATCTCGACGAGGTGCACGCCCTGGGTTTCCACTACTTCATGCGCTACCCCGTGGTCTCGCACGCCAACTTCGAGGTCGTGTCGGTCGGGGAACCGGTGGTCGTCGACGGTCAGCAGATCCGGACGGGCGACCTGCTGCACGGGGACGCCAACGGCATCGTCGTCGTCCCGTGGGAGGGCCTCGGCGGACTGCCCGAGCAGGTGGAGGCGGTCCGGAGCACCGAGGCCGCGGAGATGGCCTTCATCGAGAGCGAGGAGTTCACCCTGGACCGCCTCAAGGAGCGGCGCGGCTACGGCACCCGCTAGGCCCGGTCACGGATGCCCCGCAACATCCGCTCGGTCATGACGAAGCTGGCCACCGAGACGGTCTCGACCAGCGGCCGCGCCCAGCGGCTCAGGTAGCGGTAGAAGCCAGTCGTAGGAGTAGAGACCCCTCGGGCCTGCCCCATCTGCGCCAACCACGGCCATACCGCCTCGACCGGGGCGTCGATGGTGATCGCCCGTGTCGCCACCAGGTCGGGACGAGGCAGGAGGTCGTCCCCAGGCAGTGCGCGAGACACCTCGTCGGCAGTAGCGCCCCAGGTGAGGACGCGGGGCCGCAGGACGACGAGGTGCAGCCCCGTCGCTCCCAGGACGGTCAACGCTGCGCGCGCCAGCACCTGCATACTCCTAGCGTGGCACCGAGACGGGCCTGTGGGAACCACGTCGGGCAGGTCACTCCGCCGCTGACAACGCCGCCGCGTACCCCTCCCGCGTCGCCTCGATGAAGAGCTGGGCCGCCTGCTGCGGTGACGGCGCCTGGAGGACACCGGACGTCGAGCCGGTGCCGTGGGCACCGCTGCGCATGATGTCGTAGGCGTCGCGCGGGGCTGCCACCCCTCCCGCATGCATGACCAGGACACCTGGTGCCGCCTGGGTGACCTGGTGGGTGGCCGGTCGGATCCAGGGCCGCTCCCCGGCTCCCGCGCCCCCGATGAGCGCGGGGGGTTCATAGAGCACGATGGTCGGCCCGCGCCTGGCGACCTCCACGGCCTGCTCGTCGGTGTCGGCGCACACCATCGTCAGCAGGCCCGCCCGCTCGGCACGCTCCATGGTCCGGGTGAGGAGCAGGGGGTCCAGCGGATGGCCGACGTGGTTGAGCATGACACCGTCGGCGCCGGCGTCCACAAGGCTCTCCGCCGTGGTGCGACCCACGCTGACGCCCAGCTCGTCGGCGTCCATCGTCTGGGCGAAGACGTATGCGTCGGGCACCGCCGCGCGGACCTGCGCGATGAGCGCTGTCGGCACCGTGAGGATGACGCCCACCCCCTGGACGCGACCGGCCCGGGCGGCCGCCGCACCGACGGAGACGATCTCCGGCAGACGCAGGAGGTTCTTCGGTCCGATCTCGAAGAAGGGGGCCTCCAGAGGCGGGCGGCCAGCCGTCGGCATCAGGCCATCTCCACGGCTGCCGAGCGCGGCTCGACCAGGCGGACCGTGACGTGGGAGGGAAGGTCGGCCAGCACGGCGTCGTCGGGAGCGGCATCCGTCACGATGACGTCGATCTCCTCGAAGTTCGCCACCCTCGACATGAGCACCCTGCCGAGCTTGGAGTGGTCGAACGCCAGCACCACGCGGTCGGAACGCTCCAGAGCCAGCCTCTTGCCGGCGCTCTCGTCCGGGTCGTAGTCCGTCAGACCCTGGCGAGGGTGCACCCCGCTGATCCCCATCACGTACGTGTCGACGTTGTAGTGGCGCAGGTCGTCGGCCATCGTGGAGCTGGTCGTCGTCATCTCCGAGGCCTTGAGCCGCCCACCGAGCAGGAACACCTCGACCTGCTCCTCGTCGGCCAGCTCGGCCGCGACGAGCAGGCTGCGGGTCAGCACGGTCAGGGGCTGGCCCCGTCCCCGGAGGGCGTGCGCCGCCGCCAGCGCCGTGCTCCCCCCGTCGAAGAAGACGACCTCCCCCGTGCCGAGCAGGTCGGCGACAGCACGCCCGATGTGCGCCTTGGTCTCGTGCTCGCTCACCGCGCGGTCGGACAACGAGGGCTCTGTGCTCTTGGACTCGACCATGACGGCCCGACCCCCCATGAGGCGCCGGACGACACCGCGGTCCTCCATGGCCTCCAGGTCGCGCCTGATGGTCATCGCGGAGACCTCGAAGTGGGTCGCCAGACTGGTGATGTCGACCTCCGACCGGTCCCTCATGAGTGCCTCGATCTCGGCTCGCCTCTGCTGCACTCCGCGGCCCATCGCCATGAGAACTCCTCCACTCGACGGTGGCGTCGACGACGCCCGCTCCTGCTCGAACGTAGCACAGCGACTGCCCGTAGATGTTAGATTGTCACAATTTTGCCGCACCTCCTGCCACCTCAGTGAGACTTGGTTACATTCTGGTGTAATCGCCTCACATCGACAGGCGAGGTCGTGATTGCCCCTCGGAAGGACGACCCGTGTACATCCCCACCCCGCTCCCCCGCACCAGGCCTGTCAGCATGTCACGCAGGGTGGTGCTGGCCGGCAGCCTCACCGGCGCCCTCCTCCTCACGGCGTGCGGCGGCTCCTCCGACGACCTGGACCCCTCGGCCGCCGGCGGTTGGTCGCAGGAGTATGCAGGCACCGAGCTGAACGTCCTGGCCGAGGCCACCCTCAACTCCGACATCCTGGCCCAGATGGCCCCGGAGTTCACGTCCATGACCGGCATCGAGGTCACCATCGAGACGGCGCCCTTCGCGCAGCTGGTGCAGCGAGCCACCCTGGACTTCTCGACCTCGCAGGGCGACTTCGACGTCGTCTCCATCCCCTACGACTACCTGGGCGCCTACGCGGGCAGCGGCTACCTCGAGGACTTCGCCCCGCTGATGGAGGCCAACGCGGACAAGGTCAGCGACGACTTCAGGCAGGAGAACGTCATCCCCGGGCTGTGGGACACCGCCGCGCAGTGGGACGGCGCCTACTACGGCATGCCGAGCAACAGCGCGGTCACCATGATGATGTACCGGCAGGACCTCTTCGAGGACGAGTCGGAGCAGGCGGCCTTCATGGACGCCTACGGCTACGAGCTGGCACCGGCCACGACCTGGGAGCAGTACGCCGACATCGCCAAGTTCTTCACCCGGGACGCCGGTGAGCAGCTGGCCGGGGAGACGCTGTCCGAGCCCGTCTACGGCGTGACCCTGGCCGGCAAGCGGCACGAGGCGGCGGTCTTCGAGTGGCTCAACTACGCCAACTCCTTCGGTGGTGGTGTGCTCTCCCCCGAGGGCGAGCTCATCCTGGACACCGACGAGTCCGTGGACAGCCTCGACTACATGAGCTCCCTGGGCGAGTTCGCGCCCCCGGGATACACCTCGGCCACCTGGGACGAGGTGACGGCCCAGCTGCAGCAGGGCATCGCCGTCCAGGCCATCTCCTGGGGCGACACCGCCGGGGCCATGGAGAACCCCGACCAGTCGGCCGTCGTCGGCAAGATGGCCTACGGCGACATCCCGGTGCTGGACGAGGGCGACGAGCACCACGCCCTGCACGGCGCCTGGACCTACGGCATCAGCACCGAGGCCAGCGACGCGGACGCGGCATACCTCTTCGTAGCATGGGCGCTGTCGGAGCCGGTCCAGAAGCAGATCGGTGAGATGGGCGGCGTGCCGGCCACCTTCTCCGCCTTCGAGGACCCCGAGCTGCTCGAGACGCTGCCGTCCTGGCCGCAGCAGCTGCGCAGCCTGGAGAACGCGGTCGCCCGGCCCCGCAACGCCGAGTGGCCGCAGATGCTGGACCAGCTCATGCTGCAGGTCTCCAACGGCCTGGTGGGCGAGGCCACACCGCAGGAGGCACTGACCGACGCGCAGGACGAGATCACCGGCATCCTCGGTGACAAGCTGCCGCTGACGGAGTTCTGAGCCCGATGACGATCGCCGTGGAGCCTGGGCGCGAGGCACCGCCCCCACCGGCGCCGAGGAGGAGGACGGTGCGCTGGGCACGGATCGGGATGCAGGCACCCAGCCTCGTCATCCTGATGCTGGTGCTGGCGTTCCCGCTCGTCTACAGCCTGCTGCTGAGCTTCCAGTCCTACAGCCCGGTCGACCCGGCTGCCGATGGTCGGTGGATCGGGCTGGACAACTACGCACGGATGTTCACCGACACCCAGTTCGGCCAGGCCATCCTCGTCACCCTGGGGTATGTCGTGCTCGCCGTGGCTCTCGAGACGCTCCTCGGTCTCGTCCTGGGTATCTGGTTGTCGCGTCTGGTCCGGACGCGACGCCTGATGACGTCCCTCCTGCTGCTGCCGATGATCGCCACTCCCCTCGTGGTCGGGCTGATGTTCAGCTTCGGCCTCAACCCCCAGTTCGGCTACATGACCTCGGCGCTGCAGTCGCTCGGGCTGATCGGCGAGGCGGGGGTGCTGGACAGCCCCGTCGGGGCGTTCGCGGCCCTCGTCGTCATGGACGTCTGGGAGTGGACCCCCTTCATCGCCCTCATGGTGCTGGCGGGCCTGTCGGCCGCACCCGAGGCCCAGATCCAGGCAGCGCAGCTCGACGGGTGCTCGACCTTCCAGATCTACTGGCACGTCATGCTGCCCATGATCCGCCCGGTGATCGGGGTGGCCATCCTGTTCCGGGCGACCGAGGCGATCCGCATGTTCGACCAGGTCTACATCCTCACCGGCGGCGGCCCCGGATCGGCCACCACGGTCAACGACATCTTCCAGTACCGCGTGAGCTTCACCGCGTTCGACATGAGCTACGGGGCGACGCTCGGCATCGCGACGTTCGCCGTCGTCATGACGCTGACCTGGGTGCTCTTCCGCTACCTCAACCGAAGGGGTGCAGCATGACGACCACGGACGCCCGGGTCGAGACCCGGCCACAGAGGACCGAGCAGCCCCGCCGGACGCCACGACGCGCGTTCGTCACCGTCCTCTCGGTGCTGGTCCCCGCCGCACTGATGCTCGCCTACCTCTCGCCCATCGTGTGGCTGGTCCTGACCTCGTTCAAGAACCGGGTCGACATCTTCTCCTCCGCCCCCACGGTGTTCTTCACCCCGACCCTCGCCAACTACGTCGAGGCCTTCGTGGACAAGGGCTTCACCGAGAACCTCGTGAACTCTGCGGTGGTGGGCCTCGCCTCCACGCTGATCGCGCTCCTGGTGGGCCTGCCGGCGGCCTACAGCCTCAGCCGCGCCAGCAAGGGCGAGGGCTTCATGATGGCGCTCCTGGCCGCCCGGTTGCTGCCGGCCATGGTGCTGGCCGTCCCGCTCTTCGTGCTCGCCTCCAACCTCGGGCTCCGCGACACCTACGCCGGCCTCATCGCCGCGCACCTGACCTTCGCGCTGCCGTTCACGGTATGGATGATGCGCGGCTTCTTCCTCGCCGTCCCGGTCGCCCTCGACGAGGCGGCGCAGCTGGACGGGTGCGGGGAGTGGGGCACCTTCCTGCGGGTCATCATGCCCATCGTCAAGCCCGGTCTGGCCGCGACGGCCATCTTCTGCCTCATCAACTCCTGGAACGAGTTCCTCTTCGCGCTGGTCCTCACCGGGCGGGAGACCCAGACGCTGCCGGTGGCCATCCCCAGCCTCATCACCCCGATCGGCACGTCCTGGGGCCAGGTCGCGGCCGTGGGCACCGTCACGGTCATGCCGGTCATGATCGTGGCCTTCATCGTCCAGAAGCACATCGTTGCCGGCATGACCGGCGGAGCCATCTCAGCGGAGTGAGCCACACACAGCCCCGCACCGCCCTCGCCTCTCAGGAGACACCCATGCTGGTCCGATCCACCACCACCGTCATCCAGACCCCGGCGCGCCAGGAGTTCTTCGACGTGACCGAGCAGTTCACCGCCTTCATCACCGAGTCCGGGTGCACGGACGGGCTCGCCGTCGCCTACACCCAGCACACCAGCTGCTGCGTGTTCATCCAGGAGGAGTCGGAGGACACGACCTACTACGGGACCCAGCTGCTCCTCCAGGACACGCTCAACGTCCTGGCCAAGATCGCGCCGCCGACACGGAACGAGGGCCAGTACCTGCACCCGGGCCCCATCCACATCAAGAACGCCGCGGACCTGCGCGGGGAGCACCCGTCCTGGGGCCTGAACACCGACGGCCACATCATCTCCTCCATCCTGGGCCGCTCCGCGACGGTGCCGGTGGTCGACGGCGAACCCGTCCTCGGCGAGTTCGGGCGCATCTACGTCGGGGACCTGGACTCGGTCCGCGCCCGCGAGCGGACGGTCTACTTCACCGTCCTGGGTGCTCCGTGATCGTCTACGCGGTCGACCTGGGCACGACCAACGTCAAGGTCGTCCGGTATGACGATGCCGCACGTGCCCGGGCGACGGCGTCGTCGCCGATGCACTACCACCGCGAGGGCGACCGGGTCACCTTCGACCCGGACACCGTCGTCGACACCGTGCTCGACCTCATCCGCGCGGCCGGACGGGAGGCGCCGGAGACCGAGTCGTCCGCGAGCATCGTGCTCACCGGTCAGGCCGAGTCCCTCGTCCTGGTGGACGCGCAGGGGCAGGTCGTGGGTCCGGGGATCTCCTGGATGGACGAGCGGTCGGGTGTCCAGGCCCGGGAGATGGCGGCGGCCTTCGACCCCGACGAGGCCTTCGCGATCACCGGGGAGCCGGAGCCGGTGCCCACCTGGCCCGCGACCAAGCTGCGGTGGCTGGCGCAGCACCACCCCGAGGTCCTCCCCCGCGTCCGACACGTCTTCATGATCAAGGACTTCGTCATCTGGCGGCTCACCGGGCGCGCGGTGGGCGAGGAGACCACGCGCGGCTTCACCTACCTCTACGACGTGTCCCGGCGCGACTACTGGCCGGACATGCTGGACTTCTGCGGGGTGACCCCGGGGATGATGCCCGAGGTGGTCCCCGCCGGAGCGACCGTCGGCCCGGTGGTCCCGCGCCTCAGCGAGCGGCTGCCCCCGGCGTCATACACGGTGAACACCGGCGCGCTGGACCACTTCTGCGCGATGCTCGGCACGGGCACCTACGCCCCCGGCCAGCTGAGCGTCTCCGCCGGGACCGTGCTGGCGCTGTCCATGCTGGCCGACGGCTGGACGCACGACCCCACCTTCAGGGTGTCCTTCCACGCCGGGCTCCGACCGGACGACACGGTCCTCTTCAGCTGCGCCGACAGCGGAGGTGTATGCCTCGGCTGGCTCCAGGAGATCCTGGGCGCGGACGGCGACCTCGGGGCCGTCGAGCCGCAGCTGCGCGACGTGGACAGGGGGGCGGCACCGCTGTTCCTCCCCTACCTCACCGGCCTCAACCCGCCGGACTTCAATCCCCGGGCCCGAGGCGCGTTCCTCGACCTCCAGCTCCGCCACCGGCGCAGCGACCTGGTCTACTCCGTCATGGAGGGGGTGGCCCACCTGCTCCGGCGGAACCTCGTGGACCTCGGGGCGCATGGCCAGTCGGCGACCTCGCTCACGTCGGCGGGCGGCGGCACGGCCTCGGACGTCTGGAACCAGCTCAAGGCCGACGTCACCGGGGTGGAGCTGACCGTGCCGCGCGAACCCCAGGACGCCTGCCGCGGCGCCGCCATCCTCGCCCTGGCCGCCGGTGGAACGATCGGCTCGATCGACGACACCGCGCACCTCAGCCGACCCCCCGTCGCCACCTACCGACCCCGTGCCGACCCGCTCACCGACCAGCGCTACGCAGCCTTCGACACGGCCCTGCAGCGACTGTACGGCCCCTGACCCGACCGCCCACCCCACGTCTCACCACACGCATACCACCAAGGAGAAGATCATGATCCTGTGCTGCTCGAGCGTCATGCTGCCCGACGAGTCGCTGACCTCGCAGGCCGAGCGACTCAAGACCTGGGGCTTCGACGCCATCGCGGTCTTCCAGGACTACGCCCGCTGGGATGACACCGTGCACCGCGAGCTCGTGGAGCTCGAGTCCCGCACCGGCGTGCGCCCGGTCGAGTTCGTCCTCATGGACGAGATCTACGGCAAGGCCATGTCGTCCGACGCGGCGCTCCGGACGGCGTGCCGGGACATGTACACGCAGGCGGCCGACGTCTGCGCCGAGCTCGGCCTCGTCACCGAGATCGAGTACGAGTACGGTCCCCAGGACCCGATGCCCCTCTTCGACCCCTACCAGCGGATGGACGCGGAGACCGAGGAGGCGTTCCTGCAGTTCTACCGCGAGCTGCTGGACCGCGTGGCCGGGTCGGACGGGAAGATCCTGCTGGAGCCGCTCAACCGCTACGAGAGCCGCTACCTCAACTCGGTCGCCGACAACCTGCGCATGATCGAGAAGGTGGACCACCCCAACGCGGGACTGCTCCCGGACACCTTCCACATGTCGATCGAGGAGAAGAACGTCGCGGACTCCCTCCGCGCCGCCGGGGACCAGGTCCGTCACGTGCACCTGGGCGACAGCAACCGGCTCCTGCCCGGTCACGGTGCGCTGGACTGGCCCGACATCTTCGCCGCCCTGTCGGAGATCGGCTACCACGGCACCGTCAACCTGGAGTGCTCGACCAGCGGCGACCCCGAGCGGACCCTCCCCGAGACGGTGCGCTTACTGCGCGACCTCGCAGCCTGACCCACCACCAGAACACCCGAGACACCGAGGAGACACACCATGGACCTGAAGCTGGCCGGCAAGACCGCCGTCATCACCGGCGGTGCACGAGGCATCGGCCTGAGCATGGCGCGGGCCCTCGCTGCCGAGGGCGTGAACGTCGCCCTGCTCGACCTGCTGGAGGGGGTGGGCGACACGGCCGCGGAGATCTCCACCGAGTTCGGCGTGCAGACCTGCGGTCTGCGGCTCGACGTGACGGACCAGGACGCCACCGAGGCGTGCTTCGCGACCGTGCGGGAGCAGCTCGGCGTCCCCCAGGTGCTCCTGACCGCCGCGGGGATCGAGATCAACGAGGACTCCATCGACGTCTCGGCCGCGGACTGGCGCAAGGTCATCGACGTGAACCTGGCCGGGACGTTCTTCTCCTGCCAGGCCTTCGGCCGCGGACTGCTCGACGCCGAGCTGCCGGGCAGCGCCGTCCTGGTCGCCTCGATGTCCGGTGTCATCGTCAACGTGCCCCAGTGGGCGGCCTCCTACAACTCCTCGAAGGCAGCAGTCGCCCACCTCGCGCGCTCGCTCGCGGTGGAGTGGGCGGCCGCGGGCATCCGGGTCAACTCGATGTCCCCCGGCTACGTCCTGACCGACCTCACCCGACAGATCCTCGAGCGGCAGCCCGAGCTGGAGGCCGAGTGGGTGGCCCTCATCCCCCAGGGCCGGATGGCGACGCCCGAGGACCTGGCGGGGCTGGTGCTCTTCCTCGCCTCGGACATCTCCTCCTACCTCACCGGGCAGCAAATCGTCATCGACGGCGGCTACACGGCGGTCTGACCGTGGTGGTCGTGCGGGCGCGACCCGCTCCCGTCTGGTGGGCCGCTGGTGCCACGCCGCGCGCCGCCGTCAGGCGGGGTCGTCTCGCTCGACCTAGGCGACGTCGGTGGCTGCACGCCGCCGCCGTCGTTGCTCGACGGGGTCGGGGACGGGCGCCGCGGCGATGAGACGTCGGGTGTAGGCGTCCTCTGGTCGCGTGAGGACGTCCTCACGGCTCCCCTGCTCCACGATCTTGCCCTGGCTCATGACCGCTATCCGGTCGGAGAGCAGCTCGACGACGGCCAGGTCGTGGCTGATGAAGAGGCAGGAGAAGCCGAGTTCGCGCTGCAGCTCGAGGATCAGATCGAGCAGGCGGGCCTGGACCGAGACGTCCAGCGCACTGGTCGGCTCGTCCGCGACGAGCAGCTCGGGGTGGGCAGCCAGGGCCCGCGCGATGGCGACTCGTTGGCGTTGGCCTCCGGACAGCTCGTGGGGGAACCGGTTGCGCCACGAGGACGGGAGCTGAACGCTGTCCAGCAGTTCACTCACGCGGTTCTCCAGCTCACGCCGTCCCTCGGGCACCAGCCGGTGGAGTCGGAGAGGCTCGCTGACGCTGTCGCCGATGGTGTAGCGAGGGTTGAGCGACGCGGCAGGGTCCTGGAACACCATGCCGATGTGGCGTCGGAGGGGACGCAGCTGGCGGCGCGACGCCGTGCTGATGTCGGTCCCGGTGACCTCGACCGTTCCTGAGGTGACCTGCTGCAGCCCCACGACGACTCGACCGAGGGTGGACTTCCCCGATCCCGACTCCCCGACCAGCCCCACGATCTCGCCGCGGTTCATGTCGAGGCTCACCTGGTCCACCGCCCGGAAGGGGCGCCGACCGAAACCGCCCGGGTAGTCCACCACCACGTCGCGCAACCGGAGGATGGCATCCGCAACTGGCTCCCGGCTGTCGTCGCCAGTCGTCGGACCTCGCTGGTGCGTGGCTGCCGGCGGATCCGCGCGACGTCGGCCCAGGTGGGGCACCGAGGCGAGGAGCTGCTGGGTGTAGGGGTGCTGCGGGTGGGCGAACAGGTCATCGACCGACGCCTGCTCGACGATCTGCCCGTCCTTCATGACGATGACCCTGTCGGCGATGTCGGCCACGACCCCCATGTCGTGGGTGATGAGGACCATGGCCGCGGAGATGCGTTGCCGGAGGTCTCGCATCAGCTGGAGGATCTCGGCCTGGACGGTGACGTCGAGGGCCGTGGTCGGCTCGTCCGCCAGGAGCACCTTCGGATCGCAGGAGATCGCCATGGCGATCATCGCTCGCTGACGTTGACCACCCGAGAGCTGGTGCGGGTAGTAGCCGACACGCTCCTCCGGGTCCGGCATCCCGACGAGGCGCAGCATCTCGACGGCTCGGTCACGAGCCTGTCTGCGGGTCATCGACAGATGCAGACGCAGCATCTCGCTGATCTGCCACCCGATCGTGAAGACGGGGTTGAGCGCGGTCATCGGCTCCTGGAAGATCATCGCGACGTCACGCCCACGCATCTGCCGGAGCGCCGACTCGTCGAAGCCGGAGACGTCCTCGCCCTCGAGCTCGACCCTGCCGCTCAGCTGCGCGGAGCTGGGGAGGAGCCGCAGGACCGACATCGCGCTGACGCTCTTGCCCGACCCGGACTCACCCACGATGGCCAGGATCTCCCCGGGGAAGACCTCGAGGCTGACCTCCTGGGTCGCTGCGACGACGCACCCGCCGACGGCGAAGGACACCGACACGTCTCGCAGGGCCAGCACCGGTCGCTCCCCCTCCGGAACCTGTGGAGCAGTGGTCTCGTCACGCATGTGTCTCTTCTTCCGCTGTGTCGATGAGGGCGAGGGTTCTGCGGTTGAGGACGAAGGCGCGTCGGAGGGTGGCCAGCTGCTGACCCGCCTCTGCGCGGTGCAGCCCCGGCAGGCCGGCGAGCACCTCGGTGTTGAACCGGTGCAGGTCGGCCTGGTCCCGGAGGACCACCTCGAGGGTGATGTTGCTGTGTCCGGAGGTGGCGGCGACGTAGCGGACCTCGGGACACCGCGTGAGGGTCTTCGCCGCGTCGTCGACGTGCCGGAGGTCCATGTGCAACCAGTACATGGCGGGTGCCGAATAACCGAGGAGCTCGGGGTCCACCAGCGTGCTGAGCCGGACCCGCCCCTCCGTCAGCAGGTTGTCCAGCCGTCGGCGCACGGAGGTCTCGCTCGCCCCGAGCTGCTGGGCGAGCTCGGAGATGCTGGCTCGCGCGTCGACGCTCAGCAGGTCGACGAGGGCGCGCTCGCGCTCGTCCAGCGGCCGGGGGTCTCCGGGGGTCACCGCGCCCCGGTGCTGCACCAGGATGTCGGCCGCCTCCGCCGGCAGGTCCGTCTGCAGCCAGGTGTGCTCGAGCTTGTAGTGCGACAGGACGCTCTCGGTCTTGGTGGCCCACACCCCGGGTATGCGGTCGATCTCGGTGAGCAGCACCCGCGCGAGCTCGGCCTGCGAGCTGACGATGAGCTCGACCACCAGGTCGAAGGAACCGGTGAGCAGGGCGGCGAACCGGACGTCGGTGCGCCCGGCCAGCGCCTTGGCCACCTGGGTGACGGATCCGGCGGTGGTCGTGATCTCCACGAGGACGGGATAGCCCTCGACGCAGAGCAGCGGGTCCGTCGTGGCGACGACCTGGGCCAGTCCTTCTCCGAAGAGTCGTTGTGCACGGCGCGCCACCGTGCTGTCCGAGCTGCCGGTGGCGCCGGCGATCTGCTGCCACGTCGCGCGACCGTGGATCTGCAGTGCCGCGATGATGCGCCGGTCGAGCTGGTCGAGGCCAGGCGCCTGATGATTCCTCACCGCTGCCCCTCCTTCGTGTATGAGGTGTCGCCACCCTAGCGTATGAGGAAACTGGGCGAAACTCTTGTGCTCGACGGGGATTTATGGCAAGTTGGGCGCAGTTCGCGACGATATCCGCCACATCCCCGGTGGAAGCGGACGTGCCACCCCGTGCCCGCACGAAGACCAGCCAAGGAAGGCAACCGCCGTGCTCGAACCAGCCAGCCGGTACACCGGCTACCGCTCGTACAGCTATCTCGAGGAGGGCAGGGACTACAAGTCCTTCGACCTCGCCCCCGAGCTCGACCGTGTCCCGGCCTACGCCGGTGGCGACCTCACCGACGACCAGCGCGAACGGGTCGGCCGGCTGCTGGACGAGTGCATCGTGGTGTCCACCCACGACCATCCGACGCGCTTCCCCAGCGACATCGACCAGACCATCGACTACAACCGGACCGGTCGCCACCGGACCGGCTACGAGGGCCTGGCGCGCTCGGGCATGACCGCGGTCATCGACAACTTCATGGACGGCACCGCCTGCGTCACCAGCCAGGCCGGCTGGAAGTGGACGGACATCATCGCCGACCTGGGCCTGCGGTTCTCCGACCTCGCCCACCAGGACTACGTCATCAAGGCCGAGACCGTCGCGGACATCCACGCGGCGAAGGAGACGGGACGACTGGCCCTCATCGCCGGGCTGGAGGCGTCCACGCCGATCGAGAACGAGCTCGACCGTCTGGACATCCTCTACGGCTTCGGGGTGCGCCAGCTGGGCATCGCCTACAGCGAGGCCAACACCCTGGGCAGCGGCCTCAAGGAGCGTCATGACGGTGGGTTGACGGTGTTCGGTCGGCGGGCCGTGGAGCGGATGAACCGTCTGGGCATCGTCGTCGACGTCTCCCACTCCGGTGACCGGACCTCGCTGGAGACCATCGAGCACTCCACCAAGCCGATCATGATCACTCATGCCGGGGCCCGAGGAGTCTGGGACACCAACCGGATGAAGCCCGACGAGGTCATCAGGGCGTGTGCGGAACGAGGCGGGGTCATCGGACTGGAGGCTGCGCCGCATACGACGCTGTCGGCCGACCATCCCCGGCACTCCATCGAGTCCGTCATGGACCACTTCACCTACTGCGTCGACCTCGTCGGCATCGAGCACGTCGCCTTCGGGCCCGACACCCTCTTCGGGGACCACGTCGGCCTGCACGACCTGTTCTCCGGGGCTCTGTCGCTGGGCGAGGCCCATGCGGGGGTCGAGTACGAGCGTGTTCCGTACGTCGACGGCCTGGAGAACCCGGCCGAGTGCTTCTGGAACATCGTCGCGTGGCTCGTCAGCCACGACTACTCCGACGACGAGATCCGTGCCGTCGTCGGCGGCAACGCCATGCGTGTCATCGAGGAGGTCTGGGTCTGATGGGAAGCACGACAGGAAGAGCAGCGCGCACGCTGGCCATGTCCGTGGGTCTGTCAGCCCTCGTCCTCGCCGGATGTGTGCCGTCCAACCCCGACGCACCGGGTGAGGACTCGGCGGACGGGACCGGTGGCTCCGGTCAGCAGGCCGAGGACACCACGCTCAACATCGGGACCACCGCCGACGTCGTCAACTACAACCCTCTCGTCGGCAACAGCCGGACGGACACCTGGGTCACCAACCTCATGTACCCGCACATGATGACGCTGGACGACAGCGGCCAGAAGGTGCCGGCGCTGGCGACCGACTGGGGCTACTCCGAGGACGGGACGACGGCGTGGGTCGAGATCCGCGACGACATGGAGTGGACGGACGGCGAGGCGTTGGACGCCGATGACGTCGTCTTCACCATCGACGCCATCCAGGCGGAGCAGATCGGGACGGTGGCGGGCATGATCGGCGCCTACGAGAGCGCCGAGGCGGTCTCCCCCACCCGCGTGGAGTTCACCCTGTCCCGGCCGGACGGCGCGTTCCTGACCAGCGTCGGCTTCTGGATGCCGGTCGTGCCCGAGCACATCTTCGGGGAGGTGGAGTCGGTCGCCGAGTTCGCCAACGACTCGGACTGGGTCTCCGCGGGCCCCTTCGTCCTCTCGACCGTCGAGCGGGGTCAGCGGTACGTCCTCGAGGCCGTCGACAACTACCCCCTGGTGGAGTCCGGGACGCCCAACGTCGACGAGGTGGTGTTCTCCGTCTACCCGGACGTCAACACCGAGGTCCTCGCCCTGCGCTCGGGCGAGCTCGACCTGATCGGCAACGCGCTCCCTCCGGCCGTCGCCGAGCAGCTGTCGTCCGACGAGAGCGTCGAGCTCTACACCGTCCCCTCCCTGGGGTGGGCGCACATGCAGTACAACATGCGCCGCCCACCGCTGGACGACGTCGACGTGCGACGGGCCCTGGCCCACGCCGTCGACTACGAGGCCATCCGCCAGGTCGTCCTCGGGGGCAACGCGATCTCCGCCGACTCCAGCGTGCTCACGCCCGTCTTCGAGCAGTGGCAGGACGGGCTGGACCTCGAGGAGTATGCCTACGACCCGGAGCAGTCACGCCAGCTGCTGGAGGACGCCGGCTACTCCGAGGAGGACCTCACGTTCGAGATGATCTACGACCAGGCCGACCCGATGATCTCCACGTGGGCCGAGCTGGTCCGCGACCAGAGCGCCGAGGCCGGGATCACCATCGAGCTGGCCGGGCTGGAGCGGAACACCTACCTGTCGCGCACCGCCGACCGTGACTTCGACATCTATGCCGGCTCCTGGGCCGTCATCGACGAGCCGCAGAGCAACTTCTCCCTGCTCTTCGCGCCCGACGGGTTCATCAACTACGCAGGTGTCGAGGATGCCGAGATCAACGAGCTCATGGAGGAGGCCTCCACCGCCCTCTCCCCCGAGGACGCGAAGGAGCCCCTCCAGGAGATCGCCCGCATCGTGCACGACCAGGTCTACGACAACGTCATGTATGTGGAGCAGTTCAACTTCGCGGCGTCCTCGAACTGGACGGGCTTCGAGCCCAAGCCCAGCGACCTGCTCTCCCTGGTGAACCCGCAGTCGCTGGCGCAGGCCAGCTCGGGCTGATCGATGGGCCTGCTGCGCTTCGTGTCCGTGCGCCTCCTCCGAGGGCTGCTGACCCTCTGGTTCGCCGTGACGGTCACGTTCTTCCTGGTGCGGCTGCTGCCGGGGGATCCTGCCCTGGCAGTGGCCAGCCCCACCATGACGGCTGACCAGCGCGCCCAGATGCTCTCGGACTTCGGGCTCGATGAGCCCCTCCTGGTCCAGTACGCGACCTACCTCGGCCAGCTCGCCCAGGGCAACCTGGGGATCTCCTTCCGGCAGAACGCGCCGGTCCTGGACATCCTCCTGGAACGGCTGCCGTGGACCCTGCTGCTGACCGGCTCCTCCCTGGTGGTCACGCTCATCGTCGGCGTGCCGCTCGCCGTGGCGGCGGCCCGCCGCCAGGGGTCGGCCCTGGACCGCGCCGTGCAGGTCGGCGGTGTCGTCGGCCAGGCCCTGTTCGTCCCCACGGTGGGCATCTTCCTGCTCTACGTCTTCGGCGTGTGGCTGGGATGGCTGCCGATCGGGGGCGCGATGGCGAGCGACGTCTACGGCGTCGCCGCCTACGGGAGCATCCTGGCGCACCTGGTGCTGCCGGGTCTGAGCCTGGTCCTGCTGCAGCTCGGTCCCTACGTGCTGTTCCTGCGGACCAGCCTCATCGAGGCGCTGTCCGAGGACTACACCAACGTGGCCCGGTCCAAGGGGGTGTCGGAGACCAAGGTCGTCTGGGTGCACGCGCTGCGCAACGCCCTGCTGCCGACCGTCACGCTCGTGGGCCTGCAGCTCGGATTCCTCGTGGGCGGTTCGGTGCTGACCGAGACCATCTTCGCCTACCCCGGCATCGGGCGGGCGATCTACGAGTCCGTGGGCCAGCTCGACTTCCCGGTGATGCAGGGAGCCTTCGTCCTCCTCGCGGCCACGGTGGTGGTGGCGAACCTGCTCACCGACCTCATGTACGGACTACTGGATCCGAGGGTGCGACAGACATGAGCATCATCCCGCCCAGCGGCACCGCCGAGGACGCCCGCGAGGGTATGCGGACGGAGGCCGTCTCTCCCCGGAGCCGGACCTGGCGCGCCTTCGTCCGCAACCCGTTCGGGCTCGTCTCGCTGGCCGTCCTGTTCCTCATCGTCGCGGTCGCGCTCGCCGCACCGCTCATCGCGGGCGAGCCCGGCGGCTACAGCGCCGACGTGCTCGCACCGCCCTCGGCCGAGCACTGGCTCGGCACGGACAACATCGGGCGCGACGTCTACAACCAGATCGTCTGGGGTGCGCGTACCAGCTTGGCCGTGGGCCTCGGAGCGTCCGCCCTCGCGATCGTGCTGGGCGCGGCCGTCGGCATCGGCGCGGCATACTTCCGGCGCCTGGACACGCCCCTGGGCATGCTCATCGACGTCATGCTCTCCCTGCCCATCCTCCCGCTGATGATCCTCGTGGCGGCTCTGGCCGGCCCCAGCATCTCGACCCTGGTCGTCGTGATCGCCGTCTTCTCCTGGCCCGAGGTCGCCCGCGTGGTCCGGTCGCAGGCCCTGCCGGTGGTGGATCTGACGTATGTCAACGCCGCCCACGTCATCGGCGCCCCCAACCGGTGGGTGCTGCTGCGGCACGTGCTGCCGGCCGTCACTCCCGTCATCGTCGTGTCGGTCGTGCTGACTGCCTCGCGGGCCGTCCTCAGCGAGGCAGGCCTGTCCTTCCTCGGCCTGGGCGACCCCTCGAGCTGGTCGTGGGGCACGATCCTCTACAACGCCCAGCGCAGCGGGGTCCTGGCCTCGGCCTGGTGGACCGCACTGTTCCCCTCGCTCGCCATCCTGCTGCTCGTGGTCGCAGCAACCCTGACCTCCCTGGCCTACAACGACGCCCGCAACCCCCGCACCCGAGGTGACTCTGCCCGATGACTCTGTCCCACCGACTTCCCCGGTCCTTCTACGACCAGCTCCATGCGCGCCTGCGCGACCGGCTGCACCAGAGCGGGCTGGACGCCATCCTGGTGGACGACTGGCGCGACGTCGCCTATCTCTGCGGGTTCTTCCACCACCCCAACGAGCGACCCGGCGCCGTCTGGATCTCCGGCGACCGCGTCGTGCTCCTCGTGCCGGAGCTCGAGCGCGAGCACGCCCTGGCCCAGGGAGCGGCCGTGGACGAGGTGGTCGCCTTCGCCGAGTTCCCCGGGCGGGAGAGCCCGTTCCAGGTCCTCGCCCGGACCGTCGGGACGCACGGCCGGTGGGGGCACTCCCCGACCCTGTCCACCGGCCGCCTGGCCGAGCTCCAGGAGGTCTTCGACGGCGTCACCTGGACCATGTCGGGGGTCGTCGACGCCCTGCGGCTCATCAAGCAGCCGGAGGAGGTCGTCCTCCACCGCGCGGCTGCCCAGCTCGGCGACGTCATGCTGACGGCGGGCCGCTCCCTCATCGAGGCCGCGCTCGAAGAGGACGACCCGCTCCCCACCGAGTCCCAGCTCGCGGACCACGTCGTCCGCGAGGGCGCCCGCTGGATGTACTCCACCCACGACGACATCGTCGTCGTGCCCATGCTGACGGGAGGCCTCGTCTACGCGGGCGAGAACACCGCCTTCCCCCACGGGCTGCCGTCCAAGACCAGGCTCGAGAAGGGCGACACGGTGATCCTCTCCCTCGGGGGAGCCGTGGGCGGTCGGTATGCCGAGAGCGAGCGGACCTTCTTCATCGGTGAGCCCAGCACGGAGCAGCTGCGCTACTTCACGACCGACCACCGCGCGCAGGAGGTCGGGACCCAGGCCATACGCCCCGGGGTCTCGTGCCGAGAGGTGAACGAGCAGTGCCTGGACGTCATCCGGGACGCCGGACTGGCCGAGTTCATCCGGCACCGCCAGGGCCACGGCATCGGCCTGAACTTCCACGAGGCGCCCTGGCTGGAGGACGGGGACACCACCGAGATCCAGCCGGGCATGGTGCTGTCCAGCGAGCCGGGCATCTACGTCCCCGGCCACGCGGGCTACCGCATCTCCGACACCGTCCTGGTCACCGAGGACGGCCACGAGCGCCTGACCACCTACCCCCGAGACCTCGACGACATCATCATCGCCGCCTGACTAGGAGCATCATGATCCTCACCATCAACGACGCCGACCTCGACGTGGAGCTGCTCGGCGGGGACGACCCGACCAAGCCGCTGCTCATCGCCCACCACGGCGCCCCCGGTCTCGGGTCGCGCGCCGAGCCCGAGCTGGCCTTCGGCCCGCTGTCCGACCTCTTCCGGGTCTTGGTCTTCGACGCCCGGGGCAGCGGGAAGAGCTCCGACACCCCGCCCTACACCCACGAGCAGTGGGTGGCCGACGTCGACGCGCTGCGCGAGTGGGCCGGGGCCGAGACCTTCGTCATGGCCGGCGGCTCCTACGGCGGCTTCATCTCCATGGAGTATGCGGTGCGGCACCCGCAGCGGCTGCGTGCGCTGGTGCTGCGCGACACCTCGGCCGACCACGAGCACAACGACCTCGCGATCGCGAACGCCCGCGCGTCCGACCGGGTCGACATCGACGAGGACCGGCTGATGCGGATGATGGAGGGCCGGATCCGGGACGATGCGGACTTCCGGGAGTCGTGGCGCGAGCTCCTGCCGCTCTACGACTACGAGTACGACCCGGCCCAGCTCGACGCCCGGGTCGCCAGCGTGGACTACCACTTCGCGACCCACAACGCCGCCTTCTCGGAGAACCTGCACCACTACGATCTCAAGCCCCGGCTGGGCGAGATCACCTGTCCCACGCTGGTGACGGTCGGCCGGACGGACTGGATCACCCCGGTCTCGTGCAGCGAGACCATCGCCGACCTCATCCCCGAGGCCCAGCTCGTCGTCTTCGAGAAGTCCGGCCACTCCCCGCCGCGGGAGGAGCCCGAGCTCTTCCAGCGCACCGTGCGCGACTTCCTGGTGCAGCACGCCCTCGGGTGAGTCCGGGATGCCGGGGCCGGGTGTTGCACCATCGGCGCCGACACGCGAGGGTGAGGTCTGTGCCAGACGACCACGCCCACGTTCCGCCCGACCTGCCCGCGGTCCGCGGACCCCGGCACGCCGCGGCGAGACACCCGCTCCGGTGACCCCCGCGGCCACCGGCCACCGGGTGCTCGCCACGGCCGACAGCACGGCATACGCCTCCATCCGCAAGCGGCCCACCTCGCGAGCGGAGCGGTATGCCATGGGCAAGGCGCTGCGCAAGCAGGTCCCGCGCAAGAGCCTGGGTGACTGGACTCCCCGGGCGGGGCGGCCGGACCCGGTGGCGCTCATCCAGGAGTCGCACGAGGGGCGGCGTAGCGACCTGGTCCCGGTGCGCGTGGGTCGGATGATCAGCAACCCCTACGGCTTCCTGCGGGGCACCGCCGTGGTGATGGCCGACGACGTCGCGCACCTGCCGGCGACCGGGATCATGCCGGTGATCGGCGGTGACGCGCACTTCGGCAACTTCGGGTTCTACGCCAGTCCCGAGGGCGAGCTCGTCATCGACCTCAACGACTTCGACGAGGCCCACCCCGGGTGCTGGGAGTGGGACCTGCGCCGCCTGGTCGCCAGCATCCACGTCGCCGGGCGGGCGAACGGGCTGTCCGAGAAGCAGTGCGAGACCGCCGTGCGCGCCTGCGTCGCGGCATACCGCGGCGAGCTGAGGTTCCTGGCCGAGCAGCCGCTCATGATGCGCTCCTACAACCGGCTCGACGTCAACCGGATGCACGAGACCGCGACCGAGAAGACCCTGCGCAAGGAGATCCACCGGTCGGCCAAGCGGGCCCGCAAGCGCACCAGCGACCGCGCGCTCCCGAAGTTCACGACCGAGCAGGCCGGGCGTCGGGTCATCGTCGAGGACCCGCCCACGATCACCCGGGTCAGCGACGCCGAGCGAGAGGCCCTGGCCGAGGCGCTCGACGGCTACCTCCTCACCCTCGCGCCGCACTGGCGCCGGGTGGTCGGCGGCTACACCCTGGTCGACATCGCGCACAAGGTGGTCGGCGTCGGCAGCGTGGGGCTGCGCGCCTACGTCGCGCTGCTCGAGGGCAGCACCCCGGACGACGTGCTGTTCCTCCAGCTCAAGCAGGCCAGGCGTTCGGTCATCGCCCGCCACGTGCACGGCGACTCCGCGCTGCACGAGCACCAGGGACAGCGGGTGGTCGAGTACCAGCAGGCGCTGCAGACGGTCAGCGACCCGCTGCTCGGATGGGCGACCGTCGGCGACGACTACACCTACTACGTGCGCCAGTTCCGCAACAGCAAGGGCACCATCCCCCTGGACGCGATCGACGCGCCGGCGCTGGCCGACTACGCCGGCATCGTCGGTCACCTGCTCGCCAAGGGCCACGCCCGCACCAGCGGGGCGTCCATGATCGCGGGGTATGTCGGTGGCTCGGACAAGGTCGACGTCGCCCTGAGCCGGTTCGCCCGGTTGTATGCCGACCAGACCGAGGCCGACCACGAGCAGCTGCTGGCCGCGGTCACCCGCGGCGAGGTCCCCGTCCACGAGGGTGCCCTGGACGGCGCGAGCTCCGCCTTCCGCCCCTGAGGGGTCTCTCGCCTACGCTCGCTGGATGAGTGTCGTGCCCCGGCAGACCGTGTCCTTCGACCACCAGTTCGCCAGCGAGCTGGGTGAGCTCGCCGTGCCGTGGCAGGCCGAGGAGACCCCGGACCCCCGGCTCCTGGTGCTCAACGAGTCGCTGGCCGCCGAGCTGGGCATCGAGCCGTCCTGGCTGCGCAGTCCCGAGGGGCTGCGCCTGCTGACGGGCCACCTCGTCCCGGACGGCGCCACCCCGGTGGCGCAGGCCTACGCCGGGCACCAGTTCGGTGGCTACTCCCCCCGCCTGGGCGACGGCCGGGCGCTCCTGCTCGGCGAGGTCGACGACACGGCGGGGCGGAGGGTCGACATCGCCCTGAAGGGCTCCGGTCGCACGCCCTTCGCCCGGGGCGGTGACGGCCTGGCCGCGGTCGGTCCGATGCTGCGCGAGTACGTCATCAGCGAGGCCATGCACGCCCTGGGTGTCCCGACCACCCGGTCGCTGGCCGTGGTGGGCACCGGACGGTCGGTGCAGCGGGAGACGCTGCTGCCCGGAGCGGTGCTCACGCGGGTCGCCTCCAGCCACCTGCGCGTGGGGACCTTCCAGTACGCCCGTGCCACCGGCGACACCGATCTCCTGCGACGCCTCGCCGACCACGCGATCAGCCGCCACCACCTGGACGCCGCCGCGGCCGCGAACCCCTACCTCGCGCTCTTCGAGGCCGTCATCGCCGGCCAGGCGCAGCTCGTCGCCCGGTGGATGCTGGTCGGGTTCGTCCACGGCGTGATGAACACGGACAACATGACGATCTCCGGGGAGACGATCGACTACGGACCGTGCGCCTTCATGGAGGCCTTCGACCCGGCGACGGTCTACAGCTCGATCGACACCGGCGGACGGTATGCCTACGGCAACCAGCCCGGCGTCGCCCAGTGGAACCTCGCCCGCCTCGCCGAGGCGCTGCTGCCCCTCCTGCATGCCGAGGAGGAGCAGGCGGTCGAGGTGGCGATGGGCTCCCTCGGCACGTTCTCCGCGCAGTTCGCGTCGGCCTGGTCGAGCGGCATGCGGGCCAAGCTCGGCCTGGCGGACTCGGTGAGCGCCGAGGTCGTCGAGCCCCTGGTCGCCGAGCTGCTGAGCCTGCTGCAGGACAATCACGTGGACCACACCTCCTTCTACCGCCAGCTCAGCGACGCGGTCCGCGGTGACGCCGAGCCGGCCCGCAGCCTCTTCGTGGATCTGGCGGGTTTCGACGCCTGGGCCGAGCGGTGGCTCACCCTGGATCCGCGGGCCGAGCTCATGGACCAGGTCAACCCCGTCTACATCCCCCGCAACCACCTGGTCGAGGAAGCTCTCGCAGCAGGCAGCGACGGCGAGCTGGACCCGATGGTGCGCCTCCTCGGCGCCGTCACCGACCCCTACCGCGAGCGCCCCGGCCTCGAGCGGTATGCCGAGCCTGCACCGACGGACTTCGGCCGCTACCGGACGTACTGCGGCACCTGACTCGCTACGCCTGGTGGTCACCCCTGCAGCAGCGACTGCGCCCCGTCGACCCACACCTCGCTGCCGCTGATGTGTCTGGCCGCGTCCGACGCGAGGAAGGTCACCAGGTCGGCCACCTGCTGCGCCGAGCCCGGGGTCCCGTCGGTGAGCGGGATCTCCCCCTGCGGGAACTCGACCGGGATCTTCACGTCCTCGTTCGCGGCCCGCGTGTTGTCGTCGATCTCGGTGTCGATTGCCCCGGGGCACACCACGTTGAGGCGGATCCTGCGAGGTCCGAGCTCGACCGCCAGCATCTTGGTCATGGCGACCTGGCCCGCCTTGCTCGCGGAGTATGCCGTGGCGCCGGAGTTGGAGAACACCCGCGTGCCGTTGACCGAGGAGACCACGACGACCGAGCCGCCGCCCTCGGCCAGGTGCGGCACGGCGTGCTTGATGGTGAGGAACGTCCCGACCAGGTTGATGTCGACCGTGGACCGGAAGTCCTCGACCTCGAGGTTCTCGATGCCGGCCCACGTGCCGTTGACCCCGGCGTTGGCGACGACGACGTCGAGCCGCCCGAAGCGCTCGACGGTCTCCGAGACCATCCGGCGCGCATCCTCCTCGTCGCTGACGTCACCGGTCACCACCAGGGCCTGGCTGCCGCCGGCCTCAAGGTCGGCCGCGACCTCCTCCAGCTCCTCCCGGGTGCGGCTGACCAGGGTGACGTGCGCGCCCTGCGCAGCCAGCGCCCGAGCGCTCGCCTCCCCGATGCCGGACCCCGCCCCGGTCACCAGCGCAACCTTGCCCTTCAGCATGCCGTGCTCCTCTCCTGCTCCCACTCTCGATGTCATGGCCCGACCCAACATACGAGGTAGGCCAGCCATCGGCAGGATCCGCAGCCACGCGGGCTAGTAGTCACGCGAGTGAGGACCCGCCGCGCAGTGACGACGGGCCCTCGCTCGCTGGCCTCGGACTGGCTGGCTCAGTCCTCCAGGATGTTGTCCGGCCCGAGCAGCATGAAGTCCTCCGCGGAGTTGGTGCCGATGTTGGGCCCCCGCGGCGGGATGGCGTCGTAGTCCGCCGGGTCGAGGTCGTCGACACGGCCGCTGGCGACGGCAGACAGCATCCCGTCCAGGCCGATGTAGACCGTCCGGGTGAGCACGGCGCGGTACTTCTGGCCCAGGGTCTGCGTCTGCCCCCGCACCTCGAACAGCACGGACCCGCTGCCGTTGAGGGCGAAGCTGCCCAGGCCCGTCCCGGGGAGGTCCACGTCCTGGGGGTACAACGTGATGTTCCCGAAGAGGGGCCTGCGGTTCGCTGCCGCCTGGAGCTGGTTGTACACGGCCACGTTCAGCTGCTTCGCGTAGTCCACGTCGTAGTCGTCCGCATACTCCGGGTCCGGCTCGTCGATGAACTTGCCGGAGATGGACATGGTGACGAACTCCTCCGGGTCCTCCGGCATCACGTAGCAGGCGCCCTGGTGGTGCAGGTCGACATAGGTGTTGACCTCACCGAACTCGGCTTCCAGCCCCCGGTAGACGTCGCGCACCGTCAAGGCCTCCGGCGTGATGTACCAGCCGGCTTCGGCTGAGCTCCCCGGGAAGTCCTCGGGCTGCGGCACGTAGCTCAGGTCCGGGTTGTAGTCCCGGTTCGTGTCGAAGCCAGGGAGCTCCTCGTAGCTCCCCGTGCTGTAGTAGTTCCACGCCGGCGCGCTCTGACGCAGCTGGGGGTGTCGCGCCGTGACTTCTTGCCACGTGAGGTCGTTGCCTCGCCGGTTGAGCTCGGCACCGTCCGGGTTCATCTTGGGGATGGCCACGATCGTCAGCTCTTCACGCCATTGGCGAGCCTTGCGGGTGTCCTTGGTGCCGACCCATTCCAGCAGGTCGAGTATGGCGTCGGTGCCGGTCTTCTCGTTGCCGTGGATCTCGCTGGTGAGCAGGACGACCTTGTCACCGGTCCCGACGCGTGCTGACCAGATCTCGCGCCCGCGGTTGCTGCGGCCGACCTGCTCCACATCGACGGCCCCCTCACTGACCCTCTCGATACGGTCCAGTTCCGCACCGAGCTCGTCATGGTCGGTGAACTCGTTGATGGGCAGGTCGCGAGGACGATTGCTGCATTCTGGTGTCGCTGCCATGAATGCTTTGTCACCAGGTTGTGCTTTATCCAGGGAGGTGGACCATGCAGGAGTGTCGTCGGGCGATTCCTTGTCGCTCACCGAGGGCGCAGCCACGCTGGTCAGCGCGCTACCGGCGAGGAGAGAGACCGAGGCGAGCGTCAAGGTGATCGAGTGGCGTGCGCGCATACGAAACTCCTGAGGAAGATGATGTTGCGCCCGTCCGGGACGCTCTCCTTCCCATTGCGGGAAGGCACAGAATGACACTGGCACGCGCCTGAGGGGCCCGCAAGCCGGGAATTGTTCGAGTATGGTAAAGAATGCGGCAAAGATGACCGCGCCTATGCATTTCTGTCAGGTCGGCGCTCGAAGGCGCGCTGGAGCGGCCATCACATCAGACCCGCAACCGCCCTCCGCAGTATCGAGGCACCCGACGCCCAAGAGGCGAGGCCCCTGCTCTGACGAGCCCCGGGACGGTAGGTCCCCGCACTCCACTCACGACCCTCCGGGTCCAGCACCCGTGCGTGTCGCGTTCCCCACTCTGTCTCCTCGAGAGCGACTACCTCCGTGCCGCCTGCGTCGCTGGCCCCGGAGAACCGTAGTCGTCATCGGCGCCGGCCACCATCAGCACCACATCGCCCCAGCGCACCTGTGCGTGGAGCAGCGCACCGTCGACTCCGTCCTGTGGTGCAGCGAGAGGTGTCGGCCAGATCGCACGCCATGCCCGAGCCGAGCAGGCCCAGACCACCGGCGGCCCGGACGAGGCCAAGGACCCCGCCAGGGCGTTCGCCACCGTCACAGGACTCGACCGGTCTCGGAAGCCTTGTGATGAGCCGAGCCCACATGCCCATGCCTGGCGAGCAGTACCGCCGCGAGGAGCCACAGCATCCAGCCCAGCGCCTCGATGCGCCAGTCCACACCGCCTGAGTCGGCGACCGACTGCAGAAGGAAGACGCGCACGCTGTTGATTGCCCCGTGGACGAGCACGGGGGGCCACACCGATCCAGAGACGAGTCTCAGGGCCACGAGGAGAGGCGCCCATGAGGCGATCCCCAGCAGATAGGCAGCAGACTCGGCCGACACTGGGTCGGGCAGGAACGTGAGCGCCGGAAGGTGCCAGAGCGTCCAGGCCACGGCCGAGATGGCCGCAGCCGCCGGGAACCCGAGGTGCCGGGTCCGGCTGAGTAGCCATCCGCGCCAACCGGTCTCCTCGCCGACGGCGAACGCTGCCTGCAGCACCAGGAGGGGTAGAACGACGGACGCGGCAGTCAGGATCTCGGCAGCCGGCCGTGGACGCCACCCGAGGAGCAGCCCCGAGACCAGCTGGACTGCCCCGATCACCATCAGGATGCCCACGCCCGTGGCCGCCCAGCGGCCGGAACGGTTCCACCGAAGCGCCAGCAGGTCGCGGGCCCGTCCGGGGCGCAGCACCCGGACGAACACGAGCGCGGCGAGTAGAGGGGTGAGCTGGGCAACCGGGACCAGTGCCGGGGCCACGTCAGCGTCGATGAACCCCAGCATGGCCGGGGCGATCACGAGCCAGCACAGCCCGCTGGCCAGGACGAAGTAGCCGGCGATCTCACCCCAGGACGGATAGGGGGCGGCCGGTCGGTCGGGCTCGCTGTGGGTGGTGGAGGGCTGGTTGCCGTGTGTCTGCATGGTGCATCTCCTCGGTGCAGCGAAGGCTGGGAAGGTAATGCGAGCGAATCTCCGATGCCTCGGGAGGGCCACTCACTGCCGGTCCACTCAGGAGCGGTGCGGGAGCCGAACACCGGACGGGGACTCGGGAGGACTAGGGAGTCAGGAAGAGCATGAGGACGAGAGCGAAGAGGAACAGGCTCTGCCCGCTGTGGGTGATGATGCCGACGAGGGCGCTTCGGTACCGGCGAGACGGCAGTGACACGAGGAAGGTGTCCATGAGGGCGAGCGGGATCACCCAGGGGACGTGCAGGTGATAGACGGCGAAGAGGACACCGTTGGCGATCCAGTCCCTCGACCCGAAGACGCCCCTCATCCGGGGCAAGAGGTACCCCCGGAAGAGCAGCTCCTCACCCAGGACTGTGTTGAAGACGAAGAAGGCCAGCAGAACCCCCAGCCAGAGCCAAGAGCCGGAGACCGTCGCCTGCCCGTCGGGGGACCCGAGAAAGTCACCGAAGTCACGTCCCGGGACGGGGGCGAGATCGAATGGAAGAAACTCCACGAGAGCGAACGCGACGACGCAAATCGGGACGACGAGCCACGTTCGTCCCCCGCGTCGACCCGTGCGCGGGTCACGGGGAGCACGCAGCCAGAGCACCTCCCGGACGACGGACCACCTCAACGTCCGCTGCTCCTTGTGGACGAGAAGCAGGACCAGCACGAACTGCCAGACCATACCCGCAGTGAGCAGCACGATGAGGGACTGCGCGAGGGCGAGAGGTGAGTCCAATCCGGATGCGAGCAGGGGTGCGAGCACCCACGCCAACCCGGCCATGGGGATGGCGGCTGCCGCCCAGACCCCTATCACCCCGGGGAGGGTGAGTTGCGGGATCGGGTTCTCGCATGCGATGTCACGCTCCGCGCTGCCGTGGGCGGGCGCGGGTGGAGTGAGGGATGTCATGATCTGCTTCTCTTCAGCGGCCGGACAGCGAGGCGGGTAGTAGTCATAGCTGCTGAGGCGCGGGGCGCCCTTCGGGGACGGAGGTCGAGGGTGACGCTGTCCGGCGTGGCCAGGTCCAGGCGCAGCGAAGCATGAAGGCGAGAACGATGACCTCCAGTGCGACGCCCAGGACGTAGAAGTACATCCAGGGCTCGCCCACCTCCCCCACCGCGTTGAACGCCGCGAAGGGGACCTGTAGCGAGGCCACGACCAGGTTCGTGACGCGGTTGGCCCGGGCGGGCAGGGTCATCGAGAGCACGACCATGAGGATGGGCATGGCCAGGAGGGTCAAGGCCGAGATGGCCCAGGTGGGGGTGATGTCGAGCTCCCAGACGACCCCGGCGAGGATGCCGTCGACGACGCCGGGCTTGTAGAGGGCCAGGATGTCCACGTAGACGTAGAGGAACATGAAGCTGGTCCAGGCTGCGGCCAGTTTGGCCTGCACGGGGACCACCGGGGTGTCGAGATGGTCCACGGTGTTCGTTCGGTTGGTCATCGGTTCTTCTCCCAGGAAGAGCGGTCCTTCAGCCGCAGTGACGTCAGGTCCGAGGGTGGAAAGGGCACGGGGGTCGTTCTCGTCGTCGAGGTCCTCAGATGGTGACCACGACCTTCCCCCGGGTGTGGCCGGCCCCGACGTAGCGGAGGGCGTCGGCTGCCTCGTGGAGGGGATAGATGCAATCGATGACGGGTGTGACCTGCCCAGCCGTGAGGAGGTCGGCCAGGGTGAGCAGGTCCCTAGGCTTCTCGACCGACGCGAAAGGCTTCAGATGCTGACGGTTGAACCCGGACAGCACGCGCGCTCTGACGATCCGACCGAGGGGCCCGAGCCAGCGCCCACCGCGTCCGCTGTTGGGAATGAGGGTGCCGGAAGGCGTCAGCACTCTGCGGACAGCTGCCAGGGGCTGGGCCTCTACGTTGTCGAGGATGACGTCGAAGCGACTCTCGGCGCGGGTGAAGTCGGTCCTGGTGTAGTCCACAACATGGTCGGCACCCAGCGAGCGGACCAGGTCGACGTTGCGGCTACTGCATACACCGGTCACCTCGGCGCCGAACGCCTTGGCGATCTGGACGGCGAAGGAGCCCACCCCGCCCGACGCTCCCGTGATCAGCACGGTCTGGCCAGGTCCAACCTTCGCGACATCGCGCATGGCCTGCAACGCTGTCAAGGCCGAGGTGGGAACCGCCGCCGCCTCCAAGACCGAGGTTCCGGCAGGCACGGGCGCGACGTGGTCTGCCGGGACGCAGGCGTACTCCGCGAGCGTTCCCGCCGTGCTCCAGCCGAACACCTCCTCTCCGGGACGCACAGCGGTGACGTGCTTCCCGACCGCCGCCACGACGCCTGCGAAGTCCCGGCCCGGTATCCCAAGACGCGGCCGGCGGAGCCCGAACACCAGGCGCAGCACGTACGGCTTCCCGGTCATGACGAAGTAGTCGCCGACATGCACCGAGGCCGCGCCCACCTCGACGAGCACATCGCCCGGACCGGGCAGCGGCAGGTCGACCTCGGTCGTCCGCAGCACCGACGGCGGGCCGTAGCGCTGCTGGACGACGGCCCGCATCGATGCCGGACTGTCCCCCGCCGCCTGGCGCGCCGGACCATCCGATGGCTGCGCGGCTTTCACCGAAGTCTCCTCACGTCATAGGTTCAACAACCGACTGCGTCGTACGGTGTACGGAACAGTCGTACGACGTACTATCGACGTACGCTGTACGATTGTCAAGAGGGTTGAGGAAGGGAGGTCACCCGTGCCTCTGGGGAACGAACGTCAGCCCGCATCGGAGACGGGTCTGAACAGGCATCGGGTCGTGGTCGAGGCCGTCCGGCTCGCCGATCGCGACGGGGTCCACGGGCTGAGCATGCGCCGGCTGGCAGGCGTGCTCGACGTGGGTGCGATGTCGATCTACCACTACGTGGCGAGCAAGGAAGAGCTGCTGGACGCCATGATCGATGTCGTGTTCGAGGAGATCGAACTTCCTCCCCGGGAGAGTGACTGGCAGACGGCGATGCGACGGCGGGCAGTGTCGGCCCGGCAGGTTCTCGCCCGCCACCCGTGGGCGACCGGATTGATGGAGTCGCGGACGACGCCGGGGCCCGCGAACCTCCGTCACCGCGAGGCAGTCACCGCCTGCCTGCGCAGGTCCGGTTTCACGGTCCCGATGGCGACGCACGCCAACTGGTTGCTCGACAGCTACGTCTACGGGCACGCCTTGCAGGAAACGACCCTCCCGTTCGACACCGCCGGCGAGCTCGCGGACATGGTCGAGGACGTCTACCTGCCCCAGCTCCCTCCTGACCAGTTTCCGTACCTCCACGAGTCCGCCGTGACGCTTGCCGCCGCCGGTTACGACCCGGCAGAGGAGTTCATATTCGGCCTCGACCTCATTCTCTCCGCGCTCGAGCCCCTGAGAACTTCTGCGTAGCCACGCTCGCCGACGCTGCTCACAGCAGCGCCGCTGTGAGCAGCGCAGCGTCGTCCCGACGGAGGCATTCACTGACAGTGGTCACATGAACACCGAATCAGCACCCCCGGGACGATCACTGGACGAGGAGATGTACCGACGTCTGTTCGAGCGTCGCACGCTGCTCCTGGGCGAGCCGCTGGAGGACTGGAACTCCAACCGGCTGTGCAACGGCCTTCTCCTGCTAGCCGTCGAGGACCCAGTGGCGGATATCAGGCTGCTCATCAACTCCCCCGGCGGCTCCGTCCCGGGCATGCTTGCCATCCGCGACTGCATGCGAGCGATCGGGAACGACGTGGTCACGATCAACGTCGGCATGGCCTACAGCGCCGGTCAGTTCCTGCTGTCCTCGGGCACCCGGGGAAAGCGGTTCGCGATGCCGCGCTCCAAGGTGCTGCTGCACCAGGGGTCGGCCGGCATCGGTGGCAGGGCGATGGACATCGCCATCCAGGCCGACGACCTGCGGCATACCCGTGACACCGTCCTGAGCCTGATCGCCGAGGACACCGGCAAGGACGTGGCCACCGTGGAACGCGACTCGCGTCGGGACCGATGGTTCAACGCGCAGGAGGCCATCGACTACGGGTTCGTGGACCACCTCATCAACGACATCGACCAGGTGATGCCGGTCGCACACCGGCCTGTCGGCCTCGGGGGGCGTCCATGAGCAGCTACTCGATCCCCTACGTCACGACCCGCACCCACCAGGGAGAGCGCACGGTCGACATCTACTCCCGCCTGCTCGCCGACCGCATCGTCTACCTCGGCACCCCGATCGACGACGGCGTCGCCAACGCGATCATCGCCCAGCTCATCCACCTGGAGTCCGACAACCCAGACCAGCCGGTCCAGCTCTACATCAACTCCCCAGGCGGCACGATCCCCGCGATGCTGGCGATCTACGACGCCATGCAGTTCGTCCGGGCGGAGGTTCACACCACCTGCGTCGGACAAGCTGCCTCCACCGCAGCCGTGCTGCTCGCCGGTGGCGCACCCGGGTGCCGGGCCATCCTGCCGCACGGCAGGGTCGTCATCCATGCACCTGCCGCCGAGGGACGAGGCGCGATCCCCGACCTGATCCTCGAGGCCGAAGAGGTCGAACGAGTCCGCACCATGCTCGAGGAGGTCCTGGCCACGCACACCGGCAAACCACGCCAGCAGATCCGAGAGGACACCGAGCGGGACTTGATCCTCACCGCCGAGGGGGCCGTGAACTACGGCGTCGTCGACCTCATCTACACCAGCCGCGCCACCACAAGCGATTGATCGTCAGGCCGCCAGGCAGACCGGGCCGCGATCCATCTGCGCGGCAGCCCGCCGCGTGACCTCACCAGCACCGAGCCCCAAAGCGCCGGCGACCGCGCTCAGCACCTCGGAGGAAGGGTCCTTGCGGCCACGCTCGATCTCCGAAAGGTATTGCGGCGCGATGCCCGCGCGCCCAGCGACATCACTGATCCGCTCGCCCCGGTCCAGACGCTCCTGCCGGACAGCGTTACCCACCGCCTCACGCCACAGCGGCTCGACCAGCCCTGCTTGACGGCTTGGGAACCGGATCACCTCAGGCATGGTCTGCAGCCTACCCAACGGCAAACGGGAGGGACAGCTGCACGGACCGGCGACACCCGGGCTGTCGACCTGGCACCTGTTCCACGCAGATGAGCACGCTTGCTGTCGCTCAGCCCGACTCGCTTGCGGCACAGACGATTTCAGAGCTGGCGAAGGGACTTGAACCCTCAACCACCTGTTTACAAGACTCCCAGCTTCAGCGGCCTGACCTGCACAAACAGCCGAAAAGGAGGCGTTCGCGTCATTTCGTGCATCATACGTGCATCATGGCTGACGCCTCATGACTCGTCTTGGCCGCTACGTGGGCCGCTCGAGGAAGGCGACTCTCGCACACCCCGCAGCTGAGGCCCACAGGGGAGAGCTATCAGGCCCGTCCGGTACCCCTGGCGTATCCCGCAAGCCTAGGCCGCGTCGGCACAGCCGGCGACCTATGTCATGGACTTCTCATGCTGCCGCAGAAGAACGCAGTCGACCGTCGACCGTGGGCCACCCAGGACGAACGACGCATCACGATGGTGACCTGGATCGACCGGGCCTACCGCCGACGCCGTCGTCAGGACGGTGGCGGGCGATTGACCCCCATCGAGTTCGAAACCATCGTGACCACACCAGCCGACCAGGCTGCCTGACCCAGCCTGTCACCTATGCATGCAGCAGTCCCATGCGGCTCGGGAGTCGGTATAGAGAACGCCTCGACCCCACCGTTAGTGGGCGGGGTCGAGGCGTGGTGGAGGTGGGGTCAGCGGTTGCGGTGCTCGTCGGGCAGGTCGGTGTCGATCTGCTCCTTGCGGACCTCGTCGGTGACCTGCTGCTCCTCGGTGACGGTGTCGGTGTCGAGACGCACCTTCTCGACGGGCACGGTCTCCTTGTCGACGACGACCTGGTCCTCGGTAAGGGTGACTTCCTGCTCGTCCTCGCCCAGGTCGGACCCGGTCAGGCGGTCTCGGTCCTGCTCGTCGAGGGGCTCGCGTTCGATGCGGACCTCCTCACGCTGGACGGGGACGGTCTTGGTGACGTGCTCGGTGACGACGTACTTGCGCAGGCGGGCCGTGCCGGTGGCCACCTTCTCGGTACCGACGTGCAACTGCTCCTCGGAGCGGACCATACTCGCGTCCGAGTCGTGGTCACCGGTGTGACCCTCCGTGCGCTGCATGCCGGTGCCAGTGTCGGCACGGTCGGTGGTGCCGGTGCCGGTGCGGGTGCCTTCCTGCTCGCGGGTGGCCGGTGCACCGTTGTTCGCGTTCTGCTGGCCGTCCCGGCCACCGTAGTAACGGAACAGCTCGCGCTCCTCCTCCACCGAGATGTGACCGTCCTCCTCCACCCGGGGAGCGTCCTTGACCTGGTCCTTGGTGTACGGCACCCGGACCTCCTGGCCCTGCACGGTCGCGCCCTGCAGGGGCACGAACGACTCCGAGGTCCCGAACAGCCCGGTCTTGACCGTCACCCACGCCGGTTCACCGGTGGAGTCGTCCAGGTACACCTGGCCGACCTTGCCGATCTTGTCCCCGTCCTGGTCGACGACGACGCCGTCGTTGTGCAGGGACTGGATCTGTTCCTCATTCATCATGCGGGCACCTTCCTTCGGTGGACGGCGCCATGATGCACCGCCCGCTTACACCGTAAAACTATGCCTGCGGGTAGTGACCCGCAACCCCGGAAGGCACCCCTCTGCCACGGACTTTCGCCTCGGGGTAGGGGCGCCCGGGGCGTCCACGGGGCTAGGAGCTTGCCGACGCCATCTGTCCGCAGCGTCCAGGCGTACCGCCCTCGGGGAGGCGTAGCGCCCCTGGTAAGTACCGGGTGTCCGCGAACCGGGGGTGCTGCCGGTACAGCACCGCGTCCTCGGGGACCTGGAAGAACGAACCGCCCACAGACATAACTGCGTCGACCAAAGAGGGCACGGGGTGCGGCTCCCTCGAGCTTGGGGTCACGGTGGGGTGTTCATCGGCCGGCAGTCTGAGGGCGGCCCAGGCCTTTCGTAGGGTCGCCCAGTCGCCGGCCCGGACGGCGAACGACTCGGCCCAGGCCGCCGGGGGCCCCGTTGTCGGGCCCGGCTGGGCGAACACCGGCCCTGGTGCGATGAGGGAGCGTAGCCCACCGGAGACGGGATACACGGTGCCCAGTGGGACGTCGAGCTGCACGGCGTCAGCGGCATGCCACAGGACCGGGCAGGTCTGGGTGCTGTTGGTGGCGTGTTCGGCGTAGGTCTGCAGCAGTCGCCGGCCTGGGAGGTGTCGGACGTCAATGAAGACGAGCACCTCGGCGCCAGAGGTCAGGGCGACCTCACACGCCTGGATCACGGACGCTCGGAACGCGGCCCTCGGGGTTCGTCGCAGGTCCCTGCCCGGGACGATGAAGGTCTCCCACCGGTCGGACCGGATGGGGAGCTTGTTGCGGTGCAGCTCGCGGTCGGCCACCGCGACCGTGACGTGCACGTCGGGCTGCCACGAGTTCGTCGAAAGGCCGTCGACCTGGGCCAACAGCGCCTGGTGCTCGCCCCGCACCACCGTCACGACCGCTACCCGCGGACGTCCCGCCCGCACCGAGGGGACGGCCTCGTCCCATACCACCGCCATGACCCACCTCCGATGCCTGACGCGGATCGCCGCAGAGGCTGCTTACGCCATAAACAGGTGGCAGATTACGCCGGAAACAGCGACGGTGGCAAGAACCCGGCCCGACCTCTGCTGGGGCCTAGTGGGAGACGGTGTGCTCGATCCGGTTGAGCAGGCTCTCGAGGCCGGTCTCGAACTCGGCCTCGCTGTGGTCCTGGCTGAGGCGGTCGCGCATCCGCAGCACGTGCGGCGCCTGCGCGAGGTCCGCGTCGTCGGAACTGTCTTGCTCGGGGATGTCGGCGCTGCCCTCGTTCATGGGCTCCTCGACCGCGGCGATGTTCTCGGTCTTGATAGAGACCTCCAGCAGCAGGGATCCGACGAGGAAGCTGGTGAACGCCTTGTAGGTGTCCACGGCCTGGTCGTCGGTGAAGCCTCGCGCGCACAGGGTGGCCAGGACGTGCTCGACCATCTCGATGTCGCGCAGCGGCGGGCGCAGCCAGGGCGCCGCCGGGTGCCGCGAGACCACCAGTGGGAACGCCGTGGGGTTGGCCAGGGCGATGTGACGGATCTCGTGCGCGACGTGCTGCAGGTACTCCTGCCAGCTCGTGGTCTCCGCGGCCTCCACCCGCTCGACGAACCCGTTTAGGAGGTTGGCCACGACAGCCTCCAACAGGTCCTCCCGCCCCGAGACGTACCGGTACAGGGCCATCGCCTCAACCCCGAGGTCGCGACCCAGGCTGCGCATGCTCATCTGATCTACACCGTGCTCCTCGATGCTGGTCAGTGCAGCATCGACGATCCGGTCGCGGCTCAGGCGTCGACGTGCTGACCGCGGCTCGTCCGTGCTCATCGGGGCCTCTCCTGGTTGGTCGCCGTCCCAGACGTGGATCATTCCGGCCTGTCGTTGCCCATGATGTCAACTCGCGACTGACTCCGGCAGGCGGCCCTTGCGCTTGGTGTATGCCTGGGTGGACTTGTGGTTGATCCACACCCGCACCAGCTGCACGATCGCCCCGGAGACCAGCGCGAACGCGACGGCCTCACCCCAGTTCACCTCGGGGTCCTCGGGGTTGCTCGGGGAGTTGCTGCCGGTGACGAACTTCCAGGTCGTCTCGGTGACGTTCTTGACCAGCATCCCGCCGCCGATCGCCGCTGCCGTCGTCGCCAGGCTCCACATCTTGTCGCCCACTCGTCTCACCACTTTCCTCTACCGGCCCGGACCCACCGGGCACGCTTGCACGGACCTCGGACACGTCGTACGTTTACACCGTATTAGCACCATGGTGTCTGAGCAAGACGACGCGACCCACCCGGGTCTGGCACCACCACACCTCTGCAGTCAGGAGCAGACGATGAGCAAGATCATGATGGCCGCCGCGTTCGGGGCCGGGTACGTCCTGGGCACCAAGGCGGGCCGGGAACGGTACGAGCAGATCAGCGCCAAGGCGCAGGAGCTGTGGGGGCACCCGAAGGTGCAGGAGCAGGCGGACAAGGCCAAGGCCCAGGCTGGGAAGGTCACCGAGCAGGCCAAGGGCCGGCTGAAGGACGCCAAGGACGGCAACCAGGACAGCATGGACGACCCCTGGAACGTCGACACCGACAGCGCCCTCGACGACACCGACACTGACACTGACAGTGTTTTTGGCGACGACACCGGCAGCGCCTTCGCGGGTGATGACCTGGAGGGCCCCCGTGGCTGAGAGATTCACCCCCGACACCGACCACGCGTCCACGGGCGAGCTCATCGCCCGCATGAGCGAGCAGACGAGCACGCTGATCCGGGACGAGATGCGCCTGGCGCAGGCCGAGCTGAGCGCCAAGGCCAAGAACGCCGGCGTGGGCATCGGGATGTTCGGTGCCGGTGGCCTGCTCGCCTTCTTCGGCATCGCCACCCTGATCACGACGGCCATCCTGGCCCTCGCCCTGGTGCTGCCCCCGTGGGCCGCCGCGGGCATCGTGACCCTCGTGCTGCTCGCCGCGGCGGCCGTGGTCTCGCTGGTGGGGAAGAAGCGCGTGCAGGAGGCCACCCCGGCCAAGCCCGAACGTGCCATGGACAACGTCAAGCAGGACATCGAGCAGGTCAAGGGGGCCGCCCAGTCATGAGCACCACACCACACGACAACCATCAGCGTGACGCCAGCCAGGATGCTGACCCCAGCCGGGACGAGACCAGCAGCGACCCGGCACAGATCGAGGCCGACATCGCCCGGCACCGCGCGGAGCTGGGTGAGACCGTGGACGAGCTCACCGAGCGTCTGGATGTGAAGAAGCAGGCCCAGCACAAGATCGAGTCGGTCAAGAAGCAGGCCACCGACACGGTCCAGGCGACCAAGAACCGCGCCAACGCTGGCGTGGGCGAGGTCAAGGCCAGGTTGCACAGTGATGACCACCGGGACGTGCTCAGCGTGCTGGCCCCCGCGCTCGGTGCCGTGGCCGCAGTGGTGCTGATCATCGGGGTCGCCCGGCGGGTGCGCCGGTGAGCTCCAGCGCAGCCAACCGCAACGAAACCGGCGGCAAGGACTCGGACCGCAGGGCCGGGCAGGTGGACGCGCCGGACGCGGAGCGGGGGGACAAGCCGGACACGCCCGCGGAGATGACCGGCCCGGCGTGGAAGTACACCGCCGGGAAGGCGTTCCGGGAGTTCCTGGACGACGAGTGCACGGACCTGGCTGCGGCGCTGACGTACTACGCCGTGCTGGCCATCTTCCCGGCGCTCATCGCGATCTTCTCGCTGCTGGGACTGGTCGGGCAGAGCCAGCAGGTGGTCGACACCGTGATGCCCGTGCTGGAGGGCGTGCTCGGTGAGTCCGGGTCGTCCACCCTCGAGCCGGTGGTGGAGTCGCTGGCCACCTCCCCGGGTGCCGGGCTCGCCCTGGTCATCGGTCTGGCCACCGCGCTGTGGTCCGCGTCGGGCTACGTCACCGCGTTCAGCCGCGCGATGAACCGGGTCTACGAGATCGAGGAGGGTCGGCCGGTGTGGAAGCTGCGCCCGGTCATGCTCCTCATCACCCTGGTCATGGTGCTCATGGTGGTGCTCATCGCCCTGATGCTCATCGTGTCCGGACCGGTGGCGACGGCGCTCGGCGAGGCCATCGGCCTCGGGTCGACCGTGGTCACCGTCTGGCAGATCGCCAAGTGGCCGGTCGTGCTGCTGCTGGTCATGCTGCTCGTGGCGCTGCTGTACTACAGCACGCCGAACGTCCAGCAGCCCAAGTTCCGGTGGCTGAGCATCGGTGCCGCGATCGCGATCCTCGTGTGGATCCTCATCTCGGTCGCGTTCGGCTTCTACATCGCCAACTTCTCCAGCTACGGCGCGACCTACGGCTCGTTCGCCGGGGTGATCATCTTCCTGCTCTACCTGTGGATCACCAACCTCGCCCTGCTGCTCGGGGCGGAGGTCGACGCCGAGCTGGAGCGCTCCCGCCAGCTCATCGCCGGCATCGAGGCCGAGGAGGACATCCAGCTGCCTCCCCGCGACGACGCCAAGATCCGCGCGGCGCAGGAGAAGGAGCTGGAGGACGAGGACAAGGCCCGCGCCCTGCGCCGCAGCGGCGGGGACACCACCGACCCCGACGAAGCACCCGGCACGGTCAACGGGGCCGAGCACCCCGACCGACGAGACCGCTGATGGTCCAGAGCGTGCGACTGATGCTCATCGACGACGTCGACGGGACCGAGGCCGACCAGACGGTCAGTTTTGCGTTGGACGGGGTGTCCTACACGATCGACCTGCACGACCGGCACGCCACCCAGCTGAGAGGTGACCTGAGCACCTGGATCAAGTACGCCCGTCGGACCGGTGGCCGGCGGCAGACACACCCCCGGTACGGCAGCCCGAGCGCGGCCCGCGGGCACCTGCGCCAGGTCCGGCGCTGGGCCCATGACCACGGGTACCAGGTCAACGACCGTGGACGCGTCGCCCAAGACCTCCTCGACGCCTACGACGCCGCCCACACCTCATAACCCCCCGGCCCGGGGACGGTCGACCAACAGGCCATCGGCAGGCCGTCTAGGCACGTCCCGGGTGGCACCATGAGCAGCAAGCACACTCTCACCCTCCCGGACGGAACAGTCGTGCACGGCGAACCGCCAGGACGCGAGCCCATCTGGGAAAGGGTTCGCCTGACCACCGGGCTCAGCGGGAACGCCTTGCTCCTCGTTGTCGCCGAGCTGCGCAGGAACTACACCGACCAAGAGCTCCGGCACCTACCCCCGGGTGAGAGATGAAGGACACCGCCGCGGCCCTCGACCTGTGACTAAGACCGGGCCGAGCACACCCCTCGATGCCTGAGACCCCAGGAGTGAAGCCCCCACCCGCACAGGACGGGCGGGGGCTTCACCGTTCTTGGCCGGCTCAGGCCTTCTTGTCGTCGTCGTTGCTCCCGACGTCGCCGAACTGGTCGGCCCGGTCGTTGGCGAACTCCTGCGCCTTGTCGACCTGCTCGGAATGCTGACCACCGGTCTTGTCGTCGACGAAGTCGCCGCCCTTCTCCACCCCCTGGTCGACCTTCTCGTCGTGCTCGCCGGCCATGTCCTTGGCCTTATCCATGAACCCCATGACGTGACTCTCCTTCCCATCGGGTCCGACACCCCAGCCGAGGTGCCGTCATGCTCCACACCAACACACAGCGACGCGACTGTCGACACCAAGCACCACACCTGCCGCAGCCACCCCCGTGACAGGTTCGAGCAGTCAGTCAAGACGTATCAGGCCGGATGCAGTCGTCACTGTGCCGGTCAGCCGGACCGCAAGTAACGGCTCACCACGGACGGACAACATGTCGCTCGCGCGCCGCGCGCCGCTGGGGGCGCAACTGCTGAGCCTGTCACTGAGGGGGTCCCGTGTTCGTCACGAGCTATCTCTTGCGACCGCCGCTCCACGAGATGACCCGCGCAGCATGAACGCCACCCCACCGATCAAGGAAAGCGCCGCGGACAAGACGAGCAATACACCCAGACCCACGCTAGGGATCAAGACACCAGCCAGTGCCGGTGCGGCCACCGAGCTGAGGGCGCCTAGGATAAGGCAGGCGGTGAACGCCGCGCCCGCACGGTGGGGCATCAACTGTGCGGTCCAGACCGCGAGCACTGCTGATCCTGTCATGTAACCGGCGCCGAAGATGCAGGGCGACGCCGCCGTAGCAACCAGAGATCCACTGGCCAGCCCGAGCAGCGCCAGCGCTACACCCACAGTTGTCAGACACAACGCAGCGACCCGTACGCTGCCGACCCGCTCCACCAAGACGCCTGTCAAGACCCCCACCATTCCGAAGAGGCCGACTGCGGCGTACAGGATGGGGATGACCGCTCGCGATAGGGTGCCGCGCTCGAGGACGTCCGCAACGTAGGTGAAATAGATCACGACGACCGCCAAGTAGAGCACGGAGTATGTCCCCGGGCCACGAAGGGGACTGCTGCAGGGATAGGTGACAGGTTCGGTCAGGCAGCCTGGTCGGCTGGTGTGGTCATGATGGTCTCGAACTCGATGGGGGTCAATCGTCCGAGAGCCTCCTGTCGACGGCGTCGGTGGTAGGTCCGTTCGATCCAGGTCACGATCGCGATGCGTAGGTCGTCCAGGGTGGCCCACTGTCTGCGGTCGAACACGTTCTTCTGCAGCAGCGCAAAGAAGGACTCCATGGCCGCGTTGTCGCCGGCTGCGCCGACGCGGCCCATGGATCCGGCCAGGTCGTGGCGGTTGAGTGCGTGGACGAACTTCCGGCTGCGGAACTGCTTGGCTTCCGCGGTCGCTGTGAACGATGCAGCCAGCGACGTCACCGCGCCTGGCGACGGCGCTGTTCAGCGCCGAAACCGCCAGGCGGGACTTCATCCTGGAGTCGATGGAGTAGCCCACGATGCGGTTGGAGTAGACGTCCTTGATGGCGCAGACGTACAGCTTGCCCTGGCCGGTGCGGTGCTCGGTGATGTCGGTCAACCACAGCTCGTTCGGCGCCGTGGCGGTGAACTCGTGCCGGACCCGGCCATGGTCGTCGACCACGGCGCACAGGTCGTCATGGACCGGCGGGCCGGGCCTACTGCCCTTGCCCTTCCTCGGTTTGCCGAACGCGCTCCACCACCCCATGTCCGAGCAGATCCGCCACGCAGTCCGCGTCGCCGTCAGCTGGCCCGCCTCAGCAGCCTCGTCCACCAGGAACCGGTACCCGAACTCCGGGTCATCCAGGTGCGCGTCGAACAAGGCGTTCGCGCGATAGGCCTGCCCGCGCTCGGTGTCGGTGACCGGTCTCGCCAGCCACCGGTAGTAGGGCTGGCGAGCGATCTTGAGCACCCGGCACGTCACCGTGACGGGGATCCCGTCGCCGGCCAGCTCGCGGACGAGCGGGTACATCATTTTCCCGGCAAGTTGGCTTGGGACAGGTAAGCCGCGGCCCGGCGCAGGACCTCGTTCTCCTGCTCCAGCAGCCGCACTCTCCTCTTCAGCTCCCGGTTCTCGGCGTTCTCCGCGGCGCTCGGACCCGGCTTCACACCGTCCTCGACGTCCGCGGTCCTCATCCAGTTCATCAGGCACGACTCGCTGATGCCGAAGTCGGCAGCGATCTGCTTCAGATGGACTCCCGGCTCACGGTTCCTCGCGACACGCACGACGTCGTCGCGGAACTCCCGGGGTAAGGCTTAGGCACAGTGCACATCCTTCCAGCAGCACCTCTCGGCACCACAGATCAGATGTCACCTATCCGTGCAGCAGTCCCAACTGCGCGGAACAGCGATGACGCGCTGTCACGGGTGATCAGGCGCGGATCGGGATCGGTTCGGGGCACTAGGCGCAGGTTCACGAGCGCGGCGGCTACCGCGGCTGCGGCAATAGCCGCCCAGATCAGACGCCAGGACCCCACCACCGCCAGAATGGCCAGTCCGCCGAGGAGGACGAGCCCACCGCTGGTGCCGGTCGTGATAACCGCCAACGCCTTGGGCTGCTGCCGAACAGGAACCGAACCGGTGACGATGTCGGAGTACGGCGCCCAGACCAGACCACCGGCGCTGCCGGCCAGCACGACCCCCAGGGCAAGTAACCAAGGCGGCTGCGCAACCGTCACGATGCCCGCCCCCAGAGCACCGCAGATTGTCGGCGACGGTTGAAGACTGTCCACTGATCGACGGCTGAAAAGTTTCCAGTCTGTCGCGACCCTGTGGAGGGTGATCAGTGTGCAGGATTGGGCAGAGATCCGTCGGTTGCGTGCCGCGGAGGAGTTGTCGGTTTCGGAGATCGCGCGCCGGGTGGGGGTGACGCGAGTGACGGTGCGGCGGGCGTTGGCCTCTGCGTCGCCGCCGAGGTACGAGCGGGCACCGTCCGGGTCGTCGGCCGATGAGTATGAGGACGCGATCCGTGGGCTGTTGTCCAAGCATCCGCGGATGCCGGCCACGGTCATCGCCCAGCGGGTCGGGTGGACGCGCGGGATGACGGTGTTCAAGGTCAAGGTCGCCGCTCTGCGCCCTCTGTACCTGCCGCCGGACCCGGCCTCGCGCACCACCTATTTGCCCGGTGAGGTGGCCCAGTTCGACTTCTGGTTCCCACCGATCAGCCTGGACGTCGGTCACGGCCAGTCCCGGGACACGAAACGGTTGCCGGTGCTCACGATGGCCTGCGGATACTCGAGGTGGCGCGGTGCGGTGCTGATCCCGTCCCGGTCCGAGGAAGACCTGTACGCCGGCTGGTGGGCCCTGCTCTCCCAGCTCGGCGCCGTGCCGAGGGTGCTGGTGTGGGACGGGGAGTCCGCGGTCGGCAAGTGGCGGCCGAAGGATCCGGAGCTGACCGCCGTCTGTCATGCGTTCCGTGGCGTCCTGGGCGCCAAGGTGCTCATCTGCCGACCCGGTGATCCGGAAGCCAAGGGTCTGCTGGAACGGTGCCACGACCACTACGAGCGGTCCTTCCTGCCCGGGCGCACGTTCACCTCACCGGGCGACTTCAACGCCCAGCTGGGCGAGTTCGTCACCACCTCGAACGACCGGTGGATGCGGGTGCTGGGGTGCCGGCCCGCGGACCGGGTCGCGACCGACACCGCGGCGATGATGCCGCTGCCACCGGTCGCGCCGGCGACCGGCTGGTCGAGGTCGCTGAGAGCCTGTCAAGATGTCTGTGTAAGTGATGTGGATCACAGTGGGTTTACAGGTAGGCGTTGATGCGTTCGGGGTAGACGAGGGAGAGTTTGAACCGCCCCGGGTTCAGTGGAGAGTCGTGTGTGCTTCGGCGGCGGTTGCCGGCGAAGGGTTGTGGGCAGCGTAGTGGGCGTGTTCGTACGCTGCGGGTGCGAGGTAGTCACACCATGAGTGCGGGCGGGTCGTGTTGTACCAGTCGACCCACCGCAGGGTCTCGAGCTCGACGTGCTCGAGGGTTTTCCAGGGGCCGCGGCGGCGGATGAGCTCGGTCTTGAAGACGCGGTTGAGCGCCTCTGCGGCCGCATTGTCGTAGGAGTCGCCCTTGGACCCGACCGAGGCGACGATGCCGAGCTCCTCGAGGCGCTCGGTGTACCGGATCGCTCGGTACTG
>NZ_CANMUA010000007.1 GCF_947500995.1 uncultured Serinicoccus sp.
GATGCCCTACCCGCGCTGACCGCCTGACAACCCCTGTCGAAGGAGCACAGCGCTACACCACTACCCGGGACTTGACCCTCTCCCGCCGCTATGGAGGGGCTCGGCGGTCGTCGCGTAGTTGCAGCTTTGGCTCAGCACGGACTACGCGACAAGTGTCATGGTCTCGGCGGGGGGCCCGTACGAACCTTGGCCCCAAGTAGCCCCGACGTCGACAAGATGCACGCAAGATGCACGATCGGGTCGAAGCGAAGGCCCTGACACGCGTTTGCGCTGGTCAAGGCCCGTTCATCTAGGTGGACGTGAAGGGACTCGAACCACGCACGTTCGCTCCGGTCTGTGACCGTTCGGCCAAGTCGCCCGACCGCTGCGGTCTACATGCAGCGGGAGCGGGGATTGAGACCGCGTGCCACCAGGACCTCCTTGTGCAGGGCCCAGGCGGGTCCCTGCTGCAACCCATAGAGCACCAAGGGGAGGAGTGCAGCGAAGGCGGCCCGAGCCTCGGCTCGCTGGCCGTTGGTGAACGCGTCGAGGACAGACCGGAGCAGGTCCGGGAACTCGCAGGCGGGCATCATGCCCACCGCTCCACGGACGTATTCCACCAGGCAGTACATCGCCGTCCTCCAAGGGCCCTGCCCGATGCCCGAAGTACCACTGCTGCCGACGGAACTCTGATCATCGGTCGCTGACCCCATTCGACAATCGATGAGGATGGGCGTGGGGGTACCTCAGAGAAGAAGCTCATGTGGAGCGTGATCGCTACGTCGATGTCACCAGACTGCTCCCTCCCCTCACTGATCTGCAGCGGGCAGACATGAACCAGGAGCTCTTCGAACCCGCGGCCCTGGGCCTTTGCCTGTACATGGGGTCCTTGAGGCAGGGATAGGGAACAGGCCAGCTCGAGGCCGAGCGGGCCACCAGGGCCAACAGCTGGTTCTAAGCGAGACGGCTTGGACGAACTTGGCGAGCGCAGGACATGCACTATGCGGACTAGATCTCCGCGAAAACCTCCAGACGCTTGACGCGCGGACTCATAACCCATAGCCTTGGCAGTACTCAACGAAAACTGGAGGGGATCATGCACGTGAAGCGCAAAATCGTGGGCTTCGCGTGCGCTGCCGTTCTTACTGTAGCGAGCGCTCCATCTGCTCAGGCTGTCACGGAGTACACGGGATCACAATACTGCTCCACGAATCAGAATGCCGCAATACAAGGGTACCACCAAGGATATCAGAATCACCGCATTTACGACTTCCAGGGTGGTGTCGTGAAGTTTAGGCAACTTCCATACTTTGACAGTTACGCAATTTATAGGGCAACCAGCAAGGCTGGATTGTCACAGTCATATAGGATGGGGAACGCTTCCGGTTACGCTTCGATAAGCCTACCGTCCGTTGCCGCCTTCTGCACACCGTACTGAGCACCCGGGTCTTAGGGTGCGCGTCTCTCGCCGTTTACGTCTCTGGCCCTCCACAGCGCTTTGCTCGCTCGGCGCTCTGGTCATCTCAGGGTGCGCATCTTCAGACAGTCCGGCAGGAGCCACCGGAGTACAAGTCGACAGCAGAGGAAGCGAACTGGAAGATTACGCCAAGTCGCTGGGCATCGATGACCCGCCGTCAGTCGAGGTCGTTCGTGAGGTGTCACCTGAAGAGCAGGTGGACGCAGTACGGAGTTGCATGTCCGAATTCGGCTACGCGGTCTCGGATCCCGAATCAGGTTACTTAGACTGGGAAGTGCCTCAAAGCCAGAGCGACTCGTTCTATCTCGCGGTGTACACGTGCAACGCTCGTTACCCTATCGGTGAGGACTTTCAAGGGGCCCTAGATGAAGCGGGCCGTGGTTCGCTATACGACCACTGGGTCACTGAAACCATCCCATGTTTAGAAAAACTTGGATACTCAGTCGATGTACCTCCGACGCGAGAGTCGTTCGTTGCTGGCGTTGCGTGGGACCCTCGGGCGTCAACTATGGAGCAGGTTCTGGCAGACGTTGACGAAGGTCGCTGGGCCAGCGAAAATACCGTTTACGTGGATGAATGTCCTGCGGATCCGTAAGCTATCACACGAAACAACAGTGACCGATGGGCAACGAGTGGGATTGGACCTGAGCTGGCCTGCAGCCGGGCCCGCCCATGGCGCCGCTCACCCGACAGGATATGCAGTTGCTTGGACAACTGCCAGCGGGCGTCATCATGCGGTCAGCGGCGCCGCCTATGGCTCAGGGGTTGTCATCTAGTTTCTCATGGTGTCTATGTGACTGAGAGATCGGCGATTCGACGGCCTTCTCTAGCGCTCACTTTGCGCCTCCCCAAAAGCGTGAGGCTGATACATTCACGGCTCTTCACAATCCAGGGTGTAGTTGAGTTCTAAATCTGCCGGCCTCGAGGATCGCTTTGGCAATGTAGTGGGTGAGGTTGCGGAAGCCCACGGCCAGGCCACGCAGGTGCTCGAGTCGACCGTTGACGGCTTCGGTAGGTCCGTTGCTGGTGCGGGGCCGGTCGAAGTAGGCCAGGACGTCGCAGACGCGCCTGGCCAGGGTGCGTCCGAGCTTGCGCAGCTCGACCAGCGGCGCCGGTACACCGTCGGTGAGGGCGTCGATGACCGAGCGCATCTCGATACGGCCAGCGCCCGGTCGGCGTCCCGGTAGGCGGAGACCATCCGCTGGTAGATGCCCCAGGTGACCTCGACCTCCACATGCCGCTCGTTCGCGAACAGCCCGTCGAGGCGCTCCTGCTGGCGGTCGGTGAGCAGGTCGGCGCCTGTGCAGGGTCCGTCGCGCGGAGTAGAGCGGATCGCCCTTGCGGCCGCGGTGGCCGTGTAGCTCTTGCTGGACTCGGCGCCGGCACTCGTTCAGGGCCTCACAGGCCAAACGCACCACGTGGAAGGGGTCCATGACCGAGACCGCGTCCGGAAGCTCTTCGGTGGTGGCGGTCATGAACCCGGAGAAGGCGTCCACCGCGACGACCTCGATGCCCCTCCGCAAGGCCTGGTCACGGTCGGCCAGCCAGCCCTTGAACGCCTTCTTGCTGCGGCCATCGACCACGTCCAGCAGCCGGGAGGGCCCGGTCCCGTCACGGACCAGGGTGAGGTCGATGACCACGGTGACGTACTTGTCGCCCTTGCGGGTGTGCCGCCACACGTGCTGATCGACGCCGACCACGCGGACGCCGTCCAGGCGTGCGGGGTGGTCGATGAGGAGGCGTTGTCCTTCGGCCAGGACGGCGTCGTTGGCGCTGTTCCAGCAGACCCCAGCCCCTCGGCGACGCGCGCCATCGACAGGTGCTGGCGCACGATGCCGACCAGACCCCAGCGCAGGCCGGTTCGGGAGATCTTCGCCCGCGGCGCCGCCGCGGCGGCCGTGTCCTCGCGCCACACGTGCCCGCAGTCGGCGCACCGGTAGCGGCGGACGGTGACCATCAGCGTGGTCGGGCGCCACCCAAACGGCTCGTGCGCCAGCTGCCGGGTCACGGTGTCCCGCGGGACGCCCCGGCACCCGCACCGTCGGCACCAGTCGTTCGGTTCGACGACCCGGCAGGCCAGCACCGCACGGTCAGATTGAAGCAGCTGCCCGGTGACCTCCAGGCCGAGGTCGTCCAGGCCGGTGAAAGTGGTCAGGTCAGGGCGCGTGAAGGTAGCGTCGGGCATATCGTCTTCCGGGTGGCTGGCGTAGGAACCCCCATCATCGGAAGACCTCGACACTCACCCTCGGAACGACGCGCCCGCCCCTCTACACCCTCATCTGTGAAGAGCCACACTTCACATAGGTGCATCATCTCTGTACACCCGTCCAGCGACCTGCGAGTTGATGGCTACGATGCACGAGGGGTGCTTGTCGCGGAACGGTGGCGTGTGGTCCAATTTGTTCTCGGGCGGAGGCGCGACAACCGACAAGAAATGTTCGCCATTAGGGTAAGACAGAGCTCTCAATAGTCTGTGACCTCCACGCTCCGTACCTCGCAGCCCGTCGAGGCGCTGCCGTCGCCCCGCCCCGGAGAGGAAGGGCTACCAACACGCGGCCATAACCGGCTCTTCGTCTTTGAGGGTGGGGTCATAGGTTCAGGCCGCCGCCGATGAGGAGCATGCGTAGGCGGTAGTTCTCGAAGTTGGTGAGGCCTCGGGCGATGCGTCGGTGGAGCTCGATGAGGCCGTTGATGGCCTCGGTGCCGCCGTTGGTGGCGCCGGTGTCGAAGTAGGCCAGGAATGCCTCCTTCCACGTGCGCAGGGTCCGGCCCAGGCGGGCGATCTCGGGGATCGGGCAGGAGGGGAACGAGTCGACGATGCGCTCGACGATCTTGCGGCCCTCGGCCTTGTCGACCTGCTTGTACGCGGCGCGCAGCTGCTGGGCGCACTGCCAGGCCAGGTCGACCACCTCGTGCTCAGGGCGGGCAGCGAACGCCCGCTCGATCCGGGCGCGCTGCTTGTCGGTCAGGTTCTCAGCGCCGGCGCGCAGGATGGTCTGGATCCCGTACAGCGGGTCGCCTTTGCGGCCGCGGTGGCCGGTGGTGTCCTGTTGCACCCGCCGCCGCACCTCGTCCACGCACTTCGTGCCCAGGGCGACCACGTGGAAGGCGTCCAGGACCGCGGTCGCGTCGGCGAGCTCGTCGTCGATGGCGCTCTTGTACCCCTGGAAGGGGTCGAGGGTGGCGACGTCGACGCCAGCGGCGAAGTCCTGCCCGCGCTGGGTGAGCCAGCCGGTGCACGCCCTCTTCGACCGGCCCGGGACCAGGTCCAGCAGACGTGCCCTGACCTGCCCGTTCTCATCGCACGTCAGGTCGACCATGCCGGTCAGTTCCTTGGGCCCGCGGCCACCGTCCTCGGGGGCCTTGGTGGACACGTGGTGCCACACGTGCTCGTCCACGCCGAGGGTGGACAGCCCGGCGAAGCGGGTCTCGTCATCGGCCGCGGCGGCCAGGATCGGCTTGATCGCCGACCACACGATGCGCCACCGAACGCCGAGCTGACGGGCCACACCCTGCACCGAGGCGTGCTCGGAGCGAATCTGGGCGATCGCCCACCGCGCCGCCCGCGTGGTCAATAGCCCGCGCGGGCGCACCAGGTCAGGCACCTGCTCGGTGAACGTCCGCACCTCGCAGGCGTCCTCGCGGCACCGGTACCGGCGCTTGCGCCACAGCAGCACGACCGGGGTGTCGAAACAGGGCGCGTCGACCAACCGCACCACCCGCCGGCTGTGCGCCTCGGCCACCGTCCCGCAGCCCGGGCACCCCGCCGGTTCCGCGGCTGACTCGATGGTCACGGTGAGCAACTCGGGCTCCCGACCGACGTCGGTTACGTGCAGCCCGTCCAGCCCGTCCAGCCCGGCGAGCAGGTCGCAGTTGTGGCAGTACGCGCCGCCGGTGCCCAGGGCATGGCAGCACGACGTAGGCTGATTCACGTCGAGGTCCTTGAAGATCAGGAGAGGTAAGAGTCCCCTGATCATCGGGGACCTCGACCCGTCCCGGCCTCACCCAGCGCGTCGGCGCGCCGCCCTCACCCCACCCTCGAAGACGAAGAGCCCCATAACCCTTACACGAAGCATGTTCAAGATGTCGGGCACTATGGCCCATGGCTTAAAATGGCCGGGTCATGGGGTGCGGAGGATGCGGACGGGGTCTCGGGTGGCGGCGTAGAGGGCGGGGGGTATGGCGGCGGTGGTCGCGGCGATGAGGGCGAGGGTGGCGGTGCCGGTGGTGAAGTCGGCTGGGGGAATGTTGTCCTGGCCCAGGCGGGCGGCCAGGGCCAGGCCTGCCGCGACTCCGAGGGCGGCGCCGAGGATGGCGGGGGCGAGGGTGCGGCCGATGACAAGGGTGATGATGGTGGCCCGGGTGGCCCCCAGGGCGCGGCGGCGGCCGAGGTCCTTGCGGCGGACGAGGACATCGGCCAGGACGACGATCGCCACGAGCAGGGCCCCGCCGCCGAGCACCCCGAGCAGCAGGGTCGCGCCGAACGCGGCTAGGTCACCGGTGACCTGGGCCTGCAGGTCGGCCAACGAGACGGGGGAGGTGATGGTGACCGCGTCCGGGGTGGGCGGGTCGACCAGCGCCAGGACACTGGCCTGGGTGACCTGCGCTGCCGATGCGTCGGTCAGCACCACCTGCAGAGTGTCTACCGGTTGGTCGGCGGGCGCGACGTACAGCACCCCCGCGGCGTAGTCACCGAACGGGTCCCGCGGGGTGAACGTCCCGACCACCGACCAGTCGTCGACCTCGCTGGTCGAGGCCAACGCGACCCACCCGAACGGGTCGGCCATCCCGAGCTGTGTCATCGCGGTGTCGGTGACGATCGCCTCCCCCTGGCCGGGCCAGCGCCCGGCCTGCAGGTCGGCGACCGCGGTCAGGTCACCGTGCACACCCCACGCGGGCACCCGGGTCCCGCCCTGCCCAATGACCCCGTTGACGACATCGACCGGGATCAGGGTCCCCACCCCACGCTCGACCGTTGACAGGGTGCTGGCCTGGTCCACCACTGTCGCCGGCAGCAGACCCTCGCCGCGGGCGTCCGCCACGGCCAACACCCGCGACCCGGCCTCGTCCAACCGGTCGGTGAGCTGTTGCTCCGCGGCGGCGGTGCGCCCCACGGTCGCGATCGTCGCCGCGCACATCACCGCGACCAGCAACCCGACCAACGCCGAGGGCACCTTGGACGCCCACGCCGTCGCGGCCGCCTCCCGCACCACCAGCACCCACCTCACAGCGCGAGCACCTCATCGGCATGGTCCAGCACGAACGGGTCGTGCGTGGCGATCACCACCGTCCGCCCCTCGGAAGTCCCCCTGTCGGGGCCCGAGCCTGCCCCCTTATCGGCACTCTCTGCGGCCTGGTCGGCGCCGCCGGCGGCTGCGGACAATGCGGCCAGCACCCCGGCGGCGTTGTCCCGGTCCAGGTTGCCCGTCGGCTCGTCAGCCAGCACGACCACCGGGTCGGTCACCAGGGCACGGCACACCGCGACCCGTTGCGCCTGCCCACCGCTGATCTCCCCCGGCCGGTGACCCGCCCGCGCCGAGACCCCCATCTGCTCGAGCAACCCCGACCCGCGGGCCCGGGCATCGCCCAGCCGCCACCCGGCATACAACGCCGGCTCGATGACCGAGTCCAGCACGGTCCGGGTCGGGTCCAACGCCGCGTCCTGGAACACGAACCCGATGCGGTGCGCCCGCACCCGCGCACGCACCGCATCCGGCGCGGCAGAGACCGCCTCACCGCCCAGCAGCACCCGTCCCTGCGACGGGGTCAGCATCAACCCCAGCACGTACAACAACGTCGACTTCCCCCGCCCCGACGGCCCCGTCACCGCCGTCACCACCCCCGGGGTGAACACGTGGGACAACCCCCCGAACAGCTCCTCCGCACCTCTCGCGTAGGCGAACGACACCCCCTCCAGGGCCAGCACGGCTCACCCTCCCCCGGTCTCATCGCCACCATCACCCGGTGCCTGCACCGGGTCCCCGGCCACCAGCACCCGCAACCCCTCCACGAGCCCCTCACCTTCCACGATCGCGACACCCTGCCCCGAGCCGGCCACCACCACGTCCACCCCCCCGTCCTCGGTCACCACGTACGCGCTGCCATCCGCGCGGGTCCGCACCGCCGCCGCCGGCACACTCAACCCCTCCACCCGCGGCACCACCACCACCTCAGAGCGCACCGTCACCTGCTCATCCCCCGGCAGCACCCCGCAGTCTTCTCCGCAGACCGGCCCACCGCCCGGCGCGGTCAGCTCGAACACCGTCGACCCTGACTCGTCCACGCTCGACCCCGCGATCACCCCCGTCCACTGCCGGCCCTCGAAGCTCATCTCCACGGTCGCCTCCGCCGGGATCAACCGAGCCTGCTCCGCGCTCACCACCACCTCGAAGTCCCGCTCACCCGTCGGCGCCAGCACCGCGTCCTCACCACCCGACACCTGGGCCCCCACACTGATCACCTCACCGACCGTGACCGTGGCCGGCAGGTCCGGCACCGCGACCAGCTCCCCCAGGCCCACCACCCCAGACTCCGGCAACCCCTGCTCCTCCTGCCACGCCTCGACCGCATCCTCCGTGCCCTGACCGAAGTCACCATCGGCCTCAACGCCCAGGTACCCCCCAGCGACCAGCAGCTCCTGCAACGCGGTCACGTCCTCACCGCGCGCACCACGGGACAGCTCACGCCAAAACGGTTCTCCCGCCTGCACCACCCGCACCGGTGTCCGCCCCACCACGTACACCACAGCACCGGATTCCACCCGGCCCGGCGACGTCGAGGTCACCACCCCCGACAACCCGTTCACCGCCACCACCCCCACCGGTTGGCGCACCGTGGTCGACAACGGCAGCGACCGCCCCACCGACCCCTGGACTACCTCACCCCACACCACCTCACCGGCCGGCGAGCTCGACTCGCCCACCGAGCTGTCCGGCAACGTCGCCCGCGACGCCCACCACCCCGCGCCACCCACCAGCACACACAGCACAAACACCAGCACCACACCCCATGCGCGCCGACCGACGCCCCCATCCCTCACCATCCACGGATCCTCTCACCTCTGGCTTACTCCGAGCGGCTCCAACACGAGCAATGGCCCCTCCGAAGCCGTCAACAGACGCCTTGGGCACCTCAGCGGCCTGCCCTCGGATGTCGCAACCTCGCCCACGAGGTTACAAGCGCTCCCCGTGGCTGGCCGGTTCAGACCACAGCTATGTCTTGCTTTGTCGTAAGCCCTCTGGCGGTGTTCACGAGGCTGTCTATGCGGCTGACTGGAGCGGTCCCACATTTTCCTTCGGATCTCCTTGCGCGAACCGCTAGCTCGTTCAAGGGTGACGTCTTTGAGACGTCGAACCGCTCCCGCAGCAAGAGCGACTGGCCGCGCTGATCCACTACAGGGAGTCAACTGGAGTCGAGGTGCGAAGTGGCGGCAGACTGGCCTGGTAGCCGCAAGAGCCTACTACTCTTGGTCATAGAACGGAACGGTCATTTAACTTCACGTCACATCACAGGTGCCTGTCTGTCAGTCATTAGGCGCACACGTCGTACCACCGCCCCGACTAACCTGTCTGACTCGAAGCTTGGTCGAGGAGGCGACGACGCAGCCAGTCTTACCCACACTCCGGGCGCCTCCACTGAGCAGGGCAGACAAGACGCCCCAAAATCAATGAACCCGCCAGGAAATTCACCCAGCGTATTAAGGGCAGCAATGGCTAGATTCGAACGTGCGCGAGCTCCATCTAGTTTTCGAACACTTGCTCCAAAGGCGGCTGAGGGCACGTCTCCAACGCTTCCATCACGCCATCCTGTCCAAGACTGGTATACGGATCCCACGGCGGCGATCCACCTCCACCAAGGCTGGCCAAGTAAGTTTCTACGTACACCTCAGAGCTTGGAGGTTCAGTGGTGTCAAAACCATTCTCACGTAGGCAGTCGACGACTCCCAACTGCAGCTCGTAGTATTCTGAAAGCTCCGCTCGTGTTGGCGGGGGCGGCATCGGCGGATGCCCCCCGACGACTCCATCACACGTTTCAAACGCGCTTTGAGCTGCGTTAGCAATCTGGTCTGTGTCTCTCCCAGCGGGCTCAATACCGTCTCCCGTTTCCATTACTCGCATCGGCACGCCCTGTTCGGTCATGCACTTCGCCATATCGGTGTAGTAGATGCGAAGACTGCCCGCGAACTCTGCGTAAGCATGCTCGTTGGAGAGATTCTCATCTTGCTGCGTGCAACCCCCGAGTGCAAACGCAATTATAACCGCTGAGAACCGAAGAGCGTGCCTTTTTCTAAGCATCTTCTCGGCACCGGCAGACGCGCGGTCTGATCCAACCCTCAGACACTGCGGCAAGTTCCGTAGGTGTTCGTTTCGTTGACAATCGAATAATACTGTTCGTTCACCTCAACTTTCCAGGTACCACCAGGTCCATAATACCCTCTGGTCGTCCAGCCGGTAGAGGAATAGAAACGGAAAGTTCCCCCAGGAGACTTGTGCCCGATCTGGCCATAGGTGTTACCTATAGAATACGGAACGCGAGGACTACAGTAGCTTGCGGTGACTGTGCCCTGCTCGCTCTTGCTCAAAGTATCCGCTTGGGCAGGTGTCGCCAAGACGGATAGACCCAACAGTAATGCAGCTGCAGACGTAGCAGTCGCGGTGGTTCGAGTGAATCGGTTGTTTCTGATCATGTGATATCAAATACACGATTCGCTTGCGACGTCAAGGAGTCGCCGGTCGATTTGACCAAATCTTCACCGGCTCTTCACAGATGAGGGTGTAGAGGGGGCGGGATGCCCAGGTGACCTCGACCTAGGGCCAGCACGGCTCACCCTCCCCCGGTCTCATCGCCACCATCACCCGGTGCCTGCACCGGGTCCCCGGCCACCAGCACCCGCAACCCCTCCACGAGCCCCTCACCTTCCACGATCGCGACACCCTGCCCCGAGCCGGCCACCACCACCTCGACCTGCCCGTCCTCGGTCACCACGTACGCGCTGCCATCCGCGCGGGTCCGCACCGCCGCCGACGGCACGCTCAACCCCTCCACCCGCGGCACCACCACCACCTCAGAGCGCACCGTCACCTGCTCATCCCCCGGCAGCACCCCGCAGTCTTCTCCGCAGACCGGCCCACCACCCGGCGCGGTCAGCTCGAACTCTGTCGACCCCGTCATCGCATCCACGCTCGACCCGGCGATCACGCCCGTCCACTCCCGGTCCTCGAAGCTCATCTCCACGGTCGCCTCGGCCGGGATCAACCGGGCCTGCTCCGCGGTCACCACCAGCACGAAGTCCCGTTCCCCCGTCGGGGCCAGCACCGCGTCCTCCCCGCCGGACACTTGACCCCCCACCACCACCGACTCCCCCAGGGACACCGTCGTCGGCAGCTGCGGCACCGCGACCAGCTCGCCCAGACCCACCACCCCGGACTCCGGCAACCCCTGCTCCTCCTGCCATGCCTGCACCGCATCCTCGGTCGCCTGACCGAAGTCACCATCGGCCCCAGCCTCCAGGTACCCCCCGGCGACCAGCAACTCCTGCAACGCGGCCACATCATCCCCCTCCACGCCCCGGGACAGCTCCCGCCAGAACGGTTCTCCCGCCTGCACCACCCGCACCGGTGTCCGCCCCACCACGTACACCACACCACCGGACTCCACCCGGCCCGGCGACGTCGAGGTCACCACCCCCGACAACCCGTTCACCGCCACCACCCCCACCGGCTGCCGCACCGTGGTCGACAACGGCAACGACCGCCCCACCGAACCCGGCACCACCTCACCCCACACCACCTCACCGACCGGCGAGCTCGACTCGCCCACCGAGCTGTCCGGCAACGTCGCCCGCGACGCCCACCACCCCGCGCCCGCCGCGCCTACCACAAGCACAAGCGTCAGGAGAATGGCGGATATTCGGCGCACCGCGCGCTACTCCGTTGCTTCGGAATCATCGAGGGATGGCAAGTCCGGGCATTGAGTCACCCACGCGTTCATGTGGTCCAAGAATCCGTCAGTCACAGCCTGCTGTAACTCGAGGTTGAAACGCTCAGCATCAACCCAGGTGGGATTAGCAAGAAATGCTTCTTCGGATGGCATCTGCCCCAGGTCAATGCCGAACGTTTTCTTCATGCATGGCACCCACACCAATTTTTGGTGATCGTAAACCCTTCTCCAATCATCGGCCGTTGCATCTTGGGCATAGTCAAATTCCAAAGGATACTGTACCCTACAAATTTCGTCCGCACGCATGAAATCCTCGTCTTGAGCCTCAGTAAACGGCCCATACTCCCTACTGCCATCCTCTGCTATGCCTGATGGGGGGAAGCCGGCGTCCTGGAGGCAGGTGGCCAAAGTCTCAGGCAACTCTTCGGCTGACACGGGACGGATCATCTCAATACTCTCGGCACCGTTGTCATCTTGGTTGCCCCCGGGACCGACGCTCCCTGCTCCACAGCCTGTTAGGACGAGCGCGGCCAGAAAAGACACTACTGACACCCCTTGACGTTCCATGCGACCTACACTACCTTGATGAGCAAGGCTATGGCCACCGAGTGAGGGGAACAAATGCACTGACTCAGCGCATATTCGTATACTAATCCAGTCTCGATACGCAGATAGAAAGATGACGACGATGATGTCTCGCAAAGTTTGGAAATGGCTGACATGTGGCTCAGCCGCGGCTGCTCTTGCCTTCGGAACGGCAGTTCCGGCACAAGCGGCCGGAAGTTGGACAAACTGGAGCCCCAACTGGCCGCAATGCTCTGACGGAAGAACCTTGAGTCTTACGACACAGATGAACCCTGGGAACCAGGCTCACGGGTACAAGAGCACGAGCAACGCCACTACGTATCGGTATTCTGCGCACTATACCGGCTGGTACAGTTCCAACGGCGCCTGGTCGAAGTCGAAGATTAGGTACAAGGACTTCGGCAACAGCACCTGGGGTACGTTTTGCGCGGGATGAAGTAGCCCTAGGTTTCGGAACGCAGGTCAACAGAAGCGACCTGTTGTAGAAGAGACGCCTTTCGCAACGAAGGACGACCTCCCTTCTACATTGGATCCGGTCTGCTGATCCGGCCCGAACACACCTGTCCCTGGCCTCCCCGGGCCTTACCTGCCGCTCCTGAGCTCGTCGGCTGGAGGGGAGGGCGGGCACGCGTCCAAGAACTCCTCGAAAGAGCCCCACCGACCGGTCGACAGAGCGTCCTCGGTGACCTGCTGCTCCACCTCCCGCACCGGATTCCACCGGGACTCCGGTCCGGTGTCCAGAAACGTCTGCAACGTCGGCGGATCAGAGACCTCGTACCCGAGCTCGCGGATGCACGGCACCGTCACCTCGACCTGGTGCTCGTACACCCGAGCCCACTGGTCCTCCGTCAACGGCTGGGTGTAGGCGAAATCGATCGGGTACCGGCCCACGCACACGTAGGTCGCCACGGCGAAGGCCATCATCTGGTCCTCCCCCGGGATGTAGGAGATCTCGCCCCCCTCGCGGATCGGAGGAAACCCCTCCTGCTCGAGGCAGTCCGCCATGAGGTCGAACTGCTCCTCCGGTGTCACATACCGCACCAGCTCGACGTCCTCAGGAAGCAGCTCGCTCGGCACCGAATACATCTCCGCCACAGACCGCATCTGTTCCTCACGTGAGACACCGCGATCATCCGGATCATCACTCGACGGCGCAGCGACGTCGGTCTCCGAGGCTGGCGTGCACGAGGCAAGGAACGCAGTGACGATCACGATCCCGGTGATCTTGACCGCCAAGCTTGACCCGGTGGCGGTCCCCACACCACTCTTAGGCATCTTCCGCCTGCTCATTCACCGATCTTGTCACAGGCCGGCGCTGGCCTCGTGTCGATTATCCGAGGGGTTCATTCTGTGGGCAGCGGTCCTCCACCTTGGACCACTTGACGTCACCTGACACAGTCTGGTCGTAGACCTCGGCCCCGGGGACCCACCCCATACCTTGCTCGGCCAGGTAGGTCTCCAACGACGGAGGCGTGCTCACGGTGATGCCGAACTCTGCCACGCACGGCACGTACTCCTCGACGAGATACTTGTAATGAGCCGTCAGAGACTGCTCCACGGACACATCGGTGTACTCGGCGGCCACCGGATACTGTGCATCACAGATGTACTGATCGAGGTCCAGAGCGTCCTGTTGCTCGACCGGGACCTCGTGGATGAAGATGCCGCCGTCTTCGATGTCCACGGGCCAGCCTCGCTCCTGCAGACACTCACCAATCAGCCGCAGCCCGTCACCCCCGGGGGTCGTTTCGCGGACCACCTCCACAGGAGGGGGATCCTCGATCCCGTACATGACCGCGAGCTCGGCCAAGAACTCCTCCCGCGTCGAGCCGCCCGCCGTCGTGGCGACCTCACCGTTACCGGCCTCAGATGGTAGGCCGACATCCACGCTGGGACTATCGGGGGTGCACGCTGAAAGAACGACGACAAGGGCCGTCATAGCACTCATGGGTATAGCCGACCTTCTTCGAGATCGGGAAATGGTCGTTGGTGCTGACGTCCCCATACTTTCTGACGATACCCCTGGCAATGCTCATCGGCTTCGACAGAGTGGCGCAGGCCCTGAGTTCCAGGCCAGGCCACTGCGACGCGGGCACGCTTCGACCGCCCGCGACTGAGTCGCAGTCATTGTCGCTCAGGTTGCTCTCGACGGTCCGCAGGTGGGCACCAGCACGTGTTTCACTTGCGGGGAGATGCCACACCTGCGGGCAGGCTGATGTCGCGGCTCAGCCGATCGGTGAGGGCCCGGTCGCGCTCGGCGGTGGCGTGCTGGTAGCGCAGGGCGACGGTGACGTCGGTGTGGCCGCCGCGGTGGAGCAGCTCCGCCAGGGTGGCGCCCTGCTCGGCGTACTTGCTCAGGCCGGTGTGCCGCAGGTTGTGAAAGCGGAACCCGGGCCGACCGGCTGCTTCACGGGCCGCTCGCCACGCCTTGTCGAGGGCAGTCTGCGAGACCCGGGCGCCGCGGGACCCTGCCAGGACCGGCGCGGTGTGGCCGGCGGGGGTGTAGGTGTCAAGGTGTTCGCGCAGGGCGGGTAGCAGCGCCGCCGGGAGTGCGACCGATCGAACGCTGTCCGCCTTGGGAGGTGTCAGGGCGTTGGCCTTGACGTTCCACTGCCGGCGGACGTGGAGGACGGCTCGCTGCGGGTTGTCCAGGTGCTCGAGGTCGCGACGCTGCAGGCCGAGCAGCTCGCCTATCCGCAGGGCGCACCACGCAGCGAGGGGGATGGCGATCTGCAGGTGCCCGGGCATCGCCTCAGTCATGGCTCGTACCTGCTCCGGTGAGGCCACATCCCCGTGGTCGTCCTCGGGGCGGACCCGTCGGTGCTTGGCCGCGGCTGGGAAGTCGAAGCGCTCCAGTCCCCCGGCCTTCGCCTTGACCGCCGCGTTGAGCATCGAGCGCAGCACGATCACCGTGTTGGGTGCGACGCCGTTGACGCGGGCCCGGGGGTGGCGCCGCGACGGCCGGCGGGCCAGCGCGGCCAGGTGCTCGGCGACGTGCTCGGTCGTCAGGTCGACGAGCCTGACCTCACCCAGCTCGGGCAGCACGTGGTTCTTGAGCACCGAGCGGTAGGAGACCACCGTGGCCGGGGAGCGGCGGGGGTCCGCCCCGAGAGCCGCCAGCCACGTCTGCGCCCACTCCCCCAGGGTCAGGGCCTCCGTCTGGACCCGTACCGCCTGTGACTGCTGCGCCGCGCGACGCTGGGCCGGGGGGCACGAACGTACCTCGGGCCGCGTCGGCCTTGGCGATGTGCAGGGCCGCCTTGGCGTCCGTGAGGGTCTGGAACATGCCGAGGGAGTGGGTGCGACCCTCGACGTCGACCCGCACCCGGTAGCGGCCGCGGTACTGCGTGATGCCCCGTGGAAGCCTCGAGTTCGTCGGCACGCGGATGCTCCTCCCGACAGGAGAAGCGTACCGCTAAGTTACCGATGTTTGTGCAGAACAACGAACCCAACCCCTGTGACAGCTGTGTGACAGTTTTTTTGGCGTTTCGTGTCTCGACACGGCCATCTGCGTCCCCCAACACAAAGCCCCCAAATCCGCGTCCTCATGCGGATTCTGGGGGCTGAGGTGCGACAAGCCGCACAACGTGAGACACGTGGGTGGAGGTGGCGGGAATCGAACCCGCGTCCGTTACCGGGAAATCAGGGCTTCTCCGGGTGCAGTGCGCTGTGGATTTTCTCGGCCCCAGGGCTCGCGCGCACACGTTCCCTGACAGGCCCAGTCGAGTAGAAGTCCCACGTGATCCCTCGACATGATCACGCAGCAAGTCACCTAGCTGATGCCAGGCACTGAGTCGGTGACGCGCTCAGGCTGACAGACTTCGGGCTCGCTCAGGCGGCGAGGGCGAAGTCGCTGCGCTTGGAATTGGCAGCTATTGGTTTCGCAAGGAGCGTTGACGAGATGACCTTGCATCCTCGACCCGCTTCCCCTGAAGTGCCGTGCAACGTCGAAACCGATCACCCCCATGGGGTGTCTCACGCTGTGCAGTTGTCAACCAACCCGGAAGACCGGGCGACCCGAGGGAGTCTACGTGGTCCAACGGCTCGACCACCACGGGGATTCCCGAGATACGTGAGAGGCTGCCGTGCATGAGCTTCCCCGAGGCGTCCGCCGATGAGCAGCACCGCGACGCGCTGCGTCCGCTGACGATCGTCGTCGCCGCGATGGGGGGTGGGCTCGTCATGCTCGCCGTGGTCCTGGTGCTCATCGGGGCCCGCCTGGAGACCCCCGCCCTGTGGCAGCTGCTCGTGGTGGGCCTGGCGACCGTGGGCGCCTGGGTGCTGGCCGTGGCAGCACCCATCCCCCGGCAGAGCGGTATGCCGCTGCTCGCCCAGGTGCAGCCGTTCGTCGTGCTGCGTGCGGCGGTGATCGAGGCTCCGGCGATGGTGGGGCTGGTCCTGGCCTTCGTCAACCAGCCCATGAACCTGCTGGTCTACCTGTTGCCCGCGGTGTTCTCCCTGGCCGGGCTGTGGCTCTTCGCCCGCCCGTCCGTGGTGGTGCGTCGCCTCAGCCGTGCTTCTTGAGGTGCGCTGACATCGCCCGCTCCGCCTCGCGACGGTCCTGACGCTCGCGCAGGGTCTGCCGCTTGTCGTGCAGCTTCTTGCCCTTCGCCAGGGCGATCTCGACCTTGGCCCGTCCGTCGACGAAGTAGAGGGAGAGCGGCACGATGGTGTGGCCGGCCTGCTCGGCCTTGGCGACCAGCTTGTCGATCTGCTCGCGGTGCAGCAGCAGCTTGCGTCGCCGCCGCGCCGAGTGGTTGGTCCACGTCCCCTGGGTGTACTCGGGGATGTGCACCCCCTCCAGCCACAGCTCCCCCTGGTACTGCGTGGCATACCCGTCGACGAGGCTGGCCCGCCCCATCCGCAGCGACTTCACCTCGGTGCCGGTCAGGACGAGACCGGCCTCGACGGTGTCCTCGATGAGGTACTCGTATCGGGCCTTCTTGTTGCTGGCGATCAGCTTGCGTCCGGTCTCCTTGGGCATGGCCGGACAAGTCTAGGCGACGGACGGCTCGGGATCACCCGGGTTGTGGCCCGCGCCGGTCAGAGCCAGGTGCGCGGGTTGACGGGGGTGCCGTTCTCCCGGGTCTCGAAGTGCAGGTGGCAGCCCGTCGACGACCCGGTCGTGCCGACATACCCGATCAGCTGACCGCGGCTCACCGCCTGACCGGCCGAGACCGCCGCGGCGCTCTGCAGGTGCAGGTAGCTCGTCGTGAGGTTCACCCCGCGCAGGACGCCGTGGTCGACGATGACCATGTTGCCCCCGCCCGCGTCGAAGCCGGCGGTGTAGACCACGCCGTCGGCAGCGGCGGTGACCGGGGTTCCGCAGCCCGGACCGAAGTCGATCCCGGCGTGCAGCCGCCAGGTCTGGAAGACCGGGTGGAAGCGGTTGCCGAACTCGCTGGTCACCGGGCCGCTGGTGGGGAAGGACAGGATGCCGCTGGACGCCGCGGCCGCGGCCTGACGCTCCTCCTCGGCCTGGCGCGAGGCGCGCTCCTCCGCGGCCTGACGCTCGGCCGCCTCCCGCGCCGCAGCCGCCTGGGCCGCCTGGGCGGCGGCCGCCGCCTCCGCCTCCGCAGCCTCGGCCCGCCGTGCCGCCTCCGCGGCAGCCGCCTCGTCGCGCAACCGCTGCGCCTCGGCCTCGGCCTCGCGCTGGCGCTGAGCCTCTCGCTCGGCCGCCCGCTGCCGGGCGGCCTCCTCCTCCGCGGCGCGCTTCGCCGCGGCCTCCGCGGCCGCCTGTCGTCGGGCCTCTTCCTCCGCCTTGCGCCGCGCCTCGGCCTCGGCCTGACGCCGGGCCTCCTCGATGCGCTCGAGCTCGGCCTGCTCCTGCTCCTTCAGGCCGTCCTTGGTCTGCGCCAGCTCGGCCAGCTCCTGCTCGAGCGCCTGAGAGCGCTCCTCCTCGGCCGCCAACGACTCCTCGACCTCGGCCTTCTCGGACTCCAGGTCGGCCTTGGCCTGCTCCTGCTCGGCCTCCCGCTGCTCGAGCTCGGCCTTGGCGGCGTCCGCCGCCGCGCGCGCCTGCTCCTTGGCGACGACGTTGGCCTCGGCCTTGGCGAGCAGGTAGGCGATGTCGGAGCGCACCCCGGCGAGCCGGTCCTGCTCGGCGACCTGCTCGGCCTCCTGCGTGGCCAACTGCCGGATCTGCTGGTCCTGCACCCGCAGGACGGTCCGGGCCATCGACATCTGGTCGACCGCGTCCGCCTCACCGGACAGGAGCTCCAGCGTAGCGGCGAGCGAGCCCATACCGCCCTGCTTGTAGCTCTGCCGCGCGATCGCCCCGACCGTGGCCGACGTGTCCGCCCGGTCGTCCGCGACCTGCTCCAGCGAGTCCTCGATCTGCGCCTCGTTCTCCCGCGCCAGCGCCAGCTCGCCCTCGATCCGCGCGGTCTCCGCCTCGGCATCGGCGAGGTCGAGCTCGGCCTCCTCCAGCACGACGCGCGCCTGGTCGACCTGGGCGGTGGTCTCCTGCAGCCGCTGGTCGGCGGCGACCAGCTCGGCGCTGGTGTGCTCCAGCTCCTCGCCGAGCTCGTGCGCCTGCTCGGCCGAGCTGTCCCGGTCCGCACTGGCCCGCTGCCGCTCGTCCTCGACGCTGCTCAGCCGGTCGCGGATGTCGTCCAGCTCACCGGAGGCGAGGGCCGGGGTGGCGACGCCGATCGCGCCGACGAGGGCCAGCGCCAGGGCACGGCGCAGGCGCGGTCGGTATGCCGGCGCGCGCCGCACGCCCGTCGCTGCGTCTCGCCCGGGGCCGGGTCGGGGGGGTGTCACCATGGTGTCTTCTCCTAGTCAGACCCTGACGTGGCGCCGCAGCGCAGTCCAGGCGGTCACGACGGCGAGCAGCACTGCCCCGCCGACGAGGAACGGGGTGATCAGCCACAGGTCGCGCTCCCCGACCAGGCTGACCAGGCCGCTCTCCCCCGCGAGCAGCTCGGACAGGAAGCCGGTGATCCCGAAGCGCACGGTCGCCCAGAGCAGGGCCACCGCCAGCGCGGCACCGAGCAGGGCGGCCACGACGGTCTCGAGGATGAACGGCAGCCGGATGGAGAAGGCCGAGGCCCCCACCATCCGTTGGATCGCGGTCTCCTTGCGCCGGGTCCAGGCGGTGAGCCGGATCGTCGTGGAGATGAGCAGGACCGCGCAGACGACCATCGCCACGGCGAGCGCGAGCGCCCCCCAGCTGAGGGCGCCGAGGAACGCGAAGAGCCGGTCGACGACCTCCCGCTGGTCCTCGACGCTGTCCACCCCCGGCGCCTGCTCGAAGGCGGCGCGGATGACGTCATACCGCGAGGGGTCGGACAGGTTGACCCGGAACGAGGCCGGGATGGACTCCTGCGGCACCGACTCCAGCGCGGAGGAGTTGCGGAACTGCTCGGTGAACCGGTCGTACGCCTCGGCGTTGGACTCGTAGAAGTACTCGGTGACCAGCGGCTCCAGACCCTGCAGGTCGCTCTCGATCTGGTCGCGCTGCTCCGGCGTCACGGCGCCGGCCGTGCAGCCGGGCGCGTCCGTCGAGTCGGGGGTGCACAGGAAGATCGACACCTGGACCCGGTCGTACCACTCGCCCTTGGCGGTGCTGACCTGGGCCTGGGCGAGCAGACCCACGCCGAGGAAGAAGAGCGAGACCATGGTCACCAGCACCACGGACACGAACATCGAGAAGTTGCGACGCAGCCCGTTGCCCACCTCCCCGAGGAGGAAGCCGGGCCTCACGGAGCGACCACCTGGCGGTAGCCGCCCTCGGCCTGGTCGCGGACGACCTGCCCGTCCTGCAGCTGGACGACCCGCTTGCGGAAGTGGTCGACGATCGTCGTGTCGTGGGTGGCCATCACCACGGTCGTGCCGGCACGGTTGATCCGGTCGAGGATGGCGACGATCTCCTCGCTCGTGTCCGGGTCCAGGTTGCCGGTGGGCTCGTCGGCGAGCAGGATCGGCGGCTTGTTGACCATCGCCCGGGCGATGGCAACCCGCTGCTGCTCCCCGCCCGACAGCTCATGGGGCAGCCTCCTGCCCTTGCCCTGCAGCCCCACGAGGTCGAGGGTCTCCGGCACCCGCTGCCGGATCTCGTGCCGGCTCGCCCCGAGGACCTGCAGGACGTAGGCGACGTTCTGGTGGACGGTCTTGCCGGACAGCAGGCGGAAGTCCTGGAAGACGGTCCCGATCTGACGGCGCAGCAGGTGGACGCGGCGGGGTGCCAGCTCACCGAGGTCGTGGCCCGCGACGAGGACCCGGCCGCGGGTGGGCCGCTGCTCCAGGATGACCAGGCGCAGGAGCGAGGACTTGCCCGACCCGGACTCCCCCACGACGAAGCAGAACTCGCCCCGTCGCACGTCCAGGTCGACCTCGTCCAGCGCCCAGGGGTCAGCCTTGGCGTAGCGCAGGCTGACGCGCTCCATGGTGATCATCCGGGCGGGACTCCAGAGGTGTGTGGGACGGTTGTGACGTGTGGGTGAGGAGTTTCGACCGCGACACACGGTAGCCGACGTGTGCGTGGGGTCAAGGTGTCCCACGCCGCGAGCGCCGGGATCGTGAGAGCCGGGAGAACTCTGGGTGACAACTGGGTCCGCGCACGCGGGTCGGGGCGCGTCTGTCGGCCCCACGGGCTACGGTCGTGGGGCCGCATCGCGGCACGCCCACCGTCCCTTGCCCCTTGGAGTGCACCACATGCAGAACGTCCCCAGGCGCGCCGTGGCCGCCGCGTCGACGGCAGCCCTGGCCGTCACCGGCCTCGTCGCCCTCTCCCCCGCGGCCCTGGCCGCCGGCCCCGGCCTCGTCATCGACGAGGTCTACGGCGGCGGCGGCAACAGCGGCGCGGTCTACACCCACGACTTCGTCGAGCTGGTCAACTCGACCGAGGCGTCCATCGACCTCGACGGGTATGCCGTCTCCTACTACTCCTCCTCCGGCAACCTGGGGGACAGCTGCGACCTCACGGGCACCGTGGAGCCGGGCGCGAGCTTCCTCGTCCAGCAGAACCCCGGGTCGGGTGGCACCACGCCCCTGCCCGATCCGGACATCGAGTGCGGCGCCTCCATGTCCGGATCCAACGGCATCGTCGAGCTGACGCTGGACGACGAGGTGGTGGACCTCGTCGGCTACGGCTCAGCGACCCGCTTCGAGGGGAGCGCCGCCGCACCGGGCCTGTCCAACACCACCTCGGCCAGCCGCACCGACGCGGTCGACACCGACGACAACGCCGCCGACTTCACCCAGGGCGAGCCGACCCCGAACGGCAGCGGCGGGGGCACCGACCCCGACCCGGAGCCCGACCCGGAGCCGGTCGACGCGACGATCGCGCAGATCCAGGGCACCGGCGCCACCTCACCGCTCGAGGGAGGGCAGGTCAACACCACGGGGGTGGTGACCGCGGCATACCCGACCGGCGGCTTCAGCGGGGTCTACCTGCAGACGCCCGGCTCCGGCGGGGTGGCCAAGGCACCGGGCGACGCCTCGGACGGCGTGTTCCTCTACAGCTCCTGGGCGGCGGACAACCTCGAGATCGGCGACTGCGTCGAGGTCGAGGCCGGCGAGGTCGTCGAGTTCAACGGCATGACCGAGATCTCCGGCGGCTTCGTCACCGCCGTGGACGGGTGCGACGCGGTCTCCCCGACCACGCTGGACACCCTGCCGGTGACGGAGGAGGAGAAGGAGGTCTACGAGGGCATGCTCGTGCAGCCCGAGGGGACCTACACCATCACCAACAACTACCAGCTGAACCAGTACGGCCAGATCGGCCTGGCGCTGGGTGACGAGCCGCTCTACCAGGCCACCGACCAGGTGCTCCCCGGCGAGGAGGCCGAGGCCTACGAGGCGGCCAACCAGGAGAAGTACATCACCCTGGACGACGGCTCGAGCTGGGACTACCTGCGCAACGAGACCGCCCAGGGCTCGGCGCTGCCCTACCTGTCGGCGCAGGAGCCGCACCGCACCGGCTCGCAGGTGAGCTTCACCGCCCCGGTGATCCTCGACTACCGCTTCCAGTGGAACTACCAGCCGGTCAGTCAGGTCGTGGGCTCGGACAGCCCGGTCGACCCGATCAGCAGCGAGGACGACCGCGAGTATGCCGCGCCGGAGGTCGGCGGCGACCTCCAGGTCGGCGCGTTCAACGTCCTCAACTACTTCTCCGACCTCGGTCAGGACGAGGAGGGCTGCGACTTCTACGCCGACCGCTTCGGCAACCCGGTCGCGACGGACTTCTGCGAGGTCCGCGGTGCCTGGTCCGAGCAGGCCTTCGCCGACCAGCAGGCCAAGCTGGTGACCGCCATCAACGGCACCGACGCCGAGGTCCTGGCCCTCATGGAGATCGAGAACTCCGCGGCGCTGTCCTACATCGACCACCCGCGCGACAAGGCGGTGGCCGACCTCGTGGCGGCGCTGAACGAGGACGCCGGCGAGGAGCGCTGGGCCTACGCCCCGTCCCCGGCCGTCACGCCCCCCAACGAGGACGTCATCCGGACCGCGTTCATCTACGACCCGGAGGTCGTGTCGCTCGACGGTCCCTCGCTGATCCAGCTCGACGACGCGTTCGCCAACGCGCGCTACCCGCTGGCCCAGGGGTTCACCACGGATGACGGCCTGTCCTTCGTGGCGGTCGCCAACCACTTCAAGTCCAAGGGGTCCGGCGAGGACGACGGCACCGGCCAGGGACTGGCCAACCCGTCGCGCATCGCGCAGGCCGAGGCCCTCACGGAGTGGTCGGAGGAGATGTTCGCCGACGAGGCGGTCTTCCTCATGGGTGACTTCAACGCCTACAGCCGGGAGGACCCGGTGCGGGTCATCGAGGACGCCGGCTACACCAACCTGGCGCGGGCGGCCGAGCCGGACTCGGCCAGCTACCAGTTCAGCGGGCGGCTCGGCTCGCTGGACCACGTCTTCGCCAACGAGGCGGCCGACGCGATGGTGACCGGCGCGGGCGTCTGGGACATCAACGGCGATGAGTCGATCGCGTTCCAGTACAGCCGGCGCAACTACAACCTCGTCGACTTCCACAGCGACGACCAGTTCGCCAGCTCCGACCACGACCCCGTCCTGGCCGGGCTGTCCGCCGGCACCGACGAGGTCGTGCCGGTCGACCGTATCTCCGGCACGAACCGCTACGACACCGCGGCCAAGATCGCGGCGGCCTACCCCGAGGGCGTGGACACCGTCTACGTCGCCACCGGTGAGGGCTTCGCCGACGCGCTGTCCGGTGCCGCCCCGGCCGCACGCGGCATCGTCCCGTCGACGACCGGTGAGGTGGCCGTCGCCCCGGACGGCTCGCCCGCCCCGGTCCTGCTGACCAAGACGGCGACCCTGCCCAGCGCGACGATCGGCGCCCTGGGGGACCTGGAGCCGGCCAACATCGTCATCCTCGGTGGCGAGGTCGCCGTCTCCGAGGACGTCGAGGAGGCCCTGGAGGGCTACGGCGAGGTCACCCGCGTCAGCGGCAAGGACCGGTTCGAGACCTCGGCGCTGCTCGCGGCGCAGTACGGCGAGGTCGACCACGTCTACGTGGCCACCGGTGAGAACGGTGCCTTCGCCGACGCGCTCTCCGTGTCGTCCCTGGCCGCCACCGAGGGGGTGCCGGTCCTGCTGACGCGCGGCGACTCGGTCCCCGCCTCTCTCGCCACGGCCCTGGAGACCCTCGGCGACCCCGAGGTCACCGTCCTCGGCGGTGAGGGTGCCGTGGACGACGAGGTCTTCACGGCCCTGGGTGCCACCGACCGCCTCGCCGGGACGAACCGCTACGGCACGTCCGTCGCGGTGGCCGAGCGCTTCGGCTACGACGAGTCCGACCCCGCGCCCGTCGTCCACGTCGCCACGGGCCTGGACTACCCGGACGCCCTCGCCGGGTCGGCGCTCGCCGGGTACCAGCAGGTGCCGGTCATGCTGAGCCGCACCGGGGAGGTCCCCGGGTCGGTCCTCGAGGCGATCGTGGCCGTCGACCCCGTCCAGGTGTTCCTCCTGGGCGGCACCACGGCGCTGAGCGAGGAGGTCCGCGACACCCTCGTGGCCGCCCTCAACGGTGACGAGATGCGCTGACCCAGCGCCGCTCGGCAGACAGCGACGCGGCCCGGAGGATCAGGTGATCCTCCGGGCCGCGTCGTCGTCCGTGGTGCTGGCCGGTCAGGCGTTCTCGCGGTCCGCGGAGCGCTTCCAGCGGATGCCGGCGTCGATGAAGTCGTCGATGTCGCCGTCGAGGACGGCAGCGGTGGAGCCGACCTCGTGGCCGGTGCGCAGGTCCTTGACCATCTGGTAGGGGTGCAGGACGTAGGAGCGCATCTGGTCACCCCAGGACGCCTTGACGTCGCCGGCCATCTCCTTGCGCGCGGCGTCCTCCTCGGCCTTCTTGAGCAGCAGCAGCCGCGACTGCAGCACCCGCAGGGCGGCGGCGCGGTTCTGGATCTGGCTCTTCTCGTTCTGCATCGAGACGACGGTCCCGGTCGGGATGTGCGTCATCCGCACGGCGGAGTCGGTGGTGTTGACCGACTGGCCGCCGGGGCCGCTGGAGCGGAAGACGTCGACCTTGAGGTCGGCCTCGGGGATCTCGATGGTGTCCGTGCTCTCGATGAGGGGCACCACCTCGACCGCGGCGAAGCTGGTCTGCCGCCGCCCCTGGTTGTCGAAGGGGCTGATGCGCACGAGGCGGTGGGTGCCGGCCTCGACGGCGAGCGTGCCGAAGGCGTAGGGCACCTTGACCTCGAAGGTCGCCGACTTCAGCCCCGCCTCCTCGGCGTACGACGTGTCGAGCACGGCCGTCGGGTAGTCGTGCCGCTCGGCCCACCGGAGGTACATCCGCAGGAGCATCTCGGCGAAGTCGGCGGCATCCACCCCGCCGGCACCGGAGCGGATGGTGACGACGGCCTCGCGGATGTCGTACTCCCCGTTGAGCAGGGTGCGGACCTCCAGCTGCTGGACGGCCTTGCGCAGCCCGGCGAGCTCCTTCTCCGCCTCCTGCAGCGTCTCCGCGTCGTTCTCCTCCCGGCCCAGCTCGACCAGCGCCTCCAGGTCGTCGATCCGCGCGTCCATGCCGGTGACCTTGTCGTGCTCGGACTTGGCCCGCGAGAGCGTGGAGGTGAGCTTCTGCGCCCGCTCGACGTCCTCCCAGAGGTCGGGCGCGCTCGCCTCGGTCTCGAGGTCGGTGATCTGGGCGCCCAGGCGCTCGAGGTCGGTCACCTCCCGCACGGACGCCATGGTCGTGCGGAGCTGCTTGATCTCGGTCTCGAAGTCGACTGCCACGATCCACCAGCCTACGCCAGCGTCAGACCCTTCCCGCCCGTGGCCGGAGGGGCGCTACTCCCCCGTCTGCCCGTCGACCAGCTCGCGCAGCACGTCCGCGTGACCGTTGTGCCGGGCGTACTCCTCCACCATGTGGGTGAGCACCCACCGCACCGACACCTCCGCCTGACCGCCCCAGGCCGGGTGCGTCGCGCCGAGCGGGTCCGCCACGTCCGCCGCCAGCGCCTGGTCCAGCGCGGCACGCGAGCGCTCGACCGACCGGGCCCACACGTCCCGCAGCACCGCGGGGTCGTCACCGGCGGCGCTGGACCACTCCCAGTCCGCGTCCGCCGACCAGTCCACCGTGTCCCAGGGGGCGGGCATGGCCTGCCGGGAGACGACCTGGGCGAACCAGTGGTCCTCCACCCACGCGAGGTGCTTGAGGAGGCCACCCAGCGTCATACCGCTGGGGTGGCCGGGCAGGCTCAGGCGCAGCCCGTCGGCACCCAGGCCACGGGTCTTCCACTCCAGCGTGGCCCGCTGGTAGTCGAGGAAGCCGGCCAGCGTCGCCGCCTCCCCCGCCGCCAGCGGGGGTTCGGGGCGGCCGACGTCGTCGATGGTGATCTCGCTCATGACCGGCACCCTAGGTCGGGTCGCGGACAGCGGGCGACCGCTTTTCTGGCCGAGGTATGCCGTCGCCCGGCTCAGTGCCGCGCCGGCTCCTCCTGGAGGTGCAGGTCGGAGTCCTGGAGCGACTTCGGCACCATGGAGACCGCGGCGAAGGAGATGATGGCCAGCACCGCGATGTAGACCCCGATGCTCCAGGACTGGCCGGTGCGCTGCAGCAGCAGCTCGGCGATGAGCGGGGCGAAGGCGCCACCGATGATCGAGCCGAGGGCATACCCGATGGAGACGCCGGAGTAGCGCACCCGGGCCGGGAACATCTCGGCGTAGAGCGCCGACTGCGGCCCGTAGGACGGGCCGAGGCCCAGCGTCAGCACGAGGATCGCGAGGGTGAACAGCGGCAGCGAGGCGGTGTCGAGCAGGAACCACATGGGGATGGCCCAGAGGATGATGATGCCGTAGCCGATCTGGAACGTCAGGACGCGACCGATGCGGTCGGAGATGTGACCTCCGTAGAGCGTGAACACCAGCCAGCCGACGCCTCCGAGCAGGGAGGCGATGAGCGTCTCGGTGCGCTCCATGCCGAGGGAGTTGACGCCGTAGCCGTTGAAGTAGGCGATGACGAGGTAGCCGGCGGCGTTGTTGGCGGCGAAGATCAGCGCGGCGAGCATGACGTTCTTGCGGTGGTGCCGGAACAGCTCGCCGAGCGGGGCCGACTCCTTCTGCCGCAGGCGCGCCATCTCGGCGAAGACGGGCGACTCCTCGACGGCCCGGCGGATCCAGTAGCCGACGCCGATGAGCAGGATCGAGAAGAGGAACGGGATCCGCCATCCCCACGTGAGGAACTGCTCGTCGGTCATGAACGTGCTGAGCCCGAACATGAACAGCGTGGCCAGGATCATCCCGATCGGCACCCCGATCTGGGGGTAGGCGCCGAACAGCCCGCGCCGGCCCTTCGGCGCGTGCTCGACGGACATGAGCGCGGCGCCACCCCACTCACCGCCGGCGGAGAAGCCCTGCAGGAGCCGCATGAGGATGAGCAGGACGGGGGCGGCGACGCCGATCTGGGCGTAGGTCGGGAGCAGCCCGATGATGGCGGTGGCGCCACCCATGCCCACCAGCGTGAAGACGAGGACGACCTTGCGCCCGAACCGGTCACCCAGGTGGCCGGCGACCACCGCACCCAGCGGCCGCACCAGGAAGCTGATGCCCAGGGAGGCCCAGGCCGCGAGCTGCGCCCCGCCCTCGCCCATGGGCGCGAAGAAGAGCTGTCCGAGGACGAGGGCCGCGGCCTGGGCGTAGATGAAGAAGTCGTACCACTCGATGGTGGTGCCGACCAGGGTGCCGGCGAGGACCTTGCGCTCCTCCCGGCTGCGGTCGGCCTGCGTCCTGCTGCTGATCCCGGTCATCCTCGACCCCTTCGAGACGTGCACGCCCGGAAGCGACCCCCCTCATTCGGGCCGACGCGGCGGTGCGGTGCCCTGATCATAAGCACCGCACCCCGTGGAGGAGCTGCTGGTTCGCGTCAGGCGGTGTGCCGCAACCGCAGGCCAGCCGCCACCTGCTCCTGCAGGTAGTCCAGCGCCTCCAGGGCCGACCAGCCCTCGGGGTGGCGCTCGATGAGCACCGTGGCGCCGGCGAGGTCCTGCCCGAGGGTCACGAGGGTGTCCTCGGCATACCCGTCCTTGCGCTCCTGGCCCAGGCCGATGTTGGCCATGAGCCCGTTGCAGAGGCACTTGCGGCCCACCGTGTCGGCCTCGTCGCCGCCCTTCTTGAGGTACATGTGGACCGGTTCGGAGGCGCAGCGGTAGCCGACCTCGCCGTCCTCGCGCTCGTAGGGCTGGCGCAGGTAGGACAGGTCGCACAGCCGCGGGCGGGCCTCGTAGACCTCGACCTGGCTGGCGGTGCCCTCGAGGGTTGCGACCTTGAAGGGGAAGCCGGTCGGGCTGGCGCGCGGGTCGTTGCGCACGGCGAGCTCGCCGGTGCGCAGCCGGCCGATGAGCTGACCGCGCGGGCCGTCGGCCAGGCCCGACTCGCGGGACAGCGCGAAGAGCGTGCCGACCTGCACCCCGACGGCCCCGGCGGCGAGCGCCTCGGCCACCTTCTCCGGGGTCGAGTAGGCGCCGGCCATCCAGAACGGCAGACCGATCTGGATCATCTTCGCGAGGTTGGCCTCGTCGCGGTCCCCGTAGACGGGTTCGCCGGCCTCGTCGAGCTGCATCTTGCCCCGCGGCGGCGCGGAGTGACCGCCGGCCGGGGGACGCTCGACGACGAACCCGTCCGGGCGGATCTCCGGGTCGCGGTGGAGGTAGTTGGCGAGCTGGTCGACCGAGATGATGGCCAGGAAGTCCGGCTTGGTCAGGGCCGGCAGGTCCTCGCCGAGCAGGTCGGCAGGGTCCACGGTGACGTGCCGGCGCAGGGAGCCCCCGGCGACGTCCGCCGAGATGCTGCCCGGCTCGCCCGCGGCCAGCGAGCGCAGGAGCTGGGGGATCTCCCGCGGGATGCCCGCGCCCATGAGGACGTAGTCGACCCCGGCGAGCATGGCGCCCAGGATGGCGGTCGGGTTGGCCATCTGGATCTTCTCGAGGCAGTTGATGCCGACCGCACCCTCGCCGGTGTGCTGGGCCAGGTCCTCCTTGGCCAGCCACACCTCGGCGAAGTTGCCGACGACGCCGAGCTCCTGCCCGGCGCGGGCCGTCTCCAGGGTGAGCTTGGGGATCGGCTTGTAGGAGGCGCCCGGCGCCTTGCCGCCCTCGATGAAGTACTTGTCCAGCACCCGCTGCGCCATGTCCTGGCTGGGGAAGGCTGCCAGCGCACGGCGGTAGTGCCCACCGGGGTCGCCGTCCTGGAGCACCCGGCTGATGACGGCGTCCATCGCCGTGCCGGAGACCACGCCGAGGTGGCCGGCGCGCGCCACCTGGCGCGCCAGGCGCCAGCCGGAGACGGCGACGCCCATGCCGCCCTGGATGATCGTCGGGCGGGGGCGGTCGGTCTGGGTGGGCAGGTCGATGGGTGCTACGGGGAGTGCGGCCATCCGAGGGGACACCTCTCTGGTCGGGAGCAACCTACGCCGACGTAGGTTTCGCTTGCGTAGGTTACGGTAACGTAGGTTGGCACCCTTTGTCAGGCTCGCCGACATCGCCGCAGGTCAGCGCGTGGCGCCCCGCAGGCCATGGGCGCCCTCAGGCGTCCAGCCGGCATCCGCCCCGCGCCTCGGTCCACCGCGTGCGTTCCTGGCCCTCCTGGGGCCACCACCGCGCACAGCCCGAGCCGCGAGGGCCTCCCCCGGAAACAGCGTGTGCAGTCCTGGTCCTCCAGGGGCCACCACCGCGCACAGGTGCGTCAGCCCTGGCGCAGGTGCACCCTGACCCCGGCGTCGGTGACCTCCAGTCGCACGTCCGCGAGGGAGCCCACGGTGAGGTCGGCGTGCTCGGCGACCTCCTCCCGGCTGCTGGTCGTGAGCAGCGCCAGGGTCGCCGCCCCGGCCGCCCGGCCCGACTCCAGCCCGGCGACGGCGTCCTCCACGACCAGGCACCGGGCGGGGTCGGCCTCGAGGCGGCGAGCCCCGACGAGGTAGGGCTCGGGGTCCGGCTTGCCGCGGCTGATGTCGTCGGCGGTGACGAGGACCGCGGGGGCGCTGAGCCCGGCCGCGTCGATGCGCAGCACCGCCAGCTCGCGGCCGGCGGACGTGACGATCGCCGCCCGCGGACCGACGGCCGCCAGCGCGTCGACGGCACCAGGGAGGGCGACGATGCCGTCGAGGTCCTCCAGCTCGCGCCGGTCGATGTCGGCGGTGGCCACCTCGGCGTCCAGGTGCGGAGCCACCCGCTCGACGATGCCGCGGCTGGTCACCCCGTGGAAGTTGCCGAACCGCGCGAAGTCGACACCGTGGTCGACCGCCCACGAGCGCCACGAGCGCTCGACCGGACCCCGGGAGTCGGTGAGGGTGCCGTCGTTGTCGAAGAGGACGGCCTCGAAGGTCTCCTGGGTGATGTCGCGCATACCGACATGGTTCCAGGCTCCCGGCGCACCCCGCCCAGGAGGTATGCCGACGTTCCCGCCCCGGGTGCGCCGCCACCGAGGCACGAGGGGGGCGGTCGACGCCACGGCGGAGGGGCAGGCTGAGTCCGGCGGCGCGGGTCAGGGGTCGATGTCCGAACGCGCAGTCGAGGTGACCGTGATCGAGACACCCCCGCCGACAGCACCCAGGACGGGGCTCACCACGGGGATGTCGGCCTGCCCGGTGACGGTCACGACAGCCGTCCGACCGTCCGGGGTGCCCGTGCCCGGCCCCACGGCCCAGGAGACGATGCGGGTGGGCACCCTTCGCTGCTCCAGATGGGCGGCCGCGGCCTCGATGACCGTCGCGTCGCTGAGCGGTGGGCCGGAGCCGATGCCTCCGTCGTAGACCTGCGTCTCGGCCAGGGCGTCGCTGGCGTCCAGCGCTGCCGCGTCCGCGGCGTCCAGCAGCTGGATGCGGCTGAGCTGCACCGAGGTCACCCCCACCACGGCCATGACGACCGTCAGGGTGATCGCCACCATGCCGACGAGCAGGATGCTCATCTGACCACCGTCCGGCGGAGCCTGACGACGGCCGTCACGATCCGGGAGGGCCCGGCGACCGCCGTCCCGGTCCAGGAGGGCCCGGCGACGGAGCGCGCCGTACGCGTGGCGGGCTCGCCATCGCCGCGCCGACCCCTCGCCCTCGGCGTGGACGTCACTCACGGGGCGCCCGTCCGGAACTCGTCCACGGTCTCCAGGTGGCTGGCGGTGAGCGTGACCGAGGTCGGCAGCCGCTCGCGCATGAAGTCGGGCACCAACGGAAGCTCCACGCTGACCTGCGAGTCGATCCGCACGCTCCCCCCTGGGGTCAGGCACCCCTCCTCCGCGCACGTGAGCTGCACGCCGCCCGCCTGCGGCTCGAAACCGTGCGCCCGGTAGACGAGCCCGGCAGCCACCTGGGCGCGGGCCGGCGCGGCGGAGGCGTCCTCTGCGGTCACGAACGCCCGCCCGGCCTCCCGCGCGGCGGCGGTGACGGCATACGCCCCGGCCTGGATGCGCCCCACGGTGCCGACGAGGTAGAACAGGGGAACGACGAGCAGGACGAGCAGGAAGGCCACCTCGACCGTCATCGACCCCCGGTCCCCGCCCGCCCTCACTGGTCCTCCGCGTAGGCGTGGCCGACGACCGTCATCGACTCCCCCGGCCCCAGCGGGCCGACGATCGGCAGAGGCATGGTCGCGCTGACCTCGACGACAGCCACGCCGTCGACCATGGTGCGCCTCGCGGACACGGTCACCCCCGGGCCGCCGCCGGTCAGGCTCGAGGACAGCAGCTCCTGCGCCCGGCGGGCTCCGTCAGCCGGGGAGGCGTCCGCCCGGGCGCCGGCCCTGGCCCCCTCGACGACGTGGGCGGTGGCCGTGTTGTGCAGGTGCAGCCCGAACGCCAGCTGCACGACGGCCAGCATGAGGACGCTGACCAGGCCCGCCAGCATGGCGAACTCGGCGGCGGCCGCTCCCCGCTCGGCAGAGCCGCCGGCCATCTCAGGGACCGGTGACGGCGCTGACCGCGTTGGAGAACAGGCCGGTCAACAGGGGCTCGGCGACGAGCCACAGGGCGGCGACCAGTCCGGCGGTCATGATGGTGATGAGCACCCACCCGGGCACGTCTCCCCGCTCGGGCTGCTCGGCCCACCGTCGCACGCGCTCGATGAGCAGTGCTGGCGTTCGCGTGAATCGTCGGATCATCGGACTCTCCTTGGTGGTGGACCTTCACATCGCCAGACGCAGCATGGTCGCGCCTGGGAAGACGGCGAACAGCACCGTCACGGGCAGGATGAGGAAGACGACGGGGACCATCATGCTGATCTCCCGTTTGCCGCCCTCCTCGATGAGCTCCTGGCGGGCCGCCTCGCGGGCGTCCGCGGCCTGCGCCCGCAGCACCTCCCCGAGCGGGGTCCCACGCTGCAGGGCCACGACGAGACCGTCGACGAAGCGGATGATCGGCCCGATCCCGGTGCGGCGGCTGAGCCCGTGCAGCGCCTCCGGGAGGCTGGCCCCCGTCCGGGCCTGGGCGAGGCACAGGTCGAGTTCGGCGGCGAGCTCGCCGCGGGACAGCCTGGCCACCCGCTCCAGCGCCTGCGCCGTGCCCTCCCCTGCCGTCACCGAGAGGGCGAGGAGCTCGGCGACGGCCGGGAACTCGGCCATGATCTGCCGCTCGCGCCGCGATGCCGCGCGGCTGAGCAGGTGGTCGTGCAGCATGACACCGGCCAGGAAGGCGCAGCCGACCAGGAGCAGCACGACGCCCGGGCTCGTCCCTCGCGCGAACCACAGCAGCACCCCCAGGAACACGGCGAGGGCGGCGCACAGCACGCCCCACACCACCTGCTGCACGCGGAAGGCCTCGACGTCTCCCGTCCGGCCGGCCCGGTGCAACCGGGTCCGCACGGACTCCTCTCCGCCGAGCAGCTGGTCCAGGAGTCGAGCGGCCTTGGCCGCCACCGGGGCGAACAGCTCACCGGCACGCCACGGACGGGCCTCGTCGAGGACCAGCAGCCGGGACTGACGGGGAGGTCGGTCGAGATAGGGCTCGACCCGGTCGACCAGCCTCACCCTGCGGGCGACCGGAAGACCCGCCCAGGCCAGCAGCAGCCCGCACGAGAGCATCAGCCCCAGGAGTCCGCCCCACCACGCCACGGTCATCGCAGCACCCTGCTCTCCTCGGGCAGGCGTCCGATCGCCACCATGACCCGGTAGGCGACCAGGGACAGGCCGGCACCGATGGCGAGCACCAGGGCGCCGGCCGGTGTCCCGTACGCCTGCAGCGTGCTCCCCCGCGTCGCCAGCAGGAGCAGCACGGCCCACGGCGCCGCCATGGCCAGCCGTGCGGCGTTGACGGTCCAGGACTGGCGCGCCTCCAGCTCCGCCCTCGCCCGCGCGTCGTCGCGCAGGAACGAGGACAACGTCCGGAGTACCCGACCGAGGTCGGTGCCCCCGACGTCGCGCGCGATCCTCAGGGCTTCGATGAGCCGGTCGGCGACAGGGTCGGCCATGCGCTCCTTGAGCAGGTCCAGGCTCTCCGAGAACCGCCCGGTGGCCCGGTAGTCGTGCGCGAACTCCTCGAACGCCGGCCGCAGCTCCTCCGGGCCCCGGTCGGCCAGCTGGACCAGGGCCTCCGGCAGGGCCAGACCTGCGCGGACGGCGGACTGCACATGGTCGACGGCGTCCGGCCAGACCGTCCGCAGCCGGGTCCGTCGGCGGCGGGCCCGCGCCGCCACCACCGCCACGGGCAGCCAGCTCGCCATGAGGGCGAAGCACACGCTCACCGTCCACACACGGGTGACCGCGAACATGAGCAGCAGGACCAGGAGACCGGCCGTGACGCAGAGCACCAGCAGGGTGCGGGCCCCCAGACCACGGACCCCGGCCAGGACGATCTGGTCCTGCAGGCGTTCCAGCCTCCTGGCTCCCGGCCGCCGGCCCACGCGGGTGCTCCGCGGCCAGAACGACCACCAGATGCTGGCGAGCCCCAGGCCGAGCAGGAGACCCCAGCCCGCCCCCTGCATCATCATCCTCGCCCCAGCAGGCTGCCGAGGTCGAACCCCGCTCGCGCGAACCGGTCGACGTGCGGCGGGAAGCCGTCGGCGCGCACCAGGTCCGACCCGGACCGGACGAAGAGGTCGGCGATCTCGACGAGCTCCCCCTCGGTGCGGCCGGGCAGGGCCACGATCTCCCGGACCTTCCGCGCGCCCTGCACCTCGAGCGCCAGGTGCACCACGATGTCCACCGAGCTCGCGACCGTCGGCACCACGAAGCTGCTGCTGACGTTGGACCCCGCCAGGAGCGGCAGGGTGCACATCTTGGTGACCGCCTCCCGGGCGGAGTTGGCGTGGATGGTGCACATGCCGGGCAGCCCGCTGTTGAGCGCGATGAGCAGGTCCAGGCTCTCCTCCTGACGCACCTCACCGACGATGATGCGACCCGGCCGCATCCGCAGGGCCTCCTTGACCAGACGCCGCAGGGGGATCTCTCCCGTCCCCTCGAGGCTGGGCTGCCGGCACTGCAGGGCCGCCACGTCTCGGAGGTTGACCTTGAGCTCGAAGACCTCCTCGCAGGTCACGACCCGCTCACCGGCCGGGATGGCGGCGGTGAGGCAGTTCAGCATCGTCGTCTTGCCGGCCTGCGTCCCGCCGGCGACGAGCACGTTGAGCCCGGCCGCCACGGCCGCCTCCAGGAACCTCGCCGCCTGCTCGGTCAGCGTCCCCAGCCGCACCAGGTCGGACAGCTCGTCGGCCGCGACGACGAACTTGCGGATGTTGACCGCCCAGTGCCGCCGGGTGATGTCCGGGATGGCCACGTGCAGCCGGCTGCCGTCAGGAAGGCTGGCGTCGACGAAGGGGCTGCTGAGGTCGACCCGACGACCGGAGCTGCGCAGCATGCGCTCCACCAGGTCGTGCACCTGCTGCTCGGTGAGCAGGGTGGGCGTGAGCTCGGAGCGACCGTTGCGCGCCACGAAGACCTTCGTCGGCTCGTTGACCCAGATCTCCTCGATGGACGGGTCGTCGAGGTAGGGCTGCAGCGGGCCGAACCCGGCCACCGACTCCAGCAGCGCCCGGTGGGCCTCCTTGCGGTCGGCGAGCGGGACCAGCCCACCGACGAGCGACCGGTCGTCGTAGTCGTCCAGGACCTCACCGATGAGGTCGCGGACGGCCTCGTCGTCACGCGAGGGGTCCAGCCGGCGTCGGCGGATGAGCTCGCGCACGTCGTCCTCGAGCAGCTGCAGCGCTGTCGCCGGCATGGCCCCTGCACCCCTGTCGCTGGCGTAGCGGTGCCCGCCCGGCACCCTGCGCCCCGCTCGTCCGACCTGTCGCGCCGGGCCCAGAGCGAGGCCCCGACGACCCTCTGCGGCATCACTGTATGACGTTCCTCACGTCAGCGGAACCTCTTCGTCACAGCCTGTGGACAACGTCGGTGGCGCAGGAAGCGACGTGCGCACCATGGGCCTCATGAGAGTCATCGTCACCCGGGTCGTCGAGCACCGCGTCGAGCATCTCGCGGTGCAGGCGCCGGACGATGCGACCGAGCAGGAGCTCGCCCGCCGCCTCGACACGTCGACGCAGGACCAGCCGGTCAGGGTCGACCTCGACCTCCGGACCCCGCTGGTCCACGGCGCAGACCTCGGCCCTGCCTCAGGGACGACACCCAACGCCACGGTCGCCGGCGTCCCGCGACTGGTCGTCGCCACCGGCCCGGACGCCGGCGGCACGGCGCCCCTGCCACCCGGCCGCTGGGTGACCCTCGGGCGCGACCCCCGGTGCGACCTGACCATCGCCGACCCTGGCCTGTCGCGCCGGCACGTCCGGGTCCGGCAGGAGCGCGACGGGGTCCGGGTGGAGGACCTCGGGTCCACCAACGGCCTGACCTGGGAGAGCGGACCGCACGACGAGGACTCGCGGTGGCCCCCCGGCGACCGCCTCCTCATCGGCGCCTCCGGGGTGGTGCTCGTGCCCCGGCCCCCCGCCCCCATCCGTCAGGTGCTCGTCGCCGGTCGTCTCGAGGTGGAGCCCTGGCCCAGGCCGACCGCCTCCGTGCAGCCGCAGGAGTTCTCCACCCCTGCGGCACCGGACCGGCGTCAGGTCCGGGCCCCGAGCGCCTGGACGTGGACGCTCCCGCTCGTGGTCGCCCTCACCGTCGCCGCGGTGCTGCGCATGCCCTGGCTCCTGCTGTTCGGCCTGCTGGGCCCGGCGATGGTGCTGGGTCACCACCTGGGCGACCGACGCAGCGCCCGGCTCGAGCACGAGGAGGGCCGTGCCGCCCACGAGGCGGGCCGCGCGGCTCACCGGGCCCAGGCCGCGGTCAGTCTGCGGCAGGAGCTCGACCAGCTCAGACGACAGCACCCGGGCATCGTCGGCGTCGTGACCAGCCTCGTCCCGCACCCGTCCCTGGCCCTGTGGCAGTGCGCGGCGGAGCCGCTGTCCGTGACCCTCGGGGAGCACGTGTGCGACTCGAGCGTGCGGCTGGAGGGGCAGCCCGTGCGGCACCACGCCGCACCCCTGTCCCTGACCCTCGACGGACCCCTGGTGCTGGCCGGGGACCGAGCCACCCGCGACGGGCTGGCGCGGGCGCTGCTCATGCAGCTCGCCACGGCATACCCGCCGGGCACCTGGACGCTCGTCGTCGACCCCGACCGCCCGCCGGGGACGGTGTGGGACCTGCTGGCCTGGCTGCCGCACACCTGCACGTCCGGCGAGCGCGTGGAGGGGGTGCCGGTGGTGTGGGGCCGTGACCTGGTCCTCGTCGAGGACCTGTCCCAGGCACCTGCCGGCGCGACCCGGGTCCAGCTGCTCGGACCCACCGACGCCGTGCTGCAGCTCCCCGGCCAGCCGGACCTGGTCTTCCGCCCCACCACCCTCGGGTCGGCGAGGGCCCGCAGCCTGGCGCGGGCCCTCGCGCCACTGGAGGGACGACGGGCTGCGGACGTGGACGACGGCGCACCCGCCCTGCCCGGTGAGGCCCCACCGCTGGGGGCGATCCTGCCCTGGCCCGAGACCGCCGACGAGGCGGTGTCGGGCTGGCGGCGGCCGGGCACGGACGTGCCGCTCGGCACCGACGCCTCGGGGTCACCGGTCACGGTCGACCTCGTGCGTGACGGGCCGCACGCCCTGGTCGCCGGCACCACGGGCGCCGGGAAGTCCGAGCTGCTCCGCACCCTCATCACCGGTCTGGCGCTGCGCTCCTCCCCTGCGGACCTCGCCCTGCTGCTGGTGGACTTCAAGGGCGGTTCCTCCCTGGGCGACTGCGCCCGCCTGCCTCACATGACCGGGCTGGTGACCGACCTGGACCCGCACCTGGCCGCCCGGGTCCTGACCTCGCTGCAGGCCGAGCTGACCCGCCGGGAGGCCAGGCTGGCCGAGGCCGGCGTCAAGGACGCCCGCGACCTGCCCGGCCTGCCCCGCCTCGTGGTCGTCGTCGACGAGTTCAGGGTGCTGGCCGAGGAGGTGCCCGAGGTGATGTCGGGCCTGGTCCGGCTGGCTGCGGTCGGCCGCAGCCTCGGGGTCCACCTGGTGCTGGCCACGCAGCGGCCCGCGGGCGTGGTCGGCGCCGACCTGCGGGCCAACGTCAACCTGCGCATCGCCCTGCGGGTGCGCGACAGCACCGACTCCCAGGACGTCATCGAGACACCGGCGGCCGCGCTGCTCCCCGAGGGCCGTCCGGGACTCGCCCTCTGGCGCACCGGCGCCGACGCCCCCCGGGCGGTCCAGGTGGCCCGGGCCGGCCCACCGGTGCGGGCCGGGCGGTCGACGTGGCGGGTGACCCCGACCCCCGACGTGTGGTCGGCCCGGCGGCTCCTGGACCGGCGAGAGGAGCGTGGGCAGGGCGAGGAGGGTCTCGGTGCGGTCGCCGAGGTGCTGCGGGCCGCGGCCCGGCAGCTGGGGGCGGATCCCCCGGTGGTGTGGCACCCACCCCTGCCGGCGCACCTCGGTGCCGTCCCCGACGCACCGGGCGCGTGGGGCCTGGCCGACCTGCCCGCCCGTCAGCGCCGGGAGCCGCTCTCCTGGTCGGCGGCGGAGCACCTCGCGGTCATCGGTGCCGCTCGCTCCGGGCGCTCGACCACGCTGCGCTCGGTGCTCTCCCGCACCCCCGGTGCCTGGGTGGTCGTGCTCGACCTGGGCCGGTCGCTGGAGGGCACCGAGCTGCGCGGCCACCCCGGGCTCCTCGCCTGGGTCGAGCCGGACGACCTCGCCCACGGGCTGAGGGTCCTGGACCGGCTCGACGACCTCGTGCGCTCCCGCCTGGCCGGGGGTGCCGTGGGTGGGGCCCCGGTGGTCCTGGCGATCGACGGGTGGGACCGGCTCGTCGACCTGTTCGAGGGGCTCGAGCGTGGTCGTGCCGAGGAGGTGGCCCTGCGCCTCCTGCGCGAGGGCCCTGCGGCGGGCGTCGTCGGGCTGGTCACCGGTGACCGCAGCCTGCTCTTCGGCAAGGTCTCCTCGCTGCTCCCGCACACCTGGGCCCACCGGCTGAACGACCCCGGCGACCTGCTCATGACCGGGCTGCGTCCCCACCAGGTCCCCGTCGACCACCCGCCGGGACGGCTCGTCGGGATGCGTGACGGCATCGAGGCGCACGTCGCGCTGCCCGCGGACGTCCTCGGCGTCGCCCCGCCCGCGGACCCCCTTCCGCTGGTATGCCGCCCGCTCCCCCGACGGTGGTCGCCCTCGGGTCCCCGCCCTGCCTGGGCCGTCGGGGGTGACGAGGCGGGTCCGCTGCAGCGACCCGGCGGGTCGGTCCTCGTGCTCGGGCCGCCCGGGTCCGGGCGGTCGCACGCCCTCGCGCTGCTGCAGGCGGGGCGCGCGCCCGTGGCCGTCGACCCCGCCGCCCCGCCGGACGGCGAGGCGATCGAGGACCTCCTCGCCGGCGCCGGACCGGGCGCGCTCGTCGTCGTGGACGACGCCCACCTGCTCTCCGGCACCCCGCTGGAGGACGTCCTCGTGCAGGCGGTCACGGCATACCGGCTCGACCTGGTCGTCGCCGCCGACATCGACGCCGCCGCCGGCGCCTTCCGGGGCCTGGTGCCGCTGGCCGCCCGCCACCGCACCGGGCTGCTGCTCCAGCCGACGTCGCCGGGCCAGGGGTCCTTGCTGGGGGTCGGCGTGCCCGTCGGCGACCTGCCCCTGCCCGGGCGCGGGGTGCTCGTGCAGCGGGGACGCTGCACCCGGGTCCAGCTGGCCGCGCCCGACCTCGGGAGGTGAGCCCGCTCAGTCCTCCGGGAGGGCGGCGAACTGCTTCTTCATGCTGAGGTACCACCCCAGCGACTTCGCCGGCCGCTTCCAGCGACCGCGCATGTCGTCGTTCGCCTGCTCGTGCGCGGTGTCGCCCGCGGCCACGGCGTCCTTGAGGTGCTGGTCCTGGGCGTTGATGACCTCGTCGGCGTTCTCGCCGCGGTGCGCCAGGTCGCAGGGGCCGCCGAGCTGGCGGCAGGTCATGGTCTTCACGTCGGTCCTCCCGGTCCTGCGGTCACAGGTCAGCTCCTGTGCTCGTCACCAGGGTGACGTACGCCGACGTGGAAGTGTGACCTCATGGACCGGACCAGCACCTTCGAGGCGGAGCGGCCACGGCTGACCCGCATCGCCACCCAGGTCCTGCGCGACCCCGTCGAGGCGCAGGACGTCGTCCAGACCGCCTGGCTGCGGCTGCGCACCAGCGAGCACGTCGACATCGAGAACCTGCCGGGCTGGCTCACCACCGTGACCGTCCGGCTGTGCCTGGACCGCCTGCGCGCGCGGGTCCCGCAGCCGGTGGACCCGCAGGAGGCGCGCGCGAGCCTCGACGGAGGGACCGACGTGGCGGAGGACCCGGCGGAACAGGTCGTGCTGGCCGACACCGTCGGGGTCGCGCTCCAGGTCGTGCTGGAGCGGCTGACGCCGGACGAGCGGGTGGCCTTCGTGCTGCACGACACCTTCGGGGTGGACTTCCCGACCATCGCGCAGATCCTCGACCACACGCCGGCTGCCACACGCAAGCTGGCCTCCCGGGCGCGGGGGAAGGTCCGGCAGCCGGTCGCGCCCGAGAGGCAGGCGGACGCGGTGGTCGTCGACGCCTTCCTCGCCGCGGCCCGCCAGGGCGACTTCGCCCGGCTGCTCGCGCTGCTGGCCCCGGACGTGGTCGTCCAGGGCGACGCGGCGGCCGTGCAGGTGGGCACACCCACCCGCATCGAGGGCCGCGAGGCCGTCGCGCGCATGTTCGACGGTGCAGCGGCTGCCGCGCTGCCCGTGCTCGTCGGCGACCGGCCGGGTGCCGCGTGGTTCCTGCGAGGTATGCCGCAGGTCGCCTTCGACTTCACCGTCCGGGACGGGCTGGTGCACCACGTCGACTTCCGCGCGGACCCCGGGCTGCTCGCCTCCCTCCGCCGGCGCACCACCGCCTCCTGACCGCCGGGGGGCCGGCGCCTGGGGCCGGTTCGGCAGCTGGCAGCGCGGCTCCCGTGGTGTCGTGGAGCGCACCCGTGCGGAGCCGGCCGCCCCTCAGCGCTCCTCGAGGCGCCCCATGAGGACGGTGGCGACGACGGAGGCGACCCCCAGGACGAGCACGCCCGACCCGACCCACCAGGGCGCGAGCGGCAGCAGCGCGATGCCGAGCGGCACCAAGAGGAAGTTGAAGGCGATCGCGGGCGCCTGCGAGCGCGGGTGCCGTCGCAGGAGGCCGAGGGAGGTGTAGGCCAGGCCGATGACGAAGACCACCATCGTCACCACCGACATGATGACGACGATGAGGTCCTGGCCCTCCCCGAGGGCCAGCTCGACGAGGTAGAAGACGGCGAACCCGGTGACGACCAGGGCCTCCAGCACCACCAGCGCCGCCGCGGTCCGGCCAGCGGTGAGCTGTCGCGGGGTCGGCGGTCCGAGGGGCTCGGGCCGGGGGTCCGGCCGGGGGGCCGAGGATGACGGGGACGACGCGCTCACCCTCCCATCGTAGGTTCGCGCCCGACCCGCCCCGGCGGGTGCCGGTCCAACCCCGGGCGGGCCTGGCCTACCCCGGCTCCGCGACCGCGGCGAGCTCACGGGTGTGGAAGCGATGGGCCACGGCATACCCCAGCCGCTCGTAGAGCGCCAGCGCCTCCCGGTTGTCGGTGCGCACGCCCAGGGTCGCCACCCCCGCCTCCTGGACCGCGCGCGCGGTGAGCTCGAGGGTGAGCAGCTCGCCGACGCCCTGCCCGCGCCGGTCGGGCCGGACGAGGATGCCCGCCAGGTGCGGCATGCCGGAGGCGAGCTCGTGCAGCGCCCCGACCGCCACCGTGCGCCCGGCGCGGTCCTGCACGGCGAGCCACGTCGTGGCGAACCCCCACCCGGGGAAGCCGAGGTAGCGGCCCTCGGTGTACGCCGCCCCGAAGGCCTCGATCGCCTCCGCGTCGTCGCGGTCCGCGAGCTCCTGGACCCCCAGCCCCCGCTGCGCCAGGAGCCCCTGGGCGTCGGTGCCGGGAGCCTGCTCGGTCCACAGGAACGACCAGCGTTCCGAGCCGCAGCAGGCGTAGGGGTCCGGGATCGACAGCGGCCTCTCCTGGCCGGTGGAGAACCACTCCAGGGCCAGGTCCGTCCCGCCCGCCTCCACGATGGCCTGCAGGGCGCGGGTCTCGGCAGCCGACCCGGACCCGGCCCCGACGACCGCGGCCCCGCCCCAGTGGCCGGAGCCGGGTCGCCACGGGCCGACGCACGCCCAGCCCTCGGGCGCGGCGACGGCCACGATCTCGTTGCTCGTGGCGAACCGCACGAACGGGTCGTGGCGGGAGATCTCGAGCAGCTCGTCACGGTCGACCTGGCTCCATGTCACGGGCGGTAGCCTGCCACAGCCGGGTGACGTGCTGCTGATCCCCCAGGGGTATGCCGACAGATCGGTGGCCGGACGGCCGCGGCTCGCGCCCGGGCGGCGGCTCGCCTAGGCTCGACCCTTGTGAACGCCGCCGCCAAGAGGATCGCCCTGGAGACCCTGGGCTGGATCGTCCTCGTCGCCGGCATCCTCATGCTGCTGCTGCCCGGACCCGGCCTGCTGGGCACCTTCGCCGGGCTGTGGATCCTGTCGACGCAGTACGCCTGGGCCCGCCGGTGGACCAACCCGGTGAAGATCCGGGCGCTGCGCGCCGCGTCCGAGGGCGTCGAGACCATCCCGCGGATCGCCATCTCGGTCCTCATCACCGCAGGCCTGGTCGGCGTCGCGGTCGTGTGGCTCATGGGACCGCCGCCCCCGGGCTGGTGGCCGGTGGACGAGCGCTGGTGGCTGTTCGGCGGCCGGCCCGTGGCCATCACCATGCTCGCCTCGTGCGCGATCGCCATCGGGCTGCTCGGCTACAGCGTGTGGCGGTTCTACGGCAAGCCGCAGGCGCGGGCCGAGGTCGACCGGATGGAGGCCGACCACAAGGCGGCGGTCGCCCGGGAGCAGCGCCGCGAGGCACGCGAGGAGCACCAGGAGGCGCGGGAGGCCACCGTGGAGGCGGCCGAGGCCGACCGCGTCGCCGACGCCTCGGAGGAGGCCGCCGACCGGCGCGAGGCCTCGGCCTGAGCCGTCAGTCCGTCGGGCAGCAGGGGGCGACGGCCGCCGGCACCGGGGCGGGTGCACCCACCGTGGGGATGCCGAGGCTCACCGCCGGCTTCTTCACCCCACCGGGGGTGCCGCCCTCCTGGAGCGCCGCCCAGGCGTCCCCGCCCGGGGTGCGGCGCACGGCATACACCCCGCCCTGGACGCCGGAGTCGGCGACGAGGTGGTGGGGGGCGCCGTAGGTGACCTCGACGGTGACCATGTCGCCGGGCCGCGGGCGCTCCGCGCCCTCCGGGACCGCGAAGTGGACGAGCCGGTTGTCACGGGCGCGGCCGGACAGGCGGTGGGTCTCGGCGTCCTTGCGGCCCTCTCCGGGCGCGACGAGCACCTCGACCTGCCGCCCCTCGACCTCCCGGTTTCCGGCCCAGGAGACCTCCTCCTGCACCTCGATGAGGCGCTCGAAGCGCTCCTGGACGACCTCCTTGGGGATCTGGTCGTCCATGTCGGCCGCCGGGGTGCCCGGGCGGATCGAGTACTGGAAGGTGAAGGCGCTGGAGAAGCGGGAGGCGCGGACGACGTCGAGGGTGCCCTGGAAGTCCTCCTCGGTCTCGCCGGGGAAGCCCACGATGAGGTCGGTGGTGATGGCGGCGTCCGGGATCTGCTCGCGCACCCGGTCCAGGATGCCGAGGAACTTCTCGCTGCGGTAGGACCGCCGCATGGCCTTGAGCACCCGGTCGGAGCCGGACTGCAGCGGCATGTGCAGGCTGGGCATGACGTTGGGGGTCTGCGCCATCGCGGTGATGACGTCGTCGGTGAACGCGGCCGGGTGCGGGCTGGTGAACCGGACCCGCTCGAGGCCCTCGATCTGCCCGCACGAGCGCAGCAGCTTGCCGAAGGCCAGCCGGTCGCCGAACTCCACGCCGTAGGTGTTGACGTTCTGCCCCAGCAGGGTGACCTCGACCACGCCCTGCGCGACCAGCGCCTCGATCTCGGCCAGGATCTCGCCGGGACGGCGGTCCTTCTCCTTGCCCCGCAGCGCCGGCACGATGCAGAAGGTGCAGGTGTTGTTGCAGCCGACCGAGATGGACACCCAGGCGGAGTATGCCGAGTCGCGCCGGGTCGGCAGCGTGGAGGGGAAGGTCTCGAGGGACTCGAGGATCTCGACCTCGGCGGCCCTGTTGTGCCGGGCCCGGTCGAGCAGCGCGGGCAGCGAGCCGACGTTGTGGGTGCCGAAGACGACGTCCACCCAGGGCGCCCGCTCGACGATCGTGGAGCGGTCCTTCTGCGCCAGGCACCCACCCACGGCGATCTGCATGCCGGGGTTGGCCTGCTTGGCCGGGCGCAGCTGCCCCAGGTTGCCGTAGAGCTTGTTGGCGGCGTTCTCGCGGACGGCGCAGGTGTTGAAGACGACGACGTCGGCGACCTCGGGACGGTGCTCCCCCGGGAGGCTGGCGAGGTCGACGTAGCCCGCCGTCTCCAGGAGGCCGGCGAGGCGCTCGGAGTCGTGGACGTTCATCTGGCACCCGTGGGTGCGCACGTCGTAGGTCCTGGTGCTGGTGCTGGTCGTCGTGCTCATCGCAGGTCCAGGGTACGCGCCCCGGGGCTCACCCGAACCAGGCCAGCAGACCGCGCACCAGCGCGACCAGACCGCCCGTGGCGGCGACCGCGATGGCGACCCGGCGCGCCACGCCCAGGCTCACCCGGTCGCTGACCGCGGAGCCCAGCCCGATGCCGACCGGCACCGCGGCGCACAGCACCACCCAGGTCCACGCCGGCACGACCCCGGCGTCCGGGGTGGCGCCCACCGCGACCTTGGTGAGGACCGAGGCGGTGTTGGCCAGCAAGAAGATGGGCTGCAGGGTCGCGGCGAAGGAGCGCTGGTCCCAGCGGGAGGCGACGGCATACACCGCCATGGCCGGTCCGGCGACCCCCGAGGTGGTGTTCATGAAGCCCGCGACCGCCCCGGACACGACCACGGCGCCCCGCCCGCTCACCGCCAGGCGGCGCCGGCTGCCCACGACCGCGGTGATCGCCACCAGCACGCTGGCGCCGAGGACGACGTCCAGCACAGCCGTCGACACGTGCCGGACGACCAGCGCCCCCACGACCGACCCCACGAGCAGCAGCGGCACGAGGGTCCGGAAGCGGCGCCAGTCCACGTCGCCGCGCAGCATCACGGCGAGGATCGCCGCCGCCACGATCGCCGCCACGTTGGAGACCATGACGCCGGCCACCGGCCCGATGAGCACCGAGGCCACCGGCGCCACGCTCATCCCCAGCCCCATGCCGGCCACCCGCTGCAGGGCGGCGCCGAGCGCCACGGCGGCGATGACGAGCACGGCGAAGGTCATACCGCGCAGTCTGCTCCACCGCCCGTGCTCGGGCTGCCGCGGGGAGCGTCCCGGCGCTACTGTGTGCCACAGCAGTCGCGAGCGAAGGAGCCGCGAGCGAAGGAGCACCGCCATGAGCGACCAGACCGACCGCGAGACCATCGGTGACGACCTCGGGGTGTGGAGCATCGACGCGGAGGACCAGCTGCAGCCCGAGGACACGCTTGACGGGGAGGGCGACGTGCTGGACCGCGGCTACCAGACCGGGGAGCACTACGTCGGCTCCTCGGCGTTCGGGGTGACCGCGGACGAGCAGTCCCACGAGGAGAGCATCGCCCAGCGCGAGCGTCAGGAGGAGTCGCCGCGCTGGGCCGACCGGCACCGTCCGGACGGGGAGGCCAGGGAGATCGCCCGGGAGTGCCGGACCACCAGCTGGGACTCCCCCGAGGAGTCAGCCATGCACTACATGAGCGAGGACGAGGACGAGCAGCTCACCGAGGTGGAGTGGGAGCCCTCGGACGACACGCAGCGCGGCGAGGACGAGTGACCGCCCGGTGACCTGCGGCCCCGGGGCCTCCGGCCCTGGCCCTGCGCGGGCCGGCCCCCGTCGCGCCGTGCTCCGCGGAGCTCAGTCCCTCCCGTGCTCGGGCAGGTCGTCCAACGCCTCGCGGACGACCTGCCAGGACACGCCAGCGCCGTAGCCCTTGCGGGCGAGGAAGGCGGCCAGCCGACGGGTCTGGACCTCGCGGTCGAGCCCCCGCATGGACCGCAGCCGGCGCGCCACCAGGGCCCGCGCCTGCTCCTTCTCCTGTTCGGGGTCGATGTCCTGCAGGGTGGCGTCCACCAGCTCGTCCGCGACCCCCTTCTGCCGCAGCTCCTGGCGCAGCGCGGTCGCCGCCAGGCCCTTGGTCTCCTGCTTGGACCGGACGTACATCTCCGCGTAGGCCTCGTCGTCGACGAGGCCGACGTCGCTCATCCGGTCCAGCACACGGGCAGCCACCTGCGGGTCGCAGTCGCGGTCGCGCAGCTTGTCCTCGAGCTGACGTCGGGTGCGCGGGCCCATGGCGAGCTGTCGCAGGACGATCTTCCGGGCGACGGCGTGGGGGTCCGGCTCGGCCGACGACGCACCCGACCCGGAGGAGGGCGTGCCCCGCCCGCCGGCCGGCCTCTCCCGACCGGACCGACCGGGGTCGGCCGACCCGAGCCCGTAGGCGCTGGCGGCGTCCTCGGCCGCTGCCAGCACCGCCCGTGCCTCGGACAGCCGGTCTGCGCCGGGCATCAGAAGTCGACCGAGACCTCACCGGTGACCGGGTCCACGCCGTCCGGGAGGTCCTCGGTGACCGGAGCGGCACCGATGCCGAGCTTGGTCTTGATGTTGCGGTCGATGGTGTCGGCGATGTCCGGGTTGTCCTTGAGGAACTGGCGGGCGTTCTCCTTGCCCTGCCCCATCTGCTCGCCCTCGTAGGTGTACCAGGCGCCGGACTTGCGGACGAAGCCGTGCTCGACGCCCATGTCGATGAGACCGCCCTCGCGCGAGATGCCCTGGCCGTAGAGGATGTCGAACTCGGCCTGCTTGAACGGCGGGGACACCTTGTTCTTGACGATCTTGGCCCGGGTGCGGTTGCCGACCGCGTCGGTGCCGTCCTTGAGCGTCTCGATGCGTCGCACGTCGATGCGCACCGAGGCGTAGAACTTCAGCGCCTTGCCGCCGGTCGTCGTCTCCGGGGAACCGAACATCACGCCGATCTTCTCGCGGAGCTGGTTGATGAAGATGGCCGTGGTCCCGGTGGTGCTCAGTGCGCCGGTGATCTTGCGCAGGGCCTGGCTCATGAGCCGCGCCTGCAGACCCACGTGACTGTCACCCATCTCGCCCTCGATCTCCGCGCGCGGCACCAGGGCCGCCACCGAGTCGATGACGATGATGTCGAGGGCGCCGGAGCGGATCAGCATGTCGGCGATCTCCAGCGCCTGCTCCCCCGTGTCCGGCTGGGACACCAGGAGGGCGTCGGTGTCGACACCGAGCTTCTTGGCGTACTCCGGGTCGAGGGCGTGCTCGGCGTCGATGAACGCGGCGATGCCGCCGCCCTTCTGGGCGTTGGCCACGGCGTGCAGGGCGACCGTGGTCTTGCCGCTGCTCTCCGGGCCGTAGATCTCCACGACACGGCCGCGAGGCAGCCCGCCCACACCGAGCGCGACGTCCAGCGCGATGGCCCCGGTCGGGATGACCTGGATCGGCGGACGCTCCTCGTCCCCCAGACGCATGACCGAGCCCTTGCCGTGCTGCTTCTCGATCTGGGCCATCACCGTGTCGAGAGCCCTGAACCGGTCGGTGTCGACGCCGGTCGTCCTGCTCGTCTTGCTGGCCTGTGCCATGCGCTGCTCCTTCGTCTCGTGGCGGGCGCGCCTACCTTCGACCGACCCGCGGACCTCCCCCGATGGGCGGTCCGATGTCTGCGTCAGACGCTAGGCGCCACCCCCGACACACCTCGCCGTCCACCCACCGATCTGTGGACGACGGTGCCGGTCGGCGACACCATGTGGACACCGTAATCGAAAACCTGTACGACATCACGCAGCGTCGGTCGCGCGTGTCGCGGCCCGCCGACCGGGGTGCCCTCAGACGACCGTGACGACGTACCCCGTCCCGCGACGGGTGAGCTCCACCAGCCCCGCCGCCGCCGCGCCCTTGCAGAACTGCAGGAACGAGCCGTAGCCGAGCGGCTTCTCCGAGAAGCCCTCGCGGCGGGCCCGGACGTGGTCCTTGAGCCCGGACAGCTCCACGCCCGAGCCGTCGTCCAGCTCGGCCACCGTCTGCCGCAGCAGCGCGAACGCCTCCTGCCGCCCGCCCTCCTCGGGCAGCGTCACCTCGGGGTCGCCCTTGGCCGGGCCGGGGCTGAGCTCGATGATGCCGCGTCCGGCCAGGTGGTCGAGCAGCTCGCCGAAGGCGCGGAAGCCGTAGGCCGCCTCGGAGAACGTCGAGTCCTTGCGCACCAGGGTGCGCTTGAGGACCGAGGCGGTCACCGCTCCCCCGGAGCTGCGCTGCAGCCCGGAGACGGTCTGGGCCACCAGCGAGGCGAGGTCCGTGGCGGGCTCCTCCTCGGCCTCCTCGTGCTCGGGGTCCGGCTCCGGGGCGGCCCGCTCGGTCGGCGGGGCCGAGGCGCCCTTCCCCTGGCCACCACGCCCGCGGCCCCGACCGCGGCCCGCCGAGGTGTCGCCCCGTGGTGCCCCCGCCTCGGCCGGCACCACCCCGTCGAGGTCGTCGTAGTAGAGGAACTCGTCGCAGGCCGGCGGCAGCATCGTCGACGTCGAGTCGCGGACGCCGAAGCCGATGACCCGCTTGTTGAGCTCGCGCAGCTTGTGCACGAGCGGGGTGAAGTCGCTGTCCCCGGTGCAGATGGCGAAGGTCGTGATGTAGTCCCGCTCGTAGGCGGTCTCGATCGCGTCGACGGCCATCTTGATGTCCGCGGCGTTCTTGCGGGACGCCCCCATGCGCTGGGTCATCTCGATGAGCTCGACGTGGTTGCGGGTGAGCATGCGCCGGTCCTCGTCGAAGTAGGACCAGTCCGCGTAGGCCCGCCGCGCCACGACCCTGCCCCGCTCGGCGAGCGCGTCGGCCACCGGCCGCAGGTCGAAGGGCACCCCCAGGTGGTCGCGGCACCCCAGCGCGAGGTTCTCGTAGTCGATGAGCAGCGCGATCCGGTCCTCGTCATCCATGCACCCGAGGGTATGCCCCGCGCGGCCTGGCCCCGTCCGCGGCGCCGGGTCCGGCCAGGGCGAGGACGCGCAGCGCCCGCCGGACCGCGGCGGGCGGGCGCGGGATTCCCCGGCGTCAAGGGACCCCGGCCGCGCCCCCTAGACTGGCTCACCGCACCCCGGTCAGGACGCCGCCGTCCGGCTGACACGTCATACCCCTGCACAGGAAGTCCCATGGCTCTGCTCGTGATGAAGTTCGGCGGGTCCTCCGTCGCCGACGCCGAGGCGATGCGTCGCGTCGCCCAGCGCGTCGTCTCCGCGCACCGCGCGGGCGACCGGGTCGCCGTGGTCGTCTCCGCCATGGGCGACACGACCGACGACCTGCTCGACCTCGCCGGGCAGATCGCCTCCGGCACGCCGCCGGAGCGCGAGATGGACATGCTCCTGTCGGCCGGCGAGCGCATCTCCATGGCCCTGCTGGCCATGGCCATCGAGCAGCTGGGGGTGCCGGCCCGCAGCTACACCGGCGCCCAGGCGGGCATGCGCACCGACACCGCGCACGGCCGGGCCCGGCTGCTCGACGTCCAGCCCGACCGGGTGCGCCGCACCCTGGAGGACGGCGCGGTCGCGATCGTGGCCGGCTTCCAGGGCATCTCCACCGACGACGACATCACCACCCTCGGCCGCGGCGGCTCGGACACCACGGCGGTGGCCCTCGCGGCCGCGCTGGGGGCCGACGTCTGCGAGATCTACACCGACGTGGACGGTCTCTACACGGCCGACCCCCGCATCGTGCCCAGCGCCCGGCGGGTCACCCGCATCACCATCGAGGAGACCCTCGAGATGGCGGCCCACGGGGCCAAGATCCTGCACCTGCGCGCGGTGGAGTACGCCCGCCGCTTCCAGGTGCCCCTGCACGTCCGCAGCAGCTTCTCCGACCAGGAAGGCACCTGGATCCTGGTCGGGCGACCCCTCACGGAGGACACCATGGAAGAGCCCATCATCTCCGGCATCGCCCACGACAAGTCCCTGGGCAAGGTGACGGCCGTCGGCGTCCCTGACCGGCCCGGCGCCGCCGCGGCGGTCATCGGGGCCGTGTCGGAGGCCGGTGTGTCGATCGACATGATCGTCCAGAACGTCTCGACCTCCAACGCCGAGACGTCGGACATCTCCTTCACCCTCCCGGAGACCGACGGCCAGACGGCGGTCGCCGCGGTGCGCGCGCTGCAGGAGCAGATGGGCTTCTCCGACGTGCTCTACACCAGCCACGTCGGCAAGCTGTCGCTGGTCGGCGCGGGGATGCGCTCCAACCCCTCGGTCGCCAGCCGCCTCTTCTCCGCGCTCGCGGACGCCGGGGTCAACATCGAGATGATCAGCACCTCGGAGATCCGGATCTCGGTCATCTGCGACCAGACCGACCTCGAGGCCGGGGTCCGCGCCGTGCACACGGCGTTCGACCTGGACGCCGAGGTCGAGGCCGTGGTCTACGGCGGGACGGGACGGTGAGCACCGTGAGCGGTGAGCAGCAGGAGACCGGCGCGTCGGGAGGACGACGGCTGCACGTCGCCGTCGTCGGCGCCACGGGTCAGGTGGGCGCGGTCATGCGGCGGCTGCTCGCCGAGCGGGACTTCCCGGTCGCCTCGGTGCGCTACCTCGCCTCCGCCCGCTCCGCCGGGACGACGCTCGCCTGGGCCGGGTCCGCCGCCGGGGCACCCGGGTACGACGTGGCGCGCGACATCGAGGTCGAGGACGTCGCGACCGCGGACCTCTCGGGCATCGACGTCGCGCTGTTCTCCGCCGGGGGCGGCGCGTCCCGGGAGCACGCCCCGCGGTTCGCCGAGGCCGGGGCCGTCGTGGTCGACAACTCCTCCGCCTGGCGCATGGACGACGCCGTGCCCCTGGTCGTGAGCGAGGTCAACCCCGACGACCTCGCGCTCGCCCTGGGAGAGGGCGGTCGCCGCATCGTGGCCAACCCCAACTGCACCACCATGGCCGCGATGCCGGTCCTGCGGCCGCTGCACGCCCAGGCCGGTCTCGAGCGGTTGCGGGTCGCGACCTACCAGGCCGTCTCCGGCTCCGGGCTGGCCGGCGTCACCGAGCTCGCCGACCAGGCGCGGGCCGCCCTCGGCGGCGACGTGCCGGTGGAGACGCTCGCCCACGACGGCGGCGCGGTGTCGATGCCCCGGCCCGGGGTATACGTCGCCCCCATCGCCTTCAACGTCCTGCCCATGGCCGGTGACCTCGCCGCGGACGACGAGACGACCGAGGAGATCAAGCTGCGGGCCGAGTCGCGCAAGATCCTCGGCATCCCCGACCTCGCCGTCTCGGGCACCTGCGTGCGGGTGCCCGTCTTCACCGGCCACAGCCTGGCTGTGCACGCCGAGTTCGCCGAGGCGATCACGCCGGACCAGGCCCGTGAGCTGCTGGCCGACGCGCCGGGTGTCGAGCTCGCCGACGTGCCGACGCCGCTGCAGGCCGCCGGTCAGGACCCGTCCTACGTCGGGCGGATCCGGGTGGACCAGTCGGTGCCCGACGGACGGGGCCTCGTGCTCTTCATCTCGAACGACAACCTGCGCAAGGGCGCCGCCCTCAACACCGTGCAGCTGGCCGAGGTGCTGCTCGACCGCCACCTGGTCTGAGAGCCGGTCGCCCCGAGGCGAGCGGCCCGAGGCGGTCCGAGGGCGGCCGGTCTGAGTCGGTCCGCGGCGAGCCGGTCCAGGGCGAGAACGTCACCCGTCCACGTTCGTCACACGAGACCCACGCGTACCACGATGCGGGGATGTGCCCATCTGCACGGGGTATTTCCCGGTCTCCCGGACATATCGGCGCAGGCTGTGAACGGTGGGACGCGTGTGGTCCGGTCGGCTCTCCCCGCCTATCCCTCGGTCGTGTCGGGCAGTTCCCTGCGGATCTCGGCCATCCTGCTGCCGCGGCGGATCTCGGCGTCGCGCAGGCGCGCCGGCACGTAGGCCAGCAGCTCGTCCAGCCGGTCGCCGGGCGCGGGGAGCAGGCTCATCCCGTCGGCCGCCGGGCGATGACGACCGCCTGGGGGTCCGGCTCCGACCCGAGGGGGCCGCGCTCCAGCCGGGCGACCACCGGCATACCCAGCCTCTCGAGCCGGGGCGCGACGTCCTGCACCCTGCGGTGGTACCGGAGGAGGGTGACCTGGTGGCCGTGGGCGGCGAAGCCGGGGCCGATGTCGCGCACCCCCTCGCCGATCTGGAAGGCCAGCAGGAGGTGGCCGCCCGGCCGCAGCACCCGCGCCATCTCCGCCAGCACACGGTCGAGGTCGGCGTCCGGGGTGTGGATGGTGGAGTACCAGGAGAAGACGCCGTCGAACTCGTCGTCGGCGAACGCCAGGTCGGTGAGGCTGCCGACGGTGGAGGGGTATGCGCCGTGGTCGGCCAGGGCCCTGCGGACCATCTCCGGCGAGAGGTCCACCCCGTGCGGCCGGCAACCGCGCACCGCGAGCCGGGGCAGCATCCGGCCCGCACCGCAGCCGGCGTCGAGGACGCGCGGACGGTGACCGAGCAGCGCCACGAAGTGGTCGACCATCGCGAGCTCGAGCGGCTGCTCGGGCTCGGTCGCGGTGAACGTGTCGGCGTAGAGGTCGGCCACCGTGTCATAGGCGGCCCTGGTCAGCTCCTCCCCCTGCGGCATGGAGCCATCATGCCCCGGGCCGAGCTGGCTGCGGGTCGCGGGAGCGACCCCCGCCCACCGCACGGGCGGCCGGCTCCGGGTCGGCGTCCCGAGTACTACCGGTCGTCCGGCTCAATCGGGTCAGGCAGGTAGTGGTGCTCGGGGGGCACGTCCATGTCGCGGCAGATGGCCTCCCACACCCGGCGGGAGGACTCCCCCTGCTCGAGCGCCTCGTCCGCGGTGCGGCCCCCCAGGCTGCCCAGCGACTGGGTCCGCGTGACGACGGCGCCGTAGCCGGAGCCGAACTCCTGCTCGACCAGGTCCCAGAACTCGCTCAACCGCATACCTCCAGGCTAGGTCACCCGAGCACCGCCATGACCACGAGCATGACCGGCAACGAGAGGACCGTGGTGAGGAAGACGCCGTCCCGCGCGATCCGCTCGCCGTGGCCGTAGGCGAGGGCCAGGACGTAGACGTTCTGCGCCGTGGGCAGGGCCGCCATGACGACGGCCGCCAGCACCTCGGCGTCCTGCAGACCGAGGACGGGGCCTGCGACGAGCCCGGCCACCAGGGGCATGACGAGCAGCTTGACCAGCACCACGGCTGCCGGCTCGGCCAGCCCGCCCTCACGGCCCGGCAGCGGAGAGAGCCGCAGCGAGATGCCGAAGGCCAGGAGCATGCAGGGCACGGCGACCCCGGCGACGAGCTCGACCGGCGCCAGCAGCAGCTCAGGGGGCTGCCAGCCGGAGAGGTTGACCAGCAGCCCGAGGACCGTCCCGATGGTGAGCGGGTTGGTCAGCGGAGAGCGCAGCACCCGACCCCACGACACGTGCCCCGCCCGCGTGGCGTCGAGGGCGGCCAACCAGCCCGGCTGCAGGAAGAGCAGCTGCATGAACAGGACCGGGGCCGCCCAGGAGGCGTCACCGAGCACGTAGATGGCGATGGGGATGCCGAGGTTGTTGGCGTTGACGATGCTGGCCGCCATGCCGCCCACCACGGCGTCGGCCCACCGCCGGCGCAGCAGCCGCCGGGCCAGCACCAGGTAGACGACGGCGCACGCCGCGGTCGCGACGACGGTGGCGACGAGGAACCCGGAGAAGATGACGCCGAGCTCCGCGCGCGCCACGATGAGGAAGAGCAGGGCCGGGGACCCGACCCAGAAGGTCAGCCGCGCCAGCATCCGCTGCTCGTCCCGTCCGAAGATGCCGGTCTGCGCCAGCAGCCACCCGACGGCGACGACCGCAGCGATGAGCGAGAACCCCTCCAGCACCGACAGCACCGGCCCATTATCAGCGGTCCGTCCTGTCGGGTCGGCGGGTGCCCTGCTGCTAGCGTTCCACCCCATGGCCGATCCCCGCGACATGCCCGACCCGGCGGACTCCGACGTCGATGTCGACGACGTCTACGGCGAGGGTGGGGTCACCCGGGACCTGCTGGACCGCCGCCCGCTCGTCCCCCGCACGGTGGCCAGCCTCTACGAGTCCCGGCCCGGCCTCAACCCCACCCAGGCGGCCAAGACGTTCGTGGAGGCGGTGAACCTGCAGGAGCGGTACGGCCACCTGCGGGTCGTCGACGACCTCATCGGCCTGCAGCGCCGGGTCGGTGACACCATCGAGCGCTACACCGACAAGCTGCGCAACGCCGAGGCCCGCTCCGGCACCAGCGAGTCCGCCCGCTTCGGCATCGGCCACTTCGCTGGCGAGCGCGCCGTGGTGTATGTCGTGGACTGGTCCTTCTTCGCCGGCTCCCTGGGCGAGGTGGCCGGGGAGAAGTTCGTGCAGGCGGCCGAGCTCGCCGAGCGTGAGGGTCTGCCCCTCATCAGCATGGGCGCCTCCTCCGGCGTCCGACAGCACGAGAACGTCCTGGGCCTGGTGCAGATGCAGCGGATGGCGGCGGCCGCCAACAAGTTCCAGCACACCACGAACCGGCCCTACATCTCGGTGCTCGCCGGGCAGGTGTGGGGAGGGATGTCGGCCAGCGCCGTCCCGGTGGCCGACCTCATCGTCGCGCTCGAGGGCACCGACTACGGGTTCGCCGGCCGCCGGGTCATCGAGACCTTCGAGGGCCGGGAGGTCCCGCGCGGGCTGCAGAGCGCCGAGGCCAACTACCTCGACCGCAACGTGGACGTGCTGGTCAAGGATGTCGACGAGCTCATCTCGTTCATCGGGCAGGTCCTGACCTCCGGGCGGCACTCGCACCGGATCAAGCCCGGCGACCAGGACGAGGCACGTGACGAGGCGGCGGCCACGACCGCGTCACGCACGGTCACGGCGGGCCCCGAGGGGTTCTCCGCCGCCCTGTGGGACCGGCAGGAGGTCGAGCAGTCGGTCGAGGTGCCGCGCGAGCGACGCGACCGCGACAGCGCCAACACGCGGGAGTCGCTGATGGCGCGCTACAACGAGATCGCGGCCGGAGCCGGCCGGTTGGACACGGAGTACTTCCTGCGGCACGTCTTCGACGCCGCGGTGCCGTTCTACAACCACGTGCGCTTCGAGGACCAGAAGGCCTACCCCAGCATCATCGCCGCCCTGGCCACCCTGGGCGGCCAGTCCTTCATGGTCATCGGTGACCAGCCGTCCTACAGCATCTCCGGGGGGTATGTCGGCAAGCGCCCCGCGAACCCGAGCCCGGAGGACTTCGAGTACGCCGTGCGCATGATGGCGGCGGCCGAGCGCTGGGAGCTGCCCATCGTCTTCTTCACCGACACCCTGGGGGCGATGCCGTCCATGGCGGCCGAACGCCGGGGGCAGTCCAGGGCCATCGCCCAGAGCATCAAGCGGGCGGCCTCCCACCCCTTCCCCACGGTCTCGGTGATCTCGGGGGCGATGGGATCCGGCGGCGGCCTGGCGACGACCCCCTTCGGCCGGGAGACGATCATGCTCGACAGCGCCCTGGGCTTCGTGTCCGAGCCGCGGTCCACCGCCTCGATCCTCTACAGCGTCGCCAACCCCACCGTCGAGCAGGTCGGCATGACGCTGGAGACGATGAAGGCCTCGGCCCTCGACCTCAAGGCCCAGGGTCTGGTGGACACGATCGTCCACGACGCCGACGAGCCGGCGGCGACCGCCCGCGAGCTGCGGGCCGCCATCACCAAGGGGTACAACGACCAGCACGGGCTGAACCCGCGGCGGCTGCGCCGGCAGGCGGACGACCGGCTGCGGCCGCGGACGCTCGGCAAGCTGGCGACCGTGGAGGAGCGGCACGCGGGCACCCACGAGGAGCAGCCGCAGCACCAGCACCTCGGTGTCGACCGGGCCGAGGGGCCTCCGGCGGCCCCGTCGGCCCCGTCGACCGAGCGGTCCGAGGCAGGCGCCGACGACTGACCCGACCGCGGTGCGCCTGACGAGGCTGCGCGGGGAGCGCCTGCCCGGTCGTCGCCGGACTCCTGGGACGCCGGTGGGGGCTCAGCTGGTCCAGGCCCGCCAGAGCGCGGCGTACTCGCCGTCGGCGGCCATGAGCTCGTCGTGGCTGCCGAGCTCGACGACCCGACCGTCCTGCACGACCGCGATCCGGTCCGCGTCGTGGGCGGTGTGCAGACGGTGCGCGATGGCGACGACGGTCCGCCCGGTGAGCAGGGCGTTCATCGAGCCCTCCAGGTGGCGTGCCGTGCGCGGGTCGATGAGGCTCGTCGCCTCGTCGAGGACCAGGGTGTGCGGGTCGGCCAGGATGAGCCGGGCCAGCGCAATCTGCTGCGCCTGCGCCGGGGTCAGCTCGTGGTTGCCCGAGCCCAGCACCGTGTCCAGGCCCTGAGGCAGGGCCTCGACCCAGCCGCGCGCGTCCACGGTCGCGAGCGCGCGCCATACCCCGTCCTCGCCCGCGCCGTCACGCGCCAGCTCGACGTTGTCGCGCACCGACCCGCGGAAGACGTGGTGCTCCTGGGTGACGAGCGCGACCTCGGTCCGCAACAGCTCCAGCGGCAGCTCGGTCACCTCCACGCCGCCCACGGTCACCGTGCCGCCGGTGGGTGCGTGGATGCCGGAGATGAGCCGGCCCAGGGTCGACTTGCCCGACCCGGAGGGCCCGACGATCGCGAGCCGCTCCCCCGGCTCCAGGGTGAGGTCGATGCCGTGCAGCACGTCGTGGCCGGGCCGGTAGGCGTAGCGCAGGTCGCGACCGACGAGCGTGCTGCCCTCGGGCCGGTCCTCGCCCGGCGTCCGGTCCGCGGGCACCTCGGCGATGCCGAGCAGGCGGGTCGTCGACGCCACGCCCACCTGCAGCCGGTCGATGGTGCCCACCAGCCGGTCGAAGGGTGCGTAGAACATCTCGATGAAGAGCATGGCCGCGGTGATCTGGCCGAGATCCACGGCGCCGGTCGAGTACAGCCAGGCGCCCATGACGAGGGTGATGACCCGCGGCAGCGAGAAGGCCATGTCCATCACGGCGAAGAGCACGTTGCGCAGGACGAGGCCGTAGCGCTCGGCCTGCGAGGACACCTCGATGTCGTCGACGCCGACCGAGCGGCGGGTGTGCTGCATCCGGTAGGCCTCGACCGTCCGGACGCCCTCGACGGTCTCGGTGAGCGTGGTGTTGATGTCGCTGTAGGTCGCGCCCTCCAGGAGGTAGCCGGCCGGGGCCTGCTGGAGGTAGCGGCGGACCTGCCACAGCGAGAGCGACGCGGTCACCAGGGTGGGCACCGCCAGCGCCCACGAGTTGAGGACCATGAAGACCACGGTGAGCAGCACCGTGACGACGCCGATGATGAACTCGGGCAGCGCCCAGCGCACGGCGCCGCTCATCGAGCCGACGTCGCGGGTCACCCGGGTGACGAGGTCACCGGTGCTGGCCGACTCGACCTTGCCCAGAGGCAGCCGGAGCACGGCCCGGATGACGTGCTCGCGGGCCTGCGCGAGCACGCCCTGGCCGAGGACGGCCGCCAGGCCCTTCGCGGCGTAGGTGAGGACCGCCTGCGCCACCAGGACGAGGACGACGAGTAGCACGATGTCGCGCACCAAACCGGGGGCGGGGGCACCGCCGGTCTGCTCCACGGCGTTGACCAGGCGACCGACCAGCAGCGGCACGGCCAGCCCGGCCGCTGCCGCGAGGCCGTTGGCGAGGGTGACGAGCACGACGAGGCGCGACCGCTCCCGCAGCAGGCCCCGCAGGTAGGCCATGACCGTGCGGGACGTGGCGACGGGCATGCCGCGGTCGGGGTCGAGGGCGGTCATGAGGTGGGCGCGGGCCCGCTCACGGCGCAGCGCGTGCCGCTGCCACAGCAGGCGGTGCCGCTCACGCAGCCCCACCGACCCCGGGGCCGGCGGCCGCAGGAGGTCGGGCACGACGGGGGCAGGCGGATCGTCGTCGGCGTCGCGCCAGGTGCGCGCGGAGCGCTCGCGCAGGTCGGGGTCGAGCAGGCTGGTCATGACGTCACCTCCCTGGTGCCGGTCGTGGTCGTCGTCGTGGTCGTCCCGTGGGTCGGGGTGTGGGGCGCATCGCCGGTCGCCGTCGCCCGGTCACCGGCCTCGCCCCGGAGCACGGTGGCGCGGTATGCCGCGTGCCCGGTGACGAGGTCGTCGTGGGTGCCGGTCGCGACCACCCGCCCGTCCTCCAGGAAGGCGACCTCGTCGGCGTGGTGCAGCAGCAGCGGCGAGGCGGTCATGACCACGGTCGTGCGACCCCGTCGGTGACCGGGCAGCCGGTCGGCGATCCGCGCCTCGGTGTGCGCGTCCACCGCCGAGGTGGGCTCGACCAGGACGAGCACCGGCGGGTCCGCCGCCAGCGCCCGGGTCAGGACGAGGCGCTGCCGCTGACCGCCGGACAGGCCGCGCCCGCGCTCGTCGAGCACCCCCTGCCAGCCGCCGGGCAGGATGTCGTAGACGTCCTCGGCCGCCGCCGCGTGCAGCGCGGCCTCGGCCTGCTCCCGGCTCAGCCTGCGGTGCGGGTCGACGGCGTCCTGCAGGGTGCCCGCGAAGACGTGCGCGGCGGTGTCGCTGACGAGCACGAGCGAGCGCACCTGGTCCAGCGGCAAGCCGGCCAGGTCGGTGCCGCCCAGGGTGACGCCCCAGGAGCCGTGGGCGCGCAGGGTGTCGCGCGCCTCCAGCTCGGTGCGGACCCGCGAGCGCTCCGCGGCGGCCCGTCGGGCCACCCTCCCGGTCGCCTCGTCGTCGCCGGCGGGCACGGTGTCCCCGGCGGGGAGGTAGCGCCCGAGCCGGTCGGCGAGCCGGGCGCTCTCGTCCGGCAGCCCGCTGACGACCATCGTCAGCCGGCCGGGACGCACGCGCAGCCCGGACCTCTCGTCGACGAGCTCGCCGGCCGCCAGGGAGCGCAGCTGGTCGGGCTCGAGCGGCGCGCGCTCCGGCCACGGGTCGGTGGTGCCGAAGACCCCGACGGTCTTGCGGGCCGAGACGACCGAGCGGGTGATCTGCTGGGCCGCCTCGAAGACGACGCGGATGGGCTGGACGAGGAAGAGGGCATACCCGAGGAAGGTGATGAGCTCGCCGATCTCGATGTCGCCCTGGCGCACGCGCTGGACGCCGAGCACCATGAGCGCGACGACGAACAGCCCGGAGAGCAGCACGCCCACCCCCTCGACGAAGGCGCCCCAGGCCCCGGCCTGGACGCCCGCGTGGCGCACCCGCTGGCTCTGCCGGGCGTAGTTGTCGCCGAAGATCCGCTCGCCCCCGATCCCGCGCAGGATGCGCAGCCCGGCCACGATGTCGGTGGCCATCGAGGTCAGCTCGGAGTCGCGGCTGCGCTCGCGCGTCTGCGCGGCGGCCAGCGGCCGCAGCAGCACCGAGGAGATGAGCACGAGCACCGGCGCGACGAGCAGGACGACGAGCCCCAGCGGCACCGAGATCTGCAGCACGATGACGGCGACGAGCAGGTAGGCCACGACATTGCCGACCAGCCGGGAGAAGATCTCGATGAACTGGCCGAACTGGTCGCCGTCGCTGCCGTTGACGCTGAGCACCTCACCGGTCGGGGCCCGGCGGGGCAGGACGTGCCCGAGCCGGGTGGCCTGGTGGGTGACGAGGCGGGTCTGGCCGTACGCGGCATACAGCCAGGAGCGCACGACGACGGTGTGGTAGAAGACGCCGCTGCTGGCGCCGACGAGGGTGACGACGAGCAGCATCCCGCACCACAGGGCGGTGCGGGTGCTGTCACCGGCGAGGATCCCCTCGTCGATGGCCTGGCCGAAGATCCACGGCGTCAGCGCGGTCGGCAGCATCCACAGCAGGCTGCACAGGCATCCGACGAGCACGAGGTCGCGCTGCTGGCGCAGCAGCCACCAGAGGAAGCGCCCCGGCCCCCGGGTGTCGGGCACGCCGATGCCGGCCCGATGACCCTGCTGCGTCGAGGCGGGGGTCCAGGCGGTGACGGTGGGTGGGAAGTCGCGCATGGCGTGGGTCAGCCTAGGACGCCCGCCCGACAGACCTCCACCGGTTTTCCGTGCACGTCAAGGCGCCCGGGAGGGTGGGTCCGGGTATGCCGTGCCGCCGCGTGCCGGAGAGGTCTGGGACGGCTCGCCCAGGGATGAGAGGATGAGGGTCGAAGCATCCGTCCCGGCGTCCTGGAGGAACCTCGTGAGCACCCAGCAGAACCTGGCCTGGTGGCAGAAGCTGCTCGTCGCGCTGAAGCTGTGGCGCCCGGAGCACCGCACGGACCACCACGTGCGCAAGGAGATGGAGCGTCCCGAGATGCCCCCGGTGACCGGGGCCTACGGCAACCGGCTGGTGACGGCCACGCGGCGCCGGTTGGTGCCGCAGCGGGGGGACGACGCCCCCATCACCAGCACGATGGACTGAGCCTCGCGAGCGTCTGTCGGTGGCGCGTGGCACAGTGACCGCGTGACCGGCAGCCAGCAGCGGGACAGCAGCCCCGCGCCCCCGGACCCGGCGACGGTGCTGGGTCGTTTCTCCGGGCCGACCCGGGCCTGGTTCGAGGCGTCCTTCGCCGGGCCCACCGCCGCGCAGCTGGGAGCCTGGGACGCCATCAGCCGCCGGGAGCACACGCTCGTCGTGGCGCCGACCGGCTCCGGCAAGACCTTGTCGGCCTTCCTGTGGGCCCTCGACCGGATCGTCAGCGAGCCCCGTCCCGACGCCCGGCCCCCGTCCCGCCGGCGCTCGTCGGCCGCCCGTGGGTCCTCGGCGACGACGGGCGACCCGGAGCCCGAGCAGCGGGGTCGGTGCCGCGTGCTCTACGTCTCCCCGTTGAAGGCGCTCGCCGTCGACGTGGAGCGCAACCTGCGCTCGCCTCTCGTCGGCATCGGCCACGCGGCGCGACGGCTCGGGGGCGCCGCGCCCGAGGTGTCGGTGGCGGTGCGCTCGGGCGACACCCCGGCCGCCGAGCGACGGGCCTTCGCCAAGGACGGCGCGGAGATCCTCATCACCACCCCGGAGTCGCTCTTCCTCCTGCTGACCTCGCAGGCCCGCAGCGCCCTCACCGGGGTCGAGTCGGTCATCGTCGACGAGGTCCACGCCGTGGCCGGGACCAAGCGCGGCACCCACCTGGCCCTCACCCTGGACCGCCTCGACCACCTGCTGGAGCGCCCGGCCCAGCGCATCGGGCTCTCCGCGACCGTGCGGCCGGTCGAGGAGGTCGCCCGCTACCTGGCCGGCGGCCGCCCGGTGACGACCGTCCAGCCGCCGTCCACCAAGAGCTGGGACCTCGAGGTCGTCGTGCCGATCCCGGACATGTCGGACCCCGGTGCCGCCGACCGTCCCGACGCCCCGGGCGCCGAGGTCGCGTCGCGCAGCGGCACGCCGCCGCCGGGCAGCGAGGACTGGGAGCACCCGGACCACCACCGGGGTGAGGGGGGCGAGGGCCCGGTCCTGCCGGAGCCGGACGACGACGACGACGCACCGAGCGTGGGGACGGGCCCGGTCCTGCCGGACCTCGACGGCACCGGGACGGGCCCGGACGAGGACGTCTGGGCCCCGGTCGTGGACCCCGAGGAGCGTGCCTCGATCTGGCCGCACATCGAGCGGCGGGTCGCCGACCTCGTCTCGGGGCAGACCTCGACGCTCGTCTTCACCAACTCGCGTCGGGTGGCCGAGCGCTTCACCTCGCGGCTCAACGAGGAGTGGGAGGACCGGCACCAGCGTCCGGGCGAGGAGGACGACGGCGACCACCAGGGCGGCGACCACCACGACGGCGACGACGCGGGAGGCGGCGGGGGGCGGCATACCTCACGCACCCCGGCGCAGGTCATGGCGCAGTCCGGCGCGAGCGGCGGCGCCGCACCCGTGCTCGCGCGCGCCCACCACGGGTCGGTGAGCAAGGAGCAGCGCGCGCAGATCGAGGACGCCCTCAAGACGGGTCAGCTGCCCGCCGTCGTGGCGACCAGCAGCCTGGAGCTGGGGATCGACATGGGCGCGGTCGACCTCGTCGTCCAGGTCGCCAGCCCGCCGAGCGTCGCCTCGGGGCTGCAGCGGGTCGGGCGGGCCGGCCACCAGGTCGGGGCCACCAGCCACGGCGTCTTCTTCCCCACCCACCGGGCCGACCTCGTGCAGACCGCCGTCGTGGTGGACCGCATGCGCCGCGGCGCGATCGAGCAGCTGGCGGTCCCCACCAACCCCCTCGACGTCCTGGCCCAGCAGGTCGTCGCCATGCTGGCGATGGAGGACTGGTCCGTCACGGACCTCTTCGAGCTGGTGCGGCGCAGCGCCTCCTACGCCGCCCTCCCCCGCTCCCTGTTCGACGCCGTCCTCGACATGCTGGCCGGACGCTACCCCGGCGAGGACTTCTCCGACCTGCGCCCGCGCATCGTGTGGGACCGGGTGACCGACACGCTCAGCGCGCGGCGCGGGGCGCAGCTGCTCGCGGTCACCTCCGGCGGCACCATCCCCGACCGGGGCATGTATGCCGTCATGCTCGCCACCGGCGAGGGTCCCGGGCGCCGGGTCGGCGAGCTCGACGAGGAGATGGTCTACGAGTCCCGCGTCGGTGACGTGTTCACCCTGGGCACCACGAGCTGGCGCATCGAGGACATCACGCACGACCAGGTGCTCGTCACCCCCGCACCGGGTCAGATCGGCCGGCTCCCCTTCTGGAAGGGAGAGTCCCTCGGGCGCCCCGCCGAGCTCGGGGCGGCGGTCGGCGAGTTCGTGCGGCGGATCGCCGGGCAGCCGCGGGAGGCCGCGCTGGGCGAGCTCACCGAGCAGGGGCTCGACGGGTTCGCCGCCGACAACCTCGTCACCTACCTCGGCGAGCAGCGCGAGGCCGTGGGCCACCTGCCGGACGACCGCACCCTCGTCGTCGAGCGCTTCCGCGACGAGATCGGGGACTGGCGCGTCGTCGTGCACTCGCCGTGGGGCAGCCCGGTGCACGCCCCGTGGGCGCTGTGCCTGGCCGCCCGGATGCGCGAGCGCTTCGGCACCGACGTGCAGGCGCTCGCCGCGGACGACGGCATCGTGCTGCGCCTGCCCGACCTCGGGGGCTGGGACGACCCGGGCGGCTCCGGCCCGGCGGACGACGGCGTCGGCTCCCGGGGTGGCAGCCCTCGTGGCAGCACCGGCGGCGCTCCGGGGGGCGGCTCGGAGGCGGCCCGGCTGGACGCGGAGATCGCCGAGCTGCTCACCCTCGACCCGGACGAGGTCGCCGACCTGGTGACCCAGGAGATCGGTGGCTCGGCGCTGTTCGCCGCCCGCTTCCGCGAGTGCGCGGCGCGGGCGCTGCTGCTGCCCCGGCGCAACCCTGGCAAGCGGCAGCCCCTGTGGCAGCAGCGGCAGCGTTCGGCCCAGCTGCTCGAGGTGGCCGCCCGCTACCCCACCTTCCCCATTGTGCTCGAGGCGGTGCGCGAGTGCGTCCAGGACGTCTACGACGTCGACGCCCTGCGCGAGCTCATGCGGCGCCTCGCCGCCCGCGAGGTCCGGCTGGTCTCGGTGGCCAGCCAGCGCCCCTCCCCCTTCGCGTCCTCGCTGCTCATGGGCTACATCGCGCAGTTCCTCTACGAGGGCGACTCCCCGCTGGCGGAGCGGCGCGCGGCGGCCCTCTCCCTCGACGCCGGCCTGCTCGCCGAGCTCCTGGGCCGCGGGGAGGGCGCGGCGCTGCGCGACCTGCTCGACCCCGAGGTGGTCGCCCGCACCGAGGCCGAGCTGCAGCGGCTGGCCCCGGACCGCCGGGCACGGGACCCCGAGGAGGTCGTGGACCTCCTGCGGGTGCTGGGCCCCCTCAGCCGGCAGGAGGTGACGGACCGCACGACCGAGGAGGCCCAGGACCAGGTCGAGGGCTGGCTCGCCTCGCTCCTGGACTCCCGGCGCGTCATCGAGGTGCGGATCGCCGGGGAGCAGCGGGTGGCCGACGCGCAGGACGCCGCGCGGCTGCGCGACGCGCTGGGGGTCGCGATGCCCGTCGGGGTGCCCGCGACCTTCCTCGAGGGCGTGGAGGACCCGCTCGGCGACCTGGTCGTCCGGCACGCGCGCACCCACACCCCCTTCACCGTCGAGTCGCTGGCGACCCGTCTCGGGCTCGGCACGGCGGTGGTGCGGGACGCCGTGCGGCGCCAGGTGTCGTCGGGGCGGATGGTGGTCGGCGCGCTGGCCCCGTCCGGCACCGGCGAGGAGGACGTCTGCGACGCCGAGGTGCTGCGGCTGCTGCGCCGTCGCTCCCTGGCCGCCCTGAGGCAGGAGGTCGAGCCGGTCACCCAGGCGACCTACGCCCGCTTCCTGCCCCGGTGGCAGTCGGTCGGCGAGCTGCGCGGGCTGGACGGCACGGTGCGCGCGGTGGAGCAGCTGGCCGGGGCCCGCATCCCTGCCTCGGCGCTGGAGTCGCTCGTCCTGCCCGCCCGGGTCGTCGACTACTCCCCCGCCATGCTCGACGAGCTCATGAGCTCCGGCGAGATCCTGTGGCAGGGGCACGGGTCGCTGCCGGGCGACGACGGGTGGGTCTCCCTGCACCTGGCGGACACCGCCCACCTGACGATGACGCCGCCCCCGGAGCAGTCGGCCGGGGCGGGCGGACCGCAGGAGGACGCCCCGACCGACGATCTGGGCGGGACCGCACGCGCGGTGCTCGAGGTGCTGGAGCGGGTGGCCGGCGGGGCCTACTTTTTCCGGGCGCTTAGCGACGCCGTGGGCTCGTTGGACGACCAGCAGCTGGCGGGCACCCTGTGGGACCTGGTGTGGGCGGGTCGCGTCGGCGCCGACACCTACGCCCCGGTCAGAGCACTGCTGGCAGGCGGGCGCACCACCCACAAGGCCCGTCGCGCCCCGTCCCGCACGGGCCGCTGGTCACGCACCTCCGTGGGCCTGGCGGCCTCGCGTGGTGGTAGCGCCTCCCGCCCGGGTCGTCCGACGCGGTCCGGGCCCCCCGCCACCGTCGGCCGGTGGTCCCTCCTGCCCCCCGTCGAGACGGACCCGACCGTGCGCGCGCTGGCGAATGCCGAGCAGCTGCTGGACCGCTACGGCGTGCTGACCCGCGGCTCGGTGGTGGCCGAGGGCGTGCCCGGCGGGTTCGCCGGGGTCTACCGCGTGCTGTCCGGGGCCGAGGAGGCCGGGCGGGTCCGCCGCGGGTATGTCGTGGAGGGCCTCGGCGCGGCGCAGTTCGGCAGCAGCGGGGCCATCGACCGGCTCCGCGCCCTCAGCCACGAACGCCGGCCCGGGTCCTCGGCCGACGGGTCGGACCAGGGCCCCGAGGTCGTCCTGCTCGCGGCGACCGACCCCGCGAGCCCGTTCGGGGCCAGCGTGCCCTGGCCCGAGCGTGGCGACGACGAGGGCTCGCACCGCCCGGCGCGCAAGGCCGGCTCGATGGTCGTCCTGGTGGACGGCGCCCTGGCGCTCTACCTCGAACGCGGCGGCCGCCGGGCGCTCACCATGGAGCTGCCGCCCGAGGCCGCCCCCGACGTGGTCTGGCCCGCGGCTGCCCGCGCCCTCGTCAGCGCCGTCCGCCGCGGGTCGGTCAGCGGCCTGACCATCGCCACGATCGACGGCGGGGGCGCCCTCTCCTCCTCGCACCCGCTCGCCGCCGCCCTGACCGACGCCGGCTTCCACACCGCGCCGCAGGGGTTGCGGCTCCGCCGCTGACGTCGGCCCCCCTAGCCTGGGGTGGTGCACGAGCCACCCCGCAGCGTCACGTCGGACCAGATCCTCAGACAGGTCCGCTCCCTGTGGGACAGCCGCGTGGTCGGTGTGGAGCACCTGGCCGTCGGGTTCGGGGCCTGGCACTGGCGCGCCGACGTCCCCGGCCGGGATGGACACCCCCAGCCGGGCTACTTCGTCACCCTGGACCCCCCGTGGTGGCACTCGGCGGCGACCCTGGAGGCGACGTATACCGCCGCGGCCTCCTTGGGCGAGGCCCTCCCGTTCGTCCATCCGTGCGTGCGGACGTCGACCGGCAGGTTCACCATCCCCACCGGTGACGGCAGCCTCAGCCTGACGTCGTGGGTGCCCGGCCACCGACCAGGATCGCTCGGGCCGGAGGCGGTCCGGGCCCTGGCCGACCTCCATGCGAGCCGGCCGCCGGAGGGGATCCTCACCTGGGAGCCCTCGGTCGGACCAGACCTGGTGGACCACCTCGCGGAGTGGACACGCAGCGCGTGGACGGACGGTCCGCTCGGCGAGGCGGCGCGAGACGCCGTCCGGGAAGGAGCGGCCGACGTCCGACGGGGCCTCGCGGACTACCTCCGGCTCGTCCAGCGTCTCGACCCGCAGACCTACGTGCCGACCCACGGCGAGCCCGGAGTGCACAACCTGTGGCGATCGGACGACGGTCGCCTGCTGCTGCTGGACTGGGAGACCCTGCGTCTCGCACCCCCCCGAGCGCGACGTGCTCGCGGGCTATGCCTCCGCGATCCCCCACGACCCGGCGTTGCTGGAGCTCTTCCGGCTGGAGTGGCAGCTGAGCGAGGTCGGCTCCTACAGCGACTGGCTCCGTGGCCCCCACGACGACGACGCGGACACCCGCACCGCCCTGGACGGGCTGCGCGCGGAGCTGAACGGCCTGCGGACGTCGACTATCCGGTCGCGCCGGGCGGAGGGGAGCGCCTAGGCTCGGCGCCATGTCGATCTCCTGAGGCTGCCCCGCGCCGCACGACCGCCTGCCCGCTGCCCCAGGAGACCCATGTCCGTCACCTCTCACCTGCCGTCCGGCGACGCCGACGGCCCGCTCCACCTCCGGGTGGACGGGGTGTCCAAGTCCTTCCCCACCCATCGGGTGCTGACCGACGTGTCGCTCGTCGTGCCCTCCGGCGGACGGGCCTGCCTCATCGGCGAGAACGGCTCCGGCAAGTCGACGCTGCTGCGGATCGTGGCCGGACTGACCGCACCGGACGCCGGCCAGGTCCAGGCGCCCGGCACCGTGGGCCTGCACCACCAGGAGGTGCCCTTCGACCTCGGGCTCACCGTGGTCGAGGTGCTGGAGGACGCCGTCGCCGCGGTCCGCCGACTGGCCGACCGGGTCGAGCACGCGGCCGCGGCGCTGGCCCGTGCGGAGCCCGGCGCCGGTGCTGCGCTCGACGCGGCGATCGAGGACGCCCGCCGGCACGCTGCCTGGGACGTCGAGCACCGTGCCGCGCGAGTGGTCGACGGCCTGGGTCTGGGCTCCCTCCCCCGCGACCGCCGGACCGGCGAGCTCTCCGGCGGTCAGCTCTCCCGGCTCTCGCTCGCCTGGACGCTGCTGCGCTCGCCCGACACCCTGCTGCTCGACGAGCCGACCAACCACCTCGACGACGCCGGCACCGCCCTGCTCACGGACCTGCTGCGCTCCTGGTCCGGGCCGGTGCTGCTGGCCAGCCACGACCGGGCCTTCCTGGACGAGGTGGCCACTACCGTGCTGGACCTCGACCCGACACCGGTGCCGCACGCCCGGGTCGCCGCCGACGACGACTCGCCCGGTTCGGGATACGGGCTGACCCGGTACACCGGCAGCTACACGGCATACCTGCAGCAGCGCCGGGAGGACCGGCGGCGCTGGGTGCGCCGGCACCGGGACGAGCAGGCCGAGCTGGTGCGGCTGCGGCGCAAGGTGGCCGACGACCACACCGTCGGCCACGCCGACCGGGGACCCCGCACCGAGGCCCGCGCCAGCAGGAAGTTCTACGCCGACCGCAACGCCAGGGTCGTGGCCCGGCGGGTCAACGACGCGAGCACCGCGCTCGAGCGCCTCGAACGTGAGCAGGTGCGTCGCCCGCCCGCGCGGCTGCGCTTCCGTGGGCTCGGCGCACCTCAGGGTGGGCCGGCGGCGCGCCCCGGCACCGACCCCCTCCTGCGCGCCGTCGACGTGCGCCTGCACGGGCGGCTCGCGCCGCTGTCCCTGGTCGTGCCGGCCCACGGGCGACTGCTCGTCACCGGCGGCAACGGCTCGGGAAAGTCCACGCTGCTCGACCTGCTGGCCGGCACCCTGCGCCCGAGCGGCGGACGCATCACGTGGGCGCCCGGGCTCAGCGTCGACCTGCTGTCCCAGGAGCCGACACCGCACCCGACGCGCGACACCGCCCGGTCGGAGTATGCCCGCCGGGTCGGCCACGAGCGCGCCGCCCGGCAGCCGCTGGCCGGCTTCGGGCTCCTCGCCGGCCGCGACCTCGACCGACCGGTGGCGGAGCTGTCGGTCGGCCAGCGGCGGCGTCTGGACCTGGCCGTGGTCCTGGCCGACCCGCCGGACCTGCTGCTGCTGGACGAGCCGACCAACCACCTCTCGCTCCTGCTGGTCTCCGAGCTCGAGCTCGCGCTGCCCGCCTACCCGGGAGCGGTGGTCGTCGCCAGCCACGACCGGTGGCTGCGCGAGGACTGGTCGGGTGAGCGCCTGCACCTCCAGGAGCCCGCCCACGTGCAGTCCGCCGGGCCGGAGGAGACACTGGGCACGTGAGGGCACCCGACATCACCCGGCGGACGGGTCTGAACCGGACGGTGCTGCTGCGCCCCGGTGCGACCTGGCACGGGCGGCCTGCGGGGCGGGTGCTGGGCGCCACCGGGTTGTCCGCGACCGTCCGGGCCGCGGCGTCCGAGGCCGAGGTCGCGGTGGAGGGTGCGCCGCTGCTGGTGCTCGACCGTGCCCTCCGGGCCGGGGACGCGTGGGCGGAGGGGGTCGCCGAGGAGTGGGTCGACGCGTTCGCGCACCTGCTGCGGACCGTGCGCAGCCCGACCGCCGCCGACCGTGCGGCCCGCGCCGAGTGGACCGAGGCGGACTGGGCCCGGTGGGAGACGGCCGCTCGTGTCGTCGTGTGCGGTGGCGTCGTCGCCGGCGAGCTGGGGTCCCGTGCCTCCGGCGACCCCCGGGTGCGGGCGCACGGCGCGGAGGTGGCGCCCGACCCGGGCCGGGCTGCGCTGGTGGGCCTCGCGGTCGGCGTCGGTGACGATCCGGGCGTCGTCCTCGACCTCGGTCACTCGCGCATCAAGGCGTCCCGGGTGCGCCAGGGCCTGCTCGGGCCCTCGGTGGCGGTGGCCGTCCCCTGGACCCCGTTCGAGACGCGCACCTGGCCGGCCCCCACCGCCCTCCTGGACCTCGTGGCCCAGGCGTGCCGACAGGTCCTCCCGGACGACCACGAGACCGGTCCGCTGCGGGTGCGCGTCGCCATCGCCAACTACGTCGTGGACGGTCGGCTCGACGTCGACGAGACCTACGGCACGATCGCCCGGCCCGAGGAGGACCCCCGCGCCCGCCTCTCCGGCGAGCTGTCGGCCCGCCTCGGCCGGCCGGTCCAGGTCGACCTGCTGGTCAACGACGGAGCGGCGGCCGCCCTGTCCGTGCGCTCGCCCCTCCCGGCGGCCGCGGTCATCAGCATCGGCACGTCGCTCGGGACGGGGTTCACCGGTGCCTGAGGGCGATGCGGTCTGGCGGACGGCGCGGCGGTTGCACCAGGCCCTGGCCGGCGAGGTCCTCGAGGGCTCGGACGTGCGGGTCCCCGCCCACGCCACGGCCGATCTCTCGGGCCGCCGGACCCTGGAGGTCGTGCCCCGCGGCAAGCACCTGCTGCACCGGGTCGAGGGTGACGTCACCGTGCACAGCCACCTGCGGATGGAGGGGTCCTGGCGGGTCCACCCGGTGGCGCGCCGGCACGCGCTGGCGCGACGGCATACCGTGCGGATCCTGGTGTGGACCGGGCGCCGGGTCGCCGTCGGGGACTCCCTGGGGATGCTCGAGCTGGTCCGCACCAGCGAGGAGCACCGGGTGGTCGGCCACCTCGGTCCGGACCTGCTGGACCCCGCGTACGACGGCGAGCTCGCCCTGGCCAACGTGCGCTCCGACCCGGCACGGACCGTCACCGAGGCCTGCCTCGACCAGCGCAACGTGGCGGGCATGGGCACGATCTTCACCGCCGAGCCGCTCTTCCTGCTCGGCATCAACCCGTGGACCCCCGTCGGAGAGCTGGACGAGGAGCAGGTGCGCGAGCTGCTCGAGCTGGCCCGCCGACTGCTGGTCGTCAGCTGCCGGGCCGGCCGGACGACCATCACCGGACGGGGTGACGTCAACGAGGACGACGCGTGGGTGCACGGGCGCATGGGGCTGCCCTGCAAGCGCTGCGGGAGCACGATCCGGCTGGCGCCGATCGGCCGCCAGCCCCAGGAACGCGTGATGTTCTCCTGCCCCCGCTGTCAGGGAGGTCGCGCCCCGACCGACGACGGGCGCCCGCAGTCGCCCCTCGGGCACGGGCGGCGGCCGAGCTACTGACCCCTCTCCTGCGGTCCCGGCACGGACGCGGGTCAGGCCCGGGTCCCGGGCAGGAGGCGGCGGACCGCGTCGCGAGCCCGCCGCGCCCGGGCCCGCGCCTCCCGGCGCGCCCGCCCCCGCATCCGCGACCACCGCTCCTGCGGCGGGTGGGCCTCGAACCAGTCGACCAGGGCCTGCTGCGCCGCCGCCCGGTCCTCGTCCCGGACGTCGTAGTCGCGGACCGCCTGCTCCTCGGCGGGGCTCATCGGCGGGGCCACCCGGTGCAGCCAGTCCGAGACCTCCTCCCGGTAGGGCTGCGGGACCAGCTCGAGCGCGGGGTCGAAGGAGCGCGAGAGCCACGGCAGCGGGTCCGGGCCGACCTTGCGGGCGACGAGGCGCAGCAGGGCACTGTCGCCCCCGTCGGCGAGGTGGCGGTGGACGGCGTGGGAGATCACCGGCTCCACCTTGATCGGGTCGGCGAGCAGGTGGGCCCGCGGCTCGGCCCCGCGCCACTGGCGCTCGAGCGTCGACGCCGAGGGCCATCGACCGGTCACGGCACCGGCGAGCAGCGTCTTGCGGGCGCACTTCGCGCACCGGCCGCACGGCGAGCCGAGCCGGGGCCCACGCACGCACGACTGCGCGGCCGCGCCCAGCGCGTGGGTGTGGACGATCCTGCTGGTCACCAGCTCGGAGACACCGGCGATGGGCACGCACACCGGGAGCCCGACCGCCTGGAAGACCGGGCCCCACTCGGCCACGAAGGGCGAGTCGGCGAAGTCACGGTAGTGACCGCGCTGCAGCCGGTAGGTCGCCTCCAGCGGGGCACCCCAGGCGATGACGTCCACCCGGTCCCGATCGGCGTGCAGCAGGAGAGGGACGGCGGTGGTGAAGTCGTGCGGGAAGCCCATCGACTCGCGGAGGTACTCCACGTCGCTGTCCACGACATCGACCCGGCGACCGTGTCGCCGCACGACCTCGCAGGACTCCTGCGCGGCCCGGGTGTCGAACATCGTGGCCCGCCGCTCGCCCTCCGGCGCCCGTCGGAGCAGGTGGTAGGAGCGGGTGGTCTCCGGCATCACGGCGAGCGTGGCGACGCTGTCGGTCCCGCCGCTGAAGCACAGCCCGGGCACCCCCGGCTCGGGCCTGCGCCGCGGGGGCAGGGCCGGGTCCACGGACCCGAGCCGCAGCCCCGGTCCCGAGGCCAGGGCTCCGGCCAGGGCGGGGCTCCCGGACAGGTTGCTGGTCACCGGCGTCTGGCGGCGGATCCACGGGCGGGCGCAGAGCACGGCGGACAGCACCAGCAGGTCGGGGTGCAGGCTGCGCGGGGCGACGGTGACCGCGAACGACGCGGTATGCCTGGCCAGCGCGCCCTTGCGGGTGTCGGGCTCGCGGTCGCCCGGGGTCAGCGTGATGTGAACCCGGCCGGGCTCGTGGTGGATGTCGAGGTGCATCAGCGATGCGCCGTGGTCGGGCTCAGGCGGCGGAGACCACGGAGTCGCGGCGACCGACGCGGCGCGGGTCGATCGGCTGCGCCAGACCCTCGGTGAGGACCGTCGTCATCTGCGTCTCGGCGGTCTCGGTGAGGCTGACCCGGTCGGCGACGGTCGAGAGCATCTGGGACAGCGGCACGTCCAGGGCGCGGCAGATCGAGGCCAGCAGCTCCGAGCTCGCCTCCTTCTCCCCCCGCTCGATCTCGGAGAGGTAGCCCAGCGAGCAGGACGCCGAGGCACTGACCTCCCGCAGCGTCCGGCCCTGCGTCTGCCGCGTCTCCCGGAGAGCGTCCCCGAGCTCGCGTCGTAGGAGCACCATGGTCATCCCTCCTCACCTCTCGCGTCCGCTGTGCCCGGTGCCGCTGCGTCGACCCGTGCCGACCCGGGGGCCGGACCGGATGCCGTGGCGGCACCTCGTACCTCTACCGTACCGTCCCCGCCCGACACACCTCTCCTCAGGCAGTCCTGCAGCAGGTCGAGCGCGACGCTCACCGTCGCCCTCCTGATGTGGTCACGGTCACCATGGAGGGAGAACACCCGGTGGCCCACCACCTGTTCCCGGCGGGCGACGGCGACGTGCACGGTGCCGGCGGGGGTGCCCTCGCTGGGTCCCGGCCCGGCCACGCCGGTCGTCGCGACGCACCAGTCGGCGTGCAGCACCCGGGCGCCCCCGAGTGCCATCGCCTCCGCGCACTCGCGCGAGACCGCCCCCGGCCCCTCCAGCACCGCGGCACCGACCCCCAGCACCTGCTCCTTGACCGGGTCGAGGTAGGCGACGACCGAGCCGCGCACCGTGCCGCTGGCGCCCGGCACGTCGGTCAGCGCAGCGCACACCAGACCCCCGGTCAGCGACTCGGCGGTGACCACGGACTCCTCGCGGGCCAGGAGGTCCCGCACCAGCACCGAGGCCCGCGCCCCACCCGGGGACCCGGTCATGACCCGGTGGCCGGCGGCCTGCCCGCGGGAGCCAGGGCCTGACGGACGTAGTCGACACCGGTCACGACCGTGACCAGGGTCGCGGCATACATGACCCACAGCCCGAGGTCGTGGAACCAGCCCGCGACCGGTGCGACGAGCACGGCGATCCCCACGGACTGCAGCACCGTCTTGAGCTTGCCGCCCTTGCTGGCCGGGATGACCCCGCGCCGGATGACGACGAAGCGCATGAGCGTGATGCCGACCTCGCGCACCAGGATGACGACGGTGACCCACCACGGCAGGAGGGAGAGGAGGGAGAGACCGACGAGGGCGGTCCCGATGAGCGCCTTGTCGGCGATCGGGTCCATGAGCTTGCCGAAGGCCGTGATCAGCCCCTGCTTGCGGGCGAGGTGGCCGTCCACCCAGTCGGTGCCGATGGCCACGAGGAAGACGGCGAGCGCCCACCACCGCAGCCCCGGGTCGTCCCCGCCGCCGCTGAGCAGCAACCACCCGAAGATCGGGACCAGGGCGATCCGCAGGACGGTGAGCGCGTTGGGGAGGTTCCAGGGGGAGACGCGCTGCGAGGCCGTGGCGGTCGCCAGGTCAGGTCCGTCGGGGTCGTGCGGGCCGATCATCGGCCGGGCTCCTCGCTGCCGGGGGACGCGATGGGACATGCCACCAGATCCACACCCTCGGTGTCCACCACCCGCGCCGTGACGACCGCACCGGGCACGAGCGCAGGCATCCGGCCGTCCTCGTCGACGAGGTAGGTCACGCCGTCGACGTCCGGGCCCTGCTGCCCGGCGCGACCGACGAGCCGCAGGTCCTCGTCGTCGTCCTCGACCGCCTCGACCAGCACCTCCACGAGCGTCCCGACCCGTTCGGCGGCCCGTTGGGTGGTCAGCTCCTCGACGAGCGCACCCACCTGCTCGACGCGCTCCCGGATCACGTGCTCGGGGACCTTGTCGGCATACCCCTCCGCCTCCGTGCCGTCCTCGTCGGAGTAGCCGAAGACGCCGACCACGTCGAGGCGCGCCGCAGCGAGGAAGTCGGTCAGCTCGGCGACGTCCTCCTCGGTCTCGCCCGGGAAGCCGACGATGACGTTGGTCCGGATCCCTGCCTCGGGGACGCGGGAGCGCACCTGCTCGAGCAGCCCGAGGAAGGACTCGCGGTCGCCGAAGCGGCGCATGCGGCGCAGCAGGGGCCCGGAGGCGTGCTGGAAGGAGATGTCGAAGTAGGGCGCCACGCCGGGGGTACCGGCCATGGCGTCCAGCAGGTCGGGACGGATCTCGGCCGGCTGCAGGTAGGACACCCGGACCCGCTCGATGCCCGGCACCCGGGTCAGCTCGGGCAGCAGTGCGTCCACGAGCCGCAGGTCACCCAGGTCCTTGCCGTAGGACGTGGTGTTCTCGCTGACGAGGAACACCTCCTTGACGCCCCGCTCCCCCAGCCAGGCCGCCTCGGCGAGGATCTCCTCCGGCGTCCGCGACACGAACGCGCCGCGGAACATGGGGATCGCACAGAACGCGCACCGCCGGTCGCAGCCCGAGGCGATCTTCAGCGGCGCCCACGGCCGTCCGTCCAGGCGGGCGCGGACGACCCGGGGGCCGGTGGCCGGTGCCACCTGCTCGAGCGGGACGACCGGCTCGACCTCGGTCCGGGTGGGCGTCCCCCCCGACTGCTGGTGGCCGGGCAGCGCCACCGCCGCGCTGGAGGTATGCCGTGCGCTGGGGGAGATCGGCAGCAGCCGACGCCGGTCGGCGGGGACGTGCGAGGGCACGCTCCCGCCCCCGAGGATGGTGCGCAGGTGCTGGGACATGTCCCCGTAGGAGTCGAAGCCCAGGACCGCGTCCGCCTCCGGCAGCTCCGTGGCGAGCTGCTCGCCGTACCGCTCGGCCATGCACCCCACCGCGACGACCTTCTGGGTGCGCCCGGTGCGCTTGAGGTCGTTCGCCTCGAGGAGGGCGTCGATCGAGTCCTTCTTGGCCTGCTCGACGAAGCCGCAGGTGTTCACCACGGCCACGTCGGCGTCCGCGGCGTCCTCGACGAGGGTCCAGCCCTCGGCCGCCAGCCGCCCCGCCAGCTCCTCGGAGTCCACCTCGTTACGGGTGCACCCGAGGGTGACGACGGCGACGCTTCGCGTGGTCTCCAGCATCCCTCGAGTGTAGGTGCGGCCCGCCCCTGCCGTGGCCGTCCACGCCTCCCCCCGGCCCGGGCCGCGGCCTCCCGTGGTCAGATGTGCCCATGGACGAGCAGACGGACCCCGGGTCCTGGAGCGGTCGGCACCTGGTCGTCGACGGGCACAACGACCTGCCCTGGGCGCTGCGCGAGCTCGTCGGGGGGGAGCGCGGACCGGAGGTCGACCTGCGCTCGGGCACGCGCGACCGCGGTCTGCACACGGACCTCCCGCGGCTGCACCGCGGAGGGGTGGGCGGGCAGTTCTGGTCGGTCTACGTCCCGTCCTCGCTGGACGAGGCCAAGGCCGTGGCGACCACGCTCGAGCAGATCGACCTCGTGCACCGCCTGCTCGAGCGGTATGCCGACCGCCTCACCCTCGCGGCGACCGCCGCCCAGGTGCGCGAGGCGATGGCGCAGGGCCGGGTCGGTTCCCTCCTGGGCGCCGAGGGCGGGCAGTCGATCGGGTCGTCGCTGGGGGTGCTGCGGGTGCTGCACCGGCTGGGGGTGCGCTACCTCACCCTCACTCACAACCACAACACCCCCTGGGCCGACAGCGCCACCGACGCCGCGGAGCACGACGGCCTCACGGCCTTCGGACGCGAGGTGGTCGGCGAGCTCAACCGGCTCGGCATGCTCGTGGACCTCTCGCACGTCGCGGCCACGACGATGCGGGACGCGCTGGCGGCCTCGACGGCAACCCTGCTCTTCAGCCACTCCAACGCCCGCGCCCTGTGCCCCTCGCCGCGCAACGTGCCGGACGACGTGCTGGCCTCGATGGCCTCCGCCGGAGGGGTGTGCATGGCGACCTTCGTGCCGCAGTTCGTCTCCCCCGCCTGCTGGCGCTGGCAGGTCGACGCCCGCGAGGCGGCGCAGGAGGCGGGGCTCGACCCGAACGACCACCCGGCGATGACCCGCTTCGCCGGGTCCTGGGAGCAGCGCCACCCCCGGCCGGAGGCGACGCTGCCGCAGGTGGCCGACCACCTGGACCACCTGCGGGCCGTCGCGGGCGTCGGGCATCTCGGGCTGGGCGGGGACTTCGACGGCACCGAGCAGGTCGTCGTCGGCCTCGAGGACGTCTCGACCTACCCGGCCCTGCTCGCCGAGCTGCGGGACCGGGGGTGGTCCGCCTCCGACCTGGACGCGCTGACCCACGGCAACGTCCTGCGGGTCCTGCAGGACGTCGAGGACGCGGCGCAGGCCTGAGGGGCCCCTAGAGCCAGGCCGGCAGCTGCGGCAGCCGGTCGCCGGTGACCCCGAGGGGCAGCGTGGCGGGTCGTCCGGTCACCCAGGCGGCCAGCGCGCGGACGTCGCCGACCACCGGCTGCGTCCCCGACCCGGGACGACCGACCTCCCAGCGGGCCCCGCCGTCCTGGTCGAGCAGGACGAGGCTCGGGTGTCCCTCCATGCGGGACCGCTGGCGGGTGACGTCGCCCAGGAGGGCGTGGGCGAAGGCCTCGGGCAGGTCCTGGTCGCGGGCCCCGGCACCCAGGTCGAGCGCGTGCAGGAAGACCTCCCGTGCCCGCAGCCAGGGGATCGTGTCGGCGGCGATCGCGGTGCCCTGCCGGACCCGCACCCGCGCCTCCCACTGCTCGGCCCCCAGCCGGCCCATCCCCTGCATCAGCTCCTGCGCCGCGTCCTGCGAACGTGCCCGCAGGACCGCCGCCGGGGCCGGGGCCAGCTCCTCGATGTCGGCGTCGCGGGCCTCCGGCGAGGCATACATGGGCGTCTCGACCCCGGTGCGGGCCCAGGTGACGAGGTGGCCCAGGGCCCGGGCGTTGAGCGCGACGTGCGCGACGACGTGCGCCCGGCTCCAGCCGGGCAGCAGCGAGGGTGCCCGCAGCGCCTGGTCCTCCACGGACCCGAGCGTCGTCTCCCAGAGACGGGTCCCGGCCTCGACCCACGCCAGCGAGTCGCGGCGCCCGGGAGCCACGTCAGTCGCGTCCCGTGAGCGACCAGGCGTCCTCGCTCTCGGGCTCCTCCTCGTCCTCGACGTAGCTGCCGCTGATGGGGTCGCCGTCGTAGCGGGTGTCGCGGCGGGCCGCGTGGGCCGGCGCACCGTCGTCACGCACGGAGCCCGGCGCCTCCGCCACGGCGGCGTCGTCCTCGTCGGCGACCTCGGTCGGATCGGCGTCGAAGGGTGCGGTGTCGGACTCCACCTCGGGCCGCGGCGGGTCCTGACCCTGCATGAGCGCGAGGGTGGTCTCCAGGTCGTCCGGCTTGACCAGCACGTCGCGGGCCTTGCTGCCCTCTGACGGTCCCACGATGCCCCGGCTCTCCATGAGGTCCATGAGACGGCCCGCCTTGGCGAAGCCGACGCGCAGCTTGCGCTGCAGCATGGAGGTCGAGCCGAACTGGGTCGTGACGACCTGCTCGGTGGCCTGGAGGAGGAGGTCGAGGTCGTCGCCGATGTCCTCGTCGATCTGCTTCTTGGCCGGAGCGGCGATGACCTCCTCGACGTACCTCGGCTTGAGCTGCCCGGTGACGTGCGCGACGACGTCGTGGATCTCGGACTCGGTGACCCACGACCCCTGCACGCGCATCGTCTTGCTGGCACCCATCGGCAGGAAGAGCGCGTCGCCCATGCCGATGAGCTTCTCCGCACCCGGCTGGTCCAGCACGACCCGGGAGTCGGCCAGCGAGGACGTCGCGAAGGCCATCCGGCTCGGCACGTTGGCCTTGATGAGGCCGGTGACCACGTCGACGCTGGGGCGCTGCGTGGCGAGCACCAGGTGGATGCCGGCGGCGCGGGCGAGCTGGGTGATGCGCACCACCGACTCCTCGACGTCGCGCGGGGCGACCATCATGAGGTCGGCCAGCTCGTCGACGACGACGAGCAGGTAGGGGTAGGGCTGCAGCACCCGCTCCGACCCCGGCGGGGGCGTGACCTTGCCGGCCCGGATGGCCTTGTTGAAGTCGTCGATGTGCTTGTAGCCGAACGCCGCGAGGTCGTCGTAGCGGTGGTCCATCTCCTTGACCACCCAGGCGAGCGCCTCGGCGGCCTTCTTGGGGCTGGTGATGATGGGGGTGATGAGGTGCGGGATGCCCTCGTAGGCCGTGAGCTCGACCCGCTTGGGGTCGACGAGGATGAGGCGCACCTCGTCGGGGGTCGAACGCATGAGGATGGAGGTGATCATCGAGTTGACGAAGCTCGACTTGCCGGAGCCGGTGGCGCCGGCGACGAGCATGTGCGGCATCTTGGCGAGGTTGGCGATGACGTAGCCGCCCTCGACGTCCTTGCCGACGCCCATGACCATGGGGTGGGTGTTGTTGCGTGCCGTCTGGCTGCGCAGGACGTCACCGAGGCTGACGTTCTCCCGGTCCGCGTTGGGGATCTCCACGCCGACCGCCGACTTGCCCGGGATGGGGGACAGGATGCGGACGTCGGCGCTGGCGACGGCGTACGCGATGTTCTTGGACAGCGCGGTGATCCGCTCCACCTTGACGCCCGGCCCGAGCTCGACCTCGTAGCGGGTGACGGTCGGCCCGCGGCTGAAGTCGGTGACCTGCGCGTCGATGTTGAAGTCCTCGAGCACGCCGGTCAGCGCCTCGACCACCTTGTCGTTGGCCTCCGAGCGCTCCTTGTGCGGGGTGCCGGGCTTGAGCAGCGCCGACTCCGGCAGGGTGTAGGTGATGTCCCCGGCCAGCTGCAGCTGCTCCACGCGCTGCGGCAGCTGGGCCGTCGGCGGCGCCTCGAGCTCGGACTTGGCCGCCTTGGCCTTCTCGACCGCGGTGGGGGCGGCCGGTCGCTTCTGCCCGGGCCGGGGCCCGGGGATCTCGTCGGTGGAGTCGCCCTGGACCTCCCGGGCGGGAGCCGTCCTCGACGCGGGCCGGGGGGCCGTCCTCGGGGCGGTCCTGCCGGTCGCCGGCGGGGCGACCTCCCCCGTGCCGTCGTCGTCGGCCGCGGCCTTGCGGGCCCCCGCACGCCGGGCGCGCCTCGCCGCACGGTCGACCTCCGCGGCCTGGTCGAAGGGCACGTCCCCCACGCGCGGGCCGTCGACGTCCCCGGCGCCGCGGCGACGACGCGGCAGCGGGTTGCCGTCGGCGTCGACCTCGTCGAAGCGGGCGGAGTCGAAGAGCTGCTGCTCGACCTCGCGGATGCGGTCGGGGATGCGGTGCACGGGGGTGCGCGTGAGCACGAGGAACCCGAAGACGCCCAGCAGGGTGAGCACGATGTAGGCCCCGGTCACGGTGATCGCCGACGCCGGGATGGAGGACGCCATGAACCCCAGGATCCCGCCGGAGCGCTGCAGCACCACCGAGCCCTCGGCGTAGTCCGGGTTGCCGGTCGCGAGGTGGGTGATCCCGCTGGCGGACACGAGGATGGCGCACATCCCGATGCTCATCCGGTTGGTCGCCTGCTGCTCCCCCGGGGCGCGGAAGAGCCGGACGGCGAAGAAGAGGAGCACCGCCGGCAGGACCAGCGCGACCCGACCGAAGGTGCCTGCCGCCGCGACGTGGATCAGGTCGCCGACGTAGCCGTCCAGGCCCCACCACTCCCGCAGGGCCACGACCAGGGCCAGGGCGAGCAGGAGGAACCCCGCGCCGTCGCGCCGGTGCTCGGGGTCCAGGTCGTGCGCCGTGTCGGTCATCGCGCGCACGGTGCCCCCGGTGACCCCGGCGATGCCGCGGAGTGCCCGGCCCGGGAGCGAGGGACCGTCGGCCGGCCGGGAGGCGGCGGGCTTGCCCCGGCCCGAGCCGGCCGAGCCGCGGCCCTTGGTCGTCGTCGATCGGCTCGCGGGGCGCCGGGAGGCGCCGCCGGAGCCGGCTCGGGTCGAGGTCACAGTCTTGGCCACGGTCGCACGGTACCCAATGGTCACCGTCGTCACACGGGTCCCACGCCGTCCACCGCCCGACCCGGCTCGCCGTCCGCGTCGTGACGGGGCACCCGGCCACCTCCTGACAGGTGTCACGCCCCTCGGGACGCCGCGACGTCTAGCGTCGAGGCATACCGTCCGACCAGCGAGGAGCTGCCATGACCATCCCGGTGCAGGGCCGACCCGGCCCGTTCGACACGACCGGTGCGACGGGCGCCCCGCCCCCGCTGCCCACGCCCGGGACGGGGGGCGTGGAGGAGGTGCCCGTGCGGCCCGTGCGAGCGCACGTACCCGGCCTGCCCGGACCCGGCGGGTTCCCGGTGCCCCCGGGCGTCGCCCGGTGCGGTCCGCACGGTCGTGGCGACCTGTCCGCCAGCCGGGACCGGGTCGTGCGGGCGGTGGCGCTCATCGGGCTGCTCGTCGCCGTCTGGGCGGTCAGCGGCGGCGGGCACTTCTGGCCGGCGTGGGTCATGATCGGCTGGGGGGCGTTCCTGGTGCCCGACATCATGCGCATCCTCGACGGCCGAGGGGGTCGTGGCCGTGGCCCCTGCTGAGTACGCTGGAACGGTGAGCCAGCTACCGCAGGGACCGCAGGACCCGGTCGAGGGGGGCGTCCCGCTGCAGCCCTACCGGCCGCACGCCGAGCTCGACCCCGAGATGCGCGAACGGGCGCTGCAGCGCCTGCAGCAGCGCAAGGAGTTCGCCCAGCACCTGTCGGTCTACCTCATCGTCATGACGCTGCTGACCGCCATCTGGCTGGTGTCCGGGATGGGCTACTACTGGCCCGTCTGGCCGATGATGGGCTGGGGCGTCGGCGTCGCCATCCACGCCACCACGCTGCGTCTGGACCGCGAGCCCACCGAGGCGCAGATCGCCGAGGAAGCCGCCCGCCTGCGTCGGCGGCTCGGCCGCCCCGACCACCCCGAGGACTGACCGCCGCCGACCGACCCGGGTCAGGCGTCGATGACGATGGGGATGATCATCGGCCGACGGCGCAGCTTGTTGCCGACGAACGACCCGACCGTGCGCCGGATGACCTGCTGCAGCTGGTAGCTGTCCTGGGTACCGGTGCGCTGGGCCTCCTCGAGCGCCGCGACCAGCTTCGGGCGGACCCGCTCGAAGACGTCCTCGCCCTCGGCGAAGCCGCGGGTCTGGATCTCGGGCCCGGCCGCGATCGCCCCCGAGGAGGCGTCCCGGACGAGGATGATGGTGACGAAGCCCTCGTCGCGCAGGATCCTGCGGTCCTTGAGCATCGTCTCGTCCGCGGCGCCGACGAGCGAGCCGTCGACGTAGACGTAGCCGCAGTCGACGGCGCCCGCGATGCGGACCTTGCCGTCGACGAGGTCCACGACGACGCCGTCCTCGGCGATGACGACGTTGTCGTGGGGCACACCCGTCTGGACGGCCAGGTCGGCGTTGGCCACCATGTGCCGCCACTCGCCGTGGACGGGCAGGACGTTGCGCGGGCGCACGATGTTGTAGCAGTAGAGCAGCTCGCCGGCGCTGGCGTGCCCGGAGACGTGCACCAGCGCGTTCTCCTTGTGCACGACGTCCGCCCCGCGGCGGGTCAGCCCGTTGATGACGCGGTAGACGGCGTTCTCGTTGCCGGGGATGAGCGAGGAGGCGAGCAGCACGGTGTCGCCCTCGCCGACGTCGATCTTGTGGTCGCCACCGGCCATGCGGGACAGGGCGGCCATGGGCTCGCCCTGCGAGCCGGTGCAGACGAGCACCTGCTGGTCGTCGGGCAGCCGGGTCAGCCGGTTGAGGTCGACGAGCACGCCGTCCGGGATGCGCAGGTAGCCCAGGTCGGCCGCGATGCCCATGTTGCGGATCATCGAGCGTCCGACCATGGCCACCTTGCGGCCCGACTCCTCGGCCGCGTCGAGCACCTGCTGCACGCGGTGCACGTGGGAGGAGAAGCAGGCGACGATGATCCGTCGCGAGGCGTTGTGGAAGACCCGCTCGATGGCCGGGGCGATCTGCCGCTCGGGGGTCGTGAAGCCCGGCACGTGGGCGTTGGTCGAGTCGGTCATGAAGAGGTCGACGCCCTCCTCCCCCAACCGGGCGAAGGCGCGCAGGTCGGTGATCCGCCCGTCCAGCGGCAGCTGGTCCATCTTGAAGTCGCCGGTGTGCAGGATCGTGCCGCCGGAGGTGCGGACGAAGACCGCGAGGGCGTCCGGGATCGAGTGGTTGACGGCGACGAACTCGCAGTCGAAGGGGCCGAGCTGCTCGCGACCGCCCTCCCTCACGCCCAGCGTGAGCGGGGTGATCTTGTGCTCCTTGAGCTTGGCCTCGATGAGCGCGAGGGTCAGCTGGGAGCCGACCAGCGGGATGTCGGGCTTGAGCCGCAGGAGGTAGGGGACGGCGCCGATGTGGTCCTCGTGGCCGTGCGTCAGCACGATGGCGACGATGTCGTCCAGCCGGTCCTCGATGGCGGTGAAGTCGGGGAGGATGAGGTCGATCCCGGGATGGTGCTCCTCGGGGAAGAGCACGCCGCAGTCGATGACCAGCAGCTTGCCGCGGTGCTCGATGACGGCCATGTTGCGGCCCACCTCACCGAGCCCCCCGAGCGGGATGACGCGGACGCCCCCGTCCGGGAGGGGCGGGGGCGCGGACAGCTCGGGATGGGGGTGGCTCATGGCGCACCAGGATATCTCCCGGAGCGGCCTCCGACCCTCCTGGCGTCGGCCCTGCGGTGCTGCCGTCCGCGCCCGCCTGTCGGGGCGCGCCTCTAGAGTGGGCGGCATGCAGGCATACCTCGACCTCCTGGAGCGGATCCGCACCGAGGGGGTGCGCAAGGAGGACCGCACCGGCACCGGCACCCTGTCGGTCTTCGGCCACCAGATGCGCTTCGACCTCACCGAGGGCTTTCCGGCGCTGACCACCAAGAAGCTGCACCTGCGCTCCATCGTCGGCGAGCTCATCTGGTTCCTGCGCGGTGACACCAACGTGCGGTGGCTGCAGGAGCGCCGCATCACCATCTGGGACGAGTGGGCCGACGAGCACGGTGACCTCGGCCCCGTCTACGGGCACCAGTGGCGCTCCTGGCCGGCCCCCGACGGGGGGACCATCGACCAGATCCAGCGGCTCGTCGACGGCCTGCGGACCGCCCCCGACTCGCGGCGCCACGTCGTCAGCGCCTGGAACGTCGCCGACGTCGACCGGATGGCGCTGCCGCCGTGCCACACCATGTTCCAGTTCTACGTCGCGCCGGCGGCGGCCGACGACCCCGACCGGCGGGGCTGGCTGTCCTGCCAGCTCTACCAGCGCAGCGCCGACACCTTCCTCGGCGTGCCGTTCAACATCGCCTCCTACGCCCTGCTGACCCATCTGGTGGCACAGGTCACCGACCTGCGGGCCAAGGACTTCGTGCACACCCTCGGTGACGCGCACCTCTACCTCAACCACCTCGACCAGGCCGCCGAGCAGCTCACCCGCACCCCGGGGCCGCTGCCGACCCTGTGGCTCAACCCCGAGGTCCGCGAGATCGACGCCTTCGAGATCGAGGACGTCGAGGTCCGCGACTACGTCGCCGCCCCCACGATCAAGGCACCGATCGCCGTATGACGCACGGCCCGGTGCAGCACCCCCCGGACGGGCGCCTGGTGCCCGCGACCTACGTCGTCCTGCAGCGCGAGGGCTCGCACGGCACCGAGGTGCTGCTGCAGCTGCGCCGCGGCACCCCGTTCATGGACGGCTGGTGGGCGTGCGGCGCGGCCGGCCACGTCGAGGCCGGTGAGTCCTTCCCGCAGGCGGGGGTCCGCGAGGCCCGGGAGGAGCTGGGGGTGACCCTGCACGCCGCCGACCTGCACCACGTCGCGACCGTCCACCGGACCTGCGCCCTCCCCGACCCGGTCGAGCAGCGGGTCGACGTGTTCGTCACCACCAGCTCGTGGGAGGGCGAACCGCACGTCGCCGAGGCCCACCGGGCGGCTGAGCTGCGGTGGTGGCCGCTGGACGCCCTGCCGGACGGCGTCGTTCCGCACGAGCGCCGGGCGCTGGACGCCCTGCGGGAGGGCCGCACCGGCGCGCTGCTGGTGCACGGGTTCGAGCAGTCGCTGACGCTGGTGGCGGCGGTCGGCCGCAACGGGGTCATCGGGGACGGGTCCGCGATGCCGTGGCACCTGCCGGCCGACCTGCGCTTCTTCAAGGAGACGACGACGGGCGGGGTCCTCCTCATGGGCCGCGGCACCTGGGACTCCATCGGCCGGGCCCTGCCCGGCCGGCGGACGGTCGTGGTCACCCGCCGACGGGGGTGGTCGGCGGAGGGCGCCCAGGTCGCGCACTCCCTGGCCGAGGCCCTGCTCGTCGCCGGCGACACGGAGGTGTTCGTCGTCGGTGGCGGGGAGATCTACGCGCAGACGATCGAGCACGCCAGCCGGCTGGTCCTCACCGAGGTGGACCTCGAGCCGGAGGGCGTCACCCGGTTCCCCGAGGTCGACCCGGCCGTGTGGCAGGAGGTGTCCCGCGAGCCCGGCCCCGGGGACGACGCGATCGGCGCGTGGGTGGTCCTGGAGCGCCGCGGCGCGCCGACCCGGATGCGCTGAGCCACCGGGGGACGACGCCGGGAGCGTCCGTCGTAAGGTCGAGGACGTGAAGCCCTCAGACCTGACCGCGATCCGCACCCTGTCCTCCCCCACCGTGCGGCCGGACGGTGGCGACGTCGTCGTCGCCGTCAGCAGGCCGGACACCGAGGACAACCGCTACCGCTCCAGCCTGTGGCGCCTCGACGTGACCCAGGAGGGCGCCGAGCCGGTCCGCCTGACGAGCAGCACCCGCGACTCCGCCCCCCGCTACTCCCCCGACGGCCGCATGCTGGCGTTCCTGCGCGCCGGCGAGGACGGGCCGGCCCAGCTGCACGTCATGCGCGCGGACGGGGGTGACGCCCGCGTCCTCACCGAGCAGAAGCTCGGCGTGAGCAGCTTCGACTGGTCGCCGGAGAGCACCCACCTGGCGTATGCCGCGCGGGTCCCCGAGGACGGCCGCTACGGCACAGACGACGACATCAAGCCTGACCAGGAGGCCCCGCGCCTCATCAGCCACAGCACCTACCTCGCCGACGGCCTGGGCTACGTGCTGGACCGGCCCAGCTCCATCTTCGTGCTGGACCTCACCGACCTCCCCGACGGGGACGCGGCCGACGCCGACGAGGTCCCCACCAGCACCCGGCTCACCCAGGGCGGGGGCGACGACACCGAGCCACGGTTCATGCACGGCGGCACCCGGATCGCCTTCCTCGCCTCGCGGGACCGACGGGGCGCCTGGGTCCCGGACACCCTGGTCCGTGACGTCTGCTCGGTGGACCTGCGCGGCAAGGGCTTTCGTCGGCACACCGACGGCACCGGCAGCGTCGCCAGCGTGACGGTGGGCACCGACGGCACCGCGGTCTACGGCGCGAACGACCTGGGCAGCTCGCGGCAGGACTTCGTCGCCCGCAACGCCGTGCTACGGCGGCTCGACGGTCCCGGCGTCGCCCTGACCGACGCCGAGGCCGACCACCTCGCCTGCGCCCCGGTCATCACCGCGGACGGCAGCGTCGTGGGGGCCTTCGAGCACCGCGGGGACACCGTGGTCCGCCAGGTCGGCTCGGGGGACGTCCTGCTCGACGGACACGTGTCGGTGTCCGCGCTGGCGACCGGGGGCGACCTGGTGGTCGCCGTCGCCGGCACGCGCACGTCATACTCCGAGCTGTTCGTCGGCCGGCTCGGCGAGACGCTCACCCGGCGCACGGACTTCGGTCGCCACCTCAGGGATGCGGCCGCCCCGATCGAGCCGGAGGAGCTGTCGGCGTCGGCGAACGACGGCTACCCGGTGCACGGCTGGCTCTTCCGCCCCACCTCCCGGCCGCGTCGCAAGGTGGGCCACCCGGTGGTCCTCATGATCCACGGCGGTCCCTACACGCAGTACTCCGGCAACCTCTTCGACGAGGCGCAGGTCCTCGCCGGGGCGGGGTATGCCGTGGTCATGGGCAACCCGCGCGGCGGCTCCGGCTACGGCGCCGAGCACGGGCGGTCGGTCAAGGAGGCGATCGGCACGGTCGACGTCGCCGACCTCACCGCACTCCTCGACCACGCGCTGACCCTCCCCGGGCTCGACGCCTCGCGCGTCGGGGTGCAGGGCGGGTCCTACGGCGGCCTCATGACGACGTGGCTCATCGGTCACTCCGACCGGTTCACCGCCGCCATCAGCGAGCGCGCGGTCAATGCGTGGGACTCCTTCGCCGGCACGAGCGACATCGGGTGGTTCTTCGCCGACGAGTACGCCGGCGCCCGCCAGCACGAGCAGTCGCCGCTGACCTGGGCCGACAGCATCACCACGCCGACGCTCATCATCCACTCCGAGCGCGACTTCCGCTGCCCGCTCGAGCAGGGGCAACGGCTCTTCGCCCGGCTGCGCCGCAACGGCGTGCACACCCAGCTGCTCGTCTTCCCCGGCGAGGGCCACGAGCTGACCCGCAGCGGGCAGCCGCGGCACCGTCAGCAGCGCTTCGAGCACATCCTCACCTGGTGGGACCAGCACCTGCGCTGAGCCGGCGGCCGTGCGCCCACCGCACGCGGGCGGGCGGTGCCCTCAGTCCAGCTCGGGTCCGTGCACCCGCTCCTCCGGGGTGCGGTGGTGGTAGGTGACGAGCTCACTGACGCTGCGCCGGCCGATGGCATACCGGCCCTGCTCCGGCTCGAAGAGGCGGTACTCCGCGAGGGCGGCCTTCTTGACCGCCCGGGCCCGCTCGTCCAGCACGACGCGCTCGGCCCGCTCGTCGAGGACCTGCGGGACGGGGAGGAAGAACTTCGCGTCACCGACCAGCCCGAGCCGGTGGGCCCGCCGCAGCGCGCGGCCGGCCGTCGCGTGGTCGGGGTGCGGGTCGAGGTAGCTCATCGTCCGGTGCGCCGCTCCGGGTCGACGTCGGGCGTGCCGGCGGATGACGGCCAGGACGGAGTCCTCGGTGATGCCGCCGTCGGGCAGCCCCACCCGGTGCACGTCGCGACGGTCGACCCCGAGCCGGGCGACCGCGGCGGTGAACTCGCGGTCGCGTGCCGCGACGAACTCGTCGAGCCCGATCTCCCGGCCCAGCCGTCGCCGCAGGCTGTGGATGGCCTGCGACCCCTCCCCCGGGGTGAGCAGCACGATCACGTGCCGCCGGTCCGGCTCGGAGGCGATGGCCCCGCCCATGAAGATCGACTCGTCGTCCGGGTGGGGGACGTACCAGACCGTCACCGCCCGGGTCAGCCGTCGGGTGCGCGCGACCCGCTTGGCCTGCTGCGCCGCGGGCTCGGGCATGCGCGCGATGGCGGCTCGGACGCCTCGGCGCACGGTCCGTCGCCACGGCGGCTGCCCGTCGTCGGCGGGCGCTAGGGACGACGACGACGCCGGCGACGGCGAGGGTGAGGGCGAAGGCGGGCGCGCCGTCCCCGCTGCCGGGGCCGGCGTCACGGCCCGGGTCGCGGCGGAGGTCGTCGCCACCGGCGCCGGCTTCGCGGCCGGGGGCCGGGGTGGCTTGAGCAGGTAGCGGTAGGTGGGTCGCTGGTGCGGGGTCCACTCGAACTTCCACGGGTACTTCCCCGCGCCCAGGTCGAACTCGTCGGCCAGGTCGTGCTCGGTCACGTGCTCGAGGATCGCCAGCTGGAGCACCTTGCCCATCCGGTAGCGCTCGAACTCGGGCAGGTAGGCGCTGTTCCAGGACAGCAGCCGGCGGCCGTCGCGGAAGACGGTGCGGTAGGCCAGCACGCGACCGGTCGCCGGGTCCTCGCCGTCGAGGAACGCGAAGGTCAGCGCGTCGTCGGTCGTGGTGAACACCTGACGGATGTGCTCGGTCCGCCGGTCGTCGTCGTAGAGCGAGTGCCGCTCGGAGCGGGCGTGGGTCTCGATGAGGTGGTTCTTCTCCGCGCGGTGCACCTCGGCGATCCGGTCGAGGATGCCGTGCTCGTCGGCGGTGAAGGTGTGCAGGTGCACGTCGTGCTCGCGGCGCAGCTTGCGGAGGTACTTGCCGGTGTGCGACGGCGCGGACCAGGGTCCGCGCAGGTCGATCCAGGGGTTCTCGATGAGGAAGGCGAGCCGCCGGTGGTGGACCTGGGAGGTGCGGACGTGCCACGCGAACGCCGACTCCGACGGTATGCCGGTCAGCTGCACGACCTGCGCCTCGCCGTCGTCCACGACGCGGTCCAGCTCGGCGAAGACGTGGCCCGAGATCGTCTGCGGGCTGGCCACCGACGGACCGTCGGCGTGGAGCACGGACAGGTAGTCGCCGTGGGACGCCCAGCGCAGGACCGTCACCGGCTCCCCCTCCCGCTTCTCGGGACGGAAGGCGAACGGCCCCACCCCGACGAGCTGGCCCTCCTGACGCACCAGCACCACGTGCAACCGGTAGCCCGGGGCGTGCCGGTAGCTGGCCCACCAGGCGGAGACGAAGCGGTGGCTCGTGTAGTAGGACTCCCCCGGCCGCTCCAGCGCCTCCCACTCCTCGCGCAGCGCGGCCAGGTCCTCGGTGGTCCGGCAGATCGACGTCTCGATCATCGGGCGGGGATCTCCACCCAGGTCGGGAAGGTGAGCGTGCGTCCGCGGTCCTTGAGGAAGACGTGCTGGCGGGTGCGCCGGGCTCCGAACACGGCATACGAGGCGCGGGACGCCTTGTTCTTGCGGGAGATCATCGTCACCCCCCGCACCTTGCCCTCCTCGGCGAGGATCTCCAGCCGCCGGGCGATGGAGAAGGCGTGCAGGCCGCGTCGCCGGTGGGCGACGAAGACGTGGTCGTCCCAGAAGTACGCCTCGCGCGCGGAGACCCGCAGCCGCAGGTGGATCCGGGCGTTCTCGGTGTCGCCGTAGGTGAGGTGGCAGTAGCCGCACGGCTCACCGTGCTCGTCGCGGATGACGAGGGTGCGGTCGGCGGGGTGCTGCAACCGCTCCACGAGCATCCGGTGCTTGCGCTCGTTGAGGTCGTCGGGGTAGTCGCGCCGCATCTGGTCCAGCACGGCCTCGGTGGCGTCCTCCAGGGTCCGGGACGGCTCGGGCGCCGGCCCCGGTCCCTGGACGGGGAACACGTAGGTGTCCAGCACCTCGCGCTTGCGCCAGGACTGCTGCCACGACGCGGGGAGCAGGGACGTCAGCGGCATGCCGGTCATGCTAGTCGACACCCCGGGCGGGGCCGTGGACTCCGTCCAGCGCCTCAGGTCCTCAGGTGCCCCGGCAGCCGGTCGAGCACGTCGTTCCAGCCCTGCTCGTAGGCGCCGGCGTGCTCGGTGGAGGTATGCCGCACGGTCACCTCGGTCCCGACGCCTACCGCGAGAGACGTGATGCGCAGGTGCCCGCCCTGGCGGACGTCCACCTAGTACGTGGTGTCTTCTGCCCGTCCCGTCTCGGCCGGGCCGTCAGTCCTGACCGACCCCTGGGTCGTCGTCATCATCCTGGGACGAGAGCGCGGAGGAGGACAACTCGGGTGGCGCCACCCGGTCGACCTCCGGGTCCCGCAGCCGCGGCGGCTTGGCCGACCACGGCTTGAGATGCTGCACCACGGCGCCGTAGAACAGGTCGACCCCGTCCACGACGCTGTCGATGAAGGCTCCCTGACCCCGACCCCTCTTCGTGCCCAACGACACGGAGTGGGTGATGCGGAAGCTCTTGATCTCCCGCTTGGAATCTCCTGCCAGGAGCTCAGGGCTCTCGCGCGCCGATGCCAGGAGCTCAGCCGTACCTGGTCCCCTGGAGCTCACGAAGAAGGCCTCGACGCGAAGGTCGTCCGGGGCATCCTTCAACTGTCTGATCAACCAGTTGACCCGGGTCTTGCTTCGACCTTCCTGAGGCGCCGGCAGATCCACCGAGCACTCCACGACCCCGGACCTGAGATCGGCGGTGATGGAGAGGGGCGACACCGTGTCTGGAATGCGGACCGCTCCGCGCAGCTTTCCCTCGTCCACCAGACGGTCCAAGAGGTCCTGTGCCCGGACAGCAGGATTGGGCTGCTCACGACGCGACCGCACATGGATGACGTCAGCCCCCAACTGTCGCCCGAGCCGGAGACTGACATAGCGGAGGAGGGCATCGAACTTCGCCACGATCTCCGGGCCACCCTTGTCTGCCGGACGAAGCGTGCCGGCCTTCACGGCTTGGCGGATGCCGACCCAGTCCCCACCCATGTCGTCGAACTCCAGGGCGCCCGAACGCGGATGCTCGAGATACCTGATCAGCTCGCCCAGGATCCAGGCCTGCTCCGGATCCGAGACACCGCGATGCTCCTTCTGCACGACCGCGGTGGACAGGAGGTAGGTCCAAGACCAGTGGTGGATGTCGACCTTCCGCAGCTTGCGCCGGTCGATCTTCGTCGGATGCTCGCCCCAGGCCACCGGGATCTCGTTGCTGATGGTGATGAGTGTGTCAAAACCATAGCTCCGGCAGATATCCAGGTAGCGGTCGAGCTGGTCCGCCCCGAGCTGGTTGCGTCCTGTCTTCACCTCCACCAGGGCGGTCCACGATGTCTTTCCCCTCGTGACTCGGATCAGCCCGTCCGGGTACCACTTCTTGTCACCCATCTGGAAGGGCGCCTCGATATAGGTGGACACCGTCCCCGCCGGCGCTCCTACGGACTTCAGCAGTCCACGGGAGAAGTCCGGGACCGCCCCCATGACCGCCAGCAGCGCGGAGGTGGCTCGCCTTTCCTGTTCCTCCGCGCCGGAGATTCCTGAGGTCGGAATGAGTCGTGCTTCGTTCCAGCTCTCAACAGACATACGTTCCTTCGACTTCCTCGTCGGGAATGCTGGACGCCATCGAGGCTACCCATCAGTCACGTGAACGGCAGCGCGAGGAAGTCAGGACCCTGACCCGACCCGAAGGGTGAGCGGTGCCGGGCACCGCGCATGCCTCATCTCCCCGAGGAACGGCGACCCAGGAGATAGCTGCCGACGGCGAGCAACGCAGCACCGAGGCATATGGCGATCGGCCCCATGACGTCGGCCCAGGAGAAGACCTGGTAGGGCTCGATCTCCAGGTCACCGAACCACCCGAAGGACACCGGGCGGTTGAGGAGCGCGACCAGGCCGACGACGACGCCGGCCGCCCCTGCCAGAGCCAGCACGAGGGGAAGCGCACCCCGCCGAGCCATCAGACCGGGGGGATGCTGCGGTGACGGGTGGAGAAGTGCCGGTCCCGGCGCGCGGCATACCGGAGCCGGTGCACGACCTCGGCGCGCAGGTCCTCGGGCTCGGTGATGGCGTCGATGACGAGGTCGGAGGCGAGCCGCTCCAGGTCGACGTCCTCGAGGTACTCGGCGCGGCGGGCCTCGATGAAGTCCTGCCGCTCCTGCGGGTCCGCGATCTCGGCGATCTTGTTGGCGTAGACCGCGTTGACGGCGGCCTCCGGCCCCATGACCGCGATCCGGGCGGTGGGCAGCGCGATGGTCGCCTCGGGACCGAACCCGGGCCCGCCCATGGCGTAGAGCCCGGCGCCGTAGGCCTTGCGCAGCACGATGCACAGCTGCGGCACCGTCGCCTCGGACACCGCCGAGACCATCTTGGCGCCGTGCCGGATGATCCCGCCGCGCTCGACCTCCGAGCCGATCATGAAGCCGGGCACGTCGGCGAGGTAGAGCAGCGGGATGCCGTAGGCGTCGCATAACCAGATGAAGCGCGCGGCCTTGTCGGCCGAGTCGGTGAACAGCACGCCGCCCTTGACCGCCGAGTTGTTGGCGAGGATGCCCACGGTCTGGCCGTCGACCCGCCCGAGCCCCACCACGAGCTCGGCGGCGAACAGCGGCTTGACCTCGAAGAAGCTGTCGTCGTCGACGAGCCCGTCGATGACGTCGTGGACGTCGAAGGGCACGGACTCCGACTCCGGCACGGTATGCCGCTGCAACGGCCGCGCAGGCTCCTCGGCCTCGTAGGCGGGGACGGGGGCGCGCCACGACTCGGGCAGGTAGGAGAAGAAGTGCCGGGCGAGCTCGATCGCCTCGGTGTCGTCGGCGGCGAGCAGGTCCCCGACCCCGGAGACGGTGCAGTGCATGCGCGCGCCGCCCATCTCCTCCAGCGAGACCTTCTCCCCCACGACCATCTCGGCCATCCGGGGGCTGCCGAGGTACATCGAGGCGTTGCCCTCGACCATGATGATGAGGTCGGTGAAGCTCGGGATGTAGGCGCCGCCGGCCGCGCTCGGCCCGAAGAGGCAGCAGATCTGCGGCACCTTCCCGGAGAGCGCGACCTGGTTGTGGAAGATCCGCCCCGCGCCGCGCCGGCCGGGGAAGAGGTCGACCTGGTCGGTGATGCGGGCGCCGGCTGAGTCGACGAACCAGAAGATCGGCAGCTCCTCGCGCAGCGCCGCCTCGGTCGCCCGGATGATCTTCTCGACGGTGCGCGCTCCCCACGACCCGGCCTTGACCGTGGGGTCGTTCGCGACGACGATCGCCGCCCGCCCGTCCACCTCACCCCGACCGGTGACGACGCCGTCCGCCGGGAGCGTCCCCGCGGTCGCGTGGGCATACCGGCCGTCCTCGACGAAGGTGCCCTCGTCGAAGAGCAGGGCGATGCGCTCCCTGACGTAGAGCTTGTTCTGGGAGTCCAGCTTGGCGCGGGCCCGCTCGCTCGGCTCCGCCGAGGCACGGTATGCCGTGCCCAGCCGGTCGCGGAGGTCGGCGACCCGGGGGTCGCCGGGGGTGTCGGCCTCGCTGCTGCTCATCAACGTCCGTCCTCTTCTGTGCTGGCGTCCGGCGAGGGGGTCCTGGCTCAGCGGGCGGGCAGGCCCAGACCGCGGGCGATGACCATGCGCTGGACCTCCGAGGTGCCCTCGCCGATCTCCAGGATCTTGGCGTCGCGGTAGAAGCGGGCGACGGGGTACTCCTCCATGAAGCCGTTGCCGCCGAAGACCTGGGTGGCGATGCGGGTGGCGCTCACCGCGGCCTCGGTGGAGTAGAGCTTGGCGATGGCGGCGGCCTGCTTGACCTCGGCCACCCCGCGCCGCCCGGCCTCCTGCTCGTCCTTGAGCCATGCGGCCTTGTAGGTCAGCAGCCGGGCCGCCTCGACCATGACGGCCAGGTCGGAGATCTGGAACGAGACGCCCTGGTTGACCGCGATCGGCCGCCCGAAGGCCTGCCGCTGCTGGCTGTAGGCCGTGCACTCCTCGAGCATCCGCTGGGCGCAGCCGACGGCGAGCGCCGAGATCGCGACGCGGCCGTCGTCCAGCGTCTTGAGGAACTGCCGGAAACCCTGGCCGCGCTCTCCGAGCAGGTTGTCCTCCGGCACCCGGCACCCCTCGAAGGTGAGCCCGTGCGTGTCGGAGATGTGCCAGCCGAGCTTGCGGTAGGCCGGCTCCACGACGAAGCCGTCGGTGCCCGCGGGGACCATGATGGCGCTGATCTCGGGTCGCCCGTCCGCGGTCTCGCCGGTCTTGGCGGTGACCGTGACGACCGACGTCAGGGCGGTCCCCGAGTTGGTGATGAAGGCCTTCGCCCCGTCGACGACCCAGTGGCCGTCCTCGAGCCGCGCCTTGGTGCGGCTGGCCCCGGCGTCGGAGCCGGCGTCCGGTTCGGTGAGGCCGAAGCCGGCCAGCGCGCGACCGGCCAGCAGGTCCGGGAGGTAGGTCTCCTTCTGCTCCTGGGTGCCGAAGGACAGGATCGGGTTGATGCCCAGGCCGACGCCGGCCGACAGGGTGATGCCGATCGACTGGTCGATCCGGCCCAGCTCCTCGATCGCCAGGCAGGTGTAGGTGAAGCCGCCGTGCTCGGTGCCCGCGCCGCCGAACTCCTCGGGGGCGTTGAGGCCGAACAGGCCGAGCTCGCCCATCTGGGGGATGAGGTCCTCCGGGAAGGTCGAGTCCTTGTCCCACTGCTCGACGTGGGGGGCGATCTCACCCTCGGCGAACTCGCGGACCAGGCCGCGGAACTCCTCGTGGTCCTCGGTCAGTTCGAACATCGGTGTCCGCATCCTTGCTCGCCTCGACGGTGGCGACGGGGACTCCCGCCGACGTCCTCACCATCCTGCTTGACGTTGACGCCAAGGTCAAGCAGGATGGTCGCGACGACCTTGACGTTAGGACAAGCACCGTGACCGACACCACGACGACGTGGACCATCGCGCAGATGGCCGACGACTACGACGTCACCCACCGGGCGCTGCGGCACTACGAGCACCTCGGGCTGCTGGCCCCGGACCGCGAGGGGCAGCGCCGGATCTACCACCGTCGCGAGCGGACCCGCCTCGCGCTCATCCTGCGGGGCCGCCGGCTCGGCTTCTCCCTCGAGGAGATCGCCACGATCCTCGACATGTACGACGACCAGCCCGGCGAGGTCGGCCAGCTGCGCTACCTGCTGTCGCAGATCGGCGACCGACGCGCGGACCTCGAGCGCCGGCGTCGCGACATCGAGGACAGCCTGCGCGAGCTCGACGAGCTGGAGCAGCGCTGCGCAGAGGACGTCGCGCGCCTGTCGTGACCCTCCCGGGCCTCCCGCCGGGGGCCGCGACCGGGCCGTGCCGCCTGGCCGCGAGCGGCATACCTCTCCGGCTAGGGTGACCCCCATGCCGATCAGCAAGGTCCTCATTGCCAACCGGGGCGAGATCGCCGTGCGCATCGCCCGTGCCTGCAGCGACGCAGGCCTGGGCTCCGTCGCGGTCTACGCCGACCCCGACCGCGACGCGCTGCACGTCAAGGTCGCCGACGAGGCGTACTCCCTGGGCGGCACGACCCCCGGCGAGTCCTACCTGGTGCAGGACAAGCTGCTGGACGTCGCCCGCCAGGCCGGGGCGGACGCGGTGCACCCGGGCTACGGCTTCCTCGCCGAGAACGCCTCCTTCGCCCAGGCCGTCATGGACGCCGGGCTCACCTGGATCGGCCCCTCCCCCGAGGCCATCGACGCGCTCGGTGACAAGGTCAAGGCCCGGCACATCGCGCTGGAGGCCGAGGCACCGCTCGTCCCCGGCACCACCGACCCCGTCGCCGGTCCCGAGGAGGTCGTGGCCTTCGCCGAGGAGCACGGGCTGCCGGTCGCCATCAAGGCGGCGTACGGCGGCGGCGGCCGCGGGCTCAAGGTGGCCCGCACGATGGAGGAGATCCCCGACCTCTTCGACTCCGCGGTCCGGGAGGCGGTCACCGCCTTCGGGCGCGGCGAGTGCTTCGTCGAGCGCTTCCTCGACCGGCCCCGGCACGTCGAGACCCAGTGCCTGGCCGACCAGCACGGCAACGTCGTGGTCGTCTCGACGCGGGACTGCTCGTTGCAGCGGCGCAACCAGAAGCTCGTCGAGGAGGCCCCGGCGCCGTTCCTCACCGAGGAGCAGCACGCGGAGCTGGTGCGGGCCAGCAAGGCGATCCTGCAGAGGGCGGGCTACGTCGGTGCCGGCACCTGCGAGTTCCTCGTCGGGCCCGAGGGCGACATCTCCTTCCTCGAGGTCAACACCCGCCTGCAGGTCGAGCACCCGGTGACCGAGGAGGTCACCGGGGTCGACCTCGTCCGCGAGCAGTTCCGGATCGCCGACGGCGAGGAGCTGGGCTACGACGACCCGGAGCCGGTGGCGCACTCCTTTGAGTTCCGGCTCAACGCCGAGGACGCCGGCCGCGAGTTCCTCCCGGCGCCGGGCACGGCCACGGTCTTCCGCCCGCCCTCGGGCCCAGGGGTGCGCCTCGACTCCGGCGTCGTCGAGGGCGACACCGTGGCGGGCGCGTTCGACTCGATGCTGGCCAAGCTCATCGTCACCGGGCGCACCCGCCAGCAGGCCCTGGAGCGCTCACGCCGGGCGCTCGCGGAGTTCGAGCTGGAGGGTATGCCGACCGTGCTCGCCTTCCACCGCGCCGTGGTCTCCGACCCTGCCTTCGCCCCGGAAGACCCCGAGGCGCCCTTCACCGTGCACACGCGCTGGATCGAGACCGACTTCGACAACCAGATCGAGGCATACTCCGGCCCGACCGCGGACGCCCCGGAGGAGACCGAGCGTCAGACCGTGGTCGTCGAGGTCGGTGGCCAGCGCCTCGAGGTGTCCCTCCCCGCCGGGCTCGCCCTCGGTGGTGGCGGGGGCGGCGCGGCGGCCGGCGGCCGCAAGAAGGCCCCCAAGCGCTCGCGTGGCGGAGGCGGCGGCGCGGCCGTGTCCGGCGACGCCGTGACGGCCCCCATGCAGGGGACCATCGTCAAGATCGCCGTCGAGGACGGCCAGTCCCTGGCCGAGGGCGACGTCGTCGTGGTGCTCGAGGCGATGAAGATGGAGCAGCCCATCAAGGCGCACAAGGCCGGCACGGTCAGCGGCCTGTCGGCCGCCGTCGGCGACACCGTCACGACCGGTGCCGTCATCTGCGAGCTCACCGACTGACCCCTTCCCGACCTGACCGGGCCCGCCCCGACGGCCGCCCTCCCGACAACCCGACCGGGCACATCTCATACCACCGGGCGCACCTCATACCACCGAGCGTCGTGAATGGTTGCCGTCAGTGGCCGACACCAACCATTCGCGGCGCCCGGTCGCCCTCAGGGCAACCATTCGCGGCGCCCGGTCGTATGAGGGTGGGTCAGTCGGCGATCTCGTGCAGCTGGCGGGCGGCCTCGGACAACGAGCCGCTCATCGAGGGGTAGACCGTGAAGGTCGCCGAGAACTGGTCGACGTTGAGGCGGTTCGCGACGGCCAGCGCGATGGGGAAGATCAGCTCGCTGGCGCGGGGCGCCACGACGACACCCCCGACGATGGTCGCGCTGCCGCTGCGGGCGAAGAGCTTGACGAAGCCGTCCTGGAGGTTCTGCATCTTGGCGCGCGGGTTCTTGGTCAGCGGCAGCATGACCGCGCGCGCGTCGACCCGGCCCTCGTCGACGTCGGCCTGGCTCACCCCGACCGTGGCGATCTCGGGGTCGGTGAAGATGTTGGAGCTGACCTTGCCCAGGGACAGCGGCGCGACCGCGTCGCCGAGGGAGTGCGCGACCGCGATCCGGCCCTGCATGGCGGCGATGGAGGCGAGCGGGAAGACGCCCGTGCAGTCGCCCGCGGCATACACCCCGGCGGCGCTGGTGCGGGAGACCCGGTCGACCTCGACGTGCCCCGAGCGGCTCAGCCGCACCCCGGCCTCTTCCAGCCCCATGTCCGTGGTGTTGGGGATCGAGCCGACGGCCAGCAGCGCGTGGCTGCCCTCCACCTCACGGCCGTCCTCCAGGGTGACGACGACCCCCTCGCCCTCGCGGCGGACGGCCCCGGCGCGCGAGCGGTTGAGCACCGTCATCCCGCGGCGGCGGAAGACCTCCTCGACGACGTTGGCGGCGTCGGCGTCCTCGCCCGGCAGCACCCGGTCCCGCGAGGAGATGAGGGTCACCCGGCACCCGAGCCCGAGGTAGGCGTGGGCCAGCTCGGCGCCGGTGACGCCGGAGCCGATGACGACGAGGTGCTCGGGCAGCTCGGCGAGGTTCCAGATCTGCTGCCAGGTGAGGATCCGCTCTCCGTCCGGCTGCGCCGACTCGAGCACCCGCGGACGCGCCCCGGTCGAGACGAGGATGACGTCGGCCTCCAGCTCCCGGCGGGTGTGCTCGTGGTCGCAGTCCTCGTCGTGCGGGGCCGGCTCCTCCCCCGACAGCACGTCGTCGACGCCCTCGAGCACCTGCACCCGGCCCGCGCCCAGCAGGCTCCCGGCGCCCTGGATGACCTCGACGCCCGCGGACTCCAGACGCTCCCCGATGTCCCTGCTCTGCGCCCGGGCGAGGTCCATGATCCGGCTGTTGACGTCGGTGATGTGGGCGGTCACGCCCTGGTCACCGGGCACCTGGGCCCCGTCGAAGTGGACGCCGATGCGCTTGGCCGCGCTGAAGCGGTCCATGAAGTCGGCGGTGGCGATGAGGGCCTTGCTGGGGACGCAGTCGGTGAGCACCGCGGCACCCCCCAGCCCGGAGCGCTCGACCACCGTGACCTCCGAGCCGAGCTGGGCGGCGGCCAGGGCGGCCTCGTAGCCACCGGGACCTCCCCCGATGACGACGACGGACTTGTTGGCGGCACTCACGTGCCCATCAAACCATCGCTACCCTGACCCGATGACTACTGGTGCTCCTCCCGACCTCGACGACCCGGCCACCGACCCCCTGGAGGTGGCGGCGGCCGCGGCTGACGTCATCGCCCGCCGGACCGGCGCGGACCGGCACGACATCGCCCTGGTGCTGGGCAGCGGGTGGAAGCCGGCGGCGGACGCGCTGGGCCGCGCCGACGCCGAGGTCGACCACGCCGACGTGCCCGGTTTCGCCGCCGCCGCCGTGGCCGGGCACTCGGGCACGATGCGGTCCATCCCGCTGAGCAGCGGCCGCCGCGCCCTCGTCTACGGCACGCGCACCCACTTCTACGAGGGCAAGGGGGTCCGCTCGGTGGTGCACGCGGTGCGCACCGCCGCCGCCGCCGGGTGCTCCACCATCGTGCTCACCAACGGCTGCGGCGGGCTGCGCCCCGAGTGGGCGCCCGGCACCCCGGTGCTCATCAAGGACCACCTCAACCTCACGGCCACCTCGCCCATCGAGGGTGCGAACTTCGTGGACCTCACCGACCTCTACTCCACCCGGCTGCGCGACCTCGCCCGCGAGGTCGACCCGGACCTGGACGAGGGCGTCTACGTGCAGTTCCCCGGACCCCACTACGAGACGCCGGCCGAGGTCCAGATGGCCAAGGTGCTGGGCGGCGACCTCGTCGGTATGTCGACCGCCCTGGAGGCGATCGCGGCCCGACAGGCAGGCCTCGAGGTGCTCGGCGTCTCCCTCGTCACCAATGCGGCGGCCGGGATCAGCGAGGCGCCGCTGGACCACCAGGAGGTCATCGACGCCGGGACCGCCGCGGCCCAGCGCTGCGGCGAGCTGCTGGCCCGCATCGTCGAGCGCATCTGACCGACCGCACGCGCGGCCGGACCGCACCAGGCAGCACCGACACCACCGCAACCCCATCCACCGCTTCGCGAGGAGTGAGCATGAGCGAGACCGACGACCTGGTGACCACCGCCAGGTCCTGGCTGGACGACGACCCCGACCCCGCGACCCGGGCCGAGCTCGACGCCGTCCTTCAGGCCGTCGAGGCAGGTGACGACGAGGCGCGCGCCGACCTGGCCGACCGCTTCTCCGCCTTCCTGGAGTTCGGCACCGCCGGGCTGCGCGGCGAGCTCGGCGCCGGCCCGAACCGGATGAACCGCGCGGTGGTCATCCGCACGGCCGCCGGGCTGACGGCATACCTGCGGGCACAGCTCGAGGCGGCCGGCGACGCCACCCCGGGGCCGGCGGTCGTCATCGGCTTCGACGCCCGGCGCAACTCCGACGTCTTCGCCCGCGACACCGCGGCCGTCGTCACCGCGGCCGGGGGCCGGGCCATGGTGCTTCCGCACCCGTTGCCGACGCCGGTGCTGGCGTTCGCCATCCGGCACCTGGGCGCCGACGCCGGGGTCATGGTCACCGCCAGCCACAACCCGCCGCAGGACAACGGCTACAAGGTCTACCTCGGCGACGGCTCCCAGATCGTCCCGCCCGCGGACGCCGAGATCGCCGCGCAGATCGCCGCGGTCGAGAGCGTCGCCGGGGTCCCGCTGGCGGACGACGGCTGGCAGACGCTGGACGAGGAGGTGCTCGAGGCCTACCTCGACCGCGCGGTCGCGGTGCTCGACCCCGGCAGCCCGCGGGACCTGTCCATCGTCCACACCGCCCTGCACGGCGTGGGGTCCGAGGTCGTCCGTCGGGCCTTCGAGCGGGCGGGCTTCGCGCCGCCGGCACCGGTCCCGAGCCAGTCCGAGCCCGACCCCGGCTTCCCCACGGTCCCCTTCCCCAACCCCGAGGAGCCCGGCGCCATCGACGCCGCTCTCGAGCTGGCCGCTCAGGTCCGTCCCGACCTGGTGATCGCCAACGACCCGGACGCCGACCGGTGCGCCCTCGCCGTCGAGGACGAGGACGGGTGGCGGATGCTGCGCGGCGACGAGGTGGGCGCCCTGCTCGGGCAGCACGTCATCGACCGCGGTCGGGTCGGGGGCGAGCGCCGCGTCCTGGCCCGTTCCATCGTCTCCTCGCGCCTGCTGGGCGCGATGGCGCAGGCGGCCGGGCTGGAGCCGGCCGAGACGCTCACCGGCTTCAAGTGGATCGGTCGCGTGCCCGGGCTCGCCTACGGCTACGAGGAGGCCCTCGGCTACTGCGTCGACCCGGCCTCGGTCCCGGACAAGGACGGCGTAACGGCCGCTCTCCTGGCCGCCGAGCTGGCGGCGACGCTGAAGGCCCAGGGACGGACCCTCACCGACCTCCTGGACGAGCTGGCCGTGCGCCACGGCGTCCACCAGACCGACGCCTTCTCGGTGCGGGTCAGCGACCTCGCGCAGATCCCGCCGGTGATGGCGCGGCTGCGCGAGCAGCCCCCGGCCGAGCTGGGCGGGGTCCCCGTCGAACGCCTCGACGACCTCGCCGACGGGGTCGACGGGCTCCCCCCGACCGACGGTCTGCGCCTCCTGCTCTCCGATGACACCCGGGTCGTCGTGCGGCCCAGCGGCACCGAGCCCAAGCTCAAGGTCTATCTCGAGGCGGTCGTCGGGGTCGAGGACCCGGCGGGCCTCGCGCCGGCCCGCGAGGAGGCCGGGCGCAGGCTGCACAGGGTGCGCGAGAGTATGCAGCAGCTGACCGAGGTCTGAGCCGACCCGGGCCACCCGTGGTCCGGAGGGAGAGGAAGGAGCACCCATGGCAGCGGCGGACGCGACCCTGCGCGGTGAGGTCCTGGGCACCTACCGGGCCCTGCCCGCCCGGGTGCTGGGCTGGGTGATGGTGGGCTGCGCGGGCATCCTCGCGGCCCTCACCGTCTGGGACGTGCTCTCCGGCCACCGGGACGGCGCGTTGGGCGCCGTCGCGCTCGTGGTGGGCGTCGCCGCGGCCGCGTGGGTGCTCTTCCTGCGTCCGCGCGCGGTGCTGCACGCGGACGGCGTGCTCCTGGTCAACGTCGTGCGGGACACCGCGGTGCCGTTCGCGGCGGTCGACGAGGTCACCCACCAGTGGGCGCTGGAGCTGCACGACACCGAGGGCCGGCGGCACAGCGCCTGGGCGGTGCCGGCGAAGCGGGAGCGGACCCGCCCGACCCGGCTGGACGACTACGCCGGCACGACCCGTCGGCGTGGCGACGGGGGCACCACCGCCCAGACCGTCGCCGACGAGGTCCAGCGGGCGCTGCACCGCTGGCGGCTCGACGGCGGCCAGCTCGAGCAGGCGGCCACCGGGGTGACGAGCACGCCCGCCCGGCCCGCGCTCGCGGTGCTGGCCCTCGCGGTCCTCCTGGCGTTGCTCGCCGTGCTGCTCTGAGCGCAGGTCCCCGGCGGCGGCTCCCGGGACCGCGACCTAGACTGTCCCCCCATGGACCCGGCCCCCGCCCCCGCCCGTGTCCTCGTGCTCGCCGGCCCCAGCGGGGCCGGCAAGTCCAGGCTCGCCGCGCACCTGCACTCGACCCACGGCTGGCCGGTGGTGCAGCTGGACGACTTCTACCGCGAGGGCACCGACCCGGACCTGCCGATGAGCCCCCTGGGGCTGCCCGACTGGGACCACGTCGACTCGTGGGACCTCGACGCCGCGCTGGGAGCGCTCGAGCAGCTGTGCCGGGCCGGCACGGCCCAGATGCCGGTCTACGACATCAGCCGCTCGGCCGTGAGCGGGACCCACGAGGTGAGCCGGGGGCGGCACGCCGTCGTCGTGGCGGAGGGCATCTTCGCCGCCCACACCACGGCCGGCCTGCGCTCGCGCGGGCTGCTGGCGGACGCCTGGTGCATCCGCAACCGGCCCTGGGTCACCTTCGGCCGCCGCCTGGCCCGTGACCTGGCCGAACGTCGCAAGCCGCCGCTGACCCTCTGGCGGCGCGGCCACGTCCTGCGACGGGCCGAGCCGGGTATCGTGGCCGCCCAGGAGGAGCTGGGCGCGCGCGCCATGACCGCGCGAGAGGCACAGCTGCTCGCCCGGGGGCTGACCGCGTCGTCGGGCCCGCGCACGTCGTCGATCTATCGAGGAGCAGGGGGATGACCCAGCCACCCTTCGGGCCGCCGCCCGGAGACACCGGGCGCGGCGAGCCGTCGTCGGCTCCCCCGCCCATCCCGCAGGCCCCGCCGGGACAGTCCGTGGGTGGGTCACCGCAGTGGCAGCAGCCGCCCGGCGGGAGCGCGCCGCGGCAGGACGGCCCCGGGCCGACGCGCTGGCAGCAGCTGCCGCCCGAGCAGCTCACCCGTCTGCACCGGCCCGGCGTCGTACCCCTGCGTCCGCTGACCCTCGGCGACATGTTCGGCGGGTCGCTGCAGACGATGCGGCGCAACCCCGAGGCGACGATCGGGATGGGCCTCCTCGTGCTCTCCGTCGTGCTCGTCCCCTCGCTCCTGCTGACCCTGCTCGCGACCCGCTCGGTCTCCTCGGTGGACCAGCTGGGGGCCGAGCTCATCCTGCTCCTCGTGGGAGGTCTCCTCAGCTCGCTGGCCTCGATCGCCCTCACCGGGATGATCGTGCACGTCGTCGGCGAGGCCGTCCTGGGCGACCGGGCCAGCCTGGCCTCGACCTGGGCCGCGGTGCGCGGGCGCCTGCTCGCCCTCGTCGGCACCGTGCTGCTGCTGCTCGTCCTCTTCACGGCGGCCCTCGTCGCCCTGGTCGCCGCGGTCGTCGGCCTGGTGGTCGGTCTGGGCGAGTCGGGCCTGGCCATCCTCCTGGTCGTGCTCCTGTCGGTCGCCTTCGTGGTGGGCCTGGTCTGGGCGGGCTGCCGGCTCAGCCTCGCCCCCGCTCCGGTCGTGCTGGAACGCGTGGGTCCGTGGCGCGGGATCGTCCGCGCCTGGACCCTCACCAAGGGCGCCCAGGGCTGGCGCGTCGTCGGCATCACCGTGCTCGCCGGGATCGTCACAGGCATCCTGGCCGCGATCGTCCAGCTGCCCGTCGTGGCCGTGGTCTCCGCGCTGGTCGGCCCGGAGGTGGTCACCTCCCCCCTGAGCCCGGTCACCGTCCTCACCGACCACGCGCTGCAGCTCGTGGTCGGGGCGCTCACCATCCCGTTCACCGCCGGGGTGACCGCCCTGCTCTACCTCGACCAGCGGATCCGGCGCGAGGGTCTGGACGTCTCGCTCGTCGGGGCCGCCCAGGAGCGCGCCGCGACCCGGTCCCGCTGAGTCCGGCCGGCCCAGGTATGCCCGTGCCCGCCCTGCGCACCCCGCACCTCGCGGCTCCCGCCCAGGGGGCGGTGGACCCGGACCGCGACGAGGCGCGTCGGTGGCTCCAGGAGGAGCTGGAGTCCGGCGACTACCGGCTCGAGGAGCCCTGGTGGCTCCGCCTCTGGCGGTGGGTCACCGACCGCCTGCCGGACCCGGCGGCCCTGGGCCCCCTCCCCCCGTGGACGACCTGGGTCGTCCTGGCCGCGGTCGGCGTCGCCGTGCTCGCCGTCGCGCTCTTCGTCACGCGGGACCGGTGGCGGACGGGACGGCTGGCCCCCGCGGGGCGGACGGGGGCCGTGCTGGACGGCCGACGCCGGTCCGCGGCGGACTACCGCCGCGCCGCACGCGCGGCCCTGCAGGCAGGGCGGGCCGACGAGGCCGTGCTGGAGGCCTACCGGGCCATCGCGGCCGGCGCGACCGAGCGCACCCTGCTGGAGGACCGTCCCGGCCGCACCGCGCACGAGGTCGCGGTCGAGCTGGGACACGTCTTCGCCCGCCACGCCGAGCAGCTGCGGCGCGCCGGGGACACCTTCGACGCCGTCCGCTACGGGGGCCACCGGGTCGACACCGACCAGGCCCGGGCGGTCGTCGACCTCGACGCGACGCTCGACGCGGCCCGCCCCGAGCTGCCCGGTGAGCGGCGCCCTCCGCTGGCGGTCCCCTCGTGAGGGCCGTGCGCCGGTGGGCGCCCTGGGTGCTGCTCGTCCTGGTCGTGGCCGTGGTGGCCGCCCTCCTCAGCACGCCTCGCTCCGGCGAGCCGCTCAGCCCGGCCAACAACGGCCCCGACGGCGCCCAGGCGCTGGCCGAGGTGCTGCGCCAGGAGGGGGTGGACGTCGAGCTCGTCGCGGGCACCGCGGGCCTCGACCCGTCCTCGCTCGGCCCGGAGACCACCCTCCTGCTCCCGCACACCCGCTACCTCGGCCCCGAGACGGGTCCGGACCTCGTGGCCGGCCTCGCGGACGTGGACCAGCTCGTGGTGCTCGCCGACGGCACCGGCGAGGTGGGCGCCTCGCTCGGGCTGGACGTCGAGGAGTCGTGGGGGGCGGGCATACCGGTGGCCGCCGACTGCTCCGCGCCGTTCGCGCGGGAGGGGGACCAGCTCGTGGGCTGGGACGTCCTGCTGGCCGCCGGGTCGCAGGACCGGCCCGCGACCACGGCGTGCTTCCCCCCGGGTGCGGGGCACAACCTGGGCGGGGCCCGTGAGGGGGCCGTGCTCGTGCTGGAGCAGGACGGGTCGCGTCCGCGCACCGTGCTGGCCGGCATCGGCCCGACGTGGACCAACGCCCGCATCACCGAGGGAGCCAACGCCGCGGTGGCGCTGCGGCTGCTGGGCGGCAGCGACCGCCTCGTCTGGGTGCAGCCGCAACCCTCCGACCTGGGGCTGGAGGCGGGCGGCTCGCTGTGGGACGTGCTCCCCCGGAGCCTCACGCCGGCGCTGTGGGTCGTCGGGGGTGGGGTGCTCGCCCTCGCCCTCTGGCGGGGCCGCCGCCTGGGCGCCGTCGTGACCGAGCCCCTGCCCGCCGTCGTCCGCTCGACCGAGACCACCGTGAGCCGGGCGCGGCTCTACCACCAGGCCCACGACAGCCGGCACGCCGCCCGCGCGGTCCAGTCCGGGGCCCGACGACGGCTCGCCCCGCTGCTGGGGCTGCCGACCACCACCGGGGCCGACCGCCTCGCCGAGGTGGTCGGCAGGGTGAGCGGGCGCCCGCTGGACCAGGTCCGCCACCTGCTGCTGGACCCGGGGGCCGCGCACGACGACGCGGGGCTGCTCGTGCTGGTGCGCGAGATCCACGCGCTGGAGGACGAGCTGCGTCGCCCGGGCGGCCCAGTCGCCACCGAGCCGGGCTACCCCGCCGACTACCCTGACCAGGGGGGCTCCGCACCCGCCGCGCAGCGCCCCGGAACCAGCACCAGCACGGCCGAGAGGACACGATGACCGAGCAGCCACCCCCGGGCCGGGAGAACCCCGACCGACCGGCGACGCCCCCCGACGCCGAGGCCGCGCGGGAGGCCCTGCAGGCCGTCCGGACCGAGGTCGCCAAGGCCGTCGTGGGCCAGGACCAGGCCGTCTCCGGGCTCATCGTGGCGCTGCTGGCCCGTGGGCACATCCTGCTCGAGGGGGTGCCCGGCGTCGCCAAGACGCTGCTCGTCCGCACCCTGGCGACCGCGCTGTCGATCGACACCAAGCGGGTGCAGTTCACCCCCGACCTCATGCCCGGCGACGTCACCGGCTCGATGATCTACGACAGCGGCCGCGGCGAGTTCACGTTCCGCCCCGGCCCGGTCTTCACGAACCTGCTGCTCGCCGACGAGATCAACCGCACCCCGCCCAAGACGCAGTCCTCGCTGCTCGAGGCCATGGAGGAGCGGCAGGTGACCGTGGACGGCACGTCCCGGGCGCTGCCCTCCCCCTTCCTCGTCGCCGCGACCCAGAACCCGGTGGAGTACGAGGGCACCTACCCGCTGCCCGAGGCCCAGCTCGACCGGTTCCTCATGAAGGTCACCCTCCCGCTGCCCCCGCGCGAGGACGAGGTGCAGGTGCTCGAGCGGCACGCCTCCGGCTTCGACCCCCGCGACCTCGGCGCCGCCGGGGTGCGGGCCGTCGCCTCCCCGCACGACCTGCAGGCCGCCTCCGCCGCGGTCCGCGGCGTGCAGGTCTCCCCCGAGGTCGTGGGGTATGTCGTCGACCTCGCCCGCGCGACCCGCGAGGCTCCCTCCCTCCAGCTCGGCGTCAGCCCCCGCGGCGCGACGGCCCTGCTGAGCACGGCGCGGGCGTGGGCCTGGCTGTCCGGCCGTGGCTTCGTCACGCCGGACGACGTGAAGGCGCTCGCCCGGGCGACGCTCGGGCACCGCGTGGCCCTGCGCCCCGAGGCCGAGCTCGAGGGTGTGACCGGCGACTCGGTGCTGGAGTCCGTGCTGTCCAGCGTCCCGGTCCCCCGCTGAGCCGCCCCGCGCGATGATCGTCCGTGGACCCGTCGTGGCGATGGCCCTGCTCGGGCTGCTCCCGGTCCTCCTGTGGCCGGCCGCGTCCGGGCCGCTCGCCGCCGGGTGGCTCGCGCTCGTCGCCACGCTCGTCGTCGTGGACGCCGTCGCGGCGCCCCGGCCGACCTCGCTGGAGCTGCACCGCCCGCCGGTGGCGCAGGTCCGGCTGCAGGAGGAGACCACGACGACGCTGCTGGTCACCAACCGCGGGCGCCGTCGGGTCCGCGGCCTGCTGCGGGACGCCTGGGTGCCCTCGGCGGGGGCGCAGGAGCCGACGCGTCATCCGCTGGACCTGCCCCCCGGCGAGCGACGCCGGGTGGCCACGAGCCTCCGGCCGACCCGACGGGGCGACCGACCGGCCGTCGGTGTCACCGTGCGCACCCACGGCCCGCTGGGGCTCGCGGGGCGCCAGGGCACCGTGCTCGTGCCCGGTGCCGTGCGGTCGCTGCCACCGTTCCGGTCCCGGCGGCACCTCCCAGCCAAGCTAGCCCAGCTGCGCCAGCTCGACGGGCGCTCCGCGGTGCGGACCCGTGGGCAGGGCACCGAGTTCGACTCCCTGCGCGACTACGTCGAGGGCGACGACGTCCGGTCCATCGACTGGCGGGCCACGGCGCGCCGCCAGCACGTGGTGGTGCGCACCTGGCAGCCGGAGCGCGACCGCCGGGTCATCCTCGTGCTCGACACCGCCCGCACCAGTGCCGCCCGGGTCGGGGACGAGCCACGGCTGGACGCCGCGATGGACGCAGCCCTGCTGCTGGCCGCACTCGCGTCCCGGGCCGGCGACCGCGTCGACCTGGTGGCCGGCGACCGGGCCGTCCGTGCCCGCGTGGGCTCGGGCACCACCGCCGGCCGGTCCGGGCTCCTGCACCAGCTGGTGACGGCCATGGCGCCCCTGGAGCCCGCGCTGCTGGAGGCGGACTGGCCCATGCTGGCCGGAGCCGTGACGACGCTGACCCGCCGCCGCGCCCTCGTGGTACTCCTCACCCCGCTGGAGCCCGCGGCGCTCGAGGAGGGGCTGCTGCCCGTCCTGCCCTCGCTCACCGCGCACCACCGGGTCGTCGTGGCCTCGGTCGCCGACCCGGCCCTGCACGACCTGCAGCGGGGTGCGGACGACGTCGCCGGGGCCTACGCGGCCGCCGCGGCCGAGCGCACCGAGGCCCTGCGGCACCGCACCGCCACGGCCCTGGCCCAGCTGGGGGTGACCGTCCTCGACGAGCCGCCGGAGCAGCTTCCGCTGGCCCTGGCGGACCACTACCTCGCCCTCAAGGCCCAGGGCCTGCTCTAGCGTCCTCGTCCGTCCCCGGGGGGCGACGCCGGTCGGGGGGCGCGGTGTGCCGTCGACCCGCCCGTCCGGAACGGCTCATCCGCGCACGTGCGTGGATGAGCCGGTGGCGACGGGCGTGTCGGGCGGCTCAGCCGGCCGTCGGCGCAGTGGCGGCCTGGAGGTCCTCGCCGACGTCCCCGCTGACGCCGCGGCGGACCGCCCACCGACCCAGGGTGAAGACGTAGGCGAAGAACAGGCCGAGCGCCAGGGCACCGATCCCCACCCGCGCCCACGTCGGCAGCGGCGAGGGCGTGACGAACCCCTCGATGAGACCGGAGACCAGCAGCACGAAGACCAGGCCGATCGCGACCCCGGCAGCCGTCCTGCCCTCGGCGGCCAGGTTGGCCAGCCGGGTCCGCCGGCCGGGAGCCACCCAGGCCCAGAAGAGCCGCAGCCCCACCCCGGCCGCGACGAAGATCGCCATGAGCTCGAGCAACCCGTGCGGCGCGATGAGTCCCCAGAAGACGTCCCCACGGCCGTGCCGGTGCATGAGCGAGCCGATCACCGCGACGTTGGCGATGTTCTGCCACAGCAGCCAGATGACCGGCAGGCCGAGAACGCCCATACCGATGCACCGGGCCGCGACCCAGGCGTTGTTGACCCAGACGAGGGTGGAGAAGCTGCTCGCGGCGTTCTCGGAGTAGTAGGACTCGAAGCTGACGTTGACGAGCTCGGTCACCTCCTCCGGGGAGAGCAGGGACTGCTCCACCACCGGGTTCTGCACCAGCCACCAGCCGAGCACGAGCCCCACCACGACGTTCGCGAGAGCGGTGATCCCCCACCACCAGCGCAACCGGTAGAGCGCGGCCGGGAAGTCCTCGACGAAGAACCGACCGATCCCCGACCAGCTCGCCGTCCGCACCCGGGCCGCGCGCGCCCGGGCCCGCGCCACCAGCGTCGACAGGTGGGTCACCACGCCGGCGTCCGGCGCGCTCGAGCGCACCAGCGACAGGTCGGTGGCCGCGCGCTGGTAGCCGTCGAGCAGCTCGTCCGCCTGCTCGCCGTCGAGCCGGCGCTGCCGCGCGAGGTGGTCCAGCCGCTCCCACGCCGCCCGCCGGCGCCCCACCAGGGCATCGAGATCCACCCGCCCACCGTAGGTCATCCGCCGGTGCGCGCGGACTAGAGTGCGGCGTATGGCGAGCCGGGGCATCTTCGAGGCGCAGCGCTTCGTCACCAGCGAGGCGGTCGAGGTCGAGCTGCCCGCCGCCGCGCTGCCGACGCGCATGCTCTCCGGCCTCATCGACCTGCTCGTGGTCGCGGCAGGGGTCGTCGCCCTCGTCCTGCTCGTGCCGGGCGACCTCTTCGAGGCGGACGCCGCCCTCGGTCAGGTGTTCGTCATCGTGCTGACGGTGCTGGCCATGGCAGGCATACCGATCACGCTGGAGACCCTCACCCACGGCCGCACCCTCGGCAAGCTGGTCATGGGGCTGCGCACCGTCAGGGACGACACCGGGCCCATCGGCCTGCGGCACGCGGTCATCCGCGCCCTGGTCGGTGCGTTCGAGATCTGGATGACGCTCGGCAGCGTGGCCCTCATCACGGCGATGACCAACGAGAAGGGCAAGCGGCTCGGGGACTTCCTCGCCGGGACGTACGTCGTGCACGACCGGGTGCGGCTGCGGCTGCCCGAGCCGCCCCAGGCCGACCCCGCGCTGGCCGCCTGGGTGCAGGGGGCCGACATCGGCGTCGTCCCGGACGCCCTCGTGGTGGCCACCCGCCAGTTCCTGGCCCGGTCCTCGAGCCTGACGCCCTCGGCGCGCGCGCAGACCGGGGGTGAGCTGTATGCCGCGCTGCTCGGCTACGTGGCGCCGGCGCCACCCCCCGGCGCGCCCCCGGAGCAGGTCATGGCCACCGTGCTGGCGCGGCGGCGCGAGCACGGTGAGGAGCGTCTCGAGCGGGCCGACCGGCTGCGGGCCCGGCTGCTGCCCGACCGCGGCTGACCTCTCTCGTCCCTGGACAGGGCCCCCGTGGGCGACGGGCCCGGGAGGCGAGGCCCAGACCGGTGGTCAGCCGTCGTAGGCGGGCTTGAGCACGTCCTCGATGAGCGCGAGCCGCTCGTCGAAGGGCAGGAAGGCCGACTTCATCGCGTTGACCGTCACCCGGCGCAGCTCGGGCACGCCCCACCCGGCCTGGTCCACGAGGAGCTGGGCCTCCCGGGTCATGGAGGTCGCGCTCATCAGCCGGTTGTCGGTGTTGAGGGTCACCCGGAAGCGCAGGGCGTCCAGCAGCCGGATCGCGTGCTCCGCGATCGAGGGGGCCGCGCCGGTCTGCACGTTGCTGCTGGGGCACATCTCCAGCGGGATCCGGCGGTCGCGCACGTAGGCGGCCAGGTCCCCCAGCGAGAAGGCACCCGGCTCCTCCCGCGCCCGGTCGATCGCGCCGGTGAGGTCGTCGGTGACCGGCGAGCCGTCCAGACGGATGTCGTCCACGATCCGGATGCCGTGACCGAGACGCTCGGCCCCGCACCGCTGGATCGCCTCCCAGATGCTGGGCAGGCCGAAGGCCTCACCGGCGTGGATGGTGAAGTGGGCGTTGGCCTGGCGCAGGAACTCGAAGGCGCCCAGGTGCCGGGTGGGCGGGAAGCCGTCCTCCGCCCCGGCGATGTCGAAGCCGCAGACCTGCTCGGCCCGGTGGCGCACCGCGAGCTCGGCGATCTCCCGGCTCCGCGCCGCGTGCCGCATCGCGGTGAGCATCGCGCGGACCCGGATGGGCCCGGCCGGGGCGTCGGCGTCCGGGCCCGCCACGACCTCCTCGCCCTCGCGGAACCCGGCGTTCACCGCCTCGACCACCTCGTCCAGCCCCAGGCCGCCCTCGAGGTGCTGCTCCGGGGCATACCTCACCTCGGCGTAGACGACGCCGTCCGCGGCGAGGTCGAGCACGCACTCCCGGGCCGTCCGCCGCAGCGCCTCGGCCGTCTGCATCACCCCGACGGTGTGGCTGAAGGTCTCGAGGTAGCGCACGAGCGAGCCGCTGTCCGCCGAGGCCGCGAACCACCCCGACAGTGACGCGACGTCGTCGGCCGGCAGCGCGGCATACCCCTGCTCGCGCGCCAGCTCGAGCACCGTCGCCGGGCGCACGCCGCCGTCGAGGTGGTCGTGCAGGAGCACCTTGGGCAGCCGGCGGATCTGCTCGGTGCCGAGCGCCTCAGCCGTCACGGTTCGCCCGCTCCAGGGTGAACGCCGGGGCGCAGACGGCGAGGTACTCCGCACCGCCGGGACCCACCGAGTAGCGCACCCACTCGCCCGCGCGGGTCAGGACGCACTCCCCCGGGCCCAGCTCGAGCCGGCCCCCCTCGTGCTCGACGACGAGGTGCCCCGCGAGGAGATAGGTGACCTCGTCGAACTCCGGGCGCTGTCCCGGCTCGTCCCACCCCGCCGGCGCGGTCATCCGCGCCACGGACACGGTGTCCTGGCTGGTGCTCGCGGCACCGGCCAGCTCCTGGATCAGCTTCTCCCCGGTCCCGGGCACCCGGACCGGCCGCAACATCGTCGGCATGAGGATGATCCTATTCTGGTGGGTATGTCGCACACGATCACCCCCGGCACCACGCTGACCACCCAGGACGTCGCCGACCTCATCGACCACGCCCTCCTCAAGCCCGAGCTCACCCCGCAGGAGGTGGAGCAGGCCTGCCGCGAGCTCGCCGCCGACGAGATCTGGTCGGTGTGCGTGCGGCCCTCCGACGTCCGGCTCGCGCTCGCCGCCGTGGACGGGCACCGGACCCGCGTCTGCACCGTCATCGGCTTCCCGCACGGCACCACCTCGACCGCGGGCAAGGTGGCCGAGGCGCGCCAGGCGCTGGCCGACGGCGCGACCGAGCTCGACATGGTCCTCAACATCGGCCGGCTGCGCGGGGGTGACCTCGACGCCGTCAAGCAGGACATCGCCGCGGTCGTCGAGGTCGGCCACGCCACCGACGTCCTGGTCAAGGTCATCATGGAGACCGCGCTGCTCGACGACGAGCAGAAGCAGGCCGCCTGCCGCGCCAGCCAGGAGGCCGGTGCCGACTTCGTCAAGACCTCGACCGGCTTCGCCGGCGGCGGGGCGACCCTGCCGGACGTGCGCCTCATGCGGGCGACCGTGCCGGACACCATGCAGGTCAAGGCCTCCGGCGGGGTGCGTGACATCGACACCCTCCTGGCGATGGTGGCCGAGGGCGTCACCCGCATCGGCACGTCCTCGACGCAGGCGCTGCTGGCCGGCGCCCGGGAGCGCGAGGAGGCCGGCACCCTCGTCGTCCCCGAGCCCGGGTCGGACGTCGCGGGGGCCGACGGGCAGGGCTACTGACGGCGTTCCGGCGCGCGCCCGGTGCGTGCTGGGCGCGCGTCCGGTGCGGGCTGGGCGCGCGTCCTGTGCGGGAGGTGGCGGGTAAGGGTCAGCTCACGCGGTCGATGACGATGCTCTCGGCCGTCTCCACCTCGTCGGCCGACCCGATCGCCCAGGCGCCGTCGAGGGCCGCGGCGGCCCGCTCGATGCGGTTCGCGTCGTCGGTGTGCAGGGTCAGGAGCGGCTGACCTCGGCGGACCTCGTCGCCGGGCTTGGCGTGCATCACCACACCGGCCGCGGCCTGCACCGGGTCCTCCTTGCGGGCCCGGCCGGCCCCCAGGCGCCAGGCCGCGACCCCGACGGCCAGGGCGTCGAGCCGGGTGAGCACCCCGTCGGCGTCGGCCACGACCTCGTGGCTCTCCGTCGACTCCGGCATGGGGGCGTCGGGGTCGCCACCCTGAGCAGCGATCATCCGCCGCCACACGTCCATCGCGCGACCGTCGGCGAGCGCGTCCGCGGGGTCGACGTCGCTGACGCCGGCTCCCTGCAGCATCTCGCGGGCCAGGGCGACGGTGAGGTCGACCACGTCCTGCGGTCCGCCACCGGCGAGCACCTCGACCGACTCGGCGACCTCGACGCCGTTGCCGGCGGTCAGCCCCAGGGGGGTCGACATGTCGGTCAGCAGGGCCACCGTGTGCACACCGGCGTCCTGGCCCAGCGCCACCATGGTCTCGGCGAGCTCACGGGCGTCGGCCTCGGTCTTCATGAACGCCCCCGACCCCACCTTGACGTCGAGCACCAGGGTCCCGGTGCCCTCGGCGATCTTCTTGCTCATGATGGAGGAGGCGATGAGCGGGATCGCCTCCACCGTCCCGGTGACGTCGCGCAGGGCGTACAACCGCTTGTCCGCCGGGGCGAGCCCCGAGCCCGCCGCGCAGATGACCGCGCCGACGTCCTCGAGCTGGTCGAGCATCTCCTCGTTGGACAGCGAGGCGCGCCAGCCCGGGATCGCCTCCAGCTTGTCCAGGGTGCCGCCGGTGTGGCCGAGCCCGCGGCCGGAGAGCTGTGGCACCGCGACCCCGCAGGCGGCGACCAGCGGCGCCAGCGGCAGGGTGATCTTGTCGCCGACCCCGCCGGTCGAGTGCTTGTCGGCGGTCGGCCGGGACAGGGAGGAGAAGTCCATCCGCTCCCCCGAGGCGATCATGGCCTTCGTCCAGTCGCTGATCTCCCGGCGGTCCATGCCGTTGAGCAGGATGGCCATCGCCAGGGCCGACATCTGCTCGTCCGCGACCGCGTCACGGGTGTAGGCGTCGATGACCCAGGCGATCTCCTCGCCGCTCAGCTCCCCCCGGTCCCGCTTCGTCCGGATGATGTCGACCGCATCGAAAGACTCGCTCATCCGCCCAGTGTGACGTATGCCGCGGCTAGGCGTAGCGGCCGGTCCGGGCGAGCGAGCCCGAGCTCTGCACCACCCGTGCCACCCGGCTCCCGGCGGGCTCCTCGCCGCGGGCGGCGTCCACCTCGCGCGCCAGGCGCCGCAGCCCGGACTCGAACTCCCTGCGCCCGCTGCCCGGTCCTCCGTGGGCGCCGGAGAGCATCATGAGGGAGCGCTCGACCAGCTGGTCGATCTCGCCGAGCAGGCGCGCCACGTCCGGCCCGGCGCCGGCGCACGCGGCGGTGTCCAGCTCCCGGCCGAGCCGTCCCAGGTGCAGCTGTCCCAGGGACACGACCGGGTCGGTCGAGGTGCTGGTCGGGTATGCGCCGGCGCCGTGGTCGTCCACCGCGCCGGCACCCGGCCCGGGCAGGGGCGGGGGCGGGGCCTCGTCGGGGTAGCGGGGGACGTCGATGCGCGGCAGGTCGGAGGTGCCTCCCACGGGGTCCTGCGGGGTGGCGCCGGGCCGGTCGTCGGAGGCACGCCCCCCGCCGACGGACCCCGGGCGTCGCCCCTGGCCGGTGACCATGCTGAAGATCACCAGCCCGATGATGATGGGCACGACCGGCACGTCCCAGCTCGAGAAGACGTTGACGAGGACGACCACGAGCACGATGCCGAAGATCGGCACCCGGGTGGGCTTCTTCATACCTGTCTCCGCTCTCGCTGTCCGACCGTGGGTCGGTGTGACATCCTGGCCCGCGTGCTCATCGCAGACATCATGGCCCTCGTCGCGCCACCGGTCACGGACCTGCTGCGCCGTTCCCGCAGTGTGACGCAGGACCCGCAACCGATGTTCCCCACCATCGTCGCCGTGCGCAACGACCGCGTCCTGGCCACGGTGTCGACCCTGCGCATCGAGGCGACGATGTCGGCCGCGTCGACGATGGCCGTGGGGCTCGACCCGCAGGCGCTCGTCGTGGCCACCGAGGCGCGGCTGGACGACCGCCCCGCCCTGACCTACGCCGTGATGACCCGCGAGCGCAGCGCCCGCTGGGTCGTCCAGGAGATCCACGACGACGGCCCCCAGGTGCGCTTCTCGGTCCCCGTCGACGGGGGCGAGCCGCGCGGGCAGGCGGCCGGCACGCTGCGCGTGCTGGCCGAGGCCCTGGGCCAGCGCCCGATGGACGTCTCGACGGTGGCACGCCAGGACCGCTCGGGCACCTTCGGCGAGGACACGTTCCTGCCGCCGGAGCAGGGCCGCGTGGTCGTCGACGCGGGCACGATGAGCACCCTGCACGAGCGGGTCGCCGAGATCGGCGGCCAGGTGCTCTACCTCGCGCGCAGCCCGGAGTCCGGGCGGCTCGCCCTCGAGGCCGGCCTGCCCCGGGCCTGTCTGCTCGCCCCCGCCCCTCCCGCAGGCTCATGACCACCGCCCGCTACGGGGTGCGCCCGCACTTCTGGCGGGTCATGGGGGGTGCCGCCGTCGTGGGGCTGCTCGCCGGCGCGGCCTGCGTGGTCTACCTCGCCGTCGAGCACGTGGTGACCCGACTCCTCTGGGGCGAGGGGGGCACGCCGCTCGGCCTGTTCACCGGCTCGCTGGTGGGGGTGCTCGTCGTCCTGGCCGCCGGAGCGCTGGTCGGGTGGGTGCGGCACCGCACGGGGCTGACCGGTCCCGACCCCGACTTCATCGCCGAGATGATCGAGGGCGAGGTCCCGCTGCGGCGGGGGGCACGCTACGGCCTGCTGGGCCTCATCAGCCTCGTCGGTGGCGGCTCGGTGGGGCCGGAGGCTCCGCTCGGCACGCTCGGCGGCGGGATCGGCACCGCCGTGGGCCGGCGCTACGAGCGACGTGAGGAGGCCACGCAGGACCTCACCTTCGCGGGCATCTCCGGGGTGTTCGGCGCCCTGGGCACCTTCCCCTTCGCCGGACCGATCATGGCCTGGGAGGTCCACCACGACCGCTGGCACGAGGCACCGCACCGGATGCTGCCCGGCATCGTCTCGGCCACCACGGCGCTCGCGGTGCTCTACCCCCTGCTCGGCACGCCCTTCCTCTCCGTCTACGACCTGGGCGACTCCGACCTGCGCGTGTGGTGGATCGGCCTGGCCGCCGTGCTGGGGGTCGCCGGGGCGGCGCTGGGCGCGGTGTGCGTCCTGGCGATGACGCTCTCGCGGCGGTGGAGCGCCCGCGTCCCCCACGTGGTGGTCCGCGCCCTCGTCGGCGCCGCGGTCGTCGCCGCGGTGGGGTATGCCGTCCCCCTCACCCTCTTCTCCGGTCGCGCCCAGCTGAGCGGGGTCCTGGAGGGTGGCGTCGCCGTGACGGCCGGGCTGCTCGTGCTGGTGCTGCTGGGGAAGGTCCTGACCTTCGTGGTCTCGATGACCTGGGGCTTCTTCGGCGGCCCGATCTTCCCGCTGGTCTTCGTCGGCGCCGTCGCCGGGGTCCTCGTCCACCAGGTGGTCCCCGGCATACCGCTCGTCGTGGCCGTCCCGGCGCTCGCCGCCTCGGTGACGGCCGCCCTGGTGCCCCTGCCCCTCATGGTCATGGTCATCACGACCATGCTGTTCGGCCTGCAGCTGGAGCTCGGGGTCGTCCCCGCGGTGGCCGTCGTCACGTCGACCGTGCTGGTGCGCGGCACCGGCCTGGCCGCGTGGCTCTCCGGTCCCAGCCGTCCCACCGGCACCACCGCGCGGGGAAACGAGCAGCGACCGGGGAGATAACCCGGGCCGCGGGACACATCCCCGCAGGATGTGACGCCTGTGGCTCGCGGGGCGCCGGCTCAGCGGCGCTCCAGGTCCTCCGGGCCGAACGCCTGCGGCAGCACCTCGTCCATGCGCAGCACGCCCTGGGGGGTCTGCAGCAGGCAGTCCGCGCCGCCGTGCTCCCACACCAGCTGGCGGCAGCGCCCGCAGGGCATGATCGTCTCGCCCCGGCCGTCGACGCACCACACCGCCACCAACCGTCCGCCGCCGCCGGCGACGAGGTCGGAGACCATCCCGCACTCGGCGCACAGCGTGACGCCGTAGCCGGCGTTCTCGACGTTGCACCCGGCCACCACCCGCCCGTCGTCGACCAGCCCGGCGACCCCCACGGGGTAGCCGGAGTAGGGCGCGTAGGCGCGCCGCGTCATCGCCACCGCGGCGTCGTGCAGCGGCTGCCAGTCGATCTCGGCCATGGGGGGACTCCTCGGGGGTCGGCGCCGGCCCGGCCCGGCTGGCTCGGGCCGCGCGCTCAGCTCTTGGTGTAGGGCACGCCCTCGGCAGCCGGCGGACGGACCCGCCCGACGAAGCCGGCGACGGCCAGGATGGTGATGACGTAGGGCAGCATGAGGAGCAGCTCGGAGGGCACGCCGCTGCCGATGCTGGACAGCACGTTGCCGAGGTTCTTGGAGAAGCCGAAGAGCAGGGCGGCCATGACCGCCCCCCAGGGGTTCCACTTCCCGAGGATCATGGCGGCCAGCGCGATGTAGCCCTGCCCGGCCGACATCTCCCGCCCGAAGGCGAGTCCCGAGCCGACGGTGAAGAAGGCCCCGCCCAGCCCGGCGATGGCCCCGCCGAGGATGGTGTTCCAGACCCGACGGACGTTGACCTTGATCCCCACCGTGTCCGCCGCCTTGGGGTGCTCGCCCACGGCCCTCGTGCGCAGGCCCCAGCGGCTGCGGAAGAGCATGAACTGCAGGCCGAAGATCAGGGCGTACATGAGGTAGACCAGGATCGTCTGGTTGAACAGCACCGGCCCGATGACGGGGATGTCGGCCAGCAGCGGGATCCGGATGCGGGGCAGGGGCATCCGGCTGTTCCACAGGGCCTTGTTGTCCGACAGCACGGTCGAGAACAGGAAGCCGGTCAACCCGATGATGAGGGTGTTGAGCACGACGCCGACGATGATCTGGTTGACCCGGAAGGACACCGAGAACCACGCCAGGCCGGCGCCGACGAGGGCACCGGCGAGCGGTGCCGCGACGAGCCCGAGGTAGGCCGATCCCGCCGCGGAGGCGACGACCGCCCCCATGAACGCCCCGAACAGCAGCTGGCCCTCGATGGCGATGTTGATGATGCCCGAGCGCTCGCAGATGACCCCCGACATGGCGCCGAAGACGAGCGGCACCGAGAGCGCGAGCGCCCCCGCGAGCAGCGAGACCATGGGGATGACGGTGCTGCGCCCGGCCCCGACGAAGGTGAGGAAGGCCAGGACGAAGGCGACCCCCACGACGACGTGCGTCCAGGCGGGCAGCGGCCGGCGCTCGCGCCAGCGCCAGAAGGAGAAGCCGGTGGCCGCAAGCATGACCACGAGCAGCACCACGAGGAAGCCCAGCGCCGGGACCGGGATGTTCGGGATGCTCACGAGGTCGCCGCTCGTGCCGAACTGGAAGGTGGTGCGCGCGTCCGCCGGGGTGTCGAGCACCCAGGCGACGAGGGTCACCAGGGCGGCGAGGGCGTAGACGACCGTCGCCTTGAGGCTCACCTTGGGCCGGGCCCGCTGGGGTCCGGCGCCCTCGGAGGGGGTGGCCTGCTGCGGCTGGGTGGCGGTGCTCATGCCGTCGCCTCCTGGGTCGTGCGGGTGTCGGCCTTGCGCCGTCGCCGGCGGTCGGGGTCGGGCAGCCGGAAGACGGACCGGACCAACGGGGGCGCGGCGATGAACAGCACGATGAGCGACTGCACCACCAGGACGATGTCGATCGGGGTCGAGGTCAGGGACTGCATGAGGAAGCCGCCGGCCTTGAGCGCCCCGAAGAGCAGCCCGGCGAAGAAGGTGCCCCACGGCCGGGACCGACCGAGCAGGGCGACGGTGATGGCGTCGAAGCCGAAGGAGGCGGCCACCCCCGCCGTGAGCGAGCGCTCGGTGCCGAGGACCTGTCCGGTCGCGGCCAGCCCGGCGAGCGCGCCGGCGACGACCATGGTGATGACGGTGATCCGACCGACCGACATGCCGGCCGTCCTGGCCGCCGCAGGGTTGGCGCCGACCGCACGGATCTGGAAGCCCACGGTGGACCGCTCCATGAGCCACCAGACGAAGATCGTGGCCAGGATCGCGACCACGAAGCCCCAGTGCAGGCGGAAGCCGTTGTCCGGCCACAGCCACTGCGGCACGAGCAGCGGGTAGGTCGCGTCGGGGCTGACGGCCGGGCTGCGCTGGCCCGTGCGCCCCGGGTTGAAGCCGGGCTGCTTGAGGATGTAGCTGATGAGGTAGACGGCGATGTAGTTGAGCATGATCGTGACGATCACCTCGTTGGCCCCGAACCTCGCCTTGAGGACGCCGGGGATACCACCCCAGACGGCGCCGCCGATCGCGCCGCCGAGGATGGCGACGAGCAGGTGGATCACCGGGGGCAGGTCGAAGGCGAAGCCCAGCCAGGCGGCCCCGATGGCGCCGACGATGATCTGCCCCTGGGCGCCGATGTTGAACAGGCCGGCGCGGAAGCCGACGGCGATGCCCAGGCCGGCCAGGATGAGCGGGACGGCGAAGACCATCGACTCGGTGAGCGGGTTGACCATGCCGGCGAAGGTCGCCGCCTGCCAGTCGAAGACCGAGCCGCGGAACATCGCGACGTATGCCTCGGTCATGGCGCTCAGCCCGGCCGTGATGGTGTCGAGAGGCCGTGCGAAGAAGTAGGTCGCCGCCTCCCTCGTGTCCTCGTCGGCGAAGGCGATGAGCAGGCCGCCGATGAAGAGGGCCAGCACGACGGCGAGCACCGACATGAGGGCGCTGCCGCCGAGCATCTGCTGGAGGACACCGGGGCGCTCCTGCTCCCGCACGGTGGGTCCGCCGTTCTCGCTGCCCGCGTCGGCGGGAGGCGGGGCCGCGACGGACTGCTCCTCGCCGGCGTCGGGCCGGTTCTGGTCGTTCATGCCTGCTCCTCACCGAGATCGGCGGCACCGAGCACGGACCGGTGCTGCGCCGCCTGCTGCTGGGCGTCCTCGAGCGGGACGCCGGCCATCATGAGGCCCAGGACGTCACGGCTGACCGGGGTGCCGTCCTCCCCGACGGCGTCCACGATGCCGACGATCCGCCCGCGGTACATCACCGCGATCCGGTCGGCCAGACCGAGCACCTCGTCCAGCTCGGTGGAGACGATGATGACGGGCGTGCCGCGGTCGCGCTCGGCGACGACCCGCCCGTGCACGAACTCGATGGAGCCGACGTCCAGACCCCGGGTGGGCTGGGACGCGACGAGCAGGCGCAGCGGGCGGGACATCTCGCGAGCCAGCACCACCTTCTGCGCGTTGCCGCCGCTGAGGGTCGAGATCGGGTCGTGGACCGAGGTGTAGCGGACGTCGAACTCCTCGGTGCGCTGCTCGGCGTTCGCGGTGACCTTGGCCGGGCTCATGGAGACCCCGCGCGCGAAGGGCGGGGTGTCGTAGAGGTCGAGCACGAGGTTCTCGGCGATCGAGAAGCTGGAGACCACGCCGTCGGTCGACCGGTCCTCGGGAACGAAGCCGATGCCCGAGCGCAGGCGCTCCTTGACCCCGGTGCCGAGGATGTCCTTGCCGTCGAGGCGGACCGACCCGGAGTCGGCCTCCTCGATGCCGAGGATGACCTCCGCGAGCTCGGTCTGGCCGTTGCCCTGCACCCCCGCCACGCACAGGATCTCGCCCGCCCGGACGTCGAAGGAGATGTCGTCGACGAGGACGGTGCCGGTGGGGGCCACGACGGACAGGCCCTCGACCTCGAAGGTCGCCTCTCCCGGCTGCGCCGGCTCCTTCTCGACGGTGAGGCTGACCGAGCGGCCGACCATGAGCGAGGCGAGCTCGGTCTCGGTCGAGGTCGGGCTGGCCTCCCCCACGACCCGGCCGCGCCGGATGACGGTGATCCGGTCGGCGATCGCCCGGACCTCGCGCAGCTTGTGGGTGATGAACACGATCGAGGTCCCGGACTCCTTGAGCTCGCGCATGATGCGGATGAGCTCGTCGGTCTCCTGCGGGGTGAGCACGGCGGTGGGCTCGTCCAGGATGAGCACCTGCGCGTCCCGGGACAGGGCCTTGATGATCTCGACCCGCTGCTGCACACCGACGGGCAGGTCCTCGATCCGGGCGTCCGGGTCGACCTGGAAGCCGAACCGGTCGGAGATCTCCCGCACCCGCCGGCGCGCCTCCTCCAGCCTGAGCACACCACCGGCGCCGGTCGGCTCGTAGCCCAGGGCCACCGACTCGGCGACGGTGAAGACGGGCACCAGCATGAAGTGCTGGTGCACCATGCCGATGCCGGCGGACACCGCGTCGCCGGGGCCCTTGAACGTCGCCGGGGCCCCGTCGAGCAGGATCTGTCCGTCGTCGGGGTCGTAGAGGCCGTAGAGGACGTTCATCAGCGTCGACTTGCCGGCACCGTTCTCGCCGAGCAGGGCGTGGATCTCCCCGGGCTCGACGACGAGGTCGATGTGGTCGTTGGCGACCAGCGAGCCGAAGACCTTGGTGATGCCCTGCAGCTCGAGCTTCATCGCAGAACCTGCTTCATACATACCTCACGGGGTGGTGCGGTCCGGGCGCGGCGATCAGGGGCCGCCCGGGGGGATGCGGAGGACAGCGTAGCGGCCCGGCCCGAGGTGGGCCGGGCCGCTACCGGAGCGGGGTCTGCGGGTCGGTGGGACCGGTCCGGCAGACCCTCGCGTCACTGCTGCGGGCTGTTGGGCGACTCGACGGTGAGGTCGCCGGAGACGACCATCTCCTCGAGCATGGTGACCGCCTCGGCGAGCGACATCTCCTCGCCGTCGGGACCGGTGACCATCATGCCCTCGACGTCGCCGGCCATGTCGTGGTACTCGGCCAGGCCGACCCCGTCGTTCTCCAGCGTGCCGACGTAGGGCTCGTTGGTGAAGCCGCCGTCCACCGCCTCGGTGACGGTGGTCTCGACGGCCGCGCCGATCTCCTTCATGACCGAGGTGAGCATGAGGTCGGAGTACTCGGAGGCGGTGAGGTAGCCGTCGGAGTCCACCCAGATGATGTGCACGCCGTCGGCCTCAGAGGCGGCCGCGGCGGCACCGAGGCCGACCGGACCGGCGACCGGCATGACGATGTCGGCACCCTGGGAGATGAACTGCTCGGTGAGGGTCTGGCCCTGGCTCTGGTTCTCGAAGTCACCGGAGAAGGCGCCCTCCTGGGCCTCCTTGTCCCACCCGAGCAGGTTGACGTCGGTGCCGTTGTCCTCGTTGAACTTGTCGACGCCGTCGGCGAAGCCGTCCATGAAGACCGAGACCGAGGGGATCTGCAGGCCGCCGAAGGTCGCGACGGTGCCGGACTCGCTCATGCCGGCGGCGAGGTAGCCGGCCAGGTAGCTGGCCTCCGCGGTGTTGAAGAGGATCGGCTTGGCGTTGTCCAGCTCCACCGGGTTGAAGTCGGCGTCGCTGAAGGCGGAGTCGATGAGCGCGAAGTTGGTGTCGGGGTTCTCCTCGGCGGCCGCCTGGATGGCGTCCTCGAGCAGGAAGCCGACACCGATGGTGATGTTGCAGCCCTGGGAGACGAGGTTGGAGACGTTGGTGGCGTAGTCGGTGTCCGCCTGGGACTCGACCTCGACCGGCTCGATGCCCAGCTCGTCGGCCGCGGCGTCGAGGCCCTCCTTGCCGGACTGGTTGAACGACTGGTCGTCGAACCCGCCGGAGTCGGAGACCATGCAGGCCTTGAAGTCACCGGCGTCGCCGCCGGCGGCCTCGCCGTCCTCACTGCTCTCGGCGTTCTCGCCGCCACCGGCAGTGGTGTCGTCTTCGGAGGGGGCCTCGCCGCACGCGGCAAGGACGAGGGTGGCCGCCGCACCGGCGGTGGCGAGCTTCAGGACCCGACGCACGGGATACTCCTTTGTCCTGTGGGTATGACGCGACGATGGTAACCCTGGTGACTCGCCGGTAGGTGCCACGCCTCACGGGCGCGTGGCAAGACGTGACGAACTCGTGACCTGGGTCGTCACAGGCGTCACACGCGTCCCGTGCCGGGTGCCCGCGACCGGGCGGGACGGTCAGGGGTGCATCTCCCCCAGCGCCGTGAAGACCGCACCGGCGAGCAGCTTGGCACCCACGAGCACCGACCGCTCGTCGACGACGAGGTCCCCCTGGTGCAGCTCGTAGGTCGGGCCGCCCGGTGCCCGGGTCCCGAGCCGGGCCATCGCCCCGGGCACCTGCTGGAGGTACCACCCGAGGTCCTCGCCCCCCATGGACTGCTTGGTGGCCTGCACCGACCCGGCCCCCAGGAGCATCATGCCGGCCTTGGAGAGTGCGACGACCGAGGCGTTCTCGTTGTCCACGGGGGGCACGCCCTTGGTGTACTCGACGGTCGCGGTCACGCCGTAGGGCGCCACCACCGCCTGGACGGTCTCGGTGAAGATCGGCTCGACGACGTCCCAGAGCTCGGCGTCGAGCATGCGCAGCGTGCCGAGGGCCTCGCCCCGCGCCGGGATGACGTTGGCCGCGGCCCCCGCACGCACGACACCCCAGACGAGGACCGCGGCCGCCCGGGGGTCCAGCCGACGGGTCAGCGCGGCGGGCACCTCCGTGACGACCTTGGCCAGCGCGTAGGTGATGTCCTGGGTCAGGTGGGGCCGGGAGGTGTGCCCGCCGCGGCCGGTGATGACGACGCGGACCTCGTCGGACGCCGCGGTGATCGGCCCCACGCGCAGGCCGATGCGCCCGACGTCGACGGAGGGGTCGCAGTGGACCGCCAGCATCCGGTCGACGCCCTCGAGCCCTCCCTGCTCCATGACCTTGAGCGCGCCCCCGGGGTGCGTCTCCTCGGCCGGCTGGAAGACGAGCCGGACGGCCGCCTGCCGCGCCACCAGCTCCTCGGACAGCTCGTGCAGGGCCAGCCCCGCCCCGACCAGCCCGACCGTGTGCACGTCGTGACCGCAGGCGTGGCAGACGCCCGCGGTGGTGGAGGCGAAGGGCAGGCCGGTCACCTCGTCGATGGGCAGGGCGTCGAGGTCCGCGCGCAGGGCGATGCGGGTGCGCGGCTCGGGGTGCCCGATGTCGACGAGGGCACCGGTGCCCGGCAGGGTGCGCACCTGCGCCCCGGCCTGGGACAGCACGCCCGCGACGAGCTCGGTGGTCCGGTGCTCGGTCCAGCACACCTCCGGGTGCTCGTGCACCTGTCGCCGCCAGGCCAGCAGCTCCTCGGCCCGCCCCTCGACCACGGCCTCGATCCGTCGCATCACCTCGGCGAGGGGGCGGGGACCGCCGCGCTCCCCCGGACCGGGGTCGGGGGCTGCGGTCTCGCGCTGGGTGCGGGCGTCGGTGGTCAACGGCTCTCTCCGGACGGGGCTGGGGGTCACCGACGAGCATACGCGCGGCGCCCGGGCCGCCCCCTCACCCCCACCGAGCGCCGTGAACGGTTCCCCTCACCCCCACCGAGCGCCGTGAACGGTTCTCCTCACGCCCACCGGGCGCCGTCCGGGGTCGTCGCGGTCACGGCGTCGGCGACGAGGCCGGGCCCGGCATACACGAGGCCGGTGTAGAGCTGGACGAGGTCGGCACCCGCGTCGACCAGCGCGGCGGCGTCCGCGCCGGTCAACACCCCGCCCACGCCGATGATTGGCAGGTCGGTCAACCCCCGCACCCGGCCGACGACCTCCCTCGCCCGCAGCGTCAGCGGTGCCCCGGACAGCCCTCCGGTCTCGGCCGCAGCCCGGGCCGCGTCCACCGACGCGACCCCCTCCCGGGACAGGGTCGTGTTGGTCGCGATGACCCCGCCCACCCCGGCGTCCACCGCCACGGCGACCGCCTGCTCCAGCGCGGGCGCGGTGAGGTCGGGCGCGACCTTGACGAGCACCGGCACGTCGGCGGCCCGCACCACCGCGGTCAGCAGCTCCGCCAGCGGGCCCGCGTCCTGCAGCGAGCGCAGGCCCGGGGTGTTGGGCGAGGACACGTTGACCGCCAGGTAGTCGGCGAGCCCGGTGAGCGCCCGTACCGAGACGAGGTAGTCCTCCACCGCCGCCTCCACCGGCGTGACCTTGCTCTTGCCGATGCTCACCCCGACGGGCAGCCGCACGGACCCGGCCCGCCGCGCGGCGCGGAGCCGGCCGGCGAGCGCCTCGACGCCCTCGTTGTTGAACCCCATGCGGTTGATGACCGCACGGCTGACCGGCAGCCGCACCAGGCGCGGCCGGGGGTTGCCCGGTTGCGGCAGGGCGGTGACGGTGCCCAGCTCGACGTGCCCGAAGCCGAGGGCCCCCCAGCCCGCCACGGCGCGACCGTCCTTGTCCATCCCGGCGGCCAGACCGACCCGGTGGGCGAACCGCAGCCCCAGCACCTCCACGCCCGGACCTCGGGGGACCGCGGCGCCACCCGCGGCGAGCAGCCCCCGGGTGAGCGGGCTCCGGCCCAGCACGTCCACGCCGCGGACGGTGAGGTGGTGGGCCTGCTCGGCCTCCAGCCGCCACGCCACCGGCCGCACCACCCCGCGGTAGCCGAGGCGCTGGGCCGCGCCGAGAACCCGGCGCGGGGCACCGGCGGACGGCAGGGACGCTGGCATGGGAGCAACCCTAGACTGGCAGGGGTGAGCACCTCTCGCCGCGCCGCCGGCACCGCGGACGACGCCCTCGCCGACCTCACGGCCGTCGTCCCGGCCGGGGGATCGGGGACCCGACTGTGGCCCCTGTCGCGCAGCGACGCCCCGAAGTTCCTCCAGGACCTCACCGGGTCGGGCCGCTCGATGCTGCAGGAGACGGTCGACCGGGTCGGTCGGCTCGTCGGCGGGCGGGTGCTCGTCGTCACCGGCCAGGCCCACGCGTCGGCCGTGCGCCGGCAGCTGGGTGGGCTGCCCGAGGACCGTCTGCTGCTCGAGCCCTCGCCGCGGGACTCGATGCCGGCGATCGGGTGGGCCGCGGCGGTGCTCGAGCGCAGCGACCCGGACGCGGTGCTCGGCTCGTTCGCCGCGGACCACGTCATCGAGGACGAGGATGCCTTCGGCGAGTGCGTGCGCCAGGCGGTGGTCGCCGCCCGGTCCGGGTCCCTGGTCACGCTGGGCGTCCAGCCGCGCTACCCCGCCACCGGGTTCGGTTACATCGAGGTGGGTGAGCGACGGTCCTCCCCCGCCGCCCCGGACGTCCACCAGGTCGTCTCCTTCGTGGAGAAGCCGGACCGCGGCGTCGCCGAGCGCTACCTCGAGGACGGTCGGCACCTGTGGAACGCCGGCATCTTCGTCGTGCGGGCCGGCGTCCTCCTGGACCTGCTGGCCGTCGAGCACCCGGAGATGGTGCACCTCCTGCGGCTGCTCGCCCGGGACCCGGGACGGCTGGAGGAGGTATGGAGCTCGCTGCCGGCCGTGGCCATCGACCGGGCCGTGGCCGAGCCGGCCGCCCGCGCGGGCGTCGTGGAGGTGGTCCCGGCGGACCTGGGCTGGGACGACGTCGGTGACTTCGCCTCCCTCGCCACGCTGCTCCAGGAGCATCCCCGTCACCCCGGCGTGCGGGTGCTGGGCAGCCCCGACGAGGTCCTCGCGCAGGACTCCACCGGGCTGGTCGCCGCCCGCGGAGGCCGGACCGTGGTGACCCTGGGCGTGCAGGGGGTCGTGGTCGTCGACACCCCCGACGCCGTGCTCGTCACCACCCGCGAGCGCTGCCAGGACGTCCGCGCGCTGGTGGCCACCCTGCAGCAGATGGGGCGGGAGGACCTGACGTGACGACGCGCCCGGGCACCGCGCGCTCCCCCCGTCGCGCCCTGCGCGACGGCATCGGGCACCATCTCGTCACCCGTCGGCCACCCGACACACCCCCAGGGTCCGCCGACGACATACCCGACGCGCCGAGGATGGACCACGTGCGCGTCGCCATCGTCACCGAGTCCTTCCTCCCCGCCCTCAACGGCGTCACCACGAGCGTCTGCAAGGTGCTGGAGTGCCTGCGCGAGCAGGGGCACGAGGCGCTGGTCATCGCCCCCGGCACCAGCCCGTGGAGCCCGGTCATGACCCCGGAGCACTACGCCGGGTTCCCGGTCCACACCGTCACCAGCCTGCCCGTGCGCAAGTTCCGGGTCGGCCTGCCCTCCTACGAGCTCGAGACCGTCCTGCACCGCTTCCGGCCCGACGTGGTCCACGTCGCCTCGCCGTTCGTGCTCGGGGTCCGCGGCCTCGTCGCCGCCCGCGCGCTGGGCATCCCGTCGGTGGCGATCTACCAGACCGACATGCCCTCCTACATCCGCCAGCACGCCGGCCCCGCGGGCGACCTGACCGCCCGGGCCACCTGGCGCTGGATCCGGCGCATCCACGAGCAGGCCGACCTCACCCTGGCCCCCTCCACCTCCGCGCTGGCCGACCTGGCCGCCCACCACGTCCCCCGGGTCGCGCTCTGGGGACGAGGAGTCGACAGCGACCTGTTCCACCCCGACCGCCGCCACGACCCCGCCGCGGACGCGCTGCACGCCACACTCGCACCGCGCGGGGAGACCGTCCTGGGCTACGTCGGCCGGCTCGCCCCGGAGAAGGAGCTGCACCGGCTGACCGAGCTCGCCTCGCTGCCGGGCACCCGGCTCGTCCTCGTGGGCGAGGGACCCAGCCGGGAGATCCTGCAGGCCCAGCTGCCCGAGGCGGTCTTCCTGGGCCGTCGTGAGGGAGCCGAGCTCGCGCGCGCCTACGCCGCCTTCGACGTCTTCGTGCACACCGGGACCCGCGAGACCTTCGGCCAGACGCTGCAGGAGGCCTCCGCCGCCGGGCTGCCGGTCGTCGCGCCGGCGCGGGGCGGCCCCGTCGACCTCATCGAGCCCGGGGTGACCGGTGCGCTGTTCGACCCCGACGTGCGGGGTGCGCTGAGAGAGGCCGTCCTGCCGCTGGTCGGTGCCGGGGCCGAGGAGCAGGAGCTGCGGCGGCGGCTGGGCGCGGCAGGGCGCCGGCGGGTGGAGGAGCGTTCGTGGCCGGCCCTGGTGGACCAGCTGGTCGGGCACTACTCGCGGGTCGTGCACAAGGCCGCCCGCTCGGTGGCCTGAACGCCTCACGAGGGGGGCGGACGGTGCCGAGTAGGGTGGGCCGATGACCACCGGCCCCTCGTCCGACCCCGTGGTCGACCCGGCCGTGGTCGGCGTGGCCGTCCCCGTCCCGGAGCCGTGGGGAGCCCACCTGCAGCGCCTGCGGATCGGCTACGGCGAGGAGCGGGCGGCGCACATCCCCACCCACATCACGCTGCTGCCGCCGACCGAGGTCGCGGCGGGCGTGGCCGACGACCTCGACGCCCACCTGGGCCGGGTGGCCGCCTCGCACGCCCCCTTCGAGGTGCTGCTGCGCGGCACCGGGACCTTCCGCCCCGTCTCGGACGTCGTCTTCGTCCAGGTGGCCAAGGGGGTCGCAGGCTGCGAGCGACTCGAGCAGGCGGTGCGGTCGGGGCCGGTGCAGCGCCGGATCGACTTCCCCTACCACCCGCACGTCACCCTGGCGCACGACCTCCCCGGCCCCGCGATGGACCGGGCGTTCAGCGACCTCGCGGCGTTCAGCTGCACCTTCACCGCCGACGTCGTCCGTCTCTACGCCCACGACGGGGACGGGGTGTGGCGTACGCGCACCGACCACCCGCTGACCGGGGGGGTGACCCCGACGGTCGGCGTCCGCTCGGTCAGTCCCCGTCGCGGGGCAGGCGGAAGACCTGGCCCGCGAAGATCAGCTCCGGGTCCGGGATGCCGTTGAGGCGGACGATGCCGTCCTCGTCGACACCGTGGCGGGCCGCGAGGTCGGCCAGGGTGTCCCCGGGCTGCACCGTGGCCGTGGGGTGACGTCCGGCCGAGCCCGCCGCCGCGTCCGGCTCGCCCGCGGAGGCGGCGTCGTCGGGAGCGGCCGCCGGTGCCGCGTCGCCGGGGGCGGCCGCCGGGTGCTGGCGCTCGGGCCCGGCCTCACGGCCCGCCACGGCGCCGGACGCGCCGGGGCGCCGGCCGCGCAACGCCCCCCTGATCCGGTCGATGAGTCCCATGGTCCACTCCGTTCCTGCGGCCGGGCGGGGCCGGCGCCCCGCACGCGACGGCCGTCGTGCCCGCGCACCGTAGCCCACGAGCGCTGCGCCCGGCCACTCGGACGCGGTGGCCCGCGCGCAGGGTGCTAGCGTCGCTCGCATCAGCCGTCCGACGGCGCGGCGCTGCCCGACACCGTGCGTGCACGGCGCCAGTCCATCTGCACCCGAAGGAAGGTCCCCGCTCGTGAACACTCCCGTCAAGGTCGCCGTCACCGGAGCTGCCGGTCAGATCGGCTACAGCCTGCTCTTCCGCATCGCCTCCGGCGAGCTGCTGGGCCCGGACACCCCCGTCGAGCTGCGGCTGCTGGAGATCACCCCGGCGCTGGGCGCCCTCGAGGGCGTCGTCATGGAGCTCGACGACTGCGCCTTCCCGCTGCTCACGGGCGTCCAGACCGGTGACGACGCCGACGTCGTCTTCGACGGCGTCAACGTGGCACTGCTCGTGGGCGCGCGCCCGCGCACCAAGGGGATGGAGCGCGGCGACCTGCTCGAGGCCAACGGCGCCATCTTCACCGCCCAGGGCAAGGCCCTCAACAGCCACGCCGCCGACGACGTCCGGATCACGGTGACGGGCAACCCGGCCAACACCAACGCCCTCATCGCCATGAGCAACGCCCCCGACATCCCGACCGAGCGCTTCTCGGCCCTCACCCGGCTGGACCACAACCGGGCGATCGCCCAGCTCGCGGCCAAGGTCGGCGCCCCCGTCACCGACGTCTCGCACATGACGATCTGGGGCAACCACAGCGCCACCCAGTACCCCGACCTCTTCCACGCCCAGGTCGGTGGCCGCAACGCCGCCGAGGCCGTGGGCGACCAGCAGTGGATCGAGGACACCTTCATCCCCACGGTCGCCAAGCGTGGCGCGGCCATCATCGAGGCCCGGGGTTCCTCCTCGGCGGCCTCCGCGGCGTCGGCCACCATCGACCACGCCCGGGACTGGCTGCGCGGCTCGCCGGAGGGCGACTGGGTGTCGATGGCCGTGCGCTCCGACGGCTCGTACGGCGTCGAGGAGGGGCTCATCAGCTCCTTCCCGGTGACCACCCGCGACGGGTCCTACGAGATCGTGCAGGGTCTGGACATCGACGACTTCTCCCGGGGCCGCATCGACGCCACGGTGGCCGAGCTGTCCGAGGAGAAGGCCGCGGTCACCCAGCTCGGCCTCGTCTAGCCCTCCCCCACGGACCACCACCGCCCCTCCTCGCCCGTCGAGGGGGGGCGTGCTCGTCCCCCGCGTCCCGCCGGCCGGGCCGTCGTGGCTCAGCCCAGGCGCAGGGTCGCGGCGACGGCCACCGTCGCCGTGCCCAGCAGGAGCAGCGTCACGACGTCGGTGAGCCGGCTGCGGACCGCCAGACCGCCGGCCCGACCGGGTGGGAGGAGCGCGCGGAGCAGGGCGAGCACGCCGAGGGTGGCCCCGAGCGCGTAGCCGTACGCGCGCAGGTTGGACGAGGTCAGCAGCACGCCGGAGACCACGAGACCGAGGACCCCGACCCACCAGGCGCCCAGCGGCTGCGTGGCGGCGCCGGACTCCCGCCGCTGCTCCTCCCCCGGCGCGCCGCCCATCACGCCGCGTCGAGGGTGCGTTCCGCGGCCTCCACGACGTTGCTCAGCAGCATGGCCCGCGTCATGGGCCCCACGCCGCCGGGATTCGGGGTCAGCCAGCCGGCCACCTCGGCGACGTCCGGGTGCACGTCGCCGGCGATCTTGCCGTCCCGCCGGGCGACGCCGACGTCCATGACGGCCGCTCCGGGCTTGACCATGTCCGGGGTGATCATGTCCGGCACCCCTGCGGCCGAGATGACGATGTCGGCCGACCTCGTGTGGGCGGCGAGGTCCCGCGTGCCGGTGTGGCACAGGGTCACCGTCGCGTTCTCGCTGCGCCGCGTGAGGATGAGGCCCAGGGGCCGGCCGACGGTGAGGCCGCGGCCCACGACGACGACCTCGGCACCGGCGATCGGCACGTCGTAGCGACGCAGCAGCTCCACGCACCCCACGGGGGTGCACGGCAGCGGCGCCGGCTCGCCCAGCACGAGGGCCCCGAGGTTCCTCGGGTGCAGCCCGTCGACGTCCTTGGCCGGGTCGACCCGGGAGAGGATGGCGAACTCGTCCAGACCCGTGGGCTGCTGCACGAGGAAGGCGGTCACGGCCGGGTCGGCGTTGAGCTCGTCGACGGTGGCGAGCACGTCGGCGAGGCCGGCGCCGGCGGGCAGCTCACGCCGCACCGAGGTGACGCCGATGGCGGCGCAGTCCTTGTGCTTGGCCCCGACGTACCAGCGGCTGGCCGGGTCGTCACCCACGAGGACCGTGGCCAGCCCGGGCACGACTCCCCGCCGGGCCAGGGCCTCGACCCGGGTGCGCAGCTCGTCCTGGATCGTCGCGTGCACGGCCTTGCCGTCGAGGATCGTCGCGGTCATGGCGTCGAGTGTAGGGACGTGCGGGCGGCGGGGCTCACTCCCACTCCGGCTGGTCGTCGGCGTCGAAGCTGATGTCCACGAGGAGCTCGGCGGCCAGCTCCTCCAGGGCCTGCCGCAGGACCGACAGGTCGATCTCCGCGGGGGCGCGCAGGCGCACCTTGGCGGCGAAGAGGTCACCCCCGGCCTGGGGTGCCGGCACGACCTTCGTCTGGAGGTCCTCCACGGACACCTGGTGCCCGGCCAGGATGCCGGTGATCTCCTTGACGATGCCGGGGCGGTCGTTGCCGACCAGGTCCAGGTGCAGCAGGTCCCCCTCGGGGCCGGACGGGGCGGTGGCGACCACGCCCTCGTCCTCGCCCACGAGGTGCACGGTCGTCTCCAGCACGCCCCCGAGACCCCCCAGGGCCTCGGCCAGGGCCTGGGACCGGCTGTCCGGGACGTCCACGGTGACGATCCCGGCGAACTTGCCGGCGAGCTCGGCCAGCTGGCTGCGCTCCCAGCTCCCGCCGTGCTCGGCCACCACGTCGGCCAGCACGTTGACCAGGCCGGGGCGGTCGTCGCCGATGACGGTGATCACGAGAGTCGCCATGGCGGGGAGCCTACCGGTGCGCGACCACCGCGGGCGAGGACGCGCGCCGACGTCGCGGCGGTCGGGCCAGCGCGGCCCAGACCGAGGCCGTGAGCGCCAGGGCGACACCGAGGAGCAGCTGGGGGCCGAGGGCCGCACGGCCCACCGGGTCGAGGGCATCGATCAGCACGCCCACCAGCAGCTGGGTCGTGATGGTCACGAGGGCGAAGACGAGGACCGGGAGGTGCTGCACCGCGTAGGCCGCGAGGGCGATGAAGACGATGCCCATGACGCCCCCGGTCCACGCCCACCAGGGCAGCCCGGTGTGCACGGCGCTCGGACGGAACCCGCCGGCCAGCGAGGCCACCAGCCCGATGAGCACCAGGGTCAGCGTCCCGGTGAGGAAGTTCACCCAGGCGGTCGCGACCGGAGCCCTGCTCACGGTGGTCACCACGCCGTTGAGCGCCTGCTGCACCGAGGTGAGCGCGCCGGCCGCGCAGACCAGCACGAGCGCCACGGCGAACCCCAGGCCCGCGCCGTCCGCGGCACCGCCCTCCTGCGGCCGGGCCGTGGCGGCCACCGCCACCCCGACCACGGCGAGCGCCGCCGCCCCCACCCGTCCGGCCCGCCACGGCTGCGCGGGCCCCGGGCCGAGACCGGCGCGGTCCACGAGCAGCGCGCTGACCGACTGCCCGCCGATCACGGCGACGAGGAAGGCGGTCACCCCGACCAGCGGCACGGCATACGTCTGGCTGGCCACGAGCAGCGCGCCACCGACACCACCGACCACCTGCCAGCGCCGCAGCCCCCCGGACCGCACCGCCACCCACACGGCCGCGGCGCGGCGGCGCAACGGGGCGAGCGCCAGCAGCAGCGTGAGCACGACCAGCCCGCTGCCGAAGGACAGCGTGGCCGCCGGGAGCGCTCCCACCTGCTCCGAGAGCACCCCGTTGACCCGGGACTGGACCGGCAGCACCGCACCGCAGGCCCCCGCCGCCAGCAGCGGCAGGAGGGTCACCACCAGGGGCCGTCCCCCGGCCGGGGACTCCGCGGCGGTGTCAGTGGGCAAAGTGCCGGGTGCCGGTGAAGTACATCGTCACCCCCGCGCTCTCGGCCGCGGCGACGACCTCCTCGTCCCGGATCGACCCACCGGGTGCGACCACCGCCCGGACCCCCGCGTCGAGCAGCACCTGCAGGCCGTCGGCGAAGGGGAAGAACGCGTCGGAGGAGGCGACCGACCCGGCGGCCCGGTCCCCGGCCCGGCGCACGGCCAGCTGGCAGGAGTCCACCCGGTTGACCTGACCCATCCCGACCCCGACCGACGCCCCGGCGTCGGCCAGCAGGATGGCGTTGGACCGCGTGGCCCGCACCGCCCGCCACGCGAACTGCAGGTCGGCGAGGGTCGCCTCGTCGGCCGGGTCGCCGGCCACCAGGCGCCAGCGCGCGGCGTCGTCGCCCCCGTCCTCCACCCGGGCGTCCACCGCGTCGACCTCCTGGACGAGCAGGCCGCCGGAGATCGCCCGGGTCTCGGTCCCCCCGGACCGCGGCGAGGCGACCCGGAGCAGCCGCAGGTTCTTCTTCGTGCCCAGGACCTCCAGGGCCGCCGGCTCGAAGTCCGGCGCCACGACGACCTCGGTGAAGACCTCGGCGACCTGCCGGGCCATCTGCTCGGTGACCGGCCGGTTGGTCGCGACGATCCCCCCGAAGGCGGAGACCGGGTCGCAGGCGTGCGCCTTGGCGTGGGCGTCGGCGACGTCGGTGCCGACCGCGATCCCGCAGGGGTTGGCGTGCTTGATGATCGCCACGGTCGGCTGGTCGCCGTGGTCGTGCGCGGCCCGCCGGGCGGCGTCGGCATCCACGTAGTTGTTGAACGACATCTCCTTGCCGCCCAGCTGCTCGGCCTGCGCCAGGCCGGGCCCGGTCGCGTGGCCGTCGGCGTAGAGCGCGGCCCGCTGGTGCGGGTTCTCGCCGTAGCGCAGGACCGCCGCCCGGTCCCAGGTCGCCCCGATCCAGGCAGGGAAGCCGGTCCCGTCGTCGCTGTCGGTGAGCGCGTTGCCCATCCACGAGGCGACGTGCACGTCGTAGGTCGCGGTGTGCACGAAGGCGGCGGCGGCGAGCCGCCGCCGCTGCGCGAGGGTGAACCCGCCGGCGGCGACCGCCTCCAGCACCTCCGGGTATGCGGTGGGGCTGGTGACGACGGCGACGCTGCGGTGGTTCTTGGCCGCGGCCCGGACCATGGACGGCCCGCCGATGTCGATCTGCTCGACGCACGCGTCCTCGTCGGCCCCGGAGGCCACCGTGTCGGCGAACGGGTAGAGGTTGCCGACGACCAGGTCGAAGCCCTCGACGCCGAGCTCGTCCAGCTGCCGCACGTGCTCGGGGTTGGTCGTGTCCGCCAGCAGCCCGGCGTGCACCCGCGGGTGGAGGGTCTTGACCCGCCCGTCGAGGCACTCGGGGAAGCCGGTGAGCTCCTCCACGCGGGTGACCGGCAGGCCGAGGCCCTCGATCCGGGCGGCCGACCCGCCCGTGGAGACCAGGGCGACCCCGGCCTCGGCCAGACCGGTGACGAGCTCGTCGAGACCGGTCTTGTCGTAGACCGAGACGAGGGCGCGGCGGACCGGCCGGCGCCCGTCGGGCAGGGTGTCGCTGGAAGGGGACGGGGTGCTCACGCGGATCGCTCCTCTGGTGCGGGCCGGGCAGCCGGTTGTGGTGCCCGGACGGACGGTGCGGGCACCCAGGCGGGCGATACCCACGCGTGCACTCCCCGGTGGTGTCCCACCCGCGCCAGTCGTGTGGCCCCACTCTACCCGCGCGCGGGCGCACCCCCGGGCGGGTAGGTTCGGTGCGTGGACGCACGGCACGCCCGGCACGCCCGGCACTGGGACCGGCTCGCCGACCGCTACGACGAGGTGTCGGCGGGCGTGGAACGCCGCTTCCTCGCCGCCAGCCGCCCCTGGGTGGCGGGCCGCGCCCACGGGCGGGTGCTCGAGGTCGGGGTGGGGACCGGGGCCAACCTGCCGTTCTACCCGGCCGGCGTCGAGCTCGTGTGCCTCGAGCGCAGCGCCCCCATGCTCGCGCAGGCCCGGCGGCGGGCGGCCGCGCTCGGCCTGCCCGTGACCTTCGTGCTGGGCGACGCCGGTGCCCTCGCCGTCGACGAGGCCTCGGTCGACACGGTCGTCTCCACCTTCACCCTGTGCTGCGTGCCCGACCTCGGGTCCGCGCTGGCGGAGATGGTCCGCGTGCTGCGACCCGGCGGGTCGCTGCTGCTGGCCGACCACGTGGCCTCCGACCGCTGGTGGGTGCGGGCGCCGCAGGCGCTCCTGGACGCGGCCACGGTGCCGCTGGCCGGCGAGCACCTGGGGCGCCGCCCCGCGGCCCACCTGGCCGCCCTCGGCCTGCGGGTGGTGGAGTCGCAGCGGACGACGCTAGGCGTCATCGAGCGGGTGCACGCGCGCCAGCCCGGGTAGGGCCGCGACGAGCATCTCCCGCTCGGCCACCTTGATCCGCTCGTGCAGGCTCTCCTCGGTGTCGCCGGGCAGGACCCTCACGGCGCGCTGGTCGAGGATCCGACCGGTGTCGACGCCGGCGTCGACCTCGTGGAGCGTGCACCCGCTGACCCGCACGCCGTGGGCGAGGGCGTCGCGGACCGCGTGCGCCCCGGGGAACGAAGGCAGCAGCGCAGGGTGGGTGTTGACGACCCGGTGCCCGGCCAGCACGGCCGGGCCCAGGATCCGCATGAACCCCGCGCTGAGCACGAGGTCGGGGTGGTGGGCAGCGATCCGTCCGGCCAGCGCGACGTCCCAGGCCTCCCGGTCCGGGTGGGCGGTGACCGGCTCGACGAAGGTCGGCAGACCGCGCCGGCGCGCCCGCGCCAACCCCTCGATCCCGTCGCGGTCGGCGCCCACGGCCACCACGTCCAGCGCGTAGGCGGGGTCGGCGCACGCCTCGAGCACCGCCTCCAGGAGGGTGCCGCTCCCCGAGACGAGGGCCAGCACGCGGGGTCGCGGCAGCCCGCTCACGGGTGACCGGCCGGGCTCACCGGCGGCTCCGGAGCCGGCGCCGGCTCAGGTGCAGCGCGGTGACGACGACCAGGCCGCCCGCGGCCAGCTCGAGCAGCAGCATCCCGGACACCCGCCACGGCTCCACGCCGACGGTTCCCAGCAGACCTGGGGTGAGGCCACCGGTCGCCAACCAGGACAGCACCAGGACGACGCCCGCGACCGCCACGCAGGAGGCCAGCATGATCTGCGCCTTCGTCCACCAGGAGGCCAACCGGGAGGCCGAGCCGACGGCCCGGTAGCCGATCCAGCCCCCGGCGACCAGCGGGACCAGCGCCAGCGCCCACATCCCCGGCGGCATGGCTCCCGGCTCGGGCAGCGCGCCGAGCACCGGCAGCATGGGCAGGTCGCCCGCGGTGGTGTCGGTCCAGCCCACGTGCACGGTGCCGACGGTGACCCCCGACCCGGTCATCCAGGCCAGCGCCCACACCATGAGGTTGGGCAGCGCCAGCAGCTGGCCGACCGTGAGCAGCGACGTGCCGACCAGCCCGGCGTCCAGGGAGCCGTAGAGGGTGACGATGCGCTCCCCCCGCAGCACGAGCAGCCCCAGCACGAGGAGGAGGGCGACGGTGACCAGCCCGACGAGGACCTCGGCGACCGGCGGGAGGGCGCGTCGCACCAGGACCGGCGTGCGCGCCTCGAGGAAGGCCAACCCGGCCCCGACGGTGGGGTGCTCCTCCCGACGGTGCTCCCCCAGCCACACCAGCCCGAGGGCCACCAGCGGCACGAGCACGGCGCCGGGGACGAGCGTGAGCAGCCGCACCGGGGCGAGACCGAAGCTCGCGGTGTGGGCGACGAGCAGTCCGGTGAGGAGGTAGCCGATGACGAAGGCCGTGCCGTCGGAACCCCCCAGCGCGCTCCACGCCGTCCGCCACCCGCCGATCCGCGGGACCCGCGCGGTGAGGTGGTGCCGGCTCAGGACGACCTGGCGCGCGGCATACGAGCAGAGCCCGAGGAAGAGCAGGGTGAGCAGCAGCGGCGCCAGGACCACCTCCGCCGCGGGGGTGCTGATGCTCGCCCGGTGCGCGAGCGCCCAGACGTCGACCCCCACGCCGACCGTCTGCCAGAACGTCGCCGTGCTGCGCTCCTCGACGACCCAGGCCAGGACCGTGGGCAGGACCACGACGAGCAGGCCGACCAGCACGCAGACGACGCCGGCCGTCGCGGCGCCGAGCAGTTCACCGAGCCGGCGGACGGTCAGCACGGGCCCCCGCCCGGGCACACCCTCGCGCGCCGCCTCCGGGGACCTTCTGCCGCTCGTGCGCTCCACCACAGTCATCCCCACCATCGTCGGGGACGGCGGGCGGCGGCGTCGGGAGGCGCGCCGGTCCGACCGGGGCAGTCCGGTCGGACCGGCGGGCGCCCGGGGCTCAGCCCAGACCCGCGACGATCTCCCGCATGAGCTCGGCGGTCTCGGACGGGGTCTTGCCGACCCTCACCCCGGCGGCCTCCAGGGCCTCCTTCTTGGCCGCGGCCGTGCCCGAGGACCCGCTGACGATGGCACCGGCGTGGCCCATCGTCTTGCCCTCCGGCGCCGTGAAGCCGGCGACGTAGCCGACCACCGGCTTGGTGACGTGCTCCTTGATGTAGTCGGCGGCCCGCTCCTCGGCGTCTCCCCCGATCTCCCCGATCATGACGATGGCGTCGGTGTCCGGGTCGTCCTGGAAGGCCTGGAGGCAGTCGATGTGCGTGGTCCCGATGATGGGGTCACCACCGATGCCGACGGCGGTGGAGAAGCCGATCTCGCGCAGCTCGTACATCATCTGGTAGGTCAGCGTGCCCGACTTGGACACCAGACCGATCCGGCCGGGGCCGGTGATGTCGGCCGGGATGATGCCGGCGTTGGACTGCTCGGGGCTGATGAGCCCGGGGCAGTTGGGGCCGATGATGCGCGTGGTGCCCTTGGCCTGGGCGTAGGCGAAGAACTCCGCCGTGTCCTGCACGGGCACGCCCTCGGTGATGACGACGGCCAGCGGCATGCCCGCGTCCACCGCCTCGACGACCGCCGCCTTGGTGAAGGCCGGCGGCACGAAGAGGACGGACACGTCGGCGCCGGTGGCCTCCATCGCCTCGGCGACGGAGCCGAAGACCGGCACCTGCACGCCGTCCTCGAAGTCGACGGTCTGCCCGGCCTTGCGCGGGTTGACGCCGCCGACGACCTGGGTGCCCGAGCGCAGCATGCGCTGGGTGTGCTTCATGCCCTCCGAGCCGGTCATGCCCTGGACGATGACGTGGGAGTCGTGGGTGAGGAAGATCGCCATGGTGGTCTCTAGATTCCTTCGGTATGTCGTGTCGTCAGGGTCAGTTCGCGGCCAGCTCGGCGGCCCGCCGGGCGGCGCCGTCCATGGTGTCCTCGATGGTCACCAGCGGGTGGTCGGCCCGGGCGAGGATGGCGCGCCCCTCCTCGACGTTGTTGCCGTCGAGCCGGACGACGAGAGGCTTGGTGGCCTCGTCCCCGAGGATCTCCAGCGCCGAGACGATGCCGGTGGCGACCGCGTCGCAGGCGGTGATCCCGCCGAAGACGTTGACGAAGACCGACCTCACCTGGTCGTCGTTCAGGATGACGTCGAGACCGTTGGACATGACCTCGGCCGAGGCACCTCCACCGATGTCGAGGAAGTTGGCCGGCTTGGCCCGCCCGCCGGTGTGCTCCTCGCCGGCGTAGGCCACCACGTCGAGGGTCGACATGACCAGCCCGGCGCCGTTGCCGATGATGCCCACGTTGCCGTCCAGCTTGACGTAGTTGAGGCCCATCTCCTTGGCCTTGGCCTCCAGCGGGTCGGCGGCCGCGGTGTCGGCGAGCGCTGCGTGGTCCTCGTGCCGGAAGTCGGCGTTGTCGTCCAGGGTGACCTTGCCGTCGAGGGCCAGCACCTGGCCGTCCTCGGTCTTCACCATCGGGTTGACCTCGACGAGGGTCGCGTCCTCGCCCTGGTAGACGTCCCACAGGCGGACGAGGGCGGGCGCGATGGCGTCCACGTCGGCGGTGTCGAAGCCGGCCTGCTCGAGGATGTGGCGGGCGGTGGCGTCGTCGATGCCGGTCCGGGCGTCGACGGCCACCCGGGCCAGGGCCTCCGGCCGTTCCTCGGCGAGGGTCTCGATGTCGACCCCGCCCTCCTTGCTGCACATGGCGAGCAGCGAGCGGTTGGTGCGGTCCAGGAGGAGGGAGAAGTAGTACTCCTCGGCGATCCTGGCCCCCTGGGCGATCATCACGGCACCGACGGTGTGGCCCTTGATGTCCATGCCGAGGATCTGCTCGGCGGCCTCCACGGCCTCCTGCGGGCTCTTGGCGAGCTTGACGCCACCGGCCTTGCCGCGCCCCCCGACCTTCACCTGGGCCTTGACGACCACGACCCCGCCGCTGTCGGCGCCGACGCGCTCGGCCGCCGGACCGGCGTCGGCCGCGTCGGTGACGACCTCGGCCGCGAGCACGGGTACCCCGTGCTTCTCGAAGAGGTCACGTGCCTGGTACTCGAACAGATCCACAGTTGCGGTTCCCGTCTGTCGATGAGGGCCGGAGGAGCTCCGACCTGCCGGTGGTCACCGCACGACCGCACGCAGAAGGCGCCGTCGGCGGCACTGCGAGGCAGACTATCGCAGGGCGTCTCAGAGCTTGACCAGCGGAGCCACGCGCACCAGCAGCCGCTTGAGGCCGGCCTCGCCGAAGTCCACGTGCGCCATCGCGTGCTTGCCGGTGCCCTCGACGAGCACCACCGTGCCCATGCCGAAGCTGTCGTGGCTGACCTTGTCGCCGGCGGCCAGCCCGGCCAGCTCGGTCTCCTGCTCCGGGGTGCGGTCGCGCCTCGGCACGCTGCCCCGCGGGTCGAGGCGCACGGACGCCGGACGTCCGCCGGACTGCCCTCCGCGGCCCCCGGCATACCCGCCAGACCAGCTCAGGCCCATCCCCTCGGCGGCCGACCGGCGACCGCCCATGCTCATCCGGTCGGCGTCGGTGCGCTCCCACGTGACGAGGTCCTCGGGGATCTCGTCGAGGAAGCGGGAGGCGGGGAACCACTGGGGCGCCCCGAAGGCCGCCCGGCTGCCGGCCCGGGACAGGTGCAGCTGCTCCCGCGCCCGGGTGATCCCGACGTAGGCCAGCCGTCGCTCCTCCTCGAGCTCGTCGGGGTCGTCGAGGCTGCGCTGGTGGGGGAACGTGCCGTCCTCGAGACCGGTGAGGAAGACGACCGGGAACTCCAGGCCCTTGGCGGTGTGCAGCGTCATCAGCGTGACGACGCCCTGGTCCTCCCCGCGTCCCGCCTCGCCCTCGGGGATCTCGTCGGCGTCCGCGACCAACGAGACCTGCTCGAGGAAGTCGACCAGCCCACCCTCCGGGTAGTTGTCGTCGAACTCGCGGGCGACGGTGACGAGCTCGGTGAGGTTCTCCACCCGCGTCTCGTCCTGGGGGTCGTGGCTGGCGCGGAGCTCGGCGAGGTAGCCGGTGCGGTCCAGGATCGCCTCCAGCAGCGCGCCGATCCCCGACCCTTCCTCGGCGGCGAGGTCACCGAGCTCCTCGAGCAGCGCCGTGAAGCCGGAGATCGCGGCGACCGAGCGCGAGGCGATGCCCGGCGCGTCACCGGCCCGGCCCAGGGCGGCGACGAAGGGGATGCGCTCCCGCTCGGCCAGCGCCGTGACGGCGGCCACCGCCCGGTCCCCGATGCCCCGCTTGGGCGTGTTGAGGATGCGCCTGAGGTTGACGTCGTCGGCGGGGTTGGCGATGACCCGCAGGTAGGCCAGGGCGTCCTTGACCTCCCGGCGCTCGTAGAAGCGGGTGCCCCCGACGACCTTGTAGGGCAGCCCGGTGCGGACCAGGACCTCCTCCAGGGCCCGGGACTGGGCGTTGGTGCGGTAGAACACCGCGACGTCACCAGGTCGGACGCCGCGCTCGTCGGCGAGCTCGTCGATGCGACGGGCCACGAAGGAGGCCTCGTCGTGCTCGCTGTCGGCGACGTAGCCGACGATCCGGTGGCCCTCCCCCTGGTCGGTCCACAGGCGCTTGTCGCGGCGCCGCGGGTTGCGGGCGATGACGGCGTTGGCCGCGGTGAGGATGGTGCTGGTGGAGCGGTAGTTCTGCTCGAGCAGGATGGTGCGGGCCTGCGGGTAGTCCTGCTCGAACTCGACGATGTTGCGGATGGTCGCGCCCCGGAAGGCGTAGATCGACTGGTCGGCGTCACCGACGACGCACAGCTCGGCCGGCGGCAGCTCCCGGCTGCCCCCGTCGACGATGTCCCCGGCGAACCCGACGAGCTCGCGGACCAGGGCGTACTGGGCGTGGTTGGTGTCCTGGTACTCGTCGACCATGACGTGCCGGAAGCGTCTCCGGTAGTGCTCGCGCACGGCCGGGAAGGCGCGCAGCAGGTGGACCGTGGTGGAGATGATGTCGTCGAAGTCCAGGGCGTTGGCCGCACGGAGCCGCCGCTGGTACATCGCGTAGGCCTCGGCCACCTTGGCCTCGTAGCTGTTGGCGCCGACGGTGGCGGCGAAGGCCTCCTCGTCGATGAGCTCGTTCTTGGCGTTCGAGACCTTGGCCAGGAAGGCCCGGGCCGGGTAGCGCTTCGGGTCCAGGTCGAGGTCACGGATGACCATGCCCATGAGGCGCTGGCTGTCGGCCGCGTCGTAGATGGAGAACGAGCTGCGCAGCCCGGCGGTCTGGGCCTCGCGGCGCAGGATGCGCACGCACGCGGAGTGGAAGGTCGAGACCCACATCGCCTTGGCCCGGGGACCGACGAGCGCCTCGACGCGCTCGCGCATCTCGGCCGCCGCCTTGTTGGTGAAGGTGATCGCCAGGATCTGTCCGGGGTGGACGTGCCGCTCGCCCAGCAGGTAGGCGATCCGGTGGGTGAGCACCCGGGTCTTGCCCGACCCCGCACCGGCCACGATGAGCAGCGGGCTGCCCTCGTGGCGCACCGCCTCCGCCTGGGGCCCGTTGAGCCCGGCGAGCAGCTCCTCGACGGTGGGTCCGGAGGGGCCGCGACCCGCTCCCCTCCCGGTCGCCGGCGCGTCGCCGGACACGGCCCAGGCGGGCACCCCACGGTCGTCCACGGACCCGTCGTCCCGGTGCGGGTCCGCGTGCCCGCTGGCCGCGGCCGCGCTCATCGAGGGGACCGGGTCGTCGAAGGGGAGGTGGTCGAAGAGGCCGCTCATCGTCACCCATCCTAGGCAGCCGCCCTGACGTGCCCACCCAGGTCGTCCACAACCGCGAGCCCTACCCTGGTGGCGTGACCTCCCGTCGACCGTGCCGCCGGTGCCTGCCGTGACGACCGGCTCCTCGGCATACCTCGACCCCCCGACCCTCGCCGTGCTGGTGGGAGGCCTGGCCATCGCGCTCGTCTGCCTCCTCGCCGGGCTGAACGGCAGGTCCCCCGGGCGGGTGACCGTCGGGCTGACCCTGCTGCTGCAGGCCGGGGTGGTCGCCTACTGCGCGAGCTACCTCGGGCGCCAGCTGGGCGGGGCGGACCCGGTCGGGCCGGGCTGGGAGCTCTGGGCCTACCTGGTGACCATCCTCATGCTCCCCGCCCTCGCCCTGGTGTGGGCCCAGCAGGAGCCCACCCGGTGGAGCACCTTCGTGCTGGCGGTCGCCGCCTTCACCGTCGCCGTGATGGCCGCGCGCAGCGCGCAGATCTGGTACGGCGTCGGGATGGTCGCATGAGCCGCGTCACGGCCGACTCGGGAGACCGCCGGCACGGCCCGGGCCGCGTCATCCTCGCGCTCTACCTCGTCTTCGTCATCGGGACCGTCTCCCGCTCGGCGGCGCAGATCTCCACCCGGTTCGACCAGGCGCCCCTCGCGTACTCGCTGTCCGCGGTCGCCGCGGTCGTCTACGTCGTGGCGCTGGTCTCCCTGTCCCTGCGCGGGCGCGCCGCGTGGTGGGTGAGCCTGGTGGCGCTCAGCGTCGAGCTGGCCGGGGTCCTCGCGGTCGGGACCTGGAGCTACCTCGCCCCCTCGATGTTCCCGGACCAGACGGTGTGGAGCCACTACGGTCAGGGCTATCTCTTCATCCCGCTCGTGCTGCCGGCCGCCGGCCTGTGGTGGCTGCTGTCGGCACGGGGAGCCCGTGCCGTGTCGCACCCGGCGCCGGACCGGGAGTCTGCCAGCATGAAGGGCATGACCCGGGGACAGACGTGAGTGTGGCGGACCGTGAACCCGCGCTGCGTCGACTGACCTGGAGGGACGCGGTCGCCTCGGTGCTCGGCACCACGGTGGCCGTGCTGCTCATCGCGGTCGGGCTGCCGTACTTCCTCGACACCTCGTGGGCGCAGATCGGCGCCCAGCTCGGCCGCATCCGCCCGGGCACCGCGGTCGTCATGGCCGCGCTGCTCCTGGGGGGCCTGTTCAGCTACACCTGGGTGCTCATGGGGTCGTTGCCCGGCCTGGGCCACCTGCAGGCGCTCAAGGTCAACGCCGTGTCCGCGACCGCCGCCAACCTGCTGCCGCTCGGCGGTGCGCTCGGGGTGGGGCTCATGGTCCTCATGCTCCGCTCCTGGGGGTTCGCCCGGCGGGCCCTCTCCTCCAGCGTCGCCGTGGTGGGCCTCTGGAACATCCTCGCGCGGGTCGCGCTCCCGGTCATCGGGTGCCTGGTCCTCGTCGCAGGGCCCATCGCCGCCCCGGAGGTGGTGGTCCGCGGTGGCTGGGTGGCGGTCGCCGCGGGCACCGCCCTGGTGCTGCTCGCGAGCCTGGTCGTCCTCTCGGACCGGGTGGCGGACGCCCTGGCCTCCCTCGGCCGTCCGCTGCTGGCCCGGCTCCTGCCCGCGCGCCCGGGCCGCCCTCCGCTGGACCTGCTGCTGACCGACCAGCGCCGGCGGGTCGCCGACGTGGTGCGCACCAGCGGCGTGACCATGACCCTGGGGATGACCGGCCAGTTCGTGCTGCTCTTCGGGCTCTACTGGTATGCCGCCCGCGTGGTCGGTCTGGACCTGCCGCTGGCCGAGCTGGTCTGCGCCTACACCTTCCGCCAGTTCCTCACCGTGGTGGCCGTCACACCGGGGGGCCTCGGCGTCACCGAGGTCGGGACGGCAGGGCTGCTCGTGCTGCTCGGTGGCGACCCCGGCGCCGCGTCCGCGACCGCCCTCCTCTACGCCATCTACGCCCACGTGGTCATCGTGCCCTTCGGCCTGGCCGCCGGGGCCGCGTGGTGGTTCTCCCCCGCCCGCATGAACGGCAGCGGACTCGCCGCTCAGGAGCCGAGCAGCCTGCGCACCTGAGCCTGGTGGGCTCGGTCGGCCACGGTGTCGTCGACCTCCGCCGGGGCCCATCCGCCGGTGGCCCGCCGGGCGGCGACCTCCAGCAGCCCGTCCGCCAGGGCCGGGTTCGCCGGCAGGACCGGGCCGTGCAGGTAGGACCCGACGACGTTGCCCGTCCGGGCTCCCTCGTGCCCGTCGGAGCCGTTGTTGCCGCGGCCGTGCCGGACCCGTCCGAACGGCTGCTGCCCCTCCCCCAGCACCGTGGACCCGGAGTGGTTCTCGTAGCCCACGACCGAGCCGAAGTCGGTGTCGAGCACCACCGGACCGATCATCCGGGTGGCGTTGCCCCGGGTGGTGACGTCGAGGATGCCCAGGCCCGGCAGCCGCTGACCCTCCACGGTGATGAAGGCCTCGCCGAAGAGCTGGTACATCCCGCAGATCATGAGCATGGGCAGGCCGTCCAGGGCGAGCTCGCGCAGGCGGTCCGCGTGGCGCGCCAGGTCCTCGGTGACCCGGACCTGACCGCTGTCCTGCCCGCCGCCCCCGAGGATGATGTCGGCGCGCTCGGGCCACGGCGCCCCGGGGTGGTGGTCGTGCACCACCGGGCGGTAGCCGTGCCAGCGCAGGCGGGCGGCGAGGCACCGGGTGTTGCCGAGGTCGCCGTAGATGCTCATCTCGCGCGGGTAGAGGTGGACGACGTGCACCTCGCCCTTGTCGGCGGGGACGTCGGCCAGGGCGGCGACGTCGTCCGGCAGGGCCTGCGCCACTCCCCGGTCCTCGCTCATGCGTCGGGGTCCTCTCCGAAGCGCGCCAGGGCGAAGCGGTCGGCCAGCCGGCGCCGCAGGTGCATCATGGCGGTGTAGGTGCAGAAGATGCGCGTCGGCCGGCCCCGGTGGTCCTCGAGGAACCGGTCCAGGGCCAGGTCGAGGTCCTGCTCGACGTGGCCCACCTCGACGCCGTCGTAGCGCAGGCGCAGCGCCATGTCCCACGCCCGGACCCCGGACGTCAGCGCCACCCCGCGCTCGCGGAGGGAGTCGAAGGACACGTCGTAGAGCCAGGACACGTCGCGCCCGTCGGCGTAGTTGTCGTTGATCGCGACCATCGTGGCGACCGGCTCGGTGCCGTAGGTGCCGAGCGCCACGGTGAACCCGGCCGGGTTCTTCACCAGGACCAGCTCCAGGGGGGCGCCGTCGACGTCGATGACCTCGCCCCGGCCGAACGGCGGGGCGACGGCCGCCAGGGCGCGGGCGGCCGTCGGTGCCGAGAAGGACGGACCGAGCAGGTGGCGGGCGGTGGCCGTGGCGGCGGTGGCGTTGATCATGGCGGCGAGACCCCGCTGGCGCAGGGTCAGCGGACCGACGGCCTCCTCCGGGTCGCCCACGAACCGGACGGTGAAGGCCTGACCGTCCTCCTCGGGCAGCAGCAGCGCGTCCCCGGGACCCGGCTCCCGGGCCGGCTCCGCGTCCTCGAAGCGGACGTCGGCCTCCTGCAGCTCGGGCAGCCGGTCCGCGATGCTGGGGTCGACCCCGAACCACCGCACCTGCACCCCGTCGCCGACGTGCCCGCGGATCCGGGAGACGAAGGAGTCGTCGGCGTTGAGGACGACCCCGTCGGTCGTCTGCTCGGCCAGCGTGGTCAGCAGCCGCGCGGTGTGGTCGATCTCGGCGAACCTGTCCAGCTGGTCCCGCGCGACGTTGAGCAGCAGGGAGTGGGTCGGCGGCACCTGCGCGCTGAAGTGCAGCGCGTGCGCCTCGTCCAGCTCCACCACCGCCACGTCGGCGTCCAGGCGGCCCGAGAGCCCCACCTCGCCCAGGAGGGAGGAGATGACCCCCCGGGTGAAGTTGGAGCCGGTGGGGTTGGTGAAGACCCGCAGGTCGTGCGCGCGCAGCAGGGCCACGAGCATCTTGGTGGTCGTCGTCTTGCCGTTGGTGCCGCTCACCACGACCACTCCCTGCGGCAGCGCGCCGAGGGTATGCCGCAGCACGGCCGGGTCGAGACGCTCGGTCACGAGTCCCGGCAGCGCCGACCCCCCGCCCCGGAGCCGGGACAGGGCGCGGGTCCCCTTGCCTGCCGCCAGGGCCAGGCTGGTCCTCACTCCCACTCGATCGTCCCCGGGGGCTTGCTCGTGACGTCCAGGGTGACCCGGTTGATCTCCTCCACCTCGTTGGTGACCCGCGAGGAGATGCGGGCGAGCACGTCGTAGGGCAGCCGGGTCCAGTCCGCCGTCATGGCGTCCTCGGAGGACACGGGACGCAGCACCACGGGGTGGCCGTAGGTGCGGCCGTCGCCCTGGACGCCGACGGAGCGCACGTCCGCGAGCAGGACCACGGGGCACTGCCAGATCTCCCGGTCCAGGCCGGCGGCGGTGAGCTCCTCCCGGGCGATGGCGTCGGCCCGACGCAGGATCGAGAGCCGGTCAGCGGTCACCTCGCCGATGATGCGGATCCCGAGACCCGGCCCGGGGAACGGCTGCCGCCAGACGATGCCCTCGGGCACCCCCAGCTCCAGGCCGACCTGGCGCACCTCGTCCTTGAAGAGCGTGCGCAGCGGCTCCACGAGCGAGAACTGCAGGTCCTCCGGCAGGCCGCCGACGTTGTGGTGGCTCTTGATGTTGGCGGCGCCCGTGCCGCCGCCGGACTCGACGACGTCGGGGTAGAGCGTGCCCTGCACGAGCCAGCGCACGGGATGCTCCCCCCCGGTGTCGCCCGCGTCGCCGTCCGCGTCGCCGGAGCCGCCCTGGTGGGCCCGGACCACGTCGCGGGCGGCCTGCTCGAACACCCGGATGAACTCCCGGCCGATGACCTTGCGCTTGGCCTCCGGGTCGGTCACCCCCGCCAGGGCGTCGAGGAAGCGCTGCCGGGCGTCGACGACGACGAGGTCCACGCCGGTCGCCGCCACGAAGTCGGTCTCGACCTGCTCGGCCTCCCCCTCGCGCAGCAGCCCGTGGTCGACGAAGACGCACGTCAGCTGGTCACCGACGGCCCGCTGGACCAAGGCGGCGGCGACCGAGGAGTCGACACCGCCGGACAGCCCGCAGATGACGCGGTCGGACCCGATCTGCTCCCGCACCTGCTCGACGAGCTGGTCGGCGACGTTCCCGCTGGTCCAGGCGGGCGTGATCCCGGCGCCCCGGGTGAGGAAGTTGCGCAGCACCTGCTGCCCGTAGGTGGAGTGCAGCACCTCGGGGTGCCACTGGACGCCGTAGAGCCGGCGCTCGTCGTCCTCGAAGGCCGCCACCGGCGCCCCCGCGGTCCGGGCCGTGACCGCGCACCCCTGGGGGGCCGCCGTGACGGCGTCGCCGTGCGACATCCAGACCACCTGCTGGTCGGGCTGGTCGGCGAAGAGCGTGCTCGGGGGCCCGGCGACGGTGGCGTCGCTCTGGCCGTACTCGCGGCGCCCGGTGCGCTCCACCGTGCCGCCCAGGGCCTGGGCCATGGCCTGGAATCCGTAGCAGATGCCCAGCACGGGCACCCCAGCCGTCACCACCGCGGTCTCCAGGGCGGGGGCGCCCTCGGCATACACCGAGGCGGGCCCGCCGGAGAGGATGATGGCGGCTGGGTCCCGGGCGAGCATCTGCTCGGCCGGCATGGTGTGCGGCACGATCTCGCTGTAGCAGTCGGCCTCACGCACCCGTCGGGCGATGAGCTGGGCGTACTGCGCGCCGAAGTCGACGACGAGGACCGGGCGGGCGTCCAGAGGGGGGGCCGGAGTCACGCCGTCACCCTACCGGCGGCGGTCCCGGAGGCCTCGTCGCCCTCGATCTGGGCCAGGGCCTGCCGGGCCACGCGGTGCTCCACCCAGAAGGACAGGAAGGGCACGCAGCCGGCCAGCATCACCCCCACCATCCGGCCCAGGCCCCAGCGCAGCTGGAACCCCAGCAGCGCGGTCGCCACGAGGTAGACCATGTAGACCCACCCGTGCGGGGAGGGCCACCAGGCCAGGGCGTGGTTGCCGAAGCCGTAGCGCAGCACCATGTGCGCGACCAGCAGGAGCAGTCCCACGCCGACGACGAAGGCCATCACGCGGAAGAACAGCAGCTTGGCGCGGGGGGTCATGGACGGAGCTCCTTCACGGGCGGGGCGGGGGTCGTGGGTGCGGGTGCGGCCTCCGGCGGGGCCGGCTGCCGCCGGGACGCGTCGAGCAGGAAGCGGAGGTACATGTAGACCGCGAAGCCGGCGAAGACGAACCACTGCAGGCCGTAGCCGACGTTGCGCCAGAGGACCCCGGACTCGCCGAAGGTCGGCGGGGGGACCGGCTCGACGGCCGCGCCGGTGAGGGCCGGCTGCTCCGAAACGAGGAACACGAAGGCGTCGTAGATCGGGGCGTCCCAGTCGTTGACGAGCTCGGCAGTGTCGATCGAGCCCCGCTGGCCCTCCGGCAGGCCGCTCGGCCCCGGGGCCTCGCCGGGAGCCAGGGTGCCGGTCACCTCGACGGGGGTCCGGGCGGGCAGGTCCGCCTGCTGCGGGTCGGTGACGAAGCCGCGCACCACCGGCAGCAGCGCCCCGGTGTCCTCGACCTCGACGGGCGTCACCACCCAGTAGCCCTCCTCGCCCTCCAGCAGCCGCCGCGGCACGAGGAACTGCTGCTCGGGCAGGTAGCTGCCGGTCACCAGGACCGAGCGTCCCGCGCCGTCGTCGGGGAACGTGGTCTGGGGGCTCAGCGCCTCCGCGAGCGGCACCGTTGGCCGGGCCGCCTGCTCGGCCGCGAACTCCCGCGAGGCGGCGCTCGAGCTCACGCCGAGCTGCCACATACCGAGCTGGTAGAAGGTCACCACGACCACCACGAGCAGCGCGAGCAGCGCCAGCCAGGCTGGTCTGAGGGCGGTGCGGATCACCCCACCAGGGTAGGTGGTGCTCCTGGGTGTCAGAGCAGGCTGTCCTGGTCGTCGAAGACGTAGATCGACCCGCCGTAGCAGGCCACCCAGACGGTGTGGGTGACCGGGTCGTAGTCGATGCCGATCGGGTTGGCGTCCACGCCGACGGTGTCGATGACCTCCATGTCCGAGGTCCGGATCTTGGACACGCTCGCCTCGTCGTAGTTGACGACGTAGAGCGCCTTCTCGTCCGGGCTCAGGGCCACGCTGCGCGGCTCCGCCCCCGGCGCGGCCTCGTCGACCACCTCGTCGGTGGCGGTGTCCATCTTGAGGATGGCGTTGCCGCCGCTCGTGGTGAGGTAGAGGGTCCGCCCCTCGTCGGCGAGGTTGAGGTGGCGCGGCCGGGACGGCGTCTGCATGACCACCTCCGCGGTGCCCTCGGCCAGGTCCACCTTGTAGAGCTCGTCGGCATACATCGCCACGGCGTAGACCGTGCGGTTGTCCGGCATGATCGCCAGCCCGCGCGGCGCGGCCGCCAGCTCGACGGTCCCGGTCTCCTCGCCCTTCTCGGTGTCGACGACGCTCAGCGTGGCGTCGCACCAGTTGCTGACGAGCAGGGTGCGCTGGTCCGGGCTGAGCGCGAGGTACTTCGGGACCGCCCCCACCTGGAAGACCTGGTCCCACGCCATCTCCTGGGCGTCGAAGCGGTAGACGAAGGAGGGGCCGACGCCGCTGTCCCTGGTGCACGCGTCGAAGCCCTCGACGCCGAAGTTCTGCCCGTACATCGTGTACTGGGAGACGTAGGCGTAGCGGCCGTCCTCGGTCCACACCGCCTCGACCGGGGAGCCCTGGGACACCCCGGGGTGCCCCTCGATCCCGAAGGCCGCGAGGTCGACGCCGTCCTCCAGCACCTCGACCTGCTCCCGGGTGGTGCTGTCGAAGACGGTCGAGGTGTGCGAGTACATCATGTTGTTGGCGATCATCAGGCCGTGCCCGGACGCCATGACCGACTTGGGCGTGAGCCCGCCGGTGAGGTAGTCCACCTGCTCCAGCGCCGTGGTGTCGCTCGGGTGCTCGGCCGGGGCGGGCTCGCGCTGCCACACCTGGTCGGCCTCGCCCTCCTCACCCGCCGGGTCGGTGGTGTCCTCGGCAGGGGTGTCCTCGGCGGACGACTCCTCGGAGCTCTCCGCGTCCGCGGCGGGCTCCTCCTGCTCCGCGCCCGCGTCGTCGGCACCGGAGCCCTCGCCCTCTGCCGCGCCCTGCTGCGGCGCGGTGGCCTCCGTCGGGCCGGCCACGGACTCGCCCTGTCCGGCCGAGGAGTCGTCTCCGCCGAGCACCTGGGCCATGCCCCAGCCGCCGAGCAGGACCGCTCCCAGCAGCGCGCCGGCGGCCAGCCGGCGGCGCCGCACGTGCACCGGGTCCTTGCTGACGCTCACCTCGGGCACCCCGGCCGGACGAGCGCGTCCGTCGGTCCCGGGCCCCTGGTCATCGTTCGCCATAGGGCGCCACCACCACATCCACGCGCTGGAACTCCTTGAGCTCGGTATATCCGGTCGTCGCCATGGCGCGCCGCAGGGCGCCCATCATGTTGGTCGTGCCGTCCGCCGTGCGGGCCGGTCCCACGAGGACCTCCTCGAGGGTGCCCACCGTCCCGACGTGCACCTTCTCGCCCCGGGGGAGCTCGGGGTGGTGCGCCTCGCTGCCCCAGTGGTAGCCGGCGCCGGGTGCCTCCTGCGCCCTCGCCAGCGCCGCCCCGAGCATGACGGCGTCCGCGCCGCAGGCCACCGCCTTGACGATCTCGCCGGACACGCTGGTGCCCCCGTCGGAGATGACGTGGACGTAGCGCCCGCCGGACTCGTCGAGGTAGTCCCGGCGCGCGGCCGCGACGTCGGCGATGGCGGTCGCCGAGGGCGCGTGGATCCCCAGGGCGGTGCGCGTCCGGTGCGTCGACCCGCCACCGAAGCCGACGAGCACGCCGGCCGCGCCGGTGCGCATGAGGTGCAGCGCCGCGGTGTAGGTGCCCGCGCCGCCGACGATGACCGGGACGTCGAGCTCGTAGATGAACCGCTTGAGGTTGAGCGGCTCGGCCTGGCTGGACACGTGCTCGGCCGACACCGTCGTGCCGCGGATGACGAAGAGGTCGACACCGGCGTCCACGACCGCCTTCCAGTACTGCTGGGTGCGCTGCGGCGACAGGGCACCGGCGACGGTGACCCCGGCCTCCCGGACCTCGCGCAGCCGGGCGGTGATGAGCTCGGGGCGGATCGGTGCGGCATACAGCTCGCGCATCCGGGCCGTCGCCGCCTCGCCGTCGAGCCCGGCGATCTCGGCCAGCCGTGCCGAGGGGTCGTCGTAGCGGGTCCAGAGCCCCTCCAGGTCGAGCACGCCGAGGCCGCCGAGGCGCCCCAGCGCGATCGCGGTCTCCGGCGACACGACCGAGTCCATGGGAGCCGCGAGGATCGGGAGGTCGAAGTGGTAGGCGTCGATCTGCCAGGTGATCGACACGTCCTCGGGGTCCCTGGTGCGGCGGGAGGGGACGACGGCGACGTCGTCGAAGGAGTAGGCGCGGCGGCCCCGTTTGCCTCGTCCGATCTCGATCTCGCTCACCACGTCAGGCTACCGTCCGGGGCGGGTGCTCCCGTCCCGCGCCACGCGCCCGCCTGCTGCTCAGCCGTAGTTCGGCGCCTGCGCGGTCATCTCGATGTCGTGCGGGTGCGACTCCTGCAGGCTGGCCTGGGTGATCCGCACGAACCGCCCCCGGGACCGCAGCTCGGGAACCGTGCGGGCGCCGACGTAGAACATCGCCTGGCGCAGTCCGCCGGCCATCTGGTGGACCACGGCGCCCGCCGCCCCGCGGTAGGCCACCTTGCCCTCCACGCCCTCGGGCACCAGCTGGTCGTCGCTCGTGACCTCGGCCTGGAAGTAGCGGTCCTTGGAGAACGAGGTCTTGCCCCGTGAGCTCATCGCGGCCAGCGACCCCATCCCCCGGTAGCTCTTGAACTGCTTGCCGTTGACGAAGATCAGCTCGCCCGGGCTCTCCTCGCAGCCCGCGAGCATGGAACCCATCATCACCGCCTCGGCGCCGGCGACCAGGGCCTTGGGGATGTCGCCGGAGTACTTCATGCCCCCGTCGGCGATGACCGGGACCCCGGCCGGCCCGCACACCTGGGCCGCCTCGTGCACCGCGGACAGCTGCGGCACCCCCACGCCGGTCACCACCCGGGTGGTGCAGATCGCCCCGGGGCCCACGCCCACCTTCACGGCGTCTGCACCCGCGTCGACGAAGGCCTGGGCGCCCGCCCCGGTCGCGACGTTGCCGCCGACGACCTGCACGTGTCGGGTGGCCGGGTCCTGCTTCAACCGGGCGACCATGTCGAGCAGCAGACGCACGTGACCGTGCGCGGTGTCGGCGACGAGGACGTCGACCCCCGCCTCGACCAGCGTGGTGGCCCGCTCCCAGGAGTCCCCGAAGTAGCCGATGGCGGCCCCCACCAGCAGCCGGCCGTCGCCGTCCTTGGAGGCGTGCGGGAACTGCTCGCTCTTGACGAAGTCCTTGACCGTGATGAGGCCCGACAGCCGGCCCGCCTCGTCCACCAGCGGGAGCCGCTCGCGCTTGTGCGCGCGCAGGATCGCGGTGGCCTCCTCCCGCGACACGTCGGCCGGTGCGGTCACCAGCGGCATCGGGGTCATGACGTCGCTGACCAGGGTGCGGTCCCACTCGGCGACGGGGGTGAACCGCAGGTCCCGGTTGGTGCAGATGCCCATGAGGATGCCCCGCTCGTCGACGACCGGGAGCCCGGAGACGCGGTACTGCCCGCAGATGCGGTCCAGGTCCTCGAGCGTGGCCCCGGGGGCGATGGTGACCGGGTTGGTGATGCGGCCGGTCTGGGTGCGCTTGACCAGGTCGACCTGGAGGGCCTGGTCCTCGACCGACAGGTTGCGGTGCAGGATGCCGATCCCGCCCTGGCGGGCCATGGCGATCGCCATCCGCGCCTCGGTGACGGTGTCCATCGCGGCCGACACCAGGGGCAGGCGGAGCGAGATCTCCCTGGTGAGACGGCTGCTCGTGTCGATCTGGTCCGGGGACATGTCGGTCTCGCCCGGGAGGAGCAGGACGTCGTCGTAGGTCAGCCCGAGCCGGGCGAACGGGTCGGGGGGGCCCTCGAGGTCACCAGCGCTCATGGCGGCATTCTAGGCGGGTCCGCGATCGCCCCACCGCGCGGCACCCGCGGCTATGCCGTGCGCCGCGCACGACGTAGAGTGACGGGACGACGAGGTACTCGTCACGCCCGGACCCCTGGTGATCTCGGCCCCTGACGGGGCGGGCTGGCGGGATCGGGCACCGCCCTCGAGAGGAGGAAACGCGTGGCCGAGGCCGTTCATCAGCCTGGACCGGTGGCAGATCTGTGGGAGTGGCAGTTCGAGGGGGCCTGTCGTACCACCAGTCCCGAGGTCTTCTTCCACCCCGAGGGGGAGCGCGGTCCGGCACGTCGCCGCCGCGACGAGCGCGCCAAGCAGGTCTGCGCGAGCTGCCCCGTCCTGGAGCAGTGCCGCACCCACGCGCTCGCCGTCCGTGAGCCCTACGGCGTCTGGGGCGGCATGACCGAGGAGGAGCGCGTGGCCTACTACGAGCAGGTCGACTCCGCCCGCCCCCACCGACGCTGAACCGCCCGCACCTCCGGGCTGCGCCGCGGACCACCCCGCACACCGACGACCACGCCCCTCCGGGTGAACCCGGAGGGGCGTGGTCGTCTCTCGTGCCGCGCGGAGGCCGGTGCGGCCGCCGTGCGCGCGACTCAGTGCGAGTGGCCGTGGCCCTCGTCGTCGTCGCCCTCCGGCTTGTCCACGACCAGGGTGTCCGTGGTCAGGACCATGGAGGCGATGGACGCGGCGTTGCGCAGGGCCGAGCGGGTGACCTTGACCGGGTCGATGACGCCGGCGGAGAAGAGGTCGCCGTACTCACCCGTGGCGGCGTTGAGACCCTGACCGGGGCTCATCTCCGCCACGCGCGTCGTGGCGACGTAGCCCTGCAGGCCGGCGTTCTCGGCGATCCAGCGCAGCGGCTCCGCGGCGGACTTGCGCACGATGGCGGCACCGACCGCCTCGTCCCCGTCCAGCCCGAGCTCCAACGCCGCACCGGCGGCGTGCACGAGGGCCGAGCCACCGCCGGCGACGATGCCCTCCTCGATGGCCGCGCGGGTCGCCGAGACGGCGTCCTCGATGCGGTGCTTCTTCTCCTTGAGCTCGACCTCGGTGTGGGCGCCGACCTTGATGACGCAGACGCCACCGGCGAGCTTGGCGATCCGCTCCTGGAGCTTCTCGCGGTCCCAGTCGGAGTCGGTCGCCGCGGCCTCGGCCTGCAGCTGCGCGACGCGGTCGCTGACCGCCTGCGCGTCGCCGTTCCCCTCCACGATGGTCGTGGTGTCCTTCGTCGCGACGACGCGGCGCGCGGTGCCCAGCACCTCCAGGCCGACCGAGTCCAGCGACAGGCCGACCTCCTCGGCCACGACCTGGCCGCCGGTGAGGATCGCCATGTCCTGCAGCATCGCCTTGCGGCGGTCACCGAAGCCGGGGGCCTTGACGGCGACAGCGTTGAAGGTGCCGCGCACCTTGTTGACGACCAGGGTCGAGAGCGCCTCGGCCTCGACGTCCTCGGCGATGATCATGAGCGGCTTGCCCTCGCCCACGACCTTCTCCAGCAGCGGCAGCAGGTCGGCGACCTTGGAGATCTTGCCCTGCACCAGCAGGACGTAGGCGTCCTCGAGGACGGCCTCCATCCGCTCGCTGTCGGTCACGAAGTACGGCGAGAGGTAGCCCTTGTCGAACTGCATACCCTCGGTGAACTCGAGCTCCATCGCGGTGGTGGAGGACTCCTCGACCGTGATGACCCCGTCCTTGCCCACCTTGTCGAAGGCGTCGGCGATGAGCTCGCCGATCTGCGGGTCCTGCGCCGACAGCCCGGCGACCTGGGCGATCTCGTCGCGGCCCTCGAGCTCGCGGGCCGTCTCCAGGAGGCGGTCGTTGATGGCGGTCACCGCGGCGTCGATGCCCCGCTTGAGACCGGAGGGGGCGGCACCCGCGGCGACGTTGCGCAGGCCTTCCTTGACCATGGCCTGGGCGAGCACCGTGGCGGTCGTCGTGCCGTCACCGGCGATGTCGTTGGTCTTGGTCGCGACCTCCTTGGCGAGCTGGGCGCCGAGGTTCTCGTAGGGGTCCTCCAGCTCCACCTCGCGGGCGATGGTCACGCCGTCGTTGGTGATGGTGGGGGCGCCCCACTTCTTGTCGAGGACGACGTTGCGGCCCTTGGGGCCCAGCGTCACCTTGACCGCGTTGGCCAGGGCGTCGACGCCCCGCTCCAGCGCCTTGCGGGCGTCGTCGTTGAACTGCAGCTGCTTCGCCATGGGCAAAGAGCTCCTTTCTTGCAGGTATGCGGTGTGCGTCCGGATGCGCGTCGCCCCGGTCGCCCGAGGGGCGGCCGGGGCGACGCGTCGAGAGAGGTGGAGCGGTCGTCAGCCGACGATCGCGAGCACGTCGCGCGCCGAGAGGATGAGGTACTCCTCGCCGGAGTACTTCACCTCGGTGCCGCCGTACTTGCTGTAGATGACGCGGTCACCCACGGTGACGTCCATGGGGACCCGGTTGCCGTTGTCGTCGATGCGACCCGGACCGACCGCCAGGACCTCGCCCTCCTGGGGCTTCTCCTTGGCGGTGTCCGGGATGACCAGGCCGGAGGCCGTGGTCTGCTCGGCCTCGACGGCCTTGACGACGATGCGGTCCTCGAGCGGCTTGATGGAAACCGACACGGTTACCTTCCTTCTCGTTCAGGTGACGGGCCTGTGCAGCCCGCCAGGTGGTCTTGTGCTGGCCGTCACTCCCCCGCGATCACCCACCGCCGTCGCGGGGGTCGGTCGGCTCTCGCGGCTGGCACTGACGTGCCGAGAGTGCTAGGGACGAATCTAGGCACCGGGTTAGCACTCGGTCAAGCCGAGTGCCAACACGCCCGTCCGCCGGGGCCGCCGTGACTGCGGGTGAGCGGGTGCGCGGTGCCGCTAGAGCAGCACCTGCAACGGCTGCAGCACCCGCTCGACGACCCGCGGTCCCACGCCCCGCTGACCCCACGCCTCGAGGGTGAGCTCCTCGCACCGCTCGAGATCGGCGCGGAAGATGTCCTCCATGTAGGCGGCCTGGTCCTCGTCGACGATCTCGAGGTTGATCTCGTAGTTGCCCTGCATGGAGAGCCGATCGATGTTGGCGGTGCCGATGGTCGCCCACCGGCCGTCCACGGTCATGGTCTTCGCGTGGACCATGACGTCCTGGTAGAGGAAGATCCGCACGCCGCCCTCGAGCAGGGTCTCGTAGTAGGACTGGGCCACGACGTCGGCCAGGACGTGGTTGGAGGCCTCCGGCAGGACCACCCGCACGTCCACCCCGCGGGTGGCGGCGGTGAGCAGCCCGTGCAGGATCTCCCGGTCCGGGATGAAGTAGCCCTGGGTGATCCAGATGCTGTGCACCGCCCGGTCCATGGCGTCCAGGTAGAGGGCGCGCACCGGGTAGACCACCCGGCTGGGCTCGTTGCGCGCCGCCCGGATGGAGGTCTTCCAGTCCACGGTCCCGCTGTCGAGCAGCCTCGGGCGGCGTGACCCCTTGTGCCGGTTCCAGAAGTCGGCGAAGGCGTTCTGCAGCTCCCAGACGCTCGGCCCCTCCACCCGGACGTGCGTGTCCCGCCAGCTGGTGGCGTACAGGGAACCGATGTTGTAGCCGCCGACGAAGCCCACGCGCCCGTCCACGACGAGGATCTTGCGGTGGTCCCGCCCGGAGGCGCGGACGTCGACGATGGGCAGGGCGGTGCGCAGCACCGGGAAGCGCAGCATGTGCACGCCGTCCGGGAAGCGGAGGAACTCCCGCGGCACCACGAGGTTGGCGAAGCCGTCGACGACGAGGCACACGAGCACCCCCCGGTCGGCGGCCCGCACGACCGCCTCCTTGAACGCCCGCCCGACATCGTCGGCCTTCCAGATGTAGGACGCGAGGTAGACGTAGTCCTGTGCCTCGTCGATCGCGGCGATCATGTCGTCGTAGAGGTACCGGCCGTAGGTGTACGTCGTCACCCGTGACCCCTCGACCGTGGTGCTGACCGGGTCCTGGACCGGGGCGTCCCGGTCCACGTGGTCGCGTCGCTTGCGGAGCGCGTCCACGGCCACCACCCCGGCGGCGAGCGTGAGCTGGCCGGCGAGGGCGACGCCGGCGGCGCCGACCGCCAGCCGACGCCCGCGACGCACGAGGCGGTGGACCTTGCGGCTGAAGACGCGGGGCATGCGCCCAATCTACTGCCGCAGAATGGGGCGATGACCGCCGATCCCGCCGCCGACCTCCTGCGACGGCTCGCCGAGGGTCCCGGGGCCCGACTGCTCGACACCCTGCCGCCCTACGACGAGCGGCACGCGCTGGCGCTCCAGGCCCGGCTGCGCGCCGACGGGCACGACCCGGAGCTGGTCTCCGCCGCCCTGACCCAGTCCCGGCTGCGGACGCGCGGCCGGGACCGGCTCGGCCCGGGCGTGGACGACCTGCTGCTCACGCCGGACGGGCTGGAGCAGGCCACCCGCCCGGGGGTGGCCACCCGGCGGGCCGGGCGGCTGGCGCGGACCGGGGTCCGGCACGTGCTCGACCTCGGGTGCGGGCTCGGGCTCGACGCCATCGCCTTCGCCCGGGAGGGGCTGGAGGTGACGGCCGTCGAGCGGGACCCGGTGGTGGCCGCCGCCGCCCGCGCCAACCTCGCCCCGTGGCCCGGCGCCCGGGTGCTGACCGGCGACGCCCTCGCCCACCCGGTCGGGGCCGGCGACGGGGCGTTCCTCGACCCCGCCCGTCGCGTGCCCGGGGTGGCAGACGCCCGGGGCCGCACCCGGAGGGTGCGCGGGCTGGAGGGCCTGTCCCCCTCGTTCGAGCAGGTCCAGGACGTGGCGCGCCGGGCCCGCGCGACCGTCGCCAAGCTGGGCCCCTCCTTCGACCCCCGCGACGTGCCGGCCGGCGCCGACGCCGAGTGGGTGTCCCTGGACGGCGACCTGCTCGAGTGCGCCCTGTGGTGGGGGGCCGGTCCGCCCCGGCGCCGTGCGGTGGTCGGGCGCACCATCCGTCCAGGCACCGCGACCGGCTGCGGCGGGTCCGAGGTGGCGGCGGTCTGGGAGGAGGTCGTCGAGGCCACGGACGCGCCGACGCCCCTGGAGGACCCCGCCGGGCTGCTGGGCCACCTGGCCGAGGTCGACGACGCGGTGCGCGCGGCCGGCCTGACCGCCTCCCTGGCCGCCGCGGTCGACGGGCGGGAGACCGCCGCCGGGACCGGTTACGTCACCGCCGCGGCGCCCGTCGACCACCCGGCCCTGCGCTGGTTCGTCGTCCGGGAGGTCCTCCCCCTGCGGCCCACGGTGGTGCGGGCCTGGCTGCGGGAGCACCACGACCCGGCCGGGCCCGTGACCCTCAAGAAGAGCGGGGTCCGGCTCGACCCCGAGGGCTTCCGCAGGGACCTGCGTCTGCCGAGGAGGACGCGGGGCGGGGACGAGGTCGTCCTCGTGCTGACGACCGTCGCCGGCTCCGCCCGCGCCCTCGTCGTGGAGCGGCTCGGGCCCCCGTCCCCGTCAGCGGTCGAGCACTGACCGACGCTGCGGGGTCCGTGGGAGGGCGATGAAGCGCTCGACGTCGGCGATGCGCCCCGAGACCACCAGCTCGTCCCCCTCCTCGACCACGGTCTCGGGGACGGCGTACGTGAACTCCTCCCCCGGACGCTTGAGCCCGACCACGGTGATCGTGTGCCGGGTGCGGACCCCGGAGTCGGCCAGGGACCGCCCCCACGTCTCGGCCGGTGCGGTGCAGCGGGCGATGGCGAACTCGTCGTCGAACTCCAGGTAGTCCGCCACCCCGTCGGTCACCATGTGGGCGACCCGCTGACCCATGACGTACTCCGGGTAGATGACGTGGTGCGCCCCGATGCTGGCCAGGATCTTGCCGTGCTTGCGGGTGATCGCCTTGGCGTAGATGCGCTCCACCCCCGCCTCGTGCAGCGTGATGACCGACAGGACGCTGGCCTCGATGTCGGACCCGATCGCGACGACCGCACGGCTCACCGAGCCGACGCCGAGCTGGCGCATGGCCTCCCCGTCGGTGGCGTCGGCCACGACGGTGTGCGTCAGCTCGTCGGCGTACTTCTGCACCCGTCGCTCGTCGGTGTCGATCGCCAGCACCTCGACGCCCTGACGGACCAGCGACTCGCAGACCGCGGTGCCGAACCGGCCCAGGCCCACGACGAGGACGGTGTAGGCGCCGCTGTCGGCGGGGCGCCTTCTCTTAGCCAACAATGGGTCTCTCCTCCGGGAGTCGGTAGTGGCGGTGTCGGGTGTTGAGGGCCAGGGCGGCGGCCACCGTGATGGGGCCGAGGCGGCCGAGGAACATCAGGGCCATGAGCACGAGCTGTGCGGCCGGAGGGAGGCTGGCCGTGATCCCCGTGGACAGACCGACGGTCGCGAAGGCCGAGATGACCTCGAAGCCCAGGTCCAGCGGCGGCAGGTCCGTGAGGATCATCAGGGTGATGGTGCTCCCGATGACGAGCCCCACGGCCAGCAGCACGACGGAGAGCGCCTGCCGGACCACCGGCATCCCCACCCGGCGCCGACCGATGACCACGTCGGGCTCTCCCCGGACCTCCGACCAGATGACCGCGGCGAGGAGCAGGAAGGTGGTGACCTTGATGCCCCCGGCGGTCCCCGCGCTGCCCCCGCCGACGAACATCAGGGCCATGGTGATGGCCTCCGTCTCGTCGGCGATCGAGGCGTAGTCGACCGAGTTGAAGCCGGCCGTGCGGGGGAACAGCCCGCCCCCGAGCGCGCCGACCAGCTGGCCGCGCGGGCCCAGCTGGGCCAGGGTGCCGCCCGGCTGGGCCTCGAACGCCCAGAACGCCGCCACCCCGAGGACCATGAGCCCCGCCGAGCCCCAGACGGTGAGCCGGGTGTGGATGGTCCACGTCCCCGGCCGTCGACCGCGCAGGAGCTCGCGCAGGACGGGGAAGCCCAGGCCACCCAGGACCAGCGCCACGCAGATCGGTCCGATGATCCAGAGGTCTCCCACGAAGCCCACCAGGCTGTCCTGGTAGAGCGCGAAACCGGCGTTGTTGAACGCGGACACGGCGTGGAACAGGCCGTGCCAGAGGGCGGTCGGCCAGGCGTAGCCGTAACCGAGGTGGAAGCGCAGCGCCAGCGCCGCCCACGTCACCGCCTCGATGAGCAGCATCAGCTGCAGCATGCGGCGCAGGATGCCGCGGACGTCCCCCAGGGAGCGGCTGCGGGTGTCCGCCTGGGCGGCCAGCGAGGTGCTCAGCCGCAGCTTGCCGCGGACGACGAGCGCGATGAGGGTGGCGAGGGTCATCACCCCGAAGCCCCCGATCTGGATGAGCACGAGCAGCACCGCCTGGCCGAACGGCGACCAGTAGCTCGCGGTGTCCACGGTGATGAGGCCGGTGACGCAGGTGGCCGACACGGTGGTGAAGGCCGCGACCATGAGGTCGGCACCCGCGCCCGGACCGCGGGACACGGGGAGCATGAGCAGCGTCGTCCCCGCGAGCACCACCAGGACGAAACCGAGGGTCACCGAGCGGGCCGGGTGGGCCCAGAAGACGTGCACGAGGGTCCATGGTGCGCCTCGACCCCGCGCCGGGCAAGTCGCCCGGCCACCGGCGCGTCGCGCCAGGGCCCCGTCGGCTCAGGCCCGGACCTGCTCGACCGGCTGGGAGGAGTCGGCCGGCAGGTCGAGCCGGGACTCCGGGCGGCCCTTCATCACCATCTGCGCGCCGAGGGCCGCGACCATGGCCCCGTTGTCGGTGCACAACCCGGGCCGCGGGACCCGCAGCCGGATGCCGGCGTCGTCGCACCGCTCCTGGGCCAGCGCGCGCAGGCGGCTGTTGGCGGCCACGCCACCCCCGATGAGGAGGTCCTCGACCCCGTGCTCGGCGCACGCCAGCACGGCCTTGCGGGTGAGGACGTCCACGACGGCCTCCTGGAAGCTGGCCGCGACGTCCGCGACCGGCACCGGCTGACCCGTCGCCTCGCGGGCCTGCACCCACCGGGCGACGGCGGTCTTGAGACCGGAGAAGGAGTAGTCGAAGCGGTGCCGCTGCAGGTCCCGGCCGGAGGTGAGGCCGCGCGGGAAGTCGATGGCGACCTGGTCGCCCTCCCGGGCCACCCGGTCGATGTGCGGGCCCCCCGGGAAGGGCAGCCCCAGGACGCGGGCCACCTTGTCGAAGGCCTCCCCCGCCGCGTCGTCGATGGTGGCCCCGAGGGAGCGGATGTCGTCGGTGACGTCCGGCACGAGGAGGAGGTTGGAGTGACCCCCGCTGACGAGCAGTCCCATGGTCGGCTCGGGGAGCGGGCCGTGCTCGACCACGTCGACCGCGACGTGCGCGGCCAGGTGGTTGACCCCGTAGAGCGGCACGCCGAGAGCGAGCGCCAGCGCCTTGGCGGAGGCCACCCCGACCAGCAGGGCGCCGGCCAGACCGGGCCCGGCCGTGACCGACACGGCGTCGACGTCGGTGAGCCGCACCCCGGCCTCGCGGCAGGCGCGCTCGACGGTGGGGACCATGGCCTCCAGGTGGGCGCGGCTGGCCACCTCGGGGACCACGCCGCCGAACCGCGCGTGCTCCTCCACGCTGCTCGCGATGGCGTCGAACAGCAGCGTGCGGCCGCGGACGAGGCCCACGCCCGTCTCGTCGCAGCTCGTCTCGATGCCCAGGACGAGGGGTCCGCTCATGGGTGCAGCTCCTTCCTCAGGACGAGGGCGTCCTCGCCGGACCGGTAGTACCGCTCCCGGGTCCGCACCAGCCCGTAGCCGTGGGCCGCGTAGAGGCGGCGCGCGACCTCGTTGCCGCTCCTGACCTCGAGCAGGACGCTCGTGGCCCCGGCACCCCGGGCCAGGTCGTGCAGGCGCCCCAGCAGCGACGATCCCAGTCCACCTCCGCGTGACCCGGGATGGACCGCCAGGGTCATGACGTCGGCGACGTCACCGGCCACGTCCAGGCCGGCATACCCCTCGATCCCCTCGTGGCCCTGCTGGCCCTCGCGCGCGGCGACGACGTAGGCGCGCCGGGGCCGGGACGCCAGCTCGGCCCACAGGCCCGCCTCGTCCCAGGGCTCGTCCGGGAAGGCCGCGCGCTCCACCGCCAGCATCCCGGGGATGTCGCGCCACGTGGCGGGCCGCAGCAGCGCCGGGGCGACCCCGCTCATCGCGCCCTCGTCTCCACCGCGTCCGGGCGGCGCAGGTAGAGCGGCTCGGGCGGCAGCAGACCGGTCGCTGCGTCCGGGTGCGTCCCGTCGCGCAGGCGGACGGCGAGGTCGGCCAGGACCCCCGGCGAGACGTCCAGGGGGGCGCCGTCGAGCTGCCCGGTCAGGGCCTGCGGGTAGAGCAGCCCGCCGCGCCCCACGGCAGGGAGCAGCCGGACCTCCTCGGACAGCCCCGAGGCCGGACCGACCCCCGGCCCTTCCACCCGGCGGGCCCCGGCCGGGGTCATCTCGTAACGGGCCCAGTAGACCTCGCGCCGACGCGCGTCGGTCGCCACGAGCAGCTCAGGAGCGGCGAGGCCAGGCGCGCCAGCAGCCTCCAGGTGCGCCGCGTGGGCGAGGGCGTCCAGCGAGCACACTCCCTGAGGTGCCGGGAGTCCTCGTCCCAGGGCCAGGACGAGGGCGGTGACGACGCCGACCCGCAGACCGGTGAACGGGCCGGGCCCCACGCCGCAGACGATCGCGGTGACCTCGCTCATCCGCAGACCCGCCTCGTCGAGGGCGTCGCTCACCGCGGGGACGAGCAGCTCCCCGTGGCGGCGGACGTCGTGCCGGACCACCTCGGCGCGGACCACCTCGCCGTCGTGCAGGGCGGCGCCGACGGACCCGGTGGCGGTGTCGATCGCGAGCAGCACCCGCTCAGGCTAACGTGGTGGGTGTTGGAGTCCCCCTCCCGACCTACTGCAAAGGATGGCCGATGTTCACCAGGTTCTTCGCCCCCACCATCGAGGTCAGCGCCCACTGCGACCTGCCGTGCGGCGTCTACGACCCCGCCCAGGCGCGGATCGAGGCCGAGTCCGTCAAGAAGATCTGCGAGAAGGTCGCGGACAACGACGACGCGGACTTCCGCATGCGCGCCATGATCATCAAGGAGCAGCGCTCCGAGCTCGTCAAGCACCACCTCTGGGTGCTGTGGACGGACTACTTCAAGCCGCCGCACTTCGAGCAGTTCCCCGAGCTGCACGTCCTCGTCAACGAGGCCACCAAGCTCGCGGGCGCCTCGGGCACCAAGGGCAGCTTCGACGTGGCCACCGCGGATGAGCTGCTCGGCAAGATCGAGCGCATCGCGGAGATCTACGCCGAGACCAAGAAGGGCTGACCTGCCGCACCGACGAGGGCCGACCCGCCGCCACGGCGGGTCGGCCCTCGTCGTGGGTGTGCGTCAGCGACTCAACGACTCCGCCTGCCCGGTGGACAACGACCCACGGCGCTCCAGCTGGTGGACGAGGACGCGGACGACCTCCGGGTCGTACTCGTGCGGGGTGCTGCGCAGGAGCCGCTCGAGGGCCTCGACGGGGGCGCTGCTGCCGGCCAGCCGCGTGCCCCGGCCGGTGAGGTCGTCGTAGGCCGACGCCACCCGGACGATGCGGGAGGCGAGCGCCACGTCGCCGCGCTCGACGGCGCGGTGGTGGGCGAGCCCGACGTCCGCGACGACGGACGCCAACCGGGACAGCTCGGCGGTACGTCCGAGGATCGAGGAGCCGGTCGAGGCGATCTGCCGCTGGTCGCGGGCCGAGAGCTCCACCGTGGCGCCGCCGGGGACCGGCCGGCTGAGCCCCACCTGACCGATGTCGTGGAGCAGCGCGGCCGCCTCCACGTCGCGCAGGTCGGCAGCCTCCACCCCCATGTCGCGGGCGATGGGGACAGCCAGCTCGGCCACCCGGGCGGCATGGCCCGTCATCGCCAGCCCGGCCTCCTCCGGCAGGCGTGCGAGCGCGAAGATGGTCTGCCGCTGGGCCCGCCGGATGTGCCGCTGGCGGTTGACCGCGGGCTGCAGCACCAGGAGCGGGACCAGGAACAGCACCAGGCTCAGCGGGCCGAGCTCGGTCAGCGCCAGGGCCATGACGACCGCCGTGGAAGCCCCGGCGAGCGAGACGGGGCCCTGCCGCTCGAACTCCCCGCTCAGGGTGGCCCACGCCATGCTCCGGCTGCGCACCGAGGCGCGGACCCCGCGCCAGACCAACGGGGCGGCGGCGGCGAGGACGGCGACCAGCAGCAGCAGGATGGCGATGAGCAGGGGTGCGTCCTGGGAGCGCCAGACGCTCTCGAGGAGGGTGTCCCCGCCCGGCCCGGGGATACGCACGAGCACCCCGGCCACGATCACGGAGGTCCCGAGCCGCATGAGCTCGCGCTGCGTGGAGCGCAGACGTCGACGCCACCCGGCGACGAGGAGCACGGCGCCCGTCGCCAGCAGCAGGGGACCCAGCATCCCGAGCAGGTGCCCGGCCTCGCCGGAGGCGATCGGCCAGGCCGTCGCCATGGCCAGGGCCATCGCCGTCGCCTGCGAGAGAGGGGCCTCGCGCGCCGGTCCGGAGGACGTCTGCCGCCACATCTCGCTGAGGACCATGACCGTCACGCCCACCAGGGCGGTCCCCCAGGTGAGGATCACAGCGCCTCACCCGAGCCCGGGAAGAGCAGGTCGGACGACTCGGGCTGCCAGTCCGCGAAGGCGTCGCTGATGCTGGGATGGTCGTGGTCGGGCAGGAGCTTGTCGGTGCTGCCGGCCGTCGGCCGCCGTCCCCCCAGCCACGGGCTGCCCGGGCGGGCCAGCACCCCGTCCAGCGCCTCGACGACCTGCGGGTCGAGGTGGCTGCCGACGCGCCGACGCAGCTCCTGGAGCGCCTCGGGGGCGGCGCACCCGCCGTCCTCCGGCGCGCCCGTCAGGGCGTCGAAGGCGTCGGCCACGGCGATGATCCGCGCCGCCAGCGGGATCTCCTCGGCGCGCAGGCCGGCCGGGTAGCCGCGGCCGTCCCAGCGCTCGTGGTGGTGGGCGATGCCGGGCAGCGAGTCCTCCAGGAAGTCGAGGCCCTCGAGGACGTTGACCCCCGCCAGGGGGTGGGCGCTGAGGGCGCTGAGGTAGGCGATCTCGTCCTGCGGGTCGGTCGGCAGGTCGGCACGGACCACCATGATGCCGATGTCGTGCAGCAGCGCGGCGTAGCGCAGGTCCTCGGCCTCGGGGGCCCCGACGCCGAGCTGCTCGGCGAGAGCCTCCGCCAGGTCCGCCACCCGGGCGCTGTGGCCGACGGACGACGGGTCCGCCTCCTCCAGCGCGGCGACGAAGGTGGTGACGGTCTCCTGGTGCTCGCGACGGGCCAGCGCGTCCCGGCCGATGGCCCAGTGCGCGATGAGCAGCGGGCCCAGCACGAAGAGCGCCGACCCCGGACCCAGTCCGACCGGCCCCCAGAGCACGACGAAGAGGAAGCCGGTGGCGGCGTGCGAGAGGTACCCCCAGCCCAGGCTGCGCAGGACGGACTCCGCCACGGGCAGCACCCGGGTCCCCCTGCTCACCGCCGAGACCAGGCCGATGCACAGGACGTTGACCCCGATCATCGCCACGTAGGCGAGGAGCAGCGGCGCCCCCACCCGCAGCAGCAGCGCCCCCGGTCCGGCCGGGATGTCGTCGACCAGCACCCCCCCGGTCGCCAGGTAGACGAGGGATCCGGCCGCGCCCATGGTCGCCGTCATCCCGCAGTTGAAGAAGCGTGTGCGCCAGTTCCGGCTGCGGAAGTCGGTGAGGTACGGCAGACCCGCAGCCACGGTCGTCCCCACGGGGCCGGCGATGGGGATCGCCGCGGCCAGGACGACCGTCGAGACGGACACGCTCCAGTGGCTCATCCCCCGTTCGTGGATCTGGACCCCCAGGGTGACCAGCGCCATGAGCAGGAGCGTCACCCCCATGCCGGCACCCAGGTCGGGCGCCCGGAGCAGCCCCCCGAGGCCGGCCAGCGCTGCTGCGAGGACGATGAGAGAGCCCGCCAGCAGCGCCACGGGCATGAACGAGGGGCGCGGATCGTAACGATCCGCGCCCCTCGTCGAGTGAGTGGGTCGGCTCAGCCGTTCCACTGCACGACGTCGATGAAGCTGAACAGGGCGCTGAAGGCGCCCGAGGTGACGAAGTCGGTGATGAGCTGCAACATGATGGTGTCCTTCCGTAGAGACGCTCCCGACGGGTAGGAGCGATGGCCGGTGAGACCTCCGGCCTGTCTCCAATATGCCACACGCGTCACAGACCAGTCCTGCCGAGAACGACCGCGACGGACAAAATTGAACAAACCTTTACCATACCCGTGACGAGAGTCACACGAGGCTGGTCACGAGGCGGCTGTGGGACACTGGGTGCCGTCACCGATCGTTGGGAGGACCCACATGAGCAAGCGAGCCCGCAAGCGTCGCGACCGCAAGAAGAAGGCGGCCAACCACGGCCGCAAGCCGAACGCCTGAGCGCCGGCAACCGCACGAGGGCCGCCCCAACCGGGGCGGCCCTCGTCGCGTCCAGGTCCGGGAGCCCGGGTTACGTGTCGGTGCGACGGACGACGGTGACCTGGGTGCTGGTGATCCGGGTGAGGATCTGGCTGCGCAGCTCCGGGGGTGCGCTCTGGCGCGCGCACGCCCGCCGGACCAGTGCCTTGAGCAGCAGGTCACGGTCGTACTCCGCCAGACAGGACCCGCAGTCGTCCAGGTGGGCCTGGATCCGTGCGCGGTCCACCGGTCCGGTCTCGTTGTCCACGAACTCGACGAGCCTCAGCAGCACGCCGGCGCAGTCGACGGCGTCCTCCTCACCCTGGGGGCGCTCTGCCATCACGACCCCTCCTCTGCACGCGTGATGCCGCGCTCGGCGGCGTAGTCGGTCAACAGCTCGCGCAGCTGCTTGCGGCCCCGGTGCAACCGGGACATCACGGTCCCGATGGGGGTGTCCATGATGTCGGCGATCTCCTTGTAGGAGAAGCCCTCGACGTCGGCCAGGTAGACCGCCATCCGGAAGTCCTCGCCGATGCTGGCCAGCGCCCTCGTGACGTCGCTGTCGGGCAGGTGGTCCAGCGCCTCCGCCTCCGCCGAGCGCAGACCCGAGGACGTGTGCGAGGCAGCCCGTGCCAGCTGGTAGTCCTCGACCTCGGCCGCGTCCGACTGCAGCGGCTGGCGCTGCTTCTTGCGGTAGGTGTTGATGTAGGAGTTGGTGAGGATGCGGTACATCCAGGCGCGCAGGTTCGTCCCGGGCCGGTACTGGTGGAAGGCCGCGAAGGCCTTGGCGTAGGTCTCCTGCACCAGGTCCTCGGCGTCGGTCGGGTTCCGGGTGGTCCGCAGGGCCGCGCTGTACATCTGGTCGAGCAACGGCATGGCCTCACGCTCGAAGCGCGCGGAACGTTCCTGTGGGCTCTCGGTCGCGACGTCGACGGTCGCGTCTGCCGCGGCCTGGGCGTCGATCTCCTCGACGGCCGGCTGTTCGGTACTCATCGCCGTCCAGCCTAGCCCGTGCGGGCTCGCCAGGGCGAAGTCACCGGCCGCCTCACCGGGAGCGGTGGTGGTCCTCAGCACTCTCGTCTCCTCCGCAGTGTCGTGGCAACTGGGGGGTCAACGTGGGGATCGGGCGCGCGCATTCCCGGCCGCCGGACCGGCGCGGGGAGGATGGGACGATGTGCGGGTGAACCCGAGCACCCGCCCCGACCGACTCCGCCCGCTGACCCAGCCGGCGAAGCTGCAGAACGTCCTCTACGAGATCCGCGGACCGGTGGCGGCGCGGGCCGCGGCCCTGGAGGCCGAGGGGCACCGCATCCTCAAGCTCAACATCGGCAACCCGGCTCCGTTCGGCTTCGAGGCGCCCGACATCATCCTGCAGGACATGATCGCGGCCCTGCCCGGGGCGCAGGGGTACTCGGAGTCCAAGGGCATCCTGCCCGCCCGTCGAGCCGTCGTCTCCCGCTACCAGGACGAGCCCGACTTCCCCCCGCTCGACGTCGACCACGTCTACCTCGGCAACGGCGTCTCCGAGCTCATCATGATGACGCTCAACGCCCTCCTCGACCCCGGGGACGAGGTGCTGGTCCCGGCGCCGGACTACCCCCTGTGGACCGCCGCGACCAGCCTGGCAGGCGGCACCCCGCGCCACTACCTGTGCGACGAGGCGGACGGCTGGAACCCTCAGGTGGAGGACATCCGGGCCAAGATCACGCCGCGCACCAAGGCCCTGGTGGTCATCAACCCGAACAACCCCACGGGGGCGGTCTACTCGCGTGAGGTGCTCGAGCAGGTCGCCGAGCTGGCGCGGGAGCACTCCCTCCTGCTGCTCGCCGACGAGATCTACGACCGCATCGTCTACGACGACGCCCGGCACGTGTCGATCGCCTCGCTCGCGCCCGACCTGCTGTGCCTCACCTTCAACGGGCTGTCCAAGACCTACCGGGTCGCCGGCTACCGGGCCGGGTGGGTCGCCATCACCGGGCCCACCGCGCACGCGCGGGGCTTCCTCGAGGGCATCGAGCTGCTCGCCTCCACCCGGTTGTGCCCCAACGTGCCCGCCCAGCACGCGATCCAGGTGGCCGTGTCCGGTCACCAGAGCATCGAGGAGCTGATCGCGCCGGGGGGGCGCCTCGCCGAGCAGCGCGACATCGCGACCGGCATGCTGAACGCCATGGAGGGGGTGAGCTGCGTCGAGCCCAGAGGCGCCCTCTACGTCTTCCCGCGCCTCGACCCGGAGGTGCACGAGATCCACGACGACGTGCAGCTGTGCCTCGACCTCCTGGAACGCGAGAAGATCCTCGTGGTGCACGGCACGGGTTTCAACTGGCCCACCCCCGACCACCTGCGCGTCGTGACCCTCCCCTGGGGGTCGGACCTGAGGGCGGCCCTGGAGCGGATGGGCAACTTCCTGTCCGCCTACCGCCAGTGAGAGCACGGAGCTGCTGATGTGCGGACGGTATGCCGCGAGCGCCCACCCGGACGAGCTCGTCGAGGCCTACGACGTCGAGCTCGACGCCACCGGGGAGCGGTCGCTCAGCCTGCTGAAGAACCCCCAGACGCCGGCCCCGGGTGAGCCGGACTACAACGTGGCCCCCAGCAAGCAGGCCCCCGTGGTGCTGACGCGGGCGCCCCGGGCCGCGACGGACCGCACGTCCTCCGCGGACGCCGCCCCCGCACCGGTCCGCCAGCTGCGGATGCTCACGTGGGGGCTCGTGCCGTCCTGGGCCAAGGACCCCTCGGTCGGGGCGCGCATGATCAACGCGCGTCAGGAGACCCTGCTCGAGAAGCCGGCCTACGCCCGCGCCGCGCTGGCCCGGCGCGCCCTGGTGCCGATCAGCGGGTGGTACGAGTGGCAGGCCAGCCCGGTCGCGACCGACACCAGGGGCCGGCCCCGCAAACAGCCCTTCTACGTCACCCGCGCCGACGACCGGCCGCTGGCGCTGGCCGGCCTCTACGAGTTCTGGCGCAACCCGCAGGCCGGCCCCGACGGTGAGGACGCCTGGCTCGTGACCTACGCCGTCCTCACCACCGCCGCGGAGCCGGGTCTGGACCGGATCCACGAGCGCCAGCCCCTCGCCCTCGAGCCGGAGCAGTGGGCCGACTGGCTGGACCCCGACCTCACCGACGCCGACGACGTCCGGTCCATGGTCGCGGCCGCCCACGTCCCGGGGCGCTTCACGGCCTGGCCCGTGAGCCGTGCCGTCGGCAACGCCGGCAGCAACGGCGCGGGCCTCGTGGAGCCCCTCCCCCGCACCGAGCTGGTCGGGGTGGTCGACCCCGCCAGCGGAGAGGTGATCGGCGGGTGACCCCACGATGAGGGTGGTGGTGGCCGCCATCGGCAGCAGAGGTGACGTCCTGCCCTTCACCCACCTGGCCCGGCGCTTCGCGACGGCGGGCCACGAGGTCACCCTCGTCACGCACGGGACCCTCGTCGACGGGGCCCACCCCGGCCTGCGGGTGGTGGAGGTGTCCAGCGACCCCGAGGAGCTGCTGGCCGGACCCGCGGCCCGGGCCGTGCGCCGCGGGAGCCCACGACAGCTGAGCCGCACCCGGCAGCTCTTCGCGGACTTCATCGACTCCGCGCACCAGCCGGCGCTGGAGGCCCTGGACGGCGCGGACGTGCTCGTGGCGTCGACCTTCGCCATCGCCGCGGTCCACGAGGCCCTGGACCGGTCCGTGCCGGTGGTGCGGGCCCACATGTGGCCGGAGTACGCCGACCTCCGGGGCCCCATGCCCCTGCTCCCCTACTCGTGGCTGCTGCCCGGGCCGCTGCGGCGCCTGGCCCGGCACGGGCTCCGCCGCATCGAGCGCTACCTCGGCGGCGTGGACGGGGGGTGGCGTCGTGGTCGGCTCCACCTGGTGGCCCGTCACCCGGTCAGCCTGACCACCTCCACGCACGGCTCCCTCTTCGCCTTCGGTCGCGAGCTCGTCCCCGACAGCCCGGCGCACGGCGTGGTGACCGGCTGGTGGACGGCGCCGGAGCGCTCACGGCCGGTCTCGGCACCGGTGGCGAGGGCCGTGGACGACGGCCACGAGTGGATCTACGTCGGCTTCGGGTCGATGCACCAGCGCGACCCGGACGCCCTGCTGGACCGTCTGGAGGAGGTCTGCGCCCGGCTCGGGGTCCACGCGCTCGTCCAGGTGGCGGGAGCGGACACCAGCGACCACCCGCACCTGCTGGCCGTCACCGACGAGCCGCACGACGACCTGTTCGGACGGGTGCGGGCCGTCGTGCACCACGGCGGAGCGGGCACGACGGGCGCGGCCGTCCGGGCGGGCACCCCGTCGGTCGTCGTGCCGCACCTCGCCGACCAGTTCTACTGGGGTCGGCGGCTGCACCTCCTGGGGGTGGCCCCCCGACCGGTCCCCCGGACGACGGCGTCCACCGGGAGGCTGACGCGGGCGCTGGGTGAGGCCATGTCGCCGGTCCTGCACCACCGTGCCGCCGACCTCGCCCGTCGGGTCGAGGGCCAGGACGGGTGCGGGGTGGCCGTGCGGCAGGTCGAGGAGTGGCTGGCCCACGCGGAGCGCCGGTGAGGTCGAGGGCCGCGGCCCGCGTCGGCCCCAGCCCGCTCCGGGTGGCGGCGCCACCCATGCTGGCGGTGGCCGTGGTGCTGCTCGCGGTCGCCCCCCGCTACGGACCGCACTGGGACGAGCTGTACTTCGGGATGCTGCCACCCCGGTGGTGGTACGAGGACCAGCCCCCGCTGACCGTCTGGGTCACGTGGGCCCTGGGCAGGGTCAGCGACGACCTGTGGGTGCAGCGTCTGCCCGCGGTCGCGGCCGCCGTGGCCGGGGCCTTCGTCGCGACCCTCTACCCCCGCACGCTGGGGGCCTCCCCACAGGTCCAGCGCCTGGCGGGCTGGGCGCACGCCTTCACCGTCTACCCGCTCATCATGGGCCACCTGTTCACCACTTCGACCGTCGACCTGCTGGCCTGGCAGGTCGTCGTCCTGTGCGTCCTGCGCGCCACCCTGGGCCACCCGCACGGGCTGCTCTGGGCCGGGACCGTCGCCGGGCTGGCGTGCTGGAACAAGCTGCTCGTCGTCGTCCTCGCGGCAGCCCTCCTCGTCGGTCTGCTGCTGACCCGCCGCAGCATCCTGCTCACCCGGGACGCGCTCCTGGGCTCCCTCGCCTTCGTGGCGCTCGGAGCCCCCCAGGTCCTGCTGCAGCTCCTCCACGGCGTACCGATGACCCAGGTCTCCAGCGGGCTCGTCGACCAGCAGGGGGATCTGGTCCGCCTCGCCCTGCTGCCCGCACTGGCGTTGTTCGTCGGACCCCCGCTGCTCCTCGTCTGGGGAGGCGCCCTGCTCGCGCCGTGGCGGGAGGACCGTCCGGGCCGCTTCCTGCTGCCGACCTTTCTCGTCGTGCTCCTCTGGACCCTCGCCAACCCCTCCCAGCCCTACTACCCGGTGGGGGTCCTGCTGCCGGCCCTGGCCGTGGGATGGGTGACGTCGGGGGTGGCGCGGCGGTGGAGCCCGCGCAGGAGCTCCCTGGTGGTCGCCGCCAACGGGCTCGTCGCCTGCCTGGTCTGCCTGCCGCTCCTCCCGCCGACCGAGCCCTGGCTCTCCGCGCTGTCGCGGGTCAACCCCACCATCCGGGACCAGGTGGGGTGGCCGGGGTATGCCGAGCAGATCACCTCCCTGCGCGGGGCCGGCGAGGACGTCGTGGTCGACACCTACGCCCTGGCGGGCGCAGTGCACCGCTACGGGACGGCGGAGGACCGCGCGGCCGTGCACTCCGGCCAGAACGCGCTGTGGGACCTCGGTCCGCCCGCGAGCGACCTGGTGCTGCTCGTCGGCCAGGACGCGGTGCGGCAGCGCGACGCCTTCGACACCTGCCGGTCGGCGGGGGCGCTGGAGACGGGCCCGGTCGTCCACCCCCAGCTCGTGCACGTGCCGGTGCTGCACTGCGAGAGGCCGGTCACGGACTGGCAGACCCTGTGGCCGCGCTTCCGCCGGCTGACCGGTTGACCGTCGGGCTCACCGGGATCTCGAGGCCAGGACCCGCACCGACTCCACGAGCAGGGCGAGGACCAGGCAGGAGACGATGATGATCTGCCCCGTGCCCTCCTGCACCAGGGGCGGGGGGATGCGGTTCTCCGCGCAGAAGAGCAGCGCCACGGTGGCCAGGGTGCCCCGGGTCACGCGGCCCCGCGCCAGCCAGGGCGTCTCGGGACGCACGGCCGAGAGCAGCAGCCCGCCGGCGGGGACCACCAGGGCCAGGATGACGCCCGCGAGGTGCACGGCCCCGGTGTCCCCGGCGGGGAAGACGGCGGCGACGACGAGACCGAGTCCCATGACCCCCACGCTGCCGGCGAGCCAGCGGCCCCACCGGGCCGTCAGGCAGAGCGCGGCGACGCTCAGCAGCACCCCGGTCAGCAGCAGCCCGACGTTGAACGCCGCCGAACCCGGCGAGCAGATCCACCGCCCGTCCCGGGGGCGGCACGCCCCGTCGCCCAGGTCGCTGATCATGTTCACCGACCAGACGAAGGTCGTCCCGGTGGTGTGGATCGCGGCCCCCACCGTGGCCGCGAACAGCAGCATGGCCGCCAGCACGCCCGCCGCACCGAGGACGGACCGACGGTTCGACACCGGGGAGCGAGTCATCTCGGGCAGTCCTTCGGCCTCGTAGGGCCAGGGTGTGCGTCGGACAGGTCCGCCGGTCGGGACGGAGCCGGCCTGCTCGACCTGGACGAGGAGGAGCGGGACGGCGCCCACCGACCGACGCGGGAACGGTAGCACCGCAGGTCCGGCTCGACGGCGGAGGCGCTAGGTTGGGCCGGGACCGAGACCACGACGAGGAGCCCGCTGCGATGACCGATGCGACGACCTGGGCCGCGCCCTGCGCCGACGGCCCGATCGACGCCCGGGTGCGGGTGCCGGGCAGCAAGTCGCTCACGAACCGCTGGCTGGTCCTCGCGCTGCTGGCCGACGGTCCGTGCACCCTGCGCCACCCGCTGCGCTCCGACGACACCCTGCGCATGGTGGGGGCACTGCGCGCCCTCGGCGCCGAGGTGGACGACGACGACCCGCAGGCCTGGGTGGTCCGGCCGCCGGAGGGGGGACCTCGCGGCGGCGTGGACGTCGACTGCGGCCAGGCCGGCACGGTGATGCGGTTCGTGCCACCGCTCGCGGCCCTGGCCGACGGCCCGGTCCGGTTCGACGGGCACCCGAGCGCCCGCACGAGGCCCGTGGGCCCGGTGCTCCGGGCGCTCACCGACATCGGGGTGGAGGTCCGCGAGGGCGGGACGGGGACCATGCCCTTCGAGGTCCTCGGCCCGCTGCGCGACGACGGGGGCCGGACCCCGCACGTGCGCATCGACGCCTCCGCCAGCTCGCAGTTCGTCTCCGCCTTGCTGCTCGCGGGAGCGACATACCCGGCCGGTCTGCGCCTGGAGCACACCGGGACGGTGCTGCCGAGCCTCCCGCACATCGAGATGACGCTGGACGTCCTGGACGCCGTCGGTGTCCACGTCGACCGGCCGGACCCGACGAGCTGGCTGGTCCCTCCCGGCCGGATGCGGGCCTTCGACGTGGCCGTGGAACCCGACCTGTCCTCCGCGGCCCCCTTCCTCGCCCTCGCGGCAGCCACCGGCGGGCGGGTCCTGGTGCCGGGCTGGCCGCAGCGCACCACCCAGCCGGGCGACCGGATGCGCGAGGTCCTGGCGTCCGTGGGTGCGCGCACGGAGGCCACCCCGGAAGGGCTCCTCGCGACCGGCGCGCCGGGCGGGCGGCTGTCCGGCGTCGACCTCGACCTGGGCGAGGTCGGCGAGCTCACCCCGGTGGTCGCCGCGCTCTGCGCCCTGGCCGGCTCCCCCAGCCGCCTGCGCGGGGTGGCTCACCTACGGGGGCACGAGACCGACCGCCTCGCCGCCCTGGCTGCCGAGCTGGCACGCCTGGGTGCCCGCGCGCAGGAGCTCCCCGACGGCCTCGCCATCGAGCCCGGCGACCTGGTCGGCGCCCGGGTGCGCACCTACCACGACCACCGGATGGTGATGTTCGGCGCGGTGGTCGGGGCCGTGGTCCCCGGCGTGGTGCTGGAGGACCCGGCGGCCGCCGGCAAGACCTTCCCCGGCTTCGACCTGGCCTGGGAGCAGGCGCTGGCCACGACCGCCGACGTCGACGCGGGATGAGCCCGTCATGAGCGGGCGCTACGACCACCTCGACGAGTCGGACGTGCGCGTCCGCCCGTCGCGCAAGGGCTCGCGGCCCCGGACCAAGGACCGCCCGGCCCACGTCGACGCCGTCCTCGGTGTGGTCACCGCGGTCGACCGGGGACGCTACACCGTCCGGGTGGCGGACCGGACGGTGGTCGCGATGCGGGCCCGCGAGCTGGGCCGCAGCCGCATCGTGGTCGGTGACCGGGTGGGCATGGTGGGCGACACCTCCGGGCGACCCGACACGCTCTCCCGCATCGTCCGGGTCGAGGAGCGCCGCACGGTGCTGCGCCGCAGCGCGGACGACTCCGACACCGTGGAGCGCGTCATCGTCGCCAACGCCGACCAGCTGGTCGTCGTGACCGCCCTCGCCGACCCCGAGCCCCGCGAACGCATGGTGGACCGGTGCCTGGTCGCCGCCTACGACGCCGGTCTCGACCCGCTGCTGGTCCTCACCAAGGCCGACCTGGCCTCACCGGCCGCCTTCCTGCGGCACTACGCGGCGCTCGACGTGCCCTCCGTGGTGACGGGCACGGTGCCCGGCGAGGGGGGCGGCGCGGTCGACCCGGCGGCCCTCGACCGGGTGCGCGCGGCCCTGCTCGGCCGCACCAGCGTGCTCGTCGGCCACTCCGGGGTCGGCAAGTCGACCCTGGTCAACGCCCTCGTCCCGGACGCGGCCCGCTCGACGGGTGAGGTCAACGCGGTGACCGGACGGGGGCGGCACACCTCCACCTCTGCCGTGGCCCTGGAGCTGGCGGGAGGCGGGTGGGTGGTCGACACCCCGGGCGTACGCTCCTTCGGCCTGGGGCACGTCGACCCGGCGAGCTTCGTGGAGCACTTCGACGATCTCGCCGCGGGGACCTCGGGCTGCCCGCGCGGATGCAGCCACGACGAGCCGGACTGCGCCCTGGACACCTGGGTCGAGGAGGGGCACGCGGGGCCGGCCGGGGCGGCGCGGCTGGAGTCGCTGCGCCGGCTGCTGCGCAGCCGCACCGGTGAGGACCACGGCTGAAGGCTGACCAGCGGTTACGGTGAACGGGTGCCTGGCTTCGACGACGACCTGAGACTCGCCCACGTCCTCGCGGACGCGGTGGAGCGCACCGCCCTCGAGCTCTCCGGGGCCCTGCAGGAGGAGGCCGAGGTGGACGCGGAGGGCGCGCTCACCACGCCGGCCGCCCGCCGCCTGGAGGAGCTGCTGCGCCACCAGCTGCACCGCACCCGTCCCCGCGACCGGGTCGAGGGGCGCACCCTCGACCCGACCGGGCACGGGGCGCGACGGTGGGTGGTCGACGCCATCGACGGCACGGCCAACTACGTCCGGGGCGTGCCGGTCTGGGCGACGCTCATCGGTCTCGTCGTCGAGGACGAGCCGGTGCTCGGGCTCGTCGCCGCGCCGCTGCTCGCCCGGCGCTGGTGGGCCGGCGTCGGTTCGGGGGCCTGGACCGGCCGCACGCTCTCCCGGGCGCGACGCATCGAGGTGTCGAGGACCGAGGTGCTGTCCCATGCCTCGCTGTCGACCGACGACGTGGCCGGATGGCTGCACGGGGATCATGGCGCCGGGTTCGCCACCCTCACCGACCGGGTATGGCGTACCCGCGCCTACGGCGAGTTCTGGAGCCACGCCCTGGTGGCCGAGGGCGCGGTGGACCTCTCGGTGGCCGCCTGGGCCGACGGCTACCAGCTCGCGGCGCTGGCACCGCTGCTGCGCGAGGCGGGGGGCACCGTCACCGACCTGGCCGGCGCCCCGGCCGCGTCCCCGCTGAGCTCGACGGCGCAGGCCCACCCGGTGGTGGCCACCAACGGGAGGATGCACGAGGAGGTGCTCATGATGCTGGGCCAGGGGGGCGGAGCCGAGGGCTGACCTGCGGCGGTCCGGCCGTCCGGACGCGGCCGACGCCGGCCTGCGCGACGGGCGCGATGGCATCGGGGTCGCCGACGACGACCACGGTCCAGCCCGGTCCGGACCGGACCTCGTCCCAGGCCTGCGCCGCCCGGCCCCTGGGGAGGTCGTGCACCTGCTGCAACGTCCTGGTCACCGTCTCGGGGCCGAGTCCGTCGCCGACCAGCGAGACGAGCTCGTCGGCGACGCTGTCCGCGGTGAGGTAGCGAGCGGGCGCGGTCATCGCGACGAAGTCCGCCGCCTCGCGGACCTCGTGCTCCTCCAGGGACTCCCCCGGGGTGTCGAGGATGCGCAGGGTCTCCTCCAGGGCGGGCCGCGTCGCATCGGCACGGACCGCCCCTCCGACCACGCACCGTCCTCCGACCTGCCGCGGCCGGAAGCCGAGGCGCATGCCGTAGGTCCAGCCGCGCTGCTCGCGGAGCACGCGGTCCAGGCGGGCGTGCGGAGCGCCGCCGAACAGCATCGAGAGGGCCTGGTAGGTGCCCCACCCGTGCGGGGTACGCCGGTCCGGGCCGGGCCGCGCGAGCAGCAGCTCGGTCTGCCCGGCGCCCGGCCGGGGCACGAGCACCACCTGGTCGGCGTCCGGCGCCCGCTCCGCCCGGCGCGGCCCGCCGGGAGCGTCCGGCCCGGAGGGCTCCCACGACCCCAGGGTGCTGGACAGCAGCCGGACCGGGTCCTGGACCGTCGAGAGGTCCCCGGCCAGCACCACCACCCCACCGCGCGGCCCCAGCATCCCGTGACGGGCGCGGAGGACGTCCGGGGTGAGGGCGTCCACGGACCAGGAGCTCCCCCCGACCGGCACCCGGGCCCGGTCCCCGGACGCGTAGTAGGCCTGACGCAGCTCGTGGTGCGCCCGCCCCGTCGGGTCGGCCAGCTCGTGGGCGATGTCGGTCAGACGGTGCCGCACCTGCCGCGCCACCTCCGCCTCGGGGAAGGTGGGCTCGTCGAGACACTCGACGAGCAGGTCCAGGGCGGTGCCGAGGTGCCGTCCGGTCACCTCGACACCGAGGTGCAGGCCGTGCTCCCCGGCCCCCGCGCCCAGCGCGATGCCGTGGAGCTCGGCGAGCTCGGCGAGCTCGGTGGCCGAGCGCGAGCCTGTCCCCTCGTCGAGGCAGCGGGCCATCATGAGGGTCGAGCCCTCGAGTCCTGGTGGCTCCCCGCTGATCGGCGCGGGGAGGGCGACGCGCAGGGACAGGACGTGCTGGCCGGGCAGGTCGACGACCAGGGCGTCCAGCCCGTTCGGCAGTCGGGTCCGCACCGGCTCGGGGAAGCGCCAGAGCGCCGGTTCCCCCACCCCCGGACGACGGCGGACCCGGGCGGGGCGCGTCATACCTCCTCCTCCCAGCGGTAGACGAGGGTGGCCACGGCCTCGGGGACCAGGTACCGCGCGGCGGCGCCGCCCACCTGCTCCGGTGTCACGGCCAGCACCTCGTCGACGTAGCGGTCGACCTGGCCGGGGTCGTCGAAGAGGAGGGTCGCCCGGCTGAGCAGGTCGGCCCGCTCGTCGTGGCCGGCCAGGGCCTCCAGCCAGGACCGCTCCGTGTCCGCCGCCGAGGCCTCCATCTCCACGGGCCTCGGGCCACGGTCGGCGAAGTCCTGCAGGATGTCCGCGAGCTGCGCCTCGACCGCCCGGGGGTCCACGCCCTCGGTCACGTCCACGACGACGAGGCCGAGGGAGGTGCCGTCCCGCAGGCCCAGCGCGCTCGCCGACGCCCCGCTGAGGACGTCGGCTCCCCGGACCAGCCGCTCGTGGACCCGGGAGATGGACGAGGAGGCCAGCGCGTCGAGGGCCATGGCGCAGGGCAGGAAGTCCGGGTCGGTGACCCCGGGGAGGCGGGCCGCGAGGAAGATCCGCTCGGAGGGCAGCTCCGGCCCGCCCACCACCACCTCGCGCACCGGCGCGGCCAACGGCGGGAGCGGAGGGCTCGAGGGCGGCCGTGGCCTCGTGGCGTCCTCGAGGTGGCCGAAGTAGGTCTCGACGAGGTCGAACCCCTCCTCGGCCTCGACGTCGCCGACGAGGGAGAGCACGCTGGTGCGTGGACCGTAGTGCCCCGCGTAGAAGGCACGGACGTCGTCCAGGGTCGCGGCGCGCAGGTCGGCCATCGAGCCGATCGTCGGATGGTGGTACGGGTGGCCGGCAGGGAAGACGAGCTCGCCCAGCCGGGAGAGCGCGGTGCCGTAGGGCACGCTGTCGTAGCGCTGGCGCTTCTCCTCCACGACGACGTCGCGCTGGTTGTCCAGCGTCGCCTGGGTGAGCGCCGGCAGCAGGTGGCCCTGGCGGTCCGCCTCCATCCACAGGGCGAGCTCGAGCGCGTTGCGGGGAACGGAGGCGACGTAGGAGGTGCGGTCGAAGCTGGTCGTCGCGTTGACCCGTCCACCGCGGGCCATGAGCGCCGCCATGTGCTCTCCCTCGCCCACCATCTCGCTGCCCTGGAACATGAGGTGCTCGAAGAGGTGCGCCAGGCCGGTGCGCCCCGGCTCCTCGTGGCGCGACCCGACGTCCACCCACAGGTTGATGCTGACGCTCGGGACGGCGTGGTCCTCGCTGACGACGACCTGCAGGCCGTTGGCCAGGGTCCGACGGGCGACGGGGAGGTCCAGGGTCATAGGGGTGCCACCCTATGCGCCCCGCCGACGTGTCCCGGAGGACGTCCGCCGGCGGACGTGCCCTGCGCCGGTGCGTGCGGGGTCCCCGGCGCACGACGAAGGCCCGGACCAGATGGTCCGGGCCTTCGAGCGCGTGCGACGCGATGCGTAGCGGGGGCAGGATTTGAACCTGCGACCTCCGGGTTATGAGCCCGGCGAGCTACCGAACTGCTCCACCCCGCGTCGTGGTGAGCACCACTCTACGTGATGCCGAGGTGCTCACCAAATCCCGGTCGCGAGACGCCCTATGCCCTCGCTCAGGGCTCCTGCGTCTGGGCCGCTCCGTCGTCGCTCGCGTCCTCCTCGCCGCCGTCGACGCTCACCGAGCCACCCGAGGGGTCGGCGTCGACCGCACGGTCGATGGCCTCCCGCAGCCGCTCCTGGGCCTGGCCGTAGGCCTCCCAGTCGCTCTCCGCGAGGGCGGCCTGACCGTCGTCGTAGGCGGCCTGGATGTCGGCCAGCGCCTGCGCCAGGGCACCCTCGTCGACCTGCCCGGAGCCGCCGTCGCCCTCGTCACCGGACGCCCCGTCCCCGTCGGTGGGGGTACCGGCGTCCCCGGCGTCCCCGGCCGTGGCTCCCGAGTCGCCGCCGAAGAGCTCGTCCAGCGCCCCGTCGAGGGTGTCGGACCAGGCCAGGTCGTTGCCGAAGGCCACCACGACGATGCGCTGCAGCGGGAAGGCGTTGCCGCCCTGGGCCTGCACGTAGACGGGCTCCACGTAGAGCAGCCCGCCCCCGACCGGGAGGGTCAGCAGGTTGCCCATGAGCACCTCTGAGGCCTCGGTGCTCCGGTTGAGGTTGAGGAACTGGGACAGCGTCTGCCCGAAGGCCTCGGAGTTGGCGTCCGAGGAGTTGATGTCGTTCTGGAACTGCCCGGGTCCGCGCACCGTGGTGTCACGGGGCAGCACCAGCATCCGCATCTGCCCGTAGCCGTCGCGCCGTTCGCCGGAGGTCGTGCCGGCGTCGGCGTCCACGGCGACGTACCCGGTGAGGTTCTGCCGCTCGTTGCCTCGCGGGATGTAGGTCGTGGTGAGGCTGAAGGTCGGCTCCTCCTGACCGGGCATCGTCACCGACAGGTAGTGCGGCGGCATGTCCGGCTGGTTCTCGCCCGAGACGGTCGGGTCCTCGGAGACCGCCCAGAAGTCCTGCCCCGTGAAGAAGGACCCGGCGTCGTCCACGTGGTAGCGGGAGAGCACCGAGCGCTGCACCTTGAAGAGGTCCTCGGGGTAGCGCAGGTGCGCCATCAGCTCGCCGTCGATCTCGGAGAGCGGCTGCACGGAGCTGTCGAAGGCCGACGACCACGCCTGCAGCAACGGGTCCTCCTCGTCCCAGGCATACAGGTCGACGCTGCCGTCGTAGGCGTCGACGGTGGCCTTGACCGAGTTGCGGATGTAGTTGACCTGGCCACCGCCGATCGAGGTGACGTTCTCGGCCCCCGTCTGCAGCGAGTCGAGGGTGACCTCGCCCAGCTCCTCCATCTGGCTGTAGGGGTAGCGGTCGCTTACGGTGTAGCCGTCCACGATCCACTTCACCCGGCCGTCGACCACCGCCGGGTAGGGGTTGCCGTCCAGCCGCAGCCACGGCGCCACCCGCTCCACCCGCTCGCGCGGCCCACGGTGGTCGAGCATGCGGGACTCGGTGTTGACCGAGTCCGAGAGCATGATCTCGATCTGCCGGTACTTGATGGCGTAGGCCGCGCGGCGCGCGAAGCTGCCCATGGCGACCCCGCCCCCGCCGCTGTAGGTGTTGCGCACCTCGCCGGTGTCCTGACCGCTCACCGGGTAGTCCAGCTCACGCGGGGGCTGGTCCTCGGGTGCCCCGACGATCGAGTAGTCGGGCGAGGACTCGCCGAAGTAGATGCGCGGCTCGTACTCCCCCAGCCCGCCGACCGGTGGGATGTTGCGCTCGAAGAGGATCGGCTCGCCCTCGGTCGAGCGACGGTTGCCGTAGCTGGCCACGACGCCGAACCCGTGGGTGTAGACGGTGCGGTCGTTGACCCAGTTGCGCTGGTCCGCGGAGATGCCCTCGAGGTTCAGCTCGCGGACCGCGATGACGGTGTCGACCAGCTCGCCGTCGACCTCGTAACGGTCGACGTCGAGGGCCTCGGGGAACTGGTAGTAGTTGCGGACGCCCTGCAGCTGCCGGAACGTCGGGGACACGATGGAGGGGTCCACGATGCGGATGCCGGGGATGGTGTCCGCATCGCTGCGCAGCTGGCCCGGTTCGGCCTCGGTCACGGCGTTGTAGTCGGTCCGCTCGATGTCCTCCAGGTCGTAGGCGCTGAGGGTCGAGTCGATCGCGCGCTGGATGTAGGGCGCCTCCAGCTGGGCCTCCGAGGGGTTGACCCGGAACTGCTGCACCAGCGAGGGGTATGCCCCGCCCAGCACCAGCGCGATGACCAGCAGACCGGCCAGCCCGATGACGGGCAGCCGCCACGTCTTCGTCCAGATGGTGGCGATGAAGAACGCCGCGCAGAGCAGCGCCGCCACCGCGAGGATGCTCCGGGTCGGCAGCAGCGCGTTGACGTCGGTGTAGGTCATGCCCGTGATGCGGGCGTGCTGGGTCATCGACAGCGAGAAGCGCTCGACCCAGTAGCCGGCGGCCCGGACGACGAGGATGAGCCCGAGGAGCACCGCCAGGTGGATGCGCGCCGCCGTCGTCGTGCGCTGGCCGCGGCTGCCTCCCTGCAGCTGGATGCCGCCGTAGATGTAGTGGGTGAGGAGTGCCCCGATGAGGCTGAGCCCCAGGACCAGGGTGGCGAAGGAGATGACCATCTGCCAGAACGGCAGGCTGAAGACGAAGAAGCCGACGTCCATCCCGAACTCGGGGTCGACCTCGCCGAAGGGCTGACGGTGGATGAAGAGCAGCACGGTCTGCCACTGGGCGGCGGCGGCGGTGCCGGCGAACAGCCCGAGCACCGCGGGGACGGCGATGAAGACGAGCCGGCGCACCGGGTCCAGGGCGCTGCGGTAGCGGTCGAGGGCGGCCTGCTCCGGGGTCGAGGGCGCGTAGATGGGCCGCTGCCGCCAGCCGAGCCAGAGGCCGGACCAGACGACGCCGGCCGTGACGACCGCAGCCAGGACGAACAGCCCGACCTGGTAGAGGAGCCGCGTGACGAGCACCTCGCGGAAGCCCAGCGCCTGGAACCACAGCAGGTCGGTCCACAGCGTCGCACCCCAGCCCAGCAGGCTGAGCAGGGCGAGCACGATGAGCACGGTCGGCAGGACGCGCCCTCTCGGCAGTCCTCCGCCACGGCGACCCGAGCGACCCGGGCGGCCGCCTCCACCCCCGCCACCGCCACCGGAGGACGGGCGGCCGGGTCCACCCCCACGGGCTCCGGGGTCCGCGCCGGCGCGCTCCTGAGGCCCGCCCGACCAGGCCTGTCCGGCCGGTCCGCCGCCCACACCGGCGGCACCACCGCCGCTGTCGTCGGGGTCCGGGCCGGGCTCTGGCTCGCGCTCGCTCACCGTTCCAGCGTAACTGCCGCCGCCGTGCTCCCCCGCGGCGACCCGGATGCGACGATGGCGACGTGCCTCCCACCGACCCTGACCCCTCCACGGCCACCGACCCCGCCCGCCCGAGCGCCCTGCTGCGGGCCGCCGTCGACACCGAGAAGCACGTCGCGCGCTCGGGGTGGGACCAGCCGCCCCGGTTGTTCGCGCTCGTGCGGACCGCTCTGCTGCGTGAGCGGGAGCCCTCCCTCGCCGGCCAGCTCAGCGACCCCGAGGACGACGGCTTCACCGCGGTCGAGCAGGAGCGGCTCCCCCCGACCGCCGACCTCGAGTCGCTGCTGGGCCGGATGGCCTGGCCGCCGGACGTCGAGGGCGTCGCCCTGTCGGTCGAGCGGATCGTGGTGCCCCCGGAGGCCGAGCGCGAGCTCCCGCGAGGGCCTCAGGAGGCGACGGACGCCCTCATGGCCCACCCCGACCGCAAGGACGTGCGGCTGCTGGCCGCCTGCCTGCGGGACGGCTCGCGCACCTGCCTGCTGCGTCAGCGCGACTTCGACGAGGACGACGCCGTGGCCGTCGGGCCGGACATCGCCCCCGGCCTCACGCACGCCCTCGCCTCCACCCTCGTCGACGGGACGGACTGACTCAGCCGGTCTGCTCCGCCTGGTCCTCCAGCGCCTCGGCGCAGGTGGGGAAGGAGAGCTCGCTCGCAGACGTGCTCGGGGACTCCTCGAGCTCGACGATGACCTCCAACGCGTCGTCGAAGGTCCCGACAGGGACCACCGTGAGCCCGCCGGGGTCGCTCCCGACGACCTCCGCGCAGTTGTCGCTCGGCGCGAAGAACACCTCGGCGCCGGCGTCGCGGGCGGCATACATCTTCTGGGTGATGCCCCCGATCCCCCCGACCGTCCCGTCGCCGGTGATCGTCCCGGTGCCGGCGATCGAGCGACCCCCGGTGAGCGAGCCGGGGGTGATCTCGTCGTAGACCGCCAGCGAGAACATCAGGCCGGCGCTGGGACCACCGACGTTGCCGGCGTCGATGGTGACCTCGTAGGGGTTGTCGTAGACCGGCGCGAGGTAGACGCCCACGATGGTGCGGCCGCTCTCCTCGTCCAGGCGGGTGGGCACGTCCAGCTCGATCTCCTCGCCCCCGCGGCGGACCGTGACCGGGACCTCCTCCCCGGGCTCCACGGCCTGGATCTGGTCCCGCACGGCCGTGGTGTCGCTGACCTCCTGGCCCGCGACCTGGACGATCTCGTCCTCGACCTCGAGCACCCCGTCGGCGGGGGCGTCGGCGATGACCTGGGCGACGACGACGTTCTCGTCGATCTGCACGCCCTGGGCCCGCAGCGCGACCACGGCGGCGTCGTCCTGGGAGTGCTGCATCAGCTCGGTGTTCTGCTCGCGCACCTGTTCGGCGGTGACGTCCTCGGGGAAGACCTCCTCGCGCGGCACCACGGTCGTCGACGGGTCGATGCTCGCCCGCAGCGCCTCCCACGCGGATACCGTGTCGCCGGGGCCGCCCTGGAGCCGGATGGTGGTGAAGTAGAGGTGGCCGTCGGTGTCGTCGTAGGTGGTGAGCTCGTCGTCCACGCTGACGACGTCCGCCCCGTCGATCTGTCCCAGGGTGTCGTAGACGGGCCCGGGGACGTAGATCACCCGTTGCACCGTGACGAGGTTGAGCACCGACCCCGTCAGCACGCCCGCCGCGACCACGACGAGCAGCGCCGCGGCACTGACGCCGACGCGCGTGTGCGGGGGCTGGCCCGCCCGTCCCTCCGGCCCGGCCTGCACGTCCCCGCTCACAGACCCACCCACTCGTGCTCGTGGCCGTCGAACTGCTGGCGCTTCCAGATGGGTATGCCGCTCTTCAGCTCCTCGATGAGCGTGCGGCCGGCCTCGAAGGCCTCGGCGCGGTGCTCGGCCGCGACGGCGCACACCACGGCGAGGTCCCCCACCTCCAGCGCGCCGACCCGGTGCACGGCATACACCCCGTGCACCTGCTCGTGCTGGGCCACCGAGGTCGCCAACGTGGTCAACCGGTCGGCCGCGTCCGGGTGCGCCGAGTAGTCCAGGCGCGTCACCCCGGAGCGTCCGGAGTCGTGGTCGCGGACGGTCCCCACGAAGATGGTCACGGCGCCCGCCCTGGGGTGCCGCACCGCGCGCAGGGCCTCGTCGACGGACAACGGCGCCTCGCGCACCCCGGCGACGATGCTCTGGTCCTCGCTCATCGCGTCATCATGCCTGATCTGCCTGACCGCTTCCCGGACCGCCCCCGCACGACGGCGGGAACTCTGCCGCCCCCGCCGGTGTTGAGACGAGGGAAGGGACAGCGCGCTCGACCGGTGCCCGGCGTCGCCGTCCGTCTCGTGACAGGCTGGGGCGCCGGAACCCCCGAAGGAGAAGGACGAGGACCGTGTCAGATCAGGACAACCCGGAGCGTCGCGACGAGCCCGACCCGCTCGAGGCGCTGTTCGGCGGGCCGGTCCCGCCCGAGCTGCGCGAGACCCTCAGCTCGATGGGCCTCGGCGACCTCGACCCCGACCAGGTGGCGCAGATGCGCTCCCAGCTCGAGATGCTCATGGGCGGTGGCAGCGGCGGCGACGACGGGCCGGTGAACTCCGAGCTGGCCCGGGACGTGGCCCGGCAGGCCGTGGCCGAGGACGACGCGTCGATCAGCGAGAGCACCCGGCGTGACGTCGAGCAGGTGGTCCAGGTGGCGACCCTGTGGATCGACCAGGTCACCGACCTCCCGCGACCGGAGGGCGCCGCGCTGGCGCTGAGCCGGGCCGAGTGGGTCGAGCGCACCCTCCCCCTGTGGGAACGCCTGACGGCACCGGTGGCCGAGGGTCTGCAGTCCGCGATGACCGCCGCCATGGAGCAGCAGCTCGGGCAGCTGGGCGAGGAGGGCGCTCCCCCCATCCCGGGCCTGCCCCCGGGGATGAACCCGGCGGCGATGATGGGCCAGATGGCGCCCATGGTGCGGCGCATGTCGGCCAGCATGTTCGGCGGCCAGGTCGGACAGGCCGTCGGCACCCTGGCCGGGGAGGTGCTCTCGGGCACCGAGGTGGGCCTGCCGATCCTCGGCGACGAGAGCGTGGCCATCCTGCCGGCCAACGTCGCCGACTTCGCGGACGGTCTCGAGGTCGACGCCGGTGAGCTGCACCTCTACCTCGCCGTGCGCGAGGCGGCCCGGGTGCGGCTCTTCGCCGGGGCGCCCTGGCTGGGACCGCAGCTGCTGACGGCGGTCGAGGAGTACGCCCGCGACATCAGGATCAACACCGAGGGCATCGAGGAGGCGGTCCGCCACGTGGACCCCCAGGACCCGGCGTCGCTCCAGGACGCCCTGGGCGACAGCCTGTTCTCCAACGACCACAGCCCCGCTCAGCAGGCGGCGCTCACCCGGCTCGAGACCCTGCTCGCCCTCGTCGAGGGCTGGGTCGACGTCGTGGCAGCCCAGGCCGTGGGACCGCACCTGCCCCACGCCGAGGCGCTGGCGGAGGCGGTCCGTCGCCGCCGGGCCACCGGCGGTCCGGCCGAGCGGACCTTCGCCTCGCTCGTCGGGCTCGAGCTCCGGCCGCGACGGCTGCGCGACGCCGCCAACCTCTGGGCGGCGCTGGAATCCCGCCACGGTCGCGACGCCCGGGACGAGGCCTGGGGCCACCCCGACGTCGCTCCCACCGGCGCCGACCTCGACGACCCCTTGGGCTACGTGGAGCGGCACGGCGCGCTGACGAAGGGCCTGACGGTCACCGACGAGGACATCGAGCGCCTGCTGAGTGACGGCGAGGGTCCTGGCCCGGAGGGCCGCACGGACACCTGAGGGCCGCACCGGCCTGTGGACAGCCGGCCGGCACGAGGCGCCGGGCGTGGCAGGGTCGGTCCATGACGGGCGACGGGGCGGTCGAGGGCGGGCACCGCTGGTGGCCCCCCGGCGCGGACGGCGCCGTGCAGCTCGGGGTGGGTCCCGGTGCGTGGGCGGTGGCCGGCGGACTGCCCCCGGGACCCGCGGAGACCCTGGGGTGGAGGGTGGTCGAACGGCTCGCGGCCACCCCGGTGCACCGGCACCGCGAGGTGACCGCGACCGACGTCCGTGGTCCTGGCCACCTGGTCGAGACGCTGCGTGCGCCTCTCGCGCACGCGGCGGCCCCGGTCCCCCGGTCGGGTGCTGGTGCCCCCGACCGGCCCCACGACCCCGGCCCACGGCCGGCATCGCCGTCCACGACCGGGCGTGCCGTCGTGACGGTGCACGACCACGTGGTGCCCGTCGGCACGGCCCGGCAGCCCGGGCTGGCCGGCCGGCCGGTCCTGCCCGTGGTCGCCCAGAGCACCCGGGTGGTCATCGGTCCGTGGACGGGCCTGACCGACGGACCGTGCCTGCACTGCCTGGACCTGCACCGCTGCGACCGTGACCCGACCTGGCCGGCCAGGGCCGCCGACCTCGAGGACCCGCTCACGGCCCCGTTGCCACCGGCCGTGCCGGACGAGGTGCTCCGCGTGGTGGTCGCCCTGGTGGTGCTGCTCACCGCACGGGTCCCCGCGACCGCGACCGGCGACGCCCACGAGGTGGGCCCGTGGCACCCGCACCTCGTCACCCGTCGGTGGTCCCGTCACGTCGCCTGCCCGTGGCACGCGGGCACCGGGGTCGGCTGACGACCGCCCCCGGCGCACCGCTCAGGCAGCCACCTCGTCCTTGCGGGGCCGCCCCCGGGGACGCTTGCGCGGCACCACCCGACCCTGCAGCATCAGCTCCCCACCCCACACGCCCCAGGGCTCGCGCCGTTCGAGCGCCCCGGCGAGACACTGCTCACGCAGGGGGCAGGGAGCACAGAGCTCCTTGGCGTGCTCGACCTCCGCGGGGAGCTCGGCGAACCACAGGTCCGCCGGGTGCTCGTGGCACGGCAGGGCCGCGCGGCCGAGCAGGAGCTGAGGTGCGACGGACTCGTGGGTGGCCTCGTGCTCTCGGCGCGCTGCGGGATACACGGTGGTTCCTTCCTGATGTCGGTGCTGCTGGGGTCGTGGGCTGGTCGTCATGGCGTCTGTCTTCCGAGATGGTCGGATCCAGGACCGCCGATGACGCCGGCTGACCGGCGAGCAACGAGAACGGCCGCGGATCCTCAGGCGAGGACTCGCGGCCGGAACGGGAAGGGGAAGCCTTCTACGGTGTCCGTGCTGAGCCCAGGCCCCGGGAGGGGTCGGCAACGTGCGGGAACGACGTCTGCGCGGTTCCGGCGCCGAACGGCGCGGTCGCGGACGTCCCCCCGACGAGGACCGTGGCGCGGGGGCGGACGGTCCGGAGGGTGGACGCGGCGTGCGTCGCTCGGGCGGGGAAGCCGCCGGTGACGATCGTGCTCTCCATCGTGATCCACCCTCCTCTCGGTGCGCGTGACCCCAGGGCGCCGTGGCCGTGGGCTTGACTCGGTCACTGTATGCCCCCCCTCGACCAGGGCGCAACGTCTTTTCGGCGGCCGTCCTCAGCCCGTGGTCGGAGGTGCTCCGGACAGGATCTCCAGCACCGCGTCGCCGTACATCTCCAGCTTGCGCTCCCCCACCCCGGAGACCTGTGACAGTGCGTCCCGGTCGGCCGGCACCTGCTCGGCGATCGCGACCAGGGTGGCGTCGGTGAAGACGACGTAGGCGGGCACGCTACCCTCTGCCGCCACCCCGCGGCGCCACTCCCGCAGCGCGGTGAAGGTCGCCTCGTCGTAGGTGGGCGGGCATGCGCCGCACCGGCCGATCTTGCGCTCCCCCGCCGCCGCGAGGACGGCGCCGCAGGACCGACAGGTCCGCGGCGGTCGCGGGGCGCGGCGGCCCCGCTCGCGCGCGCCGGCCGCCCGCCGCCCGGACTGCGCCCCCGCCCCGAGGACCCCCGCGGCCGATGCGAGGAAGGGTGAGACCTTGCGGCTCGCCCGCCCACCCGGGCTGCGCGCCCCGGCCCAGCTCACGGCGAGCCGGTGGCGGGCGCGGGTGAGCCCGACGTAGAGGAGGCGGCGCTCCTCCTCCACCCGTTCGGGCGTGTCGGCGAGGGTGATGGGCAGCAGCCCGTCGCTGGCCCCGACGAGGAAGACCGCGTCCCACTCCAGGCCCTTGGCGGCGTGCAGCGAGGCCAGGGTGATGCCCTGCACGGTCGGCGCGTGCTGCTCCTGGGCGCGCCGGTCCAGCTCGGCCACCAGGTCCGACGTCCGCGCAGCCGGGGCCTGCTCGACGAGGGAGTCCGCCAGCAGCGCGAGCGCCTGCAGGCTCTCCCACCGCTCCCGCACCGCGCCGGAGCCCTCCGGCGGCCTCGGCGCCCAGCCGGCGCCCGCCAGGACGTGCCGGACCAGGTCGCCCAGAGGTTGGGTGCCGTCGTCCGAGCGCACCGCCGCGCGCAGGAGCACGACCGCGTTGCGCACCTCGGCACGGGAGAAGAAGCGTTCGCCGCCGCGCACGAGGTAGGGGATCCCGGCGCGGGCGAGCGCGCTCTCGATCACCTCCGACTGGCTGTTGGTGCGGTAGAGCACCGCGATCTCGCTGGCCTCCTTCCCGGTGTCCATCAGGGCCCGGACGCCGTCGGCGACCCCCGCTGCCTCGGCCTCGTCGTCGGGGTAGGAGGTGAGGACGGGGGTCGGGCCGTCGGCCGCCTGCGCCACGAGGTCGGCCGAGGTGTCCCGCTGCCGACCGCCCGATGCCAGCACCAGGTTGGCCAGGTGCACGATCTGGGGGGTGCTGCGGTAGTTGCGGACGAGGCGCACGCGTCGCGCGTCCGGATGCAGCCGGGCGAAGCCGAGCAGGTGGTCGGCGCTCGCCCCGGTGAAGGAGTAGATGGACTGCGCGGGGTCCCCCACGACGCAGACGTCGTCACGCCGCCCCCGCCACAGCTCGAGCAGCTGCTGCTGCAGCGGGTTGACGTCCTGGTACTCGTCGACGACGAAGTGGCGGTACTGGTCGTGGATCGCGGCGGCGATCTGCGGGTGCTCGTCCAGCATGCCGACGGTGAGCAGCAGGACGTCCTCGAAGTCGATGACGTGACGCTCCGAGCACACCTCGTGGTAGGTCTCCAGGAGCCGGGCCATGGCGGTCGCGTCGAGGTCGGCGACCGACCGGCGCAGGATGCTGGCCCGCGCCGCGTAGGTCTGGGCGGTCAGCATGGAGACCTTGGCCCACTCGATCTCGGACGCGACGTCGCGCAGGGCGGCCCGGTCCAGGCGGAGCCGGAGGCGACCGGCGGCCTCCGCCACCGCGGGTGCCTTGTGGGCGACCACCGTCGGCGGCGGCCCGCCCACCGCCTGCGGCCAGAAGAACTGCAGCTGGCGCAGGGCTGCGGCATGGAACGTGCGCGCCTGGACCCCACGCACGCCCAGGCCCCGCAGGCGGGTCCGCATCTCCCCCGCGGCGCGTGCCGTGAAGGTCACGGCGAGGAGCCGGTCGGGGGGGTAGGCGCCGCTCGCGACCCCGTAAGCGATGCGGTGGGTGATGGCCCGGGTCTTGCCGGTGCCGGCGCCGGCGAGCACGACCATCGGCCCCAGCGGCGCGGCCGCCACCTGCCGCTGCTCAGGGTCGAGACCGTCCAGGATGGTGTCGGCGTCCGGCGCCGCGCTCACCGGGGCACCGCGGGACCGTGCCCCGGCAGCGGCCCGCCGAACCACTCCTCGATGAGCCGGTGGGCGATGGAGACGCGGGAGGGCAGGGTGAACCGACCGTCCTGGAGACCCTCGGTCAGCTGGTCCCGGGTGTACCAGGACGCGGACCGCAGCTCGCTCTCCTGGATGGTGAGGTCCGTCTGCCCGGTCCGGGCGCGGAAGGCGAGCATCAACGAGCCCGGGAAGGGCCAGGGCTGGTTGCCCCGGTAGACCAGGCCGTCGACCTGCACGCCGACCTCCTCCTCCACCTCCCGGGCGACCGCCGCCTCCAGGGACTCGCCCGCCTCGACGAACCCGGCGAGGACGGACAACCTCCCCTCGGGCCACGGGATGCCGGTGGCGAGCAGGAGCCGGTCGTCCGGGTCCGTGACCGCCATGATGACGGCGGGGTCGGTGCGCGGGTGGTGCTCCGACCCGTCGGTCGGGCAGCGGCGCAGCCATCCCCCCTGCACCACCTGCGTCGCTGCCCCGCACCGGGGGCAGTGACCGTGGCGGTCGTGCCAGGCCCGCAGCGCTGTCGCGGCCGTGAGCAGCCCGGCGTCACGGTCGTCGAGGTCGGCGCCGACCTCCCGGAGGCCCGCCCAGGTCACCTCCTCGCGGCCGCCCCTGTGGTCGTCGGCCTCCGGTGCGGCGCGATCGGCCGTCACCGCCACGTAGTCGACCCCGGCGTCCCGTCCGAGGAACCACGGCTCGTCGTCGTGGTCGGCGTCGCCCTCGCGAGGCGCCCGCAACAGCAGCCGCGTGGGGTCGTGCAGGACCGCCACCGCGTCCCCGCGCAGCTCCAGGACGCGCGTCCCCGGGCGCTGGAGGACAGCACCCAGCTCGGTGTCGTCGGTCCGCACCCGCGCGAGGCGGTCCACCCGGGACCGGGAGAGGGCCAGGTCCAGAAAGGTCTCGTCGGCAGCGCTCACCCGGACACTGTAGGTCCCGGGACTGACGGTGCCGCGGCGCCGGGGGCGGGCCGCTTCGGGGACGTGCCGGTGGAATGACGCCCCGGGTGGAGGACACGGCATACGGTGGGGGCGTGAAGCGCACCGACCTGGCCCTCGCTGCCCTCGCGAGCGCCGCCGTCCCGGGGATGAAGCCGGTGACCGTGGCCCGGATGAGCGTCGAGAGGGGGGCCGAGACCGAGCTCGAGCAGGCCGTGGTCGAGGACGCCACCGGTCGGCGGTGGCTGGTCCGCTCACCCCTGACCGCGATCGCCGGCGCGCGGTTGCACCGCAACGACGAGCTGGTCCGACAGCTCGCCAGGCACCTCCCGTTCAAGGTTCCCGCCGCTGCCGGCTACGCCGCGGTCGGCCGGGAGGGCCACGCTGCCGTCTACCCCCACGTGGAGGGTGCCACCCTCGACTTCACCCGCCTCCCGGCGGGGGCCGGGCTCGCCCACGCCGTGGGCCGAGCCGTCGCCGCCATCCACAACATCCCTGCAGCGGTCTTCGAGGAGCAGGACGTCCCCTCGTTCGACGCCGCCGACTGGCGACAGCGCCTCATCGCCGAGGTGGACCGTGCCGCCGAGACGGGTCGGGTACCCACCAGGCTCCTCGGCCGCTGGGAGGAGGCCTTCGACGCCTCACCCCTGTGGCAGTTCGCCAGCACCCCGGTGCACGGCTCCTTCCGTGGCGCCACCGTCGTCGTGACCTTCGCCGACGACGAGGCCGACAGCGGGCGTGTAGTGGCGGTGACCGACTGGGACGAGGCCATGGTGGGCGACCCGGCGACCGACCTCGCCGAGATCTACTCCCAGGCGTCCCCGGAGGCCTGGGAGTCGGTGCTGGACAGCTACGCCCTGGCTCGCGCGCAGCGCCCCGACCCCTACCTGCACGCCCGGGCCCGCTTCCTGTCGGAGACCGGCCGGCTGCGCGGGCTCGCGCAGCACGTGGCCTCCGGCGACGAGGAGTCGGCCCGGCGGGTCGTCGAGGCGCTGCGCCGCATGGACCGCCTCACCGAGGACGAGGACTCCCTGGTGCCCGCGACCGCCCGGGCGGGTGGGGCAGCGGTCGCGGCTGCCGGCCACCCGGACCGCGCGGCGGTGACGGCACCCACCGGCGGGTCGGGCACGGACGGGGCCGGCCCCGGCCTCGAGGCAGGTCCGTCCTGGTCCTCCGAGGAGCGTGGGCAGGACGTCGACCTCGACGACGAGGGGATGCCGGCGGTCGGGGCGTGGTCGGGCGACGAGGGTGATCTCCCCGAGCCCTCCGAGGGTGGCGGGGAGGCGGACGAGGAGGACGACGACCTCGACAGCGAGGACCCCGCTGCGCGGCCCGACCCCTACCTCGACGACGGCGACCCCGACCCGCACCCGGACGACCAGGTCGCCGGTCCCCACCCGTGGTCCGGCACCGGCGACGGCACTGACGACGACGCGGACATCACCACGGAGGTGCCGGTCGTCCGCCCTGTCGGCGCCCCCGGCGACCTGGCCGACGGACGGGCACCAGCCGGGGTGGACCGCACCCCCGAGGACGGAGCCCCCGACCCGGTGGACACCGCCGCCCCGCACGCCGGGACGGTCGACACCCCCGAGCCCGTCGACACTCCCGAGACGGTCGACATCCCGGAGACGGTCGACACAGCCGACCCCGAGGACAGCCCCGGTCCGGCGGCCGAGCCGGCGGACCCCTCGGCCGCAGGACCGGCCGGATCCCTCCCTGGGGCTGAGGAGTCGTCCGGCACGCCCCCTGACGGTGCGCGGGAGGCCGACGCCACGGACGCGCCGGAGGACGTCGAGCTCCTCGACGACGACACCCGGCTGCACGAGCTCTACGGCATGCCCTCGGAGGAGGACCGGGACCGCTGACCGTCCCCCGGTGGTCCCTGCTCGGTGGCCGGAGGACCCTCGTCCAGGAGCTGGGCGAGCTCGGCCTCCGTGGGCAGCGGCGGCCGGACCGTCGTGCCCGTCGCGGCGTAGAAGAAGGCCGCCCGCACCTCGTCCAGCGCCAGCCCGCGGAGCCGCGCGTAGGCCACGCGGTAGACGGCCAGCTGGACCGTCCGGGCCCGCTGCTGGGCCGGACTCCCGGGCGTCCCCGTCTTCCAGTCCACCACCGTCACACCGCCGTCGGCGTCGCCGAAGACGGCGTCGATGCGGCCTGCCACCGTGCGCCCGGCCAGCGTCGTCTGGAGCGGCACCTCTACCGCCAGCGGGACCCGGTCCGCCCACTCGCTGGCGAGGAAGTGCCGCTGCAGGGTGCCGAGCCCGGACACCGCGTCGGCGGGGTCGGACCCGCTGTCCGGGTCGTCCAGGTCGACGAGGGTGGCCGCGGCATAGTGCCGCTCCACCCAGGCGTGGAAGAGCGTGCCGACCCGTGTCCTGGGCCTGGGCGGCGCGGGCATCGGACGGCGGAGGTCCCGCAGGTATGCCTCACGGTCGGTCGCCAGCGCCACCACCGCCGACGTGGACAGGTGTCCGGGGAGCTGCGGGCCGTCCGGACGGGTGTGCCGGTCGGCGCGCTCGGCGAGCAGCAGGTCGACCGTCTCGACCCAGGGGTCGGTGGCGGCGTCGCCGCGGCTCCCGGGAGGGCCGCCGACGGCCCCCGCCGCGACGAGGGCGGCCGCGACGTCCCGGACCGTCTCCCGTCGATCCTCACGCTGGACCGGCCACTGCGCCGCCGTCTGCTCGCCCAGGCGGGGGTTCTGCAGCTCCTCCCCGGGGTCGGGCATGTCCGCCCACGGCCCGACCACGGCCCCTGGCAGGGCTGCGACCTCGTCGAGGAAGCGTGAGCTCACCCTGGGCTGCTTGCCGGTCGACCACACGGGGGCGGTGAGCAGCAGTCGCTGCCTGGCCCGCGTCGTCGCCACGTAGGCGAGGCGCCGCTCCTCCTGGACGCCGAACCGTCCCTGGTCCAGGGCGAGCTGTGCCAGCGCGGCCCGCAGCGCTCGGGTGTCGGGGATCCGCGCCCAGTCCAGGTCCGGCCGCCCCTCTCGGTCACCTCGCAGCGGGGTCGGCAGGCGTCCGATGCCCGCCAACCACCCGTTGTCGGTCCGTTCCTTGGTGCGCCAGTGACCGTCCCGGTGCTCCGGCGTGACCCGCCCCGAGGGGAAGACGCCCTCGACCAGGCCGGGGACCGCCACCGCGTCCCACTCCAGACCCTTGGCGGCGTGCACCGTGAGGACCTGGACCGCCGTCGCGTCGACCGACACCTCGGCCAGCTCGGGGGTCTCGGCGTCCTCCAGCCCGCGCTGGTGCTCCCGCGCGGCGTCGAGCCAGTGCAGGAAGGCACCGAGGGTGGCCCGGTCCGCCCCGTGGTCGAACCCGGCGGCGACCTCGACGAGAGCGTCCAGCGGCGCGCGCCCCCAGGTGGGGTGCAGGTCCGGGTCGGCGGCCACCTCGATGTCGAGCCCGAGCAACCGCTCGGCCTCGGACACCAGGTCGGGCAGCGGGAGACCGGCGAGGGACCGCACGCGGCGGAGCACCTCGGCGAGCCAGGACACCCGGTCGCGGCCACGGGGCGACAGGCGCTGGCCCTCCTGGCCCGTCCAGGACTCGCTCGGCACGTGCTCGAGGGCCTCGGCCAGCACGGGCGCGTGCTCACGTTCCCGGGCCACCACGCCACCCGCCGCCCGGGCCAGCTCGCGCGCCCGCGCCCACAGGGCGTCCAGGTCCGCCGCACCCAGACGCCCGACCGGTCCGGCGAGCAGGCGCATCACCTGGTCGCCGCGCGTGGGTTCCTGCGCCACCCACAGCAGGGCGACGAGGTCGAGGACCTCGGGCGTGTCCAGCAGCCCGCCCAGGCCGACCACCTCGACCGGCAGTCCGCGCCGGCGCAACGCGTCGACCACCGGCCCGAACTGCGCGCGGGTGCGGCAGAGGACGGCCGCCGTGGCCCCGCTCGCGGACCGGGCACGCACCCACTCCGCCACGTGCTCGGCCTCGGCCACGTGGTCGACCAGGCGGGCCACCTCCACCGTCCCGGACCCGGCTCCTGGTCGCGGGTGCAGCGTGGCCACGGGCACCGCGGTCTCCTCGCGCAACGGCCCGGCCACGGCGTTGGCCGCGCCCAGCACCAGCTCGTCGTTGCGCCAGGAGGTGCTCAGCTGCAGGACCTCCGCCGGGCGCCCGTCGACCGCGAACTGCTGCGGGAACCGGGTGAGGGTCGTGGCGCTCGCCCCGCGCCAGCCGTAGATGGACTGGTGCGGGTCGCCCACCGCGGTGACCGGCATCGCCAGACCCGAGAAGAGCGAGGTGAGCAGCACGAGCTGGGCCTCGGAGGTGTCCTGGAACTCGTCCAGCAGCACGGCGGCATACCGGCTGCGTTCGGTGGCACCGACCACGGGCACGTCCCGGGCGAGGCGGGCAGCCAACGCCATCTGGTCGCCGAAGTCCAGGGCCCCGCGCTCCGCCTTGGCGCGACGGTAGGCGAGCACGAGCGGGTAGAGGCAGGCCTGCTGACGCAGGGTCGCGGCGAGGTCCCCCCCGGCCTTGAGAGGACGGCCCTCGTGCGGGAGGTCCTCGTAGCGTTCCGCCAGCTCCAGCAGCAGCTGCTCGGCGGTCTGGGGCTCCACCAGGTGCTCGCCGAGCTCGCCCGACAGCGCGATCACGGCGCGGACCACGGTGCTCGGCGCGCGGTCCATCGACGTCATGTCCCCGTCGTAGCGGCTGACGACGTCGTGCGCGAGCTGCCAGCAGGCGGCCTCGGAGAGCAGCACGGCGTCGGGCTCGACGCCGAGGCGCAGCCCGTGCTCGCTGACGAGGCGGCCGGCGTAGGCGTGGTAGGTCGAGATGGTCGGCAGGTCGAACCCGTCGCCGCCCCCCGGCGCCGTCTGAGGGCCGACCGCGACCGGCTCGCCCGACCAGAGTCCAGCCTCCCGGAGCCGGCGCAGCTTGCCCGTGAGCCGGGTCGTCAGCTCCACCGAGGCCTTGCGGGTGAACGTGAGTCCGAGCACGTCCTGGGGCGCCACCAGGCCGTTGGCGACCAACCACAGCACCCGCGAGGCCATGGTCTCCGTCTTGCCCGAGCCTGCCCCGGCGACGACGACGCCGGGCAGCAGGGGCGCGGTGATGACGGCTGCCTGCTCCGGGGTGGGTTCCGGGGTCCCCAGCGCCTGTGCCAGGTCCTGGGGGGAGAAGCGGGGGCCGCTCGACCCGCTCACCGTTCGCGGCCCTCGGGCTGCAACGGACAGGCGAACCGCGCCGGGCACCGGCGGCAGGCCCGCTCCTGGTCCCACGCGGTGAACTCGGCCCCGGCCATGCGCGTGGCGGCGTCCTGGATCGTGGACAGTGCCCACTGGGGGTCGTCCGCGGAGGTCAACGGCGGTTGCGACCGCTCGACCGTGCCCGACGCCCCCAGCTGCACGAGCCGGGCGCCTCCGCTCGCGGCACCCAGGTCGGCGAAGGCCCCGTGCGACACCGCGACCTGGTATGCCGCGAGCTGGGCGTGCCGGTCCACGTCCGCCCGAGGGACGGGGGTGCGCCCCGTCTTGAGGTCGGCGACGACGAGCGCACCGTCGGCCTGCCGTTCGAGGCGGTCCACCGCTCCCGTCAGCCGGGGCTCCCGGGCGCCCTCACCCTCCCCCGGTGGCAGCGCCACCGACAGGTCCAGCTCGGCACCCACGAGCTCGCGCCCGGCGGCCCGGGCGTCGCGGACGTAGGAGACGTAGCGCTCCAGCATGCGGTGCGCGTCCTGGCGGGTGCGGTCCGAGACCCATCCGTCGACGAGCCCCAGGTCCGCCCACCGGCGGTCCAGCTCGGCGACCAGCTCGCCGGCCGGAGCGTCGGGCCGGGTGGCGACGATGTCGTGCACCAGGGTCCCCAACGCAGCGCCGGAGGCCTCCCCGGTCTCGGCCCCCCTCGAGGTGAGGAACCACCTCAGCTCGCAGTCCAGGAACGTCTGCAGCCGGGACGGGGAGACACGGACCGGCCCCTCCGGCTGGACGGGCGACGTGCTGGACAGCTCGCGCAGGTCCCACCACGCCGCCGGGTCGGCCCCCGGCACCTGCTCACGTGCCAGCCGCACCAGCAGCTCGACGGCCGCCGTCCGGGCGGGCCGGTCGCCGTCGCGGTGGGCCCGGACGGCGGTGCGGCGCAGCTCACCGGCCAGGCCGCGCAGGGTGAGGGGCGGCGGCACCTCCACCGGGGGGCGGTCCCGGAACCCGGGGTCGACGAGGTCCAGCAGGGCGGAGGGCTGGTCGTCGGTGCTGGCCGTGGCCGTCACCAGCACCTCCTCCTGGGCACGGGTCAGCGCGACGTGGAACTGGCGCAGCTCGTCCGAGCGCACGGCGGCCTGGGCGTGCCGCCACGCCTCGGTGCCCGTCACCGGACGGCCCTCGACAGCGGCCACCAGCGCCTGGGACCCCAGCAGCGAGTCCCGCAGGCGGAGGTCCGGCCAGACCCCCTCCTGCACCCCGACGACGGCGACCCGGCGCCACCGGCGGCCGGCCGCCGAGTGAGGGGTGAGGATCTCCACGGCAGCGGGCTGCTGGCCCCCCACCACCAGCGTGTCGGCGGCGACCTCCGCCCCCCGCACGGTGTCGAGGAAGGTCCTGGCCCGGGCCCCCGGGAGCCGGTCCACGTGGTCCTCCGCCGCGGCGAACAGGACGAGGACCGCGTCGAGGTCGCGGTCGGCCCGCGCACCCAACGGCCCTCCGGCAAGCGCCTGACGGGACCACGTCCTCGCGAGCCCGCTCCGGGCCCAGAGCGCCCAGAGGACCTCGTCCGGCCCCGGGAGGCCAGGCACACCGCGCGGTCGGTGCTCGGTCGCGGGAGTCGCCTCCGACGCCTCGCCCCGCACGGTCGCCACCACGACGTCGCGTCCGGCCTGCAGGATCTCCGCCACCCGTCGCAGGGCCTGCAGCTCGACGGGGACGTCGTGCGGGGCCTGCCGTCGCAGGTCCGGGTCGCCGAGGCGCAGGGCCAGCAGCTCGTCCGCACCCCGGCTCCCGCCCTCGGCCAGCTCGGCGGCCCGGACCTGCCTGCGCAACCGGCGCAGCCCCACCGGGTCCAGCCCCCCCAGGGGGCCGGTCAACAGGTCGACGGCCTCCTGCGGGGCGAGGGACCACCCCGGGTCGTCGTCGCCCCCCCGGGTCACCACGTCCAGGGCCAGGAGCAGCGGACGCACGGCAGGGTCCGACCCGAGCGGCACCGACGAGCGGTCCGCCCGCACGGGGACGCCCCCGGACGCGAGCGCCCGGCGGAGAGTGGCCTGCTGCGCGCGGCTGCGGGCCACCACGGCGAGCTCCTGCCACGGCACCCCGTCGAGGAGGTGCGCCTGTCGCAGCCACCGGGCCACCAGCGCCGCCTCCTGGGCCGAGCTGCGGGTCACGTGGACCCGGACCGCCCCCGGGCGCTCACCGTGGGCGGGTCGGCGCTGGCCTGCAGCACCCACCACGCCGATGCGCTCGGCCACCCGGTCGGCCGCCCGTCCGACGTCGCCGTCCACACCGTGCTGGGTGCCCAGGGTCAGGGTCGTCGGCCCTGCGGCTCCCGACCAGCGACGGGCCAGCGCCAGGAAGGCGCCCGGGACCGCACCGCGGAAGCCCTGGACGGCGGAGTCGGGATCACCCACGAGCACGCTGTCCACCCCAGGGGGGCGCACCGCGTCGAGCAGGCGGGCCGCGGACGCGGTGAGCTCCTGCGCGTCGTCGACCAGGAGGGCCCCCACCCGGCGGTGCACCAGGGCGCGGAGGTCGGGGTCGCTCTCCAGCGCCTCCGCCGCGGCCGTGGTGATCCAGGCGGGGTCGTAGCTGCCCGGCTGCGCGAGCGCGGTGACCTGGTCGTACTCCTCCAGCACCGCTCCAGCGCACGCCCACTCCGGCCGGTCGTGGGCCTGCGCGAGGACCTCGAGGTCCTCGCGTCCCACGCCGTGCTCGACCGCACGCATGAGCAGGTCGCGCAGCTGGGCCCGGAACCCGTCCGTGCGGCGGGCCCGGTCGAGCTCCTCGGGCCAGGGCGGGCCGCCACCGTCCGCCTCGTGCCCCGCGAGCAGCTCGCGCAGCACGGCGTCCTGCTCGGCCCCCGAGATCAACCGCGGCATCGGCCCGTCCTCCCGTGCCGCGGACAGCCGCAGCACGGAGAACGCCAGGGATGCGGCGGTCCGCGCGAGCGGCTCGGTGTGGGTGGTGGCGAGGTCCTGGCCGATGTGAGCGCGCAGGCGGCCGGCCCCCTGCCGGGTCGCGGCGACGACGAGGCAGCGGTCCGGCTCCAGCCCCTCGCGCAGCCGGGCCTGCGCCTGGGCGACGACGACGGTGCTGCGGCCGGTCCCGGGGGCCCCCAGGACGAGGAGCACGCCGCCGCGGTGCTCCACGGCGCGACGCTGGTCCGGGTCGTCGACCGGCGGTCTCGGCGGGGCGGTCTGCGGTCGAGCCATGGGGCCATCACATCACCCGGTGCCGACAGACCGCCCCCGCGCGGTCCGGTGGGCCTACGATGGGAGGATCGAGAAGGAGGGAGCCCCGTGACCAGCCCCCTGACCCCCGAACGACGAGTGCGCCTGCCCCGAGGGGAGCGCCGGGCCCAGCTGCTCGGCGCCGCCCTGGAGGCGTTCGCCGAGTCCGGGTACCACGCCACCGCCATGGACGACATCGCCGACCGTGCCGGGGTCAGCAAACCGGTGCTCTACCAGCACTTCGACAGCAAGCTCGACCTGTACGTCGCGATCGCGGAGTCGGTGGCCGCCGACGTCGTCCGGCGGATCGAGGCGGCGCTCGCGTCCGACGAGGGCAACCAGGCCCGGATCTCGGGGTGCCTCAGCAGCTTCTTCGAGTTCGTCGAGCAGCCGTCGTCCGGCTATCCGGTGCTCTTCCGCTCCGACATGACGTCCGACCCCTCCGTGGCCAGCATCCTGGAGCGCACCCGCCGGGCCTGCGGTGAGTCCATGGGCCGGGTGCTGGCGGAGGAGACCGAGCTCAGCTGGGACGAGTGCGTCCTGCTCGGGACGACCATGGCCGGGATGGCGCAGGCCGCCGCCGTCGCCTGGTACGACCGCCGAGGCAGCGTGAGCCGGGAACGCGTCCTGGAGCTGCTCTCGACCATCGCCTGGCGCGGGTTCGGCGCGGTGCCCCCGCGCGCCAGGGTGGTCTCGGTCCCGGGCTAGGCTGGGTCGTGCCCCGCATCCGGGGTTGCACCCACTGCCACTCGACAGGGAGGAACCCACCGTGGAGGTCCGCATCGGAGTCCGGGACGTCGGACGCGAGGTCACCTTCGAGTCGGCGCAGACGCCGGCCGCCGTCCGCCAGGTCGTGACGGAGGCGCTCAGCGGCGACTCCGCGGTCCTCGAGCTCGAGGACGAGAAGGGTCAGACGATCATCGTGCCCACCGCGACCATCGCCTACGTCGAGATCGGTGTGCAGGAGAAGGGGCGCGTGGGCTTCGGGACCCACTGAAGCCCGTCCGGCGGTCACGGGATCGTCACGACATGGCCTCGACCGGACGTGTCGGTTGGTGTTCCTGCCGCGCGATCCCTACTGTGAGGGCGATCTTCGCGGGAGCGTGCTCACGCGTCGATCACCCAGAGGGCTTTCTCCTCCTGGGCTGACTTGTGCGAAAGGGTCATACCCATGATCACCACCATCATCGTCGCTCTCATCGTCGGCTGCATCGTCGGCCCCCTCGCCCGGCTGATCCTGCCGGGAGACCAGAACATCTCCGTCCCCATGACCGTCCTGCTGGGCGCCGTCGGATCGCTCATCGGCTCCTGGGTCGGGGCCAACTTCCTCGGGACCAGCGGTGCGCAGTTCAGCTTCTGGGGCCTCATCCTCGGCACGGTCTTCGCGATCGTCGCCGTGATGGGCTACATCGCGGTCACCCGCCGCAAGGCTGTGCGCTGACCGCGCGCTGACCCAGCCCGTCCGGACGGCGCGTCCCCCCGTGGGAGGCGCGCCGTCCGGCGCGTCCGGTCCCGGACGGCCTCTCGGGTAGGCTGGAGGCTGTACACCGGTGCCCGGTCGGCCGTCATGCCACGATGGTCAGACGGTTGTTCGCGGGTCGGGCGAATGGCCCGGCCCCTTTCATCGCCCCAGTTCCCGATCGGCCCGGACCAGCCCGACGTCACCTCGTCGGGAGCTGGCCGCACTCACCCGATCAGGGAGTACCCATGCAGGAAACGCGCACGTTCGCCGACTTCGGGCTGCATCCGGACATCGTCCGGGCGCTCGCCGACGGTGGCATCACCCACCCGTTCCCCATCCAGGCGATGACGCTGCCGGTGGCGCTGTCCCGGCACGACATCATCGGCCAGGCCAAGACCGGCACCGGCAAGACCCTCGGCTTCGGCCTGCCGCTGCTGCACAACGTGGTCGCTCCGCAGGACGACGCGTTCACCGACCTGGAGAAGCCCGGCGCCCCTCAGGCCCTGGTGGTCGCCCCCACCCGTGAGCTCGCCGTCCAGGTCGCCGGCGACCTGTCCAAGGCGGCCGCCCACCGCTCGACCCGCATCCTCACCGTCTACGGCGGCCGCGCCTACGAGCCGCAGATCGAGGCGCTGAACCGCGGCGTCGAGATCGTCGTGGGTACCCCGGGTCGCCTGCTGGACCTCGCCGCCAAGGGTCACCTCACCCTCGGGCACGCCCGCACCGTCGTCCTCGACGAGGCGGACGAGATGCTCGACCTCGGCTTCCTGCCGGACGTGGAGAAGCTGCTGGCCCTGACGCCCGCCGGCCGCCAGACCATGCTGTTCTCGGCGACCATGCCCGGCGCCGTGGTCTCGCTGGCCCGTAGCTACATGACCCAGCCCACGCACATCCGTGCGGTCAGCGACGACGACGACGGCAGGCAGACCGTCGCGGCGGTCGAGCAGTTCGCCTACCGGGCCCACGCCATGGACAAGGTCGAGATGCTGGCCCGCATGCTGCAGGCCGACGGACGAGGACTCACCATCGTCTTCGCCCGGACGAAGCGGACGGCCGCCAAGGTCGCCGACGAGCTGGGCGACCGCGGTTTCGCCGCGGCCGCCATCCACGGCGACCTGGGCCAGGGGGCCAGGGAGCAGGCGTTGCGGGCCTTCCGCAGCGGCAAGGTCGACATCCTCGTGGCCACGGACGTCGCGGCCCGCGGTATCGACGTCGAGGCCGTGACCCACGTCATCAACTACCAGTGCCCGGAGGACGAGAAGACCTACCTGCACCGCATCGGCCGCACCGGCCGGGCGGGCGCGACCGGTGTCGCCGTGACCTTCGTGGACTGGGACGACATGCCGCGGTGGGGCCTCATCAACAAGGCGCTGGACCTGGGCTACCCCGAGCCGGAGGAGACCTACTCCTCCAGCCCGCACCTCTTCGAGCAACTCGGCATCCCCGAGGGCACCCGTGGCACGCTCCCCAAGTCCGCCCGCACCCGGGCCGGCCTGGGCGCCGAGGCGGTGGAGGACATCGAGGGCACCTCGGGCCGGGAGCGGGGCGACCGGCGCGGACGCGGCCGGGGCGGCCGCTCGGGGCGCGGTGGCCAGGACGGCGGTCGGGCCGGGGCCCGCGAGGGGCACGGCCCGAGGGGCGGATCAGCAGGAGAGGGCACCGGGGGCTCGGCGCGCCGATCCAGCTCGACCGAGTCCGCGGGCTCCGGAGGCCGGCGCCGCCGTCGTCGTCGCTCGAGCGCAGGTCACGGCGAGGCGCCCAGCAGCTGACCCCCCGTCCGCTCCAGCAGGGCGGAGAGGACCCGGGGCAGCGTGGTGTGCTCGCCCAGACGGTTGGGCTTGCCCGAGCCGTGGTAGTCGCTGGACCCGGTGGGCAGCAACCCGTGACGGGTGGCGAGCCGACGGGCCAGCTCCCGTCCGGTCCCGTCGTGGTCGCGGTGGTCCACCTCGATCCCTGCGAGGCCGGCCTCGACGAGGTCGCCCAGGAGCTCGCGCGGCATGGCCCGGCCCCGGCCGGCGGCGAAGGGGTGGGCGAGCACGGCGGCCCCTCCGGCGGACCGCACCAGCCCGACGGCCGACCGTGGGTCCGGCGCGTAGTGGGCCACGTGGAAGGGGCTGCTGGAGTGCAGCACGTCGGCGAAGGCGGCGTCGCGGTCCGCATACCTGCCGTGCCGCACGAGGACGTCGGCGATGTGCGGACGCCCCAACGAGGCGCCGGCCGAGCTCTGGTCCAGCACCTCCTCCCAGGACACCGGGAAGCCGGCCTCCGCCAACCGGTCGACCATCCTGCGCAGGCGCTCGTCCCTGCTGCGCCGGATGCGCTCCAGCTCCTCGAGCAGGGCCGGGTCGGTCGGGTCCACGAAGTAGCCGAGCAGGTGGACCGACGCGCCCCCCGCGCTGCAGGAGATCTCCAGCCCGGGCACCACCGCGACGCCTCGCTCCCGGCCGGCCCGGTCAGCCTCCTCCCAGCCCGACACCGCATCGTGGTCGGTCAGCGCCACCACGTCCAGGCCGGACTCCTGGGCCCGGCCCACGACCTGGGCGGGTGCCTCGGTGCCGTCGCTGTGCGTGGAGTGCACGTGCAGGTCGATCCGGGCGCTCGGCGCGAGACGGGGCATGAGCCCACCGTAGGCGCCGGCCCTGGACGGGCATACTGGAACCCCGATCCCCCATCTGCGCGCGCCACCGGCGCGGCCGACACGAGACACCGAGGAGAAGCATGACCACGACCCGAGCCTCGCTCCGGACCGCCGGAGCCGCGACCGTGCTCGCCGTACTGGCCCTGGCCGGCTGCGCGGAGGAGGAGCCGGTCGCGGAGCCCACGGCGACCAGCACCGCGACCGACGACGCCGCGACCAGCAGCGCCCCGGAGGACGCGCAGGAGGAGACGGCCTCCGACGACGTCGCGGCGGACACGGCCACGCAGACCGAGCAGGCGGAGGCGACGAGCGAGCCGGAGGAGCTCGAGCTCAGCGCGAGCGACGGGTCCTTCACGGTCACCGTCCCGGCCGGTTGGGAGGACGCGACCTCGACGGCGCAGGAGCAGACCGAGACGGCCGTGCTGGCGGCACGGGACGGCGAGCGGGTCGACTCCTTCTACAGCAACATCGTCATCACCCAGGAGGAGTACGTCGGCAACCTCACCTCGGCGGTGGAGAGCTCGGCGGAGCAGCTGGCCGGCGAGGACGGGGAGTACGAGCTGCTGGAGCCGGCCGAGGTGGACGGGAACCGGGCCCCGGGCTACACCCTGGTGCGCGAGGTCCAGGACGCGACCGTGCACCAGACGCAGCGCTGGGTCTCCCACGAGGGCACGCTCTACGTCGTGACGCTGTCCGCGGTGGAGAGCCAGGCCGAGGACGCCGAGCCGGTCCTCGAGGACCTGCTCGCCGGCTGGAGCTGGAACGACTGAGCGCCGCACCGACCGCGCACGTCCAGCCCCGGCGGGCCTGCGCGGTCCGGCTGCCGCTCAGGCCTCGGCCACGTAGGTGCCCCGGGACCGACGCCGTGCCCGGAGCGCGGCCCGGTCCAGCCCGAGCTTGCGACGGGCGAGGTAGCCGCCGATGGCCAGCCCGCCCGCCAGGCCCAGCCCGGTCGCCATCGCCTCCACGAAGAAGATGACGGCGTTCGACACCGTCGACGCGTCGTTCTGCATGATGACGTAGAGCGCGCGGTAGACCGCCAGGCCCGGCAGGAGCGAGACGATCCCCGCCGTGGCCACGGCGGCCTCCGGCACGTGCATCACGCGGAACGCGACGTAGGCGAAGGCGCCCACCAGCGAGGCGGCGACGGCGACCCCGGCCGGGGCGGCGAACCCGACGAAGAGCGCGGCCTCGAGCACGAGCCACGCCGGAGCGGCGATCCCGATGCTCACCAGGATGGTGCGGGTGCCCGAGTAGGTGCTGAGGCAGAAGCCGAGCGCGATGAGCATCGCGCCGATCGTCGAGATGAACGGGGTGCCACCCAGCGCGATGATCGGCGACACCTGCATGTTCACCCCGAACCACCGCGAGATGCCGAGCACCGAGGCCACCCCGACCGCGATGCCCAGGGTCATCATGAGGACCTCCAGGCCCCGCGCCCCGGCCGTCACGTAGTAGCCGTCGATGGCGTCCTGCGCGGCGCCCAGGACCCCCAGCCCGGCCAGGAGGACGACGATGCCGGACACGACGACCACCGAGGGGGCCTCCCGACCGACGGCGTACATGACCAGCGCGATACCCGTGGGGATCGCGGCACTGAGGACCTGGGTGAAGAAGGCCGCGACCCCCCAGGTGTAGAGACGGCGCTGAACCCGGTCCACGATGGCCGCGGACAGCGCCGCCACCGCCCACATCAGGGGCCCCGCCCCGAAGAGCATGACGACGCCGACCGACATGATGGCGGCTCCGACGGTGACGACCCAGCGGCGGTAGGGATGGGGAGACGCGAGCAGGGTGGACAGGTGGGCCCGAGCCGCGTCGACGTCCAGCGATGGTCCCTCGCTGCTGCCCTCGGCCGAGCGGACGATGTCCTCGATGTGCCGCTGCACGGCCTCCAGCCGGGTGTAGTCCGGCGCGCGGTCGTTGATGACGCGCATCACGGTGAGGGAGTCCTCGTCGACCCCCCGGTGCACCGAGACCGAGATCGAGGTGTAGGTGATGTCGACGTGCATCGACCGGATCCCGTAGGCGTGCCCGAGGCGCAGCACGATGGCGACCGTGTCCGCCGCCGACGCCCCCGTCGACAGCAGCGCCTCGCCGACGCGCAGGGCCAGGTCGCACACCGCCCGGGCGTGCCGCTGGCTCGCCTCGTCGCCTCCGGTCCGCACCCCCAACGCCTTGGTCGGGGGCGAGCTGGACCGCACGACGTGCACGGCGGCGTGCTTGAGGTGGCGGCCGAGGCGCGCCGCGGGGATCAGCTGCGGGCGGGCGATCCGCTGGGGTCCGGTCACCTCGCCGGGCATGGTCGTGAAGGGGGTCTGCTCGCTCATCAGGATCCAGCGTAGGGCCCACCGCTGACCGTCCGCTCGGTGCTCCCTGGGCACCGCCTACGATGAGCCGGGTGAGTGAGAAGCAGCACAAGGCAGAGCACCGCAACCGGCCCACGGGCGAGGCCTTCATGGCCTTCATGCGGGAGGGCTGGGCACCCCGGTCGGACGAGCTCCCCGAGCTCACCGACGCCGCCCGGTATGCCGCGGCGCGGCGCGAGGCGTTGTCCGCGACCTTCCCGGGCGAGCGACTCGTCGTGCCCGCCGGTGGGCTCAAGATCCGCAGCAACGACACCGACTACGTCTTCCGCCCGCACAGCGCCTTCGCCCACCTCACCGGTCTGGGGGCCGACCGGGAGCCGGACGCCGTGCTCGTCCTGGACCCGCTGCCCTCCGGGGAGGGACACGGGGCGACCCTCTACTTCCTGCCGCTGGCGGACCGCGACAGCGAGGAGTTCTTCGCCGACTCCCGGTCCGGGGAGTTCTGGGTCGGGTCCCGACCCACGCTGACCAGCGCCTCGGCCGAGCTGGGCCTCTCGACGCGCCACCTGTCCGAGCTCCCGGACGCCATGGCCAAGGACCTCGGCCCCTCCGGACTGGCGGTGCGGGTCGTGCGCGACGCCGACCGCGAGGTCGCGACCACGGTCGACCGGGTCCGCGAGCAGTCCGGGCTGTCCTCCGGCGAGCAGGCGCAGGAGGCCGACCTGGAGCTCGCGCGGACGCTCTCGACGATGCGCCTGGTCAAGGACGCCTGGGAGGTGGCGCAGATGCAGGAGGCGGTCGAGGCCACCGCGACCGCCTTCGACGCCGTCGTGGAGCACCTCCCGGAGGCGGTCCGCCGCGGGCGCGGGGAACGCTGGGTCGAGGGCGTCTTCGGGCTGCACGCGCGCCACGCCGGCAACGGCGTCGGCTACGACTCCATCTGCGCCGCCGGCGACCACGCGACCACCCTGCACTGGATCCGCAACACGGGCGAGGTGAGGGACGGGGATCTCCTGCTGCTCGACGCCGGCGTCGAGACCGACGCGCTCTACACCGCCGACGTCACCCGCACCGTGCCGGTGTCCGGTCGCTTCACCGAGCCGCAGCGACGCGTCTACGAGGCCGTCCTCGAGGCCCAGGAGGCCGGGCTGGCCGCGGTACGGCCCGGCAACAAGTTCAAGGACGTCCACGCGGCCGCCATCGAGGTCATCGCCCGGCACCTGCTGGAGTGGGGGCTGCTGCCCGAGGACGTCACGCTGGAGCAGACCCTCGACGCCGACGAGGGGCAGTTCCACCGCCGCTGGATGGTGCACGGCACCAGCCACCACCTCGGGCTCGACGTGCACGACTGCGCCCAGGCCCTGCGCGAGGACTACGTCGAGGGCGAGCTGCGCGAGGGCATGGTCCTCACCGTGGAGCCGGGGCTGTACTTCAAGTCCGACGACCTGCTCGTCCCGGAGGAGCTGCGCGGGATCGGGGTACGCATCGAGGACGACGTCGTCGTGACCGCCGACGGCGCGCGCAACCTGTCGGCCATGCTGCCGCGGACGGTTCCCGAGGTGGAGGCCTGGGTGCGCGAGGGCGGGCGCCGGCGCTGACCGGACGCCGGTCGCTCAGGACAGCCGGCCGTCCAGCAGCTCCCGGGCCCGCTCGACGAGCTTGTGCTCGGTGAGCACCTCGTAGCGGGTGGCCACCACCTGGGTCACCGAGGTGAAGTCACGACGGCCCCGGGTGAAGGCGTAGCCGATGAGGCCCCAGACCAGGCCGAAGACGGCGCCGAAGCAGGCCGTCCAGATCACCGTCATGAGCGCGTCCCGGGGTCCGGCGAAGAGGGCGAAGATGAGGCCCACGAACAGCCCCAGCCAGACGCCGGACAACGCTCCGCCGAGCGCCACGCGCCCCGTGGTGAGCCGGCCGGTGACCCGCTCCACCTGCTTGAGCTCGGTGCCGACGATGAGGACCTGGTCCACCGGGAACTCGTGGTCGGAGAGGTAGTCGACGGCCTCCTGGGCCTGGTCGTAACGCTCGAAGACCCCGAGGCTCTTGGGGTAGTCGAGGTCCAGGGTCGGCCGGGGCAGGGCGGCGCGGGGACCGGTCGGAGTAGTCACCCCCTCATTGTGCCCACCACCCCCGCGGCCGCGCCATTCCGGCGCACCGCGGTCCCCCGGGAGGTCGGCGACCTCGTATTGTCCTGGGGGTGAGCACCCACCGTGTCTTCGTCGCCCGCCTCAACGGCCTGAGCGTCTTCGACCCGCTGGGTGACGAGGTGGGCCGGGTGCGCGACGTCGTCGTGACGCTCACCGCCCGCTCGGCCGCTCACGGGCCGCGGGTCATCGGTCTGGTGGTCGAGGTCCCGGGACGGCGGCGCGTCTTCGTGCCGATCACCCGGGTGACGTCGGTCGACGCCGGACAGGTCATCACCACGGGGCTGCTCAACATGCGCCGCTTCGAGCAGCGGGCGGGTGAGACCCTCGTCGTGGGTGAGCTCTTCGACCGGCAGGTCACCGTGACCGAGGGGTCGGAACGCCGTCCTGCCGTGGTCGAGGACATGGCCATGGACCAGCAGCGCAGCGGGGACTGGCGGATCACCAAGATCTTCGTCCGCAAGGGTCGGGACGAGGCCCCACGGCGGGGGCTGCTCCGCCGGCGGCGCGGCGAGACGCTGCTCGTCGACATCGACGCCGTCGAGGGCCTGCAGGAGCAGGGTCCCCCGCAGGCTGCCACCGCCCTCCTGGAGGCCTACGAGGACCTCAAGCCGCAGGACCTCGCCGAGGCCATCCACGACCTGTCGACCAAGCGTCGCGCCGAGGTGGCCGACGCCCTCGACGACGAGACGCTGGCGGACGTGCTGGAGGAGCTGCCCGACGACGACCGCCTCGAGATCCTGACCCACCTGCCGACCGACCGGGCGGCCGACATCCTGGAGGTCATGCAGCCGGACGACGCCACGGACCTGCTGTCCGACCTCCCGGAGGCCGTGCAGGAGGAGCTCCTAGCCCTCATGCGGCCGGACGAGGCCGCCGACCTGCGGCGGCTGCTGACCTACGACGAGAACACCGCCGGTGGTCTCATGACGACCGACCCGGTGATCCTGGGGCCGGAGGCCAGCATCGCCGAGGCCCTGGCCCTGGTCCGCCGGGAGGAGATGCACCCCGCGACCGCGTCGCTGGTCTACGTCACGCGCCCCCCGCACGAGACCCCGACCGGCCGGCTGCTCGGCAGCATCCACATCCAGCGGCTGCTGCGCGAGGCCCCGCACCAGCCCGTGGGCTCGATCCTCGACACCGACATCGACCCCGTCTCCCCCGGCGCCAGCCTGGGCGTCGTCACGCGGGCGCTGGCGACCTACAACCTCGTCGCCCTCCCCGTGGCCGACCGGGAGGGCCGCCTCCTGGGGGCCGTGACCGTCGACGACGTCCTGGACCACATCCTCCCCGACGACTGGCGAGAGACCGACCTGACGGAGGCGGACGATGTCTGAGCCGACCCGCCACACGGCACGGGCCCGCGGGGGCACCCGCCGGGCGGACCCCACCTCCACGGGCCCGCGTCTGGACCAGCCCCTGGACAAGCAGTCGCGCTGGATGCCGCAGGCGCGCATGGACCCCGAGAGCTTCGGGGCGTTCGCGGAGCGCTTCGCGAGGTTCATGGGCACCGCGCGCTTCCTCGTCTGGATGACGCTGTTTGTCCTCGTCTGGATCGCCTGGAACACCGTGCTGCCCGCGGAGGCGCGCTTCGACCCGTACGCCTTCATCTTCCTCACCCTCATGCTCAGCCTCCAGGCGTCCTACGCGGCGCCGCTCATCCTGCTCGCGCAGAACCGGCAGGACGACCGCGACAAGGTGCAGATGGAGCAGGACCGCACCCGGGACGAGCGCACGCAGGCCGACACCGAGTTCCTCACCCGGGAGGTGGCGGCCCTGCGCCTGGCCATGCGCGACATCGCGACCCGTGACTTCGTGCGCTCCGAGCTGCGGGACATGCTGGAGGAGCTGCGCGCCCGGGACGCCGGCGAGGACCCCGCCCCGGAGCGCCCGCAGCACGGCGAGGGGGGTGCGGGAGACCGCCACGACCGCTGAGGGCGCCGTCGCCGGTGCCCCGGACGGCGCCTACCATGGAGGTATGCCCCTTCCCAGCGACGACGCCCTGCACGCTGCCCTGGCCCGCGTCAACGACCCGGAGATCAAGAAGCCGATCACCGAGCTCGGGATGCTCGAGGCGGTGGACGTCGCCGACGACGGCCACGTCCAGGTCACGGTGCTGCTGACCGTCCCCGGCTGCCCGCTCAAGGAGACCATCACCCGCGACGTCACCGCTGCGGTGAGCGAGGTCGAGCACGTCACCGGCGTCGACGTCCGGCTGGGCGTGATGACCGAGGAGCAGCGCGGTGCGCTGCGTGACCAGCTGCGCGGCGGGCAGGCCGAGCGCGAGATCCCCTTCGCCCGGCCCGACTCCCTCACGACCGTGTATGCCGTGGCCTCCGGCAAGGGCGGCGTGGGCAAGTCGTCGGTCACCGTCAACCTGGCCGTCGCCCTGGCCGAGGAGGGCCTGCGGGTGGGGGTGGTCGACGCCGACATCTACGGCTTCTCCGTGCCCCGGATGATGGGCATCACCCAGGCACCCACCCAGGTGGACGACATGATCCTGCCGCCGGTCGCCGAGCCGAGCGGGGTCAAGGTCATCTCCATCGGCATGTTCGTCCCCGGCAACCAGCCGGTCGTCTGGCGCGGCCCGATGCTCCACCGCGCCATGCAGCAGTTCCTGGCCGACGTCTACTGGGGCGACCTGGACGTCCTGCTGCTGGACCTGCCGCCCGGCACCGGCGACATCGCCATCACCGTGGCCCAGCTGCTGCCGAGCAGCGAGCTGCTGGTGGTCACCACGCCGCAGCAGGCCGCCGCCGAGGTGGCCGAGCGGGCCGGCGCCATCGCGCTGCAGACCCACCAGCGCCTCGCCGGGGTCATCGAGAACATGTCCTGGCTGGAGCTGCCCGATGGCTCCCGCTCCGAGCTCTTCGGCAGCGGTGGCGGCCAGGCGGTCGCCGACTCGCTCTCCCGGTCCATCGGCGCGCAGGTGCCGCTCCTGGGGCAGGTGCCGCTCGACGTGGCCCTGCGCGAGGGGGGCGACCACGGCACCCCCGTCGTCGCCGCCCAGAACGGCGCCGCCGACACCCCCGCCGCGACCGCGCTGCGGGGGGTCGCGCGCCAGCTGGCCCGGCGCGGCCGCGGTCTGGCCGGGCGCAAGCTGGGCATCACGCCCACCGCTCGCGCCTCGTCCTAGGGACGAGGTCGCGGCACGACCACGTCGGGCAGGGGCCTAGGTCGCGTCGCTGTCGAACGGCGTGGGCCGCGAGGGGTCGTGCCCCGCGCCGAGCCCCGGGGGCATCCGGGCCGAGACCGGCTTCTCCTCCTTCTCCCCGGCCACGGCTCCCGTCCGGCCCGAGGCCGACGTCGCGCCCCGGGGCTCGGTGAGGGCCTCGCGCACGATACGGCGGGGGTCGTACTGGCGGGGGTCCAGCTGCTGCCAGTCGATGTCGTCGAAGCCGGGGCCCAGCTCGTCGCGCAGCTGTCCCTTGGCCCCCTCCGCGAGGTCGCGCAGGTACCGGACACCCTGGCCGAGCTTGGCGGCGTAGCCCGGCAGCCGGGTCGGGCCGAGGATGATGAGCGCGGCCAGCACCAGCAGCAGGATCTCACCGCCCGCGAGGTTGCCGATCACGCCGCTCCTCCGCTCCAGGGGCCACCTCGTGCAGGTGGACGGGACACCGGTGTCACCCTACCTAGTCACCCGAGCCGACGAGGGTGACGCTCACCGTGCGGTCCTCGCCGGCGGCGGTCCGCAGCTCCAGCTCGACGGTGTCGCCCACGGCGTACGAGCGCAGGACCACGATGAGGTGCTGGGAGTCCCGGATCGACGTCCCGTCGACGGAGAGGATGACGTCGCCCGGTCGCACCCCGGCACGGTCGGCCGGACCACCGGCGACCACCGGGTCGTCCTCGCCCGCCACCTGCCTGCGGACCCGGGCGCCGTCCCCGGTGTAGGTGAGGTCGACGAGGACGCCCATGACCGGGTACTCGCTCGTCCCGGTCTCGATGAGCTGGGTCGCCGTCCGGTCCGCCTGCTCGGCGGGGACGGCGAAGCCCAGACCGATGCTGCCCGACCTGCCGCCGAACCCGGCGGCCTGGGGCACCTGGGCGATGGCCGAGTTCACCCCGACGACGCGTCCGGACAGGTCGAGGAGGGGTCCACCGGAGTTGCCGGGGTTGATGGCGGCGTCGGTCTGGATGGCGCTGATGTAGCTCGTGCTCTCCTGCGTCTCGCCCGCGACGACCGGGCGGTCCTTCGCCGACACGATGCCGCTGGTGACGGTGCTGTCCAGCCCCAGGGGGGCACCCACGGCGACGACCGTCTGCCCCACCAGCACGTCGTCGGAGTCGGCGAACGCCAGCGGGGTGAGGTCCTCGCGCTCCACCCGCAGCACGGCGATGTCGTAGGCGGGGTCGGACCCGACCACCTCGGCCTCGAGCGGGTCCTCCCCGGGCAGCTCGACGACGATCGGGTCACCCTGACCCGCGCCCTCGATGACGTGGTGGTTGGTGACGAGGTAGCCGTCGCGGCGCACGACGAAGCCGGACCCCAGGCCCAGCGACCCGTCCTCGCCGATGGAGATGAGCGCCACGCTGGGCAGCACCGCGCGGGACAGCCCGCTGATGGTGCCGTCGGCCTGGGCGGGCGGGACGGCGGGGCTGCTCGCCCACGCGTCGTCCCGGGCGGCCTCGTCGGCCCGGTCGACCGGCTGCTCCGGCGACGACGTCGAGGACGGGTCCGCCGGCTCGATGCGGTCCGCGAGCACCGCTCCCCCCAGACCGCCCAGCGCCCCACTGACCAGGGCCACGAGGACCACGGGCACGAGGGAGCGTCGTGCGGGGCGACGCCCGGCGGCACGACCGGGCGCCGGGCCAGCGGGTGGCGGGGCGGGGCCGTCGGTGGGCCGCTCGGTCGTGGGGTCGGTCATACCCACGGATTCTGCCAGCGCCGACGTCAGCCGAGCGCGGCGGCCGGTCGCCCCAGCCCGGCACCCGCGGGACGCAGCCCGCGGCTGGGACGGCGGTGGGCGAGCGACTGACGCAGCAGTGCCCGGCCCCGGTGGATGCGCGAGCGCACCGTCCCCATCTTGATGCCCAGGGTCTGGGCGACCTCCTCGTAGGAGAGGCCCTCGATGTCGGACAGGACCACCGCGGCACGGAACTGCGGCGGCAGGGCGTTGAGCGCCTGCTGGATGTCCCCGTCGAGGTGGGTCATGGCGTAGACCTGCTCGGGGTCGGTGCCCGAGGCGCGCAGGGGCAGCCGGGCGGACAGTTCCTCGGTCAGCGCGTCGAAGCGGATCCGCTGCCGACGGCGCATCTTGTCCAGGAACAGGTTGGTCGTGATGCGGTGCAGCCAGCCCTCGAAGGTCCCGGGGCGGTAGGAGTCCAGGGAGCGGAAGACCCGGACGAACACGTCCTGGGTGAGGTCCTCGGCCTCGTGCGGGTCGCCGGTCAGCCGGTAGGCCAGGCGGTAGACCCGGGGAGAGTGCTCGCGCACGATCTCCTCCCAGCTCGGGGGGACCCAGTCCGGCGTCGACATGGGAGAACGGTGTCAGGTCCGGCTGGGAGGAGGCTGGACGGTCCCGGCGGGATAGGCTACGCCCCATGGCAGCACCCAAGGCATCCTCGGTCGCCTACGCCGAGGACTTCATCGCCCCCCACCCCGTCATCGAGTCGGCCCAGCGGCGCGGCGAGGAGCTCGGAGCGACCCCCCTCGGCAACGGTGCGGGCGCGACGCTGCGGCTGCTGGCCGCGGCGGTCCGGGCCGCCCACGTCGTCGAGGTGGGCACCGGCGCCGGGAGCTCGGGTCTGTGGCTGCTGCAGGGTATGCCGCGCGACGGGATCCTCACGACCATCGACAGCGACCCGGAGCACCAGCGGGCGGCCCGGGAGGCCTACGCCGCCGCGGGCATCCCGCCGCAGCGCACCCGGGTCATCAGCGGGGACGCGGCGGCCGTGCTCGGCCGGCTGACCGACGGTGCCTACGACCTGGTCCTCGTGGACGCGGACAAGGACGGCTACCCGGTCTACGCCGAGGCCGCCCTGCGTCTGCTGCGTCCGGGCGGGCTGCTCGTCCTCGACAACATGCTCTGGCACGACAAGGTCGCCGACCCGGCCGCCCGCGACGAGACCACCAGCATCCTGCGCGACCTGGGGAAGACCTTGCGCGAGGAGGACGGTCTCGTCCCCGCCCTGCTCCCGGTGGGCGACGGCCTCCTCGTCGCGGTCAAGCGCTGAGCAACGGCAGAGCCCCCGGACGATCACGGCGTCCGGGGGCTCTGCGGCGGTGCGGGGGGCGCGTCAGCCCACGCAGTCCTTGATGGCGTCGCCGAGAGCGCTCGCCTCCTCGGCGTTCATCTCGACGACGAGCCGGCCACCGCCCTCCAGAGGCATACGCAGGACGATGCCGCGGCCCTCCTTGGTCACTTCCAGCGGACCATCCCCGGTGCGAGGCTTCATTGCTGCCATGGTTGCCCTTCCTCGTGGCGCGGCCTGCCGCCGCTCCTCCGCCGCGGTGTCGACGGAGACATACCACCGAATTATCCCCCCTGGCTGACGCCGTGCCTAATCGGGGTGACCCGGCGTGCGGCACACTGTCCCCGTGCACGCCCGCTCCGCCGTCGTCGATCTCTTCGGCGACCACCTCCGACGACGTGGCTGGTGGGCCCCTGTTTCGGCGGTCCTCGCGCTCACCTCCGCGGTCGAGGTGGCCGGCCCGGCCACCCGGACCGCGATCTCCCGGCTGGTGGCCCAGGGGTGGCTCGAGGCACGGGCCGAGGAGGGGGTGCGGGGGTATGCCGCGACCCCCCGCGCCCGGGTCCGCTGGGAGCGCGCGCACGACCGGGTCTACGCCCCCGGTCCCCCCGTCTGGGACGGGTGCTGGCACCTGGTCCACGTCGACTCCGGCGGCGACCGCCGACGTCGCGAGCAGGTGACCCGGACCATGACCTACCTCGGCTACGGCCGGCTGGGCTCCGGCGGCTGGGTCAGCCCCCGACCCAGCCCCGAGCTCGAGCCCTCGCTGGAGCCGCTCGGGGTCGGCTGGGTGGCGGTGCACGGCCGGCTGGAGCCGGGCCAGGACCCCGCCCGGCTCGCGGGCCGGGTGTGGGACCTCGACGCCCTAGCCCGGGAGCACCACGGGTTCGCGCAGACGCTCACCTCCGCCCCGGCGGTCGCCGGGTTGGGTCCCGAGCTGGCGTACCGCGAGCGCACCGCCCTGGTGCACGCCTGGCGACGCTTCCTCTTCCGGGACCCCGACCTCCCTCCCGAGGTGCTGCCGGTCGGCTGGCCGGGCCACCGCTCGCGTCAGCTCTTCCTCGACCGGGCGGCCGCGCTGGCCCCCGCCGCCGACGACTACGTCGATGGCGTGCTCGCCTCGACCGTTCGGTAGGTTGGGACGATGAGCAGCGCCGCCTCTCCCGTCCAGGTGGACCACGACGCCGGCAGCGGCGTCGCCGTCCTCCGGTTCCACCGACCGGAGGCCATGAACTCCCTCGACGTCGCGACCAAGGAGTCCCTGCTCCAGGCCCTGCGGACCGTCGCCGGTGACCCCGAGGTCCGCTGCGTGGTGCTCACCGGGACCGGTCGGGCGTTCTGCGTCGGCCAGGACCTCAAGGAGCACGTGCAGCTGCTCGGTGAGGACGCCGAGGCGTTGTGGCGGACCGTCGCCGAGCACTACAACCCCGTGGTCGAGCTGCTCGCCACCATGGACAAGCCCGTCGTCGCCGCGGTGAACGGCGTGGCGGCCGGGGCCGGTGCGGCCTTCGCCTTCGCCTGCGACCTGCGCTACGTCGCGGCCTCCGCCGGCTTCAACCTGGCGTTCACCGGCATCGCGCTGTCCTGCGACTCGGGGACCTCCTGGTCCCTCCCCCGACTGGTCGGCACCGCCCGGGCCAAGGAGTTGCTGCTCTTCCCGCGCACCGTCCCGGCGGAGGAGGCGCTCGACCTCGGGCTGGCCACGGAGGTCGTCCCCGACGAGGAGCTGCTGCCCCGTGCCCTGGACGTGGCGCGGCGGCTGGCCGCCGGGCCGACCCTGGCCTACGGCGCCGTGCGGCGGGCCGTCGCGTTCTCGGCCGGTCACGGCCTGGCCGACTCGCTGGCCGCCGAGGAGACCCTCATGGCCCGGACCGGAGCCAGCGCCGACCACCGCACGGCCGTGGACGCCTTCCTGGCCAAGGAGAAGCCGGTCTTCACCGGCCGCTGAGGCCCCCGGTCACGGCGGGTAGTCGCTGGGGGGCTCGAAACGGAAGAGGTACCACCCCCACCAGACCTGCCACGCGACCATGAGGGCCGCCAGGGCGCCGGTGCGGACCCAGAGCAGCCACCGTGGCTGCTCGTGGGTCCCCGGGGCCCAGCCCGCCCCGGCCAGCACGACGAAGAGCGGGAAGAGCAGCATGAGGTAGCGGTACAGGCTGGTCCAGGGGTCCAGCGCCGCGAACAGGTAGAGCGCGTACCCGAGGCACCAGGTGCGCAGGGCCAGGCCGAGCCCGGCCGCCCACGGGCCGAGCACGGCCAGGACGAGCACCCCGATGCCGCCCGCCAGCACGAGCAGCCCGGCGAGGTCACCCCACAGCCACTGCGCCCGTTCGATGCTGGGCAGGAACGGCAGCACCTGCTCGCCGCCGCGCCACGCCGACATCGTGGAGGTGTAGGCGTCGGCGCGGCCGGTCCGCAGCCAGGCGATGGCCGGCCACAGCAGTCCGGCGAGCCCGCACCCCACGAGGGCGGCCGCCATCGCGAGGTACTCCCGGGGACGCAGCGGGCGCTCGCGCCTGCGGCGCCACCGAGCGACCACGACCACCAGCGCGACCAGCCCCAGCGGCAGCGCCACCGGACGGGCCAGGCCGGTGAGCAGGGCGACGGCTCCCGCGGCCCACCACCGCTCACGGACGAGCAACCAGAGCGCGGCCGCCAGCACGAGCAGCGCGATCGACTCGGTGTAGGCGACCTGGAAGGTGGGTGAGCTCGGGTACGCCCCGAGGAGGGCCACCCCCGCCAGCGCACCGGCCGGGCCGACCTTGTCGCGCAGCAGGCCCGCCACGACGACGGCGGCGGCATACCCCAGGACCGTGGCGACGACGGGGCCGGCGACCGCGAACGGCCACCCGGTGAGCGCCATGACACCGCGCGCCAGCAGCGGGAAGGCGGGGTAGAAGGCCCACGGGTTCTGCTGGACGACGCCGTCCGTCCCGACGGGCACGTCGTCGGGATAGCCCTCGGTGGCGATCCGCTCGTACCACTGGCCGTCCCACAGGGTGGCGAACTGGAAGTACAGCCCGACGCCGGGGTCGTCGTAGACCGAGGGGTCCTGGTGGTCGTGGGCCAGCCGGAGCAGGATCACCCCGCTGAGCGCCCGCAGCAGGGTCCAGAGGAGCAGCACCGCCCCCACGAAGCGCAGGTCGAGCAGGCGGGCCGGTCGCGGGGCCCGGGTCGCCGCGCGGGTCATGAGGTGGCGCGCATCTCCGTCGGACGGAGCCCGGAGCGGGCCGACCCGGCGCGGAAGCACCCGACGAGGTGGTCGTCGACCAACCCGCAGGCCTGCATCGCGGCGTACAGGGTGGTGGGGCCGACCTGCTCGAAGCCGGCCTTGCGCAGCCGCTTGGCGACCAGCTCGGACTCGGCCGTCTGCGTGGGGACGTCGGCGAACCGACGCGGCCTCGGCGTCGGCTCCGGCGCGTGCGTCCACAGCAGCTCCTCCAGACCGCTGTGCTCGCGCAGCCCCAGGGTCGCCCGGGCGTTGGCGATGGTGGCCTCGATCTTGCGCCGGTTGCGGACGATCGACTCGTCCGTGAGCAGCCGCCGCACGTCGGTCTCGGTGAACTCGGCGACCACCTCCGCGTCGAAGCCGGCGAAGGCGCGCCGGAAGGCGGGACGCTTGCGCAGGATGACCAACCACGACAGGCCGCTCTGGAACCCCTCCAGGCACAGACGCTCCAGCAGCGCCGACTCCCCGTGGACCGGCTTGCCCCACTCCCGGTCGTGGTAGTCGCGGTAGTCCGCGTGCTGCAGCCCGGGCCACCCGCACCGGGCGACCCCGTCCGGACCCACCGTCAGGTCCTGCGCTCGCGTGTCGCTCACCTCTCCCCCTCCGACGTCCGGTCCGGCCACTCCCCCGCCACCGCGGCCGACCCCTCGCGCAGCCGGGCGATCTCGGCGTCCCGCTCCCCCAGCTCCACGGCCAGCCGGTCCATGACCCGGTCCACCTGCTCCATGCGGTAACCCCGCAGCGCCTGGTCGAAGCGGACCGCGCCCACCGCCTCCGGCGGCACCGGACCCGCGGGCAGCCCGCGGGCCGACTGCGTGTCGACCGCCGGGCCCACCCCGGGCACCTCACGGCGGGCGACCGCCCAGGCCAGCACGGCGCCGAGGGCGACCACCAGGCAGACGACCCCGAGGATGATCACGGCACCGATCATGGCACGCCAGGGCCCCGGGGACCGACACCGCCCCGGCCGTCTCAGACGTCGCGGTGCTCCGCCGCCACGCGCTGCTCGCGGTGCGCGCGGACCCACCGGACCGCCTCGTCCACGTCGTCGGTGACCTGCAGCAGGTCGAGGTCGCCCGCCGAGATCATGCCCTCGGCCAGCAGGGTCGAGGTCAGCCACCCCAGCAGGGGGGACCAGTAGTCCCGCCCGAGCAGCACGATCGGGAAGTGGGTGACCTTCCCGGTCTGGATGAGGGTGACCGCCTCGAAGAGCTCGTCCAGCGTGCCCATGCCTCCGGGCAGCACGACGAAACCCTCGGAGTACTTGACGAACATCGTCTTGCGGACGAAGAAGTAGCGGAAGTTGACCCCGAGGTCGACGTGGTCGTTGAGGCCGGTCTCGAAGGGCAGCTCGATGCCGAGGCCGACGGAGGTGCCCCCGGCCTGCGCGGCGCCCCGGTTGGCGGCCTCCATCACCCCCGGCCCACCGCCGGTGATGACGGCGTAGCCGGCCTGGACGAGGGCGCGACCGACGCGCTCGCCCCAGGCGTAGTACGGGTGGTCGGTCGCTGTCCGGGCCGAGCCGAACACGGCCACCGCCGGGCCGATCTCGGCCAGCGCCCCGAACCCCTCCACGAACTCGGCCTGGATGCGCATGACCCGCCACGGGTCGGAGTGCACCCAGTCCGCAGGACCGGCGTCGTCGAGGAGTCGCTGGTCGGTGGTCGTCCGCGGGACCTGCGTGCCCCGGAGGGTCACCGGCCCCTTGTGGTAGTCGCGACGGGTCACGCGGACGACCCTACGCGAGGGTCCGCCGGGGCGCCGAGGAGGACTCCTAGACTGGACCGGTGCCCCGCTCCACCGTCAGCCGCCTCCTCGTGCCCGCGCTCGTCATCGGGCTGACGGCGACCGGGGCGGTGCTGGGGACCCGGTGGGCGGCGGCCGAGCTGGCCCCGGCGCGGTGCACCTTCAGCGCCGCCGACCGGGAGGTGCGGCTCACCCCCGAGCAGGCGGCCAACGCCGCGACGATCGCCGCCGTGGCCGTCCAGCGCGGTCTGCCGCCGCGCGCGGCCACCATCGCGCTGGCCACGGCGATCCAGGAGAGCAAGCTGCGCAACCTGCGCTACGGCGACGCGGACAGCCAGGGGCTCTTCCAGCAGCGCCCCAGCCAGGGCTGGGGCACCGTCGAGCAGGTCACCGACCCCGTCTACGCCAGCAACGCCTTCTACGACGAGCTCATCGAGGTGCGCGGGTGGGACGAGGGGGTCGTCACCGAGGTGGCCCAGGAGGTCCAGCGCAGCGCCTTCCCGGATGCGTATGCCGACCACGAGTGGGAGGGACGCGTCCTGGCCTCGGTGCTCACCGGGCAGGAGGGGACGGGCACCGCCCTCGACTGCCGCCTCGGTGGTCGCGCCGGGCCCGGGTCGACCACCGAGGTGGCCGACGAGGCCGCCGCGCAGCTGGGGCTGGCCGGGCGCACGGACGGCCGGGTGGTGCTGCTGGACGCCGGCGACCCCGCCCGCGCCTGGGCCGCCGCGACGTGGGCGGTCGCTCACGCGCAGGCCGAGGACATCGTCCGGGTGCAGGTGCAGGGCCGCGTGTGGGACCGCTCGTCCGGGACGTGGTCGGACGCCGACGACGACGGGGCGGCGAGCGGGTCGCCGACCACCGTCGTCGTGGAGGTGGGCTGAGCGGCGCTCAGCCGCGCTGGTCCACCGGGGTGTAGTCGCGCGCGCCCTCGCCGACGTAGACCTGCCGCGGGCGGCCGATCTTGGTGGCCGGGTCGTTGATCATCTCGCGGTACTGGGCGATCCAGCCGGGCAGCCGCCCGATCGCGAAGAGGACCGTGAACATGTCGGTGGGGAACCCCATGGACTCGTAGATGAGGCCGGTGTAGAAGTCGACGTTGGGGTAGAGCTTGCGCTCGACGAAGTAGTCGTCCTCGAGCGCCTTCTGCTCCAGCTCCATCGCCAGCTCCAGCAGCGGGTTGCTGCCCGCCTTGGCCAGCATCTCGTGGGCGGTCTCCTTGACGATGGCCGCCCGGGGGTCGTAGTTCTTGTAGACCCGGTGGCCGAAGCCCATGAGCTTGACCCCGTCCTCCTTGTCCTTGACCTTGCGGACGAACTCGGAGACGTCGCCGCCGTCGGCCTTGATCTGGTCCAGCATCGCCAGGACGGCGCTGTTGGCGCCGCCGTGCAGCGGACCGGACAGGGCGTGGATGCCGGCGGAGATGGCGTTGTAGAGGTTGGCCTCCGAGGAGCCCACGAGCCGCACGGTGGAGGTGGAGCAGTTCTGCTCGTGGTCGGCGTGCAGGATGAACAGCTGGTCCAGCGCCCGGGCCACGAGCGGGTCCAGCTCGTAGCGCTCGGTCGGCTGCCCGAAGGTCATCCAGAGGAAGTTCTCGACGAGGTTGTAGTCGTTGTTGGGGTAGAGGATCGACTGGCCCTGGCTCTTGCGGAAGGCGTAGGCCGCGATGGTCGGCAGCTTGGCCATGATCCGGACCGTGGAGATCTCCACGGCCTCCGGGTCGTGGGGGTCCAGGCTGTCCTGGTAGAAGGTGCCCATCGCCGAGACCCCGGAGGAGAGCACGGACATGGGGTGGGCGTCCCGGGGGAAGCCGTCGAAGAAGTTCTTCATGTCCTCGACGAGCAGGGTGTGCCGGCGCAGCCGCTGGTCGAACTCCTCCAGCTCGGACGCGGAGGGCAGCTGGCCGTAGATGAGCAGGTAGCTGGTCTCCAGGAAGGTGGACTGCTCGGCCAGCTGGTCGATCGGGTAGCCGCGGTAGCGCAGGATGCCCTCGCCGCCGTCGATGTAGGTGATCTCCGACCGGCAGGAGGCGGTGTTGACGAAGCCTACGTCGAGGGTCACGTCCCCCGTCGTCTTGAGCAGCGAGCTGATGTCCAGCCCGTTGTTGCCCTCGGCAGCCGGCACGACCGGCAGGGACAGCTCGTGGCCGGCGTGGGTCAGGGTGGCCGGGGTCGTGCTCGTGGTGTCGGTCATGAGGTCCTCCTGGTCGGGGTGGGCCGGTGGGGGGTGCGCGTCACTCGTCGTGGGCCTGCGGGGGCAGCACCGCCACGACCGGGTGGTCCTTGGCGATGACACCCATCTTGGCCGCCCCACCGGGGCTGCCGAGGTCGTCGAAGAACTCGACGTTGGCCTTGTAGTAGTCCGCCCACTCCTCCGGCACGTCGTCCTCGTAGTAGATCGCCTCGACCGGGCAGACCGGCTCGCACGCACCGCAGTCCACGCACTCGTCGGGGTGGATGTAGAGAGAGCGTTCCCCCTCGTAGATGCAGTCGACCGGGCACTCCTCGATGCAGGCCTTGTCCTTCAGGTCCACGCAGGGCTGGGCGATCACGTACGTCATGGGCACAGACTACGGCGTCCCAGGCCAGGACCGCCTCACGGGGTCCTCGCCCCGCACGGCGCGTCGCGCCGGCTCACCGGGCCCCCGCGCGGGGGTTGGTGCAGACGATCTCGTCGGCCGCCGCGTAGGTCGTGGTGAAGTCGTCGCGGGCGACCTCGTCCCCGCCCTGGAGCAGGATCCGGATGTTGCGGATGGTGAAGCCCTCGGAGGGTGCCTGGTCGACGCAGTCCTCGCTGTCGTCCTCGCGCCGCTCGCCCCGGGTGACGTCTCGGCGCTCCCCGTCCACGGTGCGGACGGTGTACTGCTTGTCGCCGAGGAGGACCATGTGGATCTCGTCCCCGGTGATCCAGGTGCGCACGACCACCGGGGTGTCGGTGTCGTTGGTCCACAGGTTGTCGATCCAGGGCAGGGCGAGGGTGGCCTCGCGCCCGGCCGGGTAGCGCGGGATGTAGAACGAGTGGGTGGTGTGGGCGTCGAGCTGGACGCCCGCGAACCACGAGGCGTTGAACACCACGGTGGAGATTTGCGACAGCCCGCCGCCGAGCCCCATGACCAGCTCCCCGTCGACGATGACGGGGGCCTCGGCATACCCGGCCTCCTCGCTGACCTCCCCGAGGGCGGCGCCGAGGCTGAACTGCTCCCCCGGCATGACGACCGTGCCGTTGACGTTGCCGACCCCCGTACGGAGGTTGGCCGTGCGCGCCTCGTAGTCCGGACCGCTGGGGAAGACGGACACGAAGGAGGACATCTGGGAGAAGGACCACTCGCGCGCGACGGCGTTGGTGATCTGCGGTCGGACGGTGTCGATGTCCGCCGCGACGGTCCGCTCCTCGCCGGTCTCGGCCAGCGCTGCCTCGACGGCCTCGACGAGGCCCTCCTCGACGAGGGCGTAGCCGACCTGGCCCCCGACCACCTCGACCGAGGACCCCTCCAGGCGGACGGTCGCGTCGCGCGGGCCGCGCTCGAGCCGTCCGAGGTCCTGCCGGACCCGTGCGAGCGTGGCCTCGGCGTCGATGCCCAGCGCGAGGGCGCCGTCCTCCTGCTCGACGGCGAGCAGCTGCAGCAGGTCCCGTCGCGCGAGCTCGGCGCTGGCCTCCTCCTCCTGCTCCCCCTCGCCCCGGGACGCCTCCACCACGACGGGTGCCGCCAGCGCCGGGTCCAGGACCTCCTCGGTGAACCGCTCGATCTCCGCGGCGGTCAGCTCGGGCCGCTGGCTCGAGGCGACGCCGGCGACCTCGCGGTCCGGCCCCTGCTCCTCGCCCCAGACCTGCCCGACCCAGGCCTCCTCCAGCTCCTGCACGGTCTCGTCGACCTGCACCGTCCGTCCGGGCTGCGCCTCGGTGACCTCCACCCCGTCCGGCGTCAGGCCGACCTCGCCGTCGACCGGCTCGGTGTCGTAGTCGGCGGCGAGGCGGGTGACCTCCGCGCGCAGCGCCTCCTCGTCCACGCCCCCGTAGAGGGGCAGGTCCCGGTCGGCGCCCGCGACGTGGTCCCAGAGCCGTGCCGGGTGGAACGACAGCCCGGTCACCCCCCTCAGGGTGCGGTCCAGGTCGAGGGACAGGCCGGCGTCCTCGGGGACCACCTCGATCCGCTCGACCTCCTCCGCCGACCCCCCGTCGGGGCTCAGGGTGAGCACGAGCGGCTCGGTGGTGCGGTCGCCGAACTCGCGGGTGAGCTCGGCCCCGGCCTCCTCGTCGGTCAGCGACCCGATGTCGACCCCCGCCACGCTGACGCCGGAGGCCGGACGGTCCTGGAAGTAGAGCGCGGCACCGACGTAGACCGCTGCGAGCACGAGCAGCGCCGCGGTCAGGCGGCCCACCACGGACCACCAGCCGCGGCCGTCGCCCTCCTCGCGGAGGGTCCCTGGTCGATCGGTGGCGTCAGCCATCTGCGCTCCGTCCCTGTCGTCCGGTCCCGGTCGTGGCGGGGGCGCAGCGCCCCGTGGTCACCGCAGCTCTCCCAGCCGTCCACGGTAGTGCACGAGGGCCGGGCGGTCGGTCGGCCTCGCCTCGAGGGCGACGACCTCGCCGAGCGCGAGGACGTGGTCACCGGCCTCCCGGAGGTCGACGGTCCGGCACTCGAAGCTGGCGAGCGCGTCGTCCACCACCGCCATGCCGCTGGCGGCACCGCGGTGGTGCGGCACCCGCCCCAGCTGGTCGTGCAGCGGCCGGCCCGTCTCACCGAGCCACTCCGCCGTGCCCCGCTGGGCCGCGGTGAGCACGCTGACCGCGAAGTCCGCCCCCGCCTCGAGCCCCTCCAGGACGCGCGCCTCCGGGTGCAGGCTGACGAGGAGCAGCACGGGCTCCAGGGAGACGCTGGTCAGCGAGTCCACGGTGAGCGCGACGTCGTGGCCGCGCACCTGGGACGTCACCACCGCGACGCCGCTGGCGAACCGGCTCATCGCGAGGCGGTAGGTCGCGGGGTCGACGGTTCCGGGGACGTGCGGGGCCGGCTCGTGCGCGCTCATGCCGGCGGCTCCCCCTGCGCCCGGGCGAGCGCCTCCCGGGACGCCGGCCACGCGGCATACCCCTCGCGCCCGGGGAGCCGGGCGGCCACGTCGTTCGACAGGGTGTACCACCCCTCGTGGAGGGTCACCTGGGTGGGATGCTCGGCGAGCGCCGCCCGCTGGCGGGGCAGCGCGCCCTCGTCCACGACGGCGTGCGTGACGAGGTCGTCGGCCACGACGTTCGGAGGACAGGGGTCGTCGGGGCCCGGCACCCGCACCAGGCCCCCGGCGGGGCTGCGCGTTCCGTCCGGGACGTGCGCGGCCAGCCAGCGCCGGTCCTCCCGGGCCCACGAGGCCGGGACGAGCGCGACGTAGAGCCGGGGCGCGGCACCTGGCGTCCCCTCGGCGAGCAGCTCCACCGCCCGGGCGGTCACGCGGTGGGTCTGGACGTGGTCGGGGTGCCCGTACCCGCCCCAGGGGTCGTAGGTCAGCACGAGGTCGGGCCGCACCCCCTGCAGCAGGGCGGCGAGGTCGCGGGCGGCCTCCTCGAGGTCGGCGCCGGAGAAGGCCTGCGGGTGGGCGGCGGCGGGCGAGCCGGCCATGCCGCTGTCCCGCCAGCGGGGCTGCTCGCCGCCGAGGAGGTGGTGCCGCACCCCCAGCCGGCGCATCGCGCGGTCCAGCTCGCCCCGACGGTGCTTCGCGAGCGCCGGCCCGTCCCCCTCCAGGGCGGCGAGCGAGGGGGTGATGACCTCGCCCTCCTCACCCAGGGTGCAGGTGACGACGTGGACCTCGTCGCCGGCCTCGACATGGTGCGCCAGCGCCAGTCCGGTGGCGAGCGTCTCGTCGTCGGGGTGGGCGTGCACCGCGACCAGCCGCAGCGGCCTGCCGGAGGGCAGCCCGTCACGCAGGTCCGGGCGCACCGGCACGGCTCAGCCCTTCGAGCGGGCCGCCTTGGCCCGCTGGTTGGCGTCGAGGATCACCTTGCGGACGCGGACCGCCTCGGGGGTCACCTCCACGCACTCGTCCTCGCGGCAGAACTCCAGCGACTGCTCGAGCGAGAGCACCCGCGGGGGGACGAGCCGCTCGAGGACGTCGGCGCCCGCGGAGCGCACGTTGGTGAGCTTGCGCTCCTTGGTGATGTTGACGTCCATGTCGTCGGCCCGGGAGTTCTCCCCGACGATCATGCCCTCGTAGACCTCGGTCGTCGGCTCCAGGAACATCGTGCCGCGCTCCTGGAGGTTGAACATGGCGTAGGTGGTGGCGACCCCGGAACGGTCGGACACCAGCGAGCCGGACTGGCGGGTACGGATCTCCCCGAACCACGGGGCGTAGCCGTCGAACACGTGGTGCGCGATGCCGGTGCCCCGGGTCTCGGTGAGGAACTCGGTGCGGAAGCCGATGAGCCCGCGCGAGGGCACGACATACTCCATCCGGATCCAGCCGGTGCCGTGGTTGGTCATCTGCTCCATCCGGCCCTTGCGCGCGGCCATGAGCTGGGTGATGGTGCCGAGGTGCTCCTCGGGGGTGTCGATGGTGAGCCGCTCCACCGGCTCGTGCAGCTTGCCGTCGACCTCCCGGGTGACCACCTGCGGCTTGCCGACGGTCAGCTCGTAGCCCTCGCGGCGCATCTGCTCGACGAGGATGGCGAGCGCCAGCTCACCACGCCCCTGGACCTCCCAGGCGTCGGGCCGCTCGGTGGGCAGCACCCTGAGGGAGACGTTGCCCACGAGCTCCTTGTCCAGCCGGTCCTTGACCAGGCGGGCCGTGACCTTGCCCCCCTTGACCCGGCCGGCCAGCGGGCTGGTGTTGGTGCCGATGGTCATGGAGATGGCCGGCTCGTCGACGGTGATGAGCGGCAGCGGCACCGGGTCGGCCGCGTCGGCGAGGGTCTCGCCGATGGTGATGTCGGGGATGCCGGCGATCGCCATGATGTCCCCCGGGCCGGCCTGCTCGGCAGGCTTGCGCTCCAGGGCCTCGGTGAGCAGCAGCTCGGTGATCTTCACCGACGTGACCGAGCCGTCGCGACGGCACCAGGCGACCTGCTGCCCCTTGCGGATCTCGCCCTCGTGCACGCGGCACAGCGCGAGCCGGCCGAGGAAGGGGCTGGAGTCCAGGTTGGTGACGTGCGCCTGCAGCGGCGCGCCCGGGGTGAAGGTCGGGGCGGGCACCGTCTCGAGGATGGTCGCGAACAGCGGCTCCAGGTCGGGGCTGTCCGGCAGCTCGCCGTCGACCGGCGGCTGCAGGCTGGCGCGGCCGGCCTTGGCCGAGGCGTAGACCACCGGGAAGTCCAGGGCCAGCTCCACCTGGGCCGGGTCGTGCTCGTCCAGCAGGTCCATGAAGAGGGCGTAGACCTCGTCGACGACCTCGCTGATGCGGCTGTCGGGCCGGTCCACCTTGTTGATGCAGAGCACGACGGGGAGGTGGGCGGCGAGGGCCTTGCGCAGGACGAAGCGCGTCTGCGGCAACGGCCCCTCCGAGGCATCGACCAGGAGCACGACGCCGTCCACCATCGACAGGCCTCGCTCGACCTCTCCCCCGAAGTCGGCGTGACCCGGGGTGTCGATGATGTTGATCGTCATGCCGCCCTCGGGGGCCGAGGCACCGGTGTAGCGGATGGCCGTGTTCTTGGCCAGGATCGTGATGCCCTTCTCGCGCTCGAGGTCTCCGGAGTCCATCACCCGGTCCGGACCCTCACCCCCGCGCTGCTGCTGGTCGGCGAAGGCTCCGCCCTGGGTGAGCATGGCGTCGACCAGGGTCGTCTTGCCGTGGTCGACGTGCGCCACGATGGCGACGTTGCGGATGTCTGCGCGCACTCCTGCGGGCAGGGCGGGGTCACGGTCAGCAAGGGGCATGGGCCCAGTGTCTCACCCCGGGGACGCGGGACCGACCTCACACCGGCGGGCCGGTCAGTGGTGCAGCAGCGGCACGAGGTGCCGCACGACCGGCACGTCGTGCTCGAGCCAGGGCACGCCCAGCAGGTCCTCGGGGCCCAGCCACCGCAGCTCACCGTGGTCCTGCAGCGGGCGGGGAGGCAGCTGGCCGGGCTCGGGGACCGCCCACCACAAGCGCATCGACCACGGGTGCGCCAAGGGCCAGTCTCCCCCGACCCGGCCCCCCAGGAGCACCCGCACGCCGAGCTCCTCGCGCGCCTCCCGCACCGCGGCGGCGGCGGGATCCTCCCCCCGCTCGACCTTGCCCCCGGGGAACTCCCAACCGCCGGCCAGCGCCGCGGGGGCGCTGCGGCACCCGGCCAGCACCCGCGTCGGCCGCGCCAACGAGTCGCAGAGGGCGACGGCGGCGACGAGCTGCATCGGCTCATCCTCCCAGCACGCCGGGCTTGCCGCAGGGGCAGGTCACGGTCCCGTCACGAACGGCCCGTCACCCTTGGCAACCGGGCCCCGGTGTGGTGAGGTCACCCCCTATACCGGGCTATCCGCGTCCGGTCATGACGCTGTAGGAGGAACGATGAAGAACCGCAGGGTCGCGATCGCCGCGACCAGCGCAGCTCTGGCCCTCGTGCTGAGCTCGTGCGCCGAGTCCGAACGCGACGACAGCTCCGGCGAGGGCGACGGCGCCTCCGGGTCCGAGGACGCCGGCGGCGCAGAGGCCTCGGACGCCACCTTCGTCTTCGGTGCCGCCGGCGCCCCCACCACCTTCGACCCCTTCTACGCCAGCGACGGGGAGACCTTCCGCGTCACCCGGCAGATCTTCCAGAACCTCGTGGGCATCGAGCCCGGCGGCACCGAGTTCGTGCCGGAGCTCGCCACCGAGTGGGAGTCCTCCGAGGACGGCCTGACCTGGACCTTCCAGCTCCAGGACGGCGTGACCTTCCACGACGGCGAGCCCTTCGACGCCGAGGCGGTCTGCTACAACTTCGAGCGCTGGGCGGACCAGAACGAGGCCGGCCAGAACCCGTCGGCGGCCTACTACTACGGCAACGACTTCGGCTTCGGCGAGGACTCGCTCTACGAGAGCTGCACCGCCACCGACGAGATGACCGCCGAGGTCGTCCTCACCCGGGCCACCGGCAAGTTCCCCGGTGTCCTCTCGCAGAGCTCCTACGGCATCTCCTCCCCCGCTGCCCTCGAGGAGTACGACGCGAACGGCATCGAGGTCCAGGGCGAGGGCTTCACCTTCCCCGAGTACGCCACGGACCACCCGACCGGGACCGGGCCGTTCGTGTTCGACTCCTTCGACGGCACCAGCAACGTCACGCTCACCCGCAACGACGACTTCTGGGGCGAGCAGGCCGGCGTGCAGGAGATCATCTTCCGGATCATCAGCGACGAGACCGCGCGCCGCCAGGAGCTGGAGTCGGGCACCATCAACGGCTACGACCTGCCGAACCCCGTGGACTGGGCCGGGCTGGAGGAGGCCGGCAACCAGGTCCTCATCCGCGACCCCTTCAACATCCTCTACCTCGCCCTGAACCCGGTGGCCGACCCGCAGCTGGAGGACCCGCTCATCCGGCGGGCGCTCTACCACGCCATCAACCGGGAGGAGCTGGTGGCCAGCCAGCTGCCCGACGGCGCGGAGGTGGCCACGCAGTTCATCCCGCCGACCGTGGCCGGCTACAACGAGTCCATCGAGCCCTACGCCTACGACCCCGAGGCGGCGCAGGACCTGCTCGAGGAGGCCGGCGCGTCCGACCTCACCATCGACCTGTGGTACCCCACCGAGGTGACCCGGCCCTACATGCCGAACCCGCAGGCCATCTACGACGCGGTCGCCGCGGACTGGGAGGCCGTCGGAGTGACCATCAACCCCGTCGCCCGCCCCTGGGCCGGCGGCTACATCGACGGCACGCAGCAGAGCCAGGCGCCCGCCTTCTTCCTGGGCTGGACGGGTGACCTCAACTCGGCGGACAACTTCCTGTGCGCCTTCTTCTGCGGTGAGGACAACCAGTTCGGGACCTCGGCGCTGCCCTTCCAGGACGAGCTCCAGGAGGGCCTGCGCGCCGGAGACGCCGAGCCCGACGAGGACGCCCGCACGGCACTCTACGAGGAGCTCAACGCCCAGATCATGTCCGAGGAGTGGCTGCCCGGCCTGCCGCTGAGCCACTCCCCGCCGGCCATCGTGGTCGGTCCGAACGTCGAGGGGCTCATCCCCAGCCCCCTGACGGCCGAGGACTTCTCGACGATCACCCTCAGCGAGTGATCCCGCGGTGGCAGGACGGGAGACCGTCCTGCCACCGATGATGACGACGGGCCGACCTCCCCGGTCGGCCCGTCGTCATCCTGGTCCCTGTTCCGCACCCCTGCTGGGCCGAGGAGTCCGCCGTGCTGAAGTTCGTCATCCGCCGTGTCCTGCAGATGGGGCTGGCGCTGTTCATGCTGAGCCTGCTGCTCTTCGCCTGGCTGCGCGCCCTGCCCGGCGGTCCGGTCAGCGCGCTGCTCGGCGAGCGGGGCTCCCCCGAGGCCGCCGCCGACCTGCGCCGTCAGCTGGGTCTGGACCAGCCGTTGCCCGTGCAGTACGTCCGCTTCGTCCAGCGGGCGCTGGACGGTGACTTCGGCATCTCCACCGGGGTGTTCCGCGGACAGCCGGCGATCGACATCTTCCTGACCCGGTTGCCGGCGACCGTCGAGCTGAGCATCTTCGCCCTGGCCATCGCCCTCACCCTCGCGATCCCCCTGGGCTACATCGCCGCCCGCCGCCGCGGCGGTGTCCTGGACACCGGGCTCGTCATCAGCTCGCTCGTCGGGGTGGCGGTCCCGGTGTTCTTCCTGGCCTTCGTCCTCAAGTACCTCTTCGCGGTGCGGTGGGGCCTGCTGCCCCCGTCCGGCTACCAGACCGCCGGCATCGACGCCACGAGGGTGACCGGGTTCGCCGTGCTGGACGGCATCCTGACCCGGGAGTGGGACGCGTCCTGGGACGCGTTCCGGCACCTGCTGCTGCCCGCGATCGCGCTGTCCTCCATCCCGTTCGCGGTGATCTTCCGCATCACCCGGGCGTCGGTGCTCGACGTCATGGACGAGGACTACGTCCGGACGGCCCGGGCCAAGGGCCTGCGCGCGCCGGTCATCCGGGTGCGGCACATCATGCGCAACGCCCTCATCCCCGTCATCACCATCATCGGGCTGCAGGTCGGTGCCCTGCTGGCCGGGGCCGTCCTCACCGAGAAGGTCTTCGCCTTCCCCGGGATCGGACAGGCCCTGGCCCTGGGGTTCGAGACCCGCGACTACCCCGTGCTCCAGGTCCTCATCATGATGGCCGCGATCATCTACATCGTCGTCAACCTGCTGGTCGACATCGCCTATGCCCTGATCGACCCGCGCGTGCGGACCAAGTGAGGACGCGGACATGACTTCCTACGGTGACACCAAGAAGGCACGGATCGACGCCCTCGCCGAGGCCGGGTCGCTCAGCGACGACGAGGGTGTCAGCCTCTGGCGCTCGGCGTGGCTGCGGCTGCGCAAGGACCCGGTCTTCCTCATCGGTGCCGCGATCGTCACGGCCTTCGTCCTGCTCGCCATCATCGCCCCCTGGATCGCCCCTCACGACCCCGCCGCGAGGCTGCTCATCGGTGAGGTGAGCCGCCAGTCCAACCCGGTGCCCGAACCCCGGCCCGGCTTCCCGCTCGGCGCCGACGACCGGGGCCGCGACCTGCTGTCCCGCCTCATCGTGGGATCCCGGCAGACCCTCATCGTGGGCGTCCTGGCGACGCTGGGCGGCCTCATCGGTGGACTGACCCTCGGGATCCTCGCCGGCGGCGTCGGCGGGTGGGTGGACGCGGCCGTCATGCGGGTGGTGGACGTCATGCTCTCCATCCCCTCGCTCCTCCTGGCCTTCTCGCTCGCGGCCATCCTCGAGCCGTCGCAGTGGAGCGTCATCGCCGCCATCGCCATCATCCAGGTGCCGATCTTCGCGCGTCTGCTGCGAGGTTCGATGCTCAGCCAGCGGCACAGCGACCACGTGCTCGCCGCGCGCGCCCTCGGGGTGCGGCCCATCCCCATCGTCTTCCGGCACATGCTGCCGAACGCCATCGGCCCGGTCATCGTCCAGGCGACCCTCGTCCTGGCCGTGGCGATCATCGACGCCGCCGCCCTGTCCTTCCTCGGCCTGGGCAACCCCGACGACACCAGGCCCGAGTGGGGCCAGATGCTCGGCGCCGCCCAGCCGTACTTCAACAGCTACCCGCACCTGGCCTTCTACCCGGCGATCTGCATCGTCACCGTAGCGCTGGGTTTCACCCTCATGGGCGAGTCCCTGCGCGAGGCCCTCGACCCCAAGTCCCGTCGCTGAGGAGCCCGGCCGATGACCGAACCATCCCTGACCCACCCCTCCGCACCCACCGGTGCAGGCAGCCCGCTGCTGTCCGTCAACGACCTGACCGTGACCTTCGGCAAGGGGGCCAAGGCCTTCACCGCCGTCGACCACGTGAGCTTCGAGGTGCACCCCGGACAGACCGTCGGCCTCGTCGGGGAGTCCGGCTGCGGCAAGTCGGTGACCTCGCTGGCGATCATGGGCCTGCTCCCCTCCCGGGGCAACACCGTCAGCGGCGAGGTGCTCTTCGACGGCGAAGACCTGCTCCGGCTGCGCCAGGACCGGCTCCGCGACCGACGGGGACGGGACCTGGCGATGATCTTCCAGGACCCGCTGTCCTCGCTGAACCCGGTCGTCCCGCTCGGCGTCCAGGTGGCCGAGGTGCTGCAGCGGCACCGCGGGATGGGCCGCTCCGCCGCGCAGAAGCAGGCGGCCGTGCTGCTGGAGAAGGTCGGCATCCCCGACCCGACCCGGCGGCTGCGGGAGTACCCGCACCAGCTGTCCGGCGGGATGCGCCAGCGCGCGCTCATCGCCATGGCGCTCGCCTGCGAGCCCCGGCTGCTCATCGCCGACGAGCCCACGACCGCCCTGGACGTCACCATCCAGGCCCAGATCCTGGCGCTGCTGCGCGAGCTCGTCACCGAGTCGGGCACCGCCCTCATCATGATCACCCACGACCTGGGCGTGGTGGCCGGGCTGTGCGACCAGGTCAACGTCCTCTACGGCGGCAAGGTCGTGGAGCGCGCCGAACGGCACGACCTGTTCGCCCGGCCGCGCCACCCCTACACCGGCGGGCTGCTCGCCTCCATCCCCCGGCTCACCGAGGAGCGCGGCCGACGGCTCGACCCGGTGCCGGGCTCGGTGGCCGACAACATCCCGTGGGAGGGCGGGTGCGCCTTCGCGCCCCGCTGCTCCTCGGAGGTGGCGGCGTGCCGGTCCACGACGCCCGCGCTGGTCCCCGACGAGGACGGGCTGGGCGACGGCCGGCTGCTGCGCTGCCACCACCCCCTGGAGGAGAACCCGTTGGACGACGTCCGTGCGCCCGAGCAGCACGAGGAGGACCAGCCGTGAGCACCACCGCCGGGGCGGCCGCCCCGCAGCCCGCCGAGACCGAGCAGGACCTCCTCGTCGACGTACGCGGCCTCAAGGTGCACTTCCCGATCAAGAAGGGCATCGTCTTCGACCGGACCGTGGGTCACGTCTACGCGGTGGACGGCATGGACGTGCAGATCCGACGCGGGGAGACCTACGGCCTCGTCGGGGAGTCCGGGTGCGGCAAGTCCACCTTCGGCCGGGCGCTGCTGCAGCTCGAGCCGATCACCGCCGGCGAGGTGCACGTGGACGGCATCGACCTGTCCAGCCTCAAGGGCGAGAAGCTGCGCACCCATCGTCGGCACATGCAGATGGTCTTCCAGGACCCCCTGGGCAGCCTGGACCCCCGGCAGACGGTGGAGCAGCTGCTGCTGGAGGGTATGCGTGCGCACGGCATGGCCTCGGACGCCAAGGCTGCGCGGAAGCGGCTCTCCGAGCTGCTCACCGCCGTCGGGCTGCCCACGGCCGCCCTGTCGAAGTACCCCCACGAGTTCTCCGGGGGGCAGCGCCAGCGGGTCGGTATCGCCCGCGCCCTGTCGGTGGACCCGCAGCTCATCATCGCCGACGAGCCGGTGAGCGCCCTCGACGTGTCCGTCCAGGCCCAGGTCATCAACCTGCTCGGCGACCTCCAGGAGGAGTTCGGCCTCACCTACCTCGTCATCGCCCACGACCTCGCCGTGGTCCGCCACATCAGCGACCGGATCGGGGTCATGTACCTCGGGTCGCTGGTCGAGGAGGCGGATGCCGAGGACCTCTACGACATGCCGCTGCACCCCTACACCCGCGCCCTGCTGTCGGCGGTCCCCGTCCCGGACCCCACGGTGGAGGACACGCGCGAGCAGATCCTGCTGACCGGTGACCTCCCCTCGCCGGCCGACCCGCCCGCGGGGTGCCGCTTCCACACCCGCTGCCCATGGCGGCAGGAGACCCGCTGCGACAAGGAGCGACCGCAGCTGCGGGTGGTGGAGATCGACGGGGTGCCTCCGAGCCACCGGGTCGCCTGCCACTGGGCCGAGCAGATCGCCAGCGGTGAGCTGCAGCCGCACACCGTGGACCCGGTCGAGGACGACGAGCCCTACTGGTCCGGGACCGACGAGGAGGCCGACGGCGCCGACGCCGCCGCCAGGGACCTGCCCGGCTCCAGCGGGTGACGCACCGGCCCCCCGACGGGGTCTAGCCTGTGCCCATGACCCCACGGGCGCTGGTCCTGCAGCACGAGGAGAAGGCCCCTGCGGGCCTGCTGGCGCCGTGGTTGGAGCAGGTCGGGCTGGAGTGCGACATCCTGCCCGCGCACGAGGGGTATGCCGTCCCGGCCGACCTCGGCGACCACGCCGCCCTGGTGGTGCTCGGGGGGTCGATGGACGCCTGGGACGACGAGGCGTACCGCTGGCTGCTGCCGACCCGCGCCCTCATCGCCGGCACCGTGTCAGCGGGCCGGCCCTTCCTCGGCGTCTGCCTCGGGCACCAGCTGGCCGCGCTGGCGCTCGGCGGCACGGTGGGCCGCCAGCCCGGCGGCCAGACGATGGGGCTGCGGGCGTGGCGGCCCACGCCCGCGGGCCTCGCCGACCCGCTCACCAGCGCGCTGCCACCGGGCACCGAGGTGCTGCACTTCAACTCCGACGCGGTCACCGGGCTGCCCCCGGGCGCGACGCTGCTCGCCCACGACCCGGAGGGAACCGTCCAGGCGGCTCGCTATGGCCCCCTCGCCTGGGGGGTGCAGTTCCACCCCGAGGTGGACGACGCCCTCGTCGAGGGCTGGGCGACCGGCCTCCGGCCCGACGACGAGACCGAGACCGTCCGGGTGCTCCGGGAGCGGCAGGCCGAGCTGCACCCCGCCTGGGCCGGGCTCGTCCACCGCTTCGGGCTGCTCGCCACGACGCCCCAGGCGCGGCCCGCCTGAGACCGGGCGGCGGCCCGACCCGCCGCCCGCGCCGGTCCGTTCCCGGGCCGGGTCGCCGCGGGCGTGGGAGACTGTGGCCCACCAGCCGTTCGGCCGCCTCGAGGAGCCAGCCATGAGCGACGCAGCGATCTTCATCGCCGCGACCTTCGCCGCGGGCCTGCTCGCCACCACGCTGCGCCTCCCGGCCCTGCTCGGCTTCCTCCTGGCCGGCTTCGCGCTCAACGGGCTGGGTGTCGAGGAGCTGCCCTACCTCGACTTCATGGCCGACCTCGGCGTCACCCTGCTGCTGTTCGGCATCGGCCTCAAGCTCAACGTCCGCAGCCTGCTGTCCCGGGAGGTGTGGGCCACCACCGTGGGTCACATGGCCCTGTCGGTCGCCGTGGGCACCGGCTTCCTCTGGGTGGTGGCGCTGCTCGGCTACCCGCTCCTGCAGGGCCTGGACCTGCAGACCCTCGCCCTCGTCGGCTTCGCGCTGTCCTTCTCCTCGACGGTCTTCGTCGTCAAGGTGCTCGAGGAGCACTCCGAGCTGCAGTCCTTCTACGGCCGGGTGGCCATCGGCATCCTCGTGCTGCAGGACCTGGCGGCGGTCATCTTCATGACGGTCTCCGGCGGACGCATCCCCAGCATCTGGGCGATCCCCGTCGTGCTGGCGCTGGCTCCGACGGTCTGGGTGGCACGGTGGCTCTGGAGCCGCATCCCGCACGGGGAGATGCAGGCGCTCTTCGGTCTGGCCATGGCGCTCGGCCCCGGCTACGCGGCCTTCGACGCCGTCGGGCTCAAGGGCGACCTGGGTGCGCTGGTCGTCGGCATGCTCCTGGCCGGGCACCAGGCCGCCAGCGACCTGTCGCACACGCTCTTCCTCCTCAAGGACCTGCTCCTCATCGGGTTCTTCATCTCCATCGGCTTCATCGGCACGCCGACCGCCTCCTCGGCCGTGCTGGGTCTGCTCCTCCTGCTCCTCCTCCCGGCCCAGATCGCCCTCTACGTCTTCCTCCTCGACCGGCACAAGCTGCGCCGACGAACGTCGGTCAAGGCCGGGGTGCTGCTGGGCAACTACTCCGAGTTCGGTCTCATCGTCACCTCGGTGGCGGTGGCGAGCGCCATGCTCGACGAGGAGTGGCTGGTCGTGATGTCGGTCGCCGTCGCCGCCAGCTTCGTGGCCGCCACCCTCATCAACGAGAAGTCCGACGCGATCCTGCGCTGGGCCCGTCAGGTCATGCCGATGCACCCCCCGAACGACGTGCACCCGCACGAGCTGCCGATCTCCTTCGGTGACGCGCGGGCGGTGGTCATGGGGATGGGTCGGATCGGCAGGAGCGCCTACGCCGAGCTCTCCGAGGTCTACGGGCTGGCGGTCCTCGGTGTGGAGAACCTGCCGAACCGCGTCATCAGGCTGCGCGAGCGAGGTCTGACCGTGGTCGAGGCGGACGCCGCGGACGGCGACTTCTGGAGCCGACTGGAGTCCACCCGCCAGGTGGAGATCGTCGTGCTCGCCATGCCCTTCCACGGCGCCAACCGGGTCGCGCTGGAGCAGCTCACGGCCAGCGACTACGACGGGGTCATCGCCGTCGTCGCGCAGTACGACGACGAGGTGGACGACCTCGAGGCCCGCGGCGCCGACGTCGTCGTCAACCTCTACGAGGGTGCCGGCGCCACGATCGCCGAGCGCGCCGCCGAGGCCACCAGCGGCGGCCTCTGACCCCGCGTCACCCTGGCGGGTCCTAGGCGGAGCGCGAGACGATGACCGGGCAGGGTGCGGCCCGCATGAGGCGCTGGCTGACCGAGCCGAGCAGCCGCCCCCGGACCGCCCCCCGGCCGCGACTGCCGACGACGAGGGCGTCCCACCCGCGCGCCGCGTCCAGCAGGGTCGGCACCACCGGACCCCGCCGCACCTCCCAGTCCACGGGCACCTGCGGGTATGCCTCGACCGCCGGCTGCAGCGCCCGCACCACGGCCTCGGCGTGGCGTCGCTCGACGGCCGCCCACTCCGGGCTGTCCGGCTCGGTGACGACATAGCCGTCGACCACCTCGAGGAACCACGTGCTGAGGGCGGTGACCGCGGCCCCGGTCAGGTCGGCGAGCGCCAGGGCGGCCCGGGCCGCGCGGGTGCTGTCCTCGCTGCCGTCGACCCCCAGGCCGATCTGGCCGTGGGTCAGGGCCTCGACGTCGACACCGGGGTTCACCACGGCCACCGGACGGTGCGCGTGGGCCGCGACCCCGAGCGAGGTGCTGCCGAGCAGGAACTCCTCCACCGCGCTCTTGCGCCCGGTCCCCACCACCAGCAGCGCGGCGTCGTCCTGGTGCGCCAGGAGGGCCGCCACCGGCGAGCCGCGCGAGGTGTCCAGCCGCGCCTCGACCCCGAGGCGCTCACCCACAGCCGTGACGTGCGCGCGCAGGTCCGCGACCGTCTCCTCCTCGGCCTCCAGCACCGCGGTCACGGCCACGGCCTCGCCGCCGGCCATCCGCGCCGCCAGGGCCTCCGGCTCGCTGGCGTGGACGACCACGAGGCCGGCTCCGGTGCGCGCGGCGGTGCGTGCCGCCCACTCCAGGGCGGCGTCCCCCCCTCCCGTACCCGCCACACCGACCACGATCGGGTGCTCCAGCCGAGTCGACACCGACACCACCTCCATGGCCTGCGGGAAGAGTGCCATCACCCTACCGCCCGGCTCCCCCGGTCCGCCTGTGGACAAGTCCGGCGCGTCCTCGCGGTGACGCGCCAGGATGAGGTATGACGATCCGCCACCTCTCCGAGGTCCGCCCCGCCGACCCGCCGCGGCGCAGCGGTGAGCCGTGGACGGACGCCGACGACGACACCCTGGTGCGGCTGTGCCGCGAGGGCCTGGACCTCACCGGGACGAGCACCCGGCTGGGGCGCTCCCCCGCGTCCGTCCGCGACCGTGCCAGACGGATGCTGCCCCTGGACCAGCGCGGGGTGCCCGGTGACCGGGTGTTGACCCAGCTGCGCCAGAACCTCCTCGCCGACCCCGGGTACGACTGGCAGCGCCACCTGGCCACTCCCCAGCCACCCCGCCCGGTCGTCCGTCAGGTCCTGCCCGCCCCCACCCACGCCGGTCTCCCCGGGCTCGAGAGCGACGAGCTGCTCGCGGCGGCGGAAGCAAGTGGCGCAGCAACCCCGCCCCGACGAGGACGACTACCTGGCTCAGACCCTGGCCCACGAGGTCCGCCGGCGCGGCCTGGCCGAGGACCTGCGTCGGGTCACCGAGCGGCACGCCCGGCAGCGGGTCGAGGACTTCCTCGACCGCGCCGCCTGGCCCTACCACCCGACGGACTACTGGGCCATGACGAGCGGCGTCGCCGCACCCGGGACGACGACGAGCCGCCCTGGTAGCGCGGACCAGCACCCGTAGACTCTGGACCGCACGCCCCGACGCCACCGACCAGGGAGAGGCATGTCCACGATCATCTACACCCGCACCGACGAGGCTCCGCTGCTGGCGACCTACTCGCTCAAGCCGATCATCGAGGCCTTCGCCGGCGCCGCGGGGATCGAGGTGGAGACCCGGGACATCTCCCTCGCCGGGCGCATCCTGGCGCAGTTCGCCGACCGCCTCGACGAGGACCAGCGGGTGGGTGACGCCCTGGCCGAGCTCGGCGAGCTGGCCACCACGCCCGAGGCCAACATCATCAAGCTGCCCAACATCTCCGCCTCCGTGCCCCAGCTCAAGGCCGCGATCGCCGAGCTGCAGGAGCAGGGGTACGACCTGCCCGACTACCCCGAGAGCCCGCAGGACGAGCAGGAGCGGGACGCCCGCGCCCGCTACGACCGGGTCAAGGGGTCGGCGGTCAACCCGGTCCTGCGCGAGGGCAACTCCGACCGCCGTGCCCCCGAGGCGGTCAAGAGCTACGCCCGCGCCTACCCCCACTCCATGGGCGCGTGGAGCGAGGACTCGCGGACCCGGGTCACCACCATGGACGCCGGCGACTTCCGGCACAACGAGGAGTCGGTCGTCCTCGACGCCGACGACACCCTGACCATCCGGCACGTCGCCGCCGACGGCACCACGACGGTGCTCAAGGACTCGGTCCCCGTGCTGGCGGGTGAGGTCGTCGACGCCACCTTCATGTCCGCCCGCGCGCTGGAGGACTTCCTGGCCGGGACGGTCTCGACGGCGGCGCAGGAGGACGTGCTGTGGTCGCTGCACCTCAAGGCGACGATGATGAAGGTTGCCGACCCCATCGTCTTCGGGCACGCGGTGAGGGTCTTCTTCGCCGACGTCTTCGAGCGGTATGGCCAGCAGCTCGCCGCCGCGGGTCTGTCGCCCAACGACGGGCTGGGCGGGATCCTCTCCGGGCTGGACGCCCTGGGCGAGCAGGCCCCCGAGGTCCGGGCCGCGGTCGAGGAGCGCCTCGCCGAGCTGCCCCGGCTGTCCATGGTCGACTCCCGCAAGGGGATCACCAACCTCCACGTGCCCAGTGACGTCATCATCGACGCCTCGATGCCGGCGATGATCCGCAACGGTGGCCAGCTGTGGGGCCCCTCGGACGAGACCGACGACACGCTGGCCGTCATCCCGGACTCCTCCTACGCCGGCGTCTACCAGGCGGTCATCGAGGACTGCAAGGCCCACGGCGCCTTCGACCCGACGACGATGGGCTCGGTGCCCAACGTCGGGCTCATGGCCAAGAAGGCCGAGGAGTACGGCTCGCACGACAAGACCTTCGAGGTCGCCGCCGACGGCGCGGTCGAGGTCGTCACGGCCGGCGGCGAGGTGCTGCTGCGCCACGAGGTCTCCACCGGCGACATCTGGCGCGCCTGCCAGACCCAGGACGAGCCGATCCGTGACTGGGTGAGGCTGGCCGTGGGCCGGGCCCGCGCCACCGGCGACCCCACCGTCTTCTGGCTGGACGAGGAGCGGGCGCACGACCGCAACCTCATCGCCAAGGTCGAGGCCTACCTCGCGGAGGAGGACACCGAGGGGCTGGACCTGCGCATCCTGTCCCCCGTCGAGGCCACCCGGCTCTCGGTCGAGCGCATCCGCGCGGGCCAGAACACCATCTCGGTGACCGGCAACGTGCTGCGCGACTACAACACCGACCTCTTCCCCATCCTCGAGGTGGGCACCAGCGCCAAGATGCTCTCGGTGGTGCCGTTGATGAACGGCGGCGGCCTGTTCGAGACCGGCGCCGGCGGCTCGGCGCCCAAGCACGTGCAGCAGCTGGCGGAGGAGAACTACCTGCGCTGGGACAGCCTCGGCGAGTTCCTGGCGCTGGCGGAGTCGCTGCGCCACCTGGCCGACCGCGACGGCAACGAGACGGCACGGGTCCTCGGCGACGCGCTCGACGCCGCCACCGGACGGGTGCTCACCGAGGGCCGCTCCCCGGCCCGGGCGCTCGGGCAGATCGACAACCGGGGCAGCCACTTCTACCTCGCGCTCTACTGGGCGCAGGCGCTGGCCGAGCAGACGCGGGACGACCGCCTGGCGCAGCGCTTCGCCCCGGTGGCGGAGCAGCTGGGCGAGAAGGAGCAGCAGATCACCGAGGAGCTCGTCGCGGTGCAGGGCAGCCCGGTCGACCTGGGCGGCTACTACCACCCGGACGACGCCAAGGCGTTCGCCGCGATGCGTCCCTCGGAGACCTTCAACGCCGTGATCGACGCCCTGCGTGACTGAGGAGGGGCGCGGCGCCGCCGGCTCCCCCGCCGCGCGGCGCGCCGCCCCTCTCGGGCTGCTCACGCTGCTCGCGGTGGCCCTGGTCTCGGTCAACCTGCGCCCCGGGGCCACCTCGATCGGACCGGTCCTCGCCGAGCTCGAGGCGGGCGTCGGGGTCAGCCCGGCGGTCGCCGGCGTGCTCACCGCGCTGCCCGGCCTGTGCTTCGGCCTGCTCGGCATGGTCGCCGTGCCGTTGTCGCGGCGGTGGGGGCTCACCGGCACCATCTGCCTGGGGCTGGGCCTCGTCGTGGTGGGGCTGGGGCTACGGGTCCTCACCGGGTCCACCGTGCCCTTCGTCGTCCTGTCGGCGGTGGCGCTGGGCGGCATGGCCGTCGGCAACGTGCTCGTCCCGGCCTGGATCAAGCGCCAGCCCGGTGCGGGCGTCCGCCTCATGACGATCTACAGCACCGGCCTCACCGTCGGCGGCGCGTCGGGCGCCGCGCTCTCGGCCCCCGTCGCGGCCGCAGGACCGGGGTGGCGCGGCGCGCTGGGCGTGTGGGCCGTGGTCGCCCTCACCGCCCTGGTGGCCTGGCTCCTCGTGGCCCGCCGCGAGCGGGGGTCCCTGGTCCCCACGGGCCGGGGCGTCGCCACGGGTCGGCTGGTCCGGTCCCCGACGGCGGTGGCCCTCACCGTGCTCTTCGGCATGCAGTCGATGAACGCCTACGTCCAGTTCGGGTGGCTCCCGCAGATCTACCGCGACGCCGGGCTGTCCGCCACCTCGGCCGGGCTCCTCACCGGGTCCCTGACCGCGACCGGCATCCTGGGCGGGCTGCTCATGCCGACGGTCATCCACCGGTCCCGCACCCTCGCCCCGTGGATGGTGGCCTTCGGGGTGCTCGCGGTCCTGGGGTATGCCGGCCTCCTGGTCGCACCGGCGGCCCTGCCGTGGCTGTGGGTGGCGCTCCTGGGCCTGTCCGGGTGGGCCTTCCCGACGGTCATCGCCCTGCTCACCGCCCGGAGCCGCCGCCCCGAGGTCACCGCCGGGCTGTCCGGCTTCGTGCAGCCGGTGGGCTACCTGTGCGCCGCCGCCGGGCCCTTCCTCGTCGGGCTGCTCCACTCCTGGACCGGGGACTGGGAGCTGGTCCTCGTCCTGCTGGCGCTCAGCGGCGTGCCGCTGGCCGTGGCCGGGGTGCGCGCCTCGCGCCCGGTCTACGTCGACGACGAGATCGACCCCCCTGGCGTGCGCAGCGCCGCGGTCTGACCCCCGACCCAGGCGGTCGCCCGCCGCGGGGCGGGCCCGGCCGTCAACCCCGGCGCCGGGCCAGGCCGGCGACGTACTCGGCCTGCCCGAGATGCTTGAGGGCGTCCTCGAGCACCGAGCACACCCGCACCCCCACGGTCACGGGAGGGTCCCAGGCGTCGTCGACCACCCGACCCAGGTCCTCGGCGTCCCACCCCTCGACGAGGCGCCGGGTCGACGCGTGGACGGCACCGGCATACCCGACGAGCAGCCCGGGGTCGGAGAGCTCGAACCGTCCGACCTCGGCGGCGTCCTGCCCGTAGCCCATCGCGTCCGGCGGGTAGGGCAGGTCGAACCGCTCCCGCCACCCCTGCGCCCACTCCTCCTCCTGGCCGGCGAGCTGGGCGAGCTGGGCGTCCTGCTGCCGGAGCAGGTGCCACAGGAGCCAGCCGACGGGGTTCGCCTCGGCGTCGGGCCGCCAGCGCAGCTGCTCGGCGGTCAGCCCCTCGAGCACGGCGCCCACCCCCTCCTCCACGCGGGAGAAGCCGTCGACGAGCAGGTCCTGGAAGGCGTCCATGGGAGGCACGGTAGCCCGGAGCCGTCCCGCCCGCCCCCGCGGCCTGGGGGGTATCCCCCCGCCAGGGAGGTGGTCCGCACCCTGGCCGCAGGTGGGCACGGGCGAGCACGATGACCGTATGCGCGTCCACCCGTCCCCCAGCCCGCACCCGCCGCCGGGGCGGCGCCGGGTCCTGCTGCTCACCGACTCCTACCGTCCCACCGTCAACGGGGTCGTGAGCTCGGTCGACGCGCTGCGCCAGGGGCTGCTCGATGCCGGCCACGACGTCCGCGTGCTGACGGTGGGACCGACCCGTCGCACCACCTTCGACGGCCAGGTCTACCGGCTGCCCTCCCTGGACGCGAGCCACATCTACCCGCACGCCCGGCTGGGCCGGCCGGTCGACGGCCACCTCTTCGCCGACCTGGTCCGGTGGGGCCCGGAGGTCCTGCACTCGCACACCGAGTTCGTCGCCTTCTGGTGGGCCCGGCGCCTCGCGCACCGGCTGGCGGTCCCCCACGTGCACACCTACCACACGCTGTACGCCGACTACACCCACTACTTCTGCCCGCACGAGCGCCTCGGCCGGACGCTGTGCGCCTCCTTCGCGCGGCACACGCTCGACCGGACGGACCTCGTCATCGCGCCCACCGAGAAGATCCGCCGGCTGCTGGAGGGGTATGCCGTCCGCCCGCCGATCGAGGTCGTGCCCACCGGCGTCGACCTGACGCGGTTCGCGCCGGGCGAGCGGTCGCCGCAGCTCCGGGCAGCGCTCGGCCTGGCCCCGGGCGTGCCCGTCGTGCTCAGCCTGGGGCGCCTGGCCACCGAGAAGAACCTCGCCGAGGTCGTCGACCTGCTCGCCGGCGTCCGGGACCCGTGGCAGCTGGTGGTCGCCGGCGACGGGCCCGAGGCGGGCCCGCTGCAGCGGCAGGTGGACCGGCTCGGTCTCGGTCCCCGGGTGCGCTTCGTCGGGGCCGTCGACCCGGCCCGGGTCCCCGAGCTCTACCGGCTCGCCGACGTCTTCGTCTCCGCCTCCCGCACCGAGACGCAGGGGCTGACCTTCCTCGAGGCCCTGGCCACCGGGGTCCCGGTGCTGTGCCGCGACGACGCCGCGGTGGACGGCGTGGTGGTGCCGGGCCGCAACGGCGAGCGCTACACCACCCCCGAGGAGTTCACCGGGTCCCTGACCCGTCTGCTGCGGGACCCGGACCTGCGCCGACGATGGAGCCGCGAGGCCGTCCGGACCGCCACCGGGCTCGGCCGGGACGGTTTCGTGACCGCGGTCTGCTCCGCCTACGACCGGGCCGCGGGACCGCGCAGCAGCACGGTGGCCGCGTGAGCACCGGGCTGGCCGTGGCGCGGGACCGCACGCCCCCGTCGGTGGACGACCCGCAGGCCGCTGCGCCGTCGGTGGACGACCCGCGGGGCCGCGCGAGCGTGCCGGCCGGGTCGACCCGCACCCGGGTCTGGCTGCGCCGGGTCCGAGGGGTCCTGGCCCTCGGCTGGGTGGTCCTCGCCGCCGCCGTGCTCTGGGGCGTCGGGTCGGGGACGCTCACCTCCGTCACCGAGCTGCGCGAGCTGCTGTCGGGCCTCGGTGTCCTCGCCCCCGTCGTCTACACGCTGGTCGGGGCCGCCGAGGCGGTCTTCCCGGTGGTCCCGGGCTCGGTGACGGTCATCGCCGGACCCGTCCTCTTCGGGCCGGTCGTCGGCCTGGTCGCCGCGTACTGCGCGACCTGCCTGGGCTCGGTCGCGGTCTTCGCCCTGTCCCGGTACCTCGGTCAGGACCTGCTCACCGCACGCTTCCGGGCCGGGACCGTGCGCCGGTGGCTCGGCTGGCTGCAGCACCGCCGTTTCACCCGGTGGTTCGCGATCGGGATCGCCCTGCCGCTGGCCCCGGACGACCTGCTCTGCTGCCTGGCCGGGCTGTCCCGGATGCGGTGGCGCACCTTCGTCCTGCTCGTCCTGCTGCTCAAGCCGTGGGCGCTGGTGCTCTACACCTTCGGCGTGCTCACCGTGCTGGGCCGGTGGATCCCGGGGCTGACCGGATGACGGAGGACCAGAGGGGCACGCCCGCGGCGCTCGTGGTCAACATGGCGAGCGAGAGCGACATCAGCGTGCAGGGCCACGGCGTGCACTCGGCCTACCTCGAGATGGCGCAGGCCCTGGAGCAGCGCGACGACGTCGAGGTGGTCCGGGGGGTCTACGGCCGGCGGGTCGACTGCGACGTCTACCACCTGCACACCCTGGGCTGGGCGGTGTGGCCCAAGCTGCTGGACCCGCGGGCGGCCACGGTGGTGTCGGCCCACGTCGTCCCCGACTCGCTCGTGGGCTCGCTGCGGTGGGCACGGGCGTGGCGACCCCTGGCCCGGTGGTACATGCGGTGGTTCTACGGTCGGGCGGACCGGGTCCTGGCCGTCTCCGAGGCCGTCGCGCGGACGCTGGAGCACGAGCTGGGCGTGCCGCCGGAGCGGGTCGAGACCCTGCCCAACACCGTCGACGCGACGACCTTCGCCCCGGGCGCGGCCGGCCGTGCCCGGTCCCGGCGACGGCTGCGGGTCGATCCCGACGCGTTCCTCGTGCTCGGGGTCGGTCAGGTGCAGCCTCGCAAACGGGTCGACGTCTTCGTCCGGCTGGCCCAGGAGCACCCCGACGTCCAGTTCGTGTGGCTGGGCGGCATCCCGTTCGGTCGCCTCGGAGCGGAGCACGGTGCGATGCACCACCTGATGGAGAGCGCCCCGGACAACCTGCGTTTCACCGGCACCCTGCCTCGGGAGGAGGTGACGGCATACCTCCACGCTGCCGATGTCTTCTGCCTGCCGGCCGAGCAGGAGAACCACCCCGTGTGCGTCCTCGAGGCCGCCGCAGCGGGCCTGCCCCTCGTCGTCCGCGACCTCCGGGAGTACAACGACACCTTCGGGGCCGACGTGCTGCGCTGCGACGAGGACGGCTTCGGCGCCGCCCTCACCTCGCTGCGCACGGACCCGGACCGGTATGCCGAGGGACGCCGGGGGGCCGCCCGGGTCGCCGCCCGCTTCGACAGCGCCGGCGCGGCCGAGCGCCTCGTCGGCATCTACCGGGAGCTCGCCGGCCCCGGTCGAGCGGCACCGCGCGGGCCCCGCGCGCGGGGGTCCGACTGAGCGCGGATTGCTCCAGGGCAGCGAGCCGGTTACCGTCAGGTGTCTCGTGAGTGGCCTGCGGGCCTCCGTCCCCGCACCCGCGGGTGAAAGGTGTGGCCCCGGTGAAGCTGACGGAGTATCGCCAGATCGAGCACATCACCACCCGCGGTCCGGCCCAGCTCCGCCGGCTCGCCCTGGCCGCGGTCTTCCTCGCCGGGGTGATCGTCTTCACCCGCGCCCAGTTCGGTCACCTCGACCACGCCTGGCTGCTCATCGCCGCCGCCCTCATCGGTGGCTACATGGCGATGAACATCGGCGCCAACGACGTGGCCAACAACGTCGGGCCGGCGGTCGGCTCGCGGGCCATGACCCTGGGCACGGCGATCGTCATCGCCGCCGTCTTCGAGGCGGCCGGCGCGATCATCGCCGGTGGCGACGTCGTCAGCACCGTCAAGAACGGCATCATCGACCCCGCCGACATCGGCGACCCGATGGTCTTCGTGTGGGTGATGATCGGTGCCCTGCTCGGCGCGGCCATCTGGCTCAACATCGCGACCTGGCTCGGCGCCCCGGTGTCGACGACCCACTCCATCGTCGGTGGCGTCATGGGCGCGGGGATCGCCTCCTCCGGGTTCGCGATCGTCAACTGGCCGGTCATGGGCGCCATCGCCGCCAGCTGGGTCATCTCCCCCCTCGTGGGGGGCCTGCTGGCCGCCGGCCTGCTCTACGTGCTGGAGCGCAAGGTGCTGTGGCAGGTGGACCCGGTCCAGGCCGCCATCCGCTACCTGCCCTACCTCCTCGGGCTCATGGCCGCGGCCTTCACCACCTACATCGCCCTCAAGGGCGTGCAGAACGTCGTCGCCATCAGCAGCCCGGTCGCCTTCGGCCTCGGCCTGGTCGCCGGTGTGGTCACCTTCCTGCTCACCCGGCCCGGCATCGAGCGCCGGTCCTCCTCCCTGCAGCAGTCGCGGGAGGGGGTCAACACCCTGTTCACCATCCCCCTGGTCGCCGCCGCCGCGCTGCTGTCCTTCGCGCACGGCGCCAACGACGTCGCCAACGCCGTCGGCCCCCTCGCGGGCGTGGTCGAGGCCCTCACCAGCGGCGGGGTCAGCGCGGACGGCGAGGCCGGTATCCCGCTGTGGGTGCTCGTCATCGGTGCCATCGGCATCTCCCTCGGGCTCGCGCTCTTCGGCCCCCGCCTCATCCGCACCGTCGGCTCCGAGATCACCCAGCTGGACCGCTCGCGGGCCTTCTGCGTGGCCCTGAGCGCCGCCCTGACCGTCATCGTCGCCAGCCAGCTCGGGCTCCCGGTCAGCTCCACGCACGTGGCGCTCGGCGGCATCTTCGGGGTCGGCTTCCTGCGCGAGTACCTCGACCAGCGGATGGCCAAGGCCGTCGAGGACGTGCTGCACAGCCACCAGGGCGACGAGCACATCGCCGAGGTCGAGCGGATGCTCTACACCTTCGTCAACGCCGACGCCGAGACCAAGCGCGACATGCTGAGCCAGCTCAGCGACATGGGGCACGAGGCCGTCATCACCGCCGCCCAGCGGCGCAAGCTCAAGAAGGCCCTGAAGCGCCAGCAGGTGCGGCGCGAGCATCTCTTCCGGATCGTCTCGGCCTGGATCATCACGGTGCCGGCGTCGGCGGTGCTGTCCGCGCTGTTCTACTTCGCCCTGCGCGGGATGATGGTCTGACCGACCGGGGTCGGGCCCGGCCGTCGACCCACGCCCCGCCTCAGGAGCGGGCGGAGAAGGGCCTGATGAGGTCCTCGTCGCCGACCAGGCGCGTGTCGTGGTCGAGCTCGTCGTGCTCCTGCACCGTCCACGCGTGCCCGGTGACCCGCGCGACGTGGCGCACCACGTCGGGGAAGGCCCACGCGTCCGCGGCGTTGCCGTCGAGGTGGACGATGCCCGTGCGCCCCGAGCCCGCCAGGCCCACCAGCGCCACCGCCGTGTCCTCCATCCAGGACGTGGCCGGGCGCCACCGCCGGCTGGCCCGGACGACACCGCCGCCGGCGTCGGCCTGGGCGGCGAGCTGGGCCACCATGTTGTTGCCGACCCCGTCGGGGTCCGCCTGCCAGCCGATGCGGGCGACGACGGACTGCGGGTACGCCTCGCGCACCGCCACCTCGCACCGCGCCTTGTAGCTGCCGTAGTCGTCGGTCGCGGTCGGGGTGTCCGAGGGACGGAACGGGCCGTCCGGGTCTCCCGGGGCGTCCCCGAACACCGAGACCGAGCTGGTGACGACGAAGGGCAGCTCGTGCTCCCGGGCGTGCGCCGCCAGTCGACCGGCCCAGGCCTCCGCCCCCATCCCGAGGTGGAAGATGCCGGCCGGCCGCAGCGCGGCGAGGAAGGTCTCCCCCGCGGCCACGTCGTCCGGGGGCACGGCCGTCCGGTCCCAGCCGACGACCTCCCCGCCCAGCTCGGCCACCCGGGCCGCCACCTTGGGAGCCACCGTGCCGCGCAGGCCCGTGATGAGCCAGGTCCCGTCCATCCGTGCCATGGCGGCACCGTACCGGGACGGCCTGCGCCTGCGCCCGGGAGGGCATACCGTCGGCGGATGGGCAGGGTGCGCGTCGGGATCTCGGGCTGGAGGTACCGCCCGTGGCGCGGGGAGTTCTACCCGCCCGGGCTGGTCCAGCGGCGCGAGCTGGAGTACGCCGCGCAGCGGTTCGCCACCATCGAGCTGAACGGCTCGTTCTACTCCCTGCAGCGACCGGAGAGCTACCGGCGGTGGGCCGAGCAGACCCCGCCCGACTTCGTCTTCGGCGTCAAGGGCAGCAGGTTCATCACGCACATGAAGCGGCTGCGGGACGTCGAGACCGGCCTGGCGAACTTCCTCGCCTCCGGCGTGCTCGCCCTCGGCCCGAAGCTGGGTCCGGTCCTGTGGCAGCTGCCGGCCCGGCACCGGTACGACCGGGAGCAGCTGAACGACTTCCTCTCCCGCCTCCCCCGGTCCACCGAGGCCGCCCTGGACCTGGCGCGGGGCCACGACGACCGGGTGGCCGACCGCACCTGGCTGCAGGTCGACGCCGACCGGCCGCTCCAGCACGTCCTGGAGGTCCGCCACCACGACTCCTTCGCCGGCAACGAGGAGTTCCTCGACCTGCTGCGCGAGCAGCAGGTCGGCGTGGTCGTCGCCGACAGCGCCGGGCTGTGGCCCTCCTACGACGCGGTGACCAGCCCGGTCGTCTACGTCCGGCTGCACGGCGACGAGGAGCTCTACGTCAGCGGCTACTCCGACGAGGCGCTGGCCACCTGGGCCGGGCGCATCGAGCGGTGGCGTGAGCAGGCCGACGTCTACGTCTACCTCGACAACGACGTCAAGGCCCACGCGCCGCACGACGCCGCGCGCCTGGCCCGCCTGCTGGGGGTGGACGTCCCCCCGCCCTGACACGGCGCGCACGATCGGCCATGCTGGGGCCCATGCGGACCACGATGCTGAACCTGCGGACGGGGGGCGACGAGGTCGTCCTGGACCTCACCCGGCAGTGCAAGAGCTTCGTCTCGGGGCTGGGCGACGGCCTGCTCCACGTCTTCGTCCCCCACGCGACGGCCGGGCTGGCGATCATCGAGACCGGCGCGGGCTCCGACGACGACCTGCTCGCCGCCCTGGCCGACCTGCTGCCCGCCGACGACCGCTGGCGGCACCGGCACGGCACCCGCGGCCACGGACGCTCCCACGTCATGCCCGCGGTCGTCCCTCCCTACGCCACCGTCCCGGTCGACGGCGGGCGGCTCGCCCTCGGCACCTGGCAGAGCATCTGCCTCGTCGACCTCAACGTGGACAACGCCGACCGGTCGGTGCGGCTGGACTTCCTCGAGGGCTGACCCCCGCACCATGAGCCCGCAGCTGCCCCGCTCCGCCGTGCTGGGGTATGCCGCCGGCAGCGTGGGCACCGGCGGCTTCAGCACCCTGCCGGGGCTGGTGCTGGCCTTCTACCTCACCGACACCCTCGCGGTGCCGGCGCTGCTGGCGACGCTGGTCGTCATCCTCCCCAAGGTCTGGGACGTGCTCATCGACCCCGCGGTGGGCGCGCGCAGCGACCGGGACGCGACCAGCCGCGCCGGCCGCACCCGGCTCATGCTGGCCGGCGCGCTCACCCTGCCGGTGGGCTTCGTCGGCATGTTCGCCGTCCCCGACCCCCTGGGACCGGCTGCCGCCGGCCTCTGGGTGCTGGTCTTCTTCGTCCTGGCGACGACCTCGTTCTCGTGCTTCCAGGTGCCCTACATCGCCCTGCCCGCCGACCTGACCGACGCCTACCGCGAGCGCACCCGCGTCATGGCCTGGCGGATCGCCGTGCTGGCGCTGGCCATCCTGCTCGTCGGCGCCGGCGGCCCCGCCCTGCGCGACGCCGCCGGCGGGGGTCGCCCCGGCTACCTCACCATGGCGCTGGGCATCGCGCTGCTGCTCCTCGCCGGCATGGTGACGACCGTCGTCACGACCCGGGCCCACCTGCGGCGACCCCCGGCCGCGGCAGCGGGGGACCCGGGCGGCTACCGCGCCGGGCTGGTCGCCTGGCGGGAGGTCGCGGCATACCGGGTCCTGCTGTCGGTCTTCGTCCTCCAGGCCCTCGCGACCGGGGTGATGCTAGCGGCCGCGCAGTACGTCGCGGCCTACACGCTCGGCGACCAGAGCGCCCTCACGCTGCTGTTCGCCGCGCTCGTCGCGCCCGCGCTGCTCGTCATGCCGCTGTGGACGCGGTATGCCGCCGCCCGCGGCAAGCGCGGCGCGCTCACCCTCGCGTCGGGGGTCTTCGCGGCGGCCTGCCTCGGTCTGGTCGCCATGCTGTGGCTCCCGGGCGGGTGGACCTACGTCCTGGTGGGGGTGGCCGGGATCGCCTACGCGGGGATGCAGCTCTTCCCGCTGGCCATGCTGCCCGACGTCGTCACCGCGGCCGGTCGCGGGCGCGGCGGCGCCATGAGCGGGCTGTGGACCGCGGGCGAGACGGCCGGGCTGGCGCTCGGCCCGGTCGTGGTCCTGCTCCTGCTCGCCGCCACCGGCTTCCGCTCGAGCACGGCCGGAGAGCAGCTGGCCCAGCCGGCGGCCGCGCAGACCGCGATCGTCCTGGCCTTCTCGGTCGTCCCGGCCGCGCTCGTCGCCCTCAGCCTGCTCGTGCTCCGCCGCTACGTCGACCCCGGTGCCCCGAGCAGCGCACCCGTCCCCACCCCGGAAGGCACCGCATGACCGAGCACGACGAGCAGGTCCTCTCCCTCCTCGACACCTACCGCGCGCACGACGCCCCCACCCACGGCGGTCGCGTGCTGAGCTACGTCTACGACAGCGGCCTCGCCGAGCTGGACGCGCTCGCCGGTCGGGCCGCCGCCCGCGTGCAGGCGGTGAACGGTCTCGACCCGACCACGTTCCCCTCGGTCGCGCTGATGCAGGCGGACCTGCTGGCCTTCGCCCGCGAGGTGCTGCACGGCCCGCCCGGCACCAGCGGCGCGGTCACCTCCGGTGGCACCGAGAGCATCATGCTCGCCGTCCTGGCGGCCCGGGACCGGTGGCGCGAGAGCCGTCCCGGAGACGGGCGCACCCCGCGGGTCGTGGCGCCCTCGACCGCGCACGCCGCCTTCCACAAGGCCGCGCACTACCTCGGGCTGGAGATGGTGACCGTCCCGGTCGACCCGCGCACCGGCACCCTCGAGGCGGACCGCCTCGCGGACCACCTCGACGACGCCACCGCGCTCACCGTCGCCAGCGCGCCGGCATACCCCCACGGAGTCCTCGACCCGGTGGAGGAGATCGCGGCGGCGGCGGCCGGACGAGGCATCCCCTGCCACGTCGACGCCTGCGTGGGCGGGTTCGTGCTGCCCTGGTGGGAGGGGACGCCGCCGTGGGACCTCGCCGTCGCGGGCGTCACCAGCATCTCGGCCGACCTGCACAAGTTCGGCTACGCGCCCAAGGGCGCCTCGGTGCTCCTCGTCGCCGACCCGGCGCTGGACCGGGCCCGCTACTACGCGCTCACCGACTGGCCCGGCTACCCGGTCGTCAACCCCACGGTGCTCGGCTCGCGCTCGGCGATGTCCCTCGCCGCGGCGTGGGCGGTGGTCACCCGGCTGGGGACCCAGGGGTATGCCGAGCTCACGGCCGGTCTGGTCGGCGTCACCGCCACGGTCCGACAGGTCGTCGACGGCATCCCGGGTCTGCGGGTGGTCGGCCGGCCGACCGGGCCGCTGCTGGCCGTCGGCACCGACCCCGACGTGCCGGAGCCGGAGCGGGTCGACCCGCACGCGTGGGCGCAGGCCGTGGCGGCGCGGGGCTTCGTGCTGCAGGGCCAGCCCGCCCTGACCCAGGCCGACGGGACCGTCCTGCCGCGCACGACCCACCTCACGCTCACCCCGGCGAGCGCCGGCGTGCTGGGCGAGCTGGGGGCGGCGCTGCGCGCCGGAGCCGACGACGTCCGCGGGCGGGCGCTCGGTCTCGGCGCAGCGCCGGCGGGCGCACCCGCGGAGCTGCCCGACCCGGTGGCCCTCGCGCAGGCCGCGCGGGAGAGCGGCGAGCTCGACCTGCCGGCGGTGCTGGCCCTCATCGAGGCCCTGCCCCGCGAGCAGAGCGCGCGCCTGCTCGTCGACTTCCTCGCCGCGTTCACCGCCCCGCCGGCCGGCCGGGCCTAGCCCGGGACGCCGCTCTCCTCCTCGTCGGCCGCCGCGGCCTCCGCGCGACGACGACCGTCCCACACGGCCGCGGCGAGCGCCGCCAGGAGCAGCACCAGCGCGGTCCCCAGCGCCGCCCGCAGCCCGGTGGCCGCGTCGTCACCGCTCCCGGCCCCGACCTGGTACGCCGTCACCAGCACCGCGGCCCCGATCGCCGAGCCCACCCGCTGCCCGGTCTGCAGGGCTCCCCCGGCGGCCCCGCCCATCCGCTGCGGGACCTGCGCGAGGGTGAGGGTGAAGTTCGGCGAGACGACGGCGCCACCGCCCAGGCCGGCGAGGAGCAGCGGTGCCGCCAACGCCAGCCACAGCCACGAGCTGTCCTGGGCCGGGCCGACGAGGACGCCCAGCACGACGAGCCCGCTCATCATCACCAGGAGGGCGCGCACGACGAGCACGCGACCGACCCGGGTCACCGCGCGCCCGGCCCACGGGGAGGACACCGCCGACCCGACGGCGAAGGGGGTCAGCAGCAGACCGGTCACGAGCGTGGAGTAGCCGAGGCCGTCCTGCAGGAAGATCGACAGGACGAGGAACACTCCGGTGAAGCCGGTGAAGTAGAGCGAGCCCACGACGATGCCGTTGGCGTAGCCCGGGGTGCGGCGGAGCAGGTCGACGTCCAGCAGCGGCATCCCCCCGGAGCGGGCCAGCCGCTTCTCGTAGGACAGGAACCCCCAGGCGAAGACCGGGACACCCACGAGGAGCACCAGCGCCCAGAGGTCGCCCGACTCCAGCGCGACGACCGGGAGCAGCAGGCACATGACGGCGGCCCCCAGCAGCAGGGCGCCGACCAGGTCGAGCCGCGGGTCCGACTCCTTCCCGCGCAGGTCCGGGACGATGCGGGCGATGGCGACGAGCAGCACCAGACCGATGGGGACGTTGACGAGGAACACCCAGCGCCAGCCGCCGTCCTCCCCCGCCAGGGTGATGATGACCCCGCCGAGGACCGGCCCGATGCCGGAGGCCACCGACACCACCAGGCCGAACAGCCCGAAGGCCCGCCCCCGCTCGGCCCCGGTGAACAGGTCCTGGATGAGGCCGGTGTTCTGCGGGGCCAGCAGCCCCGCCGACAGCCCCTGCACCAGCCGGGCCGCGACGAGCACGCCGGCCGTCGGCGCCAGCCCGCACGCCGCACTGGCCAGCACGAACCCGGCCAGCCCCACGAGCATGATCCGGCGCCGGCCCCAGGCGTCCCCGAGCCGGCCCCCGGTGACGAGCATGAGGCCGAAGGTGAGGGCATACCCGGACACCACCCACTGGATGGAGGCCGCCGAGGTGTCCAGGCCCTCGCGCATCGAGGGGATGGCCACGTTGACGATCGTCACGTCCAGCAGCGACATGAAACCGACCGCCAGGGTGACGGCCAGGATGCGCCAGCGGGCGGGATCGGGGTCGTGGGTGGTGTCGGTCCGGGAGGTGCGGTCAGCCGTCACGTCGTGCTCGTCCAGGTCACCGACCCATGCTAGGCGGGACCACCGACACCCGCCCCTCGACCCGGACGCCACGAGCCGTCGGCCGGCAGGTCAACCATCAGCCCTCTCGACGAGGACGATGGTTGAGGGACCCGCAGAGGGTGGACGAACCGGCCGAGGGTAGGGCCGGCAGACGCCGATATCCTGGAGCCCCCGACCGACCCGTGAAGGAGCACCATGCAGAACTCGTCCATGCCGCGCACCACCATCCTCCTCGGGGTCGTGCTCGTCGCCGTGGGGGTGGTCGGCTGGCTCGCGGCGGGGATGTCGAGCTGGACCGCTCTCATCCCGGCGGTTCTCGGCGCGGTGCTGGCGGTCTGCGGCGTCCTGGGGCGCAGCAACCCGAAGGTGTGGATCCACGCGGCCCTCGTGGTGGCGCTCCTGGGTGCCCTCGGCACGATCCGCAACGTCCTGGGCCTGGCCGACCTCGCCGCGGGCGACGCCGAGCGCCCGCTCGCCGTGGTCGCCGGCACCATCACCTTCGTGCTGCTCGTGGGCTACCTCGTCGTGGGTGTCCGCTCGTTCGTCGCCGTGCGCCGCGAGCGCCGCCGGCAGGTCAGCGGCTGACCCGCTCGCCCACCCGCTCGGCTCGCTCGTCCGCCCCGAGGACCTCCCCCCACAGGTGGTCGAGGGACACCCCCAGGACCGCTGCCAGGGCCGCCACGACGGGGAAGGACGGCGTGACGATGCGTCCGGTCTCGATCTTGCGCAACGTCTCCGGGGACACCCCCGCCGCCAGGGCGACGTCGAGCACGGGCCGGTCGCCCCGGGCATGCCGCAGCAGGGACCCCAGACGCCGACCGCGCTCGCGGTCCTGGGCGGTGAGCGGGAGTCTGACCATGGTGGGACGATCATACCGGTATAGTTATCGGCATGGTGGAGATCCTCACCCCTGAGCAGCTGGACCGGGCGCGCGGAGCCGGTCGGCTCGTCGGCGAGATCCTCGCGACGGTGCGCCAGCGGGCCGGCGCGGGCACCAACCTGCTGGAGATCGACCGGTGGACCGAGGAGATGATCCGCGGCGCCGGCGCGGAGTCCTGCTACGTCGACTACGCCCCGTCCTTCGGGAGCGGCCCGTTCGGGCACTACATCTGCACCTCGGTCAACGACGCCGTGCTGCACGGGTTGCCGCACGACGAGGTGCTCGTCGACGGCGACCTGGTCAGCCTCGACCTCGCCGTCCTCCTGGACGGGGTCGCGGCGGACGCGGCGGTGAGCTTCGTCGTGGGCGGGTCCGCCCAGCCGGAGGACGAGCGGATGATCGCCACGACCGAGCGCGCCCTGGCCGCCGCGGTCGCCGCCGCCACGGTGGGCGCCCGGACGGGAGACGTCTCGCACGCCATCGGCACGGTCCTCACCGAGGCGGGGTATGCCGTGAACCTCGAGTTCGGCGGGCACGGGATCGGCACGACGATGCACCAGGACCCGCACGTCGCCAACGACGGCCGCCCCGGCCGCGGCTTCCGGCTCCGTCCGGGCATGCTCCTCGCGCTGGAGCCCTGGGTGATGGCCGACACCGACCGCCTCGTGACCGACCCGGACGGGTGGACGCTGCGCAGCGCGACCGGCTGCCGGACCGCGCACAGCGAGCACACCGTCGCGATCACCGAGGACGGCCCCGAGATCCTCACCGCTGCCCACCCGGTCTGAGGGGTAGGCTGCCGGCAACGTCGCGTGCCGGTGGCAGACCGTGCCAGGCATGGAGGCGTCGGATCCGAAGGATGGTGACCCTCATGTCGCTCATCGCTTCGCGCCCTCGTGACTGAGGGCGAGCAGTCCCGGCTCGTGGCCTGGGGCCGGGAGATGCGTGGCGTCCACGACCGGCTGCGCGAGGCGCTGCGGGTGACGCGGGAGGAGGTCGCTGCCGGCGTGCCGGCCGAGCCGGCCACCCGGGACCTGCTGCTGTTCTGCCACGGCTTCTGCACGGCGCTGACGGCTCACCACGACGGCGAGGACCGCCGGCTGTTCCCCGCGATCGCCGCTGCCCACCCGCACCTGCGCGACACGCTGCGCTCCCTCGAGCAGGACCACTCGATGATCGCCCACCTGCTGGGTGCCCTGCAGAGGGCGGTGGACCAGCGCGCCGACGCCTCCGAGCTCGACCGCCATCTCGAGGGCGTCGCGGCCGTCATGGAGTCCCACTTCCGCTACGAGGAGCGTCAGCTCCTGACGGTGCTCGAGACCCTCCACCTGGACGCCGAGGTGAGCACCGTCCTCGGCCCGCTGTGACGGCGGCCGTCCGGACGGGGGACGCGGGGACTCACACGTTGAAGCGGAACTCCACGACGTCGCCGTCGGCCATGACGTAGTCCTTGCCCTCGATGCGCACCTTGCCGGCCTCCTTGGCCTTCGCCATGGACCCCAGCTCGTCGAGCGCCTCGAAGCTGACGACCTCGGCCTTGATGAAGCCGCGCTCGAAGTCGGTGTGGATGACCCCGGCCGCCTGCGGCGCGGTCGATCCCTGGCGGATCGTCCAGGCGCGCGACTCCTTGGGCCCGGCGGTGAGGTAGGTCTGCAGACCGAGGGTGTCGAAGCCGACCCGCGCCAGCTGGTCCAGGCCCGGCTCGGTGACGCCGACCGACTCCAGCAGCTCACGCGCCTCGTCCTCCTCCAGCTCGGCGAGGTCGGCCTCCAGCTTGGCGGACAGGTAGATCGCCTCCGCCGGTGCGACGGTGGCCGCCAGCTCGGCGTGGAGGGCCTCGTCGGTGAGGCCGTCCTCGTCGAGGTTGAAGACGTAGAGGAAGGGCTTGGTGGTGAGCAGACCCAGTCCGCGCGCGACCGACATGTCGACGCCCGCGGCCTCGCCCGCGGCATACAGCGTGTCGCCGCGCTCGAGCACCTGCTGGGCGGCGAGCGCGGTGTCCAGGACCGCCTTGTCCGTGCGCTTGCCCTTCACCTCCTTCTCCAGACGCGGTATGGCGTTCTCCAGCGTCTGCAGGTCCGCCAGGACGAGCTCGGTGTTGATGGTCTCGATGTCGTCGCTCGGACTGATGCGACCGTCGACGTGCACGACGTCGTCGTCGCGGAAGGCGCGGACGACCTGGCAGATCGCGTCCGCCTCGCGGATGTTGGCCAGGAACTTGTTGCCCAGCCCCTCCCCCTCGCTGGCGCCGCGCACGATCCCCGCGATGTCGACGAAGCTCACCGTGGCGGGCAGGATCTTGGCGCTGCCGTGGATCTGCGCCAGCCGGTCCAGGCGCGGGTCCTTGAGCGGCACCACCCCGATGTTGGGCTCGATCGTGGCGAACGGGTAGTTCGCCGCGAGGACGGAGTTCTTGGTCAGCGCGTTGAAGAGCGTGGACTTGCCCACGTTGGGCAGGCCGACGATTCCGATGGTGAGTGCCACGGGGTCAGCAGTCTAGTCGCCGCGCAGGGCCCCCAGCGCCGAGCCCGTCCGAGCCCGTGCGGGCCGGGAGCCGGGTCGGCAGCGCCGCGGTCATTCGGCACCGGGTCGGCGGCGCAGCTGCTTGACCTGGGAGCGACGCGCCTTGGCCTCGGCGCGGCGGCGCCGGGAGCCGCGGGTGGGCCGGGTGGGGCGACGCACGGCCGGCGGGGTCACCGCCTCCCGGAGCAGCTCGGCGAGACGCCGTCGGGCGGCCGCACGGTTGCGCAGCTGGGTGCGGTGCTCGCTCGCCACCACCGTGAGCACGGTGCCGGACAGCCGGGGCGCCAGCCGGGCCAGGACCCGCGCCCTCAGGCCGTCGTCCAGGGCCGTGGTCGTGGCCAGGTCCAGGCTGAGCTGCACCCGCGTGTCCGCGGTGTTGACGCCCTGCCCGCCCGGTCCGGAGGAGCGGGAGAACTGCTCGACCAGCTCGCCGGCGGGCACCCGCAGACCCCGCGGGGCACCAGGGCCCGGGGTCACGTCGAGGTCGTCCACCCGGCCAGTCTGGCCCACGCCACCACCGCACGGGTCAGCCGGAGCCCGCGACGTCGACCGGTGGTCTCACCGCAGGTCCGCCTCCAGGTACGGCAGCAGCTGCCGCACACCGTGCGCGCCGAGCACCACGGTGTAGTGGTTGACGTCGTCGACGGTCACCAGCCGCAGCGTCGGCAGCGCACGCGTCCACCGCTCCCGGGCCGCGTCCGGGTAGAGCGGCGGCACCTCGTCCATGAGCCCGCGGGGCGCGACGTACCACGTCGCCGGCCACGACGGGAGGCCCTGCAGCGCCGTCTGGACGGACGCGCCGTCCACGAGCTCGCGGATGTCCTCCTCCAGCGCCGCCGGCCGGGTCGCGGGCGAGAGCTCCGGCTCCTCCCCCACCAGGTCGTAGTCGACGTAGGCCGTGACGACCTCGTCCTGGTACGGCCCGAGGGCAGGGTGGTCGCTCCAGAACTCCCGGTATGCCGTGCGGCTGGGGAAGGTCCTGCGCAGCCGGTCCGCGGCCGGCCCCAGCACCGCGGCCGCCACGTCCTGCGGCGCGACGCCCGGCGGCGGGAGCAACGGCATACCCCCGTCGACCAGGTGCAGGCTGCGCACCAGCCGGGGGTGCAGGTCGGCGAGCACGAGCGCGACGAAGGCCCCCATCGAGTGCCCGACCGCCACCGCCTCGCGCACGCCCAGGTGGTCGAGGGCGGCGGCCACGTCGTCGGCGTGCCGGGGCATGCCGTAGGGCGCCGGGAGGTCGCGGGAGCGCCCCCGGCCCCGCAGGTCGGGGGCGACCAGACGCACCCCGGGCAGGGCCCGGGCGAGGGCCGCCCAGGACACGTGGGAGGCGGTGATCCCGTGGATCAGCACCGCGGTGGGCGTCGCCGCACCCGTGGCGCCGACGTCCTCGGGCTCCCACACACCGACGTGCAGGTCTCCCCCGTCGACCGGCACCGCGACCGCGCGGTAACGGGGGCCGAGGACCGCCGCGACGCTCTCGGGCAGCTGCTGGGTCGTCGTGCTCACTGGGCCGTCCACCCCCCGTCCATGGTGTAGGACGTGCCCGTCACCATGCCCGCGTCGTCGGAGACGAGGTAGGCCACCAGCCCGGCGACCTCCGCCGGTTCGACGAGCCGCTTGACGGCGGACCGGGTCAGCATGACCTTCTCGACCACCTCGTCCTCGGGGATCCCGTGCGTGGCCGCCTGGTCGGCGATCTGCGCCTCGACCAGGGGCGTGCGCACGTAGCCCGGGTTGACGCAGTTGCTCGTCACCCCGTGCCCGGCCCCCTCCAGGGCGATGACCTTGGACAACCCCTCGAGCCCGTGCTTGGCCGAGACGTAGGCCGACTTGAAGGCCGAGGCGCGCAGCCCGTGCGCCGAGGAGACGTTGACGACCCTCCCCCAGCCCCGGGCGTACATCCCCGGGAGCGCGGCCCGCGCCAGCAGGAAGGGCGCCTCGAGCATGAGGCGGTGGATGAGCCGGAAGTCCTCGGGCGCGAGCTCGTGGACCGGCGCCACCCGCTGCACCCCCGCGTTGTTGACGAGCACGTCGCAGTCGACCGCCGTCGACTCCAGCGTCGCGGTGTCCGACAGGTCCACCGTCCAGGCGCGGGCGCCGATCTCCTCGGCGAGCGTCCTCGCCCCCCGCTCGTCCCGGTCGGCGACGACGACGTCCAGGCCGTCCGCCGCCAGCCGGCGGGCGACCGCGGCACCGATGCCGCTTGCCCCACCGGTCACGATCGCTGTGCGGGTCATGTCCGCTCTCCGTCCGTCGTCGGGGTGGGCGCCAGGGCGCCCTCGATGAGGGCCATCAGCTGCTCGAAGACCGGCTCCGGGATCCGGCCCTCCCGCTCCCAGAGCACCCAGCGCATGCCGATGAGCTCGCCGGCGCCCATGAGCGCCCAGGCCGCCACCTCCGGGTCCAGGCCCCGGATCTCGCCGCGGCCCATGGCGGCGTCCAGGCCCGCGGCATACCCGGAGCAGATGTCGTCGTAGTGCGTGCGCATCACCTCGGGCGAGACGAACTCCGCCTGCCGGATGATCCGGTAGAGCGCCGGGTGCTCGGCGGTGAAGGCGAAGAAGGCGCGGAAGCCCTCGCGCTCGGCCTGCAGCCGGTCCGGCGCCGCCGAGGACGCCGCGCTCATCGCCTGGCGGACCCGCCGGGACAGGTCGCGCACGACCTCGTCGAAGATCTCCTTCTTGCCGGTGAAGTGGACGTAGAACGTGCCCAGCGCCACCCCGGCCAGCTCGGTGATGCGCACGATGGAGGCGTCCGGGTAGCCGACGGTCGCGAAGACGTCCTCCGCGGCCTGCAGGAGCCTGGCCCGGGTGCGGGCGCCCCGGGGCGTGCGGGGGGCGGGTCGTGGGGTGGTCTCCTCGAGGCTCACCGGTGCTCCTCCTGCCGCAGGGCCTGCGCCACGAGGGCGCGCACCGCCCCCTGGTCGGTCTTGCCGATCCCGACGACCGGCAGCTCGGTGACGGCGACGACCCGCTCGGGCACCTTGAAGGAGGCCAGCAGACCGCGGCAGTGCTCGACGAGGTCGTGCTCGTCGGTCGCGACCCCGGGACGCAGGACGACGGCGGCGACACCGACCTCGCCCCAGCGCTCGTGCGGGACGCCGACGACCGCCGCGGCCGCGACGGCCGGGTGCCGGCGCAGCGCGGCCTCCACCTCCGCGGGGGCGACGTTCTCCCCGCCGCTGATGTAGATGTTGCGCAGCCGGTCCACGATCCGCAGGTAGCCGTCGTCGTCCCGGGTGGCGACGTCGCCGGTCCACAGCCACCCGTCGTGCAGGACCGCCGCGGTGGCGTCCTCGTCGTGCAGGTAGCCGGAGAACAGGCCCGGCCCGGCCACCAGCAGCTCGCCGGTGCCGGCGCCCACGACGCGCTCCCCCGTGGCCGGGTCGGCGAGCGCGACCTCGACGTGCGGGTAGGGCACACCGGCCCACCCGGCGCGCTGGGCGGCCTCGTGCGGGGGCAGGCACAGGACGTTGGGCCCGGCCTCGGTCAGGCCGTAGCCCTGGGTGAGCGCGACCCCGCGGGCGTGGAAGGTGCGCAGCAGCGGGGGCGGCATCGGCGCGCCGCCCACGACGGCGCTGCGCAGGCTGGAGAGGTCGGCGCCGGCGAAGGCCGGGTGCTCGGCGAGCAGGAGGTAGTGCGTCGGCACCCCCATCATCGTGCTCACGCGGTGCTCGGGGACGAGGCTGAGCACGCGCCCGGGGTCGAAGGTGCGCTCGAGCACGACGGTGGCGCCGGTCCACCAGGCGAGCAGCGGCTGGATGTTCCACCCCCCGGCGTGGAACTGCGGCAGCACCGAGAGCACGACGTCGCGCTCGGTGAGCTCCAGCGTCCGGGACAGCGACAGGTTGGTCCACCAGCAGGTGCGGTGGGACAGGACGGCGGCCTTGGGCTCGCTGGAGCTGCCCGAGGTGAAGACGACGAGCAGCGCGTCCTCGTCCTGCACCGGCTCCACCGGTGCGGGCGGGCGTCGGGTGAGCGCGTCCAGCACCCCCGGGCGCCCCAGCTCGGTGAGGTATGCCGTCGGCACCGGCGCCAGCAGCAGCGCGCCCAGCTCGCGGGTCAGGGCTCCGGTCTCCTCCTCGGCGACGAGCAGGACCGGGTCGAGCAGGCGCACCTGACGGGCTAGCTCGACCGGGGCCAGCCGCCAGGACAGCGGGGCGAGCGCGGCGCCGACCCGGGCGCAGGCGAAGAGGAGCACCACGTGGTCCGCGCTGTTGCCGACGAGGGTGGCCACCCGCACACCCCGTCCGATGCCGGCTCCGCGCAGGAGGGCGGCGAGCCGCTCCACCCGGTGCTCGAGCTCGCCGTAGCTCAGCGCCACCCCGCGGTCGACCACGGCCGGGTGGGCCGGCGCGATGCGGGCCCGGTCGGAGGGCCACCGGCCCAGGGTGTGCTGCCCGTCGACGGGTCCACCGCCGGGCGTCCAGGTGCTCATCGTCGGGCACCGCCCGTCGTCGCCGCCTGCTGCTCGTCGTCCACGTCCTCCAGCCTGTCAGCACCGGCGGGTGGTCCGCCACGCCCGCGCCACCGGCGCACCCGGGCGACGGTCCCCGCGAGCCCGCCGGGCAGGAACAGGACGACGAGGACGAAGAGCGTGCCGAGGACGAACATGGGCTCGGAGAGCGGGATCCGCAGCGGCGCGGGCAGGTCGTGCACCCAGGCCGCCTGGGCGAGCACGGTGAGCCGCTGGTTGAGCAGGACGTAGAGGACCGCCCCCGCCACCGCGCCCCACCGGGACCCCACGCCGCCGATGACGACCATGAGCAGCAGCGAGATGGTGAGCTCGGCGCTGACGATGTGCGGGACGGCGCCGGAGTTGAGGAGCAGGTGGACCATCCCCATGCCGACGGCGATGACCGAGGCGGCCACGAAGATCGCGAGCTTGACGAGGAAGGGCCGCATCCCGAGCACGCGCACCCGCAGCTCGTTCTCGCGCACGGCCGCCGCGACGTGCCCGGCCCGGCTGCCCTGCACCCAGGAGACGAGCAGGAAGGCGAGCACGAGGGCGGCGAGGGCGAGCCAGTAGAGGTTGCGCGTGTCGGCGACGCCGACCAGCGCGTCCGGCACCTGCTCGGTCGGCAGCCGCAGCCCCTCCTCCCCGCCGGTGACCCGGCCGGGGTCGCGGCGGACGAGCACCGACCCGGCCTGGGCGAAGGCCAGGGTGACCATCGCGAAGGGGATGCCGGTCACCCGCAGGCTGACGGCGCCGAGGAGGAGGGAGATGACGACGCCGGCCACCAGGACGACGAGCACCGACGGCACGAGGCCCAGCTCCAGCTCGGACATGACGATGCCGAGCAGGTAGGCCCCCAGCCCGAAGTAGAGCGCGTGGCCGAAGGAGAGCAGCCCGGCGACGCCGAGCAGCAGGTGGTAGGACAGCGCCAGCGCCGCCATGACCATCGCGAGCGCCAGCAGGTGCAGGGTGCCGGGGGTGTAGGTCGGGCCCGGCAGCACCCCCGGGAGGCGCAGGTCGAGCAGCGGCAGGCAGGCGAGCAGCAGCACGAGGGCTGGCGGCACGAGCCGGCCGACCCACGCGCGGGCGCCGCCCCGGTATGCCGTCCCGCTCGCGGGTGTCGACGGGCTCATGCGCGCCTCCCCATCAGTCCGGAGGGCCGGGTCAGGAGCACCACGGCCAGCAGCACGACGACGGCCAGGTCGCCGGTGCCCCAGAGGTAGTAGTTGGCGAACTGCTGCAGCAGCGCCACCACCACGGAGGCGATCGCCGCGCCGGTGAGGCTCCCGAGCCCGCCGATGACGGTGACGATGAAGGCGAAGATGAGCAGCGTCTGGCCGAGCAGCGGGGAGACGTAGCCGAAGTAGTGGCTCGCGAGGACACCCCCGAGGCCCGCGGCGATGCCGCCGATGGTGAAGACGAGGGTGAAGGCGGTGCGGACGTCGATGCCGAGGGCGGTCACCATCGCGCGGTTCTCCACCCCGGCCCGGATGATCATGCCGTAGCGGGTACGCCGGAGGAACAGCACCATCCCGAGCAGCACGAGCCCGGCGACGAGGATCGCGACGAACCGGTCGTTGGGCACGTTGGCCCCCAGGACCGAGGTCGTCCGACCCATCCAGGCCGGCCCGGTGATGAACCTCGGGTCGGTCCCCCAGATCCCGTCGAAGAGGGCGACCGCGGCCAGGCCGAGCCCGACCGTCACCAGCACCTGCTCGATGTGCCGCTCGTAGAGGCGCTGCACGAGCAGGCGCTCGGTCAGCGCGGCGAAGAGGGCCCCGGCGAGGGCTCCGACCAGCAGGGACGCGGCGAAGCCGGTCCACGTCGTCGCCCCCAGCCGGGAGGCCACCTCGAAGCCGAGGAAGGCCCCGAGGGAGAGGAAGACGCCATGGGCGAAGTTGAGCACGTGCATGAGGCCGTAGATGAGGGAGAGCCCGGAGGCGACCAGGAAGTAGATCGCCCCCAGCCCGACCCCCGTGAAGAGCAGCAGGACGACGGTGCTCATGCCGGTCCCTCCTCGTCGGCGGGCCGGCGCCCGGCGGCGTCCGGACCGCTGTCGGCGTGGACCCCGAGGAGTCGTTGGGTGAGCTCCTCGTCGGCCAGCAGGTCCGCGGCGGGACCGTGGTGGACGCTGCGCCCGTCGGTCAGCACCACGGCGTGATCCGCCAGGTCGCGGACGACCTGCAGGTTCTGTTCCACCAGCAGGATGGGGGCCACCTGCGCGGCTCGGGCGAGCACCCGGCTCACCTCCTGGACCAGTCGGGGCGCCAGCCCCTTGGTCGGCTCGTCGACGAGCAGGACCCGGTTCTCGTTGAGCAGGGCGCGGGCCAGGGACACCATCTGCTGCTGCCCGCCGGAGAGCGTCCCGGCGGCCTGGGTGCCCCGCTGCTCCAGCTCGGGGAAGAGGTCGTAGACCAGGTCGTAGCGGTGCTCGCTGCCGCGCCGCTCGGCCAGGCGCAGGTTCTCGGTCACCGTGAGCCCGGCGAAGACCTCCCGGTCCTCGGGGACGTAGCCGACCCCGCGCCGGACGACGAGATGCGTCGGCAGGTCCACGAGGTCGGTGCCGTCGAGCTCGACGGTGCCGGAGCGTCCGACGAGGCCGAGGACCGCCTTGATGGTGGAGGTCTTGCCGACCCCGTTGCGGCCCAGCAGCGCGGTGACGCCGACCGGGGCGACATCCAGGTCGACGTGCTCGACCACCTGCTGGCCGGCCACGTGCGCCCGCAGGTCACGGACCCGCAGGACCGGGTCGGCCGTGGGCGGGGTGGCGGCCCGCGGGTCGGCGCTCGGCGCCGTGCTCGTCATACCGACTCCCCGAGGTAGGCGCTCTGCACGGTCGGGTCGCCCATGACCGCCTCCGGCGTGTCGAGGGCCAGGAGGTGGCCGAAGTGGAGGACGGCGACCCGTTCGACCAGGCCCAGCAGCACCTCCATGTGGTGCTCGACCATGAGCACGGTGCAGCCGTGGTCGCGGTGCAGCCCCCGGATCACCTCGGTGAGACCGGGCACGTCGCCGGAGGCCACGCCCGCCATGGGCTCGTCGAGCAGGACCACCTGCGGGTCCGTCGCCAGCAGCATGGCGATCTCGAGCTTGCGCTTGTCGCCGTGCGGCAGGTCCGCGGCGCGGTGGCCGGCGCGGTGCGCCAGCCCCACCTCCTCCAGGAGCTCGCCGGCCCGCCGGGACGCGGGGTCCCCGGGCCGGGGCCGGCGGAAGAGCGAGAGCGCGCGGCCCCGGGTCACCTGGGCGGCGAGGCGGGCGTTCTCGTGCACGGTGAGACCGGGGAAGAGCGAGGAGGTCTGGAAGGTACGGCCCAGACCGGCCACCGCCCGCCGGGTGATGCTCGTGCGGGTCACGTCCCGCCCGGCGAGCAGCACCTGGCCGGACGTCGGCTGGTGCACGCCGGACACGAGGTTGAACAGCGTCGTCTTGCCCGCGCCGTTGGGCCCGATGACGCCCACGATCTGCCCCGTGGGGACGGCGAAGCTGATGTCCTCGAGGATCTGCGCGCCACCGATGCGCAGCGACAGGTCCCGGACCTCCAGGGCGGGGGCGGCGTCGGCGTCGCCGCCGCCGTCGCCGTCCCCGGCCCCCGGCGCCGGACCCGGTCGGGCGGGTGCGCTCACTCGCCCGAGGCCTCCGGCGGCGCCACCTCGTCGGCGGGGACGGTGTCGATGACCTCGGGCACCCACGCGTCCCCGTCCTGCACCAGGCGGGCGGTGAACATGTCCTGGACCAGCGCGTGGTCGCCCTCGCGGATGGTCGTGGTGCCCTTCGGGCCCTCGAACTCCCAGCCCGCGAGCGCGTCGACCATCGCCTGGACGTCGTCACCGCCCTCGGCCACGGCGTGCACGATCATCTGTCCGGCGACGAAGCCGTCCACGGTGAACAGGTCGGGGGTGCCACCGGCCTCGGTCACCGAGTCCACGAGGGCCTGGTTGACCTCGTTGTCGGTCGCGGACGGGAAGTAGTGGGACAGGAAGGAGATCTGCTCGCCCGCGTCGCCGTAGGCGGCGAAGGTGGCCGAGTCGGCCAGGCCGGTGACGACCGGGGCCGCCTCGAAGACGTCCTGCTGGGACAGCGACTGCCACATGTTGCCCGCCGTCGCGCCCGCCCAGGCCACGAAGATGAGGTCGGGGTCCGCGTCGACGACCTGTCGGGCGAAGCCGGTGAACTCGGTCGCGTCCTCGGGGACCAGGACGCTCTCCACCTGGGCTCCCTCGGCACCGAGCACGGCCTCCACCGCCGCCAGGTTGCCCTGGCCGAAGGCGTTGTCCTGGGCCAGGACGACGACGGTGCCGGACTCGTCGTCGAGCATCGCGCCCGCGGTCGCGACGTCCTGGAAGCTCTGGCGGCCCGAGCGGAAGGTGAACTCGTTGACCCCCGTGATGGCGTCCGTCGCCGCGGGGCCGGAGATGTAGAGGACCTCGTTCTGGGCGGCCTGCTCGGCCATCGCCGTCGCGATGCCCGAGACGACGGTCCCCCCGAGGATGCGGTAGTCCTGGCCGATGAGGTCCTTGGCGGCGGCCACGGCGGTGTCGGGGTTGCCCGCGTCGTCGCGGTACTCCACCTCGATCGTGGTGCCGTCGACCTCGCCGGTGCCGTCGGTGGCGTAGTCGATCCCGGCCTCGAGACCCTGGCGGTACTGCTCGCCGTAGGCCGCCAGCGGTCCGGTCTCGGAGTAGATGATGCCGACCGCGGCGGTCCCTCCCGACGACTCCTCGCCGCCACCGGCCGTGTCGCCCCCGTCACCCCCCTCCGAGCTCGAGGGCGCGCACCCGGCCACGGCGAGGACGGCGGTCGCGGACATGAGGGCGATCAGGGGACGAGCGGACACCTCGGACACTCCTTCGTGCGGGCTAACATGAAAGGTGATTCATGTTTCGCTCAAGGTATGCGGCCCGCCTCCCGTTGTCAACGAGGGCGGTCGGGCCCAGCGCCGGCGTGGCGCCCGCGACCGGGTCCCACCCGCGTGCCGCGGGTCGACCGGCAGGTCTGTCGGCGCCCCGTGCGACGGTGTGCGCATGAGCACCACCGTCCAGGGACTCCTCCCGCTCCTCCTGGTCCTCGTCGTCGGCCTCGCCCTCGGATGGCTCGTCGGGTCCTCGCGGACCGGGGCGCGCCTGGCCCGCGCGGACACCGAGGTCGCCCTGGCCCACGCCGACCGGGACCGCGAGCGCTCCCGCGCCGCCGAGCTCGAGCAGGCGCTGGTCGACGCCGAGCAGGAGGGCGAGGCCGACCGCAGGACCGCCGCCGAGCTCGCTCCGTTGCGCGGCGCCCTGGAGCGGGTCGAGCGTCAGGTGCGCTCCCTCGAGCGGGACCGCCTCGAGCAGTTCGGGCAGGTGGGCGAGCACCTCGACCAGGTCGCGTCGCAGACCCGGGCGCTGCAGGAGCAGACCGCCGCCCTCTCCGGCGCGCTGTCCGCGTCCGGCACCCGTGGCACCTGGGGCGAGGTGCAGCTGCGCCGGGTGATGGAGCACGCGGGCATGCTGGCCCGCTGCGACTTCGACGAGCAGGTGGGGGCCGTGAGCCGGCACGACGCGCGGGTGCGGCCCGACGCCGTCGTGCGGCTGCCGGGCGAGAAGGTCCTCGTGGTGGACAGCAAGGCGCCGCTGACCGCCTTCCTGCGCGCGCAGGCGCCGGAGTGCCCTCCCGGCCGGGTCGACGACCTCCTGCGCGACCACGCCGCAGCGCTGCGCGGGCACGTCGAGGCGCTCGCGGCCAAGGACTACTGGTCGGCGTTCACGACCTCGCCCGAGCTCGTCATCTGCTTCGTGCCGAGCGACGCCGTGCTCGCGGCGGCGCTACGGGCCGCCCCGGACCTCTACGACCACGCCCAGTCGCGCAAGGTGGTGCTGGCCTCCCCCGCCACGCTGCTGGCCGTGCTGCGCGCCACCGCCCTGGCCTGGCAGCAGGACGCCCTCGCCGGCAACGCGCGCGAGCTGCTCGCGCTGGGCACCGAGCTGCACCAGCGCCTGGGCACGGTGGGGCGCCACACCCGGGCGATGGGCTCCGCGCTGCGCCGCTCGGTCGAGACCTACAACCAGCTCGTCGGCACGCTGGAGTCCCGGGTCATGGTGACCTCGCGACGGATGAGCGAGCTGGGCCTCGTGGACTCGACGCACGACCCGCTGCCCGTGCTGGAGGTCGCTCCCCGGCCGACGGGCACGGAGTGGCTCGCCGGCGAGCTCGAGCAGGCCACCCCGGGCCGGGAGGAGCTGCCGTCCTCCGCGTCGGACGCCGGTCACGGCGCGGTGGGCGAGCCCCCGCGCAGCCGCTACGCCTGACCGATCTCCTGCAGGAACGCCCGACCCCGGGCGCTGCTGGGCTGCAGGAGGACCTTCTCGGGCGGCCCCTGCTCGGCGATGCCACCGTCGGCCAGGAGGACCACCCGGTCGGCCGCGTCACGGGCGAAGCGCATCTCGTGGGTCACCACGACCATGGTCATCCCCTCGGAGGCCAGGTCCTTCATCACCGTGAGGACCTCCCCCACCAGCTCGGGGTCGAGGGCCGAGGTGGGCTCGTCGAAGAGCATCAACGCCGGGTCCATGGCGAGCGCCCGGGCGATCGCCACCCGCTGCTGCTGCCCGCCGGACAGGTTGTCCGGGTAGGCCTCCGCCTTGTGGTCCAGGCCCACCCGCTCGAGCAGGGCGTGCGCCCGGTCCCGCGCCTCCGCCGCGCTGCGGCCGAGGACCTCCCGCTGCGCGACGCAGATGTTCTCCCGCACGGTCATGTGCGGGAACAGGTTGAACGACTGGAAGACCATCCCGATCCGCGACCGGATCCCGTTCAGGTGCTTCTCGTCGTAGCTCAGCCGCTGCCCACCGACCTCGATGCTGCCGCCGGTGATGCGCTCGAGCCCGTTGATGCAGCGCAGCAGGGTCGACTTCCCGGCACCGGAGGGGCCGATGAGGCAGACCACCTCACCCCGGGCCACGTCGAGGTCGATCCCGTCCAGCACCGTGGTGGACCCGAAGGCCTTGACGATGCCGCGCAGGCGGACGACCGGCTCCCCGCCCGTCGCCGTGCGGTCCTCGCTCGTCATCAGACTGCTCCTTCGCTCTTGACCTTGGCCTTCGCCTGCACCTCGGGCCGACGGTGCTTGCTGAGGCGCGCCTCCAGCGTGTTCACCAGGAGGGTGAGCACCAGGACGATGGCGAGGTAGTAGATCGCCACCACCACGTAGGAGGTGAGCGGCTGGTAGGTGGACGCCGCCATGTTCTGCGACGTGCGGAACAGCTCGGTCATCCCGATGAAGGCGACCAGGGAGGAGTCCTTCACCGCGATGATGTACTGGTTGCCCAGGACCGGCAGGGTCGTCCGCAGCGCCAGCGGCGCCTGCACCCGCTTGAGGGTCTTCAGCCGCGACATCCCCAGCGACCGGGCCGCTTCGGTGAGCCCCTTCGGCACCGCCTGGAAGCCGGAGCGGATGATCTCCGCGATGTAGGCCGAGTTGTGGAACGCCAGGGCCAGTGCGCCGGCCCAGAAGGCCGGGAGGGTGACCACGTAGGCGAGGCCGAAGTAGATGATGAAGATCTGGGTGATGAGCGGGGTCCCCCGGACCAGCCCGATGTAGGCGGTCGCGAGCCAGCGCAGGGGGCGCACCGCGCTCATCGCCAGCCAGGCGACACCGGCACCCGCCACCATGGCCAGGACCAGGGACACCGCGGTCAGGCTGAGGGTGACCCAGGTCGCCTCCAGGAACAGCGGCGCGTACTCCACGAAGAGGGAGACGAAGTCCACGGTCCTGCCTCAGTCGTCGGACGAGCCGGCGACGTCACCCGAGATGTCCTGGCCGAAGTAGCGTTCGCTGATCTCCGCGTAGGTGCCGTCCTCGATGATCGCCTGGAGCGCCTCGTCGAGGTCCTCCGCCAGGGCGGTGTTGCCCTTCTTGACGGCGAAGGCCGGCTCCTCGGTGTAGAGCGGGTCGCCGCACTCGACGACGTCCAGCCCGGCCTCCTCGATCTGGTGCAGCCCGACCAGCCGGTCGGTCATCACGGCGTCCAGCCGACCGGTGCCGAGGTCGCGCAGCGCCACCACGTCGGAGTCGAAGGTGCGGACCTCCCCGACCCAGTCGCCCCCCTCCTCCTCGAGGTAGTCCTGGTAGGTGGTGCCGGTGGCGACCCCCACCGTGGGGGCGTCCATCTCCGAGATCTCGGTGCACTCCGTGCCCGTCGGGACGAAGGCCTGGGCCCCGGAGCTGTAGTAGCCGCCGGTGAAGTCGACCGCCTCCGCGCGCTCCTCGGTGGGTGTCATGGAGGCGATGAGGACGTCGTACCGGTTGGCCTGGACGCCACCGATGAGCGAGGCGAAGGCGGCCGTCTCCGACTGCATCTCCAGGCCCAGCTCCTCGGCGACCGCCGCGCCGATGTCGTAGTCGAACCCGGTGAGCTCGTTGCCCTCGAAGTAGCTGAACGGCTGGAACTCACCGCTCATCGCGACGACCAGGGTGCCGTCCTCGACCAGCTGGGGCTCTCCCCCGGCCTCGGACCCGCCGCCGTCACCACAGGCGGACAGGGCGAGCGTGGCGGCGGCGAGCGCGCCGAGGAGGGTGGTGCGGGATGCGGTCATGACGACGAGCTCCTCATCGGTTCAGCGGGAGCCGCCGGTCTGCGCGCTCCCTCGGGACGCCAGGCCCTCCGTCTCCCCCGACGGGACCTGGGCACCGACCACCATAGGGCACGCCCTGCGTGCCCGACCGGTCAGCGCAGCGAGTCCTCGCGGCCGCTCGGGATCGAGCTGGGGTCGTGCTGCACCTTCTTGACCTCCTGGCCGGCGGCCTTGAGGTCGCGCCGGATGTCCGTCGGCAGGGCGAAGAGCACGGACTCCTCGGCCGCGGTCACCGCCTGCACGTCCTCGAAGCCGCGCTCGGCGAGCCAGTCCAGGACGTCGCGGACCAGGACCTCCGGGACGCTCGCACCGCTGGTGACCCCCACGGTGCGGACCCCGTCCAGCCAGGCCTCGTCGATCTCGTCGGCGTAGTCCACGAGGTGGCCGTCCCGCGAGCCGTACTCCAGCGCGACCTCGACGAGCCGCTTGGAGTTGGAGGAGTTCTGGGAGCCGACGACGATCATGAGGTCGCAGTCGGTCGCCATCTGCTTGACGGCCACCTGGCGGTTCTGGGTGGCGTAGCAGATGTCGTCGCTGGGCGGGTCCTGGAGGTTGGGGAACTTCTCCCGCAGCCGGCGGACCGTCTCCATGGTCTCGTCCACGCTGAGCGTGGTCTGCGACAGCCAGACCACCTTGTCCGGGTCCCGGACCTCCACCGCGTCGACGTGCTCCGGGCTCTCGACGACCGTGATGTGGTCCGGCGCCTCACCGGCGGTGCCCTCGACCTCCTCGTGCCCCTCGTGGCCCACGAGGAGGATGTCGTAGTCGTCACCGGCGAAGCGGACCGCCTCACGGTGCACCTTGGTGACCAGCGGGCAGGTCGCGTCGATGGTGCGCAACGAGAGCCGGGCGGCCTCCTGGTGCACGGCGGGGCTGACACCGTGCGCCGAGAAGATGACCCGCGCGCCCTCGGGCACCTCGTCGGTCTCCTCCACGAAGATCGCGCCGCGCCTCTCGAGGGTCCGCACCACGTGCTTGTTGTGCACGATCTCCTTGCGGACGTAGACCGGCGGGCCGTAGAGCTCCAGCGCCTTCTCCACCGTCACGACGGCACGGTCCACCCCGGCGCAGTAGCCACGCGGAGCCGCGAGCAGCACCCGCTTGGTGGCGGAGGAGGCGTCGGCCGGCACGTCGATCGCCTCGGTGGGTCGGGTCGAGGGCGTTGCAGAAGTCACCCCCTCAGTCTAGGTGCTGCCCCTGGGCGCTCCCCGAACCCCGGGTCAGCGCGATCGGGCCTGCTCCCACGCATGCCGGAGCGCCACCGCGACCGGCTCGGGGTGGGTGGCCGGCATGAGGTGGGACGCCCGCGGGACGGTGACGACGCGCACCTGCCGGCACGCCGCGGCATACCGCTCGACGTGCAGGCGCATCTGGTCGAACTGGCCGTTGACCAGCGTCACCGGCACGTCCACCGACGTCAGCAGCTGCGGCCCGCCACCGGACATCACCAGCTCCCAGGCTGCGGGCAGCGCGGCGTAGGCGGCGCCGTCGGGGAGCAACCGGGCGTGCTCGCCCCGGGCCCCGAGGACGCGCATGACCGCGTTGACGGCTCGCGCCATCCGGTCGGGACCCACCAGCGGCAGGACCCGCGCGAAGCCGCGGTAGACCCCGGCCAGCCGGCTGCGCGGGTCGGCCGTCGCGCCCAGGAGGACCAGCCCGCCGAGCTGCCCGGGGTGCTGGTCGGCCCACATCATCGACAGGTACCCGCCCAGGCTGTGGCCGCACAGGACCGGCGGCGCACCGCCGGCCGCCTCCCGCGCCCGGCGCACGGCCTGCCCGATCGTGTCCAGCGCCGCCGGCGCGGTGAAGTCCTCCCCCACCCGCCGTCCGTGGCCCGGCAGGTCCACCGTGACGAGCTCCACGTCGGGCAGCAGACCGCGGTAGGGCTCCCACTGCGCCGCGCTCATGCGGGTGCCGTGGACCAGCACCACGGCGGGTCGTGCCCGTGACCCGGGCTCGCTCGCGTCCATGGCGGGAGTCTGCCCTGCCGGGTCGACCGCCTGCTGACCGACCGGCGACCCCACGGCCCCGGCCGCACCTCCACGGCCGGCGGGGCACGCGGCATACCCTGAGGCGGTGCCCCCACCCGAGCTGCCGCAGACCGCCAGGGAGACGACCGCCGCCGCCCCGTGGCCGGTGCGGACCCTGTCGATGAAGATCAGCGACTACGTCGACAAGATGTCCCCGCTGTGGGTCGAGGGGCAGATCGTGCAGCTCAACCGCCGTCCGGGCATGTCCACCGCCTTCCTGACCCTGCGCGACACCGACGTCGACATGTCGCTCTCGGTCGCCATCCCGACCGGGGCGCTGGACGCCATGCCCGCGCCGGCGGAGACCGGCGCGCGGGTGGTCGTGCACGCCAAGCCGACGTTCTGGACCAAGCGGGGCACCCTGCAGATGGAGGCGCGGCAGATGCGCCACGTCGGGGTCGGCGAGCTCCTGGCCCGGCTGGAGCACCTGCGTCAGCTCCTGCGCAGCGAGGGCGTCTTCGACGCCTCCCGGAAGCGGCCGCTGCCCTTCCTCCCCCGCCGCATCGGGCTGGTCACCGGCCGCGCGACCGCCGCCGAGCGGGACGTCCTGGCGGGCGTGGCGCGCCGCTGGCCGGCGGCCGTCGTGAACGTGCGCCAGGTGCCGGTGCAGGGTGCCGAGACCGTCACCGCGGTCACGGCCGCCCTGCGCGAGCTCGACGAGGACCCGGCGGTCGAGGTCATCGTCATCGCCCGCGGCGGAGGATCCTTCGAGGACCTGCTCCCCTTCTCCAACGAGGCGCTCGTGCGGGCCGTCGCGGCGGCCCGCACCCCGGTGGTGTCCGCGATCGGCCACGAGAGCGACACCCCGCTGCTGGACTTCGTGGCCGACCTGCGGGCGTCCACCCCGACCCACGCCGCCGCGGCCGTGGTCCCCGACGTCGCCGACGAGCTCGCCGGGCTGCGCACCGTGACCGCCCGCGGCCGGCGCGCCCTGCTCACCCGGCTCGCCCGCGAGCGGGAACGGCTGCGGGACCTCATGGCCCGACCGGTCATGGCCGACCGCGCCGCGATCGTGGCGCAGCACCGCCGCGACGTCGCCGAGCTGCACGCCCGTGGCCGGGCGGCCCTGGCCTCCCGGCTCGAGCGCGAGCGGGACCGCAGCGACCAGCTGCTGCGCCACCTGCGGGCGGTCTCGCCGCAGCACACGCTCGAGCGGGGGTATGCCGTGGTGCGCCACGGCAGCGGCGCCATCGTCCGCGACCGGGACGAGGTGGACGCCGGGGAGATGCTGCGCGTGACCGTGGCCCGCGGCGACTTCGCCGTCCGACCCGTCACCCAGTAACCACAGGAGCCGCACGGTGCGGGGAAACACCCCTCCGACGGGGTGATACCGCCCGCTGGCGCGCACATCCCCGCACCGTGGGGGGCAGGCGTGGTCCGTGGGACGGTCGCCGGGCGCTCCCCGCACGTCTCTCGGCGGCGTACGGTGGTGCGGTGACTTCTGACGACAGCACGACGACCGCAGACCTCACCCCCGTCGGCGACCTCAGCTACGAGCAGGCCCGCGACGAGCTCGTCGCGCTCGTGTCCCGCATCGAGTCCGGTCAGGTGCCGCTGGAGGAGGCCATGGGGCTGTGGGAGCGCGGCGAGGAGCTGGCCGCCCACTGCCAGGGCAAGCTCGACGCCGCCCAGGAGACGCTGGACCGGGCGACCGACCGTGGCGAGGGGGTCGGCGGCGACGGCGGCACCGACGAGACCGCGCCGGCGCAGGCCACCGACCAGCCCTGACGCGCACGGACGACGCGCCTGACCGAGGCCGCCCGGGGGCTCGGCCTGCCTAGTCGCGTGCCTCGACGCTGGCCAGCAGCTCGACGGCCTCCGCCTCCTGCGCCGTGCCGTGCACGACCACCGTCGTCCCGTCGGCGTCCTGCGGGCCGAGCAACCAGCCGTTCTCGGCGTTGCCGGACTCCGCCTCCCAGACCTGCCAGGGGTGCTCCCCCGTGGGCCCGGTGAGCTCGGTCTCCCCGACGCGGTCGGCCCCGGCCAGCACCGCGTCCTGCCAGGCCTGGTCCACCCCGGCACCCTGGTGCAGGGCGAGGTACTCCCCCTGCGGGGTGACGTAGGAGATGTGCCAGGTCGGCACCTGCTCCAGCGGCTCGAACCAGACGACCGTCGGGGTCCAGCCCTCGCCGGGGTCCGGCACCCACACCGGCCAGTCCGCCTGCGCCGCGGCGTACGAGGCCGTGCTGCCGACCTCCACCTCGCGGCCCTGCTGCTCGGAAGGGTTGTAGGTCAGCGACCACCACACGAGCACCACGGCGAGCACCAGCAGCGTGGAGTAGACCATGTTGCCCACCGTGTAGGAGGCCAACCTCTGCCGGCGCCGGTCCGGTGCGGGTCCGCCGGGCGGGGCGGGGGTGGTCTGCGACGGGGTGCTCACCCCTCCATGGTCGCACCCCCGGCATCCCGGCGGGGAGGCGAGCGCACCCGATAGGGTGACGACAGCACCGTCTCGCCCAAGGAGGGGCCCATGGCCGACCGCTCACCGAAGACCACCGACCAGGTCCTCCCGGATCGCAACCTCGCCCTCGAGCTGGTGCGCGTCACCGAGGCCGCCGCCCTCGCCGCCGGTCGCTGGGTCGGTCGGGGCGACAAGATCCTCGCCGACAACGCCGCCGTCGAGGCCATGCGCAAGGTCATCTCGCAGGTCGCCATGGACGGCGTGGTGGTCATCGGGGAGGGGGAGAAGGACGAGGCCCCCATGCTCTTCAACGGTGAGCAGGTGGGGGACGGCCACGGGCCCGCCGTCGACGTGGCCGTGGACCCCATCGACGGGACGACCCCGACCGCCAAGGGCATGGACAACTCGATCGCGGTGATGGCCGTGTCCGAGCGGGGCACGATGTACGACCCCTCCGCGGTCTTCTACATGGACAAGCTCGTCGTCGGCGCCGACGTCGCCGACCGGGTCGACATCCGGCTGCCGGTCGGGGAGAACCTGCGGCGGATCGCCCGCGCCAAGAAGCGGTATGTCGAGGACCTCACCGTCATCATGCTCGACCGGCCCCGGCACGACCGCTACACCCACGAGGTGCGGGAGGCCGGTGCCCGGCTCCGCTTCATCACCGACGGCGACGTCGCGGCCGCCATCGCCGCGGCCCGCGAGAACTCCTCGGTCGACATGCTCATCGGCATCGGGGGGACCCCGGAGGGCATCATCACCGCCTGCGCCATGAAGGCCATGGGTGGGGTCATCCAGGGACGGCTGTGGCCCAAGGACGACGACGAGCGGCAGAAGGCCGTCGACGCCGGTCACGACCTCGACCGGGTGCTCTCGACCGACGACCTCGTCACTGGCGACAACTGCTTCTTCGTCGCGACGGGCATCACCACCGGGGAGCTCCTGGACGGGGTGAAGTACGGGTCCGGCACGGCCGTCACCCAGTCCCTGGTCATGCGCTCGCGCTCCGGCACCATCCGGGAGATCACCTCCCACCACCGCCTGGACAAGGTGGCCGCCATCGCCGACGCCCTCTCCCCGGACGCCGTCTGATGGCCGCGGTCCTCACGGTCGGCGAGGCGCTGATCGACATCGTCGTGCCCCACGACGGGGGCGAGCGCAGCGAGCACGTCGGGGGCTCCCCCGCCAACGTCGCCATCGGGCTCGCGGCGCTGGACCACGACAGCCGGCTCACGGCATACCTCGGGGCGGACGAGCACGGGGAGCGGGTGCGCCGCCACGTGGAGCGCTACGGGGTGACCCTGACGCAGGGGTCCGAGGACGCCCCCCGCACCTCGACCGCCACGGCGCACCTGGACGCCGACGCGGTCGCCACCTACGACTTCGACCTGGCCTGGGAGCTGGGTCCGCAGGACCTCACCGGCGTCGGCCACGTGCACACGGGGTCGATCGCGGCCACCCTGGAGCCGGGCGGGTCGGCCGTGGTCGAGCTCATCGAGAGGGCGCGGCGCGAGGCCACCGTCTCCTACGACCCCAACGCGCGACCGACCATCATGGGCGCCCCGGAGGACGCCCGCGGGCGCATCGAGGAGTGCATCGGCCGCAGCGACGTCGTCAAGGCGAGCCTCGAGGACGTCGAGTGGCTCTACGGCGAGGCCGACCAGGCCGACGTCGTCGACATCGTGCACCGCTGGGGCCAGCTGGGTCCGCACCTCGTGGTCGTGACCCGCGGCGGGGAGGGTGCCGTGGTGCACCTGTCCCGCGACGACACCACCCTGGAGCTGCCCTCGCTCACGGTGCAGGTCGTCGACACCGTGGGAGCCGGCGACTCGTTCATGTCCGGCCTGGTGAGCGGCCTCCTCGACGCGGGGCTCCTGGGCTCGCCCGAGGCCCGGGACCGCCTGGCCCGGGCCGAGCTGGAGGACATCGCGCCCGCGCTGGAGCGGGCGGTCGCCTGCGCGGGCTGGACGGTGGCCCGGTCCGGCGCTGCAGCCCCGACCCGGGACGACCTCGGGCTGTCCTGACCGGTGGGACCGGGCCCCCCGACCCACTAAACTGCAGGGCCATGGACCCCATCTCGCCCGTCCGGGACGACTCCGGCACCGCCCCTTTCGCCGACCTGATGGCGGCCAACGAGACCTTCGCCACCGAGCACGCGGCCGAGCTCGAGGGTTTCGACGGGGTCGCCCGCGCCGGGGTGGCCATCGTCACCTGCATGGACTCCCGGATCCAGCCGCTGCAGATGCTCGGGCTCACCCACGGTGACGCCAAGATCTTCCGCAACCCGGGTGGCCGGGTGACCGACGCGGCGCTGGAGGCCCTGGTCCTCGGGGTCCACCTCCTCGGCGTCCGGCGCATCCTCGTCGTCCCGCACACCCGCTGCGCCATGACGTCCAAGACGGAGAACGAGCTGCGCGAGACCATCTCCGAGCTCACCGGGATCGACGCGTGGTTCCAGCGCTTCCACGTCGTGCCCGACCAGGAGGCCGCCCTGGCCGAGGACGTGCACCGGGTCACCTCCCACCCGCTCATCCAGGACAGGGCCGAGGTGGGGGGCTTCCGCTACGACGTCGACACGGGGCGCCTGACCCAGCTGGTCTAGACCCGACCGTGCCCCCCGCCCTGGCCCTCACGGCCCTCCCCCTGGCCCTGGTCCTCGGACTCGCCGGCCTGGCCAAGCTGTCCGCGCCCGGCGCCACCGCCGACATGGTCCGGGCGCTGCGGCTGCCGGGCCGGGTGCCACCACCGGTGGTCGAGCGCGTGCTGCCCTGGGTGGAGCTGGTGAGCGCCGCGCTCCTGCTCACCCCGTGGCTGGTGACGTATGCCGTCGGTGCCGTGTCGGCGCTCGCCCTCTGCCTGGTCTTCACCGCCGTGGTGGCCCGGGCCCTGCGCACGCACCCGCGACCGGACTGCGCCTGCTTCGGCAGGATCGGGGACCACCGCATCACCGTCCGCACCCTGGTCCGCAACCTGCTCCTGGTGGCGCTCGGCGTCGGTGCCGTGTGGGCCGCGCTGGGCGGCCGCACCACCTGGGGCCTGGTGGCCGACTTCCGGGCCCCCGACTGGTGGTGGCTGGGCACCGCCCTCCTGACCTCGGCGACGGCGGCCCTCGCCCTGGGCCGGGCCTCGGCGCCGGCCCCCGACGACGCACCCGGGCCCACGGACGAGGGCGGGGCCGGGGAGGTCACCGGGCCGGGCGACCGGGCCTGGGGGCCGGCCGACGAGCACGACGCGTGGTCCGTGCCGCTCGTGGACCGCGACCTCGACGTCGTCACGCCCCGGACCCTGGCCGTCACCGGTCCCCAGGTCCTGGTGCTGGTGAGCTGCTGGTGCGGGCCGACCTTCGACGTCGTGCGACGGCTACCGGGATGGCGGCAGGATCACCCTCGGACCGGCATCCACCTGGTGCACACCGAGGCCCCCTGGTCCGAGCCACGGGTCCAGGACCTCAGCGACGTCTGGTGGGACCCCGGCGCCCGCCTGCACGGGTCCTGGGGAGAGGGCGCGCGCCCGACCGGGGTCCTCCTGGGCCCGGACGGGCTGCTCGCCGGCCCCGTCACCGGGGTGCAGGAGATCGAGAGGCTGCTGGGCTACAGCGCCAACCGGTCGCGGACGACCTGAGCCAGCCGGTCGGCACAGGCCGCGGCCCGCTCCTCGGAGTCCGCCTCGACCATCACCCGCACGACCGGCTCGGTGCCCGACTTGCGCAGCAGCACCCGCCCCTGGTCGCCGAGCTCGGACTCGATCTCGGCGACGGCGGCGGCGACGCCCTCGTCCTGGCCCACCCGGTCCTTGTCGACCTCCTTGACGTTCACGAGCACCTGCGGCATCCGGGTCATGACACCGGCCAGCTCGTGCAGCGCCCTCCCGGAGCCGACCACCCGCTGGGCCAGCGCGAGGGCCGTGAGGACCCCGTCACCCGTCGTTCCGTGCTCGAGCATGATGACGTGCCCGGACTGCTCCCCGCCCAGGGAGTAGCCGTGGGCGCGCATCTCCTCCAGGACGTAGCGGTCGCCGACCGCGGTCTGCACCACCCGCACCCCTTCCCGCTCCATCGCCTGCAGCAGACCCAGGTTGCTCATGACGGTCGCCACCAGGGTGTCGTCGCGCAGCTCGCCGCGCTCGTGCATGCTCAGCGCGAGGATGGCCATGATCTGGTCGCCGTCGACCTGGTTCCCGCGCGCGTCGACCGCCAGGCACCGGTCCGCGTCGCCGTCGAAGGCCACCCCCATGTCGGCGCCCCGCAGCCGCACGGCCTCCTGCAGCTGGTCGAGGTAGGTCGACCCGGCCCCGTCGTTGATGTTGAGCCCGTTGGGGTCGGCACCGATGACGTCCACGGTCGCGCCGGCGCGGCGGAACACCTCGGGGCCGACCTCGGAGGCCGCCCCGTGCGCCGCGTCGATGACGATGCGCAGCCCGTCCAGCCGCCCGGGTGCGGCCTCCAGCAGGTGCTCGATGTAGAACTCGGCGCCCCGCTGGAACGGCCGGATGCGGCCGACCCCCGCTCCGGTGGGCCGCTCCCACCCGCCGCCCATCCGCTCGGAGATCCGGTCCTCGATCTCGTCGGCCAGCTTGTGGCCCCCGCTGGCGAAGAACTTCAACCCGTTGTCGGGCATGGCGTTGTGCGAGGCGGACAGCATGGCGCCCATCTCGGCGTTCATGCGCTGGGTGAGGAAGGCGATGGCCGGGGTCGGCAGCACACCGGCGTCCAGCACGTCCACCCCGGCCGACGCGAGCCCGGCCATGACCGCCGCGGAGAGGAACTCCCCGGACGCGCGCGGGTCCCGCCCGACGACCGCGGTGGCCCGGTTGCCGCCGAAGACGCTGTGCCCGCCGAGCTCGTGCGCGACGGCCACGGACAGGTCGAGCGCCAGCTCGGCGGTGATGTCCTTGTTGGCGAGCCCGCGCACGCCGTCGGTGCCGAAGAGTCGTCGTCCCATGGTCTGTTCCTGTCTCGCAGTCGGTCGAAGGGCTGACAGGGCAGTATGCCGCACGGAGGTGACGGCAGGAGCGTTCCCCGCCCGTCCGGCGTGCTGGGTCAAGCGGGGGTCAGCACCTGGTCAAGACTCGGTCATGACGGGGTAGGGAATCCGTCTGCATCGCCCTCCCGACCCCCTTGACGCCGCGTGAGGGGAGCAGGGCGCCGGACCGCGCGGGCGACGACGCCATCACGGTGGGGTCGACGACGACCTCAGCTGCGTCGACGGCGCCCTGGCACGACGACGGCCCGCCCGCAGCCGAGCTGCGGGCGGGCCGTCGGTGCTCCGGCCGGGGCCGGATGCGGGATCAGCGCTTGCTGTACTGCGGCGCCTTGCGGGCCTTCTTGAGACCGGCCTTCTTGCGCTCGGGGACGCGGGCGTCACGGGTGAGCAGACCGGCCCGCTTGAGGGCGGGGCGGTTCAGCTCGGTGTCGACGCCGTTCAGGGAGCGGGCCACACCGAGGCGGACCGCGCCGGCCTGCCCGGAGGGACCTCCCCCGTGCACGCGGACGAGCACGTCGTAGGCCCCGTCCAGCTCCAGCAGGGTCAGCGCCTCGGCGGCGATCTGCTGGTGCACCTTGTTGGGGAAGTACTCGGCCAGGGTGCGGCCGTTGATGCGCCACTGCCCGGTGCCCGGCACGATGCGGACGCGGGCGACGGCCTGCTTGCGGCGGCCGGTGGCGGCACCCGGGGAGGAGGCGCTGGGGCGCTGGGCCGCGGCCTCGGGGGCCGCAGAGGACTCGGTGGTGTACTCGGAGACGGCGTTCTCGTCGAAGTCGGCGCCGTCGGCGGTGTCGATGTCGTTGACAGTCATGGGTCCTTCGGCTTCCTTACTGGGCGACCTGGGAGATCTCGAACGGGGCGGGCTGCTGGGCCGTGTGCGGGTGGGTCTCACCGGCGTAGACCTTGAGCTTGGAGATCATCTGCCGCCCCAGCGAGTTCTTCGGGAGCATGCCGCGGACGGCCTTCTCCACGGCGCGGGTCGGGTGCTTCTCGAGCAGCTGCTCGTAGGTCTCCGCCTTGAGCCCGCCCGGGTAGCCGGAGTGGCGGTATGCCTTCTTCTGCTCCAGCTTGGCGCCGGTGAGGGCGACCTTGTCCGCGTTGATGATGATGACGAAGTCTCCGGTGTCCATGTGCGGGGCGAAGATCGTCTTGTGCTTGCCGCGGAGCAGGATCGCGGTCTGGGACGCCAGGCGACCCAGGACGACGTCCGTGGCGTCGATGACGTGCCAGGCGCGGGTGATCTCGCCGGCCTTCGGGGAGTAGGTGCGCATTCGCCTACCTTCTTCGAGAGTTGGTGATGGGCAACCGTTCTAGTCTACCGACCGCCCCCGACCGACCCAACTCCGACGAAACCGCAGGTCAGGACGGCGAAAGGGGACGTGGACGCCGTCGCGGGACGGCTCTTGTGCACAACTATTGTGCACTCGTGGTGGTTGCCGTAGCCTCGTCCTCGTCGAGAGGAGCACGCCGTGCCCATCCTGCCTTCCCTCCGTCGCCGCCCACCCCGGCCCGAGCGCGCGCCGGTCGTGCCCCCCACCCCTCCCCCGCCGGCCCCCGCGGACCCGTGGCCCCGCGCCGTGCTGGTGCTGCTCGGCATCGCCCTGGCCTTCGCGGTCCTGCTCGGCCTGAACCAGCTCCGGGACTACATCGCGCCCACCTTCCTGGCGCTCAACCTCGTCCTGGCAGCCGCACCGCTCCAGCGGTGGCTGGTCCAGGTCGGCATCCCGAGCATCCTCGCGGCCATCATCACCGGCGGTGCCATCTTCGCCTTCCTCATCGCCTTCTTCACGGCGCTCGGGTGGTCCGCGGCCGCCATGGTGGAGGAGCTCAGCTCGCAGGAGTACCGCCAGCGCTACACCGAGCTCTACACCCAGGCGGTCACCTTCCTCGAGGGCTACGGCCTGGAGCAGGACACCCTCACCCGGCAGCTGGAGTCCGTCCTCGACCCGAGCCGCCTCATCTCCGCGCTCGGTGGGGTCATCGGCAACCTGGGGAGCATCCTCGGCCTGCTCACCACGACGGTCATCGTCATCTTCTTCCTCATGATCGACACGATGAGCGCCGGCCGCCGGATGGCCCTGGTCCAGGACCAGCACCCCAACGTCGCCCACGCGCTGGTGAGCTTCGCCCAGGGGGTGCGCCGCTACTGGGTGGTGACGACCGTCTTCGGTCTCATCGTCGCCGTGCTGGACGTGGTCGCCCTGTTCTGGCTCGGCGTGCCGCTCGCCCTGGCGTGGGGGGTGCTGGCCTTCCTCACCAACTACATCCCCAACATCGGCTTCGTCATCGGTCTCGTGCCTCCGGCGGCGGTCGCACTGCTGGCCAACGGACCGGTCAACGCCCTGCTCGTCGTGGTGGTCTACAGCCTCCTGAACTTCACCATCCAGAGCCTCATCCAGCCCAAGTTCACCGGCGACGCGGTGGGCGTCACCCCCACGGTGACGTTCATCTCCCTCATCGTGTGGGCCTGGGTGCTGGGCCCGGTCGGCGCGCTGCTGGCCCTGCCCGCCACGCTCCTGGTCAAGGCGGTGCTCATCGACGCCGACCCCCAGGCCCGCTGGGTCAACGCCTTCCTGGCCTCCAAGCCGGAGACGGCACGGGCCGAGACCACCCGCGAGAGCTTCGGCCAGGAGACGTGAGGTGAGCGAGCGCACCGCCCTGCGCGCCCTCGCTCACCCGTTGCGCAGCCGCCTCCTGGCCGAGCTCCGGGTGCACGGTCGCGCCACCGCCACCGAGCTCGCCCAGGCCCTCGACACCCACACCGGCGCCACGTCCTACCACCTGCGCAAGCTCGCCGAGGTCGGGCTCGTGGAGGACACCCGTTCCGGTACCGGCCGGCGACGGGTCTGGAGGGCGCTGGACCTGCCGCCCACCGCCGGCCCCGTCGACGAGCCGCTCGACGAGGACGACGCCCAGGCCGCGGACTGGCTGGCGCTGGACTACCTCGCCCACTTCGGGGAGAGGGCTCGCGACTGGCTCCGGGAGAAGGACTCCTACGAGCCGGCTTGGCGGGAGAGCTGCGGGCTGGAGGACCACCCGGTGCAGGTCACCGCCGAGCAGGTCACCGCCCTGCGCGCCGAGCTGCTGGAGGTCCTGGAGCGCTACCGCCGCGTGGGCCAGGGCAACCCGCAGGCCAGGCGGGTCGTGGTCTACACCTGCGCCCTGCCGCTGCCGCCCTCGCTCACCGGACGAGCAGCGCCGCCGTGAGCGCGGGCACCCGGACCTGACCCTCGGCCCGCCGCCAGCCGGTGGACCTGACCAGCTCGTCCGTGCCGTCCCGCAGCACCGGTGAGAGCCGCCAGTGCTGACCGGCCAGACCGGGCACCGTCACGGTCCTGGCGTCCGGCGCGGCGTTCAGCACGACCAGCACGGCCTCGTCGTCGCCGGGTGCGCCGGCTGCCAGCGCGCGTCCGTCGACGAGCATGACCACGAGGTCCGGCGCCCCGTGCTCGGTCCCGGACACCGGGAACGACACGGCCGCCTGGATCGCCTCGGCCGACCCGAGCCGCAGCAGCGGGTGCGCCGAGCGCAGGCGCAGCAGGTCCAGGGCACAGCCGCGCGCCCGCGCCATGTCCGCCTCGGTCGGCACGAGCGAGGCGTCCGCGAGCAGCGGGGCCATGAGCTGCCACCGCGCCCCGTTGTCGGGCTCCGGCGGCAACCCCCGGGCGAAGCCGTTGTCGCGCAGCCCTGGGTCGTAGTGGTTGAACCAGTCTCCGGAGGCGTAGCTGTTGCGGTCCAGGCTCTTGCTGCGCAGCAGCTCGGCCCCGGCGTGCCAGAAGCTGATCCCCTGCGACAGGGTGACGGTCGCGAGGGCCAGGGTGTTGCGCCGCAGCCGCTGCGCCATGGGGGTGCTCAGTGGCAGCTTGAGGGTCAGGGTGTCCCAGAGGGTCTCGTTGTCATGGGCGTCGACGTAGTTCACCACCTCCTCGGGGCTCGCGGCATACCCGCCTGCCGCTCCCCCGTAGTCGACCTGCTCGCCCACCACCTCGCGGCCGGTCTCCTGCGAGCGCAGACGCAGGCTGCGCAGACCACCGGCCAGACCCACCTGCAGCAGGTCGGTGTGCCGGGGGTCGCAACCCCCGGTGGCGAACCCGAGGCCCGACCGGGGATCGGCGTCGTGGACGCTGCCGCCCCGCACCGCGTCGCGCAACCGGTCGTTGAAGGTGCCGATGCCGGTGCCGTCCAGCTGCCCCTGGGACGCCTGGTGGAACCGGGCGTTGCCCGCCACCTCACCGAAGTCCCAGCCCTCGCCGTAGAGGTGCACCGCTGAGCCGTCCACCCCGTCGGTCTCGGGGGTCAGGGCGTCCAGGGCCGCCCGGACCGCCTCCAGGTCCCCCCGGCTGTGGTGGCCCATGAGGTCGAAGCGGAACCCGTCGACCCGGTAGTGGCGCACCCAGAGCACGCACCCGTCCACCATGAGCGTGCGCGCCAGGGCGTGCTCGGTGGCGATGTTCTGGCAGCACGTCGAGGTCTGCACGTCCCCGTCCTCGTCGAGCCGGTGGTAGTAGCCGGGGACGACCCGGTCCAGCACCGAGGACCGGTGGAGTCCGGAGTCGGTGGTGTGGTTGTAGACCTGGTCCAGCACGACCCGCAGCCCCAGCTCGTGCAGACCGGCCACCATGGTGCGGAACTGCGCGGTGCGGGCGCCCCCGTGGGCCTGCCCGGGCGTGCTCGCGTAGGACCCTTCGGGGGCGAGGAAGTGCCAGGGGTCGTAGCCCCAGTTGAACGCGTCCCGCAGGGCGTGGGCCCGGACCCGTCGCTGCTGCTCGCTGCTGTCCGGCGGCAGGGCCGCGAGCGCACCGTCCGGCTCGTATGCCTGCGCGGCCGGGTCCTCCGGCACCGAGGTCAGGTCGAAGGTGGGGAGCAGGTGGACGCTGGTGAGGCCTGCGTCGGCGAGCCTGCGCAGGTGACGCCGCCCCGTGCCGTCGGCGGCGAAGGCGAGGTAGGACCCCCGTTCCTCCGGGGGGAGGGTCTCGTCGTCGCGGGAGAAGTCGCGCACGTGGAGCTCGTAGATCGCCTGGTCGACCGCCCGGACGGCCGGGGGGACGGGCGCCTCCAGCCAGCGCCGCGGGGCGTGCGCGGGGTCGTCCAGGTCGACGAGCACGCTGTGCCGGGAGTCCAGGGACAGCCCGACCGACCAGGGGTCCGTCGTGCGCACCCGGCGGCGCTCACCGGTGCGCGGCAGGACATGGTCCAGCTCGAACCGGTAGCAGCGGTCCCCCCAGGAGGGCGTGCCGGTCGCGGTCCACGCGCCGTCCTCCTGGCGCTGCATCGGCACCCGCATCGGCTCCCCGGCCGGGGCCCACGCCCGGTCGTGGTCGGGCCCGGGCACCCCGTCCCAGAGCACCAGCTCGACGGCGCGGGCGGTGGGTGCCCACACCGCCACCGTGGGCACCCGCCGGCCGGGCTCCCCCACCCAGCTGACGCCGAGCGCCCGGCCCGCGACCGCCCGGGCATACAGGTCGTCGAGGACACCGGGGACCTGCAGCGAGGTGGCCAGCACCCCCGCTCCGGTGCCGTCGCGCCCGAGCAGGGCGACCTGGCCGGTCAGCAGGGTCGCCGCCCTCGCCGCCCCCTCCTCGTCCAGGCGTAGCGCGCGGCAGTCCGCCAGGTGCGGCCAGCGGCGCGCGAGCACGTCCGGGAGGGGGCCGTCGGCCAGGGTGAGCCGCAGCTCCTCGGCGGCACCCGCGCCGCGACGGTCGATCCCGCCGTCGGGAGCCACGCCGAGGCTCCAGGCCAGGTCCTGCGGGCCGACGCCCTGCGGCAGCACCGTGGTCGGGACGGCGAGGAGGTCGGCGGTCAGCCAGTGCGCGCGCGCACGGAGCAGGTCACGGGGGTCGGGGTCCACGTGGTCCATCCTGCCCCGGACCTCACGGCTGGACGAAGACCGCCACGGTGCGGGCCGGCACCCGGGCCCTGCCGGACGCCGCGTCCCACGTCGCCTCCGTGACGACCTCGTCGGCACCGTCGGCCTGGACGGGCGAGAGCTCCAGCTGCTCGCCCTCCAGCCCGGGGACGACCTGGTCCACCTGCTGCCCGCTGGCGTTGAACACCACGACCAGACCGTCCAGCGCGGGATCGACGTCGGCACCCACGGTGTCGTCCACCCGCATGACGACGACCTGGGCGTCTCCGTCGGGGGTTCCCGAGACGGGGAAGGACACCTTCTGCTGGACCAGCGCGGGGTCGGCCAGGCGGAAGAGGTCGCTGGAGAACCGCAGCCGCAGCAGGTCGGCCGCCATCGCCGAGGCCTGCTCGATGTCGGCCGGCCGCGGCGCGAGCGCCGGGTCGGCGAGCAGCGGACGCATGACCTCCCACGTGTCCTCGTTGTCCGCCGCGGGGGGCAGACCCCGACCGAAGCCGTTGTCGGTCATGGTGAAGTCGAGCACGTTGAACCAGTCGCCGCTGTTGTAGGAGTTGCGGTCCAGGCTCTTGCTGCGCAGGAGGTCGGCCCCACCGTGCCAGAAGCTGATCGACTGGGACAGGGCTGTGGTGGACAGGGCCACGGTGTTCATCCGGACCCGGTCCTGCATGGGCAGGTCCGGCGGCAGCTTGAGGGTGAGGGCGTCGAAGATCGTCTCGTTGTCGTGGGCGTCGACGTAGGTGACGACCTCGTCCGGGTGCTCGGCGTAGCCCGCGGGCGAGCCGTTGTAGGAGATCTGCTCGCCGGTCACCACCTCGCCGGTCTCCTGGCTGCGCAGCTGCAGGTCGCGCAGGTTGCCCGCCAGGCCGAGCTGCACGAGGTCGGTGTCGTTGCCGCTCGTGCCCCCGGTGGCGAAACCCTTCTCGGCCCTCGGGTCCTCGTCGAAGGGCCCGCCGCCGCGGGCGCCGTCGCGCAGCCGGTCGTTGAAGGTGCCGATCGCGGTGCCGTCCAGCTGCCCCTGGGTCGCCTGGTAGAACCGCGCGTTGTCCGCGACCTCGCCGAAGTTCCAGCCCTCGCCGTACAACGTCACCTGCCGGCCGTCGACCCCGTCCCGCCGGACGGTGAGCTCGTCGAGCGCCGAGCGGACGGCCTCCATGTTGGCCCGGCTGTGGTGTCCCATGAGGTCGAACCGGAACCCGTCGACCTGGTAGTCCCGCGCCCACAGCACCACCGCGTCGACCATGAGCTTCTGCGCCATGGCGTGCTCGGTGGCGAGGTTCTGGCAGCAGGTCGAGGTCTCCACCTGCCCGACGTCGTCCAGCCGGTGGTAGTACCCGGGCACCACCTTGTCGAGCACGCTCTTCTCGCCCTGGCCGGACTGCGCAGTGTGGTTGAACACCTGGTCCAGGACCACACGCATCCCCGACTCGTGCAGCGCACCGACCATGGTGCGGAACTCGGCCACCCGGGCACCGCCCTCGGCGGCCGCCGTGGTGGAGGCGTAGGAGCCCTCGGGCGCCATGAAGTGCCACGGGTCGTAGCCCCAGTTGAAGGCGTCCGCGTCGGCCTGGGCCATGACGCACGCCTGCTGCTCGGTGCTGTCCGGCGGCAGCGCCCGGAGGTCGCAGTCCGGGTCGGGCACGCCGTCCGCGTCCGCCGTGGTCTCCGGGATCGAGGCGATGTCGAAGGTCGGCAGGAGGTGCACCGTGTTCATCCCCGCCTCGGCCAACGCCTCCAGGTGCCGCCGCCCGTAGCCGTCCTCGGCGAAGGCGAGGTACGACCCGCGCAGCTCGGCCGGCACGTCCGGGTCGGCCATGGAGAAGTCGCGCACGTGCAGCTCGTAGAGCGTCTGGTCGACCTCCTCGCGCAGCTGCGGGGCCCGCGCCCGCTGCCAGACGCGGGGCTGCCAGCGCCGGTCGGCGAGGTCGACGACGACGGAGCGCTCGCTGTCGAGGGTCAGGGCGACCGAGTAGGGGTCGGTGACCCGGTTGGTCTCCACGGCACCGGTCGCCGGCACGTAGACGTCCACCTCGTAGAGGTACTCGCGCCCGGACCAGGACCTCGTGCCCCTGGCCTCCCACGTGCCGTCCTCCGACCGTCGCATCGAGGACACCCGCGGGTCACCCTCCCCGCCCTGCGGCCAGCTCAGCAGCCGCACGTCCTGCGCGGTCGGCGCCCAGACGCGCAGCGTCGGGGTGGCCCCCCGCCAGCTCACGCCGAGGTCGGTGTCGGCCGCCCGGGCGGCGTAGAGGTCGTCGAGGACGCCCGGGACCTGGACCCCGGTCGCGTCCCGCAGACGGCCCAGGTCGTCGTACATCGCGACCGCCACCTGGCCGGTGAGGATGTCGCCGGCGGCGCGGGCGCTCTGCCGGTCCAGCCGGAGGGCGAGGTAGCCCTCGAGGTGCGGGAACTCCTCGAGCACCTCGTCAGGGAGCCCGTCCGGGTCGAGAGTCAGCGGGGAGGAGGAGCCCCCGGTGACGGCCTCGGCGTCGATCCCCAGCCCGCCGTCGGCGGACCAGTGCAGACGCCAGTCCCGCAGCGCGGGGTCGTCGACCCCCTCGGCGGGCCACGCCACCAGGCCCTCGCGCACCCAGTAGGCCCGCTGCGAGCCGAGGTCCGGCGCCACGCCGGCCTCGGACGTGGTCGCGCTCAGCACGTGGGTCTCCAGGTCGTAGCTGAAGGTCGTCCGCACCCCGTCGGAGGGCACGGAGAAGCCGATGTCGGCGCCGTCCCGCTCACCGCCCGCGCCGTAGTTCTCGTCCCAGGACAGGCCGTGCGCCACCTTGAGCTCGTAGGTGCCGGCCGGGATCGCGGTGGTGGCAAAGGTATACGTGCCGTCGCCGTCCGGGTCGATGAGCCAGGGGGCCATGCAGGAGGGATCCCAGTCACCGGGGCAGCCCAGCTCGCTCTGCATCGAGCCGGGAGCGGTGATGATCGGGCCCTCCGCGTCGGAGGTGACGTAGTGGCGGGCGTGCTCGTAGTAGAAGGTCACCGGCCCGCCGTCGGCCTCGTAGGCGATGTTGGCACCGCCGGGGGCGCCACCGGCGCCGTAGTTCTCGTCCCACGAGCGGTCGATCGCGGCCTTGTACTCGTAGTCGCCGGCGGGGATCGCGCCGGCGTCGTAGGTCCGCTTCCACACGCTGTCGGCCGCGTCCAGCGAGAGCTGGGCCTGGTCGCAGTCGGGCTGCCAGTCACCCGGGCACCCCATGGCCGCGTTGTGGTTGCCCGGGACGCCCACGGCCCCCGGCTGCTCCACCGGGCCGATGGGGTCGACGCCACCGCCACCACCGCCGCCGCTGCCGGGGTCACCCACGATGCCGTACCCGGAGGACCCCGACACGTTGCCGGAGTGGTCCTGCAGGACGGCGCGGTACTCCAGCAGCGTGCCGTTCGGCATACCGCTGACGTCGTGGAAGACGCGGTAGGGGGCGTGGTCGTCGGTGCCGAGCACCGTCCAGTCGGCCACCCCGACGGGGCGGTAGGCGAAGGTCACCTGCGCGAAGACGTTCTCCGGCACGGCGGCGGCGATCTCGGCGCGGCCGCCGACCACCTCTCCGGCCGACGGGCTGCGCAGCGTCACCACCGGCGCCTCGCGCCGGGGACGCAACGGGCTCTCGGCCCGGTACACCTCGACCGACAGCGGGGCGACGTCCACGGTGAGTCGCCCCTCGGCGCCGGTGATGATCCGGCCCCGGTCGCCGTAGATGGCGCGGTAGAGGGTCCGTGGACCGTAGGTCGGCACCGTCGCCTGCTGCGGCTCCTCGGAGTTGTTCGCGACCACGACGTACTCCACCTGCTCCTCGGCGTCGATGCGGGAGAAGGCGTAGATCCCCGCCTCGTCGCTGGCGTAGCGGTGGACCTGAGCGCCGTCGGCGAGCGCAGGGTTGGCAGCGACCAGGTCGCTCAGCGCGGCGATCTGCCGGTACAGCGGGTGCCGGGTGTCGTAGCGGTCCCGCGCCCCGGAGGGGGCGCCGATGACCGGCTCGGTGGCGTACTGCTCGACCTGGGTCGCGAACATGTCCTGCCGGGCGTCCTTGTCACCCCCGCTGCCGATGAACCCCTGCTCGTCCCCGTAGTAGACGACCGGCTGTCCGCGGGTGAGGAACATGAGGGCGTTGGTCAGCTCGACCCGCCGCTGGAGGTCCTGCCCGGAGTGGTCCGCGGCGAGCATCATCGCGGCACGACCCATGTCGTGGTTCCCGGTGAAGGTGGGTAGCTGGTAGGCGTTGGAGTCGGCGTCGGTGTAGTAGTCGTCCTGGGCGTAGAAGCTGCGCAGGTCGGTCGTGGCGGCGCCCTTCGCGAACCCGATGGCGCGGGCCTGGAACCCGAAGTCGATGACGGCCTGCAGATCCCCCTCGGTGGTGAAGCCGGAGAGGTACTCGGGGTCGGCGTCGTAGACCTCGCCGAACATGAAGAAGTCGTCGTTGCCCGCCCGGGCGGCCTCGAGGACCCGCGGGCTGAACTCCTGCCAGAACTCCAGGTTGACGTGCTTGACGGTGTCGATGCGGAAACCGTCGATGCCGAGGTCTGCCCAGGTGGAGTAGATGTCGACCATGCCGTCGACGACCTCGGGGTTCTCGGTGAACAGGTCGTCCAGACCGACGAAGTCGCCGTAGAGGCTGGACTCGCCGGCGAAGGTGGAGTCTCCGCGGTTGTGGTAGAGCGTCGGGTCGTTCAGCCAGTCCGGCACCTTGACCTCGGCGTCGGCCTCGCTACGGAAGACCGGCGTGTAGGGAAAGGACACCTCGGGGTCGAGCAGCGGGAAGGGCGTGCCGACGTAGTCGCGGTCGTCGAAGACGGCGCCGGAGGCGTCACGGTAGGGCTCGGCCTCCTTGTCGACGTAGCCGTACTCCCCCTCGGCGTAGTCGATGACGTCGGCCGTGTGGTTGGTGATGATGTCGAAGTAGACCTTCATCCCCCGGGAGTGCGCCTCGTCGACGAGCGCCTTCATCTCCTCGTTGGTCCCGAGGTGCGGGTCGATCTGGGTGAAGTCGGTGACCCAGTAGCCGTGGTAGCCGGCGCTGGCGTCCGCCCCCTCGCCCTGGACGGGCCGGTTCTTGAAGCTGGGGGTCAGCCAGATAGCGGTGGTCCCCAGCCCCTCGATGTAGTCCAGCCGGTCCTGGATGCCCGCCAGGTCTCCGCCGTGGAAGAAGCCCTTGTCCGTCGGGTCGAGACCGTGCTGCAGCCGGTCGCCCTCGATGCCGGCCGTGTCGTTGGTCGGGTCGCCGTTGGCGAAACGGTCCGCCATGACGAAGTAGAACTGCTCCCTGGTCACCGGCGCGCGCAGGCTGTCCCCGGCCAGGGCCTCGTCCTGCTCGGCGTCGGACGGCTCGAGCACCGGCACCAGGCCCACCTGGTCGGTGGCGTCGTCGAAGGAGAACTCGAGGGCGGCGGGCCCCTGGACCTCGAAGGAGAGGTTCTCCTCGGGGTATGCCTCGTCCCAGCCCCCGTCGAGAGCGATCTTGTACTCCCACCGGCCCGCGGGCACCTCGAAGGTGGAGCGGTACACCTCCGGGCTGCCGTCGACCGCGGTCAGCCTGGTGGCCTCGCACGACGGCTCCCAGTCGGCTTCGCAGCCCAGCTCGTCCTGCAGGTCCCCCACCAGTGTCACCGTGCGCGCCTCCTGCGCGAGGGCCGGCGCGGGGGTCAGGGCCTGCCCGGCCAGGGTGGCGGCACCGGTGGTGGCCAGCAGCGTCGAGGCGAGCAGCATGCCGACAGCAGGACGTGGACGCATCATTGCGATCTCCAGGGTGGGGCAGCGGGACGGTGCGGTGGGACGGTGCTGCCCAACCTAGAACCATCCTGCACAGAACACAACAGGCTGCTGCAAGATCTTGCAGCAGCCTGCTGCGCCGGGTGTCAGGCGTCCGCTCGCTCCCACGGCGAGCGGAACGGGAAGCGCTCCCGCAGGAAGCGTCCCACCATCGCGTGGACCTCCTCGCGGGAGCCCTCCGGGGTGTCCACGTCGTTGAGGCAGAAGCTGTCGATACCGCCCTTCTGCTGAAGCCGGTCCAATCGCTGGGCGGCATCCGGCGCCGCGATGTCCACGTAGCTCATGCGGGTCTGGCCCGGAACGGCACGACCCGTGAGAAGCGCGTAATGGTGGTGCATCGTCGCGGCGAACCCGAGGTCCTCGGTCGAGCGGAACCGGCTGCGCGTCGTCCTGGCGACGGGTTCTGCATACCTCTGCTCCAGCTCGGCCATGACCGCCCGGATCTGGGGATGCGGCGCGTGCTTGAACTTGTGCGTGATGATCCGCCCGAAGTCCGCCTGCAGGAGCGCGCGCACGTTCTTGCCGGCCGAGTTCGGAGCAACCTCGCCGCGGACGACGTCCCCCACCCCGAACTGGGCCGGGGAGAAGGGGACCTGAGCAATGCCGTTGGCGTGGAAGTAATCCTCCGCCCGCCGCATCCGCGCCAGGAACACGTCGTCGTTGAGGTACAGATAGCGCTCGGACAGACCTGGGATGTGATGCAATCGGGTACCGATGGCGTGCGAGTTGAAGGTGGGCAGTGCCGTCGGGTCGTCGAAGATGTCGCGGTGATCGACGACCGTGAGGCCCGACGCCTCCTGATCCAGCCAAGTCGGCACCTGGTCATCCGTGACCACGTAGACGTGGCGCACGAAGGGGGCGTACATGTGCACGGAGCGCAGCGAGAAGCGCAGCTCGTCGTGGCTCGCGTAGCGTGAGGCGTTGGCCCCCAGCCCGACGGGCGCCTCACCGCTGTACCGGGACCGTCGTTGCACATGGCGTGGGTCCGCACCGTCCACCCAGGTGTAGACCAGGTCCACGGGGAAGGTCACCTCGTCGGTGAGCGGCCACGTGAAGGGTTCGAAGGTGGGGACGACCCGCTCACCGATCATCACCTGACCTGGCACCTGCGCCGAGACGGGCACGACGTCCGCCACCCGGTTCGGCCGCGGGGCGACAAGAGCGCCCGCCAGCGCCGGGGCAGGAACCTTGCACCGCACCTCCTCCAGCCGCTGGCTCCCCTCCCGGACCAGGTCCTCCCCGTCCCGCCAGAACTCGACGTCGCACCCGAGCTCCAGCCCTCCCACGACGCGCCCCGAGGGGGCGAGCAGCGGTTCGGCGAACCGGACCACGAGTCCCGACTTGATCCCGCTCCTCAACCCGCCGTCGACGTACGCACTCGCCAGCCCGACGGACCCGCCCGGGCCCGGCGTGACCGCCCAGACGGCGCTGAGGTCGTGGCGCGCCCGCATGGCGCGGAAGACCGCCGGTCGGTCGCGCAGGTGCACGCCGAGCACGTACCGGCGCGCCGAGTTGCCGCGCACCAGGAAGAAGGTCACGCCCACCTCGTCCAGGACGTCCGTGACCAGCCGGAGGTTGTGCTCCTTGGCGCGGCTGACGGTGAAGTCGGAGACCACACGTCCTGGCCCCTCCTGGGCGCCCATCGCCACCAGGCGCACCTCGGGGTCGGCCGCGAGCAGCGAGGCCCGACGCGCGGCGGTCCTCTCCTCCCGACGCACCGCCGCCGCCTGCTGGCGCCGACGGCGACGGCTCGCCCTCGCCCGCTCGGCCACCGGGCCCGGCAGCGTGCGCAAGGCCATCCGCGTCATGCTCCGCCGGTTGATCACGCTCGACCCCTTCATCCCCAGCCCTCCTCGACGACCCCCCCATGGTCTCAGGCCAATCGGCGCGAATGGCGCTGGACATGCGGAAAGGGCCCGCCCTGGTGGGCGGGCCCTTCCGTGAATGGTGGTCCGGCGGTGTCCTACTCTCCCA
>NZ_CANMUA010000008.1 GCF_947500995.1 uncultured Serinicoccus sp.
CCGACGCCGCCGGCGACCCGTCACCGAAGTCCCACGACCACGCCACCACCGAGTCACCACCATCAGGGTCCGAGGACTCCGACCCGTCGAAGGCACACTCCAACAGATCACACACCGGCTCACCGACCACCGCCACCGGCGGCTGGTTGGCGAGGACGTCGATGTCGACCTCCGCGGTGTCGGTCGCCCCGAACTCGTCCTCGACGGTCAGGGTCACCGTGTAGCTCCCCTCCGCGGAGAACTCGTGGGAGACCTGCGGACCCGTCTGCTCGGGCGACCCGTCGCCGAAGTTCCACGAGTAGGACACGATCGAGTCGTCGGGATCCGAGGATGCGGACCCGTCGAAGCTGCACTCCAGGCGGTCGCACACCGGCTCGGCGATCTCGGCCGTCGGGCCCTCGTTGGCGACGACGTCCACCTCGGAGGTCGAGGCTCCGATGGCTCCCCTGTTGTCCGTCACCGTCAGGGAGACGGTGTAGCTGCCTTCGTCGAAGGTGTGCGTCGGAGCGACGTCGGTGGACGTCGTACCGTCACCGAAGTCCCACAGGTAGTCGACGATCTCCCCGTCGGCATCCGTGCTCGCGGACCCGTCGAAGCTGCACTCCAGACGGTCGCAGCTGACGTCGAAGACCGCGGTCGGAACCTCGTTGGGGGCGGGCGCCGGGCCGTCGGCGAGGAAGGCCGCACGTCCACGCCAGTCCATGTCGTCGATGTCCGGTCCGCTCACGACCACCGGTGCGCCGACGACGGTGCCGTCATCCCACCCGATCCGCGAGAGCGAACCCGTGGCGCGGTTGACGAAGTAGAGGTTCTCGGCTGCCTCGTCGAGGAAGATGCCGCCGAGGTTGGCCGGCGCGAAGCCGGGCACCTCGACCACCTGCTGGCGAAGGACACCGCTGTCGGGGGAGAACCCGCGCGAGTAGATGCGGTTCTGGCCGCTGCGCGTGTAGTACAGGCGCCCGTCGTCGTACGCCATGCCGGTGAGGCTGGGGATCTGGCTGTAGAACGAGGGCACCGTGCCCCGGAAGGTCTGGCCCGAGCCGGTCTCGATGCCGCTCCAGTAGGGGTCGTTGTAGGGGTCGATCTGCTCGGCCGCACCGTAGGTCGACCCGTCGAAGGAACGGCGGACGAAGCCACCGGCCGACGTCCCGTAGAACAGCTCACCGTCGATGACGACGGCACCCCTGACCTCGGCCCAGTCCACGTCGCCCTCCGGCGCCGGCTCGACCGGGTTGGTGACCTGCGCCCCGCCGTACCAGACGCGGCTCAGGTCGGACGCCTCGGGCTGCGGCTCGCCGTCCGGTGCGACCTCGGCGATCTCGATGGCGTTCACCAGGGGGTTCTCGGTGCGGTGCAGCCACTGCAGGTCGATGGTCCCGTCCGAGGTGACCTCGAAGGACTTCATGGTGCCCACCCCGTCACCGACGTCCGCAGCGATGTCGTAGGTGTCGAGGACGGGGTTGCCCTCGAGGGTCACGTCGAAGTTGCGCTGCCCGGGCTGGGTGGTGCAGGTGCATCGGTTCGCGAAGTAGAGCCGGACGACGACCTCTTCACCCGCGGGCACCGGGAAGGCCCAGGCCATCTCACCGCCGTCGTTCCGCGAGCCGGGGTCCCAGCGCTCGGTGTCGAAGAGCTGCACCGGCGTCCCCGCAGGAACGCTGCCGTCGAGGGCGGCGGAGGGGCTCCACCCGGCGGCGTTGCTCCCGCTGTTGCGCAGGGGGTTGGTCGTGCCGTTGTCGGCCGACCAGCTCATCCCGCCATCTCCCGCGGCCACCTCCGGTCCACCGGCGTTGACGCGGTAGAGCACGTCTCCGACGGCGGCCGCCGGTTGCGGGCTGGCCAGGTACACGTTGGACGGGAGCGAGCCGGTGGAGCCCTCGCCGAGGGGCGAGCCACCAGCGAGCGGGAAGAAGGCCAGCCGGGGTCGGCGGTAGCGGTAGTGCCCGATCTGCTCCGTGTCGCTGCCCACCCAGAGACCGTCCTCGGTGACCACGACGCTCTGGGCCCCCACACCCCGAGGGCTGCGCCCTGGGTTCCACGCGATCGGCACTCCGGTGGTCATGTCCAGTCCGCCCAGTCCGGGTCGAGGGACGGCACCCGGCGCCGGGAAGTCACGGCCACCGGCGTTGTTGTGCCAGCGCTGGTGGCCACCCGTGTAGACGGCAGCCCCGCTGGGCGTGGCGCTGTACAGCGTGTCGCCGCCCGTGTCGTCGATCCAGGTCGGCTGCACGGACTGCCCGCTGTCCGCGATGTCCCAGCGGGTCGCCGTGTCGCACAGCGACCCCGGGAACGGACCGCCGGTCGTGGCGACGGTGAAGAACGACCCGTCCGGCGAGGGCTCCACGTCACGGACGTAGGTGTCGAAGGCGTTGGTGGCGCACCCGGGGGCGTACCGGTCGGTCCGCCAGTCCTCCCGCACGGCCGCCTGCTGACCGGTGAGGTCGATGAGCACCATCTGACGCCGCTCCAGCCCGTCCGCCTTGCGGAAGTTGCCGATGACCGCCATCTGGGTGGCCTGCGGGTTCACCGCGATGGCCTTCGCACCGACCGGCGCCTGGGCCTGGCCAGGCTGCCCGGTGTAGTTGTGGTTCTCCGTCAGCGCGACCTGCAGGAAGTTCTCCCTCGCCCCGGTGGTGGCGTTGAGGGTCACCAGACCCCGGTGCGACTGTCCGCCGACGGTCGTGAACACCCCGCCGACGTAGAGACGGTTCCCGACGAGGGACAGGTCGTTCACCGCACCGTTCATGGGCGGGGAGACGAAGCTGGAGATGATCTGCCCGGAGGCGAGGTCCATGAGGACGACCTTGCGGTTCACCCCGTTGACCCCCTGGAAGGTCCCCCCGATGTACGCCGTCCCCGGGGTCGGGCCTGCTTCGACGGCTCGCACCTGTCCGTTCACGCTGGGCGCGAAGCTCGTGTTGATGGCGCCGTTGGTGGCGTTGAAGGCGAAGACGTTCGACCTCGCCAGCACCGGGCTCCCGCCGGCCGGTGCGACCTGCGAGAAGCTGCCCCCCACGGCGACCCAGTTGCCGCTCTGCGCGATGTCGAGCGTCTGCCCGTCGAGGATCTGGGGCGTCCACGGGGCCGGCACCTCGGACACGATGCGGTCGTGCACGGGCAGCGGGTCGACGATCGGGTCCTCGAGGGGGAGCTGCACCGCGGGCACGCCCTGGGAACCGGGCGGGGGGGCCGCCGATGCCGGCAGGGCCACGAAGACACTGAACATCAGGACGCATGCCGACAAGAGCGACGTCAGCTGGACACGACGACGCGCCGGGGTGGTGAACACCATGGGATTGGCCTAACTCGAACATCTTCGCGCCTGTGTAGCGAAGAACCCTGAGAAGCAGTATGCACGCTGCGGCCGCTGTTGACCAGACCCGATCTTGACCTTTTCTTGACCTTCTCTTTACTCTGCTGCAAGGCTCGCCATTGTCTCGTCCCGGTCGAGGCACGGCCTCACGGAGAGGATCTCGATGGGGGCACTGACCAGTCCACGGGTACCGCGCCGCTCGGTGCTGCTGTCGGGCACGGGCGGACTGCTGCTCGCAGGGGTGGTGGGATGTCGCCCGGCGACCACCGCTCCGGACGACCAGGCCGCGACGACCACCGCCGCGTCGGCCGCCCCTGAGCCCGCACCGGTGATGTCGGCGCTGCACGTGCACTCGAGCTTCAGCGAGGGCGCCGGCAGCATGCACGCCCAGCTCGAGCAGGCGGCCGCCCTGGGCGTCCAGGCCCTGTGGTGGACCGACCATGACTGGCGGATGAACGCCCGGGGCTACCTGGACCGCCTGTCACCCGGTGATCTCGCCGGGGACCGGGTGGCCTGGGAGGTCGACGGCAGCGCTGCAGGACCGGGGGGTTCGCACGCCGTCGTCCAGGAGACATCCGGCCGCGCCGCCTCGGCGAGCCCCGTCCTCCAGCTCGAGGCCCGCGCCGAGGGCAGACGGCGTGTGGAGCATCGGCTGCAGGCCCGGTCGGAGCGCTCGCTCTACAGCACCAGCCTGCACGGCCAGCGGTGGACGCTGGCCGTGCATCTCGAGGAGCGCGTGGATCGAGCCTTCCTGGCGGTGGATCTCCTGACCTCCTGGCGACCCGTTCTGGAGCAGCGCTCACCCGGCCCCTACCGGCTCTCCTACCGTTTCAGCGACCATCGCGAGGGTATCCAGGTGGTCGACCACGTGGCGGAGGTCTACATCCGCGTTCCCGTCGGGGCCTGGCAGGAGGTCGTCATCGACCCGGCCCGTGACCTCACGGCGGCCTGGCCGGAGATCGACGGTCGTGACGCCTCGTGCACCCAGCTCTCCGTCGCCGCCCTCGCGTGGGGCTCCGGTGCCGTCCGGGGCGCCGTGGGCGACATGGAGATCGCGCGCACCCACGTCGAGGGCCAGGAACCGGCGGCGACGCAGCGTGACGTGATGACGGCGTACGCAGCGCAGTTCCCTGACGTGCGCCAGATGCAGGGGGTGGAGCTGTCGGTGACGACACCGCACATCTGCTGGTACGGATCCCGCATCCGCCTCCCCGACGAGGACGACGGCGATCCCACGACCCTGGTCCCCGAGATCCGGAGCACGGGCGGGGTGGCCGTCTACGCCCATCCCTTCGGGGTGGCAGGGGGCACCTTGCCGCGGACCGACCAGGAGTCGCTCGTCGCGGCTCGGGCGGCTGACCTGGTCGACACCGGGGCGCACGGTTGCGCCGCCCTGGAGGTCGGCTACCGCCAGCGTGGTGGTGCCGACCTGGACAGCCACGAGCGCCTGTGGGACGAGTGCTCGCGTCGTGGCCTCTTCCTGACGGGCCTGGGGGTCAGCGACAACCACTCAGGGATGAACTGGGCGACGCAGACGAACAACTTCGTCACCTGGCTGTGGTCCGTCACGGCAGAGCAGGACGACCTCCTGGCCGCGCTCCTGCGGGGACAGGCGTTCTTCGGTGACCCCACCCTCTTCACCGGCCGGCTCGACATCCGCTGTGGTGACGACTGCCGCATGGGGCAGGTCGCCGTCGCCGGGAGCGGGTCGACGCGCGTCCGCCTGGTGGCCACGAACCTCCCCCCGCAGTCGAGGCTGGAGCTCGTCCGGGTCGACATGGACGCCTCGGGCCGCGGGAGCGCGACCGAGACGGCGGTCGTCGACCAGTTCGTGCCGGAGGACCTCGGTGCCGGCGAGGTGGAGGTCGACGTCTCGACGGGCACGGACTGCTTCGTCCGGACCCGGGTCCGTCAGGCCTCGGGCGAGGTCGTCGCCCTGTCCAACCCCGTGTGGCTCCTCGAACGACCCCGCGACTACACCGTCCCGTCCGCCCGCCTGCCCGGCGCCACGGCCCAGGGCCGGGAGCGCCCATGGTGGTGATGGCCTCGGACGTGGCACGCATGAACGTCGATGCCTCGGTCTGGCTGATCCCCGTGGGTGCTGGACCTGTCGAGGTGCGGCGCAGCCGCGACCTGCTCCGACGTCGCGCCCGGGCTGAGCTCATCGACCTCGAGGCGCTGCGCAGGCTCCTGGACCACCGACGGCCCAGGGCGGCGATCGTGCTCGGAGGGCCGGTCTCGGCCGCCCTCCTCGACGCACAGCGATGGCTCGACGAGTTCAGGGTGGCCACGCTGGTGGTGGTCGACGACCTCACGCCCCACTTCGAGGCGACCCTGCTCGAGCGAGGCGCGCAGGACGTCGTGAGCTCCTCCACCGCGGCACGCATCCTCGCCGCCCGTTTCGAGGCCCTGCTCCGCAATGCCAGCGGGTGGCTCGTGGAGCCCGGACCGGCCGCCATGCGCCTGCACATCGACCCCGAGTCGCGCTCGGTCCGCCTGGGCACGCAGCACGTGGATCTCACGCGCGCCGAGTTCGACCTGCTCCTGACGCTGACCAGACGCCCCGGGGTCGTGGTGACCCGGGACACCTTGGTCATCGACCTCCAGGACCACACCATCAGCCCCAGAGCCCTGGAGTCGCGGGTCAGCCGACTGCGCCAGAAGCTGCGCCGCCACGGCGCCGGGGAGATGGTGGAGACCGTCCGCAGCGTCGGCTACCGCTTCAACCCCGAGGGCACGTCGGGCCCACCGGACACACGTCCGGGCCTCGGCGACGGGCACCGCCGAGCCCCGTCGCCGTCCTGACGGGGGCCGTCGTCTCAGATCCGTACGGCGATCTTGCCGCCCGGGCTGCCCTCCTGGGAGAGACGGTGCGCGTCGGCGATCTGGTCGAGGTCGAATGTCGCGGCGACGGTGACGCGCAGCTCCCCGCGGTCGACCAGGTCGGCGAGCGCGTCGAGGTGCGCGCGCTCGGGCCGGACGAAGACGTAGTGCCCGCCGATCTGGCCCATCTGCTCGGCGTCGATGACCGAGGCGACCCGGGCGGTGTCCTTCACCTGCGCGGAGATGTCCGCCATGGCGTCGCCGCCGATCAGGTCGAGGACAGCGTCCACAGGTCCGCCGACGGTGCCGAGCTGCTCGCCGACCGGCCCGGCGCCGTGGTCGAGCACGTGGGTCGCGCCGAGGTCGCGCACGAGGTCGTGGTTCGCCGGTGAGGCGGTGCCGATGACCTTGGCGCCCAGGGAGCGGGCGATCTGGACGGCGAACTGGCCGACGCCGCCGGACGCCGCGTGCACGAGCACGCGGTCACCCTCGCCCACGGCGAGGGCCTCGGTCAGCGCCTGGTATGCCGTGAGCCCGGCGAGCGGCACCGACGCCGCCTCCTCGAAGCTCAGTCCGGCGGGCTTGAGCGACACCGTCCGCTCGGGTGCGGGCACCAGCTCCGCGGCCGTACCGGCGAAGACGTCGTCGCGGCGGACGTAGCCCCATACCTCGTCACCGACCTGCAGCCCGGTGCGCACGGCCGGGCCCACGGCCTCGACCACGCCGGCGACGTCCCAGCCCGGGACGATCGGCAGGTGGTGGGGGAAGGCGCCCTGGAGGTAGCCCTCGCGGACCTTCCAGTCCACCGGATTGACGCTGGTCGCCCGGGCCCGCACGAGGACGGTGTCGGGGCCGACCGGCGGGTCCGGCCGCTCACCGACGGTGAGGACCTCGGGGCCGCCGTAGGTGTCGTAGCTGGCTGCGCGCATGACCATCTCCTCCTGGGATCGAGGGTGCCCGGACCGGGCTCGGGGAGGTCAACACCACAGGCTCCTCGCTATTCCGCCGAGGGACGCCCGGGGCCGGGTCAGACCCATGACACGGGCCGGAGGTCCGGGACTTTCCGTGGGGGCCACGCCGGCCCTACGCTGGTCCTGTGCTCCTGGGGATCCCTGACTACGGGACGTTCTTCGTCGCCGCCCTGCTCATCGTCCTGCTGCCCGGTCCGAACTCGATGTTCGTGCTCTCCGAGGCGGCCCGCAGCGGGGTCCGCCGCGGCTGGGCGGCCGCCCTGGGCGTCTTCGTCGGTGACTCGGTGCTCATGGGCCTCACCTTCCTGGGGGCCGCGTCGCTGCTCCGCGGCAACCCGGTGGTCTTCAGCGTGGTGAAGTACCTCGGCGCCGCCTACCTCGCCTGGATCGGGCTGCGCCTCGTGCGCGCCGGGCTGGCCGCGCTGCGTCGCCCCACCCGCGCCGAGGCCGCACCGGCCGACGCGCCGACGCGCCGCGGCGGCTCCTTCACGACCGCCCTCGTGCTCAGCCTGCTCAACCCCAAGGCGATCCTCTTCTTCGTGGCCTTCTTCGTGCAGTTCCTCCGCCCGGACTCCGCCCGGCCGCTGGCCGACTTCCTCGTGCTGGCGGCGACGATGCAGGTGCTGAGCATGCTCTACCTCGGGGCGCTCATCGTCGCCGGCACCGCCCTGGCCCGCGGCTTCCGGCAGCACCGTCGCACCGCCGGCGGGCTCACCGGCGCCGTGGGCGCCGTCTTCGTCGGCTTCGGCGTCAAGCTCGCCGCCACCTCGCTCTGAGGCCGCCGTCCGGGCCCTGGGGGCTCACCCGTGCCGGTGCGCGCGCGCCAGCCGCAGCGGCAGGTGGCTGGTATGCCGGTGCTCGGGGCGCTCCCTCGACGCTCGCGCCGTAGCGTCGGCTGACCCAGGCCGCGCTCAGCCCGTGGAGGTAGACGCTCAGCAGGATGGTCCAGCCGGCGACGACGAAGATCTCCTCGCTCATCGGCAGCCCCGCGGTCGTGACGACGAGGACGGCGTAGACGATCGAGGCCAGGCCACGAGGGCCCGCCCAGCCGACGTAGAGCACCGTCGCCGCGCTCACCCCGCTGCCGAGCAGCGCCAGCGCGGTGGCCAGCATCCGCACGACCAGCAGGGACGCCAGGGCGTAGACGACGTAGCGCCACTCCAGGTCGGCGAGGATGTCGCCGACGATGGCCACCCCGAAGAGCAGGAAGGTGAGCAGGGCCAGCAGCTGGCCCTCGGACCGGGCGAAGGTCGTCGTGTGCTCCAGCACCGGCCGTGCGGTGGCCCCGACGACGATCCCGGCGACGAAGGCGGCCACGAAGCCGTTGCCGCCGAGGACCTCCGCCGCGGAGTAGGCGGCGCCGGCCACGGCGACCACCCCCAGCCGCAGCGAGGCCGCGGTGGTCCAGGACCGGTCGTGGGCCCAGCTCAGCAGACGGCCGCCCAGCCAGCCGCTGAGGCCGCCGACGAGGAAGCCGAGCCCGACGATCTGCACGAGGAGCACGGCGTAGTCGGACAGGGAGCCGGTCCGGTCCAGCGCCACGTCGATGAGGATGACGACGAACGGCACCGCGAGCCCGTCGTTGAGCCCGCTCTCCACGTTGAGCGTCTGGCGGATGCGGCTCGGCACCGAGGGGCTCTCGACGAAGGACTGGCCCAGGGCCGCGTCGGTGGGGGCCAGGGTGGCGGCCAGGACCGCCAGCGCGACGAGCGGCAGGCCCGGCAGCAGCAGCCACCCCGCCCCGGTCCCGATGAGCACGGCGGCCGGCAGCCCGACGAGGAGCAGCCGCAGCGCCATGCTGTGCTCGCGGAGGACCGTCCGCAGGTCGAGCCGGGAGGCGTCGGTGAAGAGGACGACGACGAGGGTGGCCTCCGCGAGGACGCTGACCAGCTCGTCGCGGGGGTCGAGGCGCACGACGTCCAGCAGCGCCGGCCCGAGCAGGATCCCCGCCGTGGTGAAGATCATCGGCATGGTGACGGGGGTGCCGCCGAGGCGGCCGGCCAGGACGCTGAACGCCAGCACGGCCAGGGCCACCACGAGGATGTCGGTCATCTCGCCTCAGCGCTCCCACTCGTCGAAGACCAGCCAGGTACGGGTGGCCCGCACGCCGGGGACGCCCTGGATCCGCCCCAGGACCACGTCCCGCAGCTCGTGGTTGTCCCGCGCCCGCACCTCCACGAGCATGTCGAACTCCGCCCCCACCAGCGCTACCTTCTCGACCCCGGGCAGCGTCTCGAGCGCGTCCAGCACCTCGCGCCACGCCCCCTGCTCGATCGAGACCGACACGTAGGCCGCGGTCGCCAGGCCGAGCTTGTCGGCGTCGACGCGGGCGGCATACCCCGTGATCACCTTCTCGCGGTGCAACCGCTCGAGCCGGGAGTATGCCGTCGCCCGGCTGATGTGCACCCGTTCGGCGAGGGCGCGGACCGAGAGCCGGCCGTCGCGCCGCAGCTCGGCGACGATGGCGTGGTCGGTCTCGTCCAGGGGTGCGGCAACCTGTCCGGCCCCCCTCCGGAGGACCGGACCGCTCTCGGACGAACGGTCTTCTGCCATGCCGACATCCTGCCACCCGTCCAGGATCTGCGCTTGATGTCGTCAGAGTGTGCGCTGGCGCGGGACGATGACCCCTAGACGTCTACGTGAGGACCGAGGACTCGACGATGAGTGACATCACCGAACTGCTCCCCTGCCCCGCACCGGTGCAGCTGCTCGCCGCCGACGGCACCGCCGTCGACCCGGGCGAGCAGGCCCTTGCCCGCGGATACGCCATGCCGGTCCCCGAGGACCTCCTCGCCGTCTGGCGCGGCATGGTCGTCGGCCGCCGCTTCGACGCCCAGGCGACGGCGCTCACCAAGCAGGGCCGCCTGGCCGTCTACCCCAGCTCGCGCGGGCAGGACGCCTGTCAGGTCGCGCCGGTCCTGGCGCTGGCCGAGCAGGACTGGCTCTTCCCGACCTACCGCGACTCCATGGCGCTGGTCACCCACGGCATCGACCCGGTCGAGGTGCTCACCCTGCTGCGCGGCGACTGGCACTGCGGCTACGACCCGCGGGCCACCCGGACCGCGCCCCAGTGCACCCCGCTGGCCACCCAGGCGGTCCACGCCGCCGGCGCGGCGCACGGCCTGACCCGCCGCGGCAGCGACGGTCTCGCGCTGTGCCTCATCGGCGACGGCGCGACCAGCGAGGGGGACTTCCACGAGGGCCTCAACTTCGCCGCGGTCTTCGAGGCCCCGGCGGTCTTCCTCGTCCAGAACAACAAGTACGCGATCTCGGTGCCGCTGGCCAAGCAGACCAAGGCCCCGGCCCTGGCCTACAAGGGCGTCGGCTACGGCGTGCGCAGCGAGCAGGTCGACGGCAACGACCCCGCCGCGATGCTGGCGGTCATGCGGCAGGCCTACGCGCACGCCCGGTCCGGGCACGGTCCGGTGCTCGTCGAAGCGCACACCTACCGCATGGAGGCGCACACCAACGCCGACGACGCCACCCGCTACCGCACCGCCGACGAGGTCGACGAGTGGACCGGGCAGGACCCGATCGTCCGGCTCCAGGCATACCTCGTCCAGGAGGGGCACCTCGACGACGCGCGCATCCAGGAGGTCCGCGACGAGGCCGACGCGCTGGCCGCCGACCTGCGCACCCGGATGAACGCCGAGCCGACGGTCGAGCCGCTCGAGCTCTTCGACCACGTCTACGCCCGGCCGACGCCGCAGCTGCTCGAGCAGCGCGAGATGGTCCGCAGCGAGCTGGACAGCCACGTCACCCAGCAGGAGATGGAGAGCGCGCGATGAGCCCGACCACCTACGCCAAGGCCCTCAACACGGCCCTGCGCGACGCGCTCACCGAGGACCCGGACGTGCTCGTCCTCGGCGAGGACGTCGGTGCGCTGGGTGGGGTCTTCCGCATCACCGACGGCCTCACCCGGGACTTCGGCGAGGACCGCTGCGTCGACACCCCCCTGGCCGAGGCCGGGATCGCCGGCTTCGCGGTGGGCCTGGCCATGCAGGGTTTCCGCCCGGTCGTCGAGATGCAGTTCGACGCCTTCGGCTACCCCGCGTTCGAGCAGGTGGTCTCGCACATCGCCAAGATGCGCAACCGCACCCGCGGCGCGCTGCCGATGCCCATCACCATCCGGATCCCGTATGCCGGGGGCATCGGTGGCGTCGAGCACCACTGCGACTCCTCGGAGGGCTACTACGTCCACACGCCGGGGCTGCACGTCGTCACCCCCGCGACGCCGGCCGACGCCTACTCCCTGCTGCGCGAGGCCATCGCCTCCGACGACCCGGTGGTCTTCATGGAGCCCAAGAGCCAGTACTACGCCAAGGCCGAGCTCGAGCTGCCCACCCGCACCGAGCCCATCGGTCAGGCCGTGGTGCGTCGTGAAGGCACCGACGTCACCCTCGTCACCTACGGGCCGCAGGTCGCGGCCGCGCTCAAGGCCGCCGAGGTCGCGGCCGCGGAGGAGGACTGGGACGTGGAGGTCGTCGACCTGCGCTCCCTCGTGCCCTTCGACGACGCCACCGTCGAGGCGTCGGTGCGGCGGACCGGGCGGGCCGTCGTGCTCGCCGAGGCGCAGGGCTTCGCCGGCATGGGCGCCGAGATCGCGGCCCGGGTGCAGGAGCGCTGCTTCCACAGCCTGGCCGCGCCCGTCCTGCGGGTCACCGGGCTCGACATCCCCTACCCGCCCCCCAAGCTCGAGCACACCCACCTGCCCGGGATCGACCGGATCCTCGACACCATCGCCCGGCTGCAGTGGGACGACGAGCCGGACCTCACCCACGCCCCTCAGGAGGTGTCGGCATGACGCAGGTCTTCCGGTTACCGGACCTCGGCGAGGGCCTCACCGAGGCGGAGATCGTCGAGTGGCACGTCGCCGCCGGTGACGAGGTCGGCGTCGACCAGGAGGTCGTCACCGTCGAGACCGCGAAGGCCGCCGTGTCGGTGCCCTGCCCGTATGCCGGCACCGTCGCCCGGGTGCACGCCGAGGCCGGCCAGGTCCTGCCCGTCGGCGAGCCGCTCATCACCATCGGCGCGCCGGGCGAGTCCGGAGCCGACCGGTCGGGCGCGACCGGCGCGGACGCGACCGGCGCCGGGGGCGGGGCCGGGGCCGGGGGCGGGGCCGGGGCCGGGGCCGGGGGCGGGGCCGGGGCCGGGGCCGGGGGCGGGGCCGGGGCCGGGGCCGGGGCCGGGGCCGGGGCCGGGGGCGAGCAGTACCGCGAGGAGGAGCAGGCGGGCGCCCGCCCCGCCGGGGAGGGCGTGGACGGCGAGGGCGAGGACCAGCCGGAGCGTCCCCTCATCGGCTACGGCGCGGGTGACGGCCCGGCCCGCCGGACGGGCGGCCGCCGCCGGCGTGGCCGCACCACCACGTCCGCTACCGCCCCCACCACCCCACCGAGCACCGCGAATGGTTCCCCCACCACCCCACCGAGCGCCGAGAGTGGTTCCCCCACCACCCCACCGAGCGCCGAGAGTGGTTCCTCCACCACCCCACCGAGCGCCGAGAGTGGTTCCTCCACCACCCCACCGAGCACCGCGAATGGTGGCCGTGCGGTGCGGGTCATCTCCCCCCTGGTGCGGCACCTGGCCCGCGAGCACGGCGTCGACCTGACCGCGGTGACCCCCGGCCCGACCGGGGTCGTCCGCCGGGCGGACCTGGAGGTATACCTCTCCTCCCGGACGGACCACCCGGCCGGCGATCCCAGCCCTGCCGCGGCACAGCCCGGTGCGCCCCGCCGCTCGCCGGGTGACACGCGCATCCCCATCCAGGGGGTGCAGCGGCTCATGGTCGAGCGGCTGTCCACCTCGCGGCGCGAGATCCCGGACGCCACCACCTGGGTCGACGTCGACGCCACCCGGCTGATGAAGGCCAAGGACGCCCTCAAGGCCGCGCGGCCCGACGCCGGGATCGGCGTGCTGCCCCTCTTGGCCCGGATCACCGTGGCGGGCCTCCGGGCCTACCCGGCGCTCAACTCCTCGGTCGACACCGAGGCCGGGGAGATCGTCCACCACGGCGCGGTGCACCTCGGTTTCGCCGCGCAGAGCCCGCGCGGGCTCGTCGTGCCGGTCGTGCACGACGCGCACGCGATGACGACGACCGAGCTGGCCGCCGCGCTGCGCGAGCTCACCCTCAAGGCGCGGGACGGCAAGGTCTCCCCGGCCGAGCTGACCGGCGGCACCTTCACGCTGAACAACTACGGCGTCTTCGGGGTGGACGGCTCGACGCCGATCATCAACCACCCCGAGGCCGCGATGCTGGGCGTGGGGCGCATCGTCGACAAGCCGTGGGCGCACCGGGGCAAGGTCAAGGTCCGCAAGGTCACCCAGCTGTCCTTCACCTTCGACCACCGGGTGTGCGACGGCGGCACGGCGGGCGGCTTCCTGCGGTTCGTCGCCGACTGCGTCGAGCAGCCGGCCGCCCTGCTCGCCGACCTCTGAGAGGGGCGGCGCCCTCCGGTCAGGAGGTCAGCCGCAGTAGCGTCCGCCGGACGTCCTCACCGACCGCACCGGCACCGCCGGTGAGCACGACGCGCTCGGGCCCGATGCGCTCCAGCGCCTCGCGCGTCGCGGTGGGGACCCGGTCGGGCGCCGTCAGCAGCACCGAGCCGCCCCGGGCGGCCGCGACGGGTCCGGCCGCGAGCGCGTCGGCGAAGGCCACCCCGGACCCGACGTGCAGCACCTCGGCACCCCGCCCGGCGAGCAGCGCGGCGGTGGCGTAGCGGTCGCTGCCCCCGATCCGCTCGACGCTGCTGCCCAGGTCTTTCAGGTCCTCCTCGACCGTGCTCGCCACGGCCCCCTCGCCACCGACGACGACGATCCTGGCCGGGTCCAGCTCGCGCAGCGCCGCGGCGGTGGCCTCCGGGACCTCCGTCTGACGCACCAGCAGGATCGGCGCGCCCTGCTGCCCCGCCCGGCCCGCGGCCGCGAGGGCGTCCGGGAAGCCCGCGCCGGTCGCGACGACGACGATGCCCCGCTCCTGCACCGGCTCGACAAGGGCGAGCGCTGCCGCGGTCTCGTGCCGGTCGCGGCCCGACACCCGGTCCACCGGGGCCAGCTCGGCGACCTGTTCCACGACCGTCTCGGGGACGGCGTCCTCGCCACCGACCACCACGACCTCGCTCGGGGCCAGCCGCAGCAGCGCCTCGCGGGTCGCGGAGGGCAGCGCCGGGCCGCCGGTGAGCAGCACCGCCTCGCCGCGGGCGCCGGCCTTGGCCGCCGCGGCGAGGGCGTCCGGGAAGTCGCGTCCGCTGGTGAGGAAGACCCGGCCACCGGGCTCGACGTCGCGGGTCAGGAGGGCGGCGGTGGCATACCGGTCCGCGCCGCCCACCCGGTCGACGGAGGGCCGGTATGACGCCACCCCGGCCTCGTGCAGACGCTGGTGCAGCGGGTCGGTCAGGGTGGCGGTGTAGGTCGGGACGAGGTGGGAGCCGCTGCCGTAGAGCTGGGCGCGGCCGACCACGGCGGCGCACCGCGGGCTGAGGTAGGTCGTGGGGCACACCCAGTCGCGCAGGTCGACGAACATCGCGCCAGGCACCCGGTCGGCCGCCTCGCGTATCGACGGGTTGCCGCTGCGCGACTCCCGCAGCGACACCGCGCAGGACCTCAGGTCGCCCCCGTCCGCCAGGGTCTCGGCGACGCAGGCCGAGGGGTTGCCGTCGCTGGGGACCGGTGAGTCCCACAGCCCTACGACCTGCTCCACCCCGAGCTCCTCGCGCAGCCACGTCCAGGTGCGCTCGTAGCCCTCCGGGACCTCGCGTCGCATCCCCCCGGTGATGACGAGGTCGGGCCGGTGGTCCTCCAGGTGCCCGCGGAGGACGGCCTTGTAGTCGTCGCACTCCGGGTAGGTCGGCTCCGGCTCGTCGACGAAGGAGCAGGCGAGCTTGGTGTACATCCGCAGCCGCCAGCCCTCGCGCAGCGCGATCTCCTCCAGGGCCGGGAAGTACTGACCCACCTTGGAGGAGCCGAGGACAGCCACCTCCACCTCGCCGTCGGGGTCGCCGTAGACGCAGCCGGGGGCCACCTCCGTGCCGCGGCGTCCGACGTGGCAGCCGTCGGCGTAGTAGGAGGGGTACATCCGGGTCACGGCGCTCAGCGGCGGCGTCATGGGGTGGACCGGTGCGGCCTGCGTCAGGTCGGAGAGCTCCAGCGACGGCTCGCTCCATCCCTCGTCCCGCAGCGCCCGGGCGCCCAGGTCGTCCTCGTCGCCGGTCAGGGCTGTCGCGGGCAGCGCGGTGAGCGCCAGCACGCCTCCGAGCAGGGCGGCGAGGCCGGCGCGCCGGGTGGCGCCACGGCCGTGGCGCCGTGCGCGGGGTCGGGGGAACACGCCGGCGAGTCTACGGTCGGGCTCATCTGGCACCATCGCCCGCGTGGAGCAGTCGGAGGTGGTGGCGGTGGCGCGGGCCCGCCCGTGGGCCGACCAGGAGTGGGCGGCCGCGCTGCTGGAACGCTTCCCGGAGGTCCTGGCCCGGACGGTGCGGCGGTGGGACCTGGTGATCGAACGGGCGCACACCGACGGCGTCGGCCTCCCCGTGCTCGAGGTCCGGCGGGGCGGGGAGCCGGCGGCGGTGAAGTTCGACGACGCGGGCACCGACCTGGGCCAGCAGGTGCGGGTCATGCGGGCGGCGGCGGGGCGCGGCTACTGCCGGGTGCTGGACCACGACGCGGACCTCGGCGCAGCCATCCTCGAGCGGCTGGGGCCCTCGCTCGCCCGCACCACCGCCGACGGTCTCGCCCAGGTCGAGGTCCTCGTCCGCCTGCTCGAGCAGGCCTGGGAGCTGCCGCTGGACGTCGCCCAGGACGAGCAGCCCGGGGAGAAGGCCAGCCAGCTGCTCGCCATCGTGGAGACCGAGATCGCCGACGGCGGCTGGGTGCACCGGCACACCGCGGCCTTCGACCGGGCCGCCGCCCTGTCCCGCGAGCTGGTCGAGCACCCGCACCCGGACCGGGTGGTCGTCCACGGCGACGCCCACAGCCTCAACGCGCTCCAACGCCCCGGCGGCGGGTACGCCTTCATCGACCCCGACGGCTTCCTCTGCGAGCGCGACTACGACGTCGGCGTCGCGCTCCGCGACCTCATGACCGAGCTGGAGCATATCTCCAGCGCCGACGGGCCGGCGGCCGCGCGCGAGTGGCACCGCCGCCAGGTCGCCTCGGTGAGCCGGCGCCTCGGGCTGGAGCCGGACCGGGTCGACGCCTGGGCCTTCGTGGAGCGGGTGACGACGGGGGTGTGGCTGCACCGGCTGGGCTACGTCGAGGAGGGCGAGCGCTGGCTGAGCACGGCCGACCTCCTCGCACGGCACGCGCGGTAGGTCCGCGCGACCTGGGGCCCTGTCACGCGTCCGGTGCGGCCCCGACGCGCGTCCGGTGCGGCCCCGACGCGCGTCCGGTGCGGCCCGGGCGCGCGTCCGGTGCGTCCCCGACGCGCGTCCGGTGCAGATGGAGGGCTAGGAGAGCTCCTCCAGGACCGCCGGGATGACCTCGTGCATGTCGCCGATGACGGCATACCTCGCCTTGGTCACCATCGGGGCCTCGCCGTCGGTGTTGATCGCGATGATCGTCTTGGACGAGCTGCAGCCGGCCCAGTGCTGGATCGCCCCGCTGATGCCGCAGGCGAGGTAGAGGTCCGGCGCGATCCGGCTGCCGGTCTGCCCGACCTGCTCGTGGTGCGGACGCCAGCCGAGGCTGGTGACCACGCGCGAGACACCGACGGCACCGCCGAGCCGCGCCGCCAGGGCCTCGACGTCGTCGAACTGGTCCGCTCCCCCGACACCACGACCCGCGCCGACGACGACGTTGGCCCCGGTCAGGGCGGAGGTGTCCCCACCCTCCTTGGCCTCCACGCGCACCACCTGAGCGGCGAGGTCGGCCTCGGTCAGCTCGACCGCGACCTCCTCGACGCGGGTCTCGCCGGGGCTCGGCGCCGGCTCCGGTGCCACGGCATGCCCGGCCACCGAGGCGATCGCGAGGCCGCCCTCGGCCTGCAGCGCGACGCGCTCCAGGACGGCGCCGCCGACGACCTGCCGCTCCACCTCGAGCGGCTCCTCCTGCACGACCGCCACGACGTTGCACGGCATCGGCACGCCGCGGGCCGCGGCGACGTGGGCCAGCACCTCGTTGCCGCGTGCGGTCCCGGCCGCGACGAGGTATGCCGCTCCGCCCGCCTCCGCGGCGCCCTCGACGACCCGCGCCCAGGCGCGGGCGGCATACCGCTCCAGCCGGTGCTCCGGGGTGACGTGCAGCGTCCGCACCCCCTGCTCGCGGCAGTGCGCGAGCACCGCCTCGGGCGGCGCGCCCCCGCAGGGCAGGCCGACGAGCACGGCGTCGACGTCTTCGCCCGGCAGCGTCCGGGCGAAGGTGAGGACCTCCTGGGACACGACCGACAGCCCGGCGCCCTCATCGCCCAGGTCCTCCGGCTCCACCACGACCAGCACGCTCATCGCACGACTCCCAGCTCTCGCAGCACGTCGACCAGCCGCGGCGCGGCGGCCTTCCCCTCGCCGAGCACCTCGACGTTGCTCGCCGGTGGCGGCAGCACGCGCAGCCCCAACCGGCCGCTGCCCTGGGGCACGCCCGAGGGCTCCAGCACCTCCACGCGCGCCTTCTTGGCCTTCATCCGGCCGCTGATGTTGGGGTAGCGCGGCTCGACCCCGCCCTCCCAGACGGTGAGCACCGCCGGCAGCGGGACGTCGAAGACCTCCGTCGGCCCCGAGACGCTGGAGCGCACGTCGAGCCGGTCGCCGACGACCGCGACCTCCTGCGCCCCGGCCACGACGGGTCGGTCCAGCAGGTGCGCCAGCCGGATCCCGACCTGGTGGTCGCCGGTGTCCGCGGCGTCGTTGCCGACGAGCACGAGGTCGAACGGCCGCCCCTCGCTCTCGCGGGCCCGGACGACCTCGGCGATGGCGGCCGCCACGTCGGCCGGCCCGTAGTCGTCGGCGGGGGCGTCGATGCGCACCGCCTCGTCAGCCCCGACCGCGAGCGCGGCGCGCAGCTGCTCGACGCTGTCGTCGTCGCCGAGGGTGAGGACGGTGACCGAGCCGCCGGTGTCGCCCGCGACGGAGACCGCGATCTCGACGGCGCACTCCTCGTGGCTGCTCATGGTGTAGCCGGCGTAGCGTCCGTCGACGCCGCTGCCGTCGGCGCTCAGGACGACCTCGCCCGAGGTGTCGGGCACCCGCTTGACGCAGACCAGGACGTCGGTCATCAGGCCACCCCCACCGGCTCGACCGCCGCGGCGGACTGGGCTGTGCCGCCGTCGGCGGAGGGCTGCTCGAGCTCGGCGTACCGGCCCTTGACCCGCAGGTTGTCCGGGTCGAGCAGCGGGGTCGCGTCCACGCTGGCGACGGTCACCGGGTAGAGCTCCTCCATGTAAGACACGGCCAGCTCGGTGCCGACCACCGCCTGCTCGGGGGGCAGGAAGGCCATGAGCACGTGCGTGCCGAGACTGGGGGCGGAGGCCGCCGAGGTGACGTAGGGGTGGTGCCCGTGCCCGTCGGTGAGGGGCTCACCGTCGCGGCCCAGGATCGGCTCGCCACCGAGCATGTAGCGCTTGACCCCGCTCGCCGAGGTGTGGTCGTCGACGGTCAGTGCGCAGAGCACCGCCTTCGGCGGCTGCCCCGCCTGGGCCAGCACCGCCTCCTTGCCGATGAAGTCGGCGTCCTTGACCTTGGGCCGCTCCATGCCGGTCTCGGAGAGGGTGCGCTCGGCGTCCAGCTCGGCACCGTAGGCGCGGTAGCCCTTCTCGATCCGCCCGGTGGCGGTGTAGACCCCGATGCCGACGGGCACGACCCCGTGCTCGCGCCCGGCCTCGATGAGCCGCTCCCACAGCTGCGCGCCGGTCTCGATCGGCACGTAGAGCTCCCAGCCGAACTCGCCGACGTAGGAGATGCGCGAGGCCAGCACCGACAGGTCGCCCACCTCGATGAGCCGGCAGGTGCCGAAGCGGAAGGTCTGCGGCGAGAGGTCGTCGTCGGTGAGCGCACCGAGCACCTCACCGGCGCGCGGACCCCATACCCCGATCGTGGAGTATGCCGAGGTCAGGTCGACGAGCGAGGCCCCCTCGGGCAGGTGGTCGGCGAACCACTTCTTGTCCACCATGCCGTGCGCCCCGCCGGTGACGACCCGGAACCGGTCGTGCGCCAGCCGCATCACCGTGAGGTCGGAGCGGAAGCCGCCCGTCTCGTCCAGCACGGGGGTGTAGACCACCCGCCCGATCGCGACGTCGGCCTGCGCGACGATGATGCGCTGCACCGCGTCGAGCGCGGCCGGACCGACGACGTCGAAGATCGCGAAGGCGGTGAGGTCGACGATGCCGCCGCGGGCCCGCATGGCCAGGTGCTCGGCGTTGATGATCGGGGACCACCAGCGGGCGTCCCACTCGTGCTCGCGGGGCATGACGGCGTCGCCGAACTCCTCGAGCAGCGGCTCGTTGGAGGCGTACCACTGCGGGCGCTCCCACCCGGCGGCCTCGTAGAACACCGCCCCGAGCTCGCGCTGGCTGGCGTGCATCGGCGAGAGCCGGATGGGCCGGGAGCTCTGCCACTGCTCGGAGGGGTGCACGATGCCGTAGGTCTTGTTGAAGGCCTCGCTGGTGCGGGCGCGGACGTGGGCGCGGGTGCGCTGGTGGGGGTAGAAGCGGGCGATGTCGCTGTGCCCCAGGTCGATCTCGGGGTTGCCGTGGGTCATCCACTCGGCGACCGCCCGGCCGACGCCGGGACCCTCCTTGATCCACACGGCGGCGCAGCTCCACAGGCCCTTGACCTCGGGCGTCTCCCCCAGCACCGGTGCGCCGTCCGGGGTGAGCGAGAGCAGGCCGTTGATGGCGTAGCGGATCTCGGCACGCTCGTCGCCGAGCAGCTCGGGCATGAGCTCCAGCGCCTGCTCGAGCTGGGGGTCGAAGTCGTCCTCGGTGAAGGGCATCTCGGTGGGCGACAGCTTGGCCTGCGCGATGGAGGGGATCTCGTCCGGCTCGTGCAGGATCGCGCGGTGCGCGTAGGAGCCGACCTCCATGTCCGAGCCGTGCTGGCGCTCGTAGCAGAAGGTGTCCATGTCGCGGATGATGGGGAAGCTGATCTCGCCGGGCTTCTCGGCGAGCGGCTCGCACGGGCCGACCGAGATCATCTGGTGCACGGCCGGGGTCAGCGGGATGTGCGCGCTGGCCATCCGCGCCAGCCGCGGGCTCCACACGCCGCAGGCGATGACCACGACGGGGGCCTCGATGTCGCCCTTGTCGGTCTGCACGGCGCTGATCCGACCCTCGGTGACGGTCATCCCCGTCACCTCGACGTTGGCGACGGTGGTGAGCACGCCCTTGGCCTGGGCGTTCTCCCGCATGATCGTGCCGGCCCGCAGCGAGTCGACCACGCCGACGCTGGGCGTGTAGAAGCCGCCGACGATGACGTCCGGGTCGAGGAAGGGCACCATCTCGGCGACCTCCTGCGGCGTCACCATCCGCGACTCGATGCCCCAGGCCTTGGCCGAGGACATCCGCCGTCGCAGCTCCTCCATCCGCTCCTCGGTGCGCGCGACCTCGATGCCCCCCGAGGTGGTGAGCACGCCCATCTCCTCGTACTGCCGCATCGAGTCCAGGGTCAGGTCGGTGATCTCCCGGCTGTGGTCCACCGGGAAGATGAAGTTGGAGGCGTGCCCGGTGGAGCCTCCGGGGTTGGGCAGGGGGCCCTTGTCGATCTGGACGATGTCGGTCCAGCCCAGCTCGGCGAGGTGGTGGACCAGCGAGTTGCCGACGATGCCGGCCCCGATGACGAGGACGTCGCAGCGGTCGGGGAGGGAGGAGGTGCTCATGGTCGCCCTTCTGGTGGTGCGTATCGCGCAACCGTGCGCGTATCACGCAACCAGTCTCATCCCGGGGGCACGAGGTGTCAAGGGTCCGCGCGGTCCGACGGGCACCCTGCGCGGCGACCTGCGGGTATGCCGCCGCCGCGCGCCGTGGTGCCCGTCCCGGCGGCTGGCGGCGCGGCTCAGGCCGCGTGCCAGCCCAGCCGGGCCGAGACGTCGCCGGCCGCCTGCAGGAGCAGCGGCACGATCTCATCGACGCGGGCCTGGTCGATCCGGAAGCTCGGCCCGGAGACGCTGACCGAGGCGCACACCTCCCCGTGCGCGTTGCGCACCGGTGCCGCCACCGCGGTCAGCCCGACGTCCAGCTCGTCGCGGGCGACGGCATACCCGTGGGCGACGACCTCGACGACCAGCTCCTCGAGCCGGCGAGGGTCGGTCACGGTCGCGTCGGTGTATGCCGTGAGCTCCCCCCAGGTGGCGCGTCGCTCGGTCGGGGACAGCTCGCTCACGAGGACCCGGCCGTTGGAGGTGGCGTGCAGCGGGATGTGCTGTCCGACCCAGTTGTAGGAGGTGATCGTCGAGGGACCGATGACCTGGTCGATGTAGAGCGCCGAGCGGTCGCCGAGCACGGCGAGGTTGACCGTCTCGTTGGTCTGCGAGGCCAGCAGGCGGCAGACCGGGCGCGCCTCCTGCACGAGGTCGAGCCGGGCGCTGGTCGCCCCGGCCAGGCGCAGGATGCCCACCCCCAGCCGGACGCGGCCGCGCTCGGTCGGCTGCTCGACGAGGTCGTGGGCGGCGAGGGCCGCGACGAGCCGGCTCGCGGTCGACTTGTGCACCCCCAGCTGGGCGCCGATCTCCCCGACCCCGGCCTCGCCGCGGGCCAGGATCTCCAGGATGGTCAGCGCCCGGTCGACGGACTGGACGGCCCCCTGGCTGCGGGGCTCACCGGCGGGCGAGACGTCACTGTCGTTGCGCATGCCGCAACCCTACGCGCCCTGCGCACAGATCGGGGGCGGACCCCGCCGGGCTGCAACCACCTCGGTCAAGGCACCGTCCGCAACCGCTGCGCCTCGAGTCCGTCCAGCAGCAGGTCGAGGGTGAACTCGAACTCCGCCTGGCTGTCGCACCACCCGAGGACGTCCCCGTCGGCGGCGTGCAGCTCCGAGGCCACCATGGCGCTCAGGTGCGGCAGCGCGTCGGCCATCGCCGTCAGCTCGGCCTCCGAGAGGTCGACGTCCGTGCTGCCCCCGGCCGTGACGGGCGAGAAGAGCTCCTGGGTGAAGCCGAGCGCCATCGACCCGAAGGAGTGCAGCGCTCGGTGCGCCAGGTCATACCCCACTCCCCCCTCGACCATCGTCGCCAGCACCTGCTCGAAGTAGGCGTAGACGCTCGGCGGCACCGAGGCGCGGCTGCTGACCAGTCCCGGGGTCCAGGGATGGCGCACCACGACCGTCCTCGCCGTGAGGAACCGCCGCCGGAGCGCGTCGCGCCAGTCGGCGTCGGCCGCCGCCTCCTCGCCCTGCGCCTCATCGGCCCGCGCCACGGCTGCCTCGATCTCGGCGACGACCGCCTCGACCAGGCCGTCGAGGAGAGCCTCCTTGCCCCGCACGTGGTGGTAGAGCGACATGGCCTCCACGCCCAGGTCGGCTGCCAGCCGGCGCATGGTCAGCGCCGGGACGCCGTCGGTGTCGGCGACGGCCATGGCGGCCGACAGCACCCGCTCCCGGGTGAGGGGCGTCCTGCTCCGTGTCACGTCGACCTCCGGGATCGGCTCGGCTCTTGACCTACCTTACATCGTATGGTTCCCTTACAACGTAAGTCGCCCGCGAGAGGACCCGCCATGACCACGACCACCAGCACACCGCCCCAGCCCGCCGCGCCGGGGCGGACCGCACCGCCCCTGGCGACGGCCCGCACCACGGGGTGGCTCTACCTCGGCCTGGGGGTGACCGGGATGCTCGGCTTCCTGCTCATCCGCCCTCGGGTCGTGGGAGCCGACGGGGCGAGCACCGTCGAGCTCCTGACCGCGCACGAGACCCTCGCCCGGGTCGGCGTCGTGGCCTACCTGGGCACCGTCGTCACCCAGGTCCTCGTCGCCCTGTGGTTCTTCCGGCTCTTCCGCCGCACCGACGCCTTCGTGGCGAGCACCCTGACCACGTTCGGTCTCTTCAACGCCAGCGTGGTGCTCGCCAGCGCCGCCGCGTCGGCCACGGCACTCGACCTGACGCCGCTGGGCCCCCAGGCCGCGGGTGAGGTGCACGCCCTCACCACGCTCGCGGAGAACCTCTGGGGTGTCGGCGCCGTCTTCTTCGGGCTCTGGCTGCTGCCCATGGGCATGCTCGCCCTGCGGGTGGGGATGCCGCGCCCGCTCGGGTGGGTGCTCCTCGTCGGTGGCGGGGGGTATGTCGTCAGCTCGGTGCTCGGGTACCTCCTGCCCGACGCCGCGCTGGCTGCGGCGCTCCTCACGGTGCCCGCGACGGTGGGGGAGTTCTGGATGATCGGCTACCTGCTGCACGGGGGCGTCTTCCGCAGGGCCGCGTGAGGGAGGTCCGCGCGGCCTCTGCGCGGACCGCAGCTCAGCGGTCCAGCTCCTCGATGAGGCCGTCGAGGTGGCGCTGCTCCCGCATGCTCCGCGTCAGCCTGGCCGCCTCGCCCCAGCTGCGCCGTGCGCCGTCGAGGTCACCGGCCCGGGCGAGCAGGTGCCCGCGCACCGCGGGCACGCGGTGCCACCTCCTGTCGGTCACCCGGTCCAGCACGGCCAGCCCGGCCGGGGCTCCCTCGACCTCCGCGGTCGCGGTGGCGAGGGCCACGGTGGTCGCGACCGACGGCGCGACGGCGTCCAGCATGCGGTAGAGGACGAGGATCTGTCGCCAGTCGGTGTCCTCCGGACGCGCGGCCTCGGCGTGCACCGCCGCGACGGCCGCCTGGAGCTGGAACTGACCCACCCCGCCGCGCGGCAGGCATACCTCGAGCAGGTGCACCCCCTCGCGGATGAGCGCGGGGTCCCACAGCCGCCGGTCCTGCCGCTCCAGCGGGACGAGGTCGCCGGCCGCGTCCGTCCGGGCCGGGGTGCGCGCCGCCGTGAGCAGCAGGAGCGCCAGCAGCCCGGCGTTCTCCGGGTCCTCCGGGCACGTGTCGTGGAGCACCCGCGCCAGCCGCAGGGCCTGCTCGACGAAGGCACCGTCCACGACGGTGTCACCGGAGCTGCGCTGGTGGCCCTCGGTGAAGACGAGCGAGACGACGTGGCGTAGGGCCGCCATGCGCTCCGGGAGCTCGGCAGGGTCGGGCGGCCCGAAGGTCGCGCCGCCGGAGGCCAGGGTGGCGCGTGCCCGGCTGATGCGCTGCGCCATCGTCGCCTCGGGCACGAGGAAGCCGGCCGCGATCTCCCGGGTGCTGAGTCCGCCCACGGCCCGCAGCGTCAGCGCCACCCGTGAGCTGGGCGACAGCACCGGGTGGTAGCACCGCAGCATCATCTCCATCACGTCGTCGGGGACGGTGACGGGCTCCTGCTCGTCCGTCGTGTGCACACCGCGGTGCAGCGCGTCCTCCTCGCGGGCGGCGACCTCCTCCCTGGCCTGCCGGGCCGCGTCGCTGCGCACCCGGTCGATGAGTCGACGGGACGCGACCCGCACCAGCCAGGCGCCCGGGTCGTCGGGCATGCCGTCCCGGGGCCACTGCTCGGCGGCCGCCAGCACGGCCTCCTGGGCGGCGTCCTCGCAGTCGCGCACATCACCGTGCCGGCGCGGCAGCGCCCTGACCACCCGCGGCCGGTGGGTGCGCCACGCCGCCTCCAGGGCAGGGTCAGTCGGCGTCGTCACCACCTCCCATGACCGGCCGCAGCTCGACGGTCTCGCCAGGGCCGCTGAAGGCCCGGGTGATCTCCTCGGCCCGCTCCTGCGACTCCACGTCGATGAGGAAGAACCCGGCGAGGTGCTCCTTGCCCTCGGCGTAGGGGCCGTCCGTGACGACCCGCTCCCCACCCGACCACCGGAAGAGCCGCGCGGCGGCCGGGTCGCCCAGCGCCTCGCCGCCGACGAGCTCGCCGCGGTCGCCGAGCTCGCCGAGCATCCGCTCGAAGTCGCCGTTGAGCCGCTCGCGCTCCTCCTGCGACTGCTCCTGGTAGGCGGGGAGGAAGTCGGACGTGGGGTGGCCCCAGGGCTGGGGGTTGGACTGGATGAGGATGACGTACTTCATGCGGGCTCCTTGGTCGTGGCGTGCGGTTACGCGCCGCCGGTCCGGCGACGTCCACCCAGGACGTCGGAGCGGGCGGGCGGATCTCGACATGGGTCAGGTGCGCTCGAGCACCTCCACGGACAGCACCGTCGGGAGGTGCCGGGCGACCTCCGCCCAGCTCTCCCCCTCGTCCAGGCTGGCGAAGACCGAGCCGGTGTTGGTGCCGAAGTAGAGCCCCGCCGGGTCGCCGGCGTCGCCCGCCATCGCCTGGCGCAGCACGGTGAAGAAGCACGACTCCTGGGGCAGCCCGGCCCGCTGCGCCTCCCACGTCGAGCCGCCGTCGGTGGAGCGCCACACCGCGGCGGCGGCGTCCGGCGGGTACCGGCCTTCCATGTCCCCGTTGAGCGGGATGGTCCAGATGGTGTCGGGGTCGCGCGGGTGGACCCGCATCGGGAAGCCGAAGGTGGAGGGCAGCCCGGCGGTGATGTCGCTCCAGGTGAGGCCGCCGTCGCCGGAGCGCCACACGCCGACGTGGTTGCGCTGGTAGAGCACGTCGCCCGGCCCGGGCGCCCTGACGATGTGGTGCACGCACAGGCCCACCTCGCCGCCCCCCGGTCCCCCCGGGTGGTCAACCGCGGCGGCGGCGTCCGGCTCGTCGGGCAGGGCCAGCGCGTTGCGCCGCTCCCACTGGACCCCGGCGTCCTTGGACGCGAAGACCCCGGCGGCGGAGATCCCGAGCCACACCCGGGACGGGTCGCCGGGGTCGGCCAGGATCGTGTGCAGCACCAGCCCCGCCGCGCCCGGGTTCCACTCCTCCGCCGACGGGTGCCGGCGCAGGCTCTCGACCTCGGCCCAGGTCACCCCGCCGTCGTCGCTGGCGAGCAGCGCCGCCGGCTTGGTGCCGGCGTACAGCCGGTCCCCGGCCAGGCCGAGGGACCACACCTGGCTGAACTCCTCGCCGAACGGCACGTCCTGGGGGCTCCACCCGACCGCGGCGGCGAACTCGGGGTCGGCCGCGGCCCACGCGTCCATGGCGCCGGTCGTCAGCCGGCTGAGCTCCCAGGTGCCGCCGCCGTCGGTGGAGCGCCACACGCCCGCACCCGACCACTCACCGCCGCCGCCTGCCCAGATCGTCCCGGTCACGGGGTCGCCGACGACGTGGTTGATCGGCCACCCGTCGCAGAAGGGGCCCCGCACCGCCCAGCCGACGTCCTCGTCGCGCCGCTCGAGGACGAACGCCCCCTTGGTCGTCCCGACGAGCAGCACCGGTCGCCTCGCCATGGCTCCGCCCTCTCCGCGCCGCCGCCGTGGCGGCGCCTCGACCTGATCCTGGCACGTCCCACCGACCGACGTCAGGAATGCGCCTCGGGTCGAGGGTGGGGCAGCAGAGGGCGTCAGGGAGTCGGAGGGCGGGTCCCCTCGGGTGGCTCGGTCTCGCAGTCGGCCCACACCTCGACCATCTCCGCAATGACCCCGTCACGCGCGGTCACGAACATCGCGACCTCGAAGTGCGAATCGGCACCCTCGGAGGTGCCGGTGACGTGCGCCCGCCCGGCCACCCGGTCACCGGCCCCGACGACCTCCTCCAGCCGCATCCGGCCGAAGCCGGGGTAGTCAGCGTTGAAGCGCACCCAGGAGTCGCGGTCGAAGGTCTCACCCGTGTGCACCAGCCGGGACCGGAAGTCCGGCGCCAGCAGGGCAGGCAGGCCGGACCACCGACGGTCGTCGATCGTCTCGACCAACGCCCGGAGCAGCGAGACGGCATCCACGAGGCCGATGCTAGGCCAGGCCCACGCCATACCCGCTGAGTCTGCTCACCGGAGCGGTTGATCACCGCCGAACTCACCGGGGGTCATCCCGGTGACCGCCCGGAAGTCGTGGGTGAAGTGCGCCTGGTCGGCATACCCGAGCCGAGCCGCCAGCTCCGACAGCGACTCGGGCCCCGGGCCGACCTTGAGCGCAGCGACGGCGTCGTGCAGGCGGCGTCGCTGGATGAGCCACTTGGGGCTGAGCCCGACCCGCTGCTCGATCAGCCGTTGCAACGCCCGCTCCCCCAGCCCCGCCCGCCGCGCCAGCTCGTCCACCCGCGTCACCTCGGGGTGGTCGCGCACCCAGGTCATGAGGTCGTTGACCAGCAGTCCGGCGTCGTCCACGGGCAGGTACGCCCTCAGCCACCGCTCGGTCTCCGCAATCGCCTCGGCATGCGCGTCCGGCGAGCCGGGCGCGTCCGCCATCGCGCGGCGGACCTGCACCACCAGGGCCTGGGTGCCCGGCCCGGGCAGCTGAGACAGGTCGAGGTGGGAGTCCCGGACCGTCGCCACCGAGCGCCCCAGCAACAAGCGGCCAGCCGCGGGCCGGAGCAGGGTGCCGACCGCCCAGCCCTCGCCCTCGAGCGTCACCGAGGACCGGCCACGGACGACCCCAAAGAAGCGGGCATAGGTGTTGCTGATGACGACGAGGCATGCCGGGTGCTGCAGCGTGCTCTGCGTCGAGGGAACCGCGAGCGACCACACCGGGATCCAGTAGCGCTCCACGAGGTCGCCCAGGTCGGGAGAAGGCGGATAGCGGTAGATCGGCGGCGAGGGCCGGCTCGCCCCCGTCAGATGGGCTCGGTCGACCGGGTCCGTCGGTCTGGTGACGCCCTCGTCTCGGGACATGTGTCGGATTATCACAAGAGGTGGCACCAGTAGAGCGGTCATGGTGGCTGCATGGACCAGACAGCACGCAGATTCGCCGAGCGCACCGCGCAGTTCACCCAGATCGTTCGCGGGGTCAAGGACCGATGGGACGCCCCCACGCCGTGCGCAGGCTGGACCGGGCGCGACGTCCTCGCCCACGTCATCCAGACCGAGCGCGACTTCCTCGGGCAGCAGGGCTTCGACCTCGGGGCCGCCCCCGACCTCGCCGACCCCGCCAGGGACTGGGAGGAGCACGCCGAGCAGGTCGTGGACATCGTGGACCGGGACGGGGTCGCCGCGCGGGAGTACGACGGCTTCTTCGGCCCGACGACCCTCGGAGCCACGATGGCCGACTTCTACGGCTGGGACCTTCTCATCCACGGCTCCGACCTGGCCCGCGCGAGCGGGCAACCGTGGTCAGTCGACGAGGAGCAGGCCACCGCGCTGACCGCCGTGTCCGACGGGTGGGGCGAGGCGCTCTACAGCGAGGGCATCTGCGCCCCTGCCATCGATGTCCCGGAGGATGCCTCACCGACGGACCGGCTGCTCGCCCGGTTGGGCCGGGACCCGCGCTGGCACCCCTGAGCGGTCCTCACCGCCCTCTCGGGTAGGCCGACGGCTCAGTCGCCCAGCTCGGCCCGGCGCCGCACGACGAAGGCCTCCAGCTCCTCCCGCACGGCGTCGTCCAGCGGTGGCGCCTCGTAGGCCTCCAGCCGGGAGGCGACGACGGCCGAGGCGCGGGTCGCGGTGTCCGGCGACCCCTTGGAGGTCCACCGCTCGAAGTTGTCCGCGCTGGACAGGAACGGCCGGTAGAAGCAGGTCCGGAAGCGCTCCATGGTGTGCATCGCCCCGAGGAAGTGCCCGCCGTGCCCGACCTCGACGTGCGCGTCGAAGGCCAGCGACCCCTCGTCGATCTCCAGCGGCCGGAACTCGTGCTGCAGCATCTCGATGATCTGGCAGTCGACGACGAACTTCTCGAAGCTGCTGACCAGGCCGCCCTCGAGCCAGCCGGCCGAGTGCATGACCCAGTTGGTGCCGGCGAGGAAGGTCGGGAGCAGCGTCATCGTCGCTTCGTAACCCGCCTGGGCGTCCGGCACCTGGGAGCTGGTCAGCCCGCCGCCGCCGCGGAACGGCAGCCCGAAGTGCCGCGCGATCTGCCCGGTGCACAGCAGCCCCAGACCGGACTCCGGCGTGCCGAAGGTCGGCGACCCCGACTGCATGTCGATGGTGGACAGGAACGACCCGAAGATCACCGGCGTCCCGGGCCGGATGGTCTGAGCCAGCGCGATCCCGGAGAGCGCCTCGGTGATCTGCTGGGTCAGGGCCGCGGGGATGGTCACCGGTGACATCGCCCCCATGAGGATGAACGGGGTGAGGACGACGGGCTGCCCGGCGCGGGCGTACTCGAAGAGCGCCTCGAGCATGCGGTCGTCCCAGCGCAGCGGGCTGTTGCAGTTGATGAGCGAGATCGAGGCCGGGGTGACCTCGATCGCCTCGCGCCCGCCGAAGAGGATCTCCCCCATCGCGATGACGTCGCGGGCGTTCTGCCCCGACACCACGTTGCCCATGTAGATCTTGTCGGTCTGCGTCATGAGCGCGAGCGTCATGTCCAGGTGCCGCGAGTCCAGCGGCAGGTCGTTGGGCTCGCAGACGACACCACCGGCGGAGTCCAGCACGTCGAAGCTCTGCGCCAGCCGGGCGAAGCGCTGGTAGTCGTCGAAGGTGCCGTCCCGCCGCGCGTCACCCTCGCGCACGAAGGGCGGGCCGTAGACCGCGCCGAAGGCCATGCTGTCGCCGCCGATGTGGACCGAGCGCTGCGGGTTGCGCGCCTGCACGTCGAACTCCCGCGGCGCCTTCGCGACCTGCTCCAGCACCCAGTCCGGGTCGAGGTATGCCGTCTCCCCCTCGACCTTCTGCCCCGCCTGGCGCAGCAGCTCGAGGGCGTCCTCGCTCGCGAACTGCACCCCCACCTCGGTCATCAGCCGGCGCCACGCGCCATCGAGCTGGTCCATCGCCTGCTCCGAGAGCACCTCGTACCTCGGCATGCGGTTGACGAACATCCCACTCCTCCTCCCCGCCCCCGGGCGGACCCGGGCGACGCGCCGGACGCCGCACCCTTGCGCCGTCTCACGATATGGGCATACGCTCCCACATAGTGAGCACTCAGGGAAGAGGGCTCAGAGAAGAGGGACACGAGGAATGGCGACTCAGGGGACCCAGGCGATCGACCGGGCGGCGGACCTCGTCGTGCGTGTCGTCCAGTCGCCCGACCCGCTGAGCACCCCCGACCTGGCCCAGGCCACCGGCCTGGCTCGCTCGACCGTGTCCCGACTGCTGTCAGCCCTGGAGCGCTCGCACCTCATCTCGCGCGACGTCGAGGGCAACGGCTACCTGCCCGGCCCGCTCTTCGAGCAGTACGCCGCCCGCACCGACACCCGCGACTGGCTCGCCCGCGAGGCGCAGCCGACGATGGCCGCCCTCAGCGAGGCCACCGGCGAGACCATCAACCTGGGCGTGCCGGTCGGCACCTCCGTGGTGCAGATCGCCCAGGTGGACTCCACCTTCCTCATCGGCAGCCGCGACTGGGTCGGGGTGAACCTGCCGGCCCACTCCTCCTCGCTCGGCAAGACCCTGTACGCCTTCGGCGCGCTGGAGCTGCCCGACCGGCTGCCCTCGCTCACCGCGCGCACGGTCACCGACCCGGACGCGCTGCGCGCCGAGTTCGAGGTCATCCGGGCCCGGGGCTGGGCGACCACCGTCGACGAGCTGGAGGTGGCCCTCACCGGCATCGGCGCCCCCGTCCGGCTCCGCGGCCGCCTCGTCGCGGCCATCGGCGTGTCCGGCCCCACCTCCCGACTGTCCGGCCGGCTCGACGAGCTCGGCCGCCTCGTCTCCGGGCACGCGGACGACCTGTCCGGGCGCCTCACCGAGCCGCACGTGATGAAAGGTGCCTCATGACTCCCGACGAGCTCCTGCAGGGCCTCTACGACCGCACCCTCGTGGGCAACGGTCCAGGCGTCCTGGAGCTGACCCACCAGGCCCTCAGCATGGAGATGGAGCCGCAGGTGCTCCTCTTCGACGCCCTCATCCCCGCCCTGGAGGAGGTGGGGGCGCGCTTCGAGCGGGGCGACTTCTTCGTGCCGGAGATGCTCATCGCGGGCAAGGCCATGGCTGGCTCGATGGAGGTGCTGCGACCCCTGCTGGCCGATACCGGCGTGCAGACCGTCGGCACCTTCCTCATGGGCACGGTCAAGGGTGACGTCCACGACATCGGCAAGAACCTCGTCAACATCATGCTGGAGGGCGCCGGCTTCGAGGTCATCGACCTCGGCGTGCAGGTGGCGCCGGAGAAGTTCGTGGCCGCCATCGAGGAGCACCAGCCCGACGTCGTCGGCTTCTCGGCCTTCCTCACGACGACCATGCCGATGTTCAAGGCCAACATGAACGCCCTCGAGAAGGCGGGCATCCGCGACGAGGTCATCGTCATGGTCGGCGGCGCGCCGGTCACGCAGGAGTACGCCGACGCCGTGGGGGCCGACGGCTACGCCGCCGACGCCTCCGCGACGGTCAAGAAGGCGAAGGCCCTGCTCAAGGACCGCCGCGCCCGCACCGGGGCGGCGGTGCCGGTATGAGCCCGGCGTGGGGGTCGGCGGCGCTGGCCGGGGGCCCGCTGCACACCGTGCTCCGCTCGGCCACCAAGGAGGTCGTCATCGGGGCCGACCAGCGCTTCTGCGTCATCGGTGAGCGCATCAACCCCACCGGTCGCAAGGTCTTCCAGACCCAGCTGCGCGAGGGCGACCTGTCGGCGATCGAGAAGGACGTCGAGGCGCAGGTCCTCGGCGGCGCCGACGTGCTCGACGTCAACATGGGCGTGCCGCTCACCGACGAGGCCGACCTGCTCGTCCGGGCGATCCAGGTCGTGCAGGCCCGCACCGACCTGCCGGTCTGCATCGACTCCTCCGTCGTCGAGGCCCTGGAGGCCGGGCTGGAGGCCTACCAGGGCCGGGCGCTGGTCAACTCGGTGACCGCCGAGGACGAGCGGCTCGAGGCGATCCTGCCGCTGGTCAAGAAGCACGACGCCGCGGTCATCGCGCTGCCCAACGACGCCGACGAGATCCCCATGGAGTCGGGCAAGCGCCTGGAGCTGGTGGAGAAGATCGTCCGGGTCGCGACGCAGGAGTACGGCATCGCGCTGCAGGACATCGTCATCGACCCGCTGGCCATGCCGATCGGCGCCGACAGCACCGTCGGCGTGACGACCCTGGAGACCGTCGCCGGGGTGCACGAGCGCTGGGGCCTCAACATGACCTGCGGCGCCTCCAACGTGTCCTTCGGCATGCCGGGCCGGCACGCGATCAACGGCGCCTGGCTGCCGCTCGCGATGGCCGCGGGCATGACCAGCGCGATCATGGACGCCCGGACCGCCGAGGTGGTGGACTCGGTGCGTGCCGCCGACCTGCTCCTCGGGCACGACGAGTGGGGTATGTCGTGGATCGCCACGCACCGCGCGCGGCAGGCGGCCGCTGCGACGTGAGGCAGGAGCAGGCGGGCGCGGCCACGGCGCGTGGCCCGGTGCAGCGCGCGGCGGGCGCGGCCGCCGAGGTGGAGGACGTCGGCGCGGAGGAGACGGTCGACGACACCCAGCCCGCGCCGGAGGAGCAGCAGGGCGAGACGCCCGTCGCCACGGAGGACGAGTGGCCGGAGCGGGTCGACCTGTCCTACACCCCGTCGGGGGCGACCGTGCGCGTGCCGGCGGGGGTGAACCTCTTCGAGGCGGCGAGCTGGAACGGCATCGCCGTGGACTCGACCTGCGGCGGGCACGGGACGTGCCGCAAGTGCAAGCTGCGGGTCACCGAGGGCGACTGGATGCCCCCGGTAACGCCGCAGGACGAGCGCACCTTCTCCGCAGACCAGCTGGACGCGGGCTGGCGGCTGGGATGCCTCGCCACGGCCTGGGGGTCGATGACCGTCGACGTGCCGCCGCTCACCACCCGCCCCAAGGCCTCCACCGTGGGAGTGGGCCGGCAGGTCATCCTGCGGCCCTCGGTGCAGAAGCGCTACGTCGAGCTCGCCGAGCCCACCCTCGCCGACCAGCGACCCGACCTCACCCGGGTGCTCGACGCCATCGAGGACCTCGAGCCGACACCGGAGCTGCACGCGCTGCGCCGGGTGGGGCCCGCGTTGCGGTCGGCGGACCACAAGGTGACCGCGGTCGTCGCGGACGACCGGCTCATCGACGTCGAGGCGGGCGACACCACGGGGCGCTCCTTCGGGCTGGCGGTCGACCTCGGCACCACGACCGTGGTGGCGACGCTGATGGACCTCACGACCGGCACCCCCGTGGCGGTCGCGTCGATGCTCAACGCCCAGCAGCCCTTCGGCGGCGACGTCATCTCCCGGATCAGCGCGACGATGCTCGACCCCCAGGCGCTCCCGCGGCTGCGGGCCCGCGCGCACGAGACGCTGGCCGAGCTGGCGGCCGAGGTGTGCGCCGAGGCCGGGGTCGAGCCCGGCGAGGTCTACGACGTGGCGATCGCCGGCAACGCCACGATGGTCGCGCTGCTGCTGGGCCAGGACCCCGAGCCCCTCGGCGTGGCGCCCTTCATCCTGGCCGCCGACCGCTGGCCCCTGGTCCCGGCCGTCGAGGTCGGCCTAAGCTCCTCGGTGCACCCCGCGGCCCGGGCCTTCCTGCACCCGGCCCTCGGGGCCTACGTCGGCGGCGACATCGTCGCCGGCATCCAGGCCTCGGGGATGGACCGCGACTCGCGGGTGCGGCTCATGATCGACATCGGCACCAACTGCGAGATCGTCCTGTCCGACGGCACCCAGCTGGTCGCGACGGCCGCTCCTGCGGGGCCGGCCTTCGAGGGCGCCTCGATCCGGTGCGGCATGCGGGCGGCGGACGGAGCGGTGGAGACGGTGAAGCTGCTCGCCGACTGGCCCGAGGCCGCCACCGGCGAGGAGGAGCTGCCGGACCCGGTGCAGCTCGGGGTGATCGGTGACGTCGAGCCGCGCGGGCTCTGCGGCTCCGGCCTGGTCGACGCGGTGGCCGAGCTCAGCCGGGTGGGCCTGCTGGACCCCTCCGGCCGCCTCGTCGACGAGGAGACCGCCCGGTCGCTGGCCCCGGCGCTGGCCGACCGGCTGGCCAGCATCGGCGAACCGGGTGAGCGGGTCTTCGTGCTCTACCGCGAGTCGCCGGACGCCCCGGCGGCCGAGTCGGTCTACCTCTCCCAGCGCGACGTGCGCGAGCTGCAGTTCGCCAAGGCCGCCATCTCGACCGGGTGGACCCTGCTGCTGGAGGAGGTCGGCCTGGAGCCCCGCGAGGTGCAGCAGGTGCTGCTCGCGGGGTCGTTCGGCTCCTACCTCTCGCCCGCCGCCGCGGTGCGGATCGGGCTGGTCCCGAAGCTGCCCACGCTGCGCATCGTGGCGGCCGGCAACATCGCCGGGGAGGGCGCCAAGATGGTGCTGCTCTCGGCGACCGAGCGCACCGGCGCCGAGGCCCTGCTCGAGGGGGTGCGCTATGTCGAGCTCTCCGACCGCAGCGACTTCAACGACCGCTTCGTCGACCAGCTCTCCTTCCCGGCCTGACGCCTCCGCAGGGCGGCTACGGCCCGGCGGAGCACGCGTGGCGCTCGTCGCCTGCGGGGCCCTGGCGACCCACGCCGCGGCCGCCGCGGCACGGCATACCCCTCCCCTGCCCGTCGACGTGCACCCGCTGCCACCCCTCCTGCACAACCACCCGGAGCGGATCGCCGGCGAGGTCGAGGCGGTCGTCGACCGGCTCGCCGGACGCTACGACCGGGTCGCCGTCGGGTATGCCGACTGCGGCACCTACGGCGCGCTGGACGCGCTGTGCGCCCGCCGCGGGGTCGCGCGGCTGCCCGGGCTGCACTGCTACGACCTGTACGCCGGAGAGGCGCGCGTCGCCGCGCTGCTGGAGGAGGAGCCCGGGACCTACCTGCTCACCGACTTCCTGGTCCGCAGCTTCGACCGCACGGTGTGGGCCGAGCTGGGGCTGGACCGGTACCCCGGGCTGCGGGACGACTACTTCGGCCACTACACGCGGTGCGTCTGGCTGGCCCAGGAGCCCGACGACCCCGAGCTCACCGCGCTGGCCCTGCGCGCCGCAGGCCGGCTGGGGCTGGCGCTGCAGGTGGAGCGGACCGGCACCGCCGGCCTCGACGACGCCCTCGCCCGCCTCGTCCTCGGGCCCTGACGTCGCGGTGGCCTGACCAACGGCTGGCCGACCGTCCCCCCTCGCCCCTGCCTCCGACCGAGCGCCGCGAATGGTTCCCCACCGACCGAGCGACGCGAATGGTTCCCCACCGACCGACCGAGCGACGCGAATGGTTGTCCCCTGACCCGCCGACCTTCGTGCCGTCCTCAGGACGTGTCCGCGCGCAGTCTTCGGCCCCGCCCGGAAGGTCGCGACTGCACAGGGTATGTCGTGGAATCGCCCTCGCGGGCGACGTATCCGCTGCAGTCGCGCACCACGGGACACGGGATCGGGCCGCATCGGACGTCGTGACGAATCAGAGGAGCATCCTGGTCCGCGTTCGGGCCGCCTAGCCTGAAGGCCGGCGCAGCGCCGCGACCTCGGCGAGCTGCTCGCGCCGCCACGCCTCGGTCTTCTCGACCTGGTTGAAGCTGTAGAGGTGCAGGCCGCCGATGCCCAGGCGCTCGGTGCCGGCGAGCGCGGCGATGCGGTGCGCGAACCGGGTGGTCGAGAAGCCGGGCAGCGCGATCCGGGTGAAGACCCCGCGCTGCTTGCGCAGGAAGCGCATGGAGTCGCCGACCCCGATGACCGTCGCCATCTTCAGCAGCTTGGCCGGGTCGACCGGGCCGGGCACCCCGACCCACACCGGGTGCTCGATGCCGCGTCGGCGGACCCGCTCGAGCCACTGACCGACCTGCTCGTCGTCGAAGGTCATGTTGGACACGATGTCGGTGGCGTAGCGCCGCTTGTCCCACATGGACTGGACGATGACGTCGTCGTCGATGCCCGGGTGGGACTCGGGGTAGCCGGTGATCCCCACCCGCTCGAACGGCCCGCCCAGCTCGGCCAGCTCCACCAGCAGGTCCAGGGCGTTGCCGAACGTGGTGTCCGTCGGCGTGGCGTCCCCGCCGGGCACGAAGATCTCGGTGACACCCGCCTCGCGCAGCCGCGCGACGAGGTCGGGCAGCTCGGCCCGCTCGACCATGCGCGCGGCCAGGTGGGGCACGACGTGGTAGCGGTCGGCCAGCTGCTCGGTGAGCGCCAGCGTGGCCTCCAACCCCTTGGCGGGGGACGCCGTGACGGTGACGGTCCGGCCCGGCTCGACGTGCGCGTGCACCTGCTCGGCCACGGAGTCTGTCGGCAGGATCTCCAACCGCGCGCCCAGCAGCAGCCGCTCCAGCGCCGCCGAGGGATACTTGTTGCTCATCACGCAACGCGATTCGCCATACGCACAACCCCAGCGTAGAAGCAGCCCGGCGCCCTGACAAGAGCCGTCCGGGCGAGATCCACCCCGGCCGACCCTCGTCGGTCGGGGCCCGGCCCGTCAGCCCCGCAGGTGGGCGGCGAGGAACGCCAGGGTGCGCGGCCACGCCGCCGCCGAGGCCTCCGAGTGGTGGAAGGCGGGGTGCGGGTTGTCGAAGGCGTGGCCGGCGCCCTCGTGCCACACGAACTCCACCCCGTCGCGGTCCAGGGCGCGCTCGATCTCTTCGACCGTGGCCCGGGGGATGAACGCGTCCTCGGTGCCCCAGTGGTGCAGGCTCGGAGCGGTGACCTGGGGCGCGAGCTCCAGCAGCTGCGGCAGCGCGGACCCGTAGTAGGACACCAGGGCGTCGACCTCGGTCCGCGCGGCGGTCGCGAAGGCGACCCCGCCGCCGTAGCAGAACCCGACCAGACCGACCCGTCCCGAGAGCTCGCCGCGCAGGTGCTCCACCGTGGCCAGGGTGTCCCCGACCGCGTCGTCCCAGTCGGTCGCGGCCATGAGCTCCATGCCCCGCTCCAGCATCCCCTCGCCCCCCTCGTCGACCTCGTGGTCCGGGATCCGCCAGTAGAGCTCGGGGACGTGCACCTCGTACCCCTGCTCGGCGAGGCCCCTCGCCCGGTCGCGCACGTAGGAGGAGACGCCGAAGATCTCCTGCACGAGGACGATGCCGGCGCCGGAGGGCTCGGTGGGGCGGAAGCGGTGCACCGGCAGGTCGCCGTCCGGTCGGGGCAGGGTGATGACGTCAGGAGTCGACATGGGCCCAGTCTGCGGGGAGGGGCGCGCGAGGGCCACCGGACCGGGGCCCCGGGTCCGTCGGTCGGCGTGGATAGGGTCGGCGCCGTGACCCTGTTCGTGCATCGCGACACCAGCACGGCGGCCCTCGCGGAGGGCCTGGCCGACCTGCTGGCGACGCCGCTGCCCGACCCCTTCGCGGAGGAGGTGGTGGCCGTCCCCGCCAAGGGGGTGGAGCGTTGGCTGGCGCAGCGGCTCTCGCACACGCTCGGAGCCGGGCCGTCGGGGCACGACGGGGTGTGTGCCGGGGTCCGCTTCCTCCACCCCCACTCGCTGGTCTCGATGGTCCTGGGCATCGAGCGCGACGACCCGTGGCACCCGGACCGCCTCGTCTGGCCGGTGCTGGAGTCGATCGACGCCAGCCTCGACGAGGAGTGGGCGGGCACCCTCGCCACCCACCTGGGTCACGGCCTCACGGAGCCGGCCGCCCGGCTGCGCCGCGGTCGACGGTATGCCGTGGCGCGCCGCCTCGCGGGCCTGTTCGCCGCCTACGCCTCCTCCCGTCCGGCGATGCTCACCGACTGGCGGGGTGATGGAGACGGCGACGGGATCGGCGGTCGGGTCGACCCGGACCTCGCCTGGCAGCCACCGCTGTGGCGGGAGGTGCTGCGCCGGGTGGACGCCGAGCCACCGGACGTGCGTCACGACCGGGTGGTCAGGGCGCTGCGCGCGGCCCCGGAGGACCTGACCGAGGACGGCGCGGCCGGCGTCCCGCAGCTCGACCTGCCCGGCCGGCTCTCGCTCTTCGGGCACACCCGCATCGCGCGCAGCGAGGTCGAGGTCATCGCGGCGATCGCGCAGCGCCGCGACGTCCACCTGTGGCTGCCGCAGGCCTCCCCGGCGGCCTGGGACGCCCTGGCGGGCACCGCCCCTGGCGGGCCGGTCCCGCGCGAGGAGGACACCAGCGCCCTGCTCGTCGAGCACCCGCTGCTCGCCAGCCTCGGGCGGGACGCCCGCGAGCTGCAGCGCACCCTGGCGCTGGCCCCGCACACCCCCGGTGAGAGGCACCCGCGGACCGCCCCGGCGGGCGCCGGGCCCGCTCACGTCGAGACCCGCACCCCCTCCACCCCCTCGATCCTGCAGCTGCTCCAGGCCGACCTCGAGGCCGACCACGTCCCCACGGACGCCGAGCGGGCCGCCCGGCACGTCCCCGCCGCGGACCGCAGCATCCAGGTGCACGCGTGCCACGGGCGGTCGCGGCAGGTCGAGGTCCTGCGTGACGTGCTCACCGATCTGCTGGAGCACGACCCCACCCTGGAGCCGCGCGACATCCTCGTCATGTGCCCGGACATCGACACCTACGCACCCCTCGTCCACGCCGGTTTCGGGCTGGGCGAGGTGGTGCGCGAGACCGGCCCCGGCGGGGCGGTGCCCGCCACCCACCCCGCGCACACGCTGCGGGTCCGGCTGGCGGACCGCTCCCCGACCGTGGCCAACCCGCTGCTGGCGCTGGCCGCCGGGCTGGTCGGGCTCGCGGGGGGCCGGTTGGGCGCGGGCGAGGTGCTCGACCTCGCCCGCAGCGCGGCGGTGCGTCGCCGCTTCGGGCTGGACGACGACGACCTCGAGCGGATCGGTGACTGGGTGGGGGCGGTCGCGATCCGGTGGGGTCTGGACGACGCCCACCGCGGGGACTACGCCCTGCCCGGGCTGAGCCAGAACACCTGGGAGTCCGGGCTCGCCCGGGTGCTCGTCGGCGCCGCCGTCGACGGCGAGGAGCTCGACCACCTCGGCACGACCCTCGGCCTCGACGACCTCGACAGCGCCGACCTCGACCTGGCCGGACGGATGGCCGAGCTGGTCGCCCGGCTGGGTGCCACCCTGCGCGCCCTGCGCCGTGCCGACACGGTCGGCGAGTGGGTCAAGACGCTCACCGACGGCGTCCTCGGGCTGGCCGACGTCGCCCCGTCGGAGGCGTGGCAGGTCACCCAGCTGCGCCGCGAGCTCGACCTCGTCGGGGCGCACGCCGGCCCCCGCTCCGGCGACGGGCCGGGGCTGTCCCTGTCCCTCTCCGACGTGCACGCGCTGCTGGACGAGCACGCGGCCGGGCGGGCCACCCGGTCCAACTTCCGCACGGGCACGCTCACCGTCTGCACCATGGTGCCCATGCGCTCGGTCCCGCACCGGGTGGTCGCCCTGGTCGGCCTCGACGACGGCGTCTTCCCCCGCACCACCGCCCCGGACGGTGACGACGCCACGGCACGACGCCCGGTCACCGGGGAGCGCGACCCGCGCAGCGAGGACCGTCAGCTGCTGCTCGACGCGGTCATGGCGGCCGGCGACGCCCTCGTCATCACCTACACCGGCTTCGACGAGCACACGGGGGCACCACGCCCACCCGCGGTGCCGCTGGGCGAGCTGCTCGACGCCGTCCGGCGGACCGCGGACCCCTCCTCCCCGGGGGTGCTCCGCGTGCTCGCCCACCACCCGCTGCAGCCCTTCGACCCGCGCAACCTCGGTGCGGCGCGTCCGGGTGCCCCGGCGCTGCTGCCCGGCGGCGGGCCGTTCAGCTACGACCCGGCGGCACTGGCCGGCGGCCGGGCCGCCGTCTCGCACCGGGCGCCCCGACCCCGGCCCGTGGACCCGGCCCTGGAGCCGCTGCCCGGTGACACGGTCGAGCTGGACGCGCTGCTGCGCTTCTTCGACCACCCGGCGCGCGCCTACCTGCGCGACCGGCTGGGGCTCGTGCTCCCCGAGGTGCCCGAGGAGCAGGGCGAGGGCATCCCCATCGACCTGGGCGGGCTGCAGAAGTGGGCGGTCGGCGACCGGGTGCTGCAGGCGGTGCTGGCCGGGCGCGACCCCGGGGCGACCGTCGACGCCGAGCTCTGGCGCGGCGAGCTGCCGCCCCGGGCGCTCGGTGCCGGCGTCCTCCGGGAGATCACCGAGCAGGCCCAGATCGTGGCCGAGGCCACGTGGCGCACGGCCGGGCGGGGCGGCTGGGGGCTGCCGCTGGAGCGGGAGACCCTCGACGTCGACCTCGTGCTGCCCAGCGGCACCCGGCTGACCGGCACCCTCACCGGGCTGGTCGGCACCCGCGTGGTCACCGCGACCTACTCCACGGTGCGGGCCAAGCAGCGGCTGCGCTCCTGGATCACCTCCCTGGTCCTCGCCGCCGCGCTCGGCCCGGAGGCGACCAGCCACCTGCTCGGGGCCCAGAAGCGCGGGCGCCGTCCGGGCGGGGTGCACCTCACCCACGGGCCGCACGACCCCGGCCGCGCCCTCGAGCTGCTGGACCAGCTCGTCGACCTGCGCTCCCGCGGCCTCGTGGAGCCGCTCCCGCTTCCTCCACGGACCGCTCTGACCTGGGCGGAGGCATACCTGCGGGGCCCGGGTGACGCGCAGGCCGCGACCCTCGACGCGGTGCGCGAGTGGCGCACCGACGACACCTTCGAGACGGCCTTCCCCAAGGAGCAGGACGACCCGAGCCACGCCTACGTCCACGGCGACGGGGTGCCCCTGCGCGACATCCTGGGGGTGCCCCGGGACGACGAGCGGTGGACCCCGGGCGTGGGGCACCGGCTGGGGCAGCTGGCGCTACGGGTGTGGGGCCCGGTGCTCACCGACGGTGCCGAGCGCAAGGAGCGGCTGTGAACGCACCGACCCCCTTCTCGATCACCGACCCGTTGCCCACCGGCACCATCCTGCTGGAGGCCAGTGCGGGGACCGGCAAGACGTGGACCATCGCGGCACTGGTGACCCGCTACGTCGCGGAGGGCGTCGTGACCCTCCCGGAGATGCTCGTCGTGACCTTCGGCCGGGCCGCGAGCCAGGAGCTGCGGGCCCGGGTGCGCGAGCAGCTCGTCGCGGCGGAGCGCGCGCTGGCCGACCCCCCGGCCGAGGGCGGGGGCGACGACCTGGTCACGCTCCTGCTCGACGCGGACGAGCAGGAGCGGGAGGTCCGCCGTCGACGGCTGCGGACCGCGCTCTCCGACATCGACGCCGCCACCATCGCCACCACGCACCAGTTCTGCCAGCAGGTGCTGCGCAGCCTCGGCGTCGCGGGGACGGCGGACGCCGACGCCGAGCTCGTGGAGGACCTCGACCGGCTGCTCGTCGAGGTCGTCGACGACCTCTACCTGCGTGCCTTCGCGCTGCGCGACGACGAGCCCTTCTTCACCCGCCGCGAGGCGCTGCAGATCGCCCGCACCGTCGTCGACGACGTCCACGCCGAGCTGCGCCCCACCGCCGCCGAGCCGCGCTCGGTGCCCGACCGGCGGGTCCGCTTCGCGCGGGCGGTGCGCGAGGAGCTCGACCTGCGCAAGCAGCGGCTGCAGGTCCTGCACTACAACGACCTGCTCACCCAGCTCGCCGAGGCGCTGGAGGGCGAGCACTCGCCCGCGCGGGCACGCATGCGCCAGCGCTGGCGGGTCGTGCTCGTCGACGAGTTCCAGGACACCGATCCCGTCCAGTGGTCGGTGCTCGACAGGGCCTTCTCCGGCCACGCCCACGCGATGGTGCTCATCGGCGACCCGAAGCAGGCGATCTACGCCTTCCGGGGCGGCGACGTCCCGACCTACCTCACGGCCGCGGGCACGGCGGACGAGCGGCGCACCCTCCTGCGCAACTACCGCTCCGACCCGGGCGTGGTGGCGGCACTCGGCGCCATGCTCTCCGGGGCCCGGCTCGGTGACGAGCAGATCGTCGTGCACCCCGTCACGGCGCACCGGGACGGGCCGCGGCTGCATCACGCCCCCAGCACCGCGCCGGTGCGGCTGCGACAGGTGCTCCTGCGTGACCACCTCGGTGGCGACACCCGGATGCCGACCGTCCGCCCCTGGATCGCGCGCGACCTCGCGCACGACGTCGCCGCGCTGCTGGCCTCCGGCGCCACCTTCGACGGGCGACCCGTCCAGGCCCGCGACGTCGCCGTGCTGGCGCACCGCGCCAAGGACCTGCACGAGGCGCAGCGCGCGCTGCGCGAGCTCGGGATCCCCGCGGTGAGCACCGGGGGCTCCACCGTCCTGCACAGCCGCGCGGCGCACGAGTGGCTGGCGCTGCTCGAGGCGATGGCCGCGCCGCACCGCCCGGTGCTGACCCGGGCGGCCGCGCTCACCGACCTGCTCGGGTATGCCGTCGCCCGGGTCGGCGACCGCGGCGAGCGGCAGGACGACGAGCTCGAGGACGAGCTGGCCCTCACCTGCCGGGAGCTGGCCGGCCTCTACGCCCGGCAGGGCATCGCCGCGGTCCTCGAGCTGCTCACCGCCCGTGGCCTGCCCGGACGGGTGCTGGCCCAGGTGGGCGGCGAGCGCACGCTCACCGACCTGCGGCACGTCGCCCAGCTGCTGCACGAGACGGCCCGGCGCGACCAGCTCGGCCTGGTGGCGCTGCTGGAGTGGCTGCGCGCCGGGATGGCCGAGGACTCCCCGCAGAGCGCCGGCGCCCGGACCCGCCGCCTCGACAGCGACGCCGCCGCGGTGCAGCTGGCGACCATCCACGGCAGCAAGGGCCTGCAGTACCCCGTCGTCTACCTGCCCTCGCTCGGCGACCGGTGGGTCAGCGACTCCCCCGCCATCCCGCTCTTCCACGACGAGCCGCCGGAGCGCACCCGCTGCCTCGACGTGGGGGGAGACCACCGCGCCAACCCGGGCTGGTCGGAGGCCGTGCGACGGCACAAGGACGAGGACGCCGGGGAGTCGCTGCGGCTGCTCTACGTCGCCCTCACCCGGGCGCAGAGCCAGGTGGTGACCTGGTGGGCGCCGGTCAACAACGCCAGCAGCTCGGGACTGCACCGGGTGCTCTTCGGGCGCGAGCCCGGTGAGGGTGAGGTGCCGCACCAGGTGCGGGTGCAGCGCCAGGACGACGCCGCGACGCAGCGGCTGGCCCGGTGGGCCGAGGAGGGGGCCTTCACCCTCGAGCGGGCGGACCACGCGAGCGACGTCGTCCCGGCGCCGTCGCCGGAGGCGCCCGAGCTGGCGGTCGCGCGATGGACCCGCCGGGTCGACCACGACTGGCGGCGCACGTCGTACACCGCGCTGTCCACGCCGTCGGAGACCAGCCTCGACACCGCCGCGGGGGTCACCACCGAGCCGGAGGTCGGTCTCACCGGCCGCGAGGACGAGCCCGGCGGACCGGACCCGGTGGCCGACAGCGTCCCCGCCCTGCCCGGCCTGGGCGAGGTGGTGCCCGCACCCGGCGCCGGGGTGCTCTCACCCATGGCCGAGCTCCCGGTCGGCGCGACCTTCGGCTCCCTCGTGCACGCGGTGCTGGAGCACGCCGACCCCGGGGCCGAGGACCTGGCCGGTGAGCTGCGCACCCATCTGCACGAGCAGCGCGTCCAGTGGCCGGTGGACCTGGGCGAGGGCGGCGAGGACCTCCTCGTCGACGCCCTGGTCGCCGTCTGCCGGACGCCGCTGGGGCCGCTGGCCGGAGGCACCACGCTGCGCGAGGTCGGGAGCTCGGACCGTCTGTGCGAGCTCGACTTCGAGCTGCCGCTGGGCGGCGGCGACCTGCGTCGTGGCCGCGCCGGCGACGGCGCGGCCGTGCTCGGTGACCTGGTGCCGCTGCTGCGGGCCCACCTCCCCCCGGGGGACCCGGTGCGCGGGTGGGCCGAGGTGCTCGAGGCGGCCCCGGACCTCGCGGGTCAGCAGCTGCGCGGCTACCTCACCGGGTCGGTCGACGTCGTGCTGAGAGTGCGGTCCACCGGTGGCGACTCCTTCCTCGTCGTCGACTACAAGACCAACTGGCTGGGAAGCCCGGAGGAGCCGTTGACCGCGGCGGACTACCGACCGGAGCGGTTGGCGGAGGCCATGGGGCACTCCTCCTACCCCCTGCAGGCGCTGCTCTACGCCGTCGTCGCCCACCGCTTCCTGCGCTGGAGGTTGCCCGGCTACGACCCGGAGCAGCACCTCGGCGGGGTGCTCTACCTCTACCTGCGCGGGATGTGCGGCCCGGACACCCCGGTCGTCGACGGTATGCCGTGCGGCGTCTTCTCGTGGCGGCCGCCGGTGGCGCTGGTCGTCGGCGTCTCCGACCTGCTCGACGGGGCGGACCGGACGACGGGGGTGGTCGCGTGAGCGGGCCGCCGGACCACACCACCAGCACGGACGACACCGTCGCCACCGGAGTCGTCGCCGGCACCGCGGCCGGAGCCCGTGCGGACGTCGAGGCCGGTGCGGCCGTGCTGGACCTCTTCGAGCGGGTCGACGAGCACGACCGGCGCCTGGCCCTGACCGTGACCAGCGGGTCGGCGCTGGGCGCGTTCAACGAGGCCGGCCTGCTCACCGCCGCCGACGTGCACGTGGCCACCGGGCTGGCCCGGGCCGCCGGGGAGAAGGACGCCGACGTCGTCCTCGCCGCGGCGGTGGCGACCCGGGCGGTGCGCTCGGGGTCGGTGGCCGTCGACCTCGCGGTGCTCGCGACCCAGGGGGCGCAGGCGCTCCCCGACCTGCCGTGGCCGGACCCGGCGGGGTGGACCGCGCTCGTCTCCGGCAGCCGGCTCGCCGCCGAGGGCGGGCTGGTCGTCGAGGAGGCCAGCGGGCTCGTCTACCTCCAGCGCTACCACCACCAGGAGGTGCAGGTGGCGGCCGACCTGCGGGCGCGGGCCGCGCTCGGCCCTCCCGAGGTCGACGAGGAGGTGCTGAGCGCCGGGCTGGCCCGGATCTTCCCGGGGGAGGGGTACGCCGAGCAGCGCGCGGCGGCCGAGGTGGTGGTGCGGTCGCGGACCGGCGTCATCACCGGCGGCCCGGGCACCGGCAAGACGACGACCGTGGCGGGCGTCCTGACCCTGCTGGCCGAGCAGGCCGCCGCCGCCGGCGAGCGGCCGCCCCGGGTCGGGCTGGCCGCGCCGACCGGCAAGGCCGCCGCCCGGGTCAAGGCCGCGGTGGACCGGGCGCTGGACGACATCGAGGCACGCTCGCCGGCGTCGTCGGGGATGGCGGTCGTCGACCGGCTGCGTGAGGTCGAGCCGCGCACCCTGCACCGGCTGCTGGGGTGGCGACCCGGGTCCCGCAGCCGCTTCCGCCACCACCGCGGCAACCGCCTCCCCCACGACGTCGTGCTCGTCGACGAGGCCTCGATGGTCTCGCTCACCCAGATGGCCCGGCTGCTCGAGGCGCTGCGCCCCACCGCCCGCCTCGTCCTCGTCGGGGACGCCGACCAGCTCGTCTCGGTCGAGGCCGGCGCGGTGCTGGCCGACCTGGTGGCCGCCGTCCCCGAGCGCGACGCCGCCGGGCGGGACACAGCCGAGGGCAGCGCCGCCGCGCGGGACACAGCCGGGCACGACGCGCCCGAGACCTCTGCCCGCCAGGACGGCCCCGCCGAGGCGCGGCGGCCGGCTCCCCTCGCCCTCGCCCGGCTGCGCACGGTCCACCGCTTCGGGGAGACCATCGGCGCGCTCGCCCACGCGCTGCGGGTCGGTGACGCGGACGCCGTGGTGGATGCGCTCTCGGCGGGCAGCGAGGAGGTGCGCTGGGAGAGCGGGTCCGAGCCGGAGGCATACCTGAGGGGGATCCTCACCGGGCAGGCCCTCGACATCCTGCGGGCCGCCCGGACGGGCGACGACGACGCCACCCTCGCGGCGCTGCACCGCCACCGCCTGCTCTGCGCCCACCGGGAGGGTGAGCGCGGCGTGCGCCGGTGGAACCACCTCATCGAGACGTGGATGGCCGAGGAGACCGGGCTGAGCTTCTACGAGCCGATGTACCTCGGCCGGCCGCTGCTCGTCACCGCCAACGACTACGCCACCGGCGTCCTCAACGGCGACACCGGCGTGGTCGTGGCCTCGCAGACGCCCGCCGGGGTCCCGGTGCGGATGGCGGTGATCGACGGCACGGGGGGACGCACCAGGTATGCCCCCTCCCGCCTCGGTGACGTCGAGACCATGCACGCGATGACGATCCACAAGGCGCAGGGCAGCCAGGCCCGGGAGGTCACCGTGCTGCTCCCCGAGCTCGACAGCCCGCTGCTGACGCGGGAGCTGTTCTACACCGCCGTGACCCGCGCCGAGCGGCAGGTGCGGGTGGTCGGGTCCGAGGAGGAGGTGCGCGCCGCCGTCCGGCGACGGGTCGTCCGCGCCAGCGGGTTGCGCCAACGGCTGAGCTGACTGCGTGCTGCTCGGAGCGGTCGCCATGGTGACGGGCGAAGGGTTTCCGGCGTACGTCTCTACGGGCAGTCGGAGGAGGGCCGGCAACTGACGGACTTCTCAGCTGGGTGGGGTCGCCCATTCCGGTAGTGGGGCCGACGAGTCATCCGCCTCCCATGACTCCAGGATCTCGAAGCCGCTGGCGGTGCCCGTGAGTCGGAGAGCGCCGTTGGGTTCTGGACCAGGAGCCCCTGGCAACCTGCCCACGGCGATGACCTCGGTGTTCCCCGAGGTGTACCAGGTGTCCAGGCACGGGTTCTGCAGCGACGCCACGTCGCACGTCTGGACCTCTCCCAGCTCCCAGAAGTCGCTCACCGCGACCCGCGGGTCCCACCCCTCCAGGACCTCCCCCACCGGGTAGTTCGCCAGCCGCTCCTCCTCAGCGGCCTCGGCCTCTGACTCCTGGGCGTCCAGTTGTGTCTGGTATTCGTGAAGGCCCAGTGCGAAGCCTGCTCTGTAGGCCTGCTCCGCCTCCACCCCGGCGAACGAGCCCTGCTCGCTCACGGTCCTCGGGTCGTAGTAGTCCTCCCGACCGTAGAGCCCTGCCTGGTGGCCGCTGCGGAACGCCCCTTCGAATCCTGGATGGTCGTCAGCCGACGCGTCACCGTCCGGCTCCGGCGGCGTGTCCATGTCGACGGCAGCACTCACCTCGACGGCGGACTCGGAGCCGTCGTTCGCTTCATCGGTGACAGCGCCCTCCGACGACTCCTCTTCGGACTCGGCGTCCTCGGTTGGCGCCGCCACATTCGCGGACTCGCCCTCACCTCCGACGTCATCACTCTCGCCGCAACCAGCCAGGATGACCAGCAGAGCCAGGGCGGGGATCGATGACGTGCCGTACGAAACTCGAGTCATGTGCGCCTCCCACGGATGAGGTGCAGCGAGCGTAGCGGTGCCGACGTCCACGCGCCAGTGTCCGATGGAATGCGTGAAGGCCGATGCGACACCCGTCCCGACGGTGCCCTCGGCCCGGTCCTCCCCCGGCCCGGGAGGGCGCGACTGCACCGGGTATGTCGTGGAATCGCCCTGGCGGGCGACATATCCGCTGCAGTCGCGCACCCCGAGGGGCGTCGGGCCGGCCGGGAGTCCCTGCCCGGCCGGCCCGTGAGGGCCTGCCACCCGCCACGCGGGGAGACCCTGGTCGGGGGCGGTGAGTCCCTGCACCGCCCCCGACCGGACTACGCCGCGGCCAACCCCTCCGCGGGGCTCACCCGGGCCGCCCGCCGGGCCGGCAGCACGCTGGCCAGGACCCCGGCCAGCAGGGCCACGCCCACGATGACGCCGACACGGGCCCAGGGCACCGCCAGCGCCAGCGGGGTGCCCGCCGGGAGGATCGTCTGGACGCCGAGCGCGGCATACCCGATCCCGAGCGCGAGGCCGAGCCCGGCGCTGACCAGCGCCAGCAGCACCCCTTCGGTGAGCAGCATCGCGCGCATCTGGCCACGGGTGAGCCCGAGCCCGCGCAGGAGGGCGTGCTCGCGGTGCCGCTCGATGACCGACAGCGACAGGGTGTTCGCGATCCCGACGACCGCGATGAGGACCGCCACCCCCAGCAGGGCGGTGGCGACGAGCACCATGACGTCCAGCACCTGGGCGACGAGCGCGCGCTCGGCGGCAGCCCCCTGGACGGTCATGCCGCCGTCCTCGGCGACCTCGCCGACGGCGGTCATCGTGTCGCCGACGTCCGCGTCGTCGTCCAGCCGGAGCAGGACCGCACCCGGCTGCAGGTTCGCCCCGCCTCCGGACAACGACTGCAGGTCCTCGGGCTGCAGCGCCAGCCCGGCGGCACCCAGGCCGAGCTCGACGACCGTGAGGTCCCGGCTCCCGCCCGGTCCGCCGACCGTCAGGGTGTCGCCGGCCTCGACGCCGTAGGCGACCCGGTCGTAGGACCCGAGGCCCACGGTGCCCGGTGCCAGGGCGGCGACGAGCTCCTCGCTGCGCAGGACCTGCTGCGCCGTGGCCGGGGCGAGGGCCGCGGCCGGGACGCCCTCCATGGCGCCCACGTCGAGGTATGCCGTCTGCACCACCTCCGCGGCGGCGACGCCGTCCACCGCGGACAGCCGGTCGACCAGTCCTGGCTCGACGGCCGTGGGCACGGGCACGTCCCCCTCCAGCCCCGGCTCGGTCTGGGCCACCAGGTCGACGGCGAACGCCTGGTCGATCTCGCCGAGCGCGGTGCGCTCGCCCGAGGCGGCGCCCACCGAGGTCATGGTGATGAGCGTGACCCCGACGAGCAGAGCGGCGCTGGTGGCGGCTGCCCGGCCCGGGTTGCGCACGGCCCCGCTGACCGCGAGGCGGCCGGGCACACCGGCCGGACGTGCGGCCAGGCCGAGCAGACGCACGAGCGCGGGCACGAGCACCACCGCCGCCAGCAGCACGCCGACGAAGGAGACCAGGCCGCCGGCGACGCCGAGCAGCACCTGCCGCAGGAGGGCCGCGAGCACCATGAGACCGGTGCCCCCGGCGACGAGGAGCAGCGCGAGCAGCACCCGCACCCGGCTCACCCGGGAGGTGGCGGCTGGCTCCCCGGCCGGCCGCAGCGCGGCCAGCGGCGACACCCGGGTGGCCCGTCCCGCAGGCCACCAGGAGGCCAGCAGGGTGATCGCCAGTCCCACGAGCACCGGCACCACCAGGCTGAGCCACCCGACCTCGAGACCGGTGCCCAGCGGGATGCCGAGATCGGCCCCGCGGGCCAGGCCCAGCAGCAGCTGGGCGACCCCGAGCCCGGCGCCCACCCCGACCACCGAGGCCGCCGTCCCGAGGACCAGCGCCTCCAGGAGCACTGAGCGGCGCACCTGACCGCGGGTGGCTCCGACGCAGCGCAGCAGCGCGAGCTCCCCGGTCCGCTGGGCCAGGGTGATGGTGAAGGTGTTGGCGATGACGATGGCCGCCGTGGCCAGCGACACCGCACCGAAGCCGAGCAGGACCGACCCGAGCACGAAGGTCTGACCGGTCAGACCGGCGACCCGGTCCGCGGCGGCCTCCGGCCCGGTCCGGAGCGCGGCCCCCGGCACCGCCTCGGCCAGCGCCTCGCGCACCTCGTCGACGGTCGCCGTCCCGGCCACCGTGACCTGCGCGGACTCGTAGGACACCCCGGGGTCCAGCTCGCGCAGCGTGGCGTCGGTGGTGAGGAACCCCTCGGTGTAGCTGAGCGTGTGCACCTCCCCCGGGTCCACCACCCCGACCACGGTGAGCGTCAACGGGTCACCGACCGCGCCGTCCACGGTGCGCGTGGCGAGCGTGAGCTCGTCCCCGACCGCGACCTGGCCGGCGAGGGCCTGGTTGACGGTCGCCTCGTCGGCACCCGTCGGCATCCGGCCCTCGAGCAGGGTCATCCCCCCGGCCGGCACCGAGGTCGCGGCGAGGAAGCTGCTGCCGTGGTCGACGCCCACCGTCGCGTCCGCGACGACCCGGTCCACCCCTGGCGTCCCGGCCACCCGGTCCACGTCGTCGGTCGCCAGCCACGTGTCGTCCGCCCCGGTCACGACCAGGTCGGCGTCGCGCAGCCCACCGGCCACCGCGTCCTCGAGCCCGGCCTGGGCGGTCGAGACGACCACCAGGCTGGTGGTGAGGAAGCCGACCCCGATGAGGATCGCCACCGCCGCCGAGGCCAGCCGCCGGCCGCGGGAGGCCAGCCCGGCGGCCATCCACCGGGCCGCCATCAGGCGACCTTCCCGAGGTCGCGGATCCCGGCCAGCACGGTGTCGGCGTCCGGGTCGAGGATCTCCCCGGCGATCCCGCCGTCGGCGAGCAGCAGCACCCGGTCGGCGACCGCCGCGGCGTTCGGGTCGTGGGTCACCATGACCACCGTCTGGTGCCACTCGTCGACCGACCGGCGCAGCAGGGCGAGGACCTCCGCGCCGGTCGTGCTGTCCAGGGCGCCCGTCGGCTCGTCGGCGAAGATCACCTCCGGCCGGGTCACCAGGGCACGGGCCAGGGCGACCCGCTGCTGCTGGCCACCGGAGAGCTCGCCGGGGCGGTGGTCCAGGCGGCCACCCAGGCCCAGGGCCTCGACCACCGTGCCCTCCCAGCCGGCGTCGACAGAGCGGCCGGCCAGGTCGAGCGGGAGGCGGATGTTCTGCCGCGCGGTCAGCGTCGGCAGCAGGTTGAAGGCCTGGAAGACGAAGCCGACGGAGCGCCGGCGCAGCCGGGTGAGCTGGGCGTCGGACAGCGAGGTGAGCTCGTGCTCCCCGAGGTAGCTCCGCCCGCTGGTCGGGGTGTCGAGGCCGGCCAGCAGGTGCATGAGGGTCGACTTGCCCGAGCCGCTGGGCCCCATGATCGCGGTGAACCTGCCCGCCTCGATCCCGACGGACACGCCGTCGAGGGCGGTGACCGCGGCCTCGCCGCGGCCGTAGGTCTTGGTGAGGTCGAAGGCGCTCGCGGCCAGGGTGCTGCCCTGCCGGGTCGTGCCGGTCCGGCCGTGCTGAGGTGTCGTGGTCGTCATACCCAGGACGCTAGGGACCGGCCACCGCTCGCGACATCATCCACCGGTCGTGACCTGCGGCTGCGCGGGTCCACCCCGGGTATGACGTGGGCCGGCCCGACCCGGCGGCGGGCGGCCCGCCCGTCGCTCGGGCGGACCTACTCCGGCCGGCCGACGAGGCCGGTCTGGTAGGCGGTGATGACCATCTGCACGCGGTCGCGCAGGTCGAGCTTGGCGAGGACCCGGCCGATGTGGGTCTTGACGGTCGCCTCGGCCAGGAAGAGCTCCGCGGCGATCTCACCGTTCGTCAGGCCCCGACCGACCGCCTCGAGCACCTCGCGCTCCCGCTCGGTCAGCGGTTCCAGCCGCGCCACGGCGGCACGCCTGCCGGCGGCCCGGGTGCTCTCGGCCCCGGCATCGGGAAGCTCCGGCACGAAGCGTTCCAGCAGCCGCCGCGTCGTCGAGGGCGCCATCGCCGCGTCCCCGGCGCGCACGGCCCGGATCGCGGCCAGCAGCTCTTCCGGACCCGCGTCCTTGAGCAGGAAGCCGGAGGCGCCCGCCCGCAGCGCGGCGAAGACGTAGTCGTCGAGGTCGAAGGTCGTCAGCACCAGCACCTTGGGCGGCTCCAGCGGTCCGGGGTCGCGCAGCAGCCGGCGGGTGGCCTCGACCCCGTCCATGCGGGGCATCCGGATGTCCATGAGCACGACGTGGGGGCGGGTCTCGGCGATCGCGTCCAGCGCGGCGGACCCGTCGCCGGCCTCGCCGACCACGGTCATGTCGTCCTGGGCGTCGAGCACCATCCGGAACCCGGCACGCACGAGCGCCTGGTCGTCGACGAGGAAGAGGCGGATCGGGGTCATCGGGTCCCTCCTGAGGTATGCCGTGCCGCCGGCTCGGCGCCGTCCGACCGGTCGCGCGGTGGGCCCGCCTCGGCGGAGGCGCGCACGACCGGCAGGGTGGCCACGACCTCCCAGCCCCGTCGGGTCCGTGGCCCGGCGCTCACGCTGCCCCCGAGGACCTCGACCCGCTCGCGCATGCCGATGAGACCGTTGCCCTCGCCGTCGTGGTCACCCTGGGTAGCCCCGTCGCCGTCGTCGGTGACCCGCACGAGCAGCACCTCGGGCGTGCGCAGCAGGTCGACGTCGACCGAGGCGCCCGGCCCCGCGTGCTTCATGGCGTTGGTCAGGGCCTCCTGCACCACCCGGTAGGCGGCCAGGTCCACGTCGCGGGGCAGGTCGGCGACCTCCCCGCGGACGTGCGCCTCCACGTCGACGCCCGACCCGCGGACCCGCTCGACGAGCTCCTCCAGGTGCCCCACCCCCTCCAGGGGCGCGTACTCCGCGCCGCTGCCGGTGTCCCGGAGCACCCCCACGAGCCGCCGGGTGTCCGCCAGCGAGGTCCGCGCCGTCTCCGCGAGGGTCTCCAGCGTCCCGGCCGCCCGCTCCAGCGCCGCCCGGTCCGCGGCCATGCCCGGCTCCTTCGCCAGCGCCTGGCGCGCGGCATACAGCCCGCCGTCGGCCTGGACCACGACCACGGCGAGGGAGTGGGCGACCACGTCGTGCATCTCCCGCGCGATGCTGGCGCGCTCGTCCTGGGCGGCGAGCCGGGAGCGCTGGGCCTGGTCGCGGGCGAGGGCCCGGTTCTGCTCCTGGAGCCGCGCCACCACCTCGCGGCGACGCCGCATGACGTCCCCCAGCGCCCAGGCGACGCCGACGAAGCAGACCATGAAGACCGTCTGCACCGTGACGATGCCGATGTAGGAGCCGAGCCCGAAGTAGGCGGACCAGCGCAGGGCCCCGAGCAGGGCGCCGGCCACGGCCAGGGCGAGGACCGCCCGGGCGGTCCGCCGGCTGCCGAAGGCGGCAGCGCTGTAGACCACGACGAGGACCGCGATGTTGGTGGGCATCGGGCCGTCGCTGAGCAGCAGCTGCAGCAGGCAGCCGGCCGCGACGACGGCGGCCACCGTCATGGGGTGCCGGCGCCGCCAGAAGAGGGGCACGATCTGCAGCAGGCTGACGACGGTGCGCCCCGGCCCGTCCCAGCCGACGCCGGTGACGAGGTAGAGCAGCAGGAAGGCCGCCACCACGGCCGCGTCCGGCAGCCACGCGCGGGAGCGCAGGCCGCGCGCCAGGTCGGCCGCCTGCTCCCGGGCGGCCTGCAGCGTGTCGCTCATCCATGGGAGCCTAGGTGCTCGGGGCGGGGCCGCGCGTCATACCGGGGTCGTGGCCGGGTCCACCCACGGGCGGACGGCTCAGATCTCCAGCGCCCGCACGATCGGCACCCCCACGCGGTAGGGGATGTGCAGGACGCTGGGGGCGGCGACCACCGCCAGGTCGGCGCGGCGGCCCACGCGCACCTGCCCGACGTCGTCGCGGCGCAGGGCGCGCGCACCGCCGACGGTGGCTGCGCGCAGCGCCTCCGCGGGGGTCATGCCCATCTCCCGGACCGCCAGCGCGATCATCAGCGGCATCGACGAGGAGCTGCACGTCCCGGGGTTGCAGTCGCTGGCGAGGGCGACGTCGACGCCGGCGTCGATGAGGCGACGCGCGTCGGGATAGGGCTGGCGCGTCGAGAACTCGACGCCGGGCAGCAGGGTCGCGACCGTGCCGCTGCCGGCCAGGGCGTCGACGTCGGCGTCGGTGAGGAAGGTGCAGTGGTCCACGCTGGCCGCACCGAGCTCGACCGCCAGCTGCACGCCCGGGCCCTCGGACAGCTGGTTGCCGTGCACCCGCAGCTCGAGCCCCGCCGCCCGGCCCGCCTCGAGGACGCGCCGCGACTCCTCGCCGTCGAAGGCATACCTGCTGGCCGGCTCGCAGAAGACGTCGACCCAGCGGGCGTGCGGCGCGCAGGCCGCGAGCATCTCGCCGCAGACCAGGTCGAGGTAGGCCTCCCGCCCGCCCTCGCCGCGGGCGTCCGGCGGCACGACGTGGGCGCCGAGGAAGGTGGTCTCGGTGGTGACCTCCCGGGCCAGGCGCAGTGCGCGGACCTCGTGCTCGACGTCGAGGCCGTAGCCGCTCTTGATCTCGACGGTGGTGGTGCCCTGCGCGCGCATCTCGGCGACCCGCGCCTGCAGGAGGGCCCGGAGCTGGGCGTCGGTGGCCTCCCGCGTCGCGGCCATGGTGACGGCGATGCCGCCGCCGTCGTAGGGCTGCCCGGTCATCCGGGCCGCGAACTCGGCCGACCGGTCGCCCGCGAAGACGAGGTGGGAGTGGCTGTCGACGAAGCCGGGGATGACCGCCTGGCCGCCGAGGTCGATGGCCCAGTCGGTGTCGGGCGCCTGGGCAGCCGGCCCGACCCACTCGACGACGGGGGCCGAGTCCTCACCGCCGCCCCCGACCACGAGGGCGGCGTCCTCGACCACCCCCAGCCCCCGGGTCAGCGGCGACCCGCTGCCGTCCTCGACCGTCTCGTCACAGGTGACGAGCTCACTGATGCCGGTGATGAGCATGCTCATGCGTCGATCCTCTCGCGTCGTTTCCTCATGCGTCGTCCCGCTCGCACCTCACGCCGCCCCGCGCCCTCCTGCACCGGGCGGGCGGGGAGGGCGGGCACGGGTCAGTCCCGCCACAGCGGGCCGATCGCGTCGGCGAGCAGGCGGCCGACGTCGCCCAGGCGGTGCCGTCCGCCCTCGACGACGACCGCGCCGCCCACCACCACCGTGTCGACGTCGGCGGCGCCGGCCGCGAGCAGGAGCTGCGCGGCGTCGGCGCCCGCCGTCCGCACGGTGTCGTCACGGACGGCGACGAGGTCCGCCCGCGCACCGACCTCGAGGCGCCCCGCGTCGGGCCAGCCGATGCTCTCGTGCGCGGTCGCGGCGGCCAGCAGGTCGGCCGGGCCGAGACGACCGCGCTCCAGCGTGGCGAGCCGCTCGTGCATCTCCAGCGCCCGCGCCTCCTCGACGAGGTCGACGACGGCGTGCTGGTCGGACCCGAGGGACAGGCGGGCCCCGGCCTCCCGCAGCGCCCGCGCCGGGCCGATGCCGTCGGCCAGGTCGCGCTCGGTCGTGGGGCAGAAGCAGGCCCAGGCCCGGTGCCGGCCCAGGAGCTCGACATCGGCCCCGGTGAGGTGGGTGGCGTGCACGGCGGACAGGTCCGGGCCGAGGACCCCCTCCGCTGCGAGCAGCCCGGTCGGGGTGAGCCCGTGCGCGGCGAGGCAGGCGTCGTTCTCGGCGGGCTGCTCGGACAGGTGCAGGTGCAGTGGTCGCCCGGCCCGGTCGGCCCCGCTCCCGGCCCCGCCGTCCACCGCCGCCCGGCGGCGGCCCGCGGCGTCCGCACCCTGGTCCGCCCGCGCCCAGTCGGCCACGACCCGCAGCTGGTCCCGCGGCACGGCCCGCACCGAGTGGATCGCCGCCCCGACCCGCAGGTGCGCCGGGCCGCCGTCGGTGTGGTCACGCAGGTCCTCCGCCCGTAGCGCCCACGCCTGCGCGTCCAGGTCGCCGAAGCGCAGCTGCGGACCCTCCAGCTCGGCGTACCCCGCGCCGTCCAGCCCGCCGGCGAGGTAGCACGTGTCGAGCAGCGTCAGCCGGATGCCCGCGTCCGCCGCAGCCTGCACCAGCGCGTGCCCCATGGCGTTGGGATCCATGTAGCGCCGGCCGCCCGGTGCGTGGTGCAGGTAGTGGAACTCCCCCACCGCCGTGATCCCGGCGAGCGCCATCTCGGCGTAGACCGCCCGCGCGAGCCCCAGGTAGGAGTCCGGGTCGAGCCGCGCGGCCACGGCATACATCCGCTCGCGCCACGTCCAGAACGTCCCGCCGCCGTCGTGCGTCCGCCCGCGCAGCGCCCGGTGGAAGGCGTGGCTGTGCGCGTTCGCGAGGCCGGGGAGGACGACGCCGGGCAGCCGGTGGTCACCGTCCTGCGCGGGTATGCCGTCGCCCACCTCGACGAGACGCCCCGCCTCCACGACGAGCCGGACGTCGCGGCGCACCCCGTCGGGAAGGTGCGCGGCGGCGGCGTGGAAGGCGGTGCGCCCGCTCACGACGGCTCACCGACGAGGTCGGCCACGCACGCGGCGAGGGCGTCCACGCCCGCGTGGCAGTCGTCGGGCTCGGCGTGCTCGGCCGGGCTGTGCGACACCCCGGTGGGGTTGCGCACGAAGAGCATCGCCGTCGGGACCCCGGCCCCGGCGAGGATCCCGGCGTCGTGCCCCGCCCCGGTCCCCAGCACCGGCACGCTCAGCTCGGCCCGGGTGCCGAGCACCCCGCGCAACCGGTCGGCGAGGTCGGCGTCGAAGCGGGTGGTGGGGGTCCACGACTCGCGGGTCACCGTGGCGCCCGCCGCGGCCGAGCCCTCGGTGAGGTCGGCGACGAGCGCCTCGACCTGCGCCTCGTCGGCGCCGCGGGCATCGAGCCAGCCGGTGACGTGGGAGGGGATGGCGTTGACCCCGCCCGGGGTGACGGCGACCTTGCCCACCGTCGCGACGCACCCACGGCGCCCGGCGGCCTCGCGGGCCCCGAGGACGAGGTCGGCATACCCGAGCATCGCGTCCTGACGGTCCTCCAGCAGCGTGGTGCCGGCGTGGTTGGCCTCCCCCGGGAAGTCGAAACGCCAGCGTCCGTGCGGCCAGATGTCGCTGCCGACCGCGACCGGGGCGCCGAGGTCGACGAGCGCGCGGCCCTGCTCGACGTGCAGCTCGACGAAGCACCCGACCCGGGATAGGGCCTCCTCGTCGCGGCCGAGCTGCGCGGGGTCCCGCCCGGCCGCCGCCAGGGCCTCGGCGTAGGTCAGGCCGTCGACGTCGGTCAGCGCCCTGGCCCGGTCCGCGTCCAGCGCCCCGGTGAGCACGCGGGACCCGGCGCAGGCGATCCCGAAGCGGGCCCCCTCCTCGTCGACGAAGTGCGCGACGGCGACCGGCACGGCGGGGAGGACCCCCTGGGCGCGCAGCGCGTCCAGGGCGGCGAACGAGCTGACCACCCCGAGCGGCCCGTCGAAGGCGCCGCCGTCGGGCACCGAGTCGAGGTGCGACCCGATGACGACTCCCCGACGGCCGGAGCGCGCGGCCTCGTCGACGCTGCCGGGCCCGTCCCACCACCAGGCCCACTGGTTGCCGACGCGGTCCTCCACGAGGTCCAGCCCGCGGGCGACCGCCTCACCGGCGAACCACTCCCGCAGCTGCGCGTCCTCCCGGGTCCAGACGAAGCGGCGGTAGCCCCCGCTCCCCACCCGGCCGACCCGGTCGAGGTCGGCCCACAGGCGGTCGAAGGTCCGGAGGTGCTCGGCGTCGCTCACCTGCCCGACTCTAGGGGCGCCGACGCCCGGGCGGCAGGGGCGCCGCAGCCCCGGAGTCTCGGATGCCGGACGGCATACCCTGGGCACCATGAGCGAGGAGCGCGCCGTCGCGGCGGTCGAGGCCGCCGGGCTGGAGTATGCCGTGACCCGGCACGGTCGGGTCGGGAGCCTGGAGGAGGCGGCCCGGGCCCGGGGTGTCGAGCCCCGCGACATCGTCAAGACGCTGGTCGTGCGCCGTGGCGAGGGCGACCACCTCTTCGTCCTCGTGCCCGGCGACCGCGAGATCTCCTGGCCCAGGCTGCGCGCCCTGCTCGGGGTCAACCGGCTCTCCATGCCGGACGCGGAGACGGCACGGGAGGCGACGGGCTACGAGCGCGGCACGATCACGCCGTTCGGCTCGACCACGGCCTGGCCCGTCGTCGCCGACGCCTCGCTGGTCGGCGACCCGGGGCGGCTCATCTCCCTCGGCGCCGGCGCCCACGGCGTCGCGGTCACCGTGCAGGCCGAGGCCGCGCTGCGGGCCCTGGACGCGCAGGTCGCCGAGGTGACCGAGGTCGGCGGCACCGGCGGATGAGGGCGGCAGGCCCCGTCGTCCCCAGCCGCACCGCCGGTCAGGCGGCGACGTCCTCCTCGGGCCGGACGAGCACGACTACGTCGCCGTAGCTCAGCTTCTTGCGGCGGCTCGCGAGCGTGCCGAGGACGCGGAACACCCGCGTCTGCCAGCCGTACTTCTCCCGCACCCCGGCCTGGACCTCCTCGAACTCCGGCCCGCTCTGCACCATCTCGGCGGTGCCCTGCACCGGGAGGGTGCCGGGTGTCGGGGTGCCGCCGCGCGAGCACGGCTGCACGAGCACGCGCGGGGTGTGACTCATGCGCTTGGTCTTGCCGGTGCCCATCGTCGTGTAGAACCCGATGCGCTCGCCGTCGCGCAGCGTCACCACCCAGACCGGCGTCGGCACGCCCTCGCCGCTGCGCCGGAAGGTGGTGAGGAGGATGAACTCCTCGGCCCCGAGCCGCTGGACCTCTGGTGACGTCATGGTCCCGAACCTACGCCGTGCTCAGCGTCCCGTGGGAGTCGGCCACGGTCACGACGTCCACGGGACGCTCGTGTCAGAACAGCAGCAGCCCCACCGGGATGGCGAGGACCAGGCTGAGCACCACCCGCTCGAACCAGATCACCAGCAGCCGCGGGATCGACACCGGGATCTGCGTGCCGACCAGCGAGGGGACCATCGCCGAGAAGAAGATGACCTGGCTGACGCAGACCACGCCGACGACATACTTCACCGACATCGCCGACTCGGCGACCAGCGCGGCCGGCAGGAACATCTCGGAGACGCCCAGCGCCGCGGCCTTGGCGACGAGCAGCGGCTCCGGGATCTGCAGCGCCCAGGTGATCGGGTAGAAGAGGTACCCCAGCCAGTCGAACAACGGGGTGTACTCCGCCAGCACCAGCCCCAGCAGCCCGATCGACAGGATGCTCGGCAGGATCGCCATGGCCATCTTCACCCCGTCGACGAAGGTCGAGGCGACCACCCGGCCGATGCCCGGGTCCGCGGCGACGGTATGCCGTGCCTCGTCCCACGCGGCGGCGACCCGGCTGCCCTCGACCTCGCGCTCGGGGCGCGCCTCGACGCCGGGCGCCGTCTCGTCCGGCATCCGGCCCAGCGGTGGGATGCGGACGGTGACGGCGGTCACGACGAAGGTGATGAGCAGGGTGGACCAGAAGTAGAGCGACCAGTGCTGCATGAGGTCGAGGGCGTTCGCCACGACGATCATGAAGGTCGCCGACACGGTCGAGAAGCCCGTCGCGATGACCATCGCCTCGCGACGCGAGTACTTCCCCTCCAGGTAGACCCGGTTCGTGATGAGCAGGGCCAGGGAGTAGGACCCGACGAAGCTGGCGACCGCGTCGATGGCCGAGCGGCCCGGGGTCCGGAAGACGGGGCGCATGACCGGTCGAGCCAGCACCCCGATGAACTCCATGAGCCCGTAGCCGGTGAGCAGCGCCAGGAAGATCGCCCCGATCGGCACCAGCAGGCCCACGGGGACGACCAGCGCGTCCAGCAGGAACGGGCCCATGCCGTCGGCGAAGAGCCAGGCCGGACCGACGCCGAGGACAAGCATGACGCCGACGACCAGCCCCACGACGCGGGCCGCCGAGAAGACGAGGTCGGTCGTGCTGCGCCGCCAGCTGCCGGTGACCCACGGCTGCACGGCGCCGGCGAGGATGAGCGCGAGGGCGTACCACGGCAGGACGGCCGGGACCGCCTCCCGCAGCCAGGACACGACGTGGTCCAGCGGGATGGTGCTGCGGCCACCGAGGGTGACGGGCACGAAGAACATGAGGACGCCGATGGCGGAGTAGACGAAGAACTTCCACATCGGGGCCCGCTCGGGCGCGACGACGCCCCCGGTCTCGGTGCTCATCTCACTCCCCCTCCCGCATGGGCACCCGCACGCCACGCTCGGCGGCGACCTCGTCGGCGCGGTCGTAGCCGGCGTCGACGTGCCGGATGACTCCCATCCCCGGGTCGTTGGTGAGGACCCGCTCGAGCTTGCGCCGGGCCAGGTCGGTGCCGTCCGCGACGCTGACCTGCCCGGCGTGCAGCGAGCGCCCGATGCCGACGCCGCCGCCGTGGTGGATCGACACCCAGGACGCCCCGGACGCGGTGTTGACCATGGCGTTGAGCAGCGGCCAGTCGGCGATAGCGTCCGAGCCGTCGGCCATCGCCTCGGTCTCCCGGTAGGGACTGGCCACCGAGCCGCAGTCGAGGTGGTCGCGGCCGATGACGAGCGGGGCGCTGACCTCCCCGGAGGCGACCATGTCGTTGAAGCGCACGCCGGCCCGGTCCCGCTCCCCGTAGCCGAGCCAGCAGATCCGCGCAGGCAGCCCCTCGAAGGACACCTTGTCCTGGGCGCCGCGGAGCCACTTCTGCAGGTGGTCGTTGTCGGGGAAGAGGTCCATGACGGCCCGGTCGGTGGCGGCAATGTCCTTCGGGTCACCGGAGAGGGCGGCCCACCGGAACGGGCCCTTGCCCTCGCAGAACAGCGGCCGGATGTAGGCCGGCACGAACCCGGGGAAGTCGAACGCCCGGTCGTAGCCGCCCTGGCGGGCCTCGTCGCGGATGGAGTTGCCGTAGTCGAAGACCTCGGCGCCCTCGTCCAGGAACCCGACCATCGCCTCGACGTGCCGGGCCATCGACTCCTGGGCCCGGTCGGTGAACTCCTCGGGCTTCTTCTGCGCGTAGTCCTGCCAGTCGGCCAGGTCGATGCCCGTCGGCAGGTAGGACAGCGGGTCGTGCGCGGAGGTCTGGTCGGTGACGACGTCGATGTCGACGCCCCGGCGCAGCAGCTCGGGGAACACCTCCGCGGCGTTGCCGACGACACCGACCGAGAGGGCCTCGCGAGCGCCCTTGGCCGCGAGCACCCGCTCCACCCCGGCGTCGAGGGAGTCGGCGACCTCGTCCAGGTAGCGGGACCGGACCCGACGCCGCAGCCGCGCCTCGTCGACGTCCACGACGAGGCATACCCCGCCGTTGAGGGTGACCGCGAGCGGCTGCGCACCGCCCATCCCCCCGCAGCCGCCGGTGAGCGTGAGGGTGCCGGCCAGCGTCCCGGCGAACCTCTTGGCGGCGACCGCCGCGAAGGTCTCGTAGGTGCCCTGGAGGATGCCTTGGGTGCCGATGTAGATCCACGACCCGGCGGTCATCTGGCCGTACATCGTCAGCCCGAGCTGCTCGAGCCGGCGGAACTCCGGCCACGTCGCCCAGTCACCGACGAGGTTGGAGTTGGCGATGAGCACCCGCGGCGCCCATTCATGCGTCTGCATCACTCCGACCGGGCGGCCGGACTGGACCAGCATGGTCTCGTCCTCGCGCAGGTCGGTGAGGGTGCGGACCATGGCGTCGAAACTGCTCCAGTCGCGAGCCGCGCGGCCGGTGCCGCCGTAGACGACGAGGTCGTCCGGGCGCTCGGCGACCTCGGGGTCCAGGTTGTTCATGAGCATCCGCAGCGGGGCCTCGGTGGCCCAGGAACGTGCGGTGAGCTGGGTGCCGCGGGGTGCGCGGACGGGGCGGGCGCCTTCCATGGTGGTCTCCTTCGACGTGGCGGTGTGCGGTCAGCTGAGCAGCCCGGTGACCCGCTCGGCGGCGGCGCGGACGCGGCCGTCGAGCACGAGGTCGATGACGGTCTCGATCTCCGGGCTGAGCTGGCGGTCTGGGCCGGGGCCCTCGACCCCGGATCCGCGGAGCAGCGCCACGACGGCGGCGGTGGCGGGGGCGGGCGCGAGCGGGGCGCGCAGGTCGAGGGCGCGGGCGGCGGTGAGCACCTCGATCGCCACGACCCGGGCGAGGGCGTCGACGGCGCGGCGCAGCTTGCGGGCGGCCCCCCAGCCCATGCTCACGTGGTCCTCCTGCATGGCCGAGGAGGGTATGGAGTCCACGCTCGCCGGGGCGGCGAGCCGCTTCAGCTCGGCGACGAGGGCGGCCTGGGTGTACTGCGCGATCATCAGCCCGCTGTCGGTGCCGGGGTCGTCGGCGAGGAAGGGCGGGAGTCCGTGGCTGCGGGCCACGTCGAGGAAGCGGTCGGTGCGCCGCTCGCTGATCCCGGCGACGTCCGCGGCCACGATCGCGAGGAAGTCCAGCACGTGCGCGACGGGGGCGCCGTGGAAGTTGCCGTTGGACTCCACCCGCCCGTCGAGGGTCACGACCGGGTTGTCGACGGCGGCGGCGAGCTCGTGGTCGGCGACGGTGCGGGCATACCCGCAGGTGTCGCGGGCCGAGCCGTGCACCTGCGGCGAGCAGCGCAGGGAGTAGGCGTCCTGGACGCGGGTGCACGCCTCCGTGCGGTGGGACTCCCGGATCGCGCTGCCGCTCAGCAGGGCGCGCAGGTTCTCGGCGGAGCGGGCCTGGCCGGGGTGCGGGCGCAGGGCCTGCAGGTCGGCGGCGAAGACGTCGTCGGTCCCGAGCTGGCCCTCGACGCTCATGGCGGCGGCGACGTCCGCGGTGGTGAGCAGGGTGCCGAGGTCGTGGAGGGCGAGGACGAGCATCCCCAGCATGCCGTCGGTGCCGTTGATGAGGGCCAGCCCCTCCTTCTCGGCCAGCTCGACGGGCGCGATGCCCGCGCGGGCCAGGGCCTCCCCGGCCGGGAGCAGCTCCTGGGGCGTCTGCGTCCAGGTGGCGTGGTCGGCGCCCGCGGCCGGGCCGACCCGCACCATGCCCTCGCCCATGACGGCGAGCGCGCAGTGGGCCAGCGGGGCGAGGTCGCCCGAGCACCCGAGGGAGCCGTGCTCGCGCACGACCGGGGTGATGCCGGCGTTCAGGAGCGCGGCATACGCCTGGGCGGTCTCGAGCCGGACGCCGGTCCGGCCGGTGGCCAGCGTCGAGAGCCGGAGCAGCATGAGGGCCCGGGTCACCTCGCGCTCCACCTCCGGGCCCGAGCCCGCGGCGTGGCTGCGGACCAGGCTGCGTTGGAGCTGCGCGCGCTTCTGCGGCGGGATGCTCGTCGTGGCGAGCGCGCCGAAGCCTGTCGAGATGCCGTAGTGCGGCCGGCTGTCGCCGGCCAGCTCCTCGATGATGCGGCGGGTGGCGGTGATGCCCTCGGCGGCCTCGTCGGACAGGGTGACGCGGGCACCGTGCCGGGCGACGGCCACGACCTCGGTGAGCGACAACGGGCCGACGCTGGCGACCACCTCGGTCGGGCTGTCGGGTTCGGGAAGGCGGCTCATGCACACCATTAAGCCGCTGCCGGCCCGCCGCGTCACCAGCCTCCGGCGCCTCGGTGTCTCAGATCCCGGACTCCATGCCGCGCGGGTCACGCCGGCCCACCCCCGAGGGGACCTGAGCAGAGAAGGATGCCCGACGCAGGTGGTGCACCCCCTGCCTCGGGCGGTTCTCTCTGCTCAGGTCGCGGTCGGGCGCCCGAAGCGCTCGACGAAGGCGGGCAGCAGGCCCCGGACGGGCCCGAGGTCCACCGACCTCGCCTGGGCCACGATGGGCGCGACCTCCTCGGGCTCGCAGTAGCCGTGCCCGGCGTAGATGTGCAGCCGGCGCTCCAGCGACTCCGCGTCCAGCTCGGGGTGGAACTGCGTGGCGTAGACATGCCGCCCGATCCGGAACATCTGCGTCGGGCAGCCCGCCGAGGAGGCGAGCAGCACGGCCCCCGGCGGCAGGACGGCGCAGGCCTCCTTGTGGCCGACGATCGCGTGGAACGGGTCCGGCATACCCGCGAGCAGCGGGTCGGCCCGGCCCTGCTCGGTGAGCGAGACCTCCACCGCCGCCGGCGCCTCGCCGTACCTGCGGTCGACCGTCCCTCCGCAGGCCAGCCCCAGCAGGCCGATCCCGTAGCACGCCCCCAGGAACGGCACGTCCGCCTCGACCACCCGGCGGACCAGCGCCGCCAGGTCGCGCTCGACCCGCTGCTGCACCTCCCCCTTGTGCTCGTCGGAGGCGTTGAACGGGCTGCCGCCCAGGACGATCCCGCTGTAGGCCTCGAGGTCGACCGCCGGCAGCGGCGCCGCCTCGACCCGCACCCGGTGCAGCTCGGCCTCCGCCAGGCCGGCGTAGCGCAGGAACCCGGCGTACTCGTCGTCCGCGGCGTCGTCCTCGGCGCGCGTGCCGAGCAGCAGGAAGGGCCTCACACCCGCAGAGCCTAGGGTGGGCGGTGTGGACGAGCCGACACCGACCGACCAGGAGCAGAGCCGGCGCGACCGCGCGATCGCGGCCTTCTGGGCCGACGCGCGCATCCGCGGCAAGCTCAACCGCATCGAGGTGTATGCCGGGGGGCAGGTGAGCGACACCCTCCCGCCCCCGGCGTGGAGCTTCGGTGACGAGGACGACCCGACCACCGCGGACCGGCTGCTCGAGCTCGTCCTGGACGGCCGCAAGACCGCGACCGCGAGCGCCTACCGCGACTACGAGGAGGAGGCGCGGCAGCGGGGGGCCGGACCCGTCGACGACACACCCGGCGACACCCTCACCCGGGCCCGGGTCGGCCTCGACCTGGCCCTGCCCGAGCCGGGCCTGCTGTCGATCATCCTCGACGGGTCGGGCCAGCCTCGGGCCCTGGTGCGGATCACCGACGTGGAGGTGTGCCGCTTCGCCGACGTCACCGAGGAGCACGCCCGGCTGGAGGGCGAGGGCGACGAGAGCCTCGAGCAGTGGCGGGCCGTCCACCGCGAGGCCTTCGCCGCCACCGCGCCGCACGGCGAGCCGGTCGACGACGACACCCTCGTGGTCCTCGAGCGGTTCGAGGTGCTGGTGCCGGCGTCCGCCCGGAGGGCCGCGCGACGGCATACCTGAGGCGCGTCGCGGCTGCGCCCCCCTACCCGGCGGATCCGGGCGGTAGCGGACTCAGACGCGCACGAGCATCTTGCCGGTGTTGTCGCCGCGCAGGAGGCCGAGGAAGGCGTCGACCGCGTGGTCGATGCCCTCGACGACGGTCTCGCGCGACCGCAGCTGCCCGGAGGAGAGCCACCCGGCGGCGCGCTCGGCGAACTCGCCCGCGAGGTCCTGGTGGTCGGCGACGAGGAAGCCGGTCATCGTGCCGCGCACCTGGATGAGCCGCGCGAGGTTGCGCGGGCCGGGCGCCGGCTCCGTGTCGTTGTAGCCGGAGATGGCGCCGCAGATGGCGATCCGCCCGCCCTGGCGCAGGGCCCCCACGGCGGCCTCCAGGTGGTCGCCGCCGACGTTGTCGAAGTAGACGTCGACCCCGTCGGGCGCGTGCTCGGCGAGCTGGGCGGCGACGTCGCCGTCCTTGTAGTTGAAGGCCGCGTCGAAGCCGAGGTCGCCGACGAGGTGGTCCACCTTCTCCTGCGAGCCGGCGCTGCCGATGACGCGGGCCGCGCCGAGGGCCTTGGCGATCTGACCGGCCACGCTGCCGACGGCGCCGGCGGCCCCGGAGACGAAGACGACGTCGCCCTCGCGCAGCTGGGCGATCCGGACCAGCCCGGCGTAGGCGGTGAGCCCGGTCATCCCGAGCACCCCGAGGTAGGCCGAGGCCGGGGCGGCGTCGGTGTCGACGACCCGCGCGGAGGCCGCGTCCACCACCGCCTCCTCGCGCCAGCCGAGCTGGTGCAGCACGTGGTCACCCACGGCATACCCCGGCGCGCGGGACTCCTGGACGACGCCCACGGCGCCGCCCTCCATCGCCCGGCCCAGCTCGAAGGGCGCGACGTAGGACCGGGTGTCGTTCATCCGGCCCCGCATGTAGGGGTCGACGGAGATGAGCTCGTTGCGCACCCGGATCTGGCCGTCGCCGAGCTCGGGCAGCTCGCTGGTGGCGAGCTCGAAGTCGGACGGCTCGGGCCAGCCGTGCGGGCGGGCGACGAGGCGGACCTCACGGGCGGGGGCGGTCTGGTCGGCAGTGGTCACGGGTGAGAACCTCCGGTGTCGGGTGCGATGCTCAGGACTCTCGCTGCCAACACGCGCTTGACGCGAGGTATGCCCCGCAACCCCCGAGGCCCTACCCTTACGACTCGTGACCTCCACGCACCCGCAGCCTGTGATCACCGACGAGAGCCCGTCCGCCGACGCCAACCGGCGGGGCCCGAGCTTCGAGGCCACGCACGAGCTCGCGACCGGCCCGGTGACCTCCCCGCCGGCCACCGTCGACGGCTTCGTGCGCGAGTTCCTCGACCAGCTCAACTTCGGTCAGGGCGTCAAGCTGTCGCAGTCGACCATCAACGACCAGTACATGGCGCTGGCGCGGACCGTGCGCTCCTACCTCATGGCCTCGTGGCTGGAGACCGGCCACCGCCGCCGCAAGGAGGAGACCCGGGTCGTCGGCTACCTCTCCGCGGAGTACCTCCTCGGCCGTCAGCTCGGCAACAACCTGCTGGCCAGCGATCTGCAGGACGTCGCCGACCAGGCGATGGAGCGGTGCGGGATCGACATGGCGGCCGTGCGCGGCCAGGAGGTCGAGCCCGGCCTCGGCAACGGGGGCCTCGGGCGCCTCGCCGCGTGCTTCGTCGACTCCCTGGCCACGATGGACGTCGCCTGCATCGGCTACGGCATCCGCTACGAGTACGGCATCTTCCGCCAGACCTTCGTCGACCACCGTCAGGTCGAGGAGCCGGACAGCTGGCTGCGGCTCGGCAGCCCGTGGGAGTTCCCGCACCCCGAGCGCGCCGTGCAGGTCGGCTTCGCCGGGCACACCGAGACGTACACCGACGACCAGGGCCGGGAGCGCACCCGCTGGGCCCCGGCCTGGCAGGTCCGCGGCGTCCCCTACCACTACATGGTGCCCGGCTTCCGCAACGGCGTCGTCAACACCCTGCGCCTGTGGAGCGCCGAGGCCAACCAGGCCTTCGACCTGCAGACCTTCAACCGTGGCGACTACGCGCAGGCCTCCCGCGCCGAGATCTTCGCGGAGAACATCTCCAAGGTGCTCTACCCCGACGACTCCACCCCGCAGGGCAAGGAGCTGCGGCTGCAGCAGCAGTACTTCTTCGTCGCGTGCTCGCTGCGCGACTTCATCGAGAACACCCTGCCCCGCGACTTCGACCTGCACCGGCTGCCCGAGCGGATCATCTTCCAGCTCAACGACACCCACCCGGTCATCGCGGTGCCCGAGCTCATGCGGATCCTCGTCGACGAGAAGGGCATCGACTGGGACGAGGCCTGGGGCATCACCCGGCGGTGCTTCGCCTACACCTGCCACACCCTGCTGCCGGAGGCGCTCGAGGTGTGGCCGGTCGAGCTCCTGGGCCGGCTGCTGCCGCGCCACCTGCAGATCATCTACCGCATCAACGAGGAGTTCCTGCTCGAGGTGCGCGAGGCCTTCCCCGGTGACGAGGGCCGCATCCGCCGGATGTCGATCATCGCCGAGCAGCCGCAGCGGGCCGTGCGCATGGCCTACCTCGCGACCGTGGCCGGCGCCAAGGTGAACGGGGTCGCCGAGCTGCACAGCCAGCTGCTGCGCGACGACGTGCTGCCCGACTTCAACGCCATGTGGCCGGAGAAGTTCACCAACGTCACCAACGGCATCACGCCGCGCCGCTTCCTGCGGCTGGCCAACCGCAAGCTCTCCTCGCTCATCACCGACACCATCGGTGACGGCTGGGTGACCGACCTGGACCGGCTGCGCGAGCTGGAGCCGTATGCCGACGACCCCGAGTTCCGGCAGCGGTTCCGGGACGTCAAGGCCGCCAACAAGGCGCGCCTCGGCGACCTGCTGCGGGTGCGCGACGGCGTCGATCTGCGCCAGGACCACCTGCTCGACGTCATGGTCAAGCGGCTGCACGAGTACAAGCGGCAGACCCTCAAGCTGCTGCACGTCGTCTCGGTCTACGAGGGCGTCCTGTCCGGCCGCACCCCGGTCGAGCAGGTCACCGCGCGCACGGTGCTCTTCGGCGCCAAGGCGGCCCCCGGTTATCACATGGCCAAGGAGATCATCTACCTCATCAACGCCGTCGCCGCGAAGGTCAACACCGACCCGGTGATGGACGGCCGGCTGCAGGTGCTCTTCCCGGCCAACTACAACGTCACCCTCGCCGAGAAGGTCATCCCCGCGGCCGACCTGTCCGAGCAGATCTCGCTGGCCGGCAAGGAGGCCTCGGGCACGGGCAACATGAAGTTCGCGCTCAACGGGGCCCTGACCATCGGCACCCTGGACGGCGCCAACGTCGAGATCCTCGACCTGGTCGGGAAGGATCACTTCTTCCTCTTCGGCATGACCGAGCCGGAGGTGGACGAGCTGCGCCAGCACGGCTACGTCCCCAGCGCCTACTACGACCAGGACCCGGTGCTCAAGGCGACCATCGACCTCATCGGCAGCGGCCACTTCACCGGCGGTGACGCCAGCGCGGTGTCGGCGGTGCTGGACAACCTCCTCAACCACGACCCGTTCATGGCGCTGGCCGGGTTCCAGCCCTACCTCGGCGCCCAGGACCGCGTGGAGCAGGCCTACGCCGACCCCGAGGGGTGGAGCCGCTCGACCATCCTCAACGTCGCCCGGTGCGGGTTCTTCTCCTCCGACCGCTCCATGCGCGACTACCTCGACCGCATCTGGGCGCCCGGGCAGGACTGAGCGCGAGCGGGAACGCGTAGGCGCATACCCTCAGGCTCATGGCCACCGGCAACGCCCCCGCCGCCGGGCACGCCCTGGCCATCCTCACCCTGCTCGCCCGGCACGCGACGCCGGTCGCGGCGGCGACGATCGCCCGCGAGCTGGGGCTGCCCCGGTCCACGACCTACCACCTGCTCACCGTCCTCGTGGAGCAGGGGTATGCCGTGCACCTGCCCGAGGAGCGGCGCTACGGCCTGGGGGTCGCGGCCTACGAGCTGGGCTCGGCCTACACCCGGCAGGCGCCGCTGCAGCGCCTGGCCCGGCCCCGGCTGGCCCGGCTCGCGGACGCGTCGCGGCACAACGCCCACCTCGCGGTGCTGCACGGCCCGGACGTCCTCTACGTCGTCGAGGAGCGGGTCGCCGGCCGGCCCTCGCTCGTCACCGACGTCGGGGTCCGGCTTCCGGCGACCCTCACCGCCAGCGGCCTGGCCATCCTCGCCGCGCTCCCGGAGGCCCAGGCGCGCGCGCTCTTCCCCTCGCGCGAGGCCTTCGTGCAGCGCCACGGCACCGGCCCGCGCTCCCTCGTCGAGCTCCGTCGCGAGCTCGTCGCCACCCGCGCCAGGGGGTATGCCGTCGAGGACGGCCTCGTGACGCCCGGTCTGGCATCCGTCGCCTCGGCGGTGCGGGACCACTCCGGCCACCCCGTGGCCGGAGTCGCCGTCACCTACCCGGCCGACGACGACGTGGACGTCACCGGCCTCGTCCGGCAGGTGCGGTCCTGCGCTCGGGAGCTGTCCGACCGCCTGGGTCACCGCACGCCCTGACGGTCCCTGCGCCGCAGCGCTGCCGTGCCCCGGCGCGGCGCCCGGCCCCTCCGCGTCGTCCCGGCCCCACCCGGCGCGATACGGTCGCCGCACACCTGCGACGACGCATACCGGGAGGTCCAGCATGGATGTGCTCTGGGGCATCGGCGGCATGGCAGCACTCATCGGGCTGGCCCTGCTGCTCTCGACGAACCGACGGGCGGTGCGATGGCGCACCGTGCTGGCGGCGCTGACCATCCAGGTCGTCTTCGGCGTCCTCGTCCTCTACTGGTCCTGGGGCCAGCGGGCCCTCGAGCAGGTGTCGCTGGGCGTGCAGGCGATCATCAACTCCGCCAACGCCGGCATCGAGTTCCTCTTCGGGCCGGTGCTGCCGCAGGGCGAGGACGCCGGCTCGGTCTTCGCCTTCCAGGTGCTTCCGGTCATCATCTTCTTCGCCTCGCTCACCGCGGTGCTCTACCACTTCAAGATCCTGCAGTTCGTCGTCGAGCGCCTCGGTTCGGCGCTCGGCTGGGCGCTCGGCACCCGCAAGGCGGAGTCGGTCAACGCGGCGGCCAACATCTTCGTCGGCCAGACCGAGGCGCCGCTGGTCATCCGCCCCTACCTGGGCGGTCTGACGAAGTCCGGTCTCTTCGCGGTCATGGTGGGCGGCCTGTCGACCGTGGCCGGGTCGGTGCTCGTCGGCTACTCCCTCCTCGGCGCCCCGCTGGAGTACCTCATCGCCGCCTCCTTCATGGCGGCGCCCGGTGCCCTGCTCATGGCCAAGCTCGTGCTGCCGGAGGAGGTCGACGACGTGCCGCCGGACGAGAAGGCCGACGAGGACGCGACGACGGCCGGCGACGAGGACGACGCGGGCACGGCGGCGGCCGAGGTGGACGACGACGACGAGCTGGAGGGAACGGAGTACCGCAACGTCATCGACGCCGCCGCCTCGGGCGCCGCGGACGGGCTCAAGCTCGCGCTCAACATCGGCGCGATGCTGCTGGCCTTCATCTCCCTCATCGCGCTGGTCAACCTGCTCATCGGCGCGGTCGGCGGGTGGTTCGGTGCGCCCGACCTCACCTTCGAGCAGATCCTCGGCTACGTCTTCGCCCCGCTCATGACCGTCATCGGGGTCCCCTGGAGCGAGGCGACGAGCGCCGGCAGCTTCGTCGGCCAGAAGGTCGTCGTCAACGAGTTCGTGGCCTTCTCCAACTTCGCGCCGGTCATCGACGAGTTCAGCCCGAAGACCGCGGCGATCGTCACCTTCGCGCTCACCGGCTTCGCCAACCTCGGCTCGCTCGGCATCCTGCTCGGCGGCCTGGGCGGCCTCATCAAGGACCGTCGTCACGAGATCGCCCAGCTGGGCATCCGGGCCATCCTCGCGGCCACCCTGGCCAACCTCATGAGCGCGGCGATCGCCGGCATCCTCATCGGCTAGCGGCCGCGGCGCGCCTGGCGAGCTCCCGGGGCGAGCGGTCACCGCGGGTCTAGAGTGGTCCGGCTGGGTCGCCCACGGCCCGACCGGGCCGGCGGGAGCGGGCAGGAAGGGACTCGATGGTCAACGTCATGCTCGCCGGCGGGCTCGCGATGCTGCTCGCGCTGCTGTGCACGCCGCTGTTCATCCGCTTCCTCGTCCGGCGCAGCTACGGCCAGTTCATCCGGGACGACCTCACCCACCACCACGTCAAGCGGGGCAAGCCCACGATGGGTGGGGCGGTCATCATCGGGGCGGCCCTCGTGGGCTACTTCGGCTCGCACGGCGCCGTCCTGCTCCTCGACCTCACGGGGCTGCTGGACGTCACCGCCACCCCCATCTCGGTCAACGCGCTGCTCGTGCTCTTCCTGCTCACCGGGCTGGGTGTCATCGGCTTCTTCGACGACTACACCAAGATCCGCAAGGAGCGCAGCCTCGGGCTCACCTCGGGCCAGAAGCTCGTCGGCCAGACGCTCGTGACGGTCGTCTTCGCCCTGGCCGCGCTGCTCGTCGAGGACGAGGAGGGCCGCTCCCCGGCCTCGACCGCCATCTCCTTCGTCCGCGACACCCCGCTCGACCTCGCCTTCGCCGGCCCGGTCGTCGGGCTCCTCCTCTTCCTCCTGTGGTCCAACCTGCTCATCACCGGCGCGTCCAACGGGGTCAACATCACCGACGGCCTCGACGGGCTCGCCACCGGGGCGTGCACGATGGTCTTCGGCGCCTACGTCGTCATCGCCATGTGGCAGCACAACCAGGCCTGCGGCATCGAGCCCGGGTCCAACTGCTACTCCATCAGCAACGCGCTGGACCTGGCGGTGGTCGCCGCCGCGATCTCCGGGGCCTGCGCCGGCTTCCTGTGGTGGAACGCCTCCCCCGCCGCCATCATCATGGGCGACACCGGCTCACTCTCCCTGGGCGCGGCCCTGGCCGGTATGGCGATCCTCACCCACACCCAGCTGCTCCTCGTGGTCCTGGGCGGGCTGTTCGTCATCATCACGGCCTCGGTCATCATCCAGGTCATCAGCTTCAAGACGACCGGCCGACGCGTCTTCCGCATGGCCCCGCTGCACCACCACTTCGAGCTGCTGGGGTGGGCCGAGATCACCATCGTCATCCGCTTCTGGATCGTCGCCGGCATCTGCGTCGCCGCCGGGCTGGGGCTGTTCTACGCCGAGTGGGTCGTCACCCTCTGAGCCGCGACGTCACGCGCGGCCCGTCCGACGGCGCCCCGCACCGCCCGTTACGTTGGGGCCATGCGAGCGATCACCATCCCCGAGCCCGGTGAGGCCGACGCCCTGGTCCCCGCCGACGTGCCCACCCCGACGGCCGGAGAGGGCGAGGTGCTCGTCGACGTCGTCGCCGCCGGCGTCAACCGCGCGGACGTCATGCAACGCAAGGGCGCCTACCCGCCCCCGCCCGGTGCCTCCGAGCTTCCCGGCCTCGAGGTCAGCGGGCGCATCAGCGCCCTCGGCGAGGGCACCGAGGACGCCGGGTGGTCGGTCGGCGACGAGGTGTGCGCCCTGCTCGCCGGCGGAGGGTATGCCGAGACGGTCGCCGTCCCGGTCGGTCAGCTGCTCCCCGTGCCCGACGGCATACCTCTGGAGGACGCCGCCGCACTGCCCGAGGTGGCGTGCACGGTGTGGAGCAACCTGGTCATGGAGGCCGGGCTGCGCGAGGGCGAGACCGTGCTGCTGCACGGCGGCTCGAGCGGCATCGGGACGATGGCCATCCAGGTCGCCAAGGCCCTCGGCGCCCACGTGGCGGTCACCGCCGGGTCGGCGGACAAGCTGGCGGCCTGCCGGGAGCTCGGTGCCGACGTGCTCGTCAACTACCGCGAGCAGGACTTCGTCGAGGAGGTCAGGGCCGCGACCGACGGCCGAGGTGCCGACGTGATCCTCGACGTGGTCGGCGCGAAGTACCTCCCCGACAACGTCCGTGCCCTCGCCCGCGACGGCCGGCTCGTCGTCATCGGCCTGCTCGGTGGCCGCACGGGCGAGCTCGACCTGGGGGCGCTCCTGGCCAAGCGCGGCCGGGTCCAGGCGACCTCGCTGCGCTCCCGGTCGCCCGAGGGGAAGGCCGAGATCGTCGCGGCCGTGCGCGAGCACGTGTGGCCCTGGGTCGCGCAGGGGCGCGTGCGCCCGCTCGTCCAGTCGCGCCACCCGCTGGAGGAGGCCGCCGCCGCTCACCGCGAGATGGAGGCCAGCCAGCACATCGGCAAGATCCTCCTCACCGTCGCGGGCTGAGGGCCGGGGAGACTCGAGCGGGCCGGGCATACCGGCCCTGACCTGGGCACAGGCCGGCAGCCCATCCGGGCCTACCCCTGGGCGTCGAGCAGCCGCCCCGGCCGGGCCGGGACCCCGGCCTGCTCCAGGGCGGCGAGGATGCCCCGGGTGTCCCGGTCGGCCGCACCCAGCTCCCCGCGGCGGGTCCAGCGGGCCTTGCGGGCCTCGGTCGCCAGGTCGAGGTCCGGGCGCTGGTCGAGGAGGACCCGGAAGACGACGTCCACCCCTTGCTCGACGGCGTCGACGCGCACGGTCACCGGGTCGCCGGGGTCGATGTCGAGCCCGACCTCCTCGGCCACCTCCCGCCGCACCGCGTCCGCCGGCTCCTCGCCCCGACCGAGCAGCCCGCCCGGCAGGCTCCACCCCCTGCGGTGCGGCTGCCACAGCACGAGGATCTCTCCGTCGTGCTCGATGACGCACACCGCGCCGACGGTGTAGCTGGGCGCGACCGTGCGCACGACCAGGCGCTTGAGCGGCCCGGGCGTGACGCGGAAGCCGACCAGCGCGGCCGTGCTCGCCTTCCGGCGCAGCGTCGAGAGGTCCATCCCGTCAGCCAACCACACCGCCCCCGACCTGCCGTTCTGGACATAGGTTCCTGGGGAGCGGGCCCCAGAAAGCCATGTCCAGAACTTCCGGAGTCAGCGGGTCCCAGGACCGACCTCCAGGACGGTCAGCGGACTAGCGGGTCGCGTCGGCAGCCGCCCGCCCGGCGGCCCGGCCGGTGAACAGGCAGCCGCCGAGGAAGGTCCCCTCCAACGACCGGTAGCCGTGCACCCCACCACCGCCGAACCCCGCGACCTCGCCGGCGGCATACAGCCCCGGGACCGGCGACCCGTCGTCGTCCAGGGCCCGGGAGGACAGGTCGGTCTGCACCCCGCCGAGGGTCTTGCGGGTGAGGACGCGCAGCCGGACGGCGACGAGCGGGCCGTGCCGCGGGTCGAGGAAGCGGTGCGGCGGCGCCGTGCGGATGAGCCGGTCACCCAGGGAGCGCCGCGCGGCGCGCACCAGCGCGGTCTGCACGTCCTTGCCGTAGCCGTTGGCCAGCTCCCGGTCCCGCGCCTCCACCAGCCCGCGCACCTGCGCGGCGTCCACCAGCTCAGCCCCGGTGAGCGCGTTCATCCTGGCCACCAGCTCCTCCACGGTGTCCGCCTCCACGACGTCCGCGCCGTGGTCCACGAAGGCCTGCACGGGCGCGGGCACGTCGGTCGTGACCCGTCCCAGCACCTGCCGCACGGACCGGCCGGTGAGGTCCGGGTTCTGCTCGGAGCCGGAGAGCGCGTACTCCTTGCCGAGCACGGTCCGGCTCGCCACGAACCAGCTGTGGTCGTGCTCGGGCACGGTCCGCCGCAGGTGCGCCAGGGTGCCGAGGGTGTCGAACCCCGGGAGGTATGGCGCGGGGAGCCGCCGCCCGGTCGCGTCCAGCCAGAGGCTGCTGGGTCCGGGCAGGATGCGGATCCCGTGCCCGGGCCAGACCGGCGAGTGGTTGGCCAGGCCCTCGACGTAGTGCCACATCCGGTCACGGTTGACCAGGCGGGCGCCGACCGACTCCAGCGGGTCGAGCATCGAGCCGTCGACGTGGGCGGGCACCCCGGTGACGACCTCGCGCGGCGGCGGGCCGAGCCGCTCGGGCCAGAAGCGGCGGACCAGCTCGTGGTTGGCCCCGATGCCGCCGCTGGTGACGACGACGGCCCCCGCCTCGATCTGCACCTCGCCCACGACGGTGCGGGAGGACGGCATACCCCGGTCCACCGGGTCGTCGGCGAGGACGTGGCAGCGCACCCCGGTGACCGACCCGCCGCTCGTCACGAGCCCGGTGACCCGGTGGCGGCCGCGCAGCTGCACGAGCCCGGCGGCCACCCCGTCGCGGACCGCCCGCTCGAACGGCTCGACGAGCCCGGGCCCGGTGCCCCAGGTGAGGTGGAAGCGCGGCACCGAGTTGCCGTGCCCGCTGGCCGTGCCGTCGCCGCGCTCGGCCCACCCGACCACGGGGAAGAGGCGCACGCCGCGCTCCCGCAGCCAGGCCCGCTTCTCCCCGGCGGCCCAGTCGACGTAGGCGCGGGCCCAGCGGCGGCCCCAGTCGTCCTCCCCCGTCCGGCCCGCCTCCCCGTCGCGGTCCCACCCCGCGCTGCCGCACCAGTCCTGCCACGCGAGGTCCACCGAGTCGTGGATGCGCATCCGCCGCTGCTCCGGGCTGTCCACGAGGAAGAGCCCGCCGAAGCTCCACCAGGCCTGGCCGCCCAGGTGCTCGGTGCGCTCCTGGTCCACCAGCGCGACCTGCCGGCCGGCGGCGACCAGCTCGGCGGTCGCGACCAGACCGGCGAGCCCCGCACCCACGACGACGACGTCCACGTGCTCGCTCATGGCCAGGGACGTTACCGCGCGCCAGGCCCGGTCGACCGCTCGCTAGGCTGCGGCCGATGGGCATCCGGCAGAGCTCCGCGGCAGCGGTCCCGTGGCTCCGGCGCATCGGCGTCGTGGCCATGCTGCTCGTCGTCGCCTGGACCGGCGGGGTGGCGGCCACCCAGCTGTGGCCGGTGCACACGCAGACCCGCTACTTCGCGGCGGACATCTCGATCCAGCCGCGGCTCGACTCGACGCTGCTGCTGCCGACGGTCGTCGGCGACATGGAGGTGTCCTTCGACCGCAGGGTGCTGCCCGCGCCGGGCCTGGAGGCGCGCGTCCAGGTGCGCGAGGAGGTCACCGACCTGCTGCGCCGCGGCCAGCTGCGCACCGCCGACCTGGAGCCGACCCCGGAGGAGCTGCGCGCGGCCATCGACGACGGCGTCGCCGAGCTGGCGTGGAAGTTCGCCGCCGGCGCCCTGGTCACGACGGCCCTGGTCATGCTCGCGTATGCCGCCGCGCGGCCTGCGCACGTGGCCCGCGGCCTGGTCGCCTCGGCCGTCGCAACGGTGCTGGCGATGCTCGTGCCGGGGACGGCGGCATACCTGACCTATCGGACCGACCGGGTCTCCGAGTTCCGCACCACCAGCCTGCTGTCGCTCGTCGAGCAGAACACCGACATCCTCGCCGGGCTGGACCGTAAGGCCGACCAGGGCGCGGTCTACGTGACCAACCTGCTGGCGCTGTCCTCGGCGATGCGCGAGGAGTTCAGCCCGGACGCGGTCCAGACGGAGCCGTCCGCCCGGTTCCTGCTCGTGAGCGACATCCATGGGCTCAACCAGTACCCCCTCATGCGCGAGATCGTGCAGACGCAGGACATCGACGCCGTCATCGACGCCGGCGACATCGTCAACTTCGGGCGGCAGGACGAGGGCGACCTCACCGACATCTACGACGGCATCGAGAGCCTCGGGGTGCCCTACATCTTCGTCCGCGGCAACCACGACGGCGCCTTCGCGGGGGACGAGAGCGTGCTGAGGCGGCTGGCGCAGGTCCCCAACGTGCTGCTCGTCGAGCCGACCGAGGGCGAGCTGCAGCAGATCAGCGTCAACGGCGTGACCATCACCGGGTTCAACGACAGCCGCTACTTCAACCAGCGCAGCGACGACTACGGCGCCGACCAGGCCGCGCTCGCGGAGCGCTTCCGCGAGGCGACCGCCGGGCTGGACCCGAGCGACATCGTGCTCACCCACCAGCCCTACGCCGCCGAGCGGGTGACCGCGGGCGCCGTGACGATCAACGGGCACATGCACATCCCCGGCCTCACCGGGCAGCACCTGCAGGTCGGGTCGTTCACCGGCGGCGGGTTGGTCAACCAGTTCCGGCTGCCGCCGCTCACCGAGCGGGCCCAGGAGGCGGCGGAGGAGGACCCGGAGACCGCGGGCGAGCTCCAGGCCCACGCCTACAGCTTCGACATCCTCACCTTCGGCGAGGACTGCGCGATCAGCAGCCTCACCCGCTACAGCTACCGCAACCTCGTGTCCGGCCGCCCGCAGTTCGACGACGTCAGCCTCATCAACGGCCGCACCATCCAGCCGCAGGTGCCGCAGGACCGGTCGTGCTCGGCCGGCCAGGGGGTCGAGGTGCAGGCGGTGGAGCAGCTCGTCGACGACGCCGAGGCGGACCCGACGCAGGTCGAGGTCCCCCCGCCGGACGACGCGGTCGTCACCACGCTGCCGCCGCTGGAGCTGCCGGAGATCGACGACGAGACAGGGGGCGGAGCCGGCGCGGGCGACCGGTCCGGCGCGACCCAGCAGCCCTGAGCCTCGGGACGGCCGCGAGGACGCTCACACCGCGCCATACCTGAGCCTCGGGACGGCCGTACGCGAGAGGCCCCGAGCACGCTTGTGCATCTCGTCGTGCAGGATCTCGTGTCACACGCGTCGCTCGAGCGACGCATGTGTCACCAGAGTCTGCACAAGCGTGCTCTGGGTCGGGCTCCGGTACGTTGCCTAAAGTCCGGATAGCGGGCGGTGGCAGGGCACCATCGGGCGGTGGCGGGCGGTCAGGCGAGGGACCAGGTGTGGCGGACGGCATACCTCGGGGTGCCGCCGGGGCCCTGGCCGAGCTCGGAGCGCACGAGACACACCTCCTCCGCCCGCCACGACGAGGTATGCAGCGTGTCCAGCGCCTGCACCAGATGACCGGCGGGCCGCGGTCGGCCGACGGAGCGGGCCAGGGTGACGTGGGCGCGGAACCGGGTGCCGTCCACGCGCGCTCCGGACCGGCTGGCGAGCGCCCGGAGCGCGTGCGCCCAGGCGGCGAGCGAGCCCTCGGCCGGCTCGACGACGTCGGCCCACAGGACCCGGGCGGCACCGGGGTCGGGGAAGGCGCCAGCCCTGTGGAGCGCGAGCCGCAACGGGTGGTTCCGCTCCGCCCAGGCCGCCCCCGCCTCGACGAGCTCCTCCTCGCGCCACTCCTCCAGCTCAGGCAGGAACGCCAGGGTCAGGTGGCGCTGCTCGCTGCGGGTCCAGCGCCAGTCCCCGCGGGGGGCCAGCGCGTCCTGCCGGGGCTCCAGGAAGCGGTCGAGCTCCTCGGTGACCGCGTCCGGCGGCAGCAGGGCGATGAAGGCGCGCACCGCACCATCCTGGCAGCAGCGTCGGGCCGGTGTGCGACGCTGGCCCCGTGAGCACGCCGACCTCGCCCCAGCCCCGGACCGACCGCACCGTCGTCGCGGTGGCCTGGGCCGTCGCCGCGGTGGTCGTCGCCCTGGTGGCGGCCTTCATCGCCTGGCTGGCCCTGGGCGAGCGCGGCGAGCAGCAGGCGGTCGCACCGTCGCAGACGGCCGGCAGCGAGGCCGAGGCCGCTCCGGCCCCCGAGGGGGACGGTGCGGACGAGGGCGGTGCGGACGAGGGCGACGGTGAGAGCGCGCCGCGGGGTTCCTCGACCCCCGACGGCGGCTCCGCGGCCGAGCCGCCGGCCGACCCGGGGGCGGCGCAGCAGACCCCTCCCCCGGAGGTCGCGCAGATGATGCTGGACCTGCAGCGCCGGGACCCCGAGGACCCGATGGCCGTGGGTGAGGTGGACGCACCGGTGGTCATGATCGAGTACGCCGACTACCGCTGCCCCTACTGCGCGCGGTTCCACCTCGAGATCCGGCCCGAGCTGATGCCGCTGGTCGAGGACGGCACGCTGCGCATCGAGTTCCGCGACTTCGTCATCTTCGACGAGACCTCGCAGCTCGCCGCCGTGGCCGGCCGCGCCGCCGCGGAGCAGGACCGGCTGGAGGAGTTCCAGAGCGCCGTCTTCGCGCTGTCCACGGACGGCCACGGGGAGTACGGGCAGGAGGAGATCCTGGAGATCGCCGAGGAGGTGGGGGTCCCCGACCTGGAGCAGTTCGAGGCCGACCTCACCGACGCCGAGCTCACCGCCGCGGTCGAGGCCGACAGCGCCGAGGCCCGGGCCATCGGCGTCTCCTCCACCCCCACCTTCCTCATCAACACCCAGGTGCTGCAGGGCGCCTACCCCGCGGACCGGATGCTGGAGATCATCGAGGAGCAGAGGCAGGACGCGACCGAGCAGTCGTGACCTCGTCGGCGGCGCTCCTGCCGCGGCGACGGCGCACGGCATACCACCGGTGCCCGAGCGCGACCAGCAGGGTGAGGGCGACCGCGAGCCCGGCGGCGAGCCACGGCCCGCCCGCGAGCAGTGCCTCGAAAGCGAGCGCCCAGATGGCGAAGCCGACGGTCGCGTAGATCGCGGCCCAGGCCAGGGCGCCCACCGACTGCGCGAGGGTGAAGCGCCACCACCGCATCCGCAGCACCCCCGCCGAGGCGAGCACCACCGTCTGCAGCCCGACGGTGAGGTAGCACAGGGGCACCGCGCCGATGCCGCAGCGCTCCACCGCCCCGCGTCCGCGGTCGACGGCGTCGCTCGAGAGCCAGCGGTGGACGGCGGCGCGCCAGCCCGACGTGGGACGGGTGTGCCGCAGCGTCTGCTCGGTGACGCTGCGCGCGATCCAGTAGGTGACCTGGCCACGCAGCATGGCCACGCCCCACAGGAAGGCGAGGGCGAGGCCGAGCGGGAAGGACTGCCAGGCGTCCACGACACCATGATCCCATGCGACGGCGCGCCCGCGCGGCGCGGCCGGTCGCCGACGGGCCGCACGGCATACTCCGGCCATGAGGATCGTCGTCGCCCTCGGGGGCAACGCGCTGCTGCAGCGCGGCCAGGTGCCCGACGCCGCGGCGCAGGTCGCCAACATCCGCCGCGCCATGCGGGCCCTCGCCCCGCTCACCGACGACCACCAGGTCGTCATCACGCACGGCAACGGGCCGCAGGTCGGCATCCTCGCGATGGAGAGCGCGGACGACGCGCGGCTGAGCCAGCCCTACCCCTTCGACGCCCTGGGGGCGATGACGCAGGGGCTCATCGGCTACTGGATCCTGCAGGCGATCGGCAACGAGCGGCCCTACCGCCAGTTCGCGGCCGTGCTCAACCAGACCCTCGTCGACGCCGAGGACCCGGCCTTCGCGGACCCGACGAAGTTCGTGGGCGAGGTCTACGACGAGGCGACCGCCCGCGAGCTCGCCGACCGGCACGGGTGGCAGGTCAGGGCCGACGGCGAGCACTGGCGCCGCGTCGTGCCCTCGCCGCGCCCGCGCGAGATCATCGAGACCCGGCTCATCGACCACCTGCTCGACGAGTCCGTCATCGTCGTCTGCGCCGGCGGCGGCGGCGTGCCGGTCGTCCGCACGGGCAGCGGCGACCTGCAGGGCGTCGAGGCGGTCATCGACAAGGACCTGTCGGCAGCGCTGCTCGCGCACAGGCTCGGCGCCGACCGACTCCTCGTGCTCACCGACGTGCCGGCCGTCATGGAAGGGTACGGCACGGACCGGCAGCGCGAGATCCGGCGCACGACGCCGGAGGAGCTCAGGTCCCTGGACCTGCCGGCCGGGTCGATGGGCCCCAAGGTCGAGGCGGTATGCCGGTTCGTCGAGGTCGCGGGATCAGCGCGGCCCAGGGTGGCGGCCGCGATCGGGAGCCTGGACGAGGTCGCCGCGCTGGTGGACGGCTCGGCCGGGACCTACGTGACCGCCGAGGGCTGACGCAGCCGACCGGTCGGCCGGTCAGCGCCGGTGCACGGATCCATCACCCGACGGCGCGACCTGTGCACGGATCTGCCACCCGGGCGCGACCTGTGCACGCTTCTGCAGCCAGGACGTAGGGAAGAACACATGCACAGGCTGCACCAGCGTGCCCAGGTCCGACAGAGCCCTCAGAGCTCGCCGGCGAGGGGCCCGTCGAACCAGGCGCCGAGCACCGGCGACCACTCCCGGATGGCCACCTGCTCCACCAGACCCAGCTGCTGGAACGGGTCCTCCCGCAGCAGCTCGGCCAGCTCGGCCGCGCTGTCACCGCGCAGGATGAGCATGGCGGCGTCGGGGGCCTCCTCGACGTCGGCGTAGGGACCGGTGAGCAGCGCGGTGCCCTCCTGCGCCAGACCGCCCAGGAACTCCCGGTGGGCGGGCCGGTGCTCGTCCCGCGCCGCGGTGTCGTCGGAGTAGGTGTAGTGCACCACGAAGAGGCTCATGACTCTCATCCTAGGGACGCAACCGCACGGACCGCCGACCGTGACGGCGCCGGCCGGGGCGCAGCGCTGCACCGCCCGTCGGTTTCGGCCTGACGCCCTTGTCCCGACTTGGCTAGGTTGCTAGCATTCTAGGATGACCGAGAAGGCGCAGTTCAACGTCTACCTGCCCAAGGACCTCATCACCGAGATCAAGCACCGGGGCATCGACGAAGCCCTCAGCCTGTCCGCGCTGGTCGAGAAGGCGCTGCGGGCATACCTCACCTCGACGCAGGAGGACGCATGATCACCGACCTGATCGCCCAGCCCATCCGCTTCACCGCCGACATCCCGGCGTGGCAGCGCCTCCTCGAGGCTCTGGGCGCCCGGCTGATCCTGGAGCGGCCCGGCTGGCTGGTGTATGCCGTGGGCTCGGGCCGCGTCGCCCTGCACCAGGCGAGCGACGACCAGCCGCCCGGCACGACGCTCGCCTTCTCGACGACGACGCCGGTGCCCGACGCGGTCACGACGGCAGCCAAGGCCGGGGTGCCCGTCACCCTGGGCCGCCCCGACCACGGCGAGGCGGGCATGGTGTCGGCGCCCGACGGCACGGCCTTCACCCTCGACGCGCCGACCCCGGTGGAGCAGAGCGGACCACCCGCCGACCCACGCCTGCTCGTCCTGCCGATCTGGTACGGCCCCGACACCACCATGATCCGCGCCGTCCTCGAGGGCATCGGGGCGCGGCCGCGGCTCGTCGCCGACGACGGGATCTGGACCGACCTCACCTGCGACGGTGGAGGGCTCGTGGCCGCCCACCGCGAGGACGACACGGCCGTCGAGCTGGCCTTCGAGTGGGACGGGGACGTGGAGGAGGCCCTCGCCCTGCTCACGGCGGCAGGCGTCCGGGCCACCCTCATCGACGAGACCTACAGCCGGACCGTCCAGGTCGAGGACCCCGACGGGGTCAAGGAGGTCTGGATCAACGAACGGCAGTCCGACCACTACGGCTACACGCGTCTCTGACCACGCGTCCGGTGCGGCCTGCCCACGCGTCCGGTGCGTCCTGCCCACGCGTCCGGTGCGGCCTGGCCACGCGTCCGGGTGTGGGGTCAGGCCGGGTCCAGCGCCCTGTCCAGCGCCCGGGCCAGGTCGACCCAGAGGTCCTCGACGTCCTCCACGCCGACCGAGAGACGGACGAGGTCCTCGGGCACGGTCGCGACCTCCAGGGGGTGGCGACGACGGCGCTCGATCTGGCTCTCCACACCACCCAGGCTGGTCGAGTGCGTCCAGAGCCGTGTCGCCGCGCAGACCCGCTCGGCACCCTCCACCCCTCCGGCGACCTCGATCGAGAGCATCCCGCCGAAGCCCGGGTAGCGCACCCGCCGCACGGCCGGGTGCTCCGCCAGCCGCCCGGCGAGCACCTGCGCCCCGACCTGGGCCCGCTCCAGGCGCAGGTGCAGCGTGCGGACGCCCCGCAGCACCAGCCACGCCTCCATCGGCCCGGGGATCGCCCCGTGCAGCGACCGGTGGGTGTGCAGCCGGTCGCGCAGATCCACCCGGGCGTCAGCGACGACGGTCGCCCCGAGCAGCACGTCGGAGTGCCCGGCGAGGTACTTCGTCGCCGAGTGGATGACGACGTCCGCGCCCCAGGCCAGCGGCTGCTGCGCGAGCGGCGTCGCGAAGGTGTTGTCCACGGCGACGAGCGGGCGGGCGTCGGCATACCTCTCCCGCAGCCCGCGCACGACGGCCGGGACGTCGGTGAGCTCCATCATGGGGTTGGTGGGCGACTCCAGCAGGAGCAGGTCGGCACCCTCGCTCGCCTCGACGATCGCGTCGACGTCCTCGGCCTCGACCCGGCGGACGGTGAGCGCCCCCGCCGCCTCGCGCTCGTCGAGCAGCCCGGTCGTCCCGTTGTAGACGTGCCGCGGCGCCACCACGACCCCGCCGACGGGCACCAGCGCCACGACGGCCGCCACCGCACCCATCCCGGAGGCGAAGGCCAGTGCCGAGCCGCCCTCGAGCGAGCCGAGCACCTCCTCCAGCGCCTCCCACGTCGGGTTCGAGGTGCGCGCGTAGGCGACCTCCCCGTCGGCGACGTAGGTCGAGGTGAAGGTCACCGGGGTGCTGACCGGCGCGCCGGGCTCCCGGTCGGGGCGCCCGAGCGCCACGGCGCGGGTGGCGGGGGCGAGGTCGTCGTGGTGGGTCATCGCACTCTTCCGGTATGCCGTCTCATCCGTCCGCGGACCCCTCACCGGGGCCCGCGTCGCCCTTGTCGGACTGCCGCCCACGATAGGCCGCGGCGGCGACCCGGTTGCCGCAGGCGGTGCTGCAGAAGCGCTTGGACCGGTTGCGCGACAGGTCGACGAAGACCCCGTCGCACCCGTCGGCCTCGCACCGCCGCAGCCGCTGCAGCTCGTCGGCGCGCACGACGTCGACCATCGCCATCGCCGCCTCGACCGCCATCCGGGTCGCGAAGGGGGCGTCGTCCGGCACGGCGTGCAGGTGCCACCCCCAGCCGTCGTGGTCGACCAGCCGGGGCACCGCCCGCTCCTCGGCGAGCAGCGCGTTGACGAGGTCCACGACCGCCTCCTCGCCCAGCTCCCAGAACGTCGCGAGCCGCGGCCGGACGAGGCGCACCCGCTGCACCTCGGCGGACCGCCGCGGCGGCGTACCCGACCACTGCCAGTGCTCCACGAAGGCCTCCAGGTCGGCCACGGTCGTCAGGGTGTCGACACCCTCGGCGCGCGCCTGCGCGGCCCGTTCCGAGGGCAGGTGGTCGCTGCCGCTGCCGGCTCCCGTGCGGGTGTTGACCAGGGCTGCGGCCGAGCGCAGCGCCTCCACTGCGTCATGAGTGAAAGGCAAGTTGACTCCTGACGTCGGGCCTCGGTATCGTCATGAGTGTCGTAGAATTACGCTCCTGACGCCAACCACGAGAGAGGGGGCCAGCCCCATGACCACCACCCGGACCAGCCTCGACCACCCCACCACGTCGACCCGCCGGGCGGGCGCGCGCACCCTCCTGCTGGGGCTGGCGGTCGCGCTGCTCTCCGCCTCGATGTTCGGCACCGCGGGCGCGGTCGGCAAGAGCCTGCTGCTGGAGGGCTGGACCCCGGGGGCGGCCGTGACCGCCCGGGTCGCCCTGGGCGCCCTCGTGCTCGCCGCCCCCGCGGCCATGGCCATGCGCGGGCGCTGGCACCTGCTGCGCCGCCCGATCACCTGGATCCACACCGGGCTCTTCGGACTCGTCGCGGTGGCCGGGTGCCAGCTCTTCTACTTCCTCGCCGTCGAGCGGCTGTCGGTCGGTGTCGCGCTCATGCTGGAGTACCTCGGCCCCATCCTCGTCGTCGGCTGGCTCTGGGCCCGGCACGGCCAGCGCCCGCGACCCCTGACGATCGGTGGCGTCGTGCTCGCGGTCGCCGGCCTGCTGCTGGTCCTCGACGTGCTGGGCGACGTGCAGCTCAGCGCCGTCGGGGTCATGTGGGGCCTGCTCGCGGCGGTCGGACTGGCGGTCTTCTTCGTCGTCGGTGCCGACGACGCCAGCGGCCTTCCCCCGACCGCGTTCGCCGCGATGGGTATGACGATCGGCGCGGTCGCGCTCACCCTCGCCGGCGTCCTCGGCGTGGTCCCGATGGGGATGAGCACGCAGGACGTGCTCCTCGCCGGTGTCGACGCGCCGTGGTGGGCGCCGGTGCTGTGGCTCGGCCTGGTCGCGGCCGCCGGGGCATACCTCAGCGGGATCGTCGCCGCGCGCATGCTCGGCGCCAAGGTCTCCTCGTTCGTCGGCCTGGCCGAGGTGATGTTCGCCGTGCTCTTCGCCTGGCTGCTGCTGGCCGAGATGCCGGCACCGGTGCAGCTGCTCGGTGGCGTGCTCATCGTCGCCGGGGTCGCGGCGATCAAGGCCGACGAGCGGGAGAGCGGGCTGCCTGTCGCGACCTACGAGGTCGAGCCGCTCCCGGACGTCGCCGACGACACGACGCCGATCCGCTGAGCACGCGGCCAAGGCCGCTCAGCCCTCGAAGGTGACGGTCACGTCGCCGTGACCCAGGGCGTCGAGCAGTCCCTCGAGCATGGCCACCGTGTTGCTCTCGGCGAGGTCGGCCAGCGGGCCTCCCTCGGAGGCGGCCCGGCTCATCTGGGCCACCGCGGTGCGCTGGGCCTCCTGCTCGAGGTCGGAGCCACGGAAGCGGTTGGTGATGCCGCGGTCGACGCTGACGACGTAGCTCTCCTCGAGGTCCAGCGTCGGCCCGCCGACCGTCGGCTGCGGCAGCAGGACCGTCACCGCGCCGTCCTCCTCGGACACCTGCACCCGGCGGGAGTCCAGCTCGCCGAAGTCGACGATGGCATCGACGTCGCCCTTGCCGACGTAGAGGACCCGCTCGCCGCTGATCCAGTCAGGCACGAAGCGGGTGTCCCGCTCGAGGTCGACGACCGTCTCGTAGTAGGCGCTCGCCGCGTGGAACTCGCTGATCTCGGTGAGCGACTGCAGGACGGAGGGGCCGGTGCGGTCGACCTCCTCCTCGGCGAAGGGGTTGAGCGAGGGCCGCCAGTCGGTCAGCAGGCTGAACCCGCCGAAGACGGCCAGCAGCACGACGGGAATCATCAGCAGGACTCCGACGACGCGACCCAGCATGCGGCACACCCTAGCGACGGGCCGCCCCGCGGTCCTCGTGAACCACGACGTGCAGGCCGGTCAGCGGCCCGCTGCCCTCCGGACGAAGTCGGTGATGCCCTCGGCCTCCTCGACCCGGGAGGTCTCGCCAACGTAGGGCATGTGGCCGGTCTCGAACCACGCGTGCTCGACCCGGTCCATGGCCGCGTCCGGCAGCCGCAGGTGGGCGACCGTGTCCTCGGCGGCCCAGTAGGGCGTGGCCAGGTCGTAGTAGCCGTACTCGAAGCGGACGCGCAGGTGCGGGTTGGCGCGCATGACCCGCTCCAGCTTGTCGGCGACGTTGATGGGCTTGGCCTCGAACTCCTTGTAGGACCAGTGCTCGATGGCGTCGGAGAAGACGGCGTAGGGCAGGTCGAGCTCGGAGCGCAGCTCGGCCCGCAGGTAGTGGTGGATGGCCGCGGCGTACGGCCCCATGATCGCGTCGATGCTGGGGTCGGCGTCCATGCCCTCGGCGATCCCCGAGTGCAGCACGCCACGGATGCGCCCGTCGATCCGCCCGACCGTCTCGCCACGGTCGCGCAGCAGCTCGGTGCAGAAGCGCCAGTGCTCGGGCCTCAGGTCGCACCGCTCGACGTAGTCGCGGGACAGCCCGGTCAGGGCCGCCAGCCGCTCCACCACGTCGGCCCGCTCGTCCTCGGTGAGCCGGTTGCCGCGCGCCAGCGCCCACCGGTAGGTCCCGGCGGCGAACTCCTCGGCCTCCTCGAGCACCTCCGAGAGGCTGCGCCCCTGGTGCTTGCCGTGGTAGTGCGCGATCGCGGCGTAGGTCGGCAGGTAGGACAGGCAGGCCTCGTCGTGGCGAAGGAAGCGGAAGTCCTGGGTGCCGAAGTCCAGCACGCTGGAGATGAGGACCAACCCGTTGAGCTGCATACCGAAGCTGCCGAAGAGGCGCTCAGCGACGGACACGGCCCGCGTGGTGCCGTAGGACTCCCCGGCGAGGAACTTCGGGCTCATCCAACGGTCCTCGCGGGTGCACCACAGCCGGATGAGCTCGGTGACCTGCTCGACGTCCTTCTTCCACCCGTGGTAGTCCTTGGCCTTGCCGCCCTCCACCGCGCGAGACCAGCCGGTCGACATCGGGTCGATGAAGACCAGGTCGGAGGCCCGCAGCAGCGTCTGCGGGTTGTCGTGCAGGGCGTAGGGCGGCGCCGTCGGGTCGTTCGGCTCGCCCGCGTCGGCGATCCGCGGCCCGAGCACCCCGAGGTGCAGCCACACCGAGCTCGACCCGGGGCCGCCGTTGAAGACGAAGGTGATCGGACGGCTGCGGTCGGGCTCACCCTCCCCGTCGACCAGGGTGTATGCCGTGACCGCCAGCTCCCCGCGCGGCGTCCAGCCCTGGAAGACCTCGTCCTTGACCTCCTCCTCGCGGATGACGATCCGCCCGGTCCGCGCGGTGTAGGTCAGCTCGCCCTCGGTGGTGCCGATGGTGTGGGTCGTCTCGACCAGCACGTCGCGCGGCTCGGGGCGGTCCTTGCCCCCCGGGGTCGCGGGGTCGGTCGCCGGGCTGTCGCCGGTGGTCGTCGAGGCCTCGTCGCTCATGGTCGCCACCCTATGCAGTCCTTATCGCGGCCCGACGACAGGCTGGATATCACTCCTGAATCAGCACTTCTGGACATCGGTTTCTGGGGCCCGTTCCCCAGAAAGCTATGTCCAGAAGTGTGCGTGGGTGGCCTGTGATGTGATGAGAGGTATGACCAACCCCCTCCTCTCCCCGTCCACGCTGCCCTTCTCGCTCCCCGACTACGCGAACCTCACCGACGCCCACGTCCGGGAGGCGGTCGAGGTGGGGATGGCCGAGCAGCTCGAGGCGCTGCGGGCCCTGGCCGAGGACCCGGAGCCGGCGACGGTGGAGAACGTCCTGCACGCCTGGGAGACCTCCGGGGCGACGCTGGACCGCACGCTGTCGGCGTTCTGGGTCGCCAAGTCGGCCGACACCAACGACGAGCGGGACGCCATCATGGCCGAGTTCGCGCCGCGGCTGGCCGCGCACACCGACACGATCATGCTCGACCAGGGCCTGTATGCCCGGCTCTCCCAGCTGGGCGACCGCGCCGATGCCGGGGAGGTCGACCTCGACGAGCAGGACGAGTTCGTCCTCACCGAGCGGCTGCGCGCCTACGAGCGCGGCGGGATCACGCTCGACGCCCCCGGCCAGGCCCGGCTGCGCGAGCTCAACGGGGAGCTGGCGACGCTCTCGACCGAGTTCGACCGGCTGCTGGTGACCGGCCGCGCGGCGGCCGCGGTGCACGTCACCGACGAGGCCGAGCTGGCCGGGCTGGACCAGGACGCGCGGGCCGGGCTGCGCGAGGCCGCGGAGGCCAGGGGCCTCGACGGCTGGCTCGTCACCCTGACGAACACCACCGGGCAGCCGATCCTGGACGGCCTGGAGCACCGTGGCCTGCGCGAGCGGGTCTTCCGGGCCTCCGTCGAGCGGGGGCTGGGCCGGGAGGGGCACGAGGCCCACGACACCCGCGACATCCTCGTGCGGATCGCCCGCCTGCGCGCCGAGCGCGCGACGCTGCTCGGCTACGAGCACCACGCGTCCTACGTGCACCAGGTCGGCTGCGCCCAGACCACCGACGCGGTCAACGACCTGCTCGGCCGGCTCGCCCCGGGCGCCGTGGAGATCGCCCAGCGCGAGGCCGACGCCCTGGCCGAGCAGCTGCACACCCTCGAGCCGGGGGCGACGCTGGAGGGCTGGGACTGGCAGTTCCTCGCCGCCCGCAGCGCCGGGGAGGGCTTCGACACCGGGCAGCTCACGCCCTACCTGGAGTTCGAGCGGGTGCTCACCGACGGCGTCTTCGCCGCGGCCACGGCGCTCTACGGCATCACCTTCCACGAGCGGGAGGACCTCGTCGGGTACACCGAGGCGGCCCGCGTCTTCGAGGTGCGCGAGGCCGACGGCAGCCAGCTGGGCGCCGTCGCCATCGACCCCTACACCCGGCCGACGAAGAAGGGCGGGGCGTGGATGACGAGCATCGTCGACCAGTCGCACCTGCTCGGCGACCTGCCCGTGGTGACCAACACGTGCAACGTGCCGCCGCCGTCGGCCGGCCAGCCCAGCCTCATGACCTGGACCAACGTCATCACGCTCTTCCACGAGTTCGGCCACGACCTGCACGGGCTGCTCTCGGACGTGCGCTACCCCTCGCGCTCGGGCACGTCGGTGCCGCGCGACTTCGTCGAGTTCCCCAGCCAGGTCAACGAGATCTGGGCCTGGGAGCCGGCGCTGCTGCGGCGCTACGCGCGTCACCACGAGACCGGCGATCCGGTCCCGCAGGAGTGGGTCGACCAGCTCGTCGACAGCCGCACCGAGACCGGATACCACACCATCGAGCTGCTCAAGGCGATGATCCTGGACCAGGCCTGGCACCAGACGCCGCTGGCGGAGCTGCCGGAGGACGGGTCCGGCGTGGAGGCCTTCGAGCAGGCGGCCCTCGAGCAGGCCGGGGTGGCCTTCCCGCTCGTCCCGCCGCGCTACCGCAGCGCCTACTTCCACCACATCTTCGGCGGCGGGTACGCCGCGGGTTACTACTCCTACCTGTGGTCGGAGGTCATGGATGCCGACACCGTCCGGTGGTTCCGCGAGCAGGGCGACGCCGACCACCCCGGAGGTATGACGCGCGCCGCCGGCGACGTCTTCCGCCGGGAGCTCCTGGGTCGGGGCGGGTCCATCGAGGCGCTGGAGACCTACCGACGCTTCCGCGGCCGCGACCCCGAGGTGGGCCCGCTGCTGGAGCGGCTCGGGCTGACCGGCTGAGCCGTCCGGGGTCGCCGTGATCCTCGCCGACCGGCGGCGAGGAGGCGACCTTGTTAAGGTCATGAGTCACCTGAGGAGGTGGCCGATGAAGTCCTTCCCGCTCATTCCCTACGCCGTCGCCGGTCTGGTCGTGCTCGGCTGGTGGGTGGTGACCCAGTCGTGGGTGGCCCTCGGAGTCATGGTCGTGCTCCTCGCGGTCGCGTCACTGCACGTCATCAAGGCCACGAGCGGCCCCGGCTCCCTCGGCAGCGGCCAGGACGAGGCGGAGTCGCGCGCCCGGGCCACCTTCCCCACGCCGCCGGAGCGCCCGCACGGCCTCTGACGCTCAGCCCCGCTCGGCGTCGATCTGCTCGGCCACGTCCTGCATGCGTTCGGTGAGGCGCGCCAGGTCGGCGAGCTCGGCGTCGCTCAGCCGGTCGAGCACCTGAGCCTTCGCCTGCAGGACCGGACCCTCCAGCGAGGCGAGGACCTCCTCGCCCTCCGGGGTGATCCGCAGCACCAGCCGCCGCCGGTCGGCCGGGTCGTGCTCGCGCCGCAACCACCCGCGCGCGACGATGCGCTCGAGGATCCCGCTCGTGGTCGGGGTGGACACCCCCAGGTGCTCGGCCAGGGCCTGCCCGCTGAGATCAGGGTTGGCCCGGACCAGCACGAGCACCTGGACCTGGCGCAGGGTCAGCTCGGCGGGGACGGGCCGGGGGTCGAGCCACCGCATGGCGACCGCGTGGAGCCGGGCCTCGCTGGCGCCGATCCGGCCCAGCAGCGCCGCACGTCCGTGCTGGTCGGGCCGATCCATACGTCGCACTCCTTCGTCGATTCGGTCGAGGGTAATGGTTCGCCTTAGGCTAGGCATCCTATGGCACGTCTCACCCTGTTCAGCGTCCGCAACCGGGCGCTCGTGGCGCTCGCCACCGTCTTCGGCATCCTGGCCGGCCTCTGGTCGGCCAGCAGCCTGCCGCGGGAGCTCTTCCCGTCGCTGCAGTTCCCGGTGCTGGTCGTCGCCACCAGCACGCCCGGGTCCAGCACCTCGGTCGTCGAGGAGCAGGTCACCGAGCCGGTCGAGGTCGCCGCGCAGGGGCTGAACAACGTCGTCGAGGTGTCCTCGACCAGCACCGACGGCTTCTCCTCGGTCGTCATCGAGCTGGACTACGGCACCGACACGGGCGCGGCGCAGACCGACCTGCAGCGGGCCGTGCTGTCCCTGCCCGACCTGCCGGACTCGGCCTCCCCACAGATCTTCGCCGGCAACCTCGACGACTTCCCCATCATCCAGCTCGCCGGAAGCGGCGGGGAGGACGCCCGCGACCTCGTCGACCGGCTCGAGCGGGTCGTCATCCCCGACATCGAGGACATCGACGGCGTCCGCTCGGTCACCCTCTCCGGGGTGGCCGACCGGGTGGTCACCGTGGACCTCGACGAGGAGGAGGCCGCCGACGCGGGGGTGACGCTGCAGACGGTGAGCCAGGTGCTGCAGGCCAACGGCGTCGTGCTCCCGGGAGGCTCCGTCCTGGACGGTGACACCGAGCTGCCGGTGCAGGTCGGTTCGCGGCTCACCTCCGCCGAGCAGATCGGCGCGCTCCCCATGCTCGGGCAGCAGGCCGTCGCCGCCCAGCAGGCGGCGGCGCAGACCCGGGCCCAGGCGCAGGAGGCCCAGGCCGCGGCGGACGAGGCCGCCCAGGCGGCCCAGGCCGCACCGCAGGACCCCGAGCTGGCCGCGGCCGCGGCGGCTGCCGCCGGCGCCGCGGAGCAGGCCACCGCCGCCGCCGAGGAGGCGGGCGCCGTCGAGGTCCCCCTGCTGCGCGACGTCGCGACGGTGACGCTGGAGGAGCGCGAGCCCACGGCATACACCCGCACCAACGGGGAGCCCAGCGTCGGCCTCGCCATCACCAAGACGCCGGACGGCAACGCGGTGGAGATCTCCAGCGAGCTGGCGGCGCTGCAGGACCAGATCACCACCGACCTCGACGGCGGCGAGCTGGTGACCATCTTCGACGGCGCGCCGTTCATCGAGAAGTCCATCGAGGACCTGGCCACCGAGGGCCTGCTCGGGCTCGGCTTCGCCATCCTCGTGGTGCTGCTCTTCCTGCTCTCGGTCCGCCTGACCCTGGTCACCGCGGTGTCGATCCCGCTGTCGCTGCTCATCGCGCTGCTGGGGCTGCAGGTGGCGGACTACAGCCTCAACATCCTCACCCTCGGCGCCCTCACCATCTCGGTCGGCCGCGTCGTCGACGACTCGATCGTCGTCATCGAAAACATCAAGCGCCACGTCGCGCGCGGCGAGGACCGGCGCACCGCCGTGGTCGAGGCGACCCGGGAGGTGGCCGGCGCGATCACCTCGGCGACCATCGCGACGGTCGCGGTCTTCCTGCCGCTGGGCTTCGTCGGCGGCCAGGTGGGCGAGCTGTTCCGGCCCTTCGCGGTCACCGTGACCCTGGCGATGCTGGCCTCGCTGCTCGTGGCGCTGACCATCATCCCGGTGCTGGGCTTCTGGTTCCTCGGCCGGAGCTCCGGCGTGGGCAAGCACGAGCCCGAGTCGGCCCTCACCGAGCACACCGACGAGCCGGACCGGATGCAGCGGACCTACCTGCCGGTGCTGCGGAACGCCCTCGGCCGGCCCTGGCTCACCGTGGGCCTGGCCGTGCTCCTGCTGGGCGGCACCGGGTATGCCGCGACCCTGCTCAAGACCGACTTCATCGGGGGCACCGGGGAGAACACCCTGCAGGGCACGCTCACCATGCCGACGGGCACCACGCTCGACGACACCGACGAGCAGGCCACCGAGGTCGAGGCGTGGCTCGCCGACCAGGACGAGGTCGTGACCTACCAGGTCACCGCTGGCAGCCCCGGCGGGATCGAGGCGGTCTTCCTCGGCAGCGGGGCCAACTCCGCGACGTTCGCCGTGACCTTGGACGACGGCGTGGACGGTGAGGCCTTCGGCGAGGAGCTGACCACCTCCGTCGACCTGCCCGAGGGCGCCACCTTCACCGCGCAGGCCGGCCAGCAGGGTGGGCCCACGACCGCCGGGCTGGAGGTGCAGGTGCAGGGCCAGGACCTCGACCAGCTCGACGCGGCGGCCCAGGACGTCGTCGCGCTCATGGAGGAGGCCGGTGCGCTGGACGTCACCAACAACCTCACCGACACCGTGCCGGCCCTGCAGGTCGAGGTGGACCGCGAGGCCGCCGCGGCGGCCGGGCTGGCCGAGGCCCAGCTGGGCCAGACGATCCAGGCGGCCACCGACGGCGCGGTCGTCGGGCAGGTGGAGATCGACGCCACCCAGGTGGACGTCGTCGTGAGCGAGGGCTCGGCCGACGACGTCGCCGCCCTGCGGGACCTGGAGGTCGGCTCCGACCCCGACGGCGACCCCGTCGCCCTCGGCGAGGTGGCCGAGCTGCGCACGGTCGACGAGGCGGTCAGCATCACCCGGGTCGACGGGCTGCGCGCCGCCACGGTCAGCGGACGCTCCGCGACCGACGACCTCGGGGCGCTCACCGCCGACCTGCAGCAGCGCCTCGACGACCTGGAGACCCCGGAGGGCGTCGAGGTGACGCTGGGCGGTGTGAGCTCGGACCAGCAGGACGCCTTCGCGGCGCTCGGCCTGGCCCTGCTCGCGGCCATCGCCATCGTCTACCTCGTCATGGTCGCGACCTTCAACTCGCTGGTCCAGCCGCTCATCCTGCTCGTGTCGGTGCCCTTCGCGGCGACCGGCTCGATCGCGCTGCTGCTGCTCACCGACACCGCGCTGGACGTCGCCTCGATGGTCGGCCTGCTCATGCTCATCGGCATCGTCGTCACCAACGCGATCGTGCTCATCGACCTGGTCAACCAGTACCGCGCCCGCGGTCTGGGCCGCACCGAGGCCGTGCTCGAGGGGGCGCGGCACCGGTTCCGGCCGATCGTCATGACCGCGCTGGCGACCATCCTGGCGCTCACCCCGATGGCCTTCGCCGTCACCGGAGGCGGGGCGTTCATCTCCCAGCCGCTGGCCATCGTCGTCATCGGCGGGCTCATCAGCTCGACCGCGCTGACGCTCATCCTGGTGCCGGTGCTCTACGAGCTGGTCGGCCGGGGAGCCACCTGGGCGGGTGGCCTGCGGTCCCGTCGCGAGGAGCGCCAGGCCGCCTGAGCGACGCCGGACCCGTGACCGCGCCGTCGGCTCAGTCGGTGAGGCGAGGGCTGCGGTAGGGCAGGGCGTCGGGGCGGCCGCAGCGCCACACGGCATACACCGCGGCGGGGTGTCCGAGCTCCCCCGTGACGTGGGCGTCGACCGCGGCCGCGGCGTGGGGCTCGTCCAGCAGCTCGCTGAGCGGGTGCGCGGACCAGCCGCCACGCTCCCCGGCCAGCCAGCAGGCCAGGAGCGACCCGCCGAGCGGGCCGAGCTCGTCCGGCGTGAGGCCCGGTGCGGCCCACAGGGCGAGAACCGCGCCGCGTGGCCGCAGCGCGCTGGTCCGCGCCACCCACCGGTCGAGACGGCTGGTCTCCAGCGCCCGACGCAGGGGCCCGGCCGAGGTGAGCAGCGCGAGACCGCGCGCCTCCGCCGCGGAGAGCCCGAGCGCCGTCGCGCTGAGACCGTCGAGGTCGCGGCGGGGGTGGCGTGGCGACAGCCGCAACCACTGCGCCAGCTCCGACGCCGCGGGCCCGGTGAGGGTGTGCGCGGTCGCGCGCGGGAGCAGCTCGTCGACGAGGTCGTCCGGCAGCTCCAGCAGGCCGCAACCCTCCCCGAGCCCGGCGGTGCGGGCGATCTCGGCGACCTGGCACGGGTTCGGCCGCTGCGGGTATGCCGTGCGGACCGTCGCCCGCGCGTGCAGCTCCGCGACGGACCAGGGCGGCGGCGCCTGCCGGGCGCCCGCGGCCGCCGGCGACGGACGGCGCTGCGGGGGCTGCGACCGGGTCTCGGGGCCGGGGAGGGCACGGAGCGTGACCACCGCGGCCCGGCGGGCGTCGACGTCCACCCCCCAGGTGACGTCCGCCTCCAGCCCGAGGTCGGCCGCCACCACCTCCAGGCTGAGCGCGAGGGCCCCGAGCGAGAGCAGGAGGTCGCGCCGGCCGGCGTCGGCGACGGGCAGCTCGCGGTCGGCGTGCCACCCGAGCAGCAGCCTGTCCTCGTCCAGCACCCGCACGTCCCACGGCTGGGTGTTGTGCGCGCTGGGGGCGCGGCCCCAGTCGTGGGCGCGGGCCAGCAGCCGCACCGCCGGGCCGCGCTCCTTGACGGCCGAGGTCGGGGCCGCGACCGTGCGCTGGTCACCACTCGGGGTCCCGCCGACGTGCACCGCGCGGGTGTAGAAGCACGTGCCGTGCAGCGGCCGCCCGCCCATGGCGACGAACTGTGCCTGCGACCCCGTGTTGTCGTCCTCGACGAAGGTGACCCGGAGCGCGTCATACCCTCCGGCCTGCAGACCCTGCAGCAGCTCTCGCGACAGGTGGCGCATGAGCCCCTGCCCGCGCGCCCCGGGCACGGTGCCCTTGATGATGAGGACGGCCTCGCGCCGGTAGCGGCGCCGGCTGGCGAGGAGCCGCACGGTGTCGACCGGCCCGAGCCGCCCCCCGGTGGAGCGGACGAAGTCGGTGAGGTCGGGCACCACCAGCACGAAGGCCACCGGCTCCCCGCCGCGCTCCAGCCAGAGCAGCAGGCGCTCGTCGAGCAGGTGCGCGAGACCGTCGGTGGCAGCGGCCAGCTCGTCGGCCTCGATCCGGGTGAAGTAGCCGAGCTCGGCGAAGGAGGCGTTGAGCATCTGCCGCAGGACCGGCAGCTGCTCATCCAGCCGGCGTCGGTCGGCGTGCCGCAGCACGACGCCCTCCGGGAGCGGGTCGTCGCCGAAGAGGGCCGTCGGGTCGAGCGAGCCCAGGTCGGGGCAGATCCAGGTGGACCCCGTCCAGACCCGCTCGAAGCCGGCCGCCTCCCAGTCCCGGACGTAGTGCGGCGGGCTCCACGGCCCGTCGAGGAAGCCCGGCTCCTCCCACCCCGACGTCACCACCCCGCCGACCTGGTTCGGCAGCAGCGACACCGGGCCCAGGAGCCGCGTGCGCCCGCGCTGCCGCGCCAGGGCCTCGGCGTACTCCACCATCGCGACCAGGGCCGCCTCCCCGGCGAACTCGGTGGCCCCCATGAGCAGGGTGCGCTCGCCGAGCTTGTGGTCCATCCGGTCGTCGGTGTGCAGCGTCGTGCGGCCGTGGACGATGCCCCACGGGTCGCGCACGACGTAGAGCTGGACCGCCCCGTGCGCGTGGTGCGGCCCGCTGCCGGTCCACCAGGAGCGGACGGTGCTGTGCCACAACGGCACCCCGTGGGTCTCGCGCCGCGTCCCCCACGGCGGCACCCGCAGGACGTCGCGCAGGTCGGCCCGGGTGCGGACCGGCTCGACCCGCAGGCCCGAGCCCCTGCCGGAGCGCTCCCGCACCACCGGGGGCCCGACCTCCTCGCGGCCCACCGGGGTGAAGCGCTCCACGTGGGCCATCCGCCCGTCCTCGGCCCGCCACACCCCGTTGCTGTAGCCGTCCGGATCCGCCTCGTGCACCTGGACCACGACCCCGCCCTCATCCTCCACCCGCCGGCGCGCGTCCGCGCCGGCGGCGGCGTCGGCATACCAGGCGATGACACCCGTGCGACGCACCCCGACGCGCAGCCACTCGCGCCGCACCGGGCCGGGCCCCTCCAGCGCGCGGGTGACCGAGCGCAGCCACGCGCCCGAGGCGCGCCCCTGCTCCGGCTCCACGGTGAGCATCACCGTGGCCCTGGCCAGCGGCGGTGCGGCGGAGAAGTCACGCGTGCGCACGACGCCCCTCCTCCTCGACCGGCGCGCCCGTCACGGGCCGCTCGTAGACCCGGATGTAGCCGCCGGTCGCGTGCTGCGTACCGTCGGTGACCCACTGCATGAGCTCGCGGTGCACCCCGCTGCGGGCGAAGCGCAGGAGGTCCTCGCGGGTGGAGAAGTAGCCCACGGTGCCGAGGGTGAACGGCGGGTCGAGGTAGACCTGGTGGTGCACGTAGCCCGGCATCCGGCGCATCTGGTCGACCATCGCCCGCCAGCGCGGCGCCAGACGCACCCAGGCCAGCGGGGAGGTGTAGCGCGTCGCGCCGACGAAGACCGCCCCAGCGCCCTCCATCAGCCCGCGGCACCCGGACGCAGGTAGACGCGCTTGAGCGTGGTGGGCGTCGCGGCGAACGGCCCGGTGCCGGCGTCGTGCACCCGCACCTCGATGTCGTCGCTGCGCTCGCTCTCCTCCAGCGACTGCGCGAAGTCGCGGCTCGTCCGGGCGAGGTAGTCGACGACGCCCTCGCGCACACCATCGGCGAGCGCGGTCCGCTCAGCCGGCTCGAGCTGCACGTCCTCGCGCAGCTCGAGGTGGATCGTCGGCTGCTGGCGGGTCGCGTCCTGCTCGACGTCCTCGAGGGTCAGCGTGAACGAGCCGATCTGGGCGGCCCGCCGCGGGTCGGTGTAGAGGCCGTTCTCCACGTCCTGCGGGTAGATGTTGGCGCCCATGAAGGAGATCGTGGCGTCGGCCCGGCCAAAGAGCAGCAGCAGCGGCAGCTTCATCCTCTGCTTGGCGAAGGCCTCGCGGGCCGGCCCCTGCCACTCCGGCTGGCTGCGCAGCACCGCCGCGAGGTCGTGCCAGTCCATGAGCCGGGCCTCGTCACCGATGTTGTAGCGCAGCTTGGGCGAGAGCACCGCGGTCGAGGTCAGCGTGCAGAGCAGCTCGCCCTCGGGGGTGGTCTCGAGGTAGGTCTCCAGGGGGTTGTACTGGAAGATCATCGGGGTCCGGGTCTCGCCCGGGCCGAGCACCGCCTCGCGCAGGTCGTGGTCCTCCAGCAGCGCACGCCGCAGCCACACCGTGAGGTCGGTCTCGCCGCCGATCCCGATGGTGAGGTCGGAGGCACCGTAGCCGGAGCGGACGGTGAGGAAGCGCTCCTCGCAGTAGTCGCGCAGCGCCTCGGTCATCCCCTCACCGCCGACCAGGCCGTGCATCCGCCAGGCCGGCCAGTCCCAGCCCTCGGCGTCCAGCCGGTCGCGCAGGTCCTTGAGGAAGGGCGGGTAGGCCGAGACCAGGTAGGTGAAGCCCGGCCCGAAGTGGCGCATCGTGTCGACGATCTTGTCCAGGTCGGGGCCGGTGTTCTTGACCATGGCGATCTTGGCCATGGCGATGCCGGTGTTGGTGCCGGTGGCCCACGCCCCCATGGAGTAGGCGTTGATGACGAAGAGCCGCTCCTCGTCGCGCATCATCAGCGCGGTGAAGCCGGCGACGTTGCGGTGGATGTCGGCCAGCTCGTCGCGGCCGCGCACCCAGTTGAAAGGGGTGCCGGAGCTGCCCGAGCTCTCGTCCACGAGCGTCCCGCGCAGCTCGAGGCGACCGGAGCGCGTGCGGGAGGTCTCGTCATACCGCTGGACGTAGCTCGCCTTGTCGGTGGGCGGGTAGTTCTCCAGGTCCCACCAGCGGAAGCGCCAGTCGTGCTCCGCGAGGTGCTGACGGTATGCCGGGACGTGCAACGAGCCGAGCTGGCAGGTCATCCAGGCGTGCAGCCGGGCGAAGTCGCCCATCCACGGCTGGTAGTGCGTCGCGGTGAGCCGCCAGGTCGCCGGGTGCACCTTGTAGAGGCTGTACGTCGTGCTCAGCGCCCGGGTCCCCGCCCGGAGCGCACCCCGGCGCGCCACCGTCAGCGGTGTGCTCGTCCAGACCGACTCCCCCAGGTCTCTCCATCCCATGGCCGGACTCTAGCGCCTGGGTGGGCGGGGGGCGCCGGAGTCCGCCACCCGGGGTCAGACCCAGCCGTCGGGGCCGGCCGAGCCTGCGGCGTACTCCTCCAGCGGCACCTCGTCCGCCTGCCAGGCGTCGAGGACCGGCTCGACGATCCGCCACAGCTCCTCCGCCTCGTCGCCGCGGATGGTCAGCAGCGGGTTGCCGTCGAGGATGGAGCCGAGGATCTCGCCGTAGGGCAGCATCCGGGCCTTGCCGAGCTCGGCGGACAGCTCCTTCTGCTCCAGCTCGAAGGGGTCGCCCTCGGCGTTCATGGACAGGTCGAGCGAGACGCTGCCGGGCTTGAGCTCCAGCACGAGCCGGTCCGGGTCCGGGGTGTCGGTGAGCCCGTCGGGCACGTGCGCCGGCGCCCGGAAGGTCACGACCACCTGCTTGGAGGCGGTGCCCAGCGCCTTGCCGGAGCGCAGCACGAAGGGCACCCCGGCCCAGCGGGCGTTGTCCAGCTGCACCGTCAGCTGGGCGAGCGTCTCGGTCTGGCGGGTCGGGTCGACACCCTCCTCGTCCGCGTAGTCGGGGACCGTGCGGTCGCCGAGCCGACCCGCGACGTACCTCGCCCGCCGGGACGCGGCGACCGGGTCGTGGCCCCACGGCTGGGTCGCCCGCAGCGCCTGCGCCTTGAGGCCGCGGATCTCCTCGGCGTGCATCGTCGCGGGGGCCTCCATCGCGAAGAAGGCGAGGACCTCCAGCAGGTGGCTCTGGATCATGTCCATGAGCGCGCCCGCGTGGTCGTAGTAGCCGGCCCGCCCCTCCAGCGCCAGCGTCTCGTCGTAGCAGATGTCGACCCGCTCGATGTGCTCCGCGGACCAGATCGGCTGCAGCAGCCGGTTGGCGAAGCGGATGCCGATGAGGTTGAGGATGGTGTTGACGCCGAGGAAGTGGTCGATCCGGAAGATGTCGCCCTCGGGGACGACCCGCAGCAGCTGTCGGTTGAGGGCGCGTGCCGACTCCAGGCTGTCGCCGAAGGGCTTCTCCAGGGCCAGTCGGGTGCCCTCGGGCACCGTGAGCTCCTCCAGCAGCGCGCACACCTTGATGGTGATCGCCGGCGGCAGGGCGAAGTAGAGCACGACCGGCTCGTCGACGGCGTCGAGCAGGGCCTGCAGCTGGTCCCGCTCCAGGAGGTCCGTCCGGAGGTAGGTCGCCGCGCTCACCACCGGCTCGGCGACGTCGTCGGGCACCTCGGCCTCGGCGAGGCTGTCGCGGACCCTGCCCCGCCAGTCCTCGTCGCTGAGCTCGAGCCGGTCGGCGCCCAGGACCCGCACCCTGCGGTCGGTCTCCTCGCGCAGCAGCGTCCCGAGCCCGGGCAGCAGCAGCCGCCGGGTCAGGTCACCGGAGGCTCCCAGGATGAGCAGCGTGGTGGTCTGGTCGGCCATGCGGACGTCCTTCTTCCCTCGGGTATGACGCGTCCGCGCCAGTGTGGCACCTCGGGGTCAGAGCTGCGTGCCGACCAGCGCACCGATGGCATAGGTCACGGCCATGGCGGTGAGGCCGCCCAGCACGTTGCGGGCGATCGCCCGCGGCCGCGGCGAGCGGCCCAGGGTGGCGCTCACCCAGCCGGTGAGCACGAGGGCGAGCAGCACGGAGCCCACGGTAACCGGCACCCGCCAGGCCAGCGGCGGGGAGAGGATGGCGAGCAGCGGCAGCAGGGCGCCGAGGGTGAAGGCGACCAGCGAGGCCCAGGCGGCGTGCCAGGGGTTGGTGAGCTCGTCGGGGTCGATGTGCAGCTCGGCCTCGGCGTGCGCCGCGAGCGCGTCCCGCTCGGTGAGCTCGACGGCCACCCGGTGCGCGAGTTCGGGGGACAGACCCTTGCCGCGGTAGATGTCGGTGAGCTCGGCCAGCTCCTCCTCAGGCATCTCCTGCAGCTCGCGCCGCTCCAGGTCGAGCAGGGCGCGCTCGCTGTCGCGCTGGGTGCTGACCGAGACGTACTCCCCCACCGCCATCGACATGGCGCCCGCGGCCAGACCGGCGAGCCCGGCGGTGAGGATCGCCGTGCGGTCGGTGGTCGCCGCGGCGACACCGATGACCAGGCCGGCGGTCGAGATGATCCCGTCGTTGGCGCCGAGGACCCCGGCGCGCAGCCAGTTGAGCGTGCTCGCGGTGGTGCGCGGCTCGGCGTGCTGCTGCAGGGATGACCCGACCATGTCTCCAGCGTCCTCCGGGTCGGCCGGGCGCGCCAGGACGGTGAGGCTTCGCTACCTCGATGCGCGGTAGGAGCGTGTGGCGTTCAGCGGGTCAGGTCCGCCTCGCGCCGGCCCCGGGCGGCCCGCGGCCCCACGTGGCGTCGGTGCACGAGCAGCGAGACGCCGAGCACGACGAGGCCGGCCACGGAGAGCGCGGCGCCGACGAGCGCGGGCGCGCGGTAGCCGTAGCCCGCGGCGATGACCAGCCCGCCGACCCAGGCGCCGAGCGCGTTGGCGACGTTGAGGGAGGCGTGGTTCATGGCCGCCCCCAGGGTCCTGGCCGGACCGGCGACCTGCATGAGCCGCAGCTGCAGCCCGATCACCCAGGCCGAGCTGAAGAGGCCGATCGCGGCGACCGTGACCATGGCCGGCACGAGGGCGCCGGAGCTCCAGAAGAAGACGAGCAGCGCGGCCGCCGACCCGGTGCCGGTGAGGACCAGGGTGCGCAGCACCGACCAGTCCCCCAGCCGACCGCCGAGCCACGTCCCCACGACCGACACCACGCCATACACGAGCAGGAAGACGGGCACCCAGCTCTCGGCGAGACCGGTGACGTCGGTGAGCGTCGGGGCGATGTAGGAGTAGGTGGCGAACATGCCGCCGAAGCCGATGGCCCCGATCGCGAGCGTGAGCCAGAACTGGGTGCTCGTGAAGGCGCGCAGCTCGGCCCGGCGCGAGCGGGTCCGGTCGCGGGGGGTGCGCGGCACCCACAGGCGCACCAGCACCGCGGCCAGCAGCCCGATGACGGCGACCGCCCAGTAGCTCACCCGCCAGCCGAAGACCTGCCCGGCCCAGGTGCCGAGCGGCACCCCGACCAGCAGGGCGATCGGGATGCCCAGCATGACGGTGCCGACGGCGCGGCCGCCCCGGCCGGGAGGTGCGAGCGAGATCGCGACCAGGGAGGCCAGCCCGAAGAAGCCGGCGTGCGGCAGCCCGGCCACGAAGCGGGCGGCCACGAGCGTGCCGAGCGTGGGGGCGAGGGCCGCGGCCGCGTTGGCCAGCGCGAAGAGCAGCATGAAGCCGACGAGGACGGCGCGGCGGGGCAGCCGGGCCGCCCCCACCGCGGCGACCGGGGCACCGACGACCACGCCGAGCGCGTAGGCGGAGATGGCATACCCGGCCGTCGGGATGGACACGTCGAGGCCGGTCGCGATCTGCGGCAGCACGCCCATGGTGACGAACTCGGCGACGCCGATGCCGACACCACCCAGGATGAGGGCCGCGAAGGCGAGGGGAGGCGGCTGCCCGCCCGCGGGGGGACGTGCGGTGCGGGGCTGAGCGGTGGCGGACAGGGTCGACAAAGGAGGGCCTCGGGTCTGAGGGGCACGACGATGGGGGACGTCCGCACCCCGGGCGCGGACCTCTCCAGCCTAACCCCGCGGGCCCCCGCCCCCGTCCCCGTTCCCCCTGACCGCGCCCGGGTCAGCCGTCGACGGCCTCGGCGATCGCGACGAAGTTGGCCTTCTGCCCGCCGTCGCTGCGGGCGCCCAGGGAGGGGTCGCAGGTGATGAGGGCGATCCGCGCCACCTCGTCCTGGTCGCCCCAGACCGCGTCGCTGCGCTGCAGGCCCTCCTTGGAGATCTGCTGGGTCGAGGTGACGACGAAGTCACGGGTCCCGCCGTGGCCGTAGCCGACCGTGACGACGTCGCCGTCGCTCACCTCGGCCAGGTCGTAGAACACGTCCGGCTCGTCGTAGTAGGTGACGTGCGCGGCGATGACCGCCGTCCCCACCTGGCCGGGGACCACGCGCCCGGACCCGGCGTACCAGATCGCCTCGCCCTGGTCGGGGTTGATCGTCCCCTGGGGCGTGAGGCCCTCGGGCGCGATGGGCTCCTCCTCCAGCCCCGCCGCCGGCACCGTGACCCAGGCCGGCGCCGCGTCGCCCTCGGCGTGGACGGGCCGCCCGTCGGTGCCCTGGATCGCCCCCACCGCCTGGACGGCGAGCGCACTGACCCCGAGCGCGCCCACCAGCAGCCCGGTGGGCACCAGCAGGCGGGCGTTCACGCTCGGGACTCCGGAAGGGCTCAGCCCTGGTGGCGGTGCTGCTGGCGACGCACACCCAGCGCGGCAGCACCGGCACCGGCGACCGCCAGGACGGCACCACCGACGAGCAACGGCGACAGCCCGGCCTCCCGCAGCGGCCCGTCGGTCTCGACCGCGGGCCCGGCGGCCTGCACGTCCTCCTGGGCCTCGTCACCCGCGGCCGCGTCGTCGCTGCCCGCGCTCGCCTCGTCGTCCCCGGCGGCGGCCTCGTCGCCGGCCGCCGCACCGTCGTCCTCGGCCGCCGCACCGCCGTCCTCGGCGGCCGCACCGCCGTCCGACTCCTCCTCGGGCGCCGGTGCCTCCTCCTCGGCGGCCGCGCTGCCCTGGCACAGGGTGATCTCGCGGATGACGGCCCCGCCCTCGCTGCTGTAGGTCTCCCCGTAGCCCGGGTCGGCGACCTCGACGGCGCTGTCGTCCGAGGTGAGGGTCAGGGCGACCCACTCGTTGCCCCCCTCGAGGTATGGCCCGTGGGTCGCCTCGTCGAGGTACGTCGCCGTCGCCGTACCGGGCATGGCCATGACGTCGCACCGCACGTTGTCGTAGGTGTCGGCCAGCTGGTCCTCGTCGACCGCCAGGGCGGGGCCGGCGGCCAGCGCCGTGAGCGCGGCCGCTCCGGCCGCGACGGTCAGGGTCCGCAGGGTCGTGGTGCTCATGAGGGTCCTCTCCGCAGGCACGCGGTTCGTCGCGGTGCCGGGCCGTCCTGCGCGCGGACCAGCCCGGTCACACGAATCACATCTGTCACATTCGACGCTTCCGCACCCTAGCGAGGCCGACGCGGACCCTGAACCACCAGACCGGCGTGTCGCCGAACCGCGGGGCAGCGGGCCCGGTCAGCGCGCGTGCACGAGCGCCACGAGGGTGGCGCCCTCCTGCGGGAGGTGGCTGCGCGGGGTGACGACCGTCGCCACCCCGTCCTGCACGACGAACATGAGGACCGCGTCCGGCTCGCGCTCCCGGAAGTCGTCGAGCGTGTGCTGGGAGGTCAGCCGGGTCTTGCGCACCTGCATCCCCTCCCGGGTCGCGGTGTCCAGCTCGGGCGCCGACATGGGCGGGGCGAAGGCGACCTGCGCGGTGAGCTTGCTGGCGGTCTGCTGCTTGGCCTTGGCCTCCGAGAGCGTGCCGCCGCTGCCCCCGCTGGTGCGGTCCCGGGGCCTCGAGCGCCGCGGCAGCGACTCGCCCTGGCGCCGCAGCTGGTAGGTGTTGGACTGGCCGAGGGCGTGCCCGAACTCCCGCGCCGCCGTCGAGTTGGTGTCGTCGTCGTGCGTGGCCGCGACGAGGGAGCCGAGACCGGCCAGCTCCATGTCCTCCACGGCATACTCCGAGAGGATGTGCGTCCGCTCCACCCGCAGCCCCGCCATCCGCGCCTGCGCCACCTCGGCCGGCGCCAGCGAGACGAGCAGCGTCGGCACCTTGAGCTCGGTGAGCACCCCCGCGGCCTGCCGCGCCCACAGCGGCGCCCCGGCGAAGAGGACGCCGTTGGGCGTCGTCGTCGCCAGCCCCAGCCGCTCGGCCAGGCGCCCCACCCCCAGCCCGTAGACCGCGACCGTCACGACGATGGTCACGAACACCAGGGGCACCAGGTCGGCCGAGGCGAGCACGAGCTGCTCCAGCCGCTCTGCCGAGGCCTCGAGCGCGAGGCTCTCCCGGGCGTCCTCCCCGCCGAGCGCGGCCAGCGAGCGCGCCTCGTCGGCCGCGTGCTCGATCTCGAGCGCGAAGATGCTCGTCACCGCGGCGGCGACGATGCCCCGGGGCGCCATGAAGGCCAGCAGGGTGCGTTCCTGCCGGGTCGCCTGGGTGCCGAGCAGCCCCAGCGCGACGGACGCGGGGCGCACCACGAGGAGCAGGAGCAGGACGAAGACCGCCGCGGTGGGCGCGACGGCGACCACCTCGGCGGGACTGACCCGCCCGGCCAGCAGCACGAACAGCGCGCCCACGATGAGCACCTGCAGGTGCTCCTTGAACTCCCGGACGTGCTCCAGCCGCAGCCCGGGCCGGTTGGCGAGGTAGATGCCCAGCATCGTCACGGTCAGCAGGCCGCTCTCGGACTGCAGCTCGTTGGAGATGACCAGTGACCCCACCGCGACGGCGAGGAAGGTCACGCCCTCGAGGAAGTCAGGGATGAGGTGACGACGCATCGCCACCTCCAGCAGGACCCCGAAGAGCAGCGCGAGCACGGTGGAGATGACGACCGTGCGGCCCAGCGTGAGGGCGGCCGTCGCGAGCGCCCCGTCCGGGCCGCCGACGATGATGGCCTGGAAGACCAGCACGGCGAGGATCGCACCGATGGGGTCGACGACGATGCCCTCCCACCGCAGCATGGAGGACACCCGACGCGTGGGGCGCAGCTGGCGGATGATGGGGGCGATGACGGTGGGGCCGGTCACCACGAGCAGCGCCCCGATGAGCAGGGCGAGCTGCCACTCGACCCCGGCCACGATGGCGGCCACGGTCGTCAGCGCCCACGCCAGCAGCACGGTGACGGAGCAGAGCCGGACGACGGCCGTGCTCAGGCCCCGCAGGTCACGGAACCGCAGCGACAGCGACCCTTCGAAGAGGATGACGCCGACCGCCAGGTTGACGCCCGCGAAGAGCAGGTCCCGGCCGAGCACGGTCTCGGGGCTGACGAACTGCCCGAGCCCGAACCCGACGACGAGCAGCAGCAGGATCGAGGGCACCCGCAGCCGGTATGCCGCGAGCTGGCAGACGATGGCGACCCCGAGCACGAGGGCGAGGTAGGGGGCGGGCGGCACGCTCGCAGTCTGCCAGCACAACGCGTCCTGGCCCCGCTCACCGGCGCGTCGGGGTGGCCACGTGCACGTCATCGACGGGGGCGACCCGCTGCGGGAGGTCGACCTGCGCGGCGCTGGCTAGCCTGGCCTCGTGGACGAGCAGGCGGACGAGGAGGACGAGTCCGACTCGGCGCTGCGCGAAGCGGTCTCCGCGGTGTATGCCGCCGCGCCCGCCGACTTCGTCGCGACCCGTCAGGAGTGGGTCACCCGGCTGCGCTCCCAGGGGCGCAGGGACCTCGCGAAGGAGGCCGGGGCGCTGCGCAAGCCGAGCGTCGCGGCGGCCGCGGTCAACGCCCTGGTGCGGGCCGGGGACCCGGCCGCCGAGAGGTTGACGGAGGTCGGGGCCCGGCTCCGGCACGCCCAGTCGGCGATGGACGTGACCGGGCTGCAGGAGCTGCGCGCCGAGCGCGACGCGGTGCTGGCCGAGTGGGTCGCGGCCGCCCGCCGGCACGCGCCCGTGCCGCTCACGGCCGCCGGTGAGGGCGAGGTCCGCGACACCGGGGTCGCCGCCCTGGCCGGCGCCCACGCGACCGAGGTGGTCCTCGGTGGGACGTTGACCCGGGCGCTGGCCTACAGCGGGTTCGGCGAGGTCGACGTGGCCGACGCCGTGGCGCGCACGAGCACCGGTGTCGTGCTCACCCGGATCGAGGGTGGCGGCGCCGCGGACCAGCCGGCACCCGCCGGGGTCGGGGACCCGTCCCGCGACGACGACGGGGCGACGCCAGCCGGACCCGACGGACCCGACGGGGCCGCTGAGGAGCCCGACGACAGCGACGCACTGCCACGGCTGCAGGACGAGCTGGAGGCGGCCGAGGCGGAGGTCGGCCGGGCGCGGGAGGCCCGCAAGGAGGCCGCGGAGGCGGCGGGCCGGCGACGGGACGAGCTCGAGGTCGCCCGGTCCGGGGTGGAGCAGGCCCGCCGGCTGCTGGCCCAGGCGGAGCAGCACGCGACCACGGCGCAGGAGCGCGCCGACCGTGCCCAGGGCGAGGAGGACGCCGCGGACGAGGGCCTGGCGGCGGCACGCACCGCCCGGGACGAGGCGCGAACCCGGCTCGAGGAGGCGCAGGACGCCGGCTGAGCAGGCCGGTTCGAGTCCCCCGCCGGGGAGGGGCGCCCCGTCACGTCACGAGCCTGCCGACCCCACTCATACGCAGAAGGTGTTCCTCTGCGGGGATGCATCCCGGCGGAGGAACACCTTCTGCGTGGGAGTGTGGTGCGCTCAGTCGCGCCCGGAGTCCAGACGGCGCACGAGCGCCCAGACGGCGGGGAAGATCGCGGCGGCGATGCCGGCCTTGATGATGCCGGGCACGATGAAGGGCGTGACGCCGATGGCGGCGATGGCCGCCGGGTCGGTCATGCCGAGGATGCCGGCCATGTAGGGCACGCCCACGAGGAAGGGCGCGGCCGTGGCGAGGAGGAAGCCGACCATGGCCAGCCCGACGTGCCGGTCCCAGGCCCGCTCGGCGGCCCAGCCGGCGATGGCCGCCGCGGCGACGAAGCCGATGATGAACCCGAAGGTCGGCGACATGAGGTAGAGCGGACCACCCGCTCCGCCGGCGAAGATCGGCGCTCCCGCCAGGCCGGCGACCATGTAGGTCGTCAGGGCCGCGGCACCGCGGCGCATGCCCAGCGCCGACCCGACGAGCATGACGCCCAGGGTCTGCCCGGTGATGGGGACCGGCCCGATGCGGAACTCCACGAGGGCGAGCAGCGACACCACGACCACACCACCGGCGACGAGCCCGACGTCGGTGAGGACCCCCCGCCGCGGCAGGAGCCGGTCGGCGAGGACGAGCGACGGTGCGGGGGACGAGGCGGAGGCGGTCGACATGGGCCACAGGATGCCACAGCCGCACCCGCGCGGCGGCCCGCCACGACCGGCCCCGCCGACCTGGGGCGACTGGCACCCGGGTGACCCCACGTCATACCCTGGGAGCCGCACTGGCGCCGGTCACTGCCCCCTGGGGTGGCCGGCGCGATGTCGTTGCCGCCCTGTGAGACCACGACGAAGGACACTGCATGAAGATCGGCCTGCTGACCTCCGGCGGCGACTGCCCCGGACTCAACGCCGTCATCCGTGGCGTGGTCCTCAAGGGGGACCGGATCTACGAGCACGAGTTCGTCGGCATCAAGGACGGCTTCCGCGGCCTGGTCGAGGACGACATCGTCCCGCTCCCCCGCAAGCGCGTCCGCGGCCTGTCCAAGGTCGGCGGCACCATCCTCGGCACCTCCCGGATCAGCCCGATCCGCACCGGCGGCATCGACAGGGTCAAGGAGGTCATGGACAAGCACGAGATCGACGCGCTCGTGGCGATCGGCGGTGAGGGGACGCTGACCGTGGCCCGCATGTTCCACGACGAGGGCATCAACGTCGTCGGCGTGCCCAAGACGATCGACAACGACCTCTCGGCCACCGACCGGACCTTCGGCTTCGACACCGCGGTGTCCATCGCGACCGAGTCCATCGACCGGCTGCGCACCACCGGCGAGGCGCACTCGCGCTGCATGGTCGTGGAGGTCATGGGCCGGCACGTCGGGTGGATCGCCCTGCACGCCGGCATCGCCAGCGGCGCGCACGCGATCCTCATCCCGGAGGTGCCGGTGGCCACCGACCAGCTGTGCCAGTGGGTGCAGAACGCCATGGACCGTGGTCGCGCGCCGACCATCGTGGTCGCCGAGGGCTTCACCTTCGCCGGGGCCGAGCAGGTCGCCAGCGACCGGGTGGACGGCTTCGGGCGCCCGCTGCTCGGCGGCATCGGCGAGGCGGTGACCCGCGTCATCGAGGAGCGCACCGGCATCGAGACCCGCAACACCACGCTGGGCCACCTGCAGCGCGGCGGCGTCCCCAGCTCCTACGACCGGGTGCTGGCCACCCGGTTCGGCACCGCCGCCATCGACTCGGTCAGCGCCAAGAAGTGGGGCACGATGGTCGCGCTGAACGGCATGGACATCGTCAACGTCAACCTGCGCGACGCGACCAGCGAGCTCAAGCTCGTCCCCCGCGACCAGTGGGACGAGGCCGCCATCATGTTCGGCTGACGCCGGAGGCCGGGCCGCGGGCCGACCATGGTCGCGCCGGCACCTCTTGACCCGGCGTCACCCCGGTCCAGGGCAGGTGCGGCGCGCACCTAGGATCGCGGTATGCCGTTCTCCGAGCCCGTGCACGCCTCACCCGACCAGGCGCTGCCGACGGCGACCGACATCGAGGAGGCCGCAGGGCGCATCGCGGGGCGGGTGGGCCGGACCGCGCTGGAGCGCAGCGACCGGCTCTCGGAGCAGACCGGCGCCTCGGTGTGGCTCAAGCGGGAGGACCAGCAGCCGGTGCGGTCCTACAAGGGTCGCGGGGCCGCCAACCTCATCGCCCAGCTGGACAGCGAGCAGATCTGGGCCGGGGTCGTCTGCGCCAGCGCCGGCAACCACGCCCAGGGCGTGGCCCACGCCTGCGCCACCCTGGGCGTCAACGCCCGCATCTACCTGCCCGCGAACACCCCCCGGCAGAAGCGGGACCGGGTCGCCGACATCGGGGGCGACTGGGTCGAGGTCGTCGTGGGGGGCCGGACCTACGACGAGGCCGCCGCCGCCGCGCTGGCCGACGCGGAGCGCACCGGTGCGACCCTCGTGCCTGCCTTCGACCACCCGCACACCATCGCCGGGCAGGGGACGATCGCCCGGGAGATCAGCGAGGACCTGCCCGGCCCGCCGGACGTCGTGGTCGTGCCGTGCGGTGGCGGCGGGCTGCTCGCCGGGTGCCTCACGTGGTTCGGCGAGCACGCGCCCGGGGTGCGGGTCGTCGCCGCCGAGCCGGCCGGCGCCGCCAGCATGATGGCAGCCACCCGCGCCGGCGAGCCGGTCGCGCTGGAGGAGATCGACCGCTTCGTGGACGGTGCCGCGGTGCAGAAGGTCGGGAGGCACACCTTCGAGGTGGTGCGACGGCACACCCCCGAGCTGGTCGCCGTGCCGGAGGGCCGCATCTGCACCGAGATGATCCGGCTCTACCAGAGCGAGGGCATCATCGCCGAGCCTGCCGGGGCGCTGGCTCCCGCTGCGCTGGAGGGCCTGGGCGACCTGCGCGGTCTCACGGTCGTCGTGGTGGTCTCCGGCGGCAACAACGACCTGCTGCGCTACCCCGAGGTGATGGAGCGCTCCCTCATCCACGAGGGCCTCAAGCACTACTTCCTCGTCGACTTCCCGCAGGAGCCGGGGATGCTGCGGCAGTTCCTCAACGAGGTGCTCGGCCCGGACGACGACATCGCGCTGTTCGAGTACGTCAAGCGCAACAACCGCGAGACCGGCCCGGCCCTGGTCGGCATCGAGCTCGGGGCCCGGGAGGACCTCGCGCCGCTGCTGGAGCGCCTGGAGGCCAGCTCGATGGAGATCGAGCCGATCCAGCCCGACAGCCCGCTCTTCCGCTTCATCCTCTGAGCACAGGACGCGCGGCCGGGCCGCACCGGACGCGCGGCCGGGCCGCACCGGACGCGTGGCCGGGCCGTCAGTGGCTGGCGCCGGCCTTCCAGTAGCCGCAGAAGCTGATCTGCTTCTTCGGTATACCGTGGCGCACCCAGTGCCGGCGCGCGGCGGTGGCGAGGTCGGACTCGCCGGCGACCCAGGCATACACGGGGCCGTCGGGCACCGGCACCTCCCGCAGGGCGGCGAGGACGGCCGCCCCCGGGGTCGCCCCCGCCGGACGCACCACCCAGCGGACGTCGATGCCCTCCGGCCCCTCCAGCGCCTGCCGGTCGTCGGGGTGCGGCACCTCGACGACCGCGGTGCCGCGGGCCTCGCTGGGGGCGTGCCGCAGGATGCCGGCGAGCGCCGGCAGCGCCGACTCGTCGGCGGCCAGCAGCAGGGGCGCCTCCTCGAGCGGGTGGTAGATCGCCCCCTCGTCGATGATGGCCACCTCGTCGCCCACCTCGCAGCGCTGCGCCCACAGCGACGCGGGGCCGGCGTCACCGTGCTCCTCGCTGCCGTGGACGACGAAATCGACGTCGAGCTCGGGCCCGTCCACCCCGTGCTCGCGGTAGGCCCGCACGGTGTAGTTCCGGATGACGGGACGCTGGGAGGCCGGGACGAGCATGAACTTCGCGTAGGCCGCCGTGGTCAGCTGGTCCGGCACGTGCCGCAGCGAGTCCGGCCCCCCGGTGGGCAGGAAGAGCCGGAACCACTGGTCGTCACCGATCACCTCGAAGTCGTCCAGGTCGGCTCCGCCCAGGGTGATCCGGGCGAAGGTGGGGGTGGGGCGGTACGCACCCCGCACACGGAGGCGCAGGGCGCGCGCGACCCGGGGCTTGCGTCGGGTGGCCTGCAGGTTGCTCTTGGCCATGGTGATCGGTCTCCTGCGGTGTGGGGCGACGGGGCGGGGTGGTACCGACCACCCAGCGCCAGCATATACATTAGGTTCGCCTTGCCTAACTCGACTAAGGAGAACCATGCGATCCTCTCGCGTCCTCGGCGCCGCCACGGCGCTCACCCTCGCCCTGGCGCTGACCGCCTGCGGTGAGTCGTCCGGCTCCTCCGAGGAGACCGACGCCGAGGCGGGCGCCACCGAGGGCTCGTCCGACGGCGCGTCCGAGGGCACCTTCCCCGTCACCATCGAGCACGCCTTCGGCGAGACGACCATCGAGGAGCAGCCCGAGCGGGTCGCCTCGGTCGCGTGGGCCAACCACGAGGTGCCGCTGGCCCTCGGCATCGTGCCGGTGGGCATGAGCGAGGCCACCTGGGGCGACGACGACGACAACGGCGTGCTGCCCTGGGTCGAGGACGCGCTCGCCGAGATGGACGCCGAGACCCCGGTCCTCTTCGACGAGACCGACGGCATCGACTTCGAGGCCGTGGCCGACACCGAGCCCGACGTCATCCTCGCCGCCTACTCCGGTCTCACCCAGGAGGAGTACGACACCCTCAGCCAGATCGCGCCGGTCGTGGCCTACCCCGAGCTGGCGTGGGGCACCACCTGGCAGCAGATGGTCGAGCTCAACAGCCAGGCGCTCGGGATGGCCGAGGAGGGCGACGCCCTGGTCGAGGAGCTGGAGGGCTACGTCTCCGACACCGTCGCCGACTACCCCGAGCTCGAGGGCAAGAGCGCCATGTTCAGCTCGCACAGCACCGACGACCTCAGCCAGGTCGGCTTCTACACCACCAACGACCCGCGGGCGCTCTTCCTCGAGGAGCTGGGGATGACCACGCCCGAGCTGGTCGCCGAGCGCTCCGCGGAGAGCGACACCTTCTACGAGACGGTCAGCGCGGAGAACGCCGACCTGCTCGAGGACGTCGACCTGCTCGTCACCTACGGCGACGACAGCCTCCTGACCCAGCTGCAGGACAACGCCCTCGTCTCGGAGATCCCGGCCGTCGAGGACGGCGCCGTCGTCATGCTGGAGAACGACACCCCGCTCGCCGCCGCGGCCAACCCCTCGCCGCTCGCCCTCGAGTGGGGCCTGACCGACTTCCTCGACCTGGTCTCCGCCGCCGCAGAGAAGAGCCGGTGACCGACACCCTCACCGCCGCCCCGCCGGACGCCGCGACCCCCGCGGCGCGCCGGCGGGTCGGCACGCGGGCATACCGCCTCATCACCCTCGTCGTGGCCCTCGGTGCGCTCGTGCTCGCCGGGGTCCTGTCGGTCACCTTCGGCGCCCGAGAGATCGGGTATGCCGATCTCGTCGCCGCGCTGGGTGGCGCGCAGGACAACATCTCGCAGGCCGCCGTCGCGCAGCGCGTGCCCCGCACCCTCCTGGCCATGCTCGTCGGCGCGGCCCTGGGCCTGGCCGGCGCCGTCATGCAGGGCGTCACCCGCAACCCCCTCGCCGACCCCGGCATCCTCGGGGTCACCTCCGGCGCCTCGCTGGCAGTGGTGGTCGGCATCGCCTTCTTCGGGCTGTCCACCGCCGGTGGCTACATCTGGGTGGCCATCCTCGGTGCCGCGGTCGCGTCCGCCGTCGTCTACGCGATCGGCTCGATGGGGCGCGGCGGCGCCACCCCGCTCAAGCTGGCCCTCGCCGGTGCCGCGATGTCCGCGGCCTTCTCCTCGCTGGTCAGCGCGATCCTGCTGCCGCGGATCCAGGTGATGGACTCCTTCCGGTTCTGGCAGATCGGTGGCGTCGGCGGGGCCACCCCGGAGAAGATCCTCGTGGCCCTCCCCTTCCTGCTCGCCGGCACGCTCCTGTCCTTCCTCGTGGCCCGGGGCCTCAACTCGCTCGCCCTGGGTGACGACCTGGCCGCCGGGCTGGGCGAGCGGGTGGCCCTCACCCGCGTGCTGGCCGCGGTCGGGGCGGTCACGCTCTGCGGCGCTGCGACCGCCGTGGCCGGACCGATCGGCTTCGTCGGGCTCGTCGTGCCGCACGCCTGCCGGCTCGTCGTCGGCACCGACCACCGGTGGCTGCTCCCGCTGTCCATGCTGGTCGGGGCGGTCCTGCTCACCCTCGCCGACGTCGTCGGGCGGGTCGTGGCGCGGCCGGCGGAGGTCGACGTGGGCATCATCACCGCGCTCATCGGGGCGCCGGTCTTCATCATCATCGTGCGCCGGATGCGGGCGAGGGCACTGTGAGAACGGCACCCGCCACCCGCCCCGCCCCGTCCCCGCTGCGCGCGGGCCGTCGGCGGCGCGCCGCGAGCCGTCGTCGTGCCGCCGCCCTCCTCGGGGTGCTCGTGCTCGCGCTCTTCGCGCTGAGCCTCATGGTGGGGCAGACGTTCTACGGGCCTGGGGAGGTCTGGCGGGTCGTCCTCGGGCAGGACGTGCCCGGAGCCTCCTTCACCGTCGGCACCCTGCGGCTGCCGCGCGCCGTCCTCGGGCTGGTCGCCGGTGCCTCGCTCGGGATCGCGGGCGTGACCTTCCAGACCATGCTGCGCAACCCCCTCGCCTCCCCCGACATCATCGGCATCAGCGCCGGGGCCAGTGCCGCCGCCGTCATCGGCATCGTGGTGCTGCGGGTGGACGAGGCGTTGGTCTCCGGCATGGCGATCGTGGCTGCGCTGGTGACGGCGCTGGTCATCTACCTCCTCGCCTACCGGGACGGCGTCCTGGGTACCCGGCTCATCCTCATCGGCATCGGCATCGCCGCGATGCTGGACTCGGTCGTCGCCTACGTCATCGTGCGCGCCGCCGCGTGGGACCTGCAGGTCGCCATGCGCTGGCTCACCGGCAGCCTCAACGGCGCCACCTGGGGCATCGTGCTGCCGCTCGTCGTGGCGGCGGCGGTGCTCATGCCCGTGCTGCTCGCCCAGTCGCGCCAGCTGGACCTGCTGCAGCACGGTGACGACACCGCCAGCGCCCTCGGGGTGCGCGTGGAGCGCACCCGGCTGACGGTCATCGTGGCCGCGGTGGCGCTCATCGCCTTCGCGACCGCCGCCGCGGGTCCCATCGCCTTCGTCGCCTTCCTCGCCGGGCCGATCGCGGCGCGCGTCGTCGGACCGGGGGGCTCGCTCATGGTCCCGGCCGCGCTCACCGGCGCCCTGCTCGTGCTGGCGGCGGACCTCGCCGGGCAGCACCTCTTCGGCACCCGCTACCCGGTCGGGGTCATCACCGGGGTCCTCGGGGCCCCCTACCTCGTCTACCTGCTCGTCCGCACCAACCGCGCCGGAGGCTCGTTGTGACCGACTCGCACACCCTTGTCGCCGAGCACGTCAGCCTCGGCTACGGCGACCGCACCGTCGTGGACGGCCTCGACCTCACCGTCCCCCCGGGTCGCATCACGACCATCGTCGGCGCCAACGCCTGCGGCAAGTCGACGCTGCTGCGCGCGCTGTCGCGGCTCCTCGCGCCCAGCCAGGGCCACGTGCTGCTGGACGGCAAGGCCGTGCACACCCAGCCCACCAAGGCCGTCGCGCGCACCATGGGCCTGCTGCCCCAGAGCCCCCTCGCGCCCGAGGGCATCGCGGTCGCCGACCTCGTCGCCCGCGGGCGCAGCCCCCACCAGCGGATGCTGTCCCGGTGGGCGGTCGCCGACGAGCAGGCGGTCGAGGAGGCGCTCGAGCTGACCGGGACGACCGACCTCGTCGACCGGTCCGTGGACGAGCTCTCGGGCGGGCAGCGGCAGCGGGTCTGGATCGCCATGGCCCTCGCCCAGCAGACCGACATCCTGCTCCTCGACGAGCCGACGACCTTCCTCGACATCTGCCACCAGATCGAGGTGCTCGACCTGCTCACCGACCTCAACCGGACGCGGGGCACGACGATCGTCATGGTGCTGCACGACCTCAACCTCGCGGCGCGCTACGCCGACCACCTCGTCGCGATGTGCGGCGGCCAGCTGCTCGCGGGCGGGACCCCCGAGGAGGTGCTCACCGCCGAGACCGTCGAACGGGTCTTCGGCATGCGCAGCGAGGTGGTGGCCGACCCCGTCTCCGGCAAGCCGATGGTGCTGCCCATCGGCCGCCACCACTCCGCCCAACCCGTCGGGCACGCCTGAACCGCACCGGACGTGCGGTCAGGACACACAGGACGCACGGTCGGGACACACCGGACGCGCGGCCAGGACGCACAGGACACGCGATCAGGACACACCGGACGCACGGTGCACGCAGACCCGTCCCGTGGGCATGCCTGGCGCTGACGATGCGACGGCAGCAGCAGCGGCGTCGTGACTGCCACGATGGGGGTATGCCGCGCGTCCAGATCCAGCCCACCCGCACCCAGTTCTGGCTCATGGTCGCTCCGTGGCCCCTCATCCTCACCGCGAACCTGATCGGCCTGGTCGACGGTGGTCGGGACGGTGCCGCCTGGCTGGTCCTCGACCTCGTGTTCGTGCTGGGCCCGGCCGCGCTGCTCGTCATGATGGTGACCGGCGCCCAGACCACCACCGCCGATGCCGACGGCCTGCACCGCCACTGGTTCTACGGCCGTCGGCGGGTCCCCTGGAGCGAGGTCACCGAGATCCGACCGGCTCCCAGCTACCCGGAGCGCCTCGTCATCCGCGGCGAGGCCCGCCGGACCCTGGTCGAGGGGATGAAGCCGACCGACGACGAGGTGGCGCAGCTGCATACCTGGCACCAGGCGGCTCTCCGCACACCCTGACCGCCCGTCGGGTGTGACGGGACGCCCTCGTCGGCTGCGAGGGACCGGACTCATACGCAGACATGCTTCCTCTGCCGTGAGGCGTCACGACAGAGGAAGCACTGGTGCGTACGAGTGGACGGTGCGGACCGGACGCGCGTCCTGTGCGGACCCGACGCGCGTCCGGTGCAGCCCTACCGCGCGTCCGGTGCGCCGGCAGGGGCCAGCTCCGCCGTGCCCTGGCCGCCGGCCTCCGTGCCCTCCTCGTCGGTCCGGTGGCGGCCGGCCTGGTCCACGCGCCGCGGCCACCAGAAGCGCTCGCCGAGCACCCGGACGATCGCCGGGACGAGCACCGTCCGCACCAGCAGCGTGTCGAGCAGCACACCGATGCAGATCACGACACCGATCTGGGCCAGCACCACCAGCGGCAGCACCCCCAGCACCGCGAAGACCGCCGCCAGCAGGATGCCGGCCGAGGTGATGACGCCACCGGTCGCACCCAGCGCCCGCAGCACGCCGTCGCGCGTCCCGTGCACGCCGGCCTCCTCCAGCGTCCGCGTGATGAGGAAGATGTTGTAGTCCACGCCGAGCGCCACGAGGAAGAGGAAGGCCAGCAGCGGCATGCTGGCGTCGATCGCCCCGAAGCCGAAGACGCCGGTGAAGAGCCACCACGACACCCCGATCGCCGCGCAGAACGTGGCGACCACCGAGGTGACGAGGATGACGGGGGCGAGGACCGAGCGCAGCAGCCCCATGAGCGCCAGCAGCACCAGCGCGAGGATGAGCGGCATGACGACGAAGCGGTCGCGGACGTTGCCGTCCGACTCGTCCAGCGCGGAGGCGTCACCGCCGGTGACGTGGGTGTCGGCATACCCCTCGACCGCGGCGCGCACCTCCCCGACGGTCTCCTGGGCGGCCTCGCTGCCGGGCTCGGCCTCCAGCACGACCTGCACCTGACCGATGCCGTCGACCGGCTCGACCGGCGTCACCTGCGTCACCCCGTCGACGTCCTCCACCGCCGCGGCGAGCTCGTCGACCTGCGCCTCGTCACCGCGGGTGACGACGACGAGCGGGTCGGAGGTCCCGGCCGGGAAGGACTCGCCCAGCCGCTCGGCCGCGGTGATCGCCTCGGGCGTCTCGAGGAACTGGTCCTCCGGCGCCAGCCCGCTGCTGATCTGGGTGATCCCGAACGCCATGGCGGCGAGCAGGGTGAGGGTCCCGGCGATGTATGCCGCGGGGGCCTTCGCGACCGTGTCGCCGATGCGCCGCCACAGCGAGCGGGACTCCGCGAGCACGGCCTGCCCCTCGCGCGGCACCTGGGGCCAGAAGACCCAGCGCCCGAAGACGACGAGCGCACCCGGGAGGACGAGCAGCACGAAGGCCATCGCCACGAGGACGCCGACCGCGCACGCCAGCCCCAGACCGCGGGTCGAGGGGAAGACCGAGAGCAGCAGGCACAGCACGCCGACGACGACCGTGCTGGCGCTGGCGATGATCGCCTCGGCGGCCCGGCGCAGCGCCAGCGCCATGGCCTCGTGCCGGGAGGAGTGCCGGCGCAGCTCGTCGCGGTAGCGGCTGATGAGCAGCAGGGCGTAGTTGGTGCCGGCGCCGAAGACGAGGACCGACAGGATGCCGATGGTCGACTCGTCCCACGGGATGCCGAAGAGCTTGAGCACGTGCGTCGCCGCGCTGGCCGCGGTCTGGTCGGCGACGCCGACGACGAGCAGCGGGATGACCCACAGGACGGGGCTGCGGTAGGTCACGATGAGCAGCAGCGCCACGACGGCCGCGGTCGTCCCGAGCAGGGTGATGTTGGCGCCGTCGAAGACGGAGGCCAGGTCGGCCTCGATCGCGGCCGGGCCGGTGACCTGCGCCGTCACGCCGTCGGGTACGCCGTCGCTCAGGTCGGTGCGCAGCTGCGTCACCACCTGCTGGGTGTCGGTGGCGGTCGGCGCGTCCAGGTCGATGACACTGATCGCCGCGGTGCCGTCCTCGGCGGGGATGACCGGGTACTCACCGCTCAGCCCCGGCGGCGGCCCGCCACCCTCCTGGCCGGCGCCCTCGGGAGCCCCCGACCCCTCGGCCCCCTCCGGTGCGCCGCCCTCGGGCGCCCCCTCGCCCGCGCCGGACCCCTGGGTCGCGGGCGGCTCGGCACCCTCGGGAGCGACGTCCTCCATGAGCTGGGAGAGCTCGGGCAGCGACGCCTCGATGTCGGAGTCGGCGGTGAAGAGCACGATCGCGGTCTTGCTGCCCTCGTCCGGCAGCTCGTCCAGCAGCGCCTGCCCCTGGGTGCTGTCGAAGCCGGCCGGCAGGGTGTCCAGGGCGGACGCGCTGCGCTCGGCCTGGCCGATCCCGGCGATGACGCCGACGCCGAGCAGCAGCCCGACCAGCGCGATGATCCAGGACCGAGGAGCGGTGAGCGTGGTCACGAGGCGAGACATCTGGGGTCCTCCGGCGTAGGCTGAGACGGAATCGTCAGGCAAGTACCTAACCAAGTGAGCAATCTAGTGACCGAAAGTAGCACGGGGCGGCCCCGGTGACGAGCCGGGAGACGACGTCGGCGTCCGGTCCGGGAGGCACCTCCGGTCCGGGTCCCGGCGCGCAGGGCGCGGCACGCCCCGAGGTGGGGCCGCAGACCCGGTGGGTCGACGCGTGGCAGCCCGGCCCGGTGCTGGACACCCTGCGCCGGCTGCTCGACAGCGGTCGCCGCGCCACCCCGGCACTCGCCCGCCGGGCCGGGCTGACGCATACCGAGCTCGCGGTGCTCGAGCACCTCATGGAGGACCCGGCAGGACCCAGCGAGCTCGCCCAGCGCCTCGGCGTCACGACGGCCGCCGCCAGCGGGATCGTGGACCGGCTCGTCTCCCGCGGGCACGCCCAGCGCCAGCCGCACCCGACCGACCGCCGCCGCACGGCGGTGGTGGCCACCCCCAGCGGGCGGGAGGAGCTCATGGGGCACCTCATGCCGATGTTCGCCGAGCTGGCCCAGGTCGAGGCCTCCCTGACCGACGCCGAGCGCGAGGTCGTGCTGCGCTTCCTCACCGACGCGGACCGGGCCGTCGGGCGCCTGCTGTGACGCGCACCTAGACTGACGTGATGAGCCAGCAGGCTGGCGAGCACACGCAGGAGACGACGCCCGGGCGCACGGGAGCCGTGGCGATCACCGTCTCCGACCGCAGTTCCGACGGACGCCGCGAGGACGAGAGCGGGCGGCTGCTGGTCGCCGCGCTCCGCGACCTCGGGTATGCCGTCTCCTCCTCGGTCGTCGTGCCGGACGGGGTCGAGTCGGTCGCCGACGCGTTGCGCGCGGCCGTCGCCGACGGCGCCCGCCTCGTCGTGACGACGGGTGGCACCGGCATGGGGCCCCGTGACCTCACCCCGGAGGGCACCCGTCAGGTCATCACCCGGGAGAACCCCGGCATGGCCGAGCTCATGCGCCGGGAGGGGTCCCGGCAGACCCCCTACGCGGCGGTGTCGCGCGGGGTGGTCGGCGTCGTCGACTGGCCGGCCGAGCGCGGCGTCGGTGGCACCCTCGTCATCAACCTGCCCGGCCGGCCGGCCGCGGTGACCGAGGGCATGGACATCATCGGGCCGCTGCTGCGCCACGTGCTGTCGCAGGTCAGCGGGGGTGACCACACGTGATGACCCGCGACCCGCTGGTCGACAGCTACGGCCGGGTCCACCGCGACCTGCGGATCTCGGTGACCGACCGGTGCTCGCTGCGCTGCACCTACTGCATGCCCGAGGACGGGGTGCCCTGGCTGCCGCGGGCGACGATGCTCACCACCGAGGAGGTCGTGCGCCTCGCCGACGTGGCGGTGTCCATGGGCATCGACGAGATCCGGCTCACCGGCGGCGAGCCGCTGCTGCGCCGCGACCTCGTCGACGTCGTCGCCGGCCTCTCCGCGCTCGACCCGGCGCCCGAGATCTCCATGACGACCAACGCCATCGGCCTGGCCAAGAACGCCGCCGCCCTGCGCGAGGCGGGCCTGACGAGGGTCAACGTCAGCCTCGACACGCTGCGGCGCGACGTCTTCATCTCCCTCGCCAAGCGGGACCGGCTCGCCGACACCCTCGCCGGGGTCCACGCCGCCGCCGCGGCAGGGCTGGTCCCGGTCAAGATCAACACCGTCCTCATGCGCGGGGTCAACGACGCCGACGAGGACGTCGTGGCGCTGCTGACCTTCGCCCTCGAGCACGGCTACGAGCTGCGCTTCATCGAGCAGATGCCGCTGGACGCCCAGCACGGCTGGGACCGCACCCAGATGATCAGCGGCGCGGAGATCCTGGACAAGCTGCGCACCGGCTACGACCTCACCGCCCAGCCGGACGAGTCGCGCGGCAGCGCACCGGCCGAGCTCTTCGACGTCCGGCCCCTGGGTGCCGCACCCGGCAGCGAACCGCTCGGCACCGTCGGCGCCATCGCGTCGGTGACGATGCCGTTCTGCGGCAGCTGCGACCGGGTCCGGCTCACCGCAGACGGCATGATCCGCAACTGCCTCTTCGCCGCCGGGGAGACCGACCTGCGGACCCCCCTGCGCGAGGGCGCCTCGGACGACGAGCTGGCCGCGCTGCTGCGCGCCTCGATCACCGCCAAGCTGCCCGGGCACGGCATCAACCAGGCCGACTTCCTGCAGCCGCCCCGGCCCATGAGCGCCATCGGCGGCTAAGCCACCACCAGCGGCTCGCCCCCGATCGAGGGTCAGACCGCCGCGCCGACCGGCTCCTTCTCTCCGCCCTCGCCGTCGTCGCCGGTGCTCCCGGCGTCGGCGCGGGCCTGCTCGTGCGCACGCTGGTCGAGCGCCTTGCCCCGCCGCAGCTCCCAGTAGGCGGCGACGAAGTAGACCACCGTGCCGGTGATGGCGATGGTGTAGAAGGTGTTGCGCTGCGTCAGGTAGGTGTAGATGTCGGGGCTGTCGAGGAACACCACCAGGGCGTAGACGAGGATGACGGCGAGCGCGAGCATCCAGATGCCCCGCAGCATCCGGGTCAGCGTCGACGTGTCCTTGACGTGCCCCGGCAGGGACTCGGCCTGCCGGCGCTTGAACTCCTGGGCGCGTTCGAGGAACAGCTCGTTGTCCTTCACCTCCTCCGTGTAGTCGTCGGCCGCTCCGGCCCGTCGGGCCAGCGCGATGTAGAGCAGGCTGGCGACGATCCAGGCCGGCACGAAGGCGAAGTAGGGGGAGATGATCTGGGTGATGTTCAGCACCGCCCCCACGCCGAAGGCGGCCGCCCAGGCGATGATCGCCGGCACGTTGGTGACCCCCTTGAAGCGCGCCCAGTACTCCGTGAGGCCGAAGCGGGGGAAGAGCTTGTGCTCGGCGTACACGATGCCGCCGACGGGTGCGAGGAGGACCCCGGCCCAGGTGACCAGCGGGGCGTAGTTGCGGTAGACGAACGGGAAGCACGCGACGACCACGACGATGACGCCGACGATGAGGGTCGCCCGACCGCGCGACATCGACGGGAAGACTCCCTGGGTGGCCAGCCCCGCCCGGTAGAGGTTGGCGTTGGCGGTCGTCCATCCCGCGACGACCACGGTGACGTACCCCGCATACCCGAGGGCCACCCAGGACACGTCGCCCGGGGACAGGACGGTGATGCTCGTCAGCGTGAGCGCGGCGGTGGCCGCGCCCATGAGGCCGGCGGAGAACCAGGCGACGTAGTGCCCGAAGAGCATGCCGGTCGAGGTCATGAGCCCGTGCCACCCCTTGCGGGCGTAGCGCAGCAGCGCCATGTCGATCATCCCCGCGTGGGCGAAGCTGTTGGCCGCCCAGGCCAGGCCGGCGACCTCGAGCATCCCGATGCCGGGCTCCCCCTCGGGGGTGACGCCGGTGAAGACCGTCGCGCCGGCGATGTCGACGAACTCGCTGAAGCTGCTGATCGTCGTCACGCCGGTGACCGACTCGGCGACGGCCGGCAGCAGCACGAGGCCACCGACGGTGAACATCGTCGCGAGCCAGGGCCCGCAGATCGTCGCGAACTCGGCGAGCGCGTTGAACCCGAACACTGCGACGAGCACGGCGACGACGCTGAAGGCCACGACGAGGATGACGAAACCGAGATGGGTGGGGTATGCCTCCGCCTGGGTCGGGATGCCGATCACCCGTTGGACGGCGGTCGCCGACACGGTGAGCATGGCCGCGGAGATGACGGCGAAGACGATGGCGTTGGCGAGGTTGTAGATCCGGGAGATGGAGCCTCCGCCGAACCGCAGCAGGTAGGTGTAGACGCTCAGCCCGACCTCCCGCGCGACCGGGGTCGTGATGAGCCAGAAGGTGAGGACGGCCAGGGCGTTGCCGATGAGCAGCCCGATGAGCACGTCCCAGATCCCGGCACCGAGGATGACGAAGGTGGCCCCGAAGACGAACTCGGTCCCGGCGACGTTCTCGGCGGCGTAGAGGCCGGCGAAGTGCTTGGCCCCGTGCTTCTCGTGCTCGCCGACGGGCAGCAGCTCGGGGTCGGTGTTGGCGATCTGGCGGTCGATCTGCTCGGTGGTCCGTGCCATCGCTCTCAGTCCTCGGTGCTCTCGGAGTCGGCCTCGGCGTCCTCCTGGTCGGCGAGCAGCCTGGTCTGCTCGATGGTCTGGTCCGCGACCCACTGGCTGCGCTCCAGCGCCTCGTCCAGGTCGAGGTCGCCGGCGATCGCCTGGGTCATCTGCTGCCCCACGGCGTTGCCGAGGCTCTGGAAGGCCGGCACGTCGACGTACTGCATGCCGACGTAGGGGACCGGCTCCGTGCTCGGCTCGGTGATGTCCGAGGTGCGGATCGACTCCAGGGTCAGCTCGGCGAACGGCTCGGCCGCCTCCCGGTAGTCAGGGTTGTCGTAGAGGTCGACCCGGCTCCCCGGCGGGACCGCCGCCCAGCCCCGGTCCTCGGCGACGAGCGCGGCATACTCGCTGGACGTCGCCCAGGTGACGAACTCCCGCGCGAGCTCGCTGTTGTCCGAGGACGCGGGGATGGCGAGCGCCCACGACCACAGCCAGTTGCTCGGGCGGCCCTCCGGGGTGCCCGGCGCCATGACGAAGCCGACGTCCTCGGCCACCGTCGAGGCCTCGGGGTCGGTGACGAAGCTGGCGGCCGAGGTGGCGTCGACCCAGACCCCGCACTCCCCCTCCCGGAAGAGGGCGAGATTCTCGCTGTAGCCGGCCTCGGCGACACCCTCGGGCGCCAGGGCGGCGAGGGCGAGGTAGGTCTCGGCGGCCGCGTGCCACTGCTCGCTGTCGAGCTCGGCACGCCAGTCCTCGTCGAACCAGCGCGCGCCGTAGGAGTGGGCCATCGCGGTGAGGACGGCGCCGTTCTCGCCCCAGCCGGCCTTGCCACGGATGCAGGCCCCGGCGGTGTCGGTCTGCTCGTCGACGGCGGTGGCGGCAGCGAGCACGTCCTCCCACGTCGGCTGGTCGGGCATCTCGACGCCGACCTCCTCGAGCAGGTCGGTGCGGTACATCGTCACGCTGGACTCGCCGTAGAAGGGCGCCGCCTGCATCGTCCCGTCCGTGCTGAGCGCGTCGCGCACCTCGGGCACGAAGGCCTCGGGGTCGAAGCCCTCGGGCATGTCCGTCAGGGGCGTCAACAGCTCCTGGCCGGCCCAGACCTGGGCCTCGTAGGTGCCGACGGACGCCACGTCGAAACGGCCGGCGCCCGTGCCGACGTCGGTCGAGACCGTCTCCCGCAGCTCGTTCTCCCCCTGGCGGACCCACTCGATCTCGACGCCGGGGTGCTCGTCGAGGAAGGCGGTGCTCAGCTCCTGCAGCACGTCCAGGTCGCCGTTGTCGACGACGGCGACGGTCAGCGTGTCGGGGCCGGTCTCCTCCTCGCCGCTGCACCCGGCCAGGGCCAGCAGCGACATCGCACCGACGAGCGCCACCGCCCTGCCTGCGCGCACCGGAGACGGTCGTCGGGAGGCGGGTGCGGACGGCTCTGGTCGCATGCGGTGACTCCTTCGTCAGGGGTGCCGGACCCGCTCGGGCCCGGCGACCGACACCTGGACCAAGGCTCGCACACCCCGCCCGGCCGTCGGCTCCACGGCTGCTCATCTGAGCATCTTGAGATGCACTTATGAGATCCCTCCTAGCAAACGGTACGTGCCAGTGCCTGTCAAGGCGGGGGGCGGAGGGCAACGGCCGGCCCGTGCCAGGGGTGCGTGCGGCCAGGTGGCGTGCGGGTCCGGCGTGGCGCTGCAGGCGAGCGGCTCAGCCGCCGGCGAAGGGGGGCAGCACGTCGACGACGGCGTCGTGGTGCAGCGGCAGGGCCGGGTCGGCGACGTACTGGCCGTCGTGCAGGACGGTGCTCAGGGCCAGGACCCGGGTGAGCTCGGCCCCGTGCCGCTCGCGCAGGGCGGCGAGCAACGAGCCGAGGTCATCCGCCTCGACGTGCTCGCTCTCGGTGCCGGCGGCCTCGGCGGCCGCGGCGAAGAACCTCACCGTCGCCATGGCGCCAGTCTTGCAGACGCGCCGGTATGCCGCGTCCCCGCCGGTGCCCTGCCGAGGCCCGTGACCTCCAGGCGCGAGCGGCTCGCCCCCGCACTCCGGGGACGGCTACTCCCAGCGCCGGAGGTCCTCCCAGGTGTCGATGTCGCCGAGACGACCGGGGTCGACCTCGACCTCGCCCCAGCGCAGGTCGGCGACGAGGGAGCGCACGGACGCGTGGTGGGCCTGCCCGATCCTGCGCAGGGCCGCTTCCAGGACCGGGCGCCGGTAGACCGCCAGCAACCACTGGCGGCGCCCGGTGCCGTCGGAGGGGCAGAGGGCGTCGACGCCGGTCCCCGCCCCGGGCAGCTGGGCCCTCAGCCGGGCGAGGACCCCGGCGGCCTGCGGCTGGTCGACGGCGCAGACCGCGACCCAGGCCGTCGGACGACCGGCGGGACGGGCCTCGAGCGCCTCCAACCCCGCGGCGATCCCGGCCACCGGGCCACCGCCCGGAGGGTCCTCGAGGGTGCGCTCGACACCCGTCGGGACGGGGGTGTCACCGACCACCACCACGCGACCGCCGAGGTCGGCGTCGAGCACGCGGTCCAGGAGGCTCCGGCCCTCCACGACGAGCGCGGCCTTGTCGGCCCCGCCGAGGCGCTCCCCCCGGCCCCCGGCCAGGACGACGAGGTCGACGTCGGGCAGCTCGCCCCCGAGACCTCCGCGACGCTGGCCGGCCCCGCCCTCGGGCTCACGGCCGCCGTGCTCACCGCGCGGCTCCACCGGGGTCATGAGGAGGTCACCAGGAGGGCATCAGTAGGTCGGCAGGGTCGGGTCGACCTGCTCGATCCACGCGAGGATCCCGCCGGTCATGACGCTGACGTCCCCGTGCCCGAGCCGCACCAGGTGGGCCGCCGCACGCTGGGCCCGCGGGCCCGCCTTGCAGTAGACGACCACCGGGCCGGGCGGCAGGTGGTGGTCGAGGTCCTCCCAGCTCAGGACCTCACCGACCGGCACGAGCAGCGCCCCGGGGACGGTCCCGAGCTCGTGCTCGGCCGGCTCCCGCACGTCCAGCACCACGGGGGCCGCACCCGCCGTGCCGTCGCCCGTCGGGCAGGAGCCGATGACGTCGGGCCGGGTGGGAGCCTCACCACCACCGGCGGGAGCCGACGGGAGGCCTGCGCCGAGCATCCCGGCCACCTCCGCCGGGCCGACCTCGGGCAGCGGCACGACCGGCCGCAGCTGCTCGCGCTGCTCCGGCTGCACCACGGCCCCGACCGGACGCAGGGGTACCTCCCTGGTGCGCTGCGTCAGCGCGTCGATGAGCAGGATGCGACCGACCAGCGGCTCCCCGAAACCGCAGACCAGCTTGACCACCTCCGCCGCCATGATCGAGCCCACCTGGCCGACCAGCGCCCCGAGCACCCCCGCCTCCGAGCAGCTGGGGACGTCCTCCGCGCGGGGTGGCACCGGGAAGAGGTCCCGCAGGGACACGGCGTCCTCGACGCCCGGCACGAAGGTCGACAGCTGGGCGTCGAAGCGCAGCACCGCGGCCCACACCAGGGGGACCCCCAGGGCGACGCAGGCGTCGGACACGGCATACCGGGTCGGGAAGTTGTCGGCACCGTCGAGCACGACGTCGTGCCCGCGCAGCAGCTCCTGCGCGTTGCCCGCGTCGATCCGGGTACGCCGCACGCTCACCGACACGTCCGGGTTCAGCCCGCGGACGAAGGCCTCGGCGGAGGCCCCCTTGGGGGTGCCCACGGCGTCGGCGCGGTGGATGACCTGCCGCTGGAGGTTGGTGACGTCCACGTCGTCGTCGTCGATCACCGTGAGGTGCCCGACGCCGGCGGCGGCCAGGTAGGCGAGCACCGGGCTGCCGAGCCCTCCGGCCCCCACCACGGCCACGCTGGCGTTCAGCAGGCGGCGCTGCGCGCTCATGCCCATGCCGGGCACCAGGAGGTGACGTGAGTAGCGGGACACCTGCTCGGGCGTCAGCGGCGGGCCGGGCTCGACCAACGGCGGCAGCGGGGTCATGGACCCAGTGTGCACGCCCGCCGCGCGCGGCTCACCGCCGTGCCGGGACGGGGATGCGGCCGGAGGCGTCGCGCTGCACGACACCCTCGCCCACGAGCCGGCTGAGCCACGGATGGTCCGGCTCGGCGCCCCACCGCTCGCGCCAGACCGCGGCGTGGGCCCGGGCGTAGCGTGCCTCCTGGTCCGGCGTCAGGCGCTCGCTGGGCTGGCGGTAGGCCTCGGCGCCGCCGACCCAGACCAACGTCCCGCCCGCCCGGTCCACGACGTGGGCGAAGTCGTGCGCCTCCAGGCCCGGGCCGACGTAGTCGGTGCAGAAGCCGCCGGTCTGGTGGAAGTGGTCGGCGCTCAGCGCGAAGCTGGCCGGGGTGAAGAGGTGCAGGCGCTCGTTCACCTGCGTCTCGCCGGGCGCGAGCGCGGGCGCGCCGGGTGCCCGCAGGCTCAGCTCGTGCATCTGGCGCAGGGGGTAGCCCAGCGCGGGATTCTCCAGCGGCGGGAGCCTCAGGACCGGCGAACTCCACACCACCGGACCGGCGGGGGTGCCCGTCTCGCGCTGGTCGGTGACGGCGGCGACATACCTCTCCAGCGTGCGCGGTCCGGGGATGACCGCGGCGTCGAGGAAGACAAGGACGTCGGCGCCCTGCTCCACGGCGAGCTCGGCAGCGCGGTTGCGGGCGGCGGCGTAGGGCAGAGCGCGCCGGTCGGTGGTCACCGGCTTGACGATCGTCTGCCAGCGGTCGGTCCCGAGGGGAAGCCGACCACGGGTGAGGTCGCGGTCTCCCATGGAGATGACGACGTGCAACGCGGGCGGCATCGTCCCTACCGACAGGCCGTCTACCTGGGCCAGCAGGTGGTCGTGATGCCCGCGCGTCATGGTCAGCACAGCAACAGTCACGGGCACGCGCCGAATCATAGGCAGCCCATCTGGACGGTCACTACATCCCAAAGGGTGGTTCTCGGGCCGCCGACCGAGGCGGTTCGGCGTGCCAGGCCCCCCTGCCCCCGCGTAAGGTGCGGGGCATGGCTGGGACAGAGCCGCTCCGCGTGGCCCTGATGAACGACTTCGAGGTGGTCGTCCGGGGCCTCCAGGCCATGCTCGAACCCTTCCAGCACCGGGTCTCGGTGGTCGAGCTGGGGGCTCAGTCGGAGGTCGAGCAGTCGGTCGACGTGACCCTCTACGACACCTTCTCCGAGCCGCAGGTCGACGGGGACGACTTCGACGAGGTGCTCGAGAGCGACGACCCGGGGGCTGTCGTCGTCTACACCTGGAACGTCGACCCGGCCCTCGTCGAGATCGCGCTCGCCAAGGGGTGCCGCGGCTACATCGGCAAGACGGTCAGCGGCGCCGAGCTGGTGGAGTGCCTGGAGCGGGTGGCCTCGGGGGAGGTCGTGGTCGAGCCGGCGACCAGCCGACTCCCGAACCCCGAGCCGCACTCCCCCGGCGACTGGCCGGGGCGGGTCGAGGGCCTGTCGGCGCGGGAGGCCGAGATCGTCACGCTCATCACGCAGGGGCTCACCAACAACGACATCGCGATGCGGACCTACTTGTCCATCAACTCGGTCAAGACCTACATCCGGACGGCCTACCGCAAGATGGGGGTGACCCGCCGGTCGCAGGCGGTCCGCTGGGGCCTCGAGCACGGGCTGACTCCCGACACGATGCGCCGGGACGTCGACGACGACGACACGTCGTCTCAGACCGGGGCGTAGACGACGACCGACCAGGGCCCGACGTCGAGGATCCCCTGACCGTCCTCGATGTCCATGGCCGGCGACTGGTGGTCCCCGAACAGCTGGCTGTAGGTCTGCGCGTCGCTGTTGAAGAGCACCTCCCACCGACCCCCCGGGAGCTCGACCGGATGCCGCACCGCCTGGGACGACAGGTTGGCCGCGACCAGGACGTGCTGGCCGTCGTCCGTGGAGCGCACGAACGCCAGCAGCTTGGTGTCGTCGTCGGCGACCACCACGGTGGTGCGGGCACCGGACAGGCCGGCGGTCGTGCCGTCCCGGTTGCGCCGCATCGCGATGAGGTCGCGGAACATCTGGGTGATGTCGCGGAACCCCCACGCGCGCTCCCAGTCCAGCGGGACGTCGTCGCGGAACCACTCGTCCTCCAGGAACTCCTGCCCCTGGAAGAGCATCGGCAGTCCGGGTGAGGTGAGGACGAGCGCCGCGCCGAGGGTGGCGCGCTTCTGGGCGTCCCACCCGCCGGGGTTGTCCCCCTGCACCTCGGAGGTGATGCGCGCCTTGCCGTTGGACACCTCGTCGTGGGACTCGGTGTAGATGACCCGGTCGAAGGCGTGGTGATAGGTATGCGTCACCGCCCGGGCCACCGCCTCGACCGACCGCTGCCCGTCGTCGCCGGCGATGAGCGCCTCGCGGACCGGGTGGACGAACTGGTTGTCCCACTGGGCGTGCATGGCCGCCCCGCCGGGCTCGGTCGAGGTGACGGCGGCGACGCCGTGCAGGTCCTCGGCGATGACGAGGTGGCGGGGGAACTCGGTGCGCACCATCTCCCCGATCCTGCGCATCATCTCCCAGCCCTCGGGGATCTCGTCACCGTGGGTGCCGTCGACGCGGCGCATGTAGGGCGTCATGTCCAGCCGCAGCCCGTCGGCGTGGAAGTCGCGCAGCCACATCCGGGCGTTGTCGAGGATGAAGTCGCGCACCTCGTGCCGCCCGTAGTCCGGGCGGGTGTCACCCCAGGGGGTCGCGCTGCGGTGGTCGTTGTAGAAGTAGATGCCGCCCTTGCCGTTCTCGGACCACCCGTCGAACTTCCAGGTCGGCAGGTCGCTGGGACCGAAGTGGTTGTAGACGACGTCGATGTAGACGGCGATGCCCCGGCGGTGCGCCTCCCGGACGAACGTCTTGAGGGCCTCGGGGCCCCCGTAGCTGGACTCGACGGCGAAGACGTGCGCCGGGTTGTATCCCCACGAGTAGTCTCCGGCGAACTCCATGAGCGGCATGAGCTCGATGGCGTTGACGCCCAGGCCCACGAGGTAGTCGAGCTTGCCCATGAGGTCACCGAGGTCAGCCGGGCGACCGTGGTCGGTGGCGACGAACGAGCCGATGTGCGTCTCGTAGACGACGGTCTCGTGCTGGCGGGGCGGGGTGAAGTCGTCGCCCTCCCAGTCGAAGGCACCGTGGTCGTAGAGCAGGCCGTTGCCGACCGAGCTGGTGACGGCGAGCGCCCGCGGGTCGATCCGATGGAAGGTCTGCTCACCGTTGGTCACCAGCAGCTGGTACTCCTGCCACATCCGCGCGCCCGGCACCTCGGCATACCAGTGGCCGTTGCCCTCGGACGCCATGCCGTGGGCCTCGGGGTCCCACCCGTTGAAGTCACCGACGACGCTGACGGCGGTGGCGTGCGGCGCCCACACGCGGAAGGCGTAGCCGCCCTCGATGGGGATGGCACCCATACCGGTGACGCTCACGAAGGCTCCTTGCTGCAGCTGGACACGACGAAGGGCGCAGGTGCTGTCCACCCCGCGCCCCGAGCTCGATCCTAGCCGCCGGGCAGGGAGCGTCGAGAGCTACGACGCCGGCTGCATGACCATGAAGACCCCTCCCTGGGGGTCGGACACCGTGGCCATCCGCCCGACCCCGGCCATGTCGTCGGGTCCGTGCACCAGCGCGCCACCCAGCTCCTTGACCCGGGCGATCGTGGCGTCGGCGTCGTCGGTGCTGAAGTAGACGGTCCAGTAGCTCGGGATCTCGTCGGGCACGTTCGGGGGCATCGCCATGAGGCCACCGAGACCGCCCTCGTCACCGCCGGAGATGACCCGGTAGGTGCCGTAGGGCATCGGCATGTCCTCGTAGGCCCACCCGAAGACCGCGGAGTAGAACGCCGACGCCGCCTCGAGGTCGCGGGTCATGAGCTCGTTCCAGGACCAGGTGCCGGGCTCGTTGCAGACCTCGGCGCCCCGGTGGGAGCCGGGCTGCCAGGCACTGACGACGGCGCCGGCCGGGTCGGCGTAGACGGCCATCCGGCCGACGTCCATGACGTCCATCGGCGGCAGCATCACCAGCCCGCCGGCCTGCTCGACCTTGCTCGTGGTGGCATCGACGTCGTCGGTCGCGACGTAGGTGCTCCAGGCTGGTGGCATCCCGGCCGCCGACATCTCCTCCGGCTGGCGGCCCAGGCCGGCCGCGACCTTGCCGTCGTGCAGGAAGTTGGTGTAGATCCAGGTGCCGTCGTCGTCATGGCTGTCCTGCGCGCTCCAGCCGAACAGCGAGGTGTAGAACTCCTTCGCCGCCTCGACGTCCGGGGCCATCAGGTCGATCCAGCAGGGGGTGCCTGCGGCATAGCTCTCACGGGTGGACATGGGTGCTCCTTCGCTCGTCTGCCACGTCCGGGGTGGACACTCTCGAATGTAGGACCGGCCACCGACACACGTCCACCGTCCCGCGGCTACCGTGAGGCGGTGACGTCCACCGACCGCGGCCCGCAGACCGGCGCCGCGGCATACCCCCGGCGCGCGACCCTGCTGGTCACGACGACGCTCGCCTCCCTGGCGATGATCGGCCCGTTCACCATCGACACGATCTTCCCCGGCTTCGAGGCGATCGGTCGTGACTTCGACGCCGACACCGCGGCGCTGCAGCAGATCACCAGCGTCTACCTGCTCAGCTTCGCGCTCATGAGCATCTTCCACGGGCCGGTCTCCGACGCGCTGGGGCGCAAGCCGGTGATGATCGGCGGGCTGGTGGGGTATGTCGTCGCCTCGGTCGCCTGCGCGCTCGCCCCGACGCTCACGGTGCTGCTGGTGGCGCGCGTCGTCCAGGGGCTGTTCGCCGGGGCCGCGACGATCGTCAGCCGTGCGGTCATCCGCGACCTCTTCTCCGGCGCCGAGGCGCAGAAGCTCATGGCGAGGGTCATGATGATCTTCGCCGTCGCCCCAGCCGTCGCGCCCGTCATCGGCGGCGAGATCCTGCGCTTCGGTCCGTGGCACTGGATCTTCTGGTTCGTCGCCGCCTACGGCATGGGGGCGGCCGTGCTCACCGCCGTCGTGCTGCCCGAGACCCACCCGAAGGAGCGGCGAAGCCCGCTGCGGGTGGGAGCGGTGCTGCGGTCGCTGGGCCACGTCGCGCGGTCCGGCCGGTTCCAGCGGCTGGCGTTCTCCTCGGCCTTCGTCTTCGCCTCCTACTTCCTCTACGTCGTGGCCGCGCCGATCGTGGTCGTCGACCTGCTGGGCCGCGGCGAGCAGGACTTCTGGATGCTCTTCGTCCCGATGATCGGCGGCATGGTCACCGGGTCGATGCTGACCAACCGGTTGGCCGGCCGGGTGGAGGGGCCCCGCATGGTGGACGTCACCATGGTCGGCCTCGTGGTGGCGGTAACTGTCAACGTGCTGCTGTGCGCGGTGGCGCCGACACTGCCGTGGGCGGTGCTCGGGCCGGCCGCCATGGGGGTGGCGATCGGGGTGGCCTTCCCGGTGCAGCAGCTGGCCATGCTCGACCTCTTCCCCGAGGCGAGGGGCGCGGCGGCGTCCATGGCCTCGTTCGCGGCGCTCGTCTTCAACGCCCTGCTGGCCGGGGTCATCAGCCCGCTGGTCACCGGCACGCTGCTCACGACAGCGCTGACCAGCGCGCTCTTCGCGGTGGTGGGGGCGGCCCTGTGGGTGTGGCACCGTCGCGCCACCTCGGCCGGGGAGGCCGCACCGCAGGCCCGTGGAGCCGGGGCCGACGCGGCCTGAGGAGGGTCAGCCGCCGGAGGGCTCGGCGACCTCGGCGCGGTCGATCTCGCCCTGGCGGTAGAGCTCGACCCCTGCCCGCAGCAGGTCGTCCATCGGCTCGCCGGCCTCGACCCGCCCGACGATGGAAGACCGCATGCGCGGGTCCCAGAACTTGCGGATGTGCGTGGCGATCTCCTCGGCGGCCCGCTGCGGCGGGTGGTGCGCCATGGCCCGGGCGATGTCCTCACCCATCCGGATCTCGGCGGGCAGCCGCTGGCGGGCCTGCGCGTCCGCGGCCTCTCCCGTCGGCGGACCCTGGGTCGGGGCCGGGTCGGCGTCGGTCGGGGCGTCGAGGTCCGGCTCGTCGGGCGCCGGTCGGCCGTCGGGCAGGCCGCCCGAGGGTTCCTGCGGACGCGCCCGCTGCCCCGACGGGTCCGTCCCGCCCCGGGTCATCGGCGGGTCCCGACGACCTCGACCGCGGGGTCGAGAGTGTCGTGCCCGTCGCTGACCTGCTCGGCGCCCTCCCGGTCGCGCCCGGCGTTGGCGACACCGACCTGGACGGCGGTGACCTTGTACTCCGGGCAGTTGGTGGCCCAGTCGGAGTTCTCGGTGGTCACGACGTTGGCCCCGGTGACCGGGTGGTGGAAGGTCGTGTAGACGACCCCGGGCTGCATCCGGGTCGACACGAGGGCGGTGAGGGTGGTGGTCCCCACCCGGCTGGAGAGCTCGACCCGGTCGCCGCTGCGGATCCCCCGCACCTCGGCGTCCGCGGGGTGCAGCTCGAGGACGTCCTCGGGGTGCCAGGTCGAGTTGGCGGTCCGACGGGTCTGGGCGCCGACGTTGTACTGGGTGAGGATCCGCCCCGTCGTCAGGACGAGCGGGAACCGTCGGTTGGTCGTCTCGGTCGTCGGCACGAAGACGGTGGGGATGAGCTTGCCCTTGCCCCGGACGAACTCGTCCACGTGCATCGTGGGGGTGCCATGCGGCGCCCGGTCGTTGACCGGCCACTGCATCGAGCCCTCGGCGTCGAGCCGCGCGAAGCTGACCCCCGCGAAGGTGGGCGTCGTGGCGGCGATCTCGTCCATGATCTCCGAGGCGGAGGCATACCCCATCGGGTAGCCCATCGCCGTGGCGATGTCGCAGACCACCTGCCACTCGTCCTTGCCGACCCGGCTCGGCATGACCGGCCGCACCCGGCCGAGGCGGCGCTCGGCGTTGGTGAAGGTGCCGTCCTTCTCCAGGAAGCTGCTGCCGGGCAGGAAGACGTGGGCGTAGCGCGCGGTCTCGTTGAGGAAGAGGTCCTGGACCACCACCATCTCCATGCTGGTCAGCGCCGCGCGCACGTGCCGCAGGTTGGGGTCGGACTGGGCGATGTCCTCGCCGTGGACGAACAGCCCCTTGAAGCTGCCGCCGATGGCGGCGTCGAACATGTTGGGGATCCGCAGCCCCGGCTCGGGGTCGAGGGTGACGCCCCACAGGTCCTCGTAGATCGCCCGGACGTCCGGCAGCGAGATGTGCCGGTAGCCCGGCAGCTCGTGCGGGAAGGAGCCCATGTCGCAGCTGCCCTGCACGTTGTTCTGGCCGCGCAGCGGGTTGACACCGACGCCGGGCCGACCGATGTTGCCGGTGACCATGGCGAGGTTGGCCATGCCCATGACCATCGTCGAGCCCTGGCTGTGCTCGGTCACCCCGAGGCCGTAGTAGATCGAGCCGTTGGGCGCGGCGGCGTAGAGCCGCGCCGCCTCGCGCACCTCTTCCGGGTCCAGACCGGTCGCCTCCGCGGTGGCCTCCGGCGAGTTCTCCGGCGACCGGATGAAGTCGAGGTATGCCTCGACGTCCTCGCAGCGCTCCTCCAGGAACCCCTTGTCGTGCAGCCCCTCGGTGACGATCGTGTGGGCCATCGCGTTGACGAAGGCGACGTTGGAGCCGGGCAGCAGCGGGAGGTGGTGCGCCGCCTCGACGTGCGGGGAGCGGACGAGGGCGATCTCCCGTGGGTCGGCGACGATGATCTGCGCCCCCTCGCGCAGCCGCTGCTTCATCCGCGAGGCGAAGACCGGGTGCGCGTCGGTGGGGTTGGCACCGATGAGCAGGACCACGTCGGTGTCCTCGACCGAGGCGAAGTCCTGGGTGCCCGCGGAGGTGCCGAAGGTCTGGTTGAGGCCGTAGCCGGTGGGGCTGTGGCAGACCCGTGCGCAGGTGTCGACGTTGTTGTTGCCGAAGGCCGCGCGCACCATCTTCTGGACGACGTAGACCTCCTCGTTGGTGCACCGGCTGGAGGAGATGCCCCCGATCGAGCCGACCCCGTGCCGCTCCTGGATCTCCCGGAAGCCCTGCGCCACCCGCGAGATCGCCTCCTCCCAGGAGACCGCGCGCCACTCGTCCTCGATGGAGTCGCGGACCATGGGCGAGAGCTGGCGGTCCTCGTGGTCGGTGTAGCCGTAGGCGAACCGCCCCTTGACGCAGGAGTGGCCCTCGTTGGCCTTGCCCGCCTTGAGCGGCATCATGCGGACGACCTGGGTCCGGGTCTGCCCCGTCTGCTCGTCCCGGGTGTCGGTGACCTCGGCACGGAAGGAGCACCCGACCCCGCAGTAGGCGCACGTGGTCTCGACGGTGCGCTTCGGCATACCGAGGCTGACCACGGACTTCTCGGTGAGCGCGTCGGTCGGGCAGGCCTGCACGCAGGCGCCGCAGGAGACGCACTCGGAGCCGAGGAAGTCGGTGGGCCCCGGCACGATGCGGGAGGCCAGGCCACGGCCCTCGACCGTGAGCGCGAAGGTGCCCTGGATGTCGGAGCACGCGCGCACGCAGCGTGAGCACGCGATGCAGGCGTCCGGGGTGTAGTCGAAGTAGGGGTTGGAGGTGTCGACCGGGCCGCGACCCAGGACCGGGCCGTGACCGGCGCTGACCCGCTCGCCGGTGCCCCCGGCGGGGTCCTCCTCCTGGACCCCCCCGGACGGGGCCTCCGCCCGCGTGCGCAGTGCGGGGGACCCGTCCCTCCGGGGGGTGGGAAGACCGTAGCGCACCTCCGCGACCCCTGCCTGGTGAGCGAGCGCGGCGATCTGACAGCTGCCGCGGGAGCACCCGGCGCAGTCGGTCGGGTGGTCGGAGAGGTAGAGCTCCATCACCCCCCGCCGGACCCGCCGGACCTCCTCCGTCTGGGTGCGGACCACGGCTCCGTCGGTGCAGGGGGTGGTGCAGGAGGCGGGCGTGCCCTTGCCGCCCTCCACCTCGACGAGGCACAGACGGCAGGAGCCGAAGGCCTTGAGCGAGTCGGTGGCGCACAGGCTCGGGACCTGGATGCCGGCCTCGCGGGCGGCCCGCATCACCGAGGTGCCCTCGGGCACGGTGACCTCGCGGTCGTCGATGGTGAGGGTGACGGTCGTCCCGCTGCGCACCTGCGGGGTGCCGAAGTCGGGCTCGGGCAGGTATGCCGCGCCCGTCGCCCCGTCGGTGGCGCCGGCCGCACCGGGGGTGACCCCCGGCATACCGGCGCCGTCGCCGTCGCGGCTGGCCCGGCCGAGCTGGCTGGCGACCTGCTCGGCGGTGGGGATGATGGCGGTCATCGTGGGCTCCCTCCGAAGTCCTCCGGGAAGTGGGTGAGGGCGCTGCGGACCGGGACGGGCGTGAGGCCGCCCATGGCGCACAGCGAGCCGGTGGTCATCGTGGCGCAGAGGTCCTCGAGGAGCACGAAGAGCTGGTCGCGTCCCTCGGCGCCGGCGGGGGTGCTGGTGATCCGGTCGATCGTCTCGACGCCGCGGGTGGAACCGATGCGGCACGGCGTGCACTTGCCGCACGACTCGACCGAGCAGAACTCCATGGCGAAGCGGGCCATCCGGGCCATGTCGACGGTGTCGTCGAAGACGACGAGGCCACCGTGGCCGAGCATGCCACCGGCCTCGGCGAGCTCCTCGTAGCCCATGGGGACGTCCAACCGGTCGGCCGGGAGGTAGGCGCCCAGCGGACCGCCCACCTGGACCGCACGGACCGGACGGCCGGTGCGGGTGCCGCCCCCGATGTCCTCAACGAGCTCGCGCAGGGTGATGCCGAGCGGTGCCTCGTAGACACCGCCACGGGCGATGTTGCCGGCGAGCTGGAAGACCTGCGTGCCGCGCGAGCGGCCGACACCGCGGGCGGCGTAGGCCTCGCCGCCGTCGGCGAGGATCATCGGGATCGCGGCGAAGGAGAGCAGGTTGTTGACGACCGTCGGGCTGTCCCACAGGCCGTGCAGGGCCGGGATCGGCGGCTTGGCGCGGACCTCGCCGCGGCGGCCCTCGAGGGACTCCAGCATGGAGGTCTCCTCGCCGCAGATGTAGGCGCCGGCACCGACCCGCACCTGCAGCCGGAAGGACCGGCCGCTGCCGGCGACGTCGTCACCGAGGTAGCCGTGCTCGGCGGCCACCGCGATGGCGTCGCGCAACCGGGCGATCGCGTCGGGATACTCGCTCCGGCAGTAGATGTAGCCCTCGGTGGCGCCCACGGTGACCGCGGCGATGGTCATGCCCTCGACGAGGGTGAACGGGTCGCCCTCGGCCAGGATGCGGTCGGCGAAGGTGCCCGAGTCCCCCTCGTCGAGGTTGCAGGCGACGAACGCCTGATCGGCACCGCCGTCACGCGCCTGCAGGACGGTGCGCCACTTGATGCCTGTGGGGAATCCTGCCCCGCCTCGGCCGCGCAGCCCGGAGGCCACCACCTCCTCCACGACGTCGGCCGGGTCCAACTCGACCGCCCGGCGCAGCCCGGCCCACCCGCCCTGGGCCTCGTAGGCGTGGATGTCGGTCGGCTCGGCCACCCCGATGCGCGCGAGGCTCACCCGGTCCTGGGCCGTGAGCCACGGGTCCTCGTCGACCACACCGATGCAGGTCTCGTGGTCGGCACCGGAGAGCATGCCGGCCTCGAGGAGGGCAGGTATGTCGTCGGCCGCGACGGTGGCGTAGCCGACCCGGCCGCGGTCGGTCTCGACCTCGACGAGCGGCTCGCGCCAGAGCATGCCCCGGGTGCCGTTGCGACGGACGCTCACCCCTTCGACCTCGGCGAGGGCGGCGGCCACCTCGTCGGCACCGACGGCGCGGGCCGAGGAGTCGGAGGGGACCCAGACGGTGGTCATCGGGACCAGCCTGACTCCGCGGTGGCGAGGTCGTCGACGGTCACGCGGCCCCGGAGCCGGCCGTCGATGCTGGCGCTAGGCCCCAGGGCGCAGTTGCCGAAGCAGAAGACCTCCCGGACCTCGACGTCCTCGCGGTGGGCGAAGCGCTCCTCGGCCGCGGCCCAGAGCTCAGCGGCCCCCACGGCCTGGCACGCCTCGGCGCGGCAGACGTGGACCTCATGGTCGGCCGCCGGACGGCGCCGGAAGTCGTGGTAGAAGCTGACGGTGCCGTGCACCTCGGCCACCGACAGGTTGAGGAGGTCGGCGATCTCCATGACGTCCTCGTCGGCGATGTAGCCGTGCTCGGCCTGGACGGCGTGGAGGATCTCCAGGAGCGGCCCGCGCTCCCCGGCATGGCGCTGCGAGATCTCCCGGGTCATCTCGGCCCGGGCCGACCTGGGGGTCAGCTCTTCGGTCTGCTGCCGACCTGCACGCGCCACGTCGCGCCTCCCGTCATTGGGTGATACGGCTCACTGTACGACGACGGACCGACAGTGGGCACGACCTCGATGTCGTCGCGTGCACGCCGTGCGCCGGGTCCCGGTCTGCGTCGGGGCGACCATCCGGGCCGCGGAGGGTTCTCGGGCGGGGTCGCCGCAGGTCAGCGGGTATGTCGGTGGTGGCTGGTTGAGTGGGTTCATGGAGAGGCGAGGGGGAGGGCAGCCGGGCCGGCAGGACGCGTGTTCGGCCTCCGTGGTGAGCACCGCCGGCGGGGGCGGGGCTGGTGAGGTCGACGAGGGCCCGTTGGACGAGATCGACCGGTTGGACGCGGTGGCGTACGAGGCGTTCATGGCCGAGGTCTACGACCTGCTGGAGGGGCGGGGTCGGGACCTGCCGGCGCGGGAGCTGCACGATGGTCTGGTCCAGGCGCGGTCCGCGCTGGGGCGGGCGGCCCTTCGCGCCGAGGAGGCCGTGACCGTCCTGGACGACGCCCTGGTGGACGCGATCGAGTCGGTCGGGAGGCTCGCCACGCAGCTGGGGGCGGTGGGGTTCACGTTGGCGCGGGAGGCCGCGGCCCGGGGCCTGCACCAGGACCTCGCGCTGTCGCTGACGGACTGGTTGCGGGCGCGGTGCCCGTGGCTGAGCACGCAGGACGCCGCGCAGATCACCGATGTCGTGCGGGCGTGCGAGTCGCCCGCCACGGCGCAGATCGGGGACGCCGTCCGCGACGGGAGCGTGCCGGTGCACCGGGCGGCGCTGGTCGCCCGGACGATGAGACGGCTGGAGGGCTCGCTCGACATCGACCAGCGGGAGGCCTACGCGCGGATCGCGACCCGGGCCGCCGCGCGCCGCGACCTGCCGGACAAGGACCTGGCCCGGGTCTGCCACCAGCTCGTCGAGGACCTCCTCCACGAGGCGAGGCCGGGTGAGCTCGAGCGGACCGCCCACGAGCTGCGCTCGGTCACCACCCGCAGGGTCGGCCCCGGGCTGACCCGGGTCACGATCGATGCCCCCGACGGCGTCGCCGCCACGATCAACGGCGTGCTCACCTCGGCCCTGGCCGCCCCCGCCCCGGTCAAGGACGCGCAGGGCCAGGTCCTTGAGCCGGACACGAGGACACCCGCCCAGCGACGCTTCGACGCGCTGGCCACCACCATCCACAGGGGGATCGGCAACCCGGGGGCACCGCCCTCGACGGCACGGGCCACGGTCCTGCTGGTGATCCCCTTCGACCCCGAGCGTGGGGTGCCCTCCGGTCCGGCCACGACGGCCACAGGTGACTACGTGCCGCCCCGGCAGGCCGGCGAGCTCGCCTGCAGTGCCGACGTGACACCGGTGTGGCTGTCCGCCGACGGCGCTCCGCTCGCGATGGGTCGCGACGCCCGCTACGCCACCCCGGCGCAGTGGAAAGCCCTGGCCGTCCGGGACCAGGGCTGCTCGTTCCCCGGCTGCAGCGCCCTTCCGCAGTGGTGCGACAGCCACCACGTCGATCACTGGGCCCGAGGTGGTCAGACCGACGTGGACCGGATGACCCTGCTGTGCGGGCGACACCACACCCACGTCCACCAGCACGACCTCACCGCCACCGTCACCGGCGGCTCCGTCACCTGGCACCTCTGACGATCCCGCCCCGCAGCCGACCCCCGCGGCCGGCAGCGACAGCATGTCCGGCGACACGCCCAGTGCTCATCAGCCACGCGGTGCCCGACCCCTCACCCCATGGTGCGCTGCCCGTCGATCGCTTCCCGGATGATGTCGGCGTGCCCGGCGTGCTGGGCGATCTCCGCGAGCATGTGCAGCGCCACCCGGCGCACCGACCACGACGCCCCCTCCTCGAACCATGGGGCCTGCGGCAGCGGGTGAGTCGCGTCGAGGTCCGCCTCCTCCAGGATCCGCGAGGTCTCCCGGCCCACGGCCAGGACGCGCTCCCTGAGCACCGGCATCGTCTCGGCCTCGCCGACCTCGAAGCGGGTGTCCTCCCACTCACCCCAGTCCTCCCCCTGGGCGGCCGCGGCGTCGACCGCCTCCCAGTCGACGTCCTGCTCGTAGACGCTGCCGAAGGCCTCGGCACCGCGCAGGGCGAACTGCATCCACTCCTCCTCGGTGTCCGCGACGTGCTTGAGGATGGAGGCGATCGTCAGCGCGCTGACCGTGCTCGCCGTCCGCGCCTGGGCCTCGCTCAGCCCGTCTGCCGTCTGCAGGAGGAAGCCTCGGTGCCGGTCCAGAGAGTCGATGAGGTCGTGGCGTTCGGCGTTCGGTGCCATGGAACGCAATCTAGGACTTCTCGGGGCAGATGACCACGGGTGGAGCGGTGACCGCGCCGCTGTGACGGCGGCGCTCGACGCCGCTCTCCTGCATGCCGCTCCTCCGAGCAGGCTATGGCCAGGTCAGCCGCGGAGCGGCCTCGGTGGCCCGTCTGGTTCGAGCATCTCAGGAGGCCTCGTGAGCAGCAGCGCGGCGGACGCTCCCCCGACCAGTCCGGAGGCGGTGGCGCGGGACGCGACGTGGTCGTCCACGACCACCCACAGGACACCGAGCACCACCAGTGCCGCGTAGAGCCACGTCGCCCAGATGACCTCCGACCTCATCGCCCCTCCGTCGACTCCGGCACGAGCTCGTCCCCGAGGGCGACCCTCCCCCGCCCGCCGGTCAGCCCCACGGGCACCAGCCGGATGCCGAACCACGTGGTGCCGTCCCACCTGCGGTGCCGGGCCAGGGTGCGGATCGGCTCCTTGCCCGTCTCCAGCGTCTGGGTGTCGATCTGCGTCATGACGCACCGGTCGCACAGCTCGGTCCGGCGGTAGCGGACCTCGCCGACCGTGACGAACTCCCAGGTGTCCTCGGCGAACGGCTCGAGATCGCCGCCGACGACGACATTGGGGCGGAAGCGGCCCATCGGGACCGGTTCGCCCCCGCCCTCGATGATCCAGTCGTCCAACCGGCGCAGCGACGCCTCGGTCGTGAGCAGCAGCGGCCCGGTGTCGGCGAGCGACACCGACTCGCCCTCCTGGCCGCCGTGCGCACCGGAGATCCGGCGGACGGTCGGGTCCTCCTGCCACACCAGGCGCAGCCCTCGGCCCGCCTTGGCGGTGACCCACTCGCTCACGTCCTGGTCGGCCGGCGGCGCGAACCCCTGCCGCGAGTGGCCGACCGGGACCGGGGGCACCCCGAGCGGGGTCTCCACGAGGATGGAGTCGCCGTCCCGCGCCGTGATCCGGATGGTCTCCTCGTCCACGGTCGTCGCGGTCAGCCCCAGCAGCTCGTGGCACTCACGGGCGGTCACCGGGAAGCCGTCCGGCCCCACGACACCCCAGCGCCGGTCCCCCTCCAGCCCCCACGGCTCGACCACGGACTCGCCCACCGACTCCCCGCCGAAGGACTTCACGGGATACCTCCACAGCTCGCTCACGCGCATACCTCAGCGTGTCACGACACCCCCGACCCCGCGCGGGAACGCCACGGCCCCGCCCCCCGCCTCGTGTAGACAGGACCCATGACATCGCCGTCGCAGACCACCAAGAGCTCGCGGGCGGGCTGGAGCCTCGTCGGTCCGGGCCTCATCGTCGCCGCCACGGGCGTGGGCGCCGCCGACCTCGTCGCCACCGTCATCGCGGGGCAGCGCTTCGGCTACGCCCTGCTCTGGGCGGTCGTCGTCGGCTGTCTGCTCAAGGTGGTCCTCGTCGAGGGCGCCGGCCGCTACTCCCTCGCGACCGGCAACACGATCTACGAGGGGTGGGCCACCCTCGGCAGGTGGACGAGCTGGTACTTCGCCCCCTACATCGTCATCTGGGGCTTCGTCTACGGCGCCGCCGCGATGGCCGGCACCGGCCTGCCGCTGCACAGCCTCTTCCCGTGGCTCTCGGTCACCGGCTGGGGTGTCCTCTCCGGCCTCATCGGCGCGGCACTCGTGTGGTTCGGCCGGTATGCCTTCTTCGAGAAGCTCTGCGCGGCACTGGTGGGCATCATGTTCGTGACGATGTTCCTGGCCGCGCTGCTCACCCTCCCCAACATCCCCGAGCTCATCGCCGGCCTGGTCCCGCGGATCCCCGAGGGGGGCCTCGTCAACGTCCTGTCCGTCGCGGGTGGTGTGGGCGGCACCATCACGCTCGCGGCCTACGGCTACTGGATCCGGGAGAAGGGCTGGACCACCCCCGGCCACATGCGGGTCATGCGCCTGGACAACACCGTCGCCTACACCGTCACCGGCATCTTCGTCATCTCCACGCTCATCGTCGGAGCCGAGCTGCTCTACTCCGCCGGCATCGCGGTCGAGACCGGGGACGAGGGTCTGCTCGACCTCTCCGAGGTCCTGCGCGACCGGTATGGCACGTGGGCCGGCACGGTCTTCCTCGTCGGCTTCTGGGCAGCCGCCATGAGCTCCCTGGTGGGCGTGTGGAACGGCGTGTCGATGATGTTCGCCGACTTCGTCGGCCACGCCCGCAAGCTCCCCAAGGACCACCCGAGCACCCGGCTGGGCGGCACCTGGTACCGCGCCTACATCCTCTGGCTGACCTTCCCGCCCATGATCATGCTCTTCCTGGGGCAGCCGGTGTGGCTCATCCTGGCCTACGGCGTGCTCGGGGCGTTCTTCATGCCCTTCCTCGCCGTCACCCTGCTGTGGATCCTCAACACCTCGCGGACCCCGCAGGAGTGGCGCAACGGGCCGGTCGTCAACGTCCTCATGGGCATCTGCGCGCTGCTCTTCGCCTGGCTGGCCCTCACCCAGGTGCAGGGCGCGCTCGAGCGCGCGTTCGGCGGCTGAGGCGTCCACGGCGGGGCGTGCCGCGAACCGGCCGGAGGTCACGCCCCGGGCCGCACACCCGACGTTGTACGACCCGATGTAGTAGCATAGAGGCACGCCCTCGACGACAGGAGCAGCCCATGAGCGACTCGCCCACGACCACCCTCTCGGAGCGGCAGTGCTGGGACCTCCTCGCCTCACAGGAGTTCGGCCGACTGGCGTACCACCTCAGCGACGAGGTGCACATCGCCCCGGTGAACTACGCCGTCGACCGCGACCGTCTCGTCTTCCGTACCGCCGAGGGCTCCAAGCTCCTCGGCGTGGTGATGGACTCCGACGTCGCCTTCGAGATCGACCAGGTCGACGACGACGCGGAGACCGCCTGGAGCGTCGTCGCCCGCGGCACCGCCGGCGTCCTCGAGGGCCAGGAGGCCCGCGAGGTCGACAACCTGCGGCTGCGGCCCTGGGTCGGCACCGAGAAGTTCAACGTCGTCGCCATCACCATCACCGAGGTCAGCGGGCGGAAGTTCGCTCTGAGCCGTCCGTGGCGACACCTGCGGCGGCACGGCTGAGCCGGAGCGCCGCCACGACGGAGCTCAGGGCGCCCAGCCAGACCGCGACGATCACGGCATACACCAGCGAGCGGGTGACGTCGCCGGCGTCGACGAGCTCGGCGCGCAGGAGGGTCCGGGCGTTGGTGAGCACGATGAGCCCGCCGACCCCGACGCCGAGCAGCCGCGGGGGGATGACCCGCACCAGCCAGGCGGCGATGGGCGCCGCGACCACCCCGCCGGCGAGCAGCGCCAGGACCCACGTGAGGTTGATCCCCTGGTGACCCAGGCCGACCAGGAAGCCCAGGCTGGCGGCCACCGCGACGAGGAACTCCGAGGCGCTGATCGAGCCGACGACCCGGCGCGGCTCCATCCGGCCGCTGGCGAGCAGGGCAGGGGTGCCCACCGGCCCCCAGCCCCCGCCGCCGGTGGCGTCCAGGAAGCCGGCGAACAGGCCCAGCGGGGCGAGGAAACGGCGCCGCAGCGGCTGACCGATGCGGTCCGTGCGCATGCCGGTGCGCGTGAACCGGGCGAGCAGGTAGACCCCGAGGACCAGCAGGATCGTGGCGGTGATCGGCCGGGCGACCTCGGCGTCGATCGAGCTCAGCACGGTGGCCCCGAGGAAGGCGCCGACCGCCCCCGGCACCCCCACCCGCCAGACGACCGTCCAGTCGACGTTGCCGAACTTCCAGTGCGAGGCGCCGGAGGCCAGCGTCGTCCCGATCTCGGCCAGGTGGACCGTCGCGGAGGCCGCCGCCGGGTTGGTGCCGAGCATGAGCAGCAGCGTGGTCGTCGTCACGCCGTAGGCCATGCCGAGGCCGCCGTCGACGAGCTGGGCCGCGAGGCCCACGAGGGCGAGCAGGATGAGTTGACGCATGAGCCCCTCCTGAGGGGGTGAGAGCCACGGGACCGGTCGAGACCGACCGGAGTATTCCTCCTAATCCTGTCGGGTCACTAGGATTAATGTCAAGCGCCGAAGGCCTCACGCCTCGGAGGCGTCAGGTGCGGGTATGCCCGGCGGCCCGGGCGGTGCGAGAGACTGGGCCGGTGGACATCTCGGCACGCTCGGACTACGCGGTGCGGGCCATGCTCGCCCTCGCCGCCGGCCAGGACGGCCCCGGGGCGCAGGAGGACACGCCCGTCTCGGTGGACCGGCTCGCGCAGGCGCAGGACCTGCCGGTCAAGTTCCTCGAGGCGATCGTCGCCGACCTGCGCCGCGCCGGCCTCGTCGCCTCCCGCCGCGGCGCCCGGGGCGGCTACCTGCTCGCCCGCCCCGCCGACCAGATCGCCGTCGGCGACATCATCCGTGCCGTCGACGGGCCGCTGGCCGAGGTGCGGGGCCTGCGGCCGCACGACACGGCATACCCCGGGGAGGCCGAGCACCTGCCCGCGCTGTGGGTGGCCACCCGGGCCGCGCTGCGCGCGGTGCTGGACGGGACGAGCCTGGACCAGCTGCGCCACGGCGCCTGGCCCGCCGAGGTCACCGAGCTGCTCCGCCAGCCCGACGCCTGGGAGAGCCGCTGAGGCGGGTCAGCCCTCCTTCATCCCCTGGGTGATGAGGTCCATGACCGAGGAGTCGGCGAGCGTCGTGACATCGCCGACCTCGCGGTTCTCGGCGACGTCCTTGAGCAGCCGGCGCATGATCTTGCCCGAGCGCGTCTTGGGCAGCTCGGCCACGATCATGATCTGCCGCGGTTTGGCGATGGCGCCGATCTCCTTGGCGACGTGCTGGCGCAGCTCGGCGACCAGATCCTGGCCCTCGCCCTCCTCGTCGGCCTGCTCCACGGCCTCCTCGCGCAGGATGACGAAGGCGCAGATCGCCTGGCCGGTCGTCTCGTCCGCCGCTCCCACGACCGCCGCCTCGGCGACCTTGGGGTGGCTGACCAGCGCCGACTCGATCTCGGCGGTCGACATGCGGTGGCCGGAGACGTTCATGACGTCGTCGACGCGGCCGAGCACCCAGATGTTGCCGTCCTCGTCCAGCTTGGCGCCGTCACCGGCGAAGTACATGTCCTCGAACCGGCTCCAGTAGGTCTCCCGGTAGCGCTCCGGGTCGCCCCAGATGCCGCGCAGCATGGAGGGCCAGGGCTCGGTGACGACGAGGTAGCCGCCGGACCCCTTCTCGACCGGCTGCCCCATGTCGTCGACGACGACGGCGTTGATGCCGGGGATGGGGTGCTGGGCCGAGCCGGGTCGCGTCTCGGTGACCCCCGGGATCGGGCTGATCATGATGGCTCCGGTCTCGGTCTGCCACCAGGTGTCGACGATGGGGCACCGGCCGCCTCCGATGACCTCGCGGTACCACATCCACGCCTCGGGGTTGATGGGCTCACCCACCGACCCGAGCAGCTTGAGGCTGGAGAGGTCGAACTTCTCCGGGATCTCCTTGCCCCACTTCATGAACGTCCGGATCGCCGTGGGTGCGGTGTAGAGGATCGTCACCTTCTTGTCCTGGACGATCTCCCAGAACCGGCCCTGGTGCGGGGTGTCCGGCGTGCCCTCGTACATCACCTGGGTCGCGCCCAGGGTCATCGGCCCGTAGACGATGTAGGAGTGGCCGGTGACCCAGCCGACGTCGGCCGTGCACCAGTAGACGTCGCTCTCGGGGTGGATGTCGTGCACGACGTGCGAGGTGTAGGCCGTCTGCAGCAGGTAACCGCCGGTCGCGTGGAAGATGCCCTTGGGCTTCCCGGTGGTGCCGGAGGTGTAGAGGATGAACAGCGGGTGCTCGGCGTCGAAGAACTGCGCCTCGTGGGTGGCCTCGGCCGCCTCCAGCGCCTCGTGCCACCACGTGTCACGCCCCTCGGTCCACTCGACGTCCTGCTCCGTCCGCCGCACGACGAGCACGCTCTCGACCGGGTTCTCGCCACCTTCCAGCGCGCCGTCGACGACCGACTTCAGCCCGGAGGGCTTGCCGCGTCGGTAGCCCCCGTCGGCGGTGATGACGACCTTGCTGCCGGCGTCGGCGATGCGGCTACGCAGCGCGTCGGAGGAGAAGCCCCCGAAGACGACCGAGTGCGGGGCGCCGATGCGGGCGCAGGCGAGCATCGCCACCGCGGCCTCGGGGACCATCGGCAGGTAGATCATGACGGCGTCGCCCTCGCGGACGCCGAGGTCGGTGAGCGCGTTGGCGGCCCGCTGCACCTGCTCGTGCAGCTCGGCATACGTGATGTCGCGGGTGTCGTCCTCGGGCTCCCCCACCCAGTGGATCGCGACGCGATCGCCGTGACCGGCCTCGACGTGCCGGTCGACCGCGTTGACGCAGGCGTTGAGCCGCCCGCCGAGGAACCACTTGGCGAACGGCGCCTCGCTCCAGTCGAGGACCTGGTCGAAGTCGGTCTCCCAGTCGAGGTACTCCCGCGCCTTCTGCGCCCAGAAGCCCTCCCGGTCGGCCTCCGCCTGCTCGAACAGCTCGGCCGTGCCGTTGGCCTGGGCGACGAACTCCTCGCTCGGCGCGAAGGTGCGCTCCTCGTGCAGCAGGTTGGACAGTCCCTCGTCGGACATGGGTTCTCCTTGCGCTCGGGGTCGTCCTGCCGAGTATGCCGTGCCCTCCCCCGCGCGCGCAGGTCCGGGGCGACCAGGGGTCGGGGGCCTGCGCCGAGCGGTCGCGGGTGCGCGGCGAGCGGGACCGCCGGGCGGGTGGCAGGCTGGGAGCCTGACCGGAGTCTGGGAGCTTCCGGGGCGGACCGCCCACGGGAGCGTGCTACGTTCGCCGGCTTGTCCACCCGAACCCGATGAGGGAGATGCACCATGTCCGCCACGACGAGGCTCGCAGCCGTGAGCCTGAGCGTGACCCTGAGCCTCGTGGGGCTCTCCGCCTGCGGTGGCTCCGACGACTCCGGCGACACCGACGCGGCGAGCAGCAGCTCACCCGCCGGGTCCGACGACGCGGCCAGCAGCAGCGCCCCCGCACCGGACGCCATGCCGGAGCCCGACCTCGAGCAGATCCCGGACCCGGTGGCCACGGTCAACGGGCAGGACGTGACGAAGGAGGAGTTCGTCACCTACTACGAGAGCCAGTTCGCGGCCGCGGCCGGCCAGGCGCAGATGAGCGGTGAGGAGCTGGACGAGGAGCAGCTCCAGGAAGACACCCTCGAGGTCGTCGTCGACAGCGTGCTGCTGCGCCAGGCCGCCGAGGAGGAGGGTCTGGAGCCCTCCGACGAGGAGGTCGACACCCTCCTCGAGGAGCTCGCGACGGGCAACGGCCTGGAGTCGGTCGACCAGTTCCTCGAGGTCCTCGAGCAGCAGGGCATGGACGAGGAGACCGCGCGCAGGGAGGCGGCCAACCAGATCGCGATCCAGGCCTACGTCGAGCAGGAGGCGCCCGTCGAGGAGCCCTCGGAGGAGGAGCTGCGCGCCTACTACGACGAGCTCGTGGCCCAGCAGGAGGGCGCCGGAGGCGGCGAGGACGAGGCGTCGGGCACGGCCGCCCCGGGGCAGCCGGAGATCCCCGAGTTCGACCAGGTCCGGGACCAGATCTCCCAGCAGCTGCAGTCCGAGGAGCAGGCCGCGGCCACGGACGAGCTGGTGGCCGGGCTGCGCGAGGACGCGGAGATCACCAGCAACCTCTGAGCACCAGCGCCCCTCTGAGCCAGGAGGCCCCCCGGCTCACGCGGTGAGGTCCTCCGGGGTGTGCAGCCGCACCAGCGTGCGCGCCGCACCCCGGGGGATCCCCTGCGGGGTCAGCAGCGAGACCACCACCATGACGAGGCCGACCAGGGGCACGATCCACGCCGCCGGCTGGGCGAGCAGCGCGTCCGCCCACCCGCCCTGGTCCCCCGCGAGCACGGTCACGGCCACCGCGCCGATGGCCAGGACCGCCCCGGTCAGCAGACCGGCCGTGGCACCCTGCACCGACAGCCGCGGCCACCACACCCCCAGCGCCAGCAGCGGGAAGAACGTCGAGGCGGCGATGACGAAGGCCAGGGTGACGAACGCCGCCAGCGGGACCTCGGGGAAGACGCCCACCCCGGCGAAGGGCACCAGCACGGCCACCACGGCGGCGATCCGGAAGCCCGCGACCTCGGAGTGGTCGCCGGGCACGGCCCGGGCGAGCAGGGGCCGCACGACGTCCTGGTTGAGCACCCCGGTCACCGCGAGCGCCAGCCCCGACGACGTCGAGAGGAAGGCCGCGAACGCGCCGCCGGTCAGCGCGGCGAGCAGCACCTCACCGCCCACCCCGGGCAGCACCTCCGCCGGCAGCCGCAGGACCACCGTGTCCGCCCGCACCCCCGGCCCCAGGGTGGGCAGGTAGGCCCGGCCGAGCACGGCATACACCACCGTGACGACGTAGAACAGGCCGAGGAGCACGAGCACCCGCACCGTCGTCGCCCGGGCGCCGGTGCCGTCCGGGTTGGTGTAGTAGCGCACCACGACGTGCGGCAGCCCCATCGTCCCGAGCGCCAGCGCCAGCATGAGCGAGAGGGTGCGGTAGAGCCCGTGACCTCCGGCCTGCGGGCCGCTGCCCGGCAGCACCCACGACTCGGTGACCTCCAGCCCCGGCCCCTGCGTCCCCCACCACACGGCGAGCAGCACCCCGGCCGGGATGGCCAGCGCGGAGAGCTTGATCCAGTACTGCACGGCCTGGACGAGCGTGATCGAGCGCATCCCCCCGGCCGCCACCGACAGCACGACCACCCCGACGACGAGCACCGGCCCCAGCCACAGCGGGGCGCCGGACACGAGCCGCAGGGTGAAGCCGGCACCCTGCAGCTGCGGCAGCAGGTAGAGCCAGCCGATGAACACGACGAGGACCGAGCACAGGTGGCGCACCGAGCGCGACTCCAGGCGGGCCTCGGCGAAGTCGGGCAGCGTGTAGGCCCCGGACCGGCGCAGCGGGGCGGCGACGAGCACGAGCAGCACGAGGTAGCCGACGGTGTAGCCGACCGGGTACCACAGCGCGTCCACCCCCTGGTCGTAGATCAACCCGGCCACACCGAGGAAGCTGGCGGCCGAGAGGTACTCCCCGCCGATCGCGGCGGCGTTGCGCTGCGGCGAGACGGCGCGCCCGGCGACGTAGAAGTCGCTCGTCCGACGGGACAGGCGCAGCCCGAAGGCGCTGAGCGCGACGGTGACGAGGCAGACGAGCAGCACGGCCGCCCCGGCCAGGCTGGGGGCCACGCTCAACGCTCCCTGGCGACGGCGGAGAGCCGCCGCTCGATCCGCGTCGCCGCCCGGGTGTACCACGCGGCCACCCCGACGAGGACGGGGTAGACGAGGACGGCGAGCACGGGCCACACGACCGGCACCCCGGCGACCTGCAACGACCGGGCGGCGGGGAGCACGGCATACAGGACGGGTATGCCGCCCAGCACCACCGCGAGCCCGGCCAGCACCCCGAGGGTGAGCCGGAGCTGGGCCCGCAGCAACCCGCGCAGGTAGAGCTCGCCGGCCCCGGTCTGCTCGACCAGCGCGGCGGCCATCGGCCGACGACGTGCCGTGGCGGCCTCGCGGCGCGAGGAGGTGACCCGGACCCGCGCCTCGAACCGGGGCGGCGTCCCCTCGCTCACGCGCCCTCGCCGAGGACCCGCTCGCGCACGGTGCGGGCGTGCCTGCGCGCCACCGGCAGCTCGGGACCGTCGGGCAGCAGCCGCAGGCTGAGGCGTCCCTGCGCCTGGCGCACCTGACCGACGTGGGCGAGGTTGACCAGGGTGGAGCGGTGGATCCGGATGAAGCCGGCCGCGGCCCAGCGCTCCTCCAGGGTGGTGAGCGGCAGCCGCAGCAGGTGCGACGCGGAGCCGGTGAAGAGGCGCACGTAGTCGCCCTGCGCCTGGACGTAGCGGACCGACGAGCGCTGGACGAAGCGGGTGACGCCGCCGAGCTCGACCGCGATGCGTTCCTCGGCGGGGTCCGGCGGGGTGCCCTGGACCCGGCCGACGGCCTCCACCGACTCGACCGGGGCGGGGCCGCGCTGCGCGAGGGCCGCGACCACCCGGTCGACGGCCTGGGAGAGCCGCGCCGGCGGCACCGGCTTCATGACGTAGTCGACCGCGCGGACCGCGAAGGCGTCGACCGCGTGCTGCTCGTGCGCGGTGACGAAGACCACGAGCGGTGGCCGGGCGAACCGGTTGACCACCCGGGCGAGCTCCATCCCGTCCAGGCCCGGCATGGAGATGTCGGAGAAGACCACGTCGATGTCGCCGTCCTCGAGGGCGCGCAGCGCATCGGTGCCCGAGGCCACCGGGTGCACGCTGCCCAACCGGCCGTCCCGCTCCAGCAGGTAGGTCAGCTCGGACAGGGCCGGCGGTTCGTCGTCGACGACGAGGGCACGCATGGGGTCATGGTAGGGCCGGGCTCAGCGGTCGGGATGGACGCCGGGCGCGTACTTCGGCACCCGGAAGGTCACCTTGGTGCCCAGGCCCGGCGCGGTCTCGACGACCAGGCCGTGCTCGTCGCCGTAGACCTGCCGCAGCCGCGCGTCGACGTTGCCGAGCCCCACGCTGTCGCTGTCGCGGGCGACCGTCTCCCCGCTGCGGTCGCCGTCGAGCGCGCGCCGCACCAGCTCGGGGTCGGAGCCGACGCCGTCGTCCTCGATGGCGATCTCCGCGAGGTCGCCCAGGTCGGTGCCGGTGATGGTGATGGTCCCGACGCCCTCCTTGTCGGCCAGGCCGTGGCGCACGGCGTTCTCCACCAGGGGCTGCACGGCCAGGTAGGGCACCGCGACCGGCAGGACCTCGGGGGCGATGAGCAGGTTGACCCGCAGCCGTTCCCCGAAGCGCGCCTGCTCGAGCACGAGGTAGCGCTCGATGTTGCGCAGCTCGTCGGCGAGCGTCGTGTAGGCGCCGCCGCGACGCAGGGCGTAGCGGGTGAAGTCGGCGAACTCCAGCAGCAGCTCGCGGGCCCGGTCGGGGTCGGTGCGTACGAAGGAGGCGATGGCGCCGAGGGAGTTGTAGATGAAGTGCGGGCTGATCTGGGCCCGCAGGCTGCGCAGCTCGGCCTCCATCGCGCGGGTGCGCTCGCGGTCCAGCTCGCCCAGCTCCAGCTGCCCGCTCACCCAGGTCGCGACCTGCTCGGTCGCCCGGGCGAGCCCGGCCGAGGGACGGGGGGAGTATGCCGCGAGCGCACCGATGACGCGGTCGTCCACCACGAGCGGGGCGACGACGCCGGCCCGCACCGGGCACTCGGGCACGTCGCAGGGCAGGTCGGCCCGGGTGAGGACGACGACGTCACCGCCCTGCAGCACCCGGTGGGCGTGCCCGGACGCCTGCTCGCGGTGGTGCTCGCCCAACCCGCTCCAGGCCAGGGCCTGCTGGCTGTCGCAGATCGCGAGGGCGGTGCCGCCGAGCATCATCCGCAGGTGCCGCGCAGCCGGCTCGGCGTGCTCCGGGGTCAGCCCGGCCCGCAGGTTGCGGCCGGCCTGGGCGCCGGAGCGCAGTGTCTCGTAGGTGATGCGGTCGGTCTCGGAGAGGAAGCCGCGGGCGGCCCGGCGTCGACGCCACCACGACACCAGCCAGACCAGCAGGCACGCCGCCAGGACCAGGAGCGCGGTCGGCAGGTGCAGGACTCCGAGCATGGCCGGAGGCTACTCCGTGCGGTGTGACGTGCCGCTCGGGCGCGTGCGAGGCTGAGCCATGCCCACGGCATACCAGGACCTGGACGAGCTCTCCCAGGTCGAGCTCCTGCGCGGGGTGGCGGAGCGCGCCGCACCCCTCTTCGGGCTGGCGCCCACCGAGGTCCGCCTCGTGCTGCACGGCTTCAACACCACGTTCCGCCTCGACACCCCGGGCAGGGCGGTGGCCATGCGGGTCAACACCAACTCCCTGAGCTCGGCGGGCAACGTGCAGGCGCAGCAGGCCTGGCAGCACGCGATCCGGCGCGACACCGACGTGCTCGTGCCGGACCCGGTGCCGGTCGAGGACGGGGGCTACCTCGCCCTGGTGGGGTCGACCGAGCTGGGCCGGGAGGTCATGGTGACGGCCAGCACCTGGCTCGAGGGGGAGGACCTGGGCACCGTCAGCACCCCCGAGCAGTGCCGGGCCCTGGGTGGGCTGATGGCGACGCTGCACGGGCACGCGGAGTCCTGGGAGCCCGAGGGGCACCACCGGTTCCCGCGGCTGACGGGGACCCTCTTCGGCGACCCCGACCTGCTCACGGAGGGCGTCGCCCACGACCAGGGGCTCGCCGCCCTGGTGGCGGAGGCGGTGCAGCGGTGCGAGGCCGCCTTCGAGCGGCTGTCTCAGGAGCCGGTCATCCCGCTGCACGCCGACCTGCACGGCGGCAACCTCAAGTGGCACGAGCACCGGCTCGCGGTCTTCGACTTCGACGACAGCGGGCTCGGCGTGCCGGCGCTGGACCTCGCGATCTGCGCGTTCTACCTGCGCGGCGGCGAGGACGAGCACGGCCCCGAGGACGACGTCCGGGCGGGGTATGCCGCCCGGCGCCCGCTCCCGGACCTGCCGGCCGAGGACTTCGAGGCGCTGGTGGCCGCCCGTCAGCTGCTGCTCGCCAACAGCATCCTCGCGAGCACGACAGCCGGCCAGCGGTCCGACGCGGCGGCCTTCCTGCGGATCACCGGCGAGCGGCTGCGGCACTGGCTGGACACCGGGCGCTTCACCCGGGTGGTCCCGCACGGGTGAAGCGCCCGGTGTCCTCGTCGTCGTCCTCGCCCGGACGCCTCAGCCCTGGTCGGCCGGCGCGTCCTCGAGGGTGTCCTTCAGCGGCACGTGCTTGATCATGGCCGTGGCGAGGAAGACCAGCGCCAGGATCGGCAGGCCGATGAGGAAGGCCCCGTGCAGCTGGTCGGCCAGACCGGCGCGCAGCGCCTCCTGGACCACGGGCGGTACGCCGCCGAGCGCACCCGGGTCGAGGACGGCGCCCACGTCCAGGCTTCCGGCCTGCGCGGCGGCCTGCTCGCGCATCTGCGCCGGCAGGTGCGAGGCCACCGCGGCACCGAGCCCGCCGGTCATGATCGAGCCGTAGACCGCGATCCCGACGGTCGAGCCGATGTTGCGGCTGAACTGGGTCGTCGCGGTGGCGACCCCGAGGTCGCGCCGGGCGACGACGTTCTGGACGACGAGGGTGTACTGCTGCATCGCCATCCCGAGACCGACGCCCACGACCGCCATCGACCCGAAGAGCTCCCACGGGCTGGAGGTCTCGGACAGCATCGTCAGCAGCCACACCCCTGAGGCCATGATGGCCACGCCGGTGAGCATGAACGGCTTGTAGTGGCCGGTCTTCGTCACCAGCAGCCCGGTGAGGATGCCCATGACGATGAGGCCGAGCATCATCGGCATGAGGATGAGCCCGGACTGGGTGGCGTCCACGCCGAGCACGCCCTGCGCGAAGACCGGGATGTAGATGATCGACCCGAACATCACCATCGCCAGACCGAGACCGGCGACGTTGGCCCAGCTGAAGACGCTGTTCCGGAAGAGGCGCAGCGGCAGCAGCGGCTCGCTGGCCCGCAGCTCGACGACGACGAAGGCGGCCGCGGTGACCAGCCCGAGGGCGTAGAGACCGAGCACCTCGGCGGAGGCCCAGGGGTAGGTCGTGCCGCCCCAGCTCGTGGCCAGCAGGATGGAGACCATGGCCACGGACAGCGTGACGATCCCGGCGACGTCGATCTTCGCCTCGCGGCGCTGGTGCGGCAGGTGCATGTGCCGCAGGACGAACCACAGGGTGAGCAGCCCGATCGGCAGGGTGGTGAAGAACAGCCAGCGCCAGCCGAGGTGGTCGGTGATGAGGCCGCCGGCGAGCGGCCCGGCCACCGAGGTGACGCCGAAGACGGCGCCCATGAGGCCCTGGTACTTCCCGCGCTGCCGGGCCGGGATGATGTCGCCGATGATGGTCTGCGACAGGGGCATGAGCGTGCCCATGCCGGCGCCCTGGATGGCGCGGCCGGCGACGAGCATCCAGAAGCTCCCGGCCAGGCCGGAGACGATCGAGCCGACCATGAAGATGACGAGACCGGCGAGATAGAAGGTCTTGCGCCCGTAGAGGTCGGACAGCTTGCCGACGACGGGGACGACCACGGCCGAGACGAGCATGGCGGCGGTGGCGACCCACGAGTAGTGGCTCATCCCGCCGAGGTCGGCGACGATCTGGGGCAGGGCCGGTCCGACGATGGTCTGGCTGATCGAGGCGACGAACATGCCCATCATCAGGCCGGCGAAGACGATCTTGTGCTCCCGGCTGAGGCGGAAGGCGGGGGCCGACGACGCCGTCGGGTCGACGGCGGTGGCGGCGGTCGAGGGGGTGTCGGTGGTCGAGGGGGTGGCGTCCTGGGTGTCGACGGGGCTGGGGCCCGTGCTGGTGCTGGCGGTCATCAGATCCTTGCTGGGTGGTGCGGTCGGGAGGCTGGTGGGGTGGGCGTGGCCGCCCGGGTCCCTCAGGGCGACTGACCGGAGGTATGCGTGCCGCGGGCCGACTCCAGCGAGTCGGCGAGGCGTCCGAGAAGGTCGGCGAGCTGCGCCTTCTCGCCCTCCGGCCAGTCGGCCAGGGTGTCGGTGACGAGCTCGACGCGGCGGGCGCGCTCCTGGGTCAGGGCCGCCAGCCCGGCCTCCGTGAGGCCGAGTACCTGGGCCCGACGGTCGGCGGGGTCGGGATGCCGCTCGACCAGGCCGCGCTCGGCCAGGGAGGCGAGGCGACGGCTCATGGTCGAGGGGTCCAGGCCCTCGGCCTGGGCCAGGTCCCGGGACCGGGTGCACTGCTGCCCGGCCAGCCGGACCAGGACCGCGACGTCGGTGGGCGCGAGATCCCCCTCCCGCTCGCGCAGGAAGCGGCCCATCGCCGCGAAGGTCCGTGCCAACTCCTCAGATAGTTGCATGATGCACACATCATACACCCGTGCGCCGTGATCCCGCACGTCCGTCGGTGCGGGGTACTAGCGTGAGAGGGGTCAGGTCGCACGGGTCGAGGGAGTCCGGATGTCCACCACGCTGAGCCCGCAGCAGGAGCGCGAGTTCGAGGAGCTGACCGCACCGTTGCGCGGCGAGCTCATCGCGCACTGCTACCGCATGCTCGGGTCCGCCGGGGAGGCCGAGGACCTCGTGCAGGAGACCTACCTGAGGGCCTGGCGGGCCTTCGACCGGTTCGAGGGGCGGTCCTCGGTGCGGACGTGGATGTACACCATCGCCACCAACTCCTGCCTCACGGCGCTCAAGGGCCAGGCCCGCCGGCCGCTGCCCAGCGGGCTCGGGCAACCACCCGGCGACCCGGGGGTCCCGGTCGTCGAGGACCGCTCCCGCGACTGGCTCGAGCCGCTGCCGGACCGCGTCGTGTGGGGGCGTGACGTCATCCCCGTCGACCCGGCGCAGGCCGCCGTCGAGACCGAGGACACCCAGCTGGCGTTCGTCGCCGCGCTCCAGGACCTCCCCCCGCTCCAGCGGGCGGTGCTCGTGCTGCGCGACGTCCTGCAGCTCTCGGCGGCCGAGACCGCGCAGGCCCTCGAGACCACGGTGGCCGCGGTCAACTCCGCGCTCCAGCGCTCGCGGGCCACCATCGGCGACGGGCTCGAGCGGGCCGGCCGCCGGGTCAGCGAGCTCAGCCACGCCGAGCGGGAGGTGTTCGCCGCCTTCTGCGACGCCTTCGAGCGCTACGACGTCCCAGCCGTCGTCGGGGTCATGACCGAGCAGGCCGTCTGGCAGATGCCGCCCTACGACCGCTACTACCTGGGCCCGGACGACATCGCGGCGCTCATCGGTGGGCAGTGCCCGGCGACCGGGCCGCGCGACCTGCGGATGGTGCCGACCGTCGCCAACGGTCAGCCCGCGGCGGGGATGTACCTCCGCGGGGAGGACGGGACGTACGAGGCCTTCCAGCTCTGCGTCGTCGACCTGCGGGACGGCCAGGTCAGCGGCGTCGTCGGCTTCTTCTCCGCCGACGCCTTCCGCCGGGCCGGGCTGCCGCTCGTGCTCCGCGAGGACGCCGCGACGACGCTCTAGCACCACCCGCACCCTCTGCCACGGAGCCTCTTGACACCGCGTCAAGGCAGCAGGAGCATGCGAGCAGCGGCGGCCGGGTGTGACGCAGGGGCCGTCGCATCTGGACGAGCCCAACCGAGCCCGCCCTCCACATCGTGAACCGGAGGTCTGGACATGCGTCGATCCACCCTTGCCGTGGCAGCCAGCGTGCTGGCGCTCACGGCGTCTCTTCTCACCGCACCGGCACAGGCCCACACCAACGAGCCTCGTGTCGTCGTCGACGGACTGGTCGGGCCGCTGAGCCTGGCCGTCGGGTCCGGACACGTCTATCTGACCCAGAACTTCAGCGGTCAGCTCTCCAAGGTCAAGCGGGGCACGGTCAGGACCGTGTACCAGGTGCCGGAGACCGGCAGCCTGGGCGGCGTGGCCACCAGCCGGGGCAAGACGTACCACCTGGAGAGCGACCTCTCCGGGGAGACGCCGACCAGCCACGTGGTCCGGACCTCGTGGGACGGCACCCGGAAGGTGGTCAGCGACGACCTGTGGCAGCACGAGATCCAGAACAACCCGGACGCCGGGGTGAGCTACGGCTTCGTCGGGCTGAACTCCTCGTGCGCCGAGGAGCTCGGCGCCTGGGAGGAGGCCTCGGACTCCCCGCCCCTGTCGGAGTACACCGGCATCGTGGAGTCCAACGCCTACCAGCTCAAGGTCAGCGGGCACCGTGCCTACGTGGCGGACGCGGCGGCCAACGCGGTCCTCGAGGTCGACCTGCGCACCGGTGACATCTCGACCGCGGCGGTGCTGCCCGTGTTCGACATCACCTTCACCGAGGAGCTCAAGGCCGGCCTGGAGGGGTCGCTGCCCCCCGGCGCGGACCCGCTCCCCGACTGCCTGGTCGGCGAGGACTACGTCCCCGAGTCGGTGCCCACCGACGTGGCGGTGGACCACAAGGGCCGGCTCTACGTCACCACCCTGGGCGGCGCGGCCGGCGAGATCCTCCCGCTGAGCCGGGTGTACCGCATCGACCGGCACGGGCACGCCACCACGGTCGCCCGTGGCCTGTACGGCGCGACCGGGCTGGACCGGGCCCGCGACGGCCACCTCGTCGTGGCGGAGCTGTTCGGTGGTGAGGTCTCCGTGGTCCGCCCGGGCAGCTGGAGGGCCCGCACCCTGTTCACCGTCGACTCGCCCTCGGACGTGGCGCTCTCCGGCAAGCGGGTCTACGCGACCACGGGAGCGTTCGGCAACGGGGCCCTGGTGAAGTACGACCTCGGTCGACGCCGCTGACCCGGTGACTCAGGCGGTGCTGCGGCCGGCGACCGAGGCGATCCCCAGCCAGGTGTGCCGGTTGCCGGCCCAGCACCAGCCCAGCTTCGGTGCGTCCTTGCGGTCCCGGCCGTCGCGGCCGGTGCCGTTGCTGATCCACAGGGCCGGGACGCGGGCGTCCAGGCCGGGGCCGCCGGCGCGCGGGCGGCGCGACCCGGTGGTCATGAAGCAGTGGTTCCGCTCGAGGACCTCGGGCTGCTGGAGCACCCAGGCCACGCCCTCGGCGGCGGTCATGAGGTCGCGCCCCCGGGCCCGGATCTGCGGGTCGACCTCGTCGGGGCTGCGGTCGGCGTGCTCGTCGCCGCGCTCGGGGGCGTGAACGGCATACAGGTCCGTGTCCGGGACCTCGACCCCCGGCGCCGGGCCGAACTCCGCCAGGTCGGTCAGGTCCTCGACGACGAACCCGGGCCGGTCGCCGCGCCGCAGCAGCGGCACGAGGTCGGCCACCGGTACCAGCCGGGGATGCACGACGAGCAGGTCGCCGACGAGTCCCGGCGGGAGGTGAGGGACCGGCACCCCCAGCTCCGCGAGGCGTCGGTGCTGGGCGGTCAGGTCGGGGAGCGGGCGCACGGTCCTCCTGGATCTCGGGAGGGTCTACAACGCCGGCGCAACCGGTCTCATTCCCGTCGTCGAAGGGGTGGGGGCCGGGCAGGACGAGCCCGGGAGGGCGGCATACCGTGGAGGGTATGGAGTTCAGATACCTCGGAAACAGCGGCCTCAAGATCAGCGAGATCACCTACGGCAACTGGCTCACCCACGGGAGCCAGGTCGAGAACGAGGTCGCGCACCAGTGCGTGCGCGCCGCGCTCGACGCCGGCATCAGCACCTTCGACACCGCGGACGTCTACGCCAACACCAAGGCGGAGACCGTGCTCGGCGAGGCCCTCCAGGGCGAGCGCCGGGAGAGCCTGGAGATCTTCACCAAGGTCTACTGGCCGACCGGCCCGGGCGGCAAGAACGACACCGGCCTGTCCCGCAAGCACATCATGGAGTCCATCGACGGCAGCCTCTTGCGGCTGCGGACCGACTACGTCGACCTCTACCAGGCGCACCGCTACGACACGGAGACGCCGCTGGAGGAGACCATGCAGGCCTTCGCCGACGTCGTGCGGCAGGGCAAGGCGCTCTACATCGGCGTGAGCGAGTGGACCGCCGACCAGATCCGCGCCGGGCACGCGCTGGCCAAGGACCTGGGCATCCAGCTCATCTCCTCCCAGCCGCAGTACTCCATGCTGTGGCGGGTCATCGAGCCCGAGGTCGTGCCGACCTGCGAGGAGCTCGGGATCTCCCAGATCGTCTGGAGCCCGATGGCGCAGGGCGTGCTCTCCGGCAAGTACCTCCCCGGCCAGCAGCCCACCGAGGGCCGCGCCGCGGACGAGTCGATGGGCAAGGGCATGCAGGGCTTCATGCGCGACGAGACGCTGCGCGCGGTGCAGGAGCTCAAGCCGCTGGCCGAGGAGGCCGGCCTCACCATGCCGCAGCTGGCCGTCGCGTGGGTGCTGCAGAACCCCAACGTCGCGGCCGCCCTCGTGGGCGCGTCCAAGCCCTCGCAGGTCGAGGACAACGTCAAGGCCGCCGGTGTCACCCTCGACGCCGACCTCATGGCCAAGATCGACGACGCCGTCGGTGGGGTCGCCGAGAAGGACCCGGGCAAGACCGCGGAGAACGCGCCGCAGACCCGCGTCGCCTGAGCAGCGCCGCACCGCGTGACACCAGCGCCGCGTCCGGCCCCGCCGGACGCGGCGCTCGGTCGTTGTGCCTCCTCGCCGGCGGTGGCAGTCTTGGACCATGAGACTGTCCGAGGTCTTCGCCCGACACAGTGACGCCGACGACGACGCACCGATGCTGGTCACCCCGGCCATCCGCCCCTCGGCCCGGGAGCAGCTCGCGACGCTGGAGCGCCTGGGGCTCTCCCCCCAGGACGGCGTCACCGAGGCGGACCTGCTCGCAGACCGCGAGGTCGCCCAGGCGGTGCGGCAGCACCCCTATGTCGCGGTCATGCACTGCCTGGCGCGCGACGCCGACGGCGGGCTGACCCACCACCCGCACGTCACCACGGTCGACCTGGAGCATGTCGTCGGCCCCGACTCCTACCCCGACCTCGTGCGCAAGCTGGCCGCCGCCGCCGGTTCGACCAGCGAGCTCGGGGAGGTGCGCGGCGGCGTCGACCGAGAGCGCAACCGGTGGGTCGTCCGCTTCCGGCTCGGGCGCATCACCCGCGAGATCCACCCCCGCCTCGACCACGACAACGCCGACCTGGACGTCCTGCCCTGGATCTTCGACGCGGTCTGCCTGCCCGGCCAGGCCAGCGCCTTCGTCCGGCACGGCCAGAAGATCACCGTGGCCTACGTGCCGCGCTGGCACGTCGACGAGCTCCAGCGGGTGCTGGACCGCTGGGCGTTCGCCGCCTGAGCCGCCGCTGCCCCGGGCCCCTCAGGCCGGGTCGGCCGGGTCCGCCCAGTGCCACGGCACCGGGTCCCGGAAGCTCGCCGGCGGCCCCTGCGCGGGGTAGATCTCCAGGACCGACCCGTCGACGAGGACCCGGCTGCCCGCGGGCAGGGACCGCCCGCCCAGCCGGGGGTGCTCCAGGTCGGCACCCCCGGTGCCGACCTCGAGACTGAGCTGGCCCTCGAGGCGAGCGCCGGGCACGGGCGTGGCCCCCTGCCACGGCAGCCCCTGGGCGGCCAGCGGGTCCAGCACCAGGCGGGGGGACCCACCCTCCAGCACCAGCCGGCGCGGCACGGTCATGCACCCGGCGTGGTCGCCGGCGCTCTCCTCCGGCCCGTCCTCGCGGACCCACCCCATGAGCCAGAAGCCCTCGCGGCCGTCCGGGGCGAGCTGCGGGGCGTAGAAGTCGGCCCCGTCGTCCAGCAGGTCCACCCGGTCCACGACGAGGGCCGGACGGCCGGCCTCGTCGGACCCGAGGTCACCGGTGCAGGCCACCACCTGGCCGAGCACACCCCGGTCGTGCAGGGACACCACGAGCGAGGCCCGCCCCTCCCACACCGCCAGCTGCGGGCACTCCCAGACGTCCGCCGGCAGGGCCCCCGCGAGCGCCTCGTCGGCCCCGGTGAGCCAGACCCCGAGGTACTCCCACCGCTCGATGTCGTCGCAGCCGTAGAGCAGGATCGCCGGCGTCCCCGAGCGCAGCCCGGCGCCGAGCACGGCATACCGGTGTCCGCCGTGCCAGAAGACGAACGGGTCGCGCATCACGGCGACGTCGTCGACCTCGGGGGTGGTGGCGACGACCACGGGGTCCGACCACGTGTCGAGGCCGTCGTCCTGCGCCCACCTCAGGCACACCGTGCTGCGCCCGTCCGCGTGGGTCACCCCGGAGTAGACGGCGGCGGGGCGCTCCAGCCCGGTGACGAGGACCCCGGACCAGCAGCCGACGCTGTCCGGCCCTCCAGGCTGCGGCGTGAAGGCCACCGGGTGCTCGCGCCAGCGCAGCAGGTCGGTGCTGCTCGCGTGCCCCCAGGCGATCTGCCGGTGCCACGGGCCCTGCGGGTTGTGCTGGAAGAAGACGTGCCAGCGCCCCTGGTGGAAGACCATCCCGTTGGGGTCGTTGAGCCAGCCCCGGGCCGGGCGCAGGTGGTAGGCCGTGGGCGCTCCCCCGGTCGTGGACAGGCTCATCGGTGCTCCTCGCTCAGGCACGGTCCGCGGGCCACCGGCCGCGATGTCCCGCCCACTGTGCGAGAGGCCGCGGAGGGTGTCAACCCGCACCTGAGAGGCTGGTCCCATGGCCTCGCCCTTCGACCTCACGCTCGAGCAGATGCGCACCCACCGCAGCGCCAAGTGGAGCCGCGTCCCCCACGACGTGCTGCCCGCGTGGACCGCCGAGATGGACGTCCGGACCGCTCCCGCGATCAGCGCCGCGCTGCACACCGCGGTCGACCGCAGCGACCTGGGGTATGCCGGGGAGCCCACCCCGGTGGTCGACGCCTTCGCCGGTTTCGCCCGAGACGTCTGGGGCTGGGAGACCCAGGGCACCCCGGGGCGGGTGCGACTGTTCGCCGACGTCGGCCAGGCCGCCAAGGAGACCCTGCGCGCGCTCACCTCGCCCGGGGACGCGGTGGTCCTCAACCCGCCGGTCTACCTCTCGTTCTACCCGTGGCTGCGCGACCTGGGCCTCGAGGCGCTCGAGGTGCCGATGCTCGACGTGGCCGACGGCGGCCGGCTGGACCTGGAGGGGATGGGCCGCGCCCTCGCCGGCGGCGCCCGGGTCGTGCTGCTGTGCAGCCCGCACAACCCGCTGGGCTACGTCTACCCGCGTGAGGAGCTGGCCGCGCTCGCGGACCTCGCCGCGCAGCACGACGCGGTCGTCATCGCCGACGAGATCCACGCCCCGCTCGTGCACCCCGGCAGCCCGCGGCCCTTCGTGCCGTTCCTCACCGTGAGCGAGGCGGCCCGGCAGGTCGGGATCGCGCTGCACTCGCCGTCGAAGGCGTGGAACACCGCCGGCCTCAAGCTGGCGCTCGGCGTCACCGCCGTCGAGGGGAGGTGGCCGGCGCGTCAGCCGGAGACCGACTGGGCGCCGAGCATCCTGGGGCAGGTCGCCGCGGTCGCCGCCTACACGGACGGACGCGACTGGCTGGCCGCGGCCGTCGCCGAGATCGAGGCGCGCACCCGGTCGCTGCCCGCCCTCCTGGCCGAGCACCTGCCGGGCGTGCGGTTCACGCCCGGCCACGCGTCCTACCTCGCCTGGCTGGACTGCCGCGACCTCGGCCTCGGCGACGACCCGGCCCAGACCTTCCTGGAGCGCGGCCGGGTGCTGCTCTCACCAGGCCCGGCCTTCGGCGCCGGCGGCACCGGCTTCGCCCGCCTCAACATCGGCACCAGCGAGGAGCTCGTGCAGGAGGCCGTCCGTCGCATGGCCTCCGCCCTCACCTGAACCACCCCGCACCGGACGCGCGCACAGACCGCACCGGACGCGCGGCCGGACCGCACCGGGCGCTCAGGACGCCCACCACCCGCAGGTATGCCGTTCCTCACGCCTCCCGCGGAGGCGTCACCTTGCTGCGCGCGTAGCGGAAGGGTTCGCGCGGGGGTCGGGTGAGCAGGTCGGCGGTGAAGCGGCTGCGGGCCAGCAGGACGAGCAACCCGGCGATCGCGAAGCAGGCGGCGGCCACCCCCCAGGTGAGCGGGAAGCCCACCGCCTGCGAGAGACCGCCGAGCAGCGCCGGCCCCAGCGCGCCGCCCGCGAAGGCCCCCGCCTGGACCGCGCCCGAGGCCTGGGCGGGGTTGTCCCGGCCGAGGCGCGCCACGGCATACAGGAGGAGGCCGGGCCAGGACCAGCCGATGCTGAAGGCCAGCAGCCCGAAGACCCACACGGCCCAGGGCTGGGCCACCACCAGGCCGGCGCAGGCCAGGGCGCCGACCCCCATCTGGGTGGCGACGACCGGCAGGTTGGCCCCGTGGCGGTGGTCCGCCCGCCAGCCGGAGAAGACCCGGACCGCGATCGAGCCGCCCGAGCCGAGGGCCATGAGCACCCCGGTCTGAGACGGGGTGAGGCCGACCTCGAAGCCCCACGAGGCGGCGAAGGCGCCGACGAAGTTGGCGGCCGCGCTGGCGAAGGTGATCGCCAGCGCCGCGAGCACGAGCGGGAGGGTCGGCGGCGACTCCATCAGCTCCGGGAGCGAGACCGGCGCGCCGGCCCCACGTCGGCCTCTCCGGTGTTCCCGGACGAGCACGGCCACGGCCCCGCCCACGACCACCGCCCCCAGAGCGGCGGTGATGACGAAGGTGGACCGCCACCCCCAGATCGCGCCGGTCGTCGGGACCGCCAGCCCGCCGAGCATGATGGCGAGGGGCACCGCCGACTGCTTCACCCCGAAGCCCAGGCCCCGACGCCCGGGCGGCAGCGTGCGCGCCATGAGCAGGTTGGCGGTCGCCTGCGAGGCGGCGTTGCCGAGGCCGAGCAGGACCATGACGAGCATGAGCGTCCACCAGCCGCGGGCCAGCGTCGTCATGGCGACCCCGCCGCAGGACACGAGCAGGCCAGCGGCGAGCAGCAGGCGGCCACGCCCCAGCCGATCGACCACCCCGGAGGTCGACAGCGTGGCGACCGCCGCCGTCGCGAAGAAGACGCTGACGGCCACCCCGAAGGCCCCCAGCCCCAGCCCGAGGTCCTCGCGGATGCGGACGGCCTGGGCGCCCAGGAGGAACGGCGGGATGGCGCCCAGTGTGGTGATCGCGGAGGCGAGCACCATCACCAGGGCGGAACGACCGCGACGAGGGGCTGCTGGCCTGACCACGCGGGCGCGTCGCCCCCTCTCTGCCGTCGTGCGGTATGCCGCCCGCCGGCTCCCTCCTAGAGCACCAGACCCAGGGCGAAGGGTCCGATCAGCACCGTGAAGAGGGTGATGAGGACCACGCCGACGACGTTGAGGACGATTCCACCACGGGCCATCTCCTGGATCTTCACCGCCCCCGTGCCGAAGACGATGGCGTTGGGCGGGGTGCCGACCGGCAGCATGAAGGCGCAGGTCGCGGCCAGCGCCGCCGGGATGAGCAGCGTCATCGGGTCGACGCCGATGCCCACGGCGACACCGCCGAGCACCGGGATGAAGGTCGCGGCGGTGGCGGTGTTGCTGGTCACCTCGGTGAGGAACAGCACGATGGTCACGACGGCCGCGAGCAGCAGCACGATCGGGAGCGCCCCCAGGCCGGTCACCTGGGTGCCGAACCACTCGTCGAGCCCGGTGCCGGCCACCGCGGCGGCGAGGCTCAGGCCACCGCCGAAGAGGAGCAGCACCCCCCAGGGCAGACCTTCCTCCGCGTCGTCCCACTCCAGCGTCATCCGGCCCTCGCGGTCACCGGGCACGAGGAAGAGGACCAGGCCGGCACCGATGGCGATGGCGGTGTCGTCGAGCTCGCCCAGCCACGCCGCGTTCTCCGCGAGGACAGGGATGTTGGCCAGCAGGCCGGGGACGATCCACAGGAAGGCGGCACCGCAGAAGACGGTGAGCACGACCTTCTCGCCCTGGCTCATCGGCCCCAGCTGGTCGATCTCGTGGTCGATGAGGTCGCGCCCGCCGGGGATCTCCTGCAGCTTGAAGCGGAACATGAGCCGGGTGATGAGCAACCACGCGAGTCCGATGAAGACGACGACGATGGGCACACCCAGCAGCATCCAGGCCAGGAAGCCGACCTCCTGGTCGAGCTCGTCGGCGAGGTAGCCGGCGACGATGGCGTTGGGCGGGCTGCCGAGCAGGGTGCCCAGCCCGCCGATGGAGGCGGCCCACGCGATCGAGAGGACGAGGGCGACGCCGAAGAGGCGGACGTCCGGGTCGTTGACGACGTCGCTCACCGCGCGTCCCTGACCCACCTCCTCGGCCAGGTCCCCGTCGGCCACGGGGGCCGAGGCCGAGGCCGCCTGCCTGCTGTTCTCCACGACGAGGGCGAGCACCGAGATGCCGATCGGCAGCATCATCAGGGTGGTCGCGGTGTTGGAGACCCACATCGACAGGAAGGCGGTGGAGATCATCATCCCGAGGATGATGCGCCGCGGGTGGGTGCCGACCCGGCGCAGCGTGAGCAGGGCGATGCGCCGGTGGAGGTTCCACTTCTGCATGGCGATGGCGATGAGGAAGCCGCCGAGGAAGAGGAAGACGATGGAGTTGGCGTAGGGGGCCGTCGCGTCCGCCACCCCGAGACCGGTGAGCGGCGGGATGAGCACGATCGGCAGCAACGAGGTCGCTGCCAGCGGGATCGCCTCGGTCATCCACCAGACGGCCATGAGCACCGCCACCGCCGCGACGAAGCGCGCGTCGCCGGACATGTCCGCCCCGCCGAGCAGCAGGTAGACCAGCGCGGCGAGACCCACGCCCCCGAGCCGGAAGGCCCAGGTCCGTCCGGCCGGCCGGGGTGGTTCGCGGTCGCTCGGCTCGTAGTCGTACTCGCCCTGCTCCCGCACGACCTGACCGCTCATCCGTCCAGCCCCTCTCACGCCGATGTGACCGGCTCAACCTAGCGCACGACCGCTCCTGATCGACGCACGTTGACGCAAGGAGAAGGTGGGAGTCGGCATACCCTTGGAGGCATGAGTCGTCCCCATCTGTGGATCCGCGCCGAGGCCCGTCCGGGCGAGCAGCGCGTGCCGATCGTCCCCGCTGATGCCGCCCGGCTGGTGGCCGACGGGTATGTCGTGACGGTCGAGGAGTCGCCCAGCCGGGTCGTCGACCTCGAGGACTACGTCGAGGCCGGGTGCTCGGTGGCGCCGTACGGGTCGTGGATCGACGCGCCCGAGGGCGCGGTCGTCGTCGGGATCAAGGAGCTGCCGGAGGACCCGGCCGACCTCGCGCACACCCACGTCTTCTTCGCGCACGCCTACAAGGGGCAGGAGGGTGCCGACGTCACGCTGGACCGGTTCCGGCGCGGTGGCGGCGAGCTGCTGGACGTGGAGTACCTCACGCTCGACGGCCGGCGCGTCGTCGCCTTCGGGTTCTGGGCGGGGTATGTCGGCGCCGCCCTCTCCGTGCTGCGGCACCGCGGTCTGCTGGACGGCGGGGTCGCCCCCATGGCCAGGGAGGACCTGGACGCGCAGCTGCGCAGCAGCGCCGAGGGGCGCGACCCGGAGCGGGCGCTGGTCATCGGCTCTCGGGGACGGTCCGGGCGCGGGGCGGTCGAGGCGCTCGAGCTCGCCGGGTGCGCGGTGACGCGCTGGGACCGTGCGGACACCGTCGAGCTGGACAAGGCGGCCCTGCTCGAGCACGACATCCTCGTCAACTGCGTGGTGAGCAACACCCCCCGGGAACCGTTCGTCACCCCGGCCGACGTCCCGGTGCCGCGGCGCCTGCGCACCATCGGCGACGTGACCTGCGACGTCACCTCGGACAACAACCTGCTGCCCGTGAACACGGCCATCACCTCGTGGGCCGAGCCCGTGCGCGACGTGGGCACGGCCGGGCACCCGCTCGACGTCATCGCCATCGACAACCTGCCCTCGCTGCTGCCGCTGGAGTCCTCCGTCAGCTTCTCCGCCGAGCTCACCCCGCTGCTGGAGGACCTCGCCGAGCGGCGCGGCCCGTGGGCCGCGAGCCTGGAGTGGTTCCGCCGGCACGTGCCGACGGACTGAGGCGCGACCCCCAGCGGGCGGGACCCCACCGGGCGTCGCACATGGTTGCCTGACACCCCACCGGGCGTCGCGCATGGTTGCCTGACACCCCACCGGGCGTCGCACATGGTTGCCTGACACCCCACCGGGCGTCGCGCCTGGTTGTCGCCCGGGTCAGCGCTTCTGCGTCCAGCGCCATCCGCGCGGCGGCTTGGACCCGTCGTCTGGCGGCATCGTCCGGACCCGCACGTCCCCGAGCAGGCTGGTCGCGTTGACCCGCACGCACGCCCCGGTCTCGGGCACCCCCTGGGCCGCAGGGTCGACGTCGTGGCGCAGTCCCCCGAGCAGGGTGAAGCCCTGCAGCTCCACCCGGGTCCCCGCCGGCACGACGATCTTGACATCGCCCATCCCGGTGTAGGTCGTGATGTCCAGGGTCTCCCCGGGCCCGAGCACCTCGCGGAGGTCCAGCTTGACGTCGCCGAGGAACATCATGAGCGTGGTCCGCTCGGCGACCTGCCAGGACCCGGTGCGGGTGATGTCGCCCATGAGCGTGCCCAGCGTCTGGCTCGGCTGGCGGTGCGGTGCGGGGGCGCCTGCCGACGCGGACGGGGCGGGCCGGTCCCACACCTCCTCGCGCGGCACGGGCCGCTCCCCCGGCTGGGGGATCGCCGGTCGCCACTCGGGCGGGACCTCGGACGGACCGTCGGACGGACCCTGGGGCGACGGACCGGGAGTGGTGGGGTTCGCCATACCTCCCACCCTAGCCGCGGTCACGGAGCGGCAGCGGTGACAGCGGGTCAGCGGAAGGCGCTGGTGCCCGTGACCGCCCGGCCGACGAGGAGGGACTGGACGGTGCGGCTGCCCTCGTAGGTGTACGTCGCCTCGAGGTCGGCGAAGTGTCGCGCGACGTGGTGGTCGAGCAGGATGCCGTTGCCGCCGAGCATGTCGCGGGCGGTCGCCACGACCTCACGGGCCGCCGTCGTCGTGTGCAGCTTGGCCATCGCGGCGTGCTCGATGGTGCAGCGCCCCTGGTCCTGCAGCTGGCTCATCCTCGTGCACATGAGCTGCATCGAGGTGATGAGGGTGACCATCCGCGCGAGGTCGTCCTGGATGAGCTGGTTCTTGGCCAGCGGGCGGCCGAACTGCTCTCGGCGCAGGGCATAGGTGAGCGCGCCCTCGTAGGCCGCGACCGCGTGGCCGATCGCCTCCCACGCCACCGCCTGGCGGGACCGGGCCAGCACCCGGTTGGTGTCGGCGAAGGTGCGGGCCTCCGCGAGGCGGTTCTCGGCCGGGACCCGCACCCCGTCGAGGCGGATGTGGGCCTGCCACACCCCGCGGTTGCTGATCTTGCCGTCGATGACCTGCGCGTCCCAGCCGTCCAGCTGCTGCGGCGACTCGACGACGAAACCGCCCACGTCGCCGTCGTCGTCCCGCGCCCAGACCACCACCAGGTCGGCCACGGAGCCGTTGCCGATCCACCGCTTGGCCCCGTCGAGCACCCAGTGGTCGCCGTCCCGGTGCGCCCGCGTCTCCATGCTGACCACGTCCGAGCCGTGGGTCGGCTCGGTGAGGGCGACGGCACCGACCGTCTCCACGCGCGCCATCCCCGGCAGCCAGCGCTGCCGCTGCTCCTCGCTGCCCAGCAGGTGCACCGAGGTCATCGCCAGCCCGGAGTGGACCGCGTTGACGGTCGCGATGGAGCCGTCCCCCCGGGCCAGCTCGGCGCACATCACCCCGTCGGCGAGCGCCGACACCCCCGCGCAGCCGTAGCCCTCGATCGAGGCCCCGGCGACCCGCGTGGCGGCATACCCCGGCAGCATCTCGGCGGGGTACCTCGCGGCCTCCCACCACTCCTGCGCGGCCGGCACGACCGCCTCGTCGCACCAGCGGCGCACCCCGTCGCGCATCGCGCGCTCCTGCTCGGTGAGCAGCTCGTCCAGGTGGAGGAAGTCGGTCCCGCGGGCGAGCCCCAGGTCGGCACCCTCCGGCACCCCACGGTCTGACTCGGGCATCGGCTCCGGCGCGTCGCTCATCCTCCGAGGGTATGCCGCACGACCGCCGCCCCTCAGGCCAGGGGATGCGCGTGGGTCAGGCCGGGCGCGCGGCCCGGCTCGATGAACCACTCGTCGCCGAACATCGCCGCGAACTGCTCGGAGGGCATGCCGAGCATCCACCCGACGTCCTCCTGGCTGGCGTGCGCGGAGAGGGCCGCCCGCTTGGTGGCCATGACCTCGCGCACGTCGACGTGCCAGTGGATCTCCGCCTCCGGGGTGCCCATGGGGTTGCCGTCGTCGGCCGGGCCGTCGGGGTCGAAGTCCTCGTCCTCGCCGATGGTGCCGGCCTGCCTGGCCGCCTCGACCATGCGACGGACGTGGTCGCGGTTCATGGTGTTCTCCAGCAGCCGCGGGCGGCGGGCGGCCAGCTCCGCGGCCCGGTGCGCGACCGCGTGCACCTTGACGTGGTCGGGGTGGCCGTAGCCCCCGTGCCAGTCGTAGCCGACGAGGACGTCGGCGTCCTCCTCGTCGAGGACCGCCGCGAGCCGACGTGCCGCCTCGTCGGTGTCCGCGGCGTGGAAGGACTGCTCGTGGGCGTTCTGCTCCCACCCGGTCATGCCCGAGTCGGCGTACCCCAGCCAGGCGATGCGGTCCGTCCCCAGCACCTGGCCGGCGGCCTGCGCCTCGGCGCGCCGCCGGTCCACCACGGTCTCGCCCTCGCGCAGGTCCGGCGGCAGCGTCCCGTGGTCGCCGTGGGTGGCGAAGACGATGACCACGCGGTGGCCGGCGTCGACGGCCAGCCGCGTCGTGCCGGCGGTGCCGCTGGCCTCGTCGTCGGGATGGGCGTGCAGGAGGACGATCGTGCTCACGTGCTCACGATAGGTCGACCCACCGACAGGCCCACCATCCGCGGCCGTGCCCGCCCGGGGGCCTCAGCCCCGCAGGTCGGGGAAGTCGCTGTCGCGCCACTCGGTCGGGGCACCGGCGGCTCCGCCCGTCGTGGCGGCCGCGGTGCCGGCAGCCTCGTCCCCGCCCGCGCCGGAGGCCAGCTGCTCCTCCCGGGCCCGCAGCTCGACCCGCCGGATCTTGCCGCTGATCGTCTTGGGCAGCTCGAAGAACTCCAGCCGGCGGACCCGCTGCCAGGGCTGCAGGTGCTCGCGGGCGTGGGCCAGGATCGAGCGCGCGGTCTCGGCGGTCGGCTCGTGCCCGGCGACCAGGGTGACGTAGGCCTTGGGCACCGACAGGCGCACCTCGTCGGGTGCGGGCACCACGGCCGCCTCGGCGACCGCCGGGTGCTCGATGAGCACCGACTCCAGCTCGAACGGGCTGATCTTGTAGTCGCTGGCCTTGAAGACGTCGTCGGTGCGCCCGACGTAGGTGATCATTCCGGTCGCGTCCCGCTCGGCGACGTCGCCGGTGTGGTAGTAACCGCCGGTCATCGCCTCGGCGTTGCGCTCGTCGTCCCCCTGGTAGCCGGTCATCAGCGCCACCGGCGACGCGGACAGGTCGAGGCAGATCTCGCCCTCCCCCGGGCCGCCGACCACCCGCCCGGTCTGCGGGTCGACGAGCACGGAGGGGATGCCGGGCAGCGGCATACCCATCGACCCGGGCTTGACCCGGTCCCCCGGGCAGTTCCCGATCTGCGCGGTGGTCTCGGTCTGGCCGTAGCCGTCGCGCAGGGTCAGGCCCCACTGCCGCTGCACCTGGGTGATGACCTCGGGGTTGAGCGGCTCGCCCGCACCGATGACCTCCCGCAGGACACCGGGGCCGCCGGACAGGTCGGCGTTGATGAGCATGCGCCAGACCGTCGGCGGGGCGCACAGGCTGGTGACCCGGTGGCGTCGCACCACGTCGAGCAGGGCGTCGGGGTCGAACCGCCGGTAGGCGTGGACGAGGATGGTCGCCTCGGCGATCCACGGGGCGAAGAAGCAGCTCCAGGCGTGCTTGGCCCAGCCGGGGCTGGAGATGTTGAGGTGCACGTCGCCGGGGCGCAGGCCCAGCCAGTAGGTCGTCGAGAGGTGGCCGACCGGGTAGCTCACCTGGGTGTGCTCGACGAGCTTGGGCCGGTTGGTGGTGCCGGAGGTGAAGTAGAGCAGGAGGCGGTCGTCGGGGCCGGTGCCCGGGTGCTCGGCGTGGCTGACGTGCTCGGCGTATGCCGTCCGCAGGTCGGTCCAGCCGGCCGCCTCTCCCACGGACAGGCGGGCGTAGTCGCCCGGCACGTCGTCGAACCGGTCCGTGTCGGCGGCGTCGACGACCACGGCCCGGGCGCCACCACGCTCCAGCCGGTCGCGCAGGTCGGACGGACCCGCCGCGGTCGTCGTGGGCATGAGGACGGCCCCGAGCTTCATCACCCCGAGCATGGTGTCCCACAGCTCGACCTGGTTGCCGAGCATGACCATGACGCTGTCGCCCCGGCCGATGCCCTGGTGGGCCAGCAACGCGGCGACCTGGTCGGAGCGGGTGGCGACCTCGTCGAAGGTCAGCGTCTCGTCCGAGCCGTCCTCCCGGACGACGACCAGCGCGGGCGCGTCGTTGCCGCGCGCGATCGCGTCGAACCAGTCCACCGCCCAGTTGAAGCGCTCCCCCACGTCCGGGTAGCGGAACTCCTCCCGGGCCCGCCCCGGGTCGCCGTAGAGCTCGAGGAGCTGGTCGCGGGCGGCGCGGTAGGCCGGGTGCGGCGAGGGTGCGGTGCGGTCGTTCGACGTCGGCGTCATACCTCCATCCCTACACCGGGGCAGGTATGCCTGTCAGCAGGAGCCTTGGGCGCGCCACTGTCGGACCCCCGCCCTAGAGTCGGTCCCATGACGAACCCCATGGACGACCAGACCCCGACCGGCGCCGCCGACGACCCCGACGCGGGCGCCGCCGGCGCCACCGACGACCCCGACATGCTGGGCGCCCCCAGCCCGCAGTCCCCGGACGACCAGCTCGAGCGCGACCCGGAGAACTGGACCACCGGCGACGACCCGGCCACCGAGGCGCAGAAGTCCTACCTCGACCGGCTCGCCAGCGCCGCCGGCGAGCAGATCCCGGCCGAGGGGCTCACCAAGGCGAAGGCCTCCGAGCACATCGACCGCCTCCAGTCCGCGACCGGCATGGAGCCGCGCGAGTCCTGAGCCCGACCGGCACGGGGATCCAGCGGGTGGCCCCGCGCCGGGGCAGGAGCTGCCCTCAGGCGGGGTGGGTGTTCTGCCCCCACACCCGACGGACCTCCGCGGCCACCGAGGCCACCGCCGGCCGCCGCTCGCTGGAGTCGCGGTGCACGAGCATCACGCGCCGGGTGGGGGGGTCCTTCACCGGCAGGGCGACGACCGCCTCGGGCAGCTCGGGGCGGCCCAGCCGCGGCATGAGTCCGATGCCGAAGCCGGCCTCCACGAGGGCGATCTTGCTGGGGTGGGTGTCGGCGGTCGCGGCGATCCGGTAGTCCAGGTGGCGCTCGCGCAGGGCCGTCAGCAGCCAGTCGCTGAAGACCCCCGGTGAGTCGTCCACCCAGTCCCGTCCCCCGCAGTCCCGCAGGTCGACGATGCCGGTGCGCCCGATGCGCAGGTCGTGGTCGTGCCGGGCGATGAGGTCGACGACGTCGTTGCCCAGGACGGTGGAGACCAGTCCCTCCGGCAGGGCCTTGTGGTAGTCGGTCCAGTCGTGGACCACGGCGAGGTCGACCTCGCCGCGGCGCAGCGCCCGCAGCGACCCCTCCGGGGTGAGCTCCCGCACGGTCAGGCGCAGCAGCGGGTAGAGCTCGCGCAGGGTGGGCACGGTCGGGGCGAGCAGACCGACGATGCCCGTGGGGAAAGAGGAGAGCACGAGCGGACCCGAGACGTCACTGGTCAGGTGCTCCAGCTCGGCCCGTGCGGCCTCGTCCAGCTGCTCCACCTGGGCGGCCAGTCGCACCAGCACCTCCGCGGCGTCGGTGGGGACGACGTTGCGGCCACGGCGCACGAGGACGGGCTGTCCGACCTCCCTCTGGAGACGGGTCAGCTGCTGGCTGACGGCCGAGGCCGTGAGGCCGAGGCGGTCGGCCGCGGCCAGCACCGTGCCCTCCTCGACGACCGCCTTGAGGCTGACCAGGTGCTCGGGAGAGAACATGCAGCGCATCTTACACATACCGATAAGAAATGTCCGTTTGTGCTAAAGGGAAAATACTGTCAGAGTAAGACGTATCAGACCCCGGCACGAAGAAAGGTGGCCACCATGACCGCTCTGTCCAAGGCTTTCCGCAGCAGCACCCACGTGATCCTCGAGATCGGTCGCTCCTGGCGCCCGATCGAGCACATCCGCGGCTGACCCGACGCTGCCTGGAAGCCGCCCCTGGGACCTCGTCCCGGGGGCGGCTTCCCCCATGTCAGGAGAGGATCCGCGACGACGGCCGCGACCGCGCGGCGAGGGCACCCGACCCGACGGCAGGCCACCGCACGGACGCCGGCCCGATGGTTAAGCGGAACTTCCTGGTATCCGTAAGCAATGTCCGTTTGTGCTAAAGCAAGAATCTTGTCAGACTAGAACCTGTCAGACCCCGACGCGAAGAAAGGTGGCCACCATGACCGCTCTGTCCAAGGCTTTCCGCAGCAGCACCCACGTGATCCTCGAGATCGGTCGCTCCTGGCGCCCGATCGAGCACATCCGCGGCTGACCTCACGCCTTCCGAAGCCGCCCCCCGGGACCACTCCCGAGGGGCGGCTTCTGCGTGTCCGGCACGGAGGTCGGCCTAGGCTGGTCCGATGCCGCTGACGACCACCCAGCAGGCCCTGCTCGACACCTGGCTGCCCGGGCACACGGTGCTCGGCGACCACTCGTGGGGGCTGGTCAGCACCACCGTGCTCCGGGTGCGGCACGCCGGACGCGACCTGACGGTCAAGGCCAGCTCCCCCGACGACCACCACCTCGCGCGGGAGGTCGTCGCCCACCGCGAGGTCACCGCCCCGCTCCTGCCCGACCGCGCACCGACGCTGGTCCGGGCCGACCTCGACGCCCACCTGCTCGTGGCGACGTGGCTGCCCGGCCGCCTGGTGCAGGGCACGCCTGCCGAGCACGACCCCGCGAGCTACCACCAGGCCGGGGAGCTGCTCGGCCGGCTGCACGGGCAGTCCTCCCGCACCGACGAGGACTGGCTGGACCAGCAGCGGGTCCGCGCCCGTCGCTGGCTCGACCAGCCGCACCGCATCCCCCGGGCCCAGGTCGACCGCGTCGAGCGACGGCTCACCCGGTGGCCGGTCGGCCCGGTGACGCTCACGCCGACCCACGGGGACTACCACCCCCGCAACTGGGTCGTGGACCACGGCACCGTGTCGGTCATCGACTTCGGCCGGGCGCAGTGGCGGCCCGCCGCCACGGACCTGGCCCGGATGCAGCCTCGCCAGTGGCGCGACGACCCCCGCCTGGAGGCGGCGTTCCTCGAGGGGTACGGCACCGACCCCCGCCCGTCGTGGTGGCGTGACCTCCTGCTCGCCGAGGCGGTGGGCACCGCGGTGTGGGCCCACCAGGTCGGCGACGAGGCCTTCGAGCAGGAAGGCCTGCAGCAGCTCGCCGAGCTGACGGCCTGACGCGGGACCCCCGCCTCAGCCGCAGGCCGCCTCCTCGAGCGCGGCCAGGCCGGCCAGGTCGGCGTCGGTGAACTCGTCCTGACCGGAGTTCTCGGCGGCCATGAGCGCCCCCGGGTCGTCGGAGTGCCCGAGCCCCAGCACGTGCACGAGCTCGTGGACCAGGACGGTCTCCTCGTCCAGCCCGCCCAGCCAGCCGCCCGGCATGTCGGTGTCGAGGACGACCATGCCCCCGACCGAGCGGGCGTCCCCACCCGGCCCCACGACGTAGGACGCACCCCCCAGGCCCGCCGTCGCACCGGAGAGCTCGGGCACCTCCCCCTCGTCGGCCCAGCCGATGAGGACCGGTCCGCGCTGCCGCCCCTGGAACTCGCGGTCCTCGGTCTCCCCGGTCACCACGAAGGTGAACCCGCTGGCCTCGTTGACCCGTTGGACTGCGGTGGCGACGAGCTCGGCATACCCCTCCGGCGCCCCCTGCGGGTTGACCTCGACCTCGATGCGGGCGGCGCATCCCCAGGTCACCGGTCGACCGCCGTCGCTCACCTGCATGAAGGTGTAGCCCTCACCCCCCGAGCCGGCGACACCGGCCGAGCGCTCGGAGTAGACCGTCCGTCGGATGCTGCCGAGGTCGAGGACGGGCGAGAGGTAGACCACCATGCTGATGACCAGCCCCAGGACGAGCAGCAGGCTGAGGACGCTCGTGCACCCTCCGCCGCGCCGCTCGCTCATCCGTCCAGTCTGCCCGGGGTTGCTGGGCGACTACTGACCCAGTCCGGCGAGCAGGTCCTCGAAGTCCGTGACGTCCTGCCCGACGCGCGTCCCGGCCCGACCGGACGCGGGGTCCGACCCCAGCCCGACGACGACCGCGGCGACGACCGCCGTGGCGAGCTCGCCGGCGGCACGGGTGATCCGCTCGCCGAGCTCGCCGGACCCGGCACCGCCGAAGTCGTCGGTCGCGGCGAAGACGCCGGTCGGCACGACCGCGGCGCGCAGGTAGGCGAACAGCGGGCGCAACGCGTGGTCGAGCACGAGTTGGTGCCGGGCCGTGCCGGCCGTCGCGGCGACCAGGACGGGCGTGCCGGCGACCGCCTCGGGGTCGAGCACGTCGACGAACATCTTGAACAACCCGGAGTAGCTCGCGGCGAAGACGGGGGTGACCGCGACGAGGGCGTCCGCACCGGACACGAGCTCGCGCGCCGCCTCCACGGCCGGGGTCGGCATCCCGCCCGTGGTCATGGTGGTGGCCAGGTCGTGGGCGAGCTCGCGGAGCTCGACCACCTCGACGGTCGCGGCCTCCCCGCGGGCGCTCACCTGGGTGACGACGGCGTCGGCGAGCCGGTCGGCCAGCAGCCGGGTGGAGCTGGGCTGGGAGAGCCCTGCGGTGAGGACGACGATGCGGCGGGTCATGGCGTGCTCCCTTCGGTATGCCGTGCGGGGGTCAGGCGGGGGCGCCGACGGCGGCGCCCCGGGCCGGGGCCACGAGGTGGTGCGGGGCGTCGGGGCCCTGCGCCACCATCGAGGCGTGGGTGGGCGGGTCGCTCGGGACGTGCGCGGGACGGCGCGCCTCGAACTCGCGGCGCAGCACCGGCACGACGTCACGGCCCAGGATCTCGATCTGCTCCAGGACGACTTCCTGCGGCAGCCCGGCGTGGTCGATGAGGAAGAGCTGGCGCTGGTAGTCACCGACCGCGTCGGCGAAACCGAGGGTGCGCTCGATGACCATCTCCGGCGTGCCCACCGTCAGCGGGGTCATCCGGCTGAACTCCTCCAGGCTCGGGCCGTGGCCGTAGACCGGGGCCACGTCGAAGTAGGGGCGGAAGGTCCGCTTGGCCTCGGCCTCGCTGCCGGCGATGAAGGCCTGCCCGCCGAGGCCCACGACGGCCTGGTCGGCCGACCCGTGGCCGTAGTGCTCGAAGCGGCGACGGTAGAGGCCGACCATCTGGGCGGTGTGCTCGATGTTCCAGAAGATGTTGTTGTGGAAGAAGCCGTCGCCGTAGTACGCCGCCTGCTCGGCGATCTCGGTGGACCGGATCGAGCCGTGCCAGACGAACGGCGGGGTGCCGTCCAGCGGGCGCGGCGTGGCGGTGAAGCCCTGCAGCGGGGTGCGGAACTTCCCCTGCCAGTCGACGACCTCCTCGCGCCAGAGCCGGCGCAGCAGGTGGTAGTTCTCGATGGCCAGCGGCACGCCCTGGCGGATGTCCTTGCCGAACCACGGGTAGACCGGGCCGGTGTTGCCGCGGCCCATCATGAGGTCGACCCGACCGCCGGAGAGGTGCTGGAGGAAGGCGTAGTCCTCCGCGATGCGCACCGGGTCGGTGGTGGTGATGAGGGTCGTCGCCGTCGACAGCTGCAGCCGCTGCGTCTGGGCGGCGATGTAGGCGAGGTGGGTCGTCGGCGCCGAGGAGATGAACGGCGGGTTGTGGTGCTGCCCGGTGGCGAAGACGTCGAGGCCGACCTCCTCCGCCTTGAGGGCGTACGACGTCATCGCGGCGATGCGCTCGCCGTCCGTCGGCACGCGACCGGTCGTGGGGTCCGGCGTGATGTCGCCGACGCTGAAGATCCCGAACTGCACCTGACTCACCCTCCTGGGGTCGTTGATGTATCAACTATACCAACGCGTCTCTCGCCGAGGTATTCCCCACCCCGCCGGGGGTGGTCACCCGCGCCGCCACGGCATACCCTGGCCGGAACGCGACAATGACGTAGCGTCAAGAGGAGGGGTGCATGGCGACGGTCCAGTCCGAGGCAGACCAGCGGGAGGCTCCTCTGGTGGCCCGCCACCTCCGGGTGCCGTTCGCGCTGCTCATCCTGTGCTTCGCCGCCTGGGGAATGGCGGCGAACCTCACCGACATCCTCGTCGGCGTCTTCCGCGGCATCTTCGACATGTCGAACTTCCAGTCCTCGCTGGTGCAGTTCGCCTACTACGGGGCCTACTTCCTGCTCGCGATCCCGGCGGCCGTCATCAACTCCCGCTTCGGCTTCAAGACCGGCGTCCTCGTGGGCCTCGGCCTGGCGGCGGTCGGCGGGTTCCTCTTCATCCCGGCCGGCGAGATGCTCGCCTACAACATGTTCCTGCTGGCGCTCTTCGTGCTGGCCGCCGGCCTGTCGATCCTGGAGACCTCGGCCAACCCCTTCGTCATCGCGATGGGCGACGAGGCGAGCGCCACCCAGCGGCTCAACCTGGCGCAGTCGTTCAACCCGGTCGGCGCCAACCTGGGCGTGCTCATGGGCGCGGTGCTCATCCTGCCCAACCTCACGCCCGAGGAGAGCAAGACGATCATGAGCGAGGGCGAGCTCCTGGCCGCCCAGGAGGCCGACCTCTTCCAGGTCCTGCGCCCCTACGTCTTCATCGCCAGCGTCCTCGTCCTCATCTGGCTGCTCATCGCGTTCCGCAAGATGCACCTGCCGACCGAGCCGGAGGCGGTGGACCTCACAGAGGGCGGCGGCGGCACCTTCGCCCGGCTGTGGGCCAACCGTCACTACCGCTTCGGGGTGGTCGCGCAGTTCTTCAACGTCGCCGCGCAGACCTGCACGTGGACCTTCACCATCCTCTACGCCCAGGACGTCGTCGGGCTCAGCCAGGAGGCGGCGGGGTGGTGGCTGCAGGCCAGCCTCATCATCTTCCTCGTCTCGCGCTTCGTCATGACGTGGCTGCTCGGGATCTTCCGCCCGGCCAAGCTGCTGCTCATCATGGCGCTCTTCGGCGCAGCCTGCTGCCTGACCTCGATGTTCGTCCTCAACATCGTGGGGCTGGTCGCCGTCGTCATGATCTCGGCAGGGCTCTCCCTCATGTTCCCCACCATCTACGGCATGGCCCTGCAAGGTCTGGGTCCGGACGCGAAGTTCGGCTCGGCGGGACTGGTCATGGCCATCCTCGGCGGGGCGCTCATCCCGATGGTGCACGCGGCGGTCATGGACGTCTCGAGCTCCGCGCTCGGGTATGCCGTCCCCGGTGTCTGCCTGCTCGTCGTGGCCGCCTACGCGATGTTCGACCTGCGGACGGACCGACCCGGCCCGGGCGCCCCGGCGGCCCACGAGGCGGGAGCGCGGTCATGAGGGCGCGGCGGAGCGCATCCCCGTGGGCCACCGGCGTCGCCGGCACCCTGCTGGTCGCCGTCGTGGCCGGGTGCTCCCCCGGCGGGCAGGAGGAGGCCGTGACGGTCGGCCTCATCACCAAGCAGGAGGAGAACCCCTACTGGGTCGAGATGCGCGAGGTCGCGCAGGAGACCGCCGACGACCTCGACGTCGAGCTGCTCACCGCGACCGGCACCAGCGACACCGACGTCGCCTCGCAGGAGGCGGCCCTCGACGACATGGTCGAGCAGGGCGTCGACGGGGTCCTGCTCGCCCCGACCGACGCCGCGGCGCTGGACGCCGCCATCACCCGGGCGCAGGAGGCGGGGGTGCGGGTCATCGCCGTCGACACCCCGACCGACCCCCCGGAGCTGGTGCAGGCGACCTTCGCGACCGACAACGAGCGGGCCGGCGAGCTGATCGGGCGGTATGCCGCGGCGAAGGTCGAGCAGCTGGGGCTCGAGCCCCGCGTGGCGATGCTGGACCTCACGCCCGGGGTCAGCACCGGCGAGCAGCGTCACGCCGGGTTCCTGGAGGGCTTCGGGGTGGAGGAGGGCGACGAGGAGGTCGTGGCCTCCGTGGACACCGAGGGCGACCGGGATGTCGCAGCGGTCGAGATGACGCGGGTCCTCAGCGACCACCCGGATGTCAATGTCGTCTACACGGTCAACGAGCCGGCGGCCCTGGGGGCCCTCGCCGCGCTGCAGGACGCGGGCGCCGACCTCGACGAGATCGTCCTGGTGTCGGTCGACGGTGGGTGCGCCGCCATGCGCGAGGGCGTGCGGCCGGGTCGCATCGACGCGACGGCGACGCAGTACCCGCAGAACATGGCGCGGGAGGGCGTGCGGGCGATCGCCCGGGCGGTGCGGGAGGGGCAGGAGCCGACCGGCTACCTCGACACCGGGACGCTGCTGGTGAGCGACGCCCCGGTGGAGGGGGTCGAGTCCCGCCGGGTGGAGTTCGGGGTGCGGACCTGCTGGGGGTCCTGAGGGGTCAGCGGGTGGCGCGGTGGGTGGCGGTCGGCCACGCCACGACGGCGGCGCTGCGGGTCGCGGGGAGGGAGCGGATGTCGTGCTGCGCACGACCGATCATGAGGGAGAGCAGGAACTTGGCCATGCACCCTACGGTCCTCCGTGCGCACCCATACGTCCAATGCCTGTCACGGGAGTGATCCATGCGCTAGCGTCATGGGTGTGGAGATCGACACCCTGCGCTGGTTCCAGCTGGTCGCCGACGGGGTGACCGTCACCGAGGTCAGCGATCTCGAGCAGGTCTCGCAGCCGGCCGTCTCCCGTGCCCTGGCCCGGCTGGAGCGGGAGATCGGCACGCCGTTGCTGCGCCGGGAGGGTCGCGTGCTGCGGATGACCCACGCGGGCACGGTCTTCAAGCGGCACGTGGACGCCGTGCTGCACGAGCTGGACGACGGCGTCGCCGCGGTGCAGCAGCTGCTCGACCCGGAGACGGGCACGGTGACCGTCTCCTTCCAACCCTCGCTGGGCACCTGGCTGGTCCCGGACCTCGTCACGAGCTTCCGCGCCAGGCACCCGGAGGTCCGGCTCGACCTGCGCACCAAGGAGGACGAGACGGTGCCCGCGGTCGGGCCGCGCAGCGGGGTCGACCTCGAGCTGTCCACGCTGCGCCCGCACCGGGGCGAGGACCAGCCGCGGTGGCGCGCCCTCGTCGCCGAGCCGATGCGGCTGCTCGTCGGGCCGGGTCACCGGCTGGTCGGCCGGTCCCGGACCGCGCTGGCCGAGGTCGCCGAGGACCCCTTCGTCGTCATGACGCCGACGTCGGTCCTGCGCAGGCACACGACGCAGCTGTGCGCGGAGGCCGGCTTCACGCCCGAGGTGTCCTTCGTCGCGGCCGACCTGCCGACGCTGCGGGGATACGTCGCCGCCGACCTGGGGGTGGCCGTCGCCCCGACCCTGTGGGGAGGGTCGGTGGCCACGCCGGTACGCGGGCTGCACGTCCTGGCGCTCACCGATGTCGGCGCCACCCGCGACGTCGGCCTGTCCTGGGCTCCGGGCCGCCGGCTGCTGCCGGCCGCCGACCTCTTCCGCGAGCACGTCCTGGAGCGCGCCCGCTCCGGGCTCCTGCCCACGGCGGTGCCGCCGACGGAGGCGTGAACCCCCTCCTCACCCGAGGAAGACGCCGACCAGCTCCTGCGAGACCGTCCACAGGCGCTCGGCGTCCTCGGCCCGCAGCGGCCGCCACAGCGGGGTGCTGCCGGGTGGCCCGCCGGCGTCCCCCCAGCCCTGGGGCCCGTAGAACCCTCCGCCGCGGGTCTCCGGGGAGGTCGCTGCCAGGAGGGCCGGCAGGGCAGCGCTGCGCGTCGTCCCGACCAGGACGCCTCGGTCGGAGAGCCACTGGATGACTCGGCGGCCCGCGGTCGGACGCAGGCGGCCAATCTCGGGTCTGGCCGCGAGCAGGCCGGTCGGCGCCACCCCGGGGTGGGCGAGGACGCTGGTGACGCCCCAGCCGGCGTCGACGCTGCGCCGGTCGAGCTCGAGCGCGAAGAGGGCGAGCGCGATCTTGGACTGCCGGTAGGCCGCCATCGCGTCGTAGCCGCGCTCCCACTGGAGGTCCTCCCAGTGCATCCCCCCGCTGCGCGCCGCGATGCTGGTCTGGGAGACGACCCGGGCACGACCGGCCCTCAGCAGCGGCAGCAGGTGCGCCGTGAGGGCCACGTGCCCGAGGTGGTTGGTCCCCAGCTGCAGCTCGAACCCGTCCTCGGTCACCTGCCGCTCGGGCGGGGTCATCACCCCCGCGTTGTTGACCAGCAGGTCGATCGGCGCGCCCTCGGCACCGAGCCGTCCGCCGAGGGCGGTGACCGAGGCCAGGGAGGACAGGTCGAGGGACTCCAGCCGGAGCAGCGCCGCGGGGTGGCGGTCACGGATGCGGCCCACCGCCGCCTCGCCCTTGGCCGGGTTGCGGACGGGCATGACCACCTCCGCCCCGGCGGCAGCGAGACGGGCGGCGATCACCTCCCCGATGCCGTCGCTGGCCCCGGTGACGAGGGCGCGACGGCCGGTGAGGTCCGGGAGGGAGAGGTCGGGTGCTCTGCGGGGCATGTCGCTCCTGTCGGTGGGCGGCGCGGGGTGTGCGCCGGACTCCAGCGTGGGCGGTCCGGCGGACCGCATCCAAGGTTCGCTGGTCCGGGGATCGTCGGTCCCTGGATCGGGGCGCCACGAGGGGGGAGGATGAGGCCCGTGATGGATCGCGCCGGCCTCGCCGACTTCCTGCGGCACCGTCGGCAGTCGCTGCAGCCGGAGGACGTCGGTATGCCGCGGGGGCCGCGGCGACGCACCGCCGGGCTGCGCAGGGAGGAGGTGGCGGTGCTGTGCCACATGTCCCCCGACTACTGGTCCCGCCTCGAGCAGGAGCGGGGCCCCCGGCCGTCGGCGCAGATGGTGGGCTCGATCGCGCAGGGTCTGCACCTCACCGTCGCCGAGCGGGACCACCTCTTCCGACTGGCCGGGCACCCACACCCGCCGGCCGCCTCGGCCGGGATGCACATCAGCCCCGGTGTGCTCCGCATCCTGGACCGGTTGTCCGACACCCCGGCCGAGGTCGTCACCGAGCTGGGCGAGACGCTGCGCCAGACCCCCGTGGGGGTGGCCCTGCTCGGCGACCTCACCCGGTTCACCGGTCCAGAACGCAGCATCGGCTACCGCTGGTTCGCGCTGCCCGGTGCCCGCGACGTCTACCCGGAGGAGGACCACGCCTCCTACTCCCGGCTCTACGCCTCCGGGCTGCGCGGCGTGGTGGGGCTGCGCGGGCCGGGGTCCCGCGCGGCGGACCTCGCGACCCTCCTGCTGGCGTCCAGCGAGGAGTTCCGGGAGGTCTGGGAACGGCAGGAGGTCGGCCTCCAGCCGCCGGAGACGAAGCGCTACCGGCTCCCGTCCGTCGGCGACATCGAGCTGAACTGCCAGGTCATGCTCGCCCCGGCGCAGGCGCAGACGCTGCTGGTCTACACCGCCGCACCGGGCAGCGAGAGCCACGCGAAGCTGGAGCTGCTGTCGGTCCTGGGAGCCGAGGGCGCGGAGGGCGTGCGGGCGACCTAGGTCTCAGGCCTCCCGGGCGAGCAGGTCCTCGCGGCCGAACATCGCCGCGGTCTCACGGGCGGTGGGCTGGCCGGCGTCCGGGCTGGCGCCGTGCCGCAGCAGGACGTCCACCACCTCCGACTCCCCCTTGAAGACCGCGCCGGCCAGCGGCGACTGCCCACGGTCGTTGAGGCGGTCGACGTCGCCGCCGCGGCGGGCCAGCTCGTCGACGGCCCCCGGGTGCCCGTGGTAGGCCGCCAGCATGAGCAGGGTGTTGCCGGCCGGGTCGGTGAGGTCGACCGGGGCCCCGGCGTCGACGTAGGCCGCGAGGCGGTCGGCGTCCCCCGCCCGCGCCAGGTCGAAGAGGGCGTGTGCGAGGTCGACGACCTCGGGGGCGGGGGTGTCCGGGCCGAGCTGGTCGTTCATGCCCGCGAGCCTACGTGCCGAGGCGCCGGGGCCGGCGGCGGTGCCCGGGGGACCAGGGGCCCGGGGCAGCGGGGCTCAGGGGTGGTGGGCCTGCTCGTGACCCCCGTGCTGCCGGGGCTCCAGCTGGAAGGTCGAGTGCTCCACGCTCACGTCGAAGTGCCCCGCGACGCAGGACTGCAGCGCGTCCAGCAGCTGGGGGGCGTGGCCGTCGCGGAAGCACCCGTCCTCGACGACCACGTGGGCGCTGAGGACCGGCGTCCCGGTGCCGATGCGCGAGACGTGCAGGTCGTGCACGTCGAGGACGTGGTCGACCCCGAGCAGGTGCTCGCGCAGCTCCGGCAGCGACAGCCCCGGGGGCACCGACTCCAGCAGGACGCTGCCCGCCTCCCGCAGGATCGTCACCGCCCGGGGCAGGATGAGCAGCGCGATGAGCACGCCCGCAACCGCGTCCGCCCGCGTCCACCCCAGGGTCTGGATGAGTACGGCCGAGACGATGACCGCGACCGAGCCCAGCGCGTCGGCCACGACCTCGAGGAAGGCGGCGCGCAGGTTGAGGTTGGCGTGGCGCCCGCCGGCCAGGACGAGCATCGCGACGAGGTTGCCGAGCAGACCCACCACGCCGAAGACGAGCAGCAGACCACCGGCCACCTCGGCCGGCTCGTCGGCGAGCAGCCGTCGCACGCCCTCGACGAGGGCATACCCGCCGACCCCCAGCAGGACCGTCGCCTGGGCACCGGCACCGAGGACCTCGGCGCGGGCATACCCCCACGTCCGACGCTCGGACGGGGGCCGCGTCATGAGACGGGCGGCGGTCAGGGCGATGAGCAGGCCGCCGGCGTCGGTGAGCATGTGGCCGGCGTCGACGAGCAGCGCGAGGCTCCCCGTGACGAACGCGCCGACGACCTCGGCGACGAGGATCGTGGCGGTGACGGCGAAGGCGACCAGCAGCCGCGTCGTGCTGGCACCCGCCCCGTGGTCGTGGCCGTGGGCGGCGGCCTCTCCCTGCCCTGCGCTCATGCCCCGATCGTCCCACCGGGCGCCGCACCTGGGTGCCCCCACCCCCACCGAGCGCCGCACCTGGGTGCCCCCACCCCCACCGAGCGCCGCATCTGGTTGCCCCCACCCCGACCGAGCGCCGCATCTGGTTGCCCCCACCCCGACCGAGCGCCGCATCTGGTTGCTTGACCCTCACGCCGGGTAAGGAATGACCCTGGTCCTGCACGCGTTGCCCGACCCGAACCCGAGGAGAGAGCTGTGAGCACGCTGGAGCAGGCGCGACGCGCCGTGTACGACGTCGACCCCACCGTCCGCCAGAAGGCGGCGGTCCACCTGGGCACGCACGGGGACGAGTCCCTCACCCCGGAGCTGGTGGCGCTGCTCGTGGCGGAGCCGGACTTCTTCGTCCGCGAGACCCTGACGTGGGCGGTCGTGCGCCGCCCCGGGGCGGCGCTGCCCCACCTGGTCGAGGCGCTGGACGGCGCACCCGGGGCACGGGTCCAGGTCCTGCACGCGCTGAGCAAGATCCAGGCCCCGGAGGCGGTGCCGCACATCCTGCCGTTCGCCGACGACGCGGACCCGCGGGTGGCGATGAAGGCTTGGTGGGCCCTGGGCCGCACGGGCACCCCCGAGGCCGCGCCCGCCCTCCTGCCGCACCTGGGGCAGGGCGGTGAGGAGCAGCAGCGCGAGCTCGCGCGGGCCTTCGAGCAGCTGGGCGCTCCCGGCGTGCCCGGGCTCGCGGAGGCGGTGGCCGACGGTGACGGCACCGTCCGCCGTCACGCGGCCCAGACCCTCGTCCTCGTCGGCGACCCCGCCGCCCGCCCCGCGGCTCCCGCGCTGGCGGCCATGGCCGAGACCGACGAGAAGGACAACGCCCTGGTGGCGCTCGAGGCCCTGGCCGCCCTCGACGAGCCGTGCGTCGGGCCGGCCCTGGAGCGGCTGCGCGACGGGGACGACCGGTTCCGCTCGATGACCGCGCAGTGGCTGCTCGCCGACCGCGCCGAGCGTGGTCTGGACGGGGCCTCGCGGGGCGGGTGACGGCATACCCCTCCGGCGTCCGCGGGCCGCGGCGTCCCGCTGCCGCGGGATCGACCGCGGCGCACGCCGGCGCCGGGGTGGGTGTGTCGGTCGCCCTGCCTAGGGTGGCGCCATGTACGCGACGGTCGCGGTCTACGGCTACCGCTCGCTGCGGGACGTGGTGCTGCCGCTGGGCCGGCTGACCGTCGTCACCGGGGCGAACGGCTCGGGCAAGAGCAGCCTCTACCGCGCGCTGCGCCTCCTCGGCGCCTGCGGTCGCGGTGAGGCGGTTCGGGCGCTCGCGCAGGAGGGGGGTCTGGCGTCGGCGCTGTGGGCCGGACCCGAGTCCCTGGCCCAGGCCCGGCGCGGCCACGAGGTGCAGGGGACCACGCGCTCCGGCCCGGTCGGCGTGCGCCTCGGCGTCGGTGGTGCCGGGCCGGACCTGTCCTACCTCGTCGACCTCGGCATCCCCGTGCAGGGGGGCTCGGCCTTCGACCGCGACCCCGAGCTGAAGCGCGAGGCGGTGTGGCGCGGCCCGGTCATGCGGCCGGCGACCCTGGCCGCCCGCCGCAAGCACCACGCGGTCGAGCTGCGCGACGAGGACGGCCGGTGGGCGAAGGCGCCGGTGTCGGTGCCGCCGTGGTCCAGCATGCTCACCGACGTCGTGGACCCGCTCGAGGCGCCCGAGCTGTGGGCGGTCCGCGAGGAGCTGCGCACCTGGCGGTTCTACGATGGCTTCCGGGTCGACGCCGGGGCACCGTCACGGCGGCCCCAGGTCGGCACCCGGACGTGGGCGCTGGCCGAGGACGGCGGCGACCTGGCCGCCGCGCTGCAGACCATCCGGGAGGACTCCGGGGCCGAGCTGGACGCGGCGGTCGAGGACGCCTTCGACGGCGCGACGCTGGACGTGGCCGTGACCGACGGGCTCTTCGACGTGGCGTTGCACCAGCCCGGCATGCTGCGCCCGCTGCGCTCGGCGGAGCTCTCCGACGGCACGCTGCGCTATCTGCTCTGGCTCGCCGCGCTCCGCACCCCGGTGCCGCCGCGGCTGCTGGCCCTCAACGAGCCGGAGACGAGCCTGCACCCGAGCCTGGTCGCCCCCCTGGCGCGGGCGGTCGCCGCGGCGTCCCGGCGCGCGCAGGTGGTGCTCGTGACCCACTCGCAGGCCATGGTCGAGGCCCTCGCCGCCGCGGTGCGCGACTCCGCCGGCCTCGCCGGGGACCCGCGGGACCTGGATCCCGACCCGGGCGAGGTGCCGGCGATGCGGCTGCACGAGCTCACCAAGGACCTCGGCGAGACCCGCGTGGTGGGGCAGGGGATGCTGTCGACACCCAGCTGGGAGTGGGGTCGCCGCTGACCGGCACGGGGCGAGGCGTCGGGCTCGCGGCTGATCGTCAGGGGGCGGGGCGCTCGACCGGGGCGAGCTGCGGCCGCTTCGGCACCCGCCCGTCACCGGAGCTCTCGCGTCGGATGCGACGGCGGATCCAGGGCCGCAGGTGGGTCGCCACCCACTCGCGGTCGGCCTGCAACGACTCGATCCGCCCCAGCGGCGGTGCCGGGTCCAGCGGCGTGACCCAGTCGTCGTCCTGCTCCAGGCCCAGGGTCCACAGCGCCTGCGCGGCGATCCGGGTATGCCCCTCGCTGCTGAAGTGGATGCGGTCCGGTCCCCACATGCGGGCGTCGTGCAGGGCCCGCAAGGTGTAGATGTCGACGACGAAGGCTCCGGTGCGCTGCCCGACCGCCCACAGGTTGGCGGTGTACTCGACCATCCGCGGGTGCACCCGGTTGACCAGCGGCGCCCAGGACACGTCGGGCGCGGTGACGAGCAGCACGTCGGCGCCGGTCTCCCGGATCTGCACCACCGCCCCCTCCAGGCGGTCCATGACGGCCCGCAGCGAGACCCGTGGGCGCAGCACGTCGTTGCCCCCGGCGGACAGGCTGACCAGGTCCGGGTGGAGGGCGAGCGCGGCAGGCAGCTGCTCGCTGATCACGGCGTCGATGAGGCGCCCGCGGATGGCCAGGTTGGCGTAGCCGAAGGGCACTTCCAGCGCCGCGTTGCGGGCGGCCAGGGCGGCGGCCACCCGGTCGGCCCAGCCGACGTAGCGGTCCTGGGTGGGTTCGGTCGTGTCGGGATCGTCCAGGCCCTCGGTGAACGAGTCCCCCAGGGCCACGAACCGCTCCCAGACGCGCGTCTGCGGTGCGTCAGGACGGACGGGCATACCTCAAGGATAGGAAACCGGTGCTTTCTTGGGGAGGACCTGGCGGATCATGTCGCCGGCAGCCGTGCCGGCCCTCCCCGGGCATGCCGACGCCCGGCCGGCCACGAGGGCCGACCGGGCGTCGGAAGCGTGAGACTCAGCTCAGGAGACGCGCTCCTTGAGCTTGGAGCCGGCCTTGAACGCCGGGGCCTTGCTCGCGGCGATCTGGATCTCCTCGCCGGTCTGCGGGTTGCGGCCGGTGCGGGCCGAGCGCTCGCGGACCTCGAAGGTGCCGAAGCCGGGGAGGGAGACCTTCTCGCCCTTGGCGAGCTCGGCGGAGATGGCCTCGAGGACGGAGTTGACGACCTTGTCGGCGGCGGCCTGGGTCATGCCCGCCTCGCGCGCGACGGCCTCGACGATAACCTTCTTGCTCATTGGTGACTGCCTTTCGTAGAGCCAATGGATCCGCCACACCGTAGGCAGACCAGCGCGCGTTTTGCCAACTACGGAGCCCGGCGCGTCGCGGAATTCCGCGCCTCGGCGGGGTGTCGCAGGTGTCGTCGGCCCGACCTGCGCCCCTTCGCAGCCACCCGCACCTAGGGTCGGGGTCGTGATCCACCCCTACCGCATCGGCAGCATCATCGGCCTCGTCGGGGCCACCGTCTTCGTCCTCGCCAACCGCGGCGCGCTCCCCGGGGCGTGGCCGGTGGTGGCCCTGGTCGGCTACCTGGTGGCCGCCGCCGGCTACGTCTGGGCGGTGTGGGTGCGTCCCGCATCGAGCCTCCCGGCCGGTCGACCGCCGCGACGGCACGCCGGCCTGGTCTACCTGGCGTCCGTGGCCGGCATGCTGCTCGTCTTCGCCCTCGGTCGTCCGGTGCTGGCCCAGGCCGGCCGCGAGGAGCTCATGCCCGCCCTGGTGGCCGCGGGCGTGGGCCTGCACTTCATCCCCTTCGCCGCAGCGTTCCGCGCGCCCGTGTTCCTCACCCTGGGGTGGCTGCTCGCCGCGATCGGGGTCGTCGGTCTCGTGGTCGGGTGGCTCGGCGGGGGTGCCGTCGCGGCGGCCGCGGCCGCCGTCACCGCCGGTGTCGTGATGCTGGTGGTCATGGGCCTGGGGGCCCTGGCGGGTGGGCGCGAGGCATGACGGCAGGTATGCCGTCGGTCCCGCCCGCGGGGTCGCACGGCGGGGACGGGCCGGCGGTGGCCCGCGCGCTCGGGCTGGACCCGGCCGACCTGCTGGACCTCAGCCAGACGATGAACCCGTTCGCACCGCCCGCCGGGCCGATGCTGCAGCGACACCTGGACGCGCTGGGCCGCTATCCCGACCCGAGGGCGGCGACCGCCGAGCTCGCGGCGGCCCTCGGTGTGGAGCCCGAGCGGCTCCTGCTCACCAACGGCGGCAGCGAGGCGATCCACCTGGTCGCGGCCGAGCTGGGCGGCGGCGTGCGCAGCGAGCCGGACTTCGGACTGCACCCGCGCTCCCCTGACGGCCCGCGCTGGCGCAGCGACCCGCACAGCCCGAGCGGCCACCTCGCCGGACCGCACGACCGGGCCGACGTGTGGGACGAGGCGTTCTACGCGCTCGCCACCGGTCGCTGGACCGCGGGCCGCGAGGACTGCCGGGTCACGGTCGGCTCGCTCACCAAGACCTTCGCCTGCCCCGGTCTGCGCCTGGGGTATGCCGTCGCCGACCCCGACCTCGTCGCCCGGCTCCGCACCCGGCAGCCGCACTGGTCGGTGAGCAGCCTCGCCCTCGCCGTGCTGCCCGACCTGCTCGCCGCCGCCGACCTGCGGGGGTGGGCGGACGGCATACGGTCGCTGCGGGGGGAGCTCGCGGACCTGCTCGCCGCGCACGGGTTGCGGGTGGACGCGGCCGACGCGCCCTGGGTGCTCGTGCACCGGCCCGGGCTGCGCGAGGCGTTGGCCCCGCACGGGGTCCTGGTCCGCGACTGCACCAGCTTCGGTATGCCTGGCGTCGCCCGCGTCGCCGTCCCCGACGCCGGTGGGCTGGAGCGGCTGGAGCGGGCCCTCGACGCACCGCACCCGTGACCGACCGCGCGTCCGGTGCGGCCCCGGCGCGCGTCCGGTGCGGGGAGGGGGGTGGGTGTCCTAGACTGACGCGCGTCGTGCAGACGAAGTCCGGTGAGAACCCGGCACTGTCCCGCAACGGTGGAGTCGCCCGAGCCTTCTGTCGAGGAGGCGTGTGGCGGCCGAGTCCGGTCGAACTGCCCGGCGATCCGACACCACATGCCCTCGAGGACCTAGGGCCGGTTCGGACGGCGGACGCCCGTCCCGTCGCTCGAGCGGAACCTCCCTCGACCGACAGGAGACTTTCATGAGCATCCGTCCCCCCTTCCGTCTGGCCGGCGCCCTCGCGCTCGGCCTGACCCTCGCCGCCTGCGGCGGGGACAGCACCGACAGCGCCTCCGAGGACACCGCGGCCGAGCAGAGCGACACCGGCGCCGAGGGCTCCGACGACGCCACCAGCGACGACGCCGCGTCGTCCGAGGACATGGACGACATGGATGACCCGGGCAGCTTCCCGGTCACCGTCGACACCGCCGCCGGTGAGGTGACGATCGAGGAGCAGCCGCAGCGGATCGTCTCGCTGTCCCCCTCGGCCACCGAGATCCTCTTCGCCATCGGCGCCGGCGACCAGGTCGTCGCCGCCGACGCCTTCTCCACCTACCCGGAGGAGGCGCCGACCACCGACCTGTCCGGGTACGAGCCCAACGTCGAGGCGATCGCCGGCTACGAGCCGGACCTCGTCGTCATCTCCGGGGACACCGCCGACCTCACCGCCTCCCTCGAGGCGCTGGACATCCCGGTCATCGACAACCCGGCCCCGACGACGATCGAGGACGGCTGGGACGGCATGGCCGCCCTCGGCATCGCGACCGGGCACCCGGACGAGACCGCCGACGCGGTCGCCGACCTGCGCCAGCAGGTGGAGGACGCCTTCGCCGACGCCCCCGAGGGCGTCGAGGGCCTGCGGGTCTACCACGAGCTGGACGACACCTTCTTCTCCGCGAGCAGCAACAGCTTCATCGGCGACGTCTACGCCCAGTTCGGCGCGGTCAACATCGCCGACGAGGCCGACGCCGACGGCACCGGCTACCCGCAGCTGACCGAGGAGGCCATCATCGAGGCCGACCCGCAGCTCATCGTCATCACCGACCAGGTGTCCTACACCGCCGAGGACGTCGCGAACCGGCCCGGCTGGTCCGAGGTCGCCGCGGTCCAGAACGACAACATCGTCACCGTCTCGGCCGACATCTCCTCGCGCTGGGGGCCCCGCCTGCCGCAGCTGGTGAGCACCCTGGCCGACGCCATGACCCAGGTGGACGAGCCGGCGAACGGCTGAGACGGCATACCGGATGACGACCCGCACCCACGCGCCCACCGATGCGCTCGACGAGGCCGCCGACCGCGCCTTCCGGCTCTCGGTGCCCGCGCTCCTGGGGTGCACGGCCCTGCTGCTCCTCGCGATCCTGGCCTCGGCCACGCAGGGGGCGGCAGGGCTGCCGGTCGAGGGGGTGGTCCGCGCTCTCGTCGGCGCCCTCCCCGGCGTCGAGCTGACGCAGACGCTCAGCACCGCCCAGGAGGCGGTGCTGTGGCAGATCCGGCTGCCCCGCACCATCCTCGCCGCGCTCGTCGGGGCCAGCCTGGCCATGGCGGGCGCCGGCTACCAGGGCGTGTTCCGCAACCCGCTGGCCGACCCCTACCTGCTCGGCGTCTCGGCCGGGGCGGGGCTCGGCGCGGTCCTCGCGCTGGGCTTCGGGCTCGACCTGGCGTGGGGGCCCATCGCCGCGCTGCCGATGGCCGCCTTCGTCGGGGCCGTGCTCGCGGTCGCCGGCTCGGTCCTGGTGGCGCGGGGGTCGTTCCGCGACCCGGCGACCCTGCTGCTGGCCGGTGTCGCGATGGCGGCGCTCTTCTCCGCCACCCAGACGTATGCCCTCACCCGGCTCGACGAGACCCGCGCCCGCGAGGTCCTCTCCTGGCTCTTCGGCCGGCTCGCGACGCACGGCTGGGGCCCGGTGACGCTGCTGCTGCCCTACGTGCTGCTCGCCGGGGCGGTGCTGTGGCTGCACGCACGCCACCTCGACGTGCTGCGCCTCGGTGACGACGAGGCCCGCTCGCTCGGCCTGTCCCCCGCGCGGTCCCGGCTCGTCGTGGTCGCCGCCGCGACGCTCATCACGGCGGCTGCCGTGTCGGTGAGCGGGCTCATCGCCTTCGTCGGGCTGGTCACCCCGCACCTGGTCCGGCTGCTCGTGGGTCACTCCTACCGGCTCATCGTGCCGCTCTCGGCGATCCTCGGCGGGGCCTTCCTCGCGACCGTCGACATCGGCGCCCGCACCCTCGTCGCCCCGGCCGAGCTGCCGGTCGGCGTCATCACCGCCTTCGTCGGCGCCCCCTTCTTCTGCGTCGTCCTGTGGCGACGTAAGGCCGACTCGTGAGCACCCAGCGGTTGCACCCGGCCCACGCCCTGCGCACCCGCGACGTGCGGGTCTCCTTCGCCGGCACCGAGGTCGTCGCCGGGGTCGACCTCGACCTGCGGGCCGGCGAGTGGCTCGGGCTCATCGGGCCCAACGGCTCGGGCAAGTCGACCTTCCTGCGCTCCCTCGTGCGGCTCGTGCCTCGCACCGGCACCGTGGAGCGCGGCGACGGCACCCCGCCGGGGCCCACCGACCTCTCCCTCATGCCCCAGTCGCCCGAGCTCCCGCCGGGGATGCCCGTGGTGGAGTACGTCCTCCTCGGTCGCACCGCCCACCTGGGCTGGCTCTCCATGGAGTCGCGGACCGACCGGCGCATCGCCACCGACGTGCTGCGCCGCCTCGGGCTCGCGTCCTTCGCCGGCCGACCGGTCCGCAGCCTCTCCGGCGGGGAGGCCCAGCGGGTCGTCATCGCCCGCGCCCTGGTGCAGCAGAGCCCGGTCCTGCTGCTCGACGAGCCGACCAGCGCGCTCGACGTGGGCCACCAGGTCGAGGTGCTCGAGCTGGTCGACGAGCTGCGCCGCGAGGACGGCCTGACGGTGGTGGCGGCCATGCACGACCTCGGGATGGCGGCGCGGTACGCCGACCGGCTCCTCCTCCTCGAGCGCGGCGCCCCGGTGGCGCTCGGCACCCCCGACGACGTCCTCGAGGACAGCCTGCTCAGCCGGGTCTACCACCACCCGGTGCGCGTCCACCGGCTCGACGGCCACCTCGTCGTGCTCCCGCAGGCGCGGGCACCGCATACCCCGGTCTCGGCGCCCATCCCCCTGCCCGACCGGGCCAACCCGCCACCCCACGCCCGTTCTGGACATAGAGATCTGGGCGACGGGTCCCAGAAACCTACGTCCAGAAGGCGTGGTCCCGCAGGTCCCCACGAGGAGGTCTCATGAGCCAGAGCGGCAGCGACGAGCAGGAAGCGCGGGCGGGCGCGAGCGAGGAGCACGGCGAGCCGCGGACGGAGCGGCCCTACGACCGCCGCAAGCTGCGCTCGGCGCCCTCGCTCGTGCTCGTCAACACCGGGCACGGCAAGGGCAAGTCCATCGCGGCCTTCGGCACGCTGCTGCGCAGCCGGGGCCGCGACTGGCCCACCGCGTGCGTGCAGTTCCTCAAGTCCGGAAAGTGGCGGACCGGCGAGGAGGCCATGCTGCGCCACCTGGGGGTGGAGTGGTTCAGCGCGGGCGACGGCTTCTCCTGGGACAGCACCGACCTCGACGAGAGCCGCGCCAAGGCGGTCGCGGCGTGGGACTTCAGCGCCGGGCTCATCGCCGCCGGGGAGCACAGGATGGTCTTGCTCGACGAGATCTCCTACCCGATGAACTGGGGCTGGATCGAGGTGGACGCCGTCGTCGACGCGCTGCGCGGCCGGCCGCAGGACGTCAGCGTCTTCCTCACCGGCCGGGAGATGCCGCAGCCGGTCATCGACGTCGCCGACACGGTCACGGAGATGGTGGCGGTGAAGCACGCCTTCCAGCAGGGGATCCGGGCTCGGCGCGGGATCGACTACTAGGTGGGCGCGCTGCTCGTCGCCGGTGCCACGAGCGGCGCCGGCAAGTCCACGGTCACCGCGGCGCTGTGCCGCGCCCTGGCCCGGCGCGGCGTGGACGTCGCGCCGTTCAAGGCGCAGAACATGTCCAACCACAGCGCCGTCACCCCCGACGGCGGTGAGATCGGTCGGGCGCAGGCGATGCAGGCGCTCGCCGCCCGGATCGAGACCGACCGCCGCATGGGGCCGGTCCTGCTCAAGCCCTCCGGCATGCGCTCGCACGTCGTCGTGCTCGGCGACGAGGTCGCCGTCGACGACGCGGTGGGGTATGGCGCCCGCGCCCGCTCCCTGCGACCGACCGTCCTCGAGGCGCTCACCTCGCTGCGGCGCGAGCACGCGGTCGTCGTCGCCGAGGGCGCCGGCGGGGCGGCCGAGCCGAACCTGCTCGACCGCGACGTCGTCAACCTGCCGCTCGCCGCGGCGGCCGGGATGCCGGCCGTGCTCGTGGTCGACATCGACCGCGGCGGCGCCTTCGCCGCGGCCTACGGCACCTGGGCGCTGCTGCCGGAACGGCTGCGGTCCTGCCTGCGCGGGGTCGTCCTCAACGGGATGCGCGGCGACGTCTCCCTGCTCGACCCGGCGGTGCGCGACCTCGAGGCGCGCACCGGCATCCCCGTCCTCGGCGTGCTCCCCCACCTGGGCGAGCACCTCATGCTCGGCGTCGAGGACTCCCTGGACCTGCGCGCAGCGGGCCGGCCCTCGCCCGGGGAGGGGTCGGGCGAGGGCCGCCCGCTGCGCGTGGGCGTGGTCGCGCTGCCGCACCTGGCCAACCCCTCCGACCTGGACCCGCTCGTCCTGGAGCCCTCGGTGGAGCTGCGGTGGGCCTCGCGCCCGGGCGACCTGCTGGACGTCGACCTGGTCCTCGTCCCCGGCACGCGGGCCACGCTCGCCGACCTCGCCTGGCTCCGCGAGAGGGGGCTCGCCGAGGCGATCGTGCGCCTGGCCCGGGAGGAGGGCGGGCCGCACGTGGTCGGCATCTGCGGGGGCTACCAGATGCTCGGGGTGGAGATCGAGGACGACGGCGTCGAGGCGACCTCCCCTCACCCCGACCGAGCGCCGCAGACGGTGGGCCCCGACCCCGACCGAGCGCCGCAGATGGTGAACCCCCACCCCGACCGAGCGCCGCAAATGGTGGGCCCTGCCCAGGCCGTGCCGGGGCTCGGCCTGCTGCCCGTGTCGACCCGCTTCACCCGGCCCAAGGTGGTGTGCCGGGTACTCGGCCGGGTCGCGGGCGGGTCCTCGGCGGTGTCCGGCTACCAGATCCACCTCGGCCGCGTGACCCCGCACGAGGGCGCCGCGCCCTGGCTGGACCTCCACGGCACCGGGGACGAGGGGTGCCTCACCCCGGACCACCGGGTGCGCGGCACCACCGTGCACGGCGTGCTCGACGAGGACGCCCTGCGGCACGCCCTCCTCGGCGCGGTCGCCACCGTCCGGGGCCGGGACGTCGACCCCTCGCCGGTGCCCTACGCCGACGCCCTGGACGCCCACCTGGAGCATCTCGCCGACTGGGTCGAGGCGCATCTCGACCTCGACGCCGTGCTGGCGCTGGCCACGGAGGCCGCGCCCGTCGGCCAGGAGCCCGGGTGGTGAGCGCCGGTGGGATGGGCGCCTCCCAGGAGAGCGCCGACGGGCCGGGCTACCGGGTCGAGGACGCCGCGCGGGCTCTGGTCTGGGAGGTCCCGGCCGGCTGGGTGGCGCTGAGCTCGGCGTCCGTCGGCGGCGGGCTCGTGCGGCCGCGGTGGGTGACCAACCTCATGGTGGACGACGGCTTCGACCGGACCGACCTGGCCGCGTATGCCGACGAGCGGGCGGCCGAGCTGGGCCTCACCGGACCCGGCACGACCCTCCTGACGGCGGCGGACGTGCGGCAGGTCGCGACGGCCGAGGTGGAGGGGGTGCGGTGCTGGGCGACCGTGGGCGTGACCAAGCCGACCTGGGCGGTGGCTCCCGCCGCAGGACCGGGCTCACCCGCCGAGCGCGTCGGCGAGGCGCCCCCACCTCCGGGGACGATCAACGTCGTCGTCGCGCTGCCGGTGGCGCTCAGCACGTCCGCGCTGGTCCAGGCGCTCGGGACGATCACCGAGGCCAAGGCGCAGGTCCTCGTGCAGGCCGGGGTGCCGGGGACGGGCACCGCCAGCGACGCCGTCGCGATCCTGTGCCCGGAGGTCCCGGAGGGGGTCCTCGACGATCCCTGCGGGCCCGCCGAGGCGTTCGCCGGCGTGCGCTCGGCGTGGGGGCAGCGGGTCGCCCGGGCCGTGCACGCCGCGGTGGCCGCCGGGCTGGCGGCACACCCCTGGCGAGCGGACTCCGTGGCCGGTGGTGCGGGCGGGGCCGGAGTGGTGTGGTGAGCATCCCTCCTGACCGCCGGTCGGCCACTCCTACCCAGAAGGTGCTCCTGTGCGGTGATGCATCACGACACAGGAACACCTTCTGCGCAGGAGTCGCGAGGGACGGCTCGGACCTGGCGCGCCGCGGGCTCGGCGTCGCGGCCGGACTGCTCCTCGACCGGGCCCTCGGTGAGCCGCCGGACGCATGGCACCCGGTGGCGTGGTTCGGGACGGCCATGGGTCGCGTCGAGCACCTCACCTACGCCGACCGTCGCACCGCCGGGGCGGGGTATGCCGTCGTCGGCGCCGGCCTCGGCGCTCTCGCCGGCGCGGCGCTGGCCCGGCTCGGCCGGGCGGGCCTGGCCACCGCGGTCGGGGTGGCGAGCGCCGGCCGGATGCTGCGGCACACCTCCCGGCAGGTCGAGGCGAGGCTCGTCGCCGGGGACCTGGAGGGCGCCCGGGAGCGCCTCCCCTGGCTGGTCGGGCGCGACCCGCGCGGTCTGGACGAGGCCGGCGTCAGCGCCGCCGTCGCCGAGTCGCTCGCGGAGAACACCGTCGACGCCGTCGTCGCCCCGGCGGTCTGGGGGCTGCTGGCCGGGGCACCGGGGGTCCTCGTGCACCGGGCGGTCAACACGATGGACGCCATGGTCGGGCACCGCAGCCCGAGGTATGCCCGCTTCGGCACTGTCGCCGCGCGCGCCGACGACGTCATGGCCTGGGTGCCGGCCCGCGTCTTCGCGGGGCTGGTGGCGCTGGACACCGGGCTGCTCACCCTCGTCGGGGCCCTGCGCGGGCTGCCGCCCGTGGGACCGTCGGCCCGCACGGTCCTGGCGACCGTGCGGCGGGACGCACCCGCCCACCCCTCCCCGAACGCCGGGGTCGCCGAGAGCGCGGTCGCGGGGGCGCTCGGCGTCGAGCTCGGCGGTCCGCTGGTGTATGCCGGTCGCCGCGAGGAGCGGCCCACCCTCGGCTCCGGACCGCGGCCCGGTCCGGCGGACATCGCCCGGGCGCGCCGGCTCGTCGACCGGGTGGAGGGCGCCGTCGTGCTCCTCGCCGTGGCACTGTGGGCAGCGGACCGTGACCGAGCCTCGAGGAGGGGATCCCGATGACGCTCACCTTCCTCACCGGCGGCGCGCGCAGCGGCAAGTCGGCGCTCGCCGTCCGTCGCGCGCGGCGCAGCGGGCGGCCGGTGGTCTTCGTCGCCACCGGGCAGGCCGGCGACGAGGAGATGGCCGACCGGATCGCCCGCCACCAGGCCGAACGCCCCGAGGGGTGGAGCACCGTCGAGGCACCCGTCGACCTGGTCGACGCCTGCGCGGCGCTCGACCCCGGGGCCTGCGTCGTCGTCGACTGCCTCAGCCTGTGGGTCTCCAACCTCATGGAGCACGGCGACGACGAGGCGGCCACCCTCGACCGGGCCCGGGCCCTGGCGGGGTGGGCGGCGGCCTACGACGGCATGGTCCTCGTCGTGACCAACGAGGTCGGCCTCGGGATCGTCCCCATGCACCCCGTGTCGAGGGGATACCGTGACCGTCTGGGTCGGGTCAACGCCGTCCTGGCCCGGGATGCCGGTCTGGCCCAGCTGGTCGTGGCCGGACGGACCCTGACCCTCGACCCGCAGGAGGACTGAACCCCATGGCCGACACCGAGCAGAGCGCCGACCGCGCCCTGATCGAGCGCACGATCGCCGCGATCGGAGGCCCGGACCACGAGAGCTCGGCGGCGGTCGCCCGCGCCTTCGACGGCAAGGTGAAGCCGCTGCACAGCCTGGGCCGGCTCGAGGCCCTGGCCGCGCGGGTCGCGGGCATCCAGCGGACCACGACCCCCCGGGTCGACTCGCCGGTCGTCCTCGTCTGCGCCGCCGACCACGGGATCGCGCGGACCGGGGTCAGCGCCTACCCCCAGGAGGTCACGGCGCAGATGCTCGCCGCCTTCACCGGCGGGCGCGCGGCCGTGTCGATCCTCGCGCACCAGGCCGACGCGCAGCTCGTCGTCGCAGACCTCGGGGTGATCGAGCCGCCGCAGCTGCACCCCCCGCACACATATGCCGCCGTGCTGGACCGGCGGGTGCGCGCCGGCACCGACAACAGCGCCGAGGGCCCGGCGATGACCCGTGCCGAGGCCGAGCAGGCGGTCGCGGCGGGGATCCGGCTGGCCGAGGAGCTCATCGAGGGTGGCGCCGACCTCATCGCCCTCGGCGAGATGGGGATCGGCAGCACGACCACCGCCAGCGTCCTGACCTCCGCCATCCTCGACCGCGACCCGGCCCGCGTCGTCGGGGCCGGCACCGGCGTGGAGGGCGAGGCGCTCGCGCACAAGGTCGAGATGGTCGACGCCGTGCTGGCGCGGCACGAGGACGTCGAGGACCCGTGGGACGTGCTGGCCGCCATGGGCGGGCTGGAGATCGCCGCGCTTGCGGGGGTGGCCCTCGGCTGCGCCTCGCGCCAGGTGCCCGCGCTGCTGGACGGCTTCATCAGCACCGCAGGCGCCCTGGTGGCCTGGCGGCTGGCCCCGGCCGCGGCGGACGCCATGATCGCCGCGCACCGCTCCACCGAGCCCGGCCACACCATGCAGCTGCAGGAGATGGGGCTGACCCCGCTGCTCGACCTGGAGATGCGGCTCGGGGAGGCCAGCGGCGCGGCCCTGGCGATCCCGCTCGTCCGCTCCAGCCTGGCGCTGCTGCAGGACATGGGCGACCTGGCCGACCTCGGGCGGGACGACGCCGCGCCCGACGACGCGCCGCCCCTCGGTGCACCCGACGGCGCGCCGCCGCACGGCGGCTGACGACCGATGATCGGCGGGCTGCGGGACGCGACGAGCTTCCTCACCCGGGTGCCGGTGCCGGCGCGTCAGGGCTTCGACCTGGCCGGCGCCGCGTGGGCGTTCCCCGTGGTGGGCGCCGGGGTCGGGGCGGTCGTGGGTCTCGTCGCCTGGTCCGGCCACCTGCTGCTGCCGACGCTCGTGGCGGCGACCCTCGCCGTGCTCGTCGAGGTCTTGCTCACCGGGGCGCTGCACCTGGACGGCCTGGCGGACTGCGCCGACGGCTGCGGCGGGCACGACCGGGCCACCCGGCTGCGCATCATGAAGGACCACGCCGTCGGGGTCTACGGCGCGGCGGCGGTCGTGCTGGCGCTGCTGCTGCAGGTCGCCGCGGTGCACGCGCTGCTGGGGGCGCTCGACGGGTGGGGTGTCGTCGCCGTCCTCGCCTCGGTCGGCGCTCTCTCGCGCTCGGCCATGCTCCCCGTGGCGCTGCGGCTGCCCTCGGCCCGGCCGGAGGGGACCGCGGGGCCGCTCGTGCGCGGGTTGCTGCCCGGCCAGGTCCTGGTGGCCGGTGTCCTGGGCGCGCTGTCGACGGTGCTGCTCTGGCCGGTGGGGGCGTGGGTCGCCCTGGCCGTCCTGCTCGCCGCGTTCACCACCCCGTGGCTCGTCGAGGTGTGGGCGGACCGGATGCTCGGCGGGGCCACCGGGGACGTGCTCGGCGCCACGGCGGTGCTCACCCAGGTGGCCGGGTTGCTCGCCGCGCTCGCGGTGCTGGGCTGACCGGGCTGACCCCGGGCTGACCCCGGGCTGACCCGGGCTGACGACCTGGGGTCGTGGCGCCGGGTCGACGTGGGCCGCGCACGGCATACATTGGCGGCGTGAGCACACCCCTGTTCGGCCAGTACCCGGCCCCCCTGCGCACCGTCGCGCACGTCAGCGACACCCACCTGCTGGGCGACGGTGCCCGCCAGTTCGGCGCCATCGACACCACCGCCCACGCCCGGGAGGCCCTCGAGCGGCTCACCCGGCTCGACCCCGCGCCGGACGCGATCGTGGTCACCGGCGACCTCGCCGACCAGGGCGAGGCGGGGGCATACCGCGAGCTCCGGGCGATGACGGAGCCGCTCGCGACCGACCTGGGCGCGCAGGTCGTCTGGGTCATGGGCAACCACGACGAGCGCACGGTCTACGCCGCCGAGCTCTTCGGTCGCGAGGCCGGGGTCGACGAGCCGCAGGACGCGGTCTACGACGTCGGCGGCCTGCGGGTGGTCTCCCTCGACACGACGGTGCCCGGCTACCACCACGGCGAGCTGCGCGAGGAGCAGCTGCACTGGCTGGCCGAGGTGCTCGCCACGCCCGCCGAGCACGGCACGATCCTGGCGCTGCACCACCCGCCGATCCCGGTGCCGATGGTGCCCGCCGCCGCCATCATCGAGCTGCTCGACCAGGACCGGCTGGCCGCCGTGCTGGAGGGCAGCGACGTCGTCAGCATCCTCGGCGGGCACTTCCACTTCTCCTCGCACTCCACCTTCGCCGGGATCCCGGTGAGCGTGGCCGCGGCGACGTGCTACCTCGAGGACCCGGCGCCGCTCGGTCGCTTCACCTCGGCGATCGACGCGCACCAGTCCGTCAACGTCGTGCACGTGTATGCCGACCGCGTCGTCCACACGATCGTGCCCGTCGCGGCGGCACCGGAGGTCAAGGGGCACCCGCTCGAGGTGGTCGAACAGCTCGCCGCGCTGACCCCCGAGCAGCGACGCGAGATGATCTCGCGCAAGGGCGCGCGGAGCGCGGAGGACTGAGCCGGGCGGGCGACCTAGGGTGGGCCGGTGCCCGACCTCATCCCCGCCGCCTTCGCCGACCTGGTCCGCGACCGGCCCGCCGACGAGGTGCTGGGTGCGCTGCCCGACCGGGCCGGGCTGCCCCGTGCCGTCGACGGCGCCAGCTGGCTCGACGACCTGCCCGGGCTGGTCCACCGGCTGCTCGCCGACTGGCGGCTGAGCGTCACCGGGGCCAGCCGGCACGGCGAGTGCGCGCTCGTGGTGCCGGTGCGACGGCACACCGGGGAGACGGCGGCGCTCAAGGTGACCTGGCCGCACGCCGAGTCCCGCCACGAGCACCTGGCGCTGCGGGCCTGGGACGGCCGGGGTGCCGTCCGTCTGCTGGCCGCGGAACCCTCCTCCTCCGCGCTGCTCCTCGAGGGTCTGGACGCGGACCGGTGCCTGCGCGAGCGGCCGCTGCTCGAGGCGTGCGAGGTCGTCGGCCTGCTGATGCGCGAGCTGGACCAGCCGGCCCTGCCGCGGATCGACGCGGTGGCGACGAAGGCGCAGCGGTGGGCCGAGCAGCTCGCCCGCCCCACCCCGAGCGTCCCCCGGCGGCTCACCGAGCAGGCGGCCGGGACCCTGCCCGACCTGCTCGCCTCACCCGGCCCGCCGTCGCTGGTGCACGAGGACCTGCACGACCTCAACGTCCTCGCGCCGCTGCCAGGTGCGTCGGACCGTGGCGACTGGCTGGCGATCGACCCCAAGCCGGTCGCCGGAGAGTGGGCGTATGCCGTCGCGCCGGTCGTCTGGAACCGCGCCGAGGAGGCCGCCCGGGCGAGCAACCTGCGCATTCACGCCCGGCTGCGCGCCGACGTCGTCGCCGAGGCGGCCGGCCTGGACGAGGACCGGGTGCGCGCCTGGACCTTCGTCCGGCTGGTGCTCAACGCGGTGTGGGCCGCGCCGTACGCGCCCGCCTCCGACGGCTTCCGGGCGCGGATGATCGCCCTGGCCAAGGCCTTCACCGACTGAGGCCACGCCGCGGTGACTGGCTGAGCGCCCGGGCGGCCACCGGCATACGCTCGAGGGATGCACACACGGACTATCGGCAACCCCACCGTCGGCGAGCACCAGGTCGGCGCGATCGGCCTCGGGCTGATGACCTTCGACCAGAGCGGGGAGCAGCCCCGCGAGCAGCTGCTCGACACGGTGCGCGCGGCGCTGGACGCGGGGGTGACCCTGTTTGACACCGCGGACGCCTACGGCCCGGGCGACAAGGGTGCCGGCGCCCAGGGGGAGAACGAGCGCCTCATCGCCTCGCTGCTCGACGAGCTGGACGTGCGCGACCAGGTGCTGCTCGCGACCAAGGGTGGGCACGTGCGCACCGACGGCGGCGCCTGGGAGACCGACAGCAGCCACGCCTACCTCGTCTCCACGGTCGACGCCAGCCTCGACCGGCTCGGGGTCGAGCAGATCGCCCTGTGGCAGCACCACCGGCCCGACCCGGACACCCCGGACGAGGAGGTCTTCGCGACGCTCAAGGAGATCGCCGACTCCGGGAAGGTCGCCATGGTCGGACTGTCCAACGCCGACCCCGCGCAGATCCGCGCCGCGCACGCCGTGCTCGGGGACGCGCTGGTGAGCGTGCAGAACCAGTTCAGCCCGAAGTTCCGCAGCAGCTACCCCGAGATCGAGGTGTGCGCCGAGCTGGGCCTCGCCTTCCTGCCCTGGTCACCGCTGGGCGGGCTCAACGACGCCAAGCAGCTGGCCGAGCACCACCCGGCCTTCGCCGAGGTCGCGCAGGAGCGTGGCGCCAGCCCGCAGCAGGTGGCGCTCGCCTGGGAGCTGGCCCAGTCGCCGGTCGTCATCCCCATCCCCGGGGCCAAGCGTCCCCAGTCGGTCACGGACTCGGCCGCGGCCGCCGACCTGCGGCTGACCGACGAGGAGCTGGCGCGCCTGGAGGGCTGACCCTCGTCAGCAGGTCGCCCCAGCGGGCGGCGCCGTCGTCGGAGAACAGGTCGGTGCCAACCACCATCCAGGTGACCCCCGCGGCGAGCGCCCGGTCCGCGTGCTCGCGGCGCACGCCGCCGTCCAGGCCGATCGGGCGGTGCGGGTCGCGGTCGCGCAGCCGCGCGACCTTGACCAGCGCGCCCAGGTCGAACGCCGTGCCAGCGCGGCCCGGCACGACCGACATCACCAGCACCGCCATGCCGTCCGGGACGACGTCGACCGACGTCCCCGGGGAGATGGCGAGCCCGGGGCGGGTGCCGCGACGCTCGAGGCGGCGCGTCGCGCCCTGCCAGTCCTGCGACTCGGCGTGGACGAAGACGGTGCCGCACACGTCGGCCCAGGCGTCGACCACCGCGCTCGGGTGGTGAGCCATGACGTGCGCCTCCGCCTCGGTGCCGGTGGCCTCGGAGATGCGGGCCGCCTCGGCCGGGCCGAACCCACCGGGCGCCGCGAACCTGCCGTCCGTGGTGTCCCAGTGCAGACGCCGCAGGCCTGCGGGACGGCGGGCCAGCACCGCCGGCACCTGCTTGTCGGCAGGCACCGACCAGAGCGAGCCTGCGACCAGTGCGGGGGCCGAGCCGTCACCCATCGAGGCCCGCCAGCGCCGCCTCGGCGAGCTCGTGGTCGACGACCGCGCTCGTGATGAGACCTGCCCGGACGACCGCCCGGAGGGCGTCCGCCTTCTCCGGCCCGCCCGCGACCCCGATGACCCGGGGCACGGCCGTGAGCTGGTCGTAGGAGATGGAGACGCACCGCCGCTGGAACTCCGGGTCCACGAGCTCCCCGTCGGCGCGCACCAGGATGCCGGCGATGTCGGCCACGCACCCCATCCGCACGAACCGCTCCACCTCCTCCGGCGGCAGGACCTCACGCACCTGCGTGATGGGCGGGTCCCAGCTGCCGAACGACAGGATGGCGGTGGTCACGGCCGGGAAGAGGTTCATCGCCATCGCGATGTCCGGGTGCTGCTTGAGGTTCTCCGCGGTGTCGGCGTCCTGGACGAAGAGCGGGGAGAAGATGGGACGCACGCTGCCACCGACCCGCTGGGCCGTGTGGCGCACGATCTCGATCGGCGAGGCCCCGAGGTCTCCGCTGACGAAGCCGGTGAGCTGCACCACGGTCACCCGGGGCAGCCGGGTGAGCTGGCTGGTCGTCGACGTCAGCGTGCGACCCCAGGTCATGCCCAGCACCTCGCCCTCCCGGACGGTGGAGCTGAGCAGCTCGGCGGCCGCCGCACCGACCTGCTGGCGCACGTCGTCCTGGTCGCCGTGCGAGCGGATGACGACGCACTCCTTCAGGCCGAGGGCATCTGCGAGCCGGGTCGACAGACCCGGGTCGGGCAGTCCGACGTCCTTGATGGTGATGGTGACGACCCCCTCCTCGCGCGCCCGGGCGAGGTAGCGGGCGACCTTAAACCTCGAGATCCCGAGCTCGCGGCCGATCTCGGTGTGCGGTCGGTCCTCGAGGTAGCTCAGCCGCGCGACCTGGGCCATGAGGATGCGGTCGCTGGCCGCGATCTCCTGGGCATCTTTGCTCACCTGAGCATACTAGTCACATTCTGGTCACAGATGTGAAATCTGGATGAAATGAAGTCTCCGCGCCGCTTACGCTCAGATGCGTTAGCCATTGCTCAGGTGAGCACTCGCGCGCCCTGACGAAGGAGTTTTCCGACCCGTGACTGTCGACGACGACGTGCTGGGAGTCGCGCGTGCCCGCCTGCTCTCCGAGGCCGACGCCATCCACCGTCTCGCACCCCGGCTGGACGAGACCTTCGAGCGTGCCGCCGCCACTCTGCTGGGATGCACCGGCAAGGTCCTCGTCGGCGGATCCGGCACGTCCGGCGCGGTGGCGCGCCGCATGGCGCACGTGCTCTCCGTGACCGGCACCCCGGCGCTCTTCCTCGCCCCGATGGACAGCCTCCACGGCGCCTCCGGCGCGATCACCGAGGAGGACCTCATGCTGCTCGTCTCGCACGGCGGCTCCTCGCACGAGGTGGTGCAGACCGCCGAGATCGCGCGGTCGCACGGCGCGAAGGTCATCGCGATGACCGGTCGCGCCGACAGCGACCTCGCCCGGCGGGCCGACCTCACCCTGCTGGTCACCGTCCCGAGCGACGCCGACATCGGAGGGGTCATCGCCACCGGCATCACGCTGGCCCAGTCCGCCTACGGCGACGCCCTCGCCGAGGTCGTCATGCGCGCCCGCGGCTACACCTGGGAGCAGTTCATGCGCACGCACCCGGCAGGTGCCGTCGGCATGCGCGAGCAGCTGCCCGACGACCTGCCGCTCCTGCGGCTCGCCGAGCCCGCCCCTGGGGGTCTCTCGTGAGCGCCGTCGTCATGGGCGTCGACAGCTCCACCCAGTCCTGCACGGTCGAGCTCCGTGACGTCGACAGCGGCGTGCTGCGGGCTCAGGGGCGGGCGGCGCACCCCCGCACCAGCCCTCCGGTGAGCGAGCAACACCCGGACCGGTGGTGGGCGGCCCTGGCCGAGGCCTCGCGGCAGGCTCTCGCCGCGCTGGACGCCCCCGCCGAGGTGGTCGGCGTGAGCGTCGGCGCCCAGTGCCACGGGATGGTCCTCACCGACGCCGCCGGCGAGGTGGTGCGACCCGCGAAGCTCTGGAACGACACCACCTCGGCACCGCAGGCCCGCTCCATGCTCGACTCGCGCGGCGCGGCCTGGTGGGCCAACCAGGTCGGCCTGCTCCCCTCGGCCGCCATCACCATCACCAAGCTGGCGTGGCTGGCCGAGCACGAGTCCTCCTCGATCGCGAGGGCGCACCGGCTGCACGTGCCGCACGACTGGCTGACCTTCCGCCTCACCGGCGAGCACGTCACCGACCGTTCCGACGCCTCGGGCACCGGCTACTACTCCTCGGACACCGGTCGGTGGCGTCCGGACCTCCTCGAGGAGTTCGTGGGGGAACGGGACTGGGCCGCCACCCTGCCGCACGTGCTGCAGCCCGAGGAGGCCGCCGGTCGCGTCACCGAGGAGGCCGCGGCGGCGCTCGGCATCCCCGCCGGGGCCGTCGTCGCCCCGGGCGGTGGCGACCAGCACCTTGCCGCGCAGGGAGTAGGGCTGCGCCCCGGCGACCGGGCATACAGCCTCGGCACCTCCGGCGTCGTCATCGCCCACTCCGGGGGGCCGGTCCACGACGTCTCGGGCGAGATCGACGGCGTGGCGGACGTCACCGGGCACTGGCTGCCCCTCGTCTGCACCCTCAACGCGACCAAGGTCACCGACACCGTCGCCAGCCTGCTGGCCGTCGACCACGCCACCCTCGGCGAGCTCGCGCTCGCCGCTCCTGTGACACCCCACCGGCCGGTGCTCGCCGCCTTCCTCGACGGTGAACGGTCGCCCCGCCTCCCGCACGCGCGCGGGATGCTGGCCGGGCTGACGGGCGATCTCACTCGTGAGCAGCTGGCGCTGGCCGCGGTCGAGGGCGTCGTGCTCGGCCTGTGGCGCGGCGCGCGCCGCATCGCCGACTTCGGGGTGCCGGGCGGCGGACGCTCGATCGTCCTCGGCGGCGGTGCGCGATCAGCCGCCTACCGGCAGGTGATCGCCGACCTCTCGGGGACCGACACCATCACCGTGGACGCGCCCGAGGCGACCGCCCGTGGCGCCGCGGTGCAGGCCGCGGCACTCGTCCACGGCGAGACCGTGGCCGACATGACGCGTCGCTGGGAGCCGGGCACCGTGACGACCGACCATCCCCGCGACGACCGAGCCGCCGGCCTCGTCGAACGCTACGAACGCCTGGCCTCCCTGCAGGCCGACGGCACCACCTTCTGACCCTGCCGACATCCCACCACCGAGGAGACGACATGAGTGACACCCCCACCCTTCCCGCCGAGATGACCGCCAGCGTGCTGACGGGCGTCGGGTCCATCGTGCTGGAGCAGCGCCCCGTCCCCCAGCCCGCGCCGGACGAGGTGCTCGTCAAGGTCGCGAGCGTCGGCGTCTGCGGGTCGGACGTCCACTACTACGAGCACGGTCGCATCGGCGTGTACGTCGTCGAGGAGCCCCTGATCCTGGGCCACGAGCTGAGCGGCACGATCGTGGCGGTCGGCAGCGACGTCGACGCGGGCCGGGTCGGCGAGCGGGTTGCCGTGGAGCCGCAGCGCCCGTGCCGGGTCTGCGACTTCTGCAAGGCCGGGGACTACAACCTGTGCCCGTCGATGGAGTTCTACGCCACCCCACCGGTCGACGGGGCGTTCTGCGAGTACGTCGTCATCCAGGCCGACTTCGCCTTCGCGCTGCCCGACTCCATCAGCGACCACGCGGGCGCCCTGCTGGAGCCGCTGTCGGTCGGCATCGCGGCCGCGCAGAAGGGCGGCATCAAGGTCGGTGACCGCGTCCTCATCGCGGGAGGTGGCCCCATCGGCATCATCACCGCCCAGGTGGCCCGCGCGTACGGCGCCGCGGAGGTCGTGCTCACCGACATCAACCCCGCCCGCCGTGAGCTGGCGACCCGCTACGGCGTGACCCGCGTGGTCGACCCGGGGCAGGAGCCCCTCGAGGGCCTGGACGCACACGTCTTCGTCGACGCCACCGGAGCCATCCCCGCCATCAGCTCGGGCATCCGCGCGACCCGCCCCGGCGGCACCGTGGTGCTCGTCGGGAGCGCCGACGAGATCCCGCTCTCGGTGCCCGACGTGGCCATGCGCGAGCTCAACGTCACCGGCATCTTCCGCTACACCGGCACCTGGCCCATCGCCCGCGAGCTGGTCCGCAGCGGCCAGGTCGAGCTCGACTCCCTCATCACCCACGTCTTCGGGCTGGAGCAGGTGGAGGAGGCGCTGTCGGGTGACGGCTCGCAGGACAGCCTCAAGCGCATCGTCCTGCCCGGCGTCGGTCGCGTGGAGGACCCGGTCGCCGCCGCCCAGGGGGACCGGTGAGCGCGGCTGTCGCGAGCGAGACCCCGCGCCTCACCGTGACGGGGGTGAGCAAGTCCTTCCCCGGCGTCATGGCCCTGCAGGACGTCACCTTCACGGTGCGCCCCGGCACCGTGCACGCCCTCTGCGGCGAGAACGGCGCGGGGAAGTCGACGCTCATGAAGATCATCAACGGCATCTACTCCCCCGACACCGGGGAGATGCGCATCGACGACGAGCCGGTGCGGGTGCGCAACCCCATCGAGGCCCGCGCCAAGGGGATCGCCATGATCTCCCAGGAGCTCAACTACGTGCCGGACATGACCATCGCGGAGAGCTTCTTCATCGGGCGTCTCCCCACGCGGTTCGGCAAGGTCGACTGGGCGCACATGCGGCGCGAGGCCCGTCGGCTGCTGGCCGAGGAGGGCCTGGACTACTCGGTCAACCGCAAGCTGGGCAGCCTCACCGTCTCGGAGATCCAGACGCTGGAGATCCTGCGCGCCGTCTACCACGACGCCGACGTGCTCATCATGGACGAGCCGACCTCGGCCATCGCCCACCGCGAGGTGGCCTCGCTGTTCGCCAAGATCCGTCGGCTGCGCGCCGAGGGCAAGGCGATCATCTACATCTCCCACAAGATGGACGAGGTCTTCGAGCTCGCCGACGACGTGACCGTCCTCCGCGACGGCACGGTGGTCAGCAGCCAGCCGGCCTCCGAGATCGGGCCGGAGACGGTGATCGCGCAGATGGTCGGGCGCGACCTGGACCACCAGTCCTACCCCAAGGAGCACGCCGAGATCGGCGACACGGTGCTCGAGGCACGCGGGTTGTCGAACTCCCAGCTCTTCGAGGACATCAGCCTGTCGGTCCGCAAGGGCGAGATCGTCGGCCTGGCCGGCCTCATCGGGGCCGGGCGCAGCGAGGTGGTGCGCGCCATCTTCGGGCTGGAGACGCTGGACGCCGGCGAGATCGAGGTCGACGGCCAGGCGGTCCGCCTGCGCAGCCCCAAGGCCGCCATCGACCAGGGCGTCGTCATGCTCTCCGAGGACCGCCGGCTCGTCGGGATCATCCCGCAGATGAGCATCAAGCAGAACGCCACGCTGGCCAGCCTGCGCAAGGTCATCCGTGGCGGCTTCACCCGCCGGCGGGAGGAAGAGACGATCGCGAAGGAGTACTTCGACCGGCTCTCGGTCAAGGCTCCCAGCAGCGAGACCCGCATCTCCTCCCTCAGCGGCGGCAACCAGCAGAAGGTCCTGCTCGCCCGGTGGCTCATCGCCGAGCCCAAGGTGCTGCTCCTCGACGAACCGACCCGCGGCATCGACGTCGGTGCCAAGTTCGAGATCTACAAGATCATGACCCAGCTCGCCCGTCAGGGCCGCGGGATCCTCATGATCTCCTCCGAGCTCCCCGAGCTCATCGGGATGTGCGACCGCATCTACGTGATGGCGGCCGGCCGGCTCACGGCCGAGCTCACCCCCGATCAGTACTCCCAGGAAACGATCCTCACCCACGCCATGAACGACTCCGAGGTGGTATGACCATGCTGGCACGACTCAAGGCCCTCGACACGGGCCGCTACTCGATCTTCCTGATCCTGGGGGCGGTCGTCGTCGTGGCGAGCTTCCTCAGCGAGAACTTCATGACGACCAACAACGTCACGAACGTGCTCCGCCAGGTGGCCGTGATCACGATCCTCGCCTACGGCGCGATGACGCTCATCATCGCCGGGATGATCGACCTCTCCGCGGGCGCGGTCATGGCCTTCGCCGGCGTGGTGTCGGTCATCGTCTATAAGGACACGAGCAGCATGCTGCTCGCGATCCTCGCCGGCATCGTCGTCGGTGTCGCCTGCAACCTGGTCAACGCGTTCCTCGTCGCCACGCTGCGCACGCCGGCCTTCATCGTCACCCTTGGGATGATGATGATCGCGCGCGGCGCGGTCCTCCAGCTCACCCAGGGCCAGAACGTCCTGCAGCTCGGTGACTTCGTCGTCCTCGGTCAGGGCTCGCTCGGGCCCATCCCCCTGCCGACGCTCTTCCTCGTCATCATCACCGTCATCGTCTGGTACCTCATGAGCCAGACCCGCTACGGCCGGTCGCTGTACGCGGTGGGCGGCAACGAGGAGGCGGCCCGGGCCGCGGGGATCGCCGTCGAGCGGGTCAAGTACCAGGCCTTCATCGTCAACGGCGTGCTCGTCGGTTTCGCCGGCGTCATCTTCATGGCCCGGGTCAACGCCGGCCTGCCCAACGCCGGTGTCGGCTACGAGCTGCAGGCGATCACCGCCCCGATCATCGGTGGCACCAGCTTCTCCGGCGGCATCGGGACGACGGCCGGCACGCTGGCCGGGGCCCTCATCGTCGGCGTGCTGGGCAACATCATGAACCTGACCGGCGTGGGCTCCTACGTCCAGCAGATCGTCATGGGCGTCATCATCGCCGTCGCCGTCGCGTATGACGTGTGGTCCAAGCGCGGCAAGCGCAAGACCGTGATCCTCAAGAACGACGGCGAGGCCGACGGCCAGCCCCCGGCCTCGGGGGAGGCACCGGTACCCGCCGGGTCCGGCACCGCCTCCGGTCGCCAGGGCAAGGGGGTGTCGCCGTAGCCACCGACGTCTCGACTGCGACCCGACCCGTCCCGTGAACCCCTGAACCCCTGAACCACACCTTCATCAAAGGAGAAGAACGTGAGGAACCTTTCCCGCACGTACCTGACCATCGGTCTCGCCACCGCCGCCCTCGCCGTCACGGCCTGCTCGGGTGGCGGTGACGACGGCAGCTCCGAGGGCGACGGCGAGAGCTACCGCGTCGCCTACATCGCCCGCGCCCAGGTGGACTCCTTCGCCGCCTGGCTGGCCAACGAGATGCAGTCGGAGGCCGACACCTACGACGACATCACGCTCGACGTCTTCGACGGCCAGGCCAACGACGAGATCGAGAACACCCAGATCGAGAACGCCATCGCCAACAACTACGACGCGATCATCGTGCAGGCCAACAACGGCGAGGCGCAGCGGCCCTACATCCAGCAGTCGGTCGACGCCGACATCGTGACGATCACGACGAACCCGAGGGTCGACGACATCGAGGGTGCCAGCTCGGTCGACGCCAGCCCGTACGACCAGGGCGCCGGCGTCGCGGAGCTCGCCGTCGAGGAGATCCCGGAGAACGCGCGCGTCGTCGTGCTCAACGGCCCCGGTGGCAACTTCCACTCCACCGAGCGCCGCAACGCCTGGGAGGAGGTCTTCTTCGCCGAGCGTCCGGACGTCGAGATCGTCGCGGAGGACATCGCCAACTGGAACAAGGACGAGGCCCTCACGCTCATGGAGGACTGGGTGCTCGCCAACGGCGAGATCGACGCGATCATCTCGATGAACGACAACATGGCCGCCGGCGCCCTGGAGGCCGTGCGCGGTGACTCCGCCTACGACGACATCCTCGCCTACGGTGTCGACGGCACCCCCGAGGCGACGCTGCTCATCGAGGACGGTCTCATGACCGCCACCACCCTGCAGGACGCCTCGGAGCTCGCGGAGCTCAACATGAGCACCGTCCACGACCTGCTCACCGGCGCCGAGGACGAGGTCAACGTCGACATCGGCAACCCGGTCATCACGCAGGACAACGTGCAGGAGTACATCGACCTCTACACCGAGGCCGGCCTCATCGACGGCTGACCGCCGACCGACCCCGGGGGCGGGGCGCATCCCGCCCCGCCCCCGGCCCCACCCCACCCCACCCACCCTGACCCGGAAGGTCCCATGACCGTCATCGACCAGTTCTCCCTCGCCGGGCGCACCGCCCTCGTGACCGGCGCCACCCGTGGTCTCGGCCGCGCCTTCGCCACCGCCCTCGCGGAGGCGGGGGCCGACATCGTCGTGCACGGTCGCGACGCCGAGCTGGCGGAGGAGGTCGCCGGCGACATCCGCGCCCTCGGTCGCACCGCCACGGTCGTCCTCGGCGATCTCACCACCACCCAGGGGGTGAGCTCCGTCGTGGACGAGGCCACCTCGAAGGCCGGCCAGATCGACGTGCTCGTCAACAACGCCGGCGCCTGCATCCACCGGCCCGCCCTCGAGGTGACCGACGAGGAGTGGACGCACGTGCTCGACACCAACGTGACGGCCCTGTGGCGGATGTCGCAGGCCGTGGGCGCGCAGATGGTCGAACGCGGCTCCGGCACCATCGTCAACGTCGGCTCGATCTCCGCCATGATCGTCAACCGCCCGCAGTTCCAGCCGGCCTACAACGCCTCCAAGGCGGCCGTCCACCAGCTCACGAGGTCGCTGGCGGCCGAGTGGGCGCCCAAGGGGGTCCGGGTCAACGCCCTGGCGCCCGGTTACATCAAGACCGACATGTCCCCCGTGGACGAGCCGCAGTTCCGCCGGATGTGGATCGAGGACTCGGCCATGCAGCGCTACGCCACACCCGACGAGCTCGGCGGTGCGATGGTCTTCCTCGCCTCGGACGCGTCCAGCTTCGTCACCGGCTCGGTCCTCGTCGTGGACGGCGGTTACACCGTCTACTGAGCCGTCCTCCTGGACGCGCCCGTCCGGCCCGCCCGCGGCCCAGGGCCTGCGCCAGCTACCTGCCCGCCCGCGGCCGACCCTCCTGAGCGCCATCCCGCCGACCGGCGGGGTGGCGCTCAGCGGCGTGCGGCGTCATACCTGCTCAGCGCCTCCTTGCGCTCCTCGGCGTGGTCGACGATGGGCTGGGGGTAGTCGTGGTCGTAGCCGTCGTCGGCCTTCCACGGCTGGTGCGCCGCCTTGCCGGAGAGGTGGCGCAGCTCGGGCACCCAGCGCCGCACGTAGTCACCGCTCGGGTCGAACTTCTCGCCCTGGGTGACCGGGTTGAAGACGCGGAAGTACGGCGAGGCGTCGGTGCCCGTCCCGGCGACCCACTGCCAGCCGTGGTTGTTGCTCGCGATGTCGCCGTCGACGAGCCGGTCGAGGAACCACCGGGCCCCGGTCGGCCACCAGACGTGCAGGTCCTTGGTGAGGAAGCTCGCGGTGATCATCCGCACCCGGTTGTGCATCCAGCCGACCTCGCGCAGCTGCCGCATCCCCGCGTCGACGATCGGGTAGCCGGTGCGCCCGTCCTTCCACGCCTGGATCGCGTCCTGCGGCTCGTCGTAGCGCATACCGGGCAGGGCGTCGCGCAGGTCGTGCCAGGCGCTGCGGGGGTTCTCGGCGAGGACGTCGCCGTAGAACTCGCGCCAGGCGATCTCCTGCTCGAAGGTCTGTGCACCCTGCGAGCGCTTGTCGGCGAGGTCGGCCAGGATCGTCCGCGGGTGGATCGCGCCGATCTTGAGGTAGGCCGACAGCCGGCTCGTGCCGTCGACCGCCGGCTTGTCGCGGTCGCCGTCGTAGTCGTCCAGCGCCTCGTCGCGGAAGTCGCGCCAGCGGGCCAGCGCCGCCTTCTCCCCCGCCTCGGGCATCTGCGGCAGGTCGTCCTCGCGCAGCGCCGTGTCCAGCATGTCGAGCGCCTTCTGGTGGCTGTCGACGTCGACGAGGTCCAGGGAGCGGGGGTATGCCGCGGGCTCGGGCCACCCGTGCTCGCGCCACGCGCGGTGGAAGGGGGTGTAGACCTTGTAGGGGTCGCCCGAGCCGTTGCGCACCAGGCCGGGGCCGACGGCGTACGGGGTGCCGGTCTCGACCCACTCGACGTCCTTGTCGGCCAACGCGTCCTGCACCTCCTGGTCGCGCCGCCTCCCGGAGGGGGTGACCTCGCGGGTGACGTGCACCGAACCGGCCCCGACCTCGTGGGCTACGGCGGGCACGACCTTGGCGGGGTCGCCGTGCCGGACGACGAGGCGCCCCTCGAAGTCCTCCTGCGCGGCCTCGAGGCTCGCGGCCAGCCAGGCGCGACGCACCGGGCCGCCGCGCTCCCAGAGGTAGGGGTCGACGACGAAGAGCACGCAGACCCTGCCGTCGTCGGACGCGTCCCGGGCGGCGAGGAGCGCGGGGTGGTCGCCGCGGCGCAGGTCGCGGCGCAGCCAGAGCAGGGCGGTCATGTCGTCACCGGTGCCGAGGTCATACGTCGACCCTAGATCGGCGCCCCGACAGTGGCGACCTCGCGCGGGGGCGGGATGCGGCGGACCTGCGAGGACGGCATAGTGGCCCCATGAAGATCGCCGTGCCGACCGAGGTCAAGAACAACGAGTTCCGGGTGGCCATCACCCCCGTGGGGGTGCACGAGCTGGTGCGCCGTGGGCACGAGGTCTTCGTGCAGCAGGGAGCGGGGCTCGGGTCCTCGATCAGCGACGAGGAGTACGTCGCGCAGGGCGCCACGATCGTCGACGGGCCGGACGCGACGTGGGCGGCCGGCGAGATGGTGCTCAAGGTCAAGGAGCCGATCGAGAGCGAGTACGCCTACCTCCGCGACGACCTGCTGCTCTTCACCTACCTGCACCTCGCGGCGGACGAGCCGCTGACCCGGCGGCTGGTGGAGGCGGGCACGACGGCCGTGGCCTACGAGACGGTGCAGCTCGACAGCGGGATGCTGCCGCTGCTCTACCCCATGTCCGAGGTCGCCGGGTGCCTCGCGCCGCAGGTCGGGGCGCACACGATGATGAAGGCGCAGGGCGGCCGCGGCGTCCTCATGGGCGGCATCGGGGGCGTCGCCAACGCCAAGGTGCTCGTCCTCGGCGGCGGTGTCGCGGGGCAGAACGCGGCCAACATCGCGCTCGGCATGGGCGCCGACGTCACCATCCTCGACACCGACCTCGACAAGCTGCGCACCCTCTTCTGGCGCTTCGACAACCAGGTCAAGCAGCTGGCGTCCAACAACCTGACGATCACCCAGCTGGTCGCGGACGCCGACATGGTCATCGGCACGGTCCTCATCCCCGGCGCCAAGGCGCCCAAGCTCGTCACCGACGACATGGTCGCCACGATGAAGCCGGGCTCGGTGCTCGTGGACGTGGCCATCGACCAGGGCGGCTGCTTCGAGGGCTCGCGCCCTACCACGCACGCCGAGCCGACCTTCCCCGTCCACAACTCGCTCTACTACTGCGTCGCCAACATGCCGGGCGCCGTCCCCCACACCTCCACCTGGGCGCTCACCAACGCGACCCTCCCGTATGCCGTGCAGCTCGCCGACAAGGGCTGGGAGCAGGCGCTGCGCGACAACGCGGCCCTGGCGAAGGGCCTCAACACGCACGCCGGCAGCCTCACCTACGGGGCCGTCGGTGAGGCGTTCGGTATGGAGTCGGTCACCGTGGAGGACGTGCTCGGCTGAGACGCGCGGTGGAGGGCCGGGACGGTCCCGGCCTACCCGACCATCGGATCGTCCTGAGGACCCGGTCGTCCACGAGGAGCCCGACCAACGCGGGACACGCCAGGTCCAGTCGCAGGGTGACCGGTCGAGACGCCCGAGCCCGCCCGTGGGAGTCGGTGTCGCTATCAGAACCCTGGTGCCAGGATGGGCCGGTGATCCTCCCCCGGGTGCGTGACCCTCGACTCGTCACGGTCAGACGTGGGGGGCTCCTCACCGACGCCGACCACGCCCTCCTCGCCCTGTGGGCAGCGGACTGCGCCAGCCACGTGCTACACCTCTTCGAGCAGCAGGTCCCGGACGACCACCGCCCTCGCGACGCCATCGCCGCCGCCCGCGCCTGGGCGGCGGGGGATCTGGGGATGATGCGGTCCAGGGCGGCGGGCGGACAGGCCATGGGTGCCGCCCGGGGTTTGCGAGGCGCTCCACGGCTCGCCGCCTACGCCGCCGGTCAGGCCGCCTGCGTCGGGCACGTCGCCGAGCACGACCTCGGCGCCGCCGCCTATGCCATCAAGGCCGTGCGGGCGGCATACCCGGGCAATCCTCGCGCGCGCCGTGCCGAACGAGACTGGCAGCGCGCCCAGGTCCCTGAGCACCTGTACGCCCTCGTGATCGAGGACCAGGCTCGGCGCAACGACATCTGCTGGTCGGTGTTCGACGACTGAGACCGAGGCGCGGTGCCGCTCTGCATCGAGGGGGGCTCGACGGTCGGCGCCTCCTCAGAGCACGCGCTCGAACAGGTGGAACTGACTGAGGTCGGTGCCCTCGTAGTGCAGGGTGTGAACACCCAGGTCGGTGAACCCGCAGCGGGCGTAGAGCCCACGAGCCGCGACGTTCTCGACGTAGGTGTCCAGCCTGACCGCGCGGCACCCCTGCTCCCTCGCCACCTGCAGGGTGGCGTCGACGAGGAAACGAGCGACACCCCGGCCCAGGAAGTCCGGGCACACCGCCAGGGCGTGCACCACGAGCACCCGGTCAGGAGATGCCTCGACGCCCCACGAGGCGCGCAGGTAGGCGTCGGGAGCCTCGTGGTTCAGCGCCACGACGCCGGCGATGCGCCCCTCCCCCTCATCGAGGGCGAGGTACAGCTCCCCCGCGTCGACCCACCCCGTGACCTCGGCTCTGGTCGGGCGGTTCTCGGTGTGCCAGTGCGGGAAGTCCACGGTCGCGGCCAGGTGGTCGCTGACCTGCCGGTAGGCGGCCTGTGCCGCGGCGACGTCCGCAGGCCCCGCCTGGCGGAACCTCAGGTGCACCGGCTCGTCGCGTCCCTCCACCAGGGCAACCTAGCGATGACTCTGAGGGGTTTCGACGTCGACCTCGAGCAGCACGCCGGTGCAGGCTTCCCAGCGAAGGACGTGGGGCTCTGGACCTCTCTCGAGAAGGGCGCCGCAGCGTGAGACCTCTACGTAGAGTGCGTCCGCAGACTCGGGAACCCACGTGCCCCCCTGAGCAGGGTCCTGCACGAGGGACCGGTGCTCGGTCCACAGTCGGACCACCACGCCGCTCGTCGTGGGCCAGTCGGGCGGAGCGAGGTAGGTATCGAGTCCCAGCACCCCGGTCACCGTTGTCGGTCCTGGCGGCACCCGCACGGGCGATTCCCAGTAGGCCGCGGCTGAGCCGATGTCCAACCGGTGCGCCTGCTGGTGAAGGCCCAGTCCCTCCCACTCCGGCAAGGGCGTCACCACCCCGTCGTAGGTTCTCCGCGCTGCGGCCGGCCAGTTCTCCTCACCGTGCAGCACCAACCACTCGGAGAACCAGTCTCCGACCGCCACCCCGTAGCCACGGTCGCCGAGCACCCACTCCTGACAGTGCACCCTCAGCCGCATCTGACGACTGTGTCACGTCGGTCGACGCGACGCCTCCGTCCACGACCGCTACGTTCCAGGTCATGGCCGAGTACCCCCAGCTGCTGCATACCGTCCTCGACGCCGTGGAGGTCCGAGAGCTGGCTGAGTTCTACCGTCGCCTCATCGGTCTGCAGTACCGGCCCGGGGACGAGCCCCCGGCCGAGGGTGACGACGACGCAGACTGGTTGGTCCTCACCGACGCGCAGGGCAACCGCACGCTGGCCTTCCAGGAGGTCGAGCGCCTCGAGCGGACGACGTGGCCGCGGCCCGACTTGCCGATGCAGCTGCACCTCGACCTCACCGTCCCTGACCGGGAAGCGCTCGAGGCGCAGCACCGACGGGCCCTCGAGCTGGGCGCCCAGCTGCTCTTCGACCGCACGGACGACCAGGAGGAGCCCCTGTACGTCTACGCCGATCCGGCCGGGCACCCCTTCTGCATCTTCGTCGGCTGACGCGGCCAGCCCGTCAGCGACCCCCGGCGTCCACGGCACGCGAGGAGGGATTTGGGCCGCCGTAGGTCACCCGGCGCAGCACCACCTCCGCCGGGCCCGGCCGGCCGATGCGGTCCAGCCAGGCACACAGACCGACGGAAGCCAGCCAGATGAGGACCGCGACTGCTGCCGCTCCGGCTGACCCGATGCGGCCGCCGAGCCCGAGCCCCCAGGCCGCCATCAGCGGCGCCATGACCACCGACTGCCAGAGGTAGGCCGACAGCGAGCGCCGGCCCACGGCCGACAACGCCCCTGCCACCGGCCCCGGCGCAGCCCCGCCCGCGGCCTCGCGCTCGGCCGCCCCAGACCAGGACTGCAGGCGGACGGAGACCAGGCCGAAGACCGCGGCATACCCGAGGCCGCCGGCGAGCCCGGTGAGCATCTGGACGCCGATGAACATGAAGCTGAGCTCCGGGGTCAGCCAGGCCCCGGTGTGGACGAGCATCAGCGGCACCCCGCCGAGCCAAGCCAGGGGCAGCCCGAGCAGCGCGGTGCGTCGCAGCCGGGGCAGGTGCTCGGCGGGCCGGTCGAGCACCCCCTCCCGTGCCCAGATCCACCCGGTGAGGATCGCGGCCGGCACGCTGAACGAGAAGACGCTGAACCCGAGGATGAAGGCGTACTCGCCCAGGCGCGGCAGGACGGACGCGTTGTAGGACGGGATCCCGTTCGCGTCCGTCGTCACCGGCATCCACATCGACGTGTCCCACGACTCCTGCGGCACCGACAGCAGCGCCACGCCAGACGCCACCGACAACGCGGCGAAGACCGCGAGCAGGCCTACCAGCACGCCACGGACGATCTTGATGGTGCGGGTGCTGCGCCAGAAGAGCAGCGGCACCAGCACCAGCCCGAGGACGCCGTAGGGCCCGAGCACGTCGCCGTACCAGAGGAGCGCCGCGTGCAGCGTGCCGATGACGACCAGCGCCACGTGCCTGCGGCGCAGCATGGCCCGGAAGCCGGCGATCGGCGTCCCACGAGACTCCTGGGCGCGGGCGAACTGCACCATCCCGTAGCCGAAGAGCAGCGCGAACATCGGCAGCGCCCGGGCGTCGACGAGCATGATCATGAGGGTCTGGACCACCCGGTCCACCCCCGTCGCACCCACCGGGTGGCCGACCGACAACCCGTGCTGAGCGCCGTAGAGGAACCACGGGATGTTGGCCAGCACGATGAGCAGGAGCATGAACCCCCGCGCCAGGTCCGGGGCCAGGGCCCGCCGTGGCCCTACCCGGGCGGCGCCCGCCAACGGCACCTCGCCAGTCGCGTCCGTCATACGTCCTAGAGTGGCACCGGCGGCCTCCGGTCGGGGTCGATGTCTGTCACGAGATCGGCCAGGACGCCCGCTGGGCCGTCCGGATGCGGACTCCCTCGGTCCACACGTATGCCCTCGCCTCAGGGGCTGTCGGTGTCCCGGGCGTCCTCGTCCAGCCCGGAGCGGTCGGTCGACTGGATCTCGCCGATGTGGACGAGGGCGTCACCCCGGTTGACCAGGGGCGCCTCGGCCCGGCCGATGACGACGCCGTCGCGGTCCGCCTTGACGATCGCCAGGCGCTTGCCGAAGGAGTTGAAGAGCTCACCGAGCTTCTCCCCCTCGCTCACCCGCTGCCCCAGCGCGACGTCCATGTGCACGATGCCGGTGCGGCGCGCCCGGACCCACCCGCTGCGCCAGCAGATGTCGCTCGGGCTCTCGGCCGGCTCCACGACGACCTCCTCGGGGTCGATCATCCCGAGGTGCGCCAGCACGCGCATGACCCCGTCGACGCCGGCGACGATCGCCCACTCGTCGAAGCGCCAGGCCTCACCCCCCTCGTAGAGGAGCACGCGCGCGCCCCGCTCGCGGGCGGCATACCGCAGGGAGCCGTCGCGGAGCTTGGCGTGGTAGGCCACCGGCGCCCCGAACGCCTCGGCGAGCGCCCGCGTCTGCTCGTCCTCGAGGTCGCAGCGGATCTGCGGCAGGTTGGAGCGGCGGTCGGCCCCGGTGTGCAGGTCGATGCCGACGTCGGAAGGGCCGATGACCTCCATCATCATGAGGTGCGCGATCCGGCCGGCGAGCGACCCGCGGGCCGAGCCGGGGAAGCTCCGGTTGAGGTCGCGCCGGTCCGGCAGGTAGCGATCGCCCGACATCACCCCGAGCACGTTGACGATGGGCACGGCGAGCACGGTGCCCCGGATGGTCTTCGGGTCGAGGCGGGCCAGCACCCGCCGCACCACCTCGATGCCGACGACCTCGTCACCGTGGATCGCGGCGCTCATCCACAGCGTCGGCCCGCCCTCGCGACCGTGCAGCACGTGGACCGGCAGGCTCACCTCGGCCCCGGTGACCAGGCGCGAGATCGGCAGGGACACCTCGCGGCGGCTGCCGGCGCGCACCTTGACGGTGCCGATGGGGAAGGACGGGCGCAGGGTGCGTCGCGCGGCGCTCACCGCTTGCCCCAGTTGCGTCGCCGCACCGCGCGGTCGGGCCGGCCCCCGGCGTAGCTCAGCGCCGGGTCGACGAGGAAGCCCTGCACCAGCGCCTCCCGCCCGACGAGCATCCGGAAGCCCATCTCGTCCCGGTCGGTCAGCGTCACCTCCGCACGCACGTCGCGGCCACCGAGGACCAACGGGAGCAGCACGACATACCTCTGCTCCTCGTGCCCGGAGGAGGAGCGGACCGAGCGCGAGTCGTGGACCGGGAGCTCGACCGCGACCGAGTCCTCCGCGCTCGCCTGCCACGGGTGGACGCTGAAGCTCACCCAGTCGCGCCCGCCGCGGTCGAAGCCGCGCAGGTCGAAGGCGTGGACCGCCGAGGTCTTGGCGCCGGTGTCGATCTTGGCCTTGATCCACGGGACGTCGATCTGCGGGATCTGCACCCACTCCCGCCATCCGACGACGGCGCGATCTGTGGTGAGATGGTTCGACCCTGTCACCCGCACATCCTCTCAGGACGCCCCGATGAAGCTCGCCATCCTGTCCCGTTCGCTGCGCGCCTACTCCACCCAGCGGCTGCGGACCGCCGCGCTGGAGCGCGGCCACCAGGTCAAGGTGCTCGACACGCTGCGCTTCGGCATCGACCTGTCGGGGGACGAACCCGACCTGCACTTCCGCGGCCGGCCGCTGTCGACGTACGACGCCGTGCTGCCCCGCGTCGGCGCGTCGGTGACCTACTTCGGGACGGCGGTGGTGCGCCAGTTCGAGCAGATGGACGTCTACACGCCCAACACCGCCAACGGCATCATGAACAGCCGCGACAAGCTGCGCGCCACCCAGATCCTGTCGCGGCACAACATCGGTATGCCGGCCACCGCCTTCGTGCGCAACCGCGCGGAGATCCCGCACGCCATCGAAATGGTCGGCGGGGCGCCCGTGGTCGTCAAGCTGCTCGAGGGCACCCAGGGGATCGGGGTCATCCTCGCCCCGACGATGAAGGTGGCCGAGGCGATCATCGAGACCCTGCACGGCACCAACCAGCAGGTCCTCATCCAGCGCTTCGTCAAGGAGTCCAAGGGCAAGGACGTGCGGGCCCTCGTCGTCGGCGACCGGGTCGTCGCGGCGATGCGGCGGCGGGCACAGGGCGATGAGTTCCGCTCCAACGTGCACCGCGGCGGGACGGTGGAGCGCGTCGAGCTGGACCCGGAGTACGAGGAGATCGCCGTCCGAGCCGCCCACATCATGGGCCTCCGCGTCGCCGGCGTCGACATGTTGGAGGGCAACGACGGCCCGCTCGTCATGGAGGTCAACTCCTCGCCGGGCCTGCAGGGCATCGAGGCCGCCACCAAGCTCGACGTCGCCGGCGCCATCGTCGACTACATCGCCGACCAGTCCGGCTTCCCCGACATCGACGTGCGCCAGCGGCTCGCGGTGTCGACGGGGTATGGCGTCGCCGAGATCGCGGTCATGTCCGGCTCGGACATGGTCGGGCAGGCGCTCCAGGACTCCGGCCTGTGGGAGAAGGACATCCAGGTGCTCACCCTGCACCGCGGCACCCGCGTCGTGCCCAACCCCTCGGGCCAGAAGGTGCTCGAGGACGGCGACCGGCTGCTCTGCTTCGGCAAGCACGAGCACATGCGCTCGCTCATCCCCGCCCGGTCGCGGCGCCCCCGGCGGGTCCGCACGCTGCCGAAGACGCCGATCCTCGAGGACCTGCCCACGGGCTGAGGGCTGGTGGCCGCGCGCGCCGGCCAGGGGATGCCCGGGCACGCCTTTCCGGGGCGCGTCTCACTCAGGCTGTGCGCGTCTACGCAGGCTGTGCACCCCCGCGCAGCCTGTTCTCCCCGCGCAGGCAGTGCATGTCTCACGCAGCCTGTGCACGTCTATGCAGGCTGTGCATGTCTCGTGCAGCCTGTGCACGCGGTAGACCGCACGCACAGGCTGCATTTCCGTGCACAGGTGACGAGCGCGTGCACAGACTGCATTTGCCGTGCACAGACAACAGCCGACGGGCGGCCGAGCGCAGAGCTGACGAGCCGACGAGCCGACGGGCAGCCCAGCGTAGAGCTGACGAGCCGACGAGCCCGGCCGTGCGTGGGGCGCCTCAGGCCTTGCCGGCCACCGCGTCCAAGGCCTCGGCGATCGGGGTCGACCCGCCGAGGAACTCGATCATCCGGCCGGTGAGGTCGTCACGGTCCAGCGCGAGCGCGAGGACCGCGGCGACGTCGGCGCGGGGCACGTCCCGGCCCTCGGCACCCTCGACCGTGCCGGCGCCGTCGCCCATGACCTCGATCTGACCCGTGCCGGCGTCCAGGCTCAGGGCGCCCGGCGCGACGATCGTCCAGTCGAGCTGCGAGGCCCGCAGGTGCTCGTCCGCGGCGGCCTTGGCCTCGGCGTAGGCGAAGAAGGGGTTGTCCTCGGGCACCCCGTGGTCGGTCCGGGCGCCCAGGTAGCTGACCATGAGGTAGCGCTCGGCGCCGGCCTCCTGGGCGGCGTCCATGGAGCGGATGGCGGCGTCCCGGTCCACGGCGTAGGTGCGGTCCGGGTCACCGCCCCCGGCGCCGGCCGTCCACACGACGGCGTCGTGCCCGCGCAGCAGCTCGGTGAGCTGCTCGCGGCTCATGCTCTCGACGTCTGCAACGACCGGTCGCATGCCGGCGGCGTCGACGTCCGCCCCGTGGTCCGGGTTACGGACCACCGCGTCGACGTCGTGCCCGGCCAGCAGGGGTCCCAGCTGCAGGGCGATCTTGCCGTGTCCTCCGATGATGGCGATACGCATACCGGGGCCAACACCGCGCCGACCGGTGCTGTTCCTCCGCAGCAGGCCGCGGTGACGATCCGAGCTGCCTCAGGCGCGGGCGCGCAGCTCCACGACCACGGACTTGCTGGCCGGGGTGCCGCTGCGCCTGGAGCGCTGCCCCAGCGGCACGAGCACGTTGGTCTCCGGGTAGTAGGCGGCTGCACATCCGCGGGCGGTGTCGTAGGACACGATCCGGAACTCCTCGGCGACTCGCTCGCCGTCCTCCCAGTGGCTCACGAGGTCGACGTGCTGACCGTCGCGCAGACCGCGCTCCTCGAGGTCGGCGGGGTGGACGAAGACGACCCGCCGACCGTTCTCGATGCCGCGGTAGCGGTCGTCGAGCCCGTAGATCGTGGTGTTGAACTGGTCGTGGCTGCGCAGCGTCTGCAGCAGCAGCCGGCCCTCCGGGACCTCGGGGTACACGAGGTCGTTGGAGCTGAACTGCGCCTTGCCGATCGTGGTGTCCCCCCACTCCCGCGTGCGGGCCGCGTGCGGCAGCACGAAGCCGCCGGGGTCGTTGATCTTCTCCTCGTAGTCCTCGAAGCCGGGGATCACCCGGGAGACCGCGTCGCGGATGGTGCTGTAGTCGTCCTCGAAGGCCTGCCAGTCGGCCACCGCGGCGACCCGCTCGATCGAGCGCGCCAGGCGGCAGACGATGGCCACCTCGCTCAGCAGGTGGGGGGAGGCCGGCGGCAGCGGCCCGTGGCTGGCGTGCACGGCAGACATCGAGTCCTCGACCGTGATCCGTTGCGGCCCGCTGGCCTGCTGGTCCCGCTCGGAGCGCACCAGGACCGGCAGGATGAGGGCCGTCTCACCGGTGACGGCGTGCGACCGGTTGAGCTTGGTGGAGATCTGCACCGTCATCGCGCAGGAGCGCAGCGCCTCCTCGGTCACGTCCGTGTCCGGCGCGGCCCTGACGAAGTTGCCGCCCATGCCCATGAAGAACCTCGCGTGCCCGTCACGGAGCGCCTCGACGGCGGACGCGGTGTCGTAGCCGTGCTCCCGCGGGCTGGCGAACGAGAACTCCGCGTCGAGCCGGTCGTGGAAGTCGTCGGGCATCTGCTCCCAGATCCCCATCGTCCGGTCGCCCTGCACGTTGCTGTGGCCCCGGACGGGGCACAGCCCGGCACCGTCCCGACCGATGTTGCCCTGCAGGAGGATGACGTTGACGATCTCGGTGAGCATGGCCACCGAGTGCTCGTGCTGGGTCAGCCCCATCGCCCAGCAGACGATGGTCCGGCGGCTGCGGGCGAGGCGGTCGGCGAGGGCCTCGATCTGCTCCCGCTCCAGGCCGGTCGCGACGAGCACCTCGTCCCAGTCGAGGTCGGCGAGGTGCTCGCGGTATGCCTCGAAGCCCTCGGTGTGGTCGGCGAGGAAGTCCTGGTCCAGCACCGAGCCCGGGTCGGCGGCCTCCCGCTCCAGCAGCAGCGCGCCCAGCGCCTGGAAGAGCGCCATGTCGCCGCCGAGCCGGATCTGCAGGAAGTCGTCGGCGAGGTCGGTGCCCGGGCCGACGGCCCTGATGGGGTTCTGCGGGTTCTTGAACCGCTGGAGCCCGGCCTCGGGCAGCGGGTTCACGGCGACGATGGCGGCGCCGTTCTCCTTGGCCCGCTCGAGCGCGCTGAGCATGCGGGGGTGGTTGGTGCCCGGGTTCTGCCCGGCGATGATGATGAGCTCGGACTCGTGCAGGTCCTCGAGCAGGACGGTGCCCTTGCCCAGCCCGATGGTGTCGCCGAGCGCCGCCCCGGAGGCCTCGTGGCACATGTTGGAGCAGTCCGGCAGGTTGTTGGTGCCGTAGGCGCGCACCATGAGCTGATAGACGAAGGCCGCCTCGTTGGACGTGCGCCCCGAGGTGTAGAAGATGGCCTCGTCCGGGTCGTCGAGCGAGGTCAGCTGCTCGGCGACCATCCGGAACGCGTCGTCCCAGCTGATCGGCTCGTACCTGGTGCTGCCGGCCACCTTGACGACCGGGTGGACCAGCCGCCCCTGCTGACCCAGCCACCAGTCGCTGCGGGTGGCGAGGTCGGCCAGGTCGTGCTCCTCGAAGAAGTCAGGGCCGATGGTCCGCAGCGTGGCCTCCTCGGCCACCGCCTTCGCGCCGTTCTCGCAGAACTCGGCGGGTGAGCGGTGGTCCGGGTCAGGCCACGCGCAGCCGGAGCAGTCGAAGCCGTGCTTCTGGTTGAGCCGGGTCAGCGTGCGCAGCGTGCGCACCGTGCCCATCTGCTCCTGGGAGATCTTCAGCGCGTGGTAGACACCGGGGATCCCCGCCGCCCAGTCCTTGCGCCGGCCGACCTCCAGGTCGTCGTCGGTGAAGTCCTGCTTCGGTGCGTCGGTCGCCACGGGGTTCCTCCTGGTATGTCGTGGGCGGCGGGTCAGCCGAAGAGCTGGGTGACCCGGGCGATGGTCTCGCCGACGCCGTAGAGCAGGCCCGCGCCGACGATCACCCACAGGACGACGGCCGCGGTGCGCTCTGCCGCATCGGCTCCCTCGGGACGCCCGGCGGTGCTGGACGAGGACTCGCTCATGCGGAGGCTCCTTCGCTCTCGAGCTGGTCGGGATCGGTCTCGTGATGGCGCTCGTCGACCGGCCTGACGAGCAGGTTCGCGATGAACCCGACGACGAGCACGCCGACCATGATGTAGAGGGACAGCAGGTAGAGGTCCGCGCCCTCCTCGCCGCGCGCGGTCTGCAGGTCCTGGATGCCGGAGACGATGAGCGGGCCGGCGATACCGGCCGCCGACCACGCGGTGAGCAGCCGGCCGTGGATGGCCCCGACCTGCAGCCCGCCGAAGAGGTCCTTGAGGTAGGCCGGGATGGTGGCGAAGCCACCGCCGTAGAAGCTGAGGATGACCACGGACATGAGCACGAAGAGCAGCAGCGAGGAGCGGCCGAAGGTCGCGACCCCGAGGTAGAGCAGCGCACCCACACCCAGGTAGAGCATGTAGGTCGGCTTGCGCCCGATGACGTCGGAGGCCGAGGACCACACGAGCCGGCCGGCCATGTTGGCCAGGCTGAGGAGGCTCACGAAGCCCGCGGCCGCCGCGGCGCCGACGCCGGGGAAGAAGTTCTGCACGATGGGGGAGGCCTGCGCGAGGATGCCGATGCCGGCCGTGACGTTGCAGAAGAGCACCGTCCACAGCAGCCAGAACTGCGGGGTGCGCAGGGCGTTGCGGGCGGTCACGTCCGCGGTCGTGCGCATCGAGGTCTCGTCGGACTTCTCCGGGGGCGTCCAACCCTCCGGCTTCCAGTCGTCCGCGGGCACCCGGATGACGTATGCGCCCAGGCCCATGAGCACGGCATACACCACGGCGAGGGTGAGGAAGGTCGGGACCAGGCCCGCCACCACGTCCTCGCCGCCGTAGAGACCGAGGAGCCGGTTGCTCAGCGGGCTGGCGATGAGCGCGCCGCCGCCGAAGCCCATGATCGCCAGGCCCGTCGCGAGACCGGGTCGGTCGGGGAACCACTTGATGAGCGTGGAGACCGGGGAGATGTAGCCCAGCCCGAGGCCGATGCCGCCGAGCACGCCGTAGCCGAGGTAGACGATCCACAGCTGACCGACCGAGACACCGAGCGCCGAGACGAGGAAGCCCGCCACCCACAGCGTCGCGGAGACGGCCATCGTCTTGCGCGGGCCGTTGCGCTCCACCCAGGTGCCCAGGACCGCGGCGGACAGACCGAGCATGACGATGGAGATGGAGAAGATGATCGAGACGGCCGTGGCCGAGGCGCCGAAGCGCTCCTCGAGGGGGATGTTGAGACGCTGAAGGCGTAGACCTGCCCGATGGACAGGTGCACGGCCAGCGCCGCCGGCGGCACGAACCACCGGTTGAACCCTGGTCCGGCGACGGTGCGCTCGCGGTCGAGAGTGGCCAGCATGGAGCGCTCCTGGGGACGGGAGTGACGAGCGGGGACTCTCCTAACCTTTCACGTCCACGCCGTGAGGGCACGTCGGGCTGTCATCGACGACTCCTGCGCGGAAGGTGCACCGATGCCGTGATGCATCACGGTGGAGGTGCCTCTTCTGCGGGTGAGTGCTCCTCAGGCGTGGTTGCCGCGCACCGCGGGCGGGGCCTCAGTGCGGCCGAGGCCGGTACGGGCCGAGCGCATCATCGCGGCGTGGTTGGCGCGCAGCACCCAGCGGGCGGGCGGCAGCGCGGCCAGGTGGCGCAGGCCGGGCTTGGCCAGCAGCACCCGTTGCTCCCAGACCACGCGGCAGCCGCCGGCGGCCGGGGTGACGTGCACCTCGACATACCCCTGCAGGTCGCCGTCGATGCCGACCCGCAGCCGCCCGTCCTCCCGGTCCTGCTGCTCGCGGCTGAGGACCAGGTCGAGGGGCACGGGCAGCACGGAGCGCGCCCGGACCCGCGCGCGGTCCGGGCTCAGCTGCTCGACCGAGCGCACCTGGCGCCACCACGTCGGGTAGGCCCCGAGGTCGACGAGCCGGTCCAGCACCACCGCGGGCGCGACCGGCAGGGTCCAGTCCTCGCGGAAGGTGAACCAGCCGCCCCGGTCCGGGGCCTGCGGTGGCGTCGGCATACCCGTCATCCTCGGACACGCCGCCGGGGTCTTCTACCCAGAAGCTGTACCGGTGTCGTGATGCATCACGGCAGAGGGACACCTTCTGCGTGCGAGTGGCCCGAGGACGGGGCCACGGCCTCCCGGTAGCGGCGGACGACCAGGTCGCGGAGCAGGTCGTGGGTGCCGAGCGGACCGGTGGCGACCACACCGCCGGCCTCGGCGACCCGCTGCGCCTTGGTGGCGAACCAGCCGGGCGACAGCAGGTGGGTGGCCAGCACGACGCGGGTATGCCCGGCGATCCGCAGCGCGGTGAGCGCACAGGCCGCGCGCGGCCCGGGGCCGCTGAGGAAGGCCGTGGCGGTGGCGGTGCCCAGCCGGGAGCCGACCAGCTCGGCGACCCGGGCCACCTCGGCGCGGGCGGCCTCGACGCTGGAGCCGGCCCCCACCACCAGGACGGCGTCGGGCTCCGCGTCGACCTCGCGGACCCGGTCGGCCAGGGCGTCGACGACCTCGTCGGCGGCCCCGAGTGCCGGCGTGAGCGTGGAGCCCGGGAGCGCCTCGAGCGCCGAGGGCACGTCGTGCTTCACGTGGTAGCCCGAGGCGAGGAAGAACGGCACGACCACGGGGTCGGTGACATCGGCGAGCACCTCGTCCAGGGTCGGTCCGCAGACGTCGACGTAGCCGACCACGGCGGGCAGCGGCAGACCGAGGGCGGCGGCGGCACGGTCCGCGCACCCACGGACGACCGCCTGGCCCTCGGGGCTGGCGGTGCCGTGCGCGGCGACGACGAGGGGCCTGCTCATGCGACGGTGCGGGTGAGCGGCCAGGTCGGACGGGCCGGCAGCAGGGACGGGGCTCATGCGACGGCGTGGGCGGCGAGGCGGGCCGACCGGGCGGCCGTGGGTGCGTCGAGGGGACCACCGGCCCGCTCGTCGAGGGCCGCGGCGTCGGACGCTTCCGCGCCGCCGACCTGGTCCGCCCATCCGTGGGCCAGGGTGACGACGTCACCGACGACGACGACGGCGGGCGAGGTGACGCCGACCTGCTCGGCCCGGTCCGCGATGTCGGCGAGGGTGCCGAGGGTCACCCGCTGCTCGGTGGTCCAGCCGCGCTCGACGATGCCCACCGGGCAGCCCGCCGGCCGCCCGGCCCCGACCAGCCGCGCGGCGGTCTCGCGCAGCCCGGCGACGCCCATGAGCACGACGAGGGTGTGGTCGGTGCCGGTGGGCAGCCCAGGCAGCTCCTCGTGGCCGGTCACCACGGTGAAGCCACGCGCCAGCCCGCGGTGGGTGACGGGGATGCCTGCGGCGGCGGGCACCGAGACGGCGCTGGTGATGCCCGGGACGACCTCGACCGGCACCCCTGCCTCCTCGCACGCGGCCCGCTCCTCGCCGCCGCGGCCGAGGACGTAGGGGTCGCCGCCCTTGAGCCGCACGACCCCGTGACCGCGCAGCGCCTCCTCGACGAGGATCCGGTTGATCTCCTGCTGCGGCACGGGGTGGTGGTGCGGCTGCTTGCCGACGTCGACGACGCGCACGGTCTCGGGCAGCCGGGCCAGCACCGCCTGCGGGACCAACCGGTCGGCGACGACGACGTCGGCCGCCGCGAGCAGGGTGGTGGCACGGCGGGTGAGCAGCTGCTCGTCGCCGGGGCCGGCGCCCACCAGCGCGACCCAGCCGCCGTGCGGGCGACGGGCGCGCAGGTCGACGACGCCACCGGTGAGGTGGCCGGCGAGGTCGGTGCGGATGCTCGCGGCGCGTCGCGGGTCGCCCCCGGCGTGCACGGCGACCCGGACCTCCCCGGCCGGGGTCGGCACGGCGGCGCGGGCCGGGACCTGCGCGCTGCCCGCGGCGCCGTCCCCGGCGCTCACGCAGAAGGTATGCCGCGCCTCGGCGTCCGCGGCGACCTGCCGGTCCACCTCGGCGTCGCCGGTCGCGGTGTGCACGAGGAAGGCGCCGCCGAGGTCGGGGGCACCGGCATACCGGCGCGGGGTCCACGACAGGGTCGTGTCGTGGGACAGCAGGGCGGCCAGCGCGGGGCACAGCTCGGGGGCGACGACCTCGACGACCGCGCCCTCGGCGAGCAGGTCGGCGACCCGGCGGGCGGTGACGGGCCCGCCGCCCACGGCGACGACGCGCCGCCCGGACAGCGACAGGCCGAGCAGGAACGGTCCGCTCATGACGCCTCCCTCTCGCGCTCGTCGGCTGCCGGACCGCCGTGCAGGCCGCACTCGGTCTTGGTGAAACCCGACCAGCGACCCGCCCTCGGGTCCTCGCCCGGGGCGACCCTGCGGGTGCACGGGCCGCACCCGATCGAAGGGTAGCCCTGGTCCAGCAGCGGGTTGGCCGGCAGGTCGTGGAGCTCGGCGTAGAGCGCGACCTCGGCGTCGCTCCAGGCCGCCAGCGGGTTGACCTTGACGATGCCGAACGACTCGTCGAAGGCCACCAGCGGCGTGCCCGCCCGGGTCGGGCTCTCGGCCCGGCGCACGCCGGTGACCCAGGCGTCGTACCCGGCCAGCGCCCGGCGCAGCGGCTCGACCTTGCGCAGGGCGCAGCAGGCGCCGGGGTCACGGTCGTGCAGCCGGGGCCCGAGCTCGGCGTCCTGCTCGAGGACGGTGCGCCGGGGCCGCACGTCGACGACGGTGACGTCGAGCTGCTCGGCCACCCGGTCACGGGTCTGCAGGGTCTGCTCGAAGTGGTAGCCGGTGTCGAGGAACAGCACGTCGACGCCGGGCCGGTGCCGTGAGGCCAGGTGCGGCAGCACCGACTCGGCCATGCTCGAGGTCACCGCCAACCGGTCGCCGAAGGTCCGCGCGGCCCAGGCCAGCACGGCGTCGGCGTCGGCCAGCTCCGCCGCGGCGTCGGCGGCGAGGGCCCGCAGCCGCGCGTGCTCGTCGCGCTCGGAAGGGGACGCCAGGTGCAGGGCGGTCGTGCTCATGGTCACCTCGGGGTAGGTCGCTGGGCTGGGTCGCGCGTCGGGGCGCGGGCGAGGCCGTGGTCGGGCTCGGCGCCGCGCTGGGTCCGCGGCGACCCGGTGGGGCGGGGTGGGGGTCAGCGACAGGGGCACATCAGCATGCTGCTGACGCGCAGGAGGTCCACTTCGTGGCAGGTCGTGAGGTGCCAACCCCGAGAGAGCATGGATTCATCATGCCCAGTTATCCGTACGATCACAAGCCGTTGGGAAGACTCACGCCACCGCCCCCCTGCCGCACCGGACGCACACCCGGCATGCCTCACCCGACTTGACGCCCGCCCACGTCCTGTGGTTCCTTAGTTAAGTAATGAACCCAAGAAGCGAGGTCCGATGTTCGAGGGACGGGACCCGATCTACCTGCAGATCGCCGAGGCGATCCGTGGCGAGATCCTCACCGGCGCCCTGCAGGAGGGGAACCAGGTGATGTCCACCACGCAGTACGCCACGACCTACCGCATCAACCCCGCCACCGCCGCCAAGGCGTTCGCCGAGCTGGTCGCCGAGGAGATCCTCGTCAAGCAGCGCGGCGTCGGCATGTTCGTCGCCGAGGGCGCGACGGACCGGTTGCGCGCCGCCCGGAGGGAGGCGTTCTTCGACGAGCGCCTCGCCCCCGTCGTGCGCGAGGCCGCCGCCCTCGGGATCACCGCTGCCGAGCTGACGGCATACCTGCACACCCACCTCGACCAGGAGGACGACCGATGACCGGCCTCTCCGTGACCACCCGGGACGTCAGCGTCCGGTATGGCGCCGCGCGCGCCCTCGACGGCGTGACCCTCGACCTCGCGCCGGGACGCATCCACGGCCTGCTCGGCCGCAACGGCGCCGGCAAGACGACGTTGCTGTCGCTGCTCGCGAGCTTCCAGCGCCCGGACTCGGGTGACGTCGCCCTCGACGGGCGCGACCCCTTCGAGGACGCGCGCCTCATGCAGGACACCAGCCTCATGCGGGCCACCGGCGACCTCGCGGCGGACCTCAAGATCCGCGACATCCTGCGCCTGCACCGGACGGGCCGAGCCCACTTCGACCGGGACCTGGCCGACCACCTGCTGGACCGGTTCGACATCCCGCGCCGCCGCAGCCTCGCCAGGCTCTCCCGAGGACAGCAGTCGGTGGTGGCGGCGACGATCGGCCTGGCCAGCCGTGCCCCGCTCACCATGCTCGACGAGGTGCACCTGGGCATGGACGCCCCGACGCGGCAGGAGTTCACCGAGGCGCTGCTGGCGGACTTCGCCGAGCACCCGCGGACGATCATCGTCTCCAGCCACCTCATCCACGAGATCGAGCACGTGCTCGAGACCGTCACGATCCTGCACCGTGGTCGGGTGGTCCTCTCCGAGGAGGCGGACGACCTGCGCACCCAGGGGACCACCGTCACCGGCCGCGCCGACCGCGTCGAGGTGATGACCCGCGACCTGCGGGTCGTCGGCCGACGCGACCTCGGCCCGACCCGGGAGGCCACCGTGCTGGGCCGACCTCACCCCGCGTGGGTCACCGAGGCCGAGCGGCAGGGTCTGCAGCTGGGGGCCGCTCCCCTGCAGGACCTCTTCATCCACCTCACGAGCGACAGGGACGCAGCATGAACGCCCCCACCAGCCCACGACGGTCCGGCAGCTCGGGCCCGCCCACCGACTCCCTCACGGACACCTCGGTGCGGGCGGGCTCACCCGCCGGGTCGGCGCCGGGCATGACGCACGATGACACCGCCATGACCCCGACGACGGCCGAGCCCTGGGTGCGCCTCACCCGCTACGTCCTGCGGTGCATGCTCGGGATCACGGCCGGCACCGTGGCCGTGCTGGCCGTCGCGTGGGCGGTCGCGGTCGTCCTGGCGTCCACCGCCGGGGTGGAGCTGCTGGCCCAGATCACGCACTACGCCACCGTCTCGACCGTGCCGTGGGTCGCCTTCACCGCCCTGGTCATCTGCGTCGGGGTTCAGGTGCGTCACTACGTCCACGCCGGGTTCACCCGCCGCGCGGTGACGGCGGCGGGGCTGCTCGGGTCGCTGGTCGTGGGGGTGGTCTTCGCCGTGGCCGCGACGGCCCTGGACCGCGTCGGGCTCGGGCTCGTGGCGGCGTCGCTGGGGGTCGAGCTCTCCATGACGCTGGCACCCTGGTGGGCGCTGCTCGGTGCCATGCTCATGGTCTGCCTGACGGGGGCGGTCTGCGGTGTGCTCGTCGGCGCCAGCTTCGTCCGGTGGGGCGGGTGGGCCACGCTGCTGCTGCCGCTGACGGTGGGCCTGCCGTACTTCGCCCAGGACGTCCTCGCGCGGTCGGTCACACTGCGCGGCGAGGGGCCCGGAGGCCCGCCGAGCTGGCTGGAGCAGGTGCAGGCTGCCCTCCCGACCGTGCCGACGGCGGCCCTTTCGCTGCTCGCCCTCGGACTCACCGTCGCCGGGGCCTGGCTGATCCTGCGGCGCCTCCCACTCCCCCCTCGCGCCAACCCCTGAGGCGCCGCGGGCCGCTCCAGGGCCTGGTCTGGGCGCGGTCTCGTCGGAAGCTCCCCCGCGTCCGGACCCCGGGGCCTGCCTGGGCAGAGAAGGAGTCCCGGCTCGGGGTTGTAGGACCTGCGTGGAGCACCTTCCTCTGCTCAGGGTGATCCCCGCCCGGGCCAGCTAGGGTCGCGGCGCGCCGGGCGCCCCGCCCACGACGAGCGCCCCGCCGCCGAGCTCGAGCACCGTCGGACGCTCGCCGAGCGCCCACCACGCCGCCGAGATGCCGACCACCGGCACCAGCATCGAGAAGGGCGCGACGACGCCGGCCGGGTGGCGGGCCATGAGCCATACCCAGATCCCCGAGCCGACGACCGTGCCGAGCACGACGGTGTAGGCCAGCCCCAGCCAGGCCGGCAGCGCCGCGGCGGTGCCGGACGTCGCGAGCGCGGCCCCGATCTCCGCCGGACCCTCCACCAGCAACGACACCGCGAGCATGGGCAGCGGCGGCACGACCGACATCCACAGCGTGAGGTGCAGCGGGTTCGGCGGGGCGGCGAGCCGGCTGGAGAGGTTGCCGATGGCCCAGCCGAAGGCGCCGAGGACGACGAGCAGGAACGGCACGAGCTGCCCGGCGCTCCCGTCGGCCCGGCTCGCCCCGACGACGACCAGCCCCAGCACCGCGACACCGACCCCGAGCGCCCGGCGCGGGGTGAGGCGCTCCCCCAGCAGCAGCACGCCCAGCAGCACGGTGAAGGGCGCCGACGCCTGCAGCACGAGCGAGGCCAGCCCGGCGGGGAAGCCGGCCACGCTCGGCATCACCCTACGTCCGCGGGGGTCCGTCCTCCCGGGGCGTCCCGGCCGGTGCATCGGGCTGCGCCGCGTCCGGGAGGCCGAACGCCACGGCATACTCGCGACCGAGGTCCAGGTAGCCCTCCCAGGCGACGGTCGCCTGCTGCCCGGTCCGCACGGACTCCTCGAGCCGGTCGAGGTAGTACTCCCAGCCGGGGCCCACGTCGGTCACGAGCGACCGGTCGGTCAGCACCTGGGCGAAGCGCAGGGTCGTCACGCCGGCCGCCTCGGTGAGGCGCAGGTCGAGGGTCCACTCCTGTGCGGGGTCGTCGTTCTCGTTGCGGACGCGCAGCCGGGTGGGCTCCTCGCAGACCTCGATGACGTAGGTCTCCGTGGGCATCTCCTCCTCGTAGGCCCAGGTCACCCGCATCCGGCCCGAGCCCGGGTCGCCGGTCCAGGTGGCGAACCACCGGCCGAGGCGCTCGCTCTCGGTCACGGACGCCCACACGTCCTCGACCGGCGCGCGGAAGGTGCGGGTGAGCACGAGGTGCTCCTGCCCGTCGATGGTCTCGGGTCCTCCGGTGATCATGCGGTCTCCTCGGTGTCGTCGGTCGTCGCGGTATGCCGTGCCTCGCCCGGGCGGCGCTCGCGCACCGTGCGGCGCACCTCGAGGTCGAGGGCGTCCAGGGCGTGCGCGCCGACCGGAGGGGTGGGGGCCGTGCCGACGGGAGGGGCGAGGCCCGCGCCGGCCAGCCGACGGGCGTAGTCGACGACCTCGCCCAACGGGGCCGCCTCCAGCCGGTAGTGCCGCTCGCGGCCGACGTCCTGCGCCTGCACCAGCCCGGCCTCGCCGAGCACCCGCAGGTGCCGACTCACGGCGGGGCGGGAGATCCCGCGGCCGGCGGTGAGGTCGGCCACTCGGCAGGCCCCCTCGTCCGCCAGCTGCACCAGCAGCGAGCGCCGCACGGGGTCGGCGAGCGCGGCATACACGTCCATGGAGATAGGTAACCACGTGGTTACCTATCGCGCAACCCCCGAAACCCGGGCTGTCAGGCGGAGTCGCCCAGGCCCTTGATGTGCTCGGGGAGGCGGGCGTGGTCGCCGTACATGAAGTGGTTCTGCATCTTCTCCGAGAAGCGGCTGGCTTCCGTCTCGAGCCCGACCGCCTCGGCCACCTGGCGGATGAGCATCGGGGAGGCGCCGCAGCAGACCCCGAGGTAGCTGACGCCGAGCGCGTAGGCCTCCGCGGCGAAGGCGCCGACCTCGTAGCGGTTGCAGGCGAGCGGGTCCAGGGCCGTCGGGAAGGTCCGCCCGTGCGGCGAGGGCACGAGGACGCCGTTGTCGTCGGTGAGGTTGAAGAAGGTGGGCTCCGCGTCGGTGGTGCGGTAGGGCACCGGCAGCGCCGCCACGTGGCAGCTCACCGCCTCCCGGATCTGCCGCAGCCAGGGCAGCATCGTGGCCGGGCCGCGGAAGCAGTTCATCCCCACGACGTCGGCCCCGCCCTGCTCCAGCCGCTGGCACACCTCGACGATGCCCACCCCGTCGCGCATCTGCTCACCGGCCATCGGCGCGACGGTGAGCACCACCGGCAGCCCGCTGGCCCGGGCGATCTCCAGGGCGGCCTCGGCCTCGCCGGCGTAGTAGAAGGTCTCGCCGATGATGAGGTCGGCGCCCTCCTCGACGGCCCACCCGACCATCTCCTCGAACATCCCGCGCACCTCGCGCTGGGCGTCCGGGCTGTCCGGGTCCCACACGTTGCTGTTGGAGATGTTGCCGGCGACGAGGTTGCCGGGCTTCTCGTCGGCGACCTCGCGGGCGATCTGCAGCGCGGCCCGGTTGAGCGGCTCGAGCAGCTCCTCCTTGCCGATGATCCGCATCTTCTCGCGGTGGCCGTTGTAGGTGAAGGCCTCGACGATGTCGCTGCCGGCGCGCTGGACGTCGCGGTGCAGCGTGCGCAGCGCGTCGGGGAACTCCAGCGCCACCTCGGGGACGAACTCCCCTGCGGTGAGGTAGCCGCGGCGCTCCAGCTCGAAGAGGAACCCCTCCGCGCAGATCACCGGCCCCTGGTCGAGGCGCTCGACGAGCCCGGTGGCCGTGGTCGTGGCGCGGGGATCCTCGGTCGCGGCGGTCTGCGTGGTCTGCGTGATCTGCGGGTCGCTCATCGCTGCCCATCCCTCGCGAGCTCGTCGGTCACCGGGTCTGGGAAGACCCGCAGGTCACGACCGTTCTCCCCGCACAGGTGCGGGGCGGTGCCGCGACACCGCGATGCTACTCCCGCACGGTCCACCCCTCAGGGCTTCGACGTCAGCCACCCAGGTGCGCGGGCAGCGCGGGGTCCAGCCCCAGCCAGTCGGCCAGGTCGTGGACCTCGGCGAGCACGCGGTCGCGGCGGGCATCGCTCCACACCCCGTCCTCGTGGAGGGCGTCGACCCGCAGCACGCCACGCCGACGATCGGCGGTGGCGTCGAGCTTGCCGACGAGCTGGTCCCCGTCCAGGACGGGCAGGGCGTAGTAGCCGAACCGCCGCTGCGCCTTCGGCTTGTACATCTCCAGCACGTAGTCGAAGTCGAAGAGCTCGGCCATCCGCGCCCGGTCGAAGACCAGCCGGTCGATCGGGCACAGCAGCGCCGCGCGGCCCGCGAACGCCTCGGCCGGGTCGAGGTATGCCGGGTGCACCCGCCAGCTGCCCCGCACCCCCTCGACGACCGCCTCCTCGCCCGCGGCGCGGGCGTCGGCCGGCTCCGTGGGGCACTCCGGGCCGCGGGCGCGCAGCAGTCCCAGCGCGGCCAGGCGCCGCTCGTCCAGCTCGGCCCGCGCCTGCTCCAGCGGCACGGCGGGGACGTCGGGGTAGACCCGCTCGGCGAGGTCCCACAGCCGCTGGCCCCCGTCGCGGCCGCAGACGGCGACCTCGCCGCGGGCGACCATGAGGTCCAGCAGCCGTTGCACGTTCTTGTCGTTCGTCCACCCGCTGGAGCGCCACGGCACCTCGGTGGAGTCCGGCAGCGCCGCTGTCGGCGTGGGACCGTCGGCCGCGAGGTGGGCGACGATGTCGCGGCGTCCCCGGTCGTTGGCCTCGACCCACCGCGCCTGACCCTCCTGCCAGGGTCGCAGGGTGCCGTCCCGGCGCGACGGGGCCGGCCAGGCCTCCATCTCGGCGCGCCACAGGGCGACGTCCTCGGCGGGCCGGACGAAGCCCAGCACCTCGACGAGGGTCCGGTCGGCGAGCAGCCGGTCCAGCTCGCCGGTGTCGTAGGCGCTGCCCAGCCGGCTCCACAGCACGAGGTGCTGGGCGGGCGCCACCGCGGTGACCGGGTCGATCTGCAGCAGCGTCAGCTCGCGGACCGTCTCGACGACGTCGCCGGGGCGCTGCCGGGTGAGCAGCTGGGCCCGCACGGCGACCCGCCGGGCGTCCCGGGGGGAGAGCCGGTGCACGCTCACGGCTGCGGCGGCTGCGCCCGGGCGCGAGCCAGCCCGAGCGCCACCAGCTCGGCGAGGAGCGCGTCGTCCACGCCGTCCCCCGTGCCCTGCGTGTGCACCCACTCCCGCATCGGCCGCCCGCGCATGACCATCCGCTCCAGCCCGTCCCGCCCGACCAGCTCGGCGGCCAGGGCCTCGTCCACGTGCACCATCACGCCCTGACCACCGGTCGCGGCGACGGCCATGTGCCCACCCACGAGGAACGCCAGCCCCCCGAACATCCGTTGCTCCACCACCGCGGGCTCCCCGGCCATGAGCTCCCGGATCCGCTGCGCCAGCCCCTCGTCATACGCCATGGCTCGAGTATGCCGCCGCTCACGTCCACGCCGCCGGCGGCGACCAGTCCTCGGGCGGGTCCTCGCCGACCCGGCCGTCCACCGCCTCCCGGAGCAGATCCGCGTGACCGGTGTGGCGGCCGTACTCCTCGAGCAGGTCGAAGAGCATCCGGCGCAGGCTGAGCTCGATGCCCCACTCCTGGCCCCAGGTGATGACCCGGTCCAGCCCGTCGGCCGCGATCACCTCGCGGTGCCGGGCCCGGGTCGTGGCGACCGCCTCGACGTAGCGCGCGTAGAGCTCCTCCGGCAGGTCGTCCGCCGCGCTCTCGAAGTCCCAGGACGGCGTGGCCTGCCAGTCGACCTCCGCCCACGGGCTGCCGGGCGAGGAGCCGTCCAGCCGCCACGTCCCGGCGACCGCCTCCACGCCGGCGAGGTGCTTGAGCAGACCGCCCAGGGTCAGCGAGGAGGCCCCGATCCGGGCGGCCAGCCCGGCGGCGTCCAGGCCCTCGACCTTCCACCAGAAGGTCATCCGCTGCCGGTCGAGCGCGCCGAGCAGGTGCGCGGTCTCGTCGCCGGTGCGCGGCGGCTCCCACACGGGTGAGGTGTTCATGACCGCGACGCTAGCCCTCGCGGCGGACACCCGGTGTCCGCCACGAGGGCCGGTGCGTCCGCTCCGCTCAGGCGACCATGCCGTGCGGGTCGATGACGAACTTCGTCGCCGCGCCCTGGTCGAACTCGGCGTAACCGCGCGGCGCGTCGTCCAGGCTGATCGTCTGGGCGTTGACGGCCTTCGCGATGTGCGCCCGGTCGTGCAGGATCATGTTCATCAGCTGCCGGTTGTAGCGCTTGACCGGGCACTGACCCGTGGTGAAGTGCTGCGACTTGGCCCAGCCCAGACCGAGCCGCACCCCGAGGGTGCCCTCCTTGGCGGCGTCGTCGACGGCACCGGGGTCGCCGGTGACGTAGAGCCCCGGTATGCCGATCCCGCCGGCCGCGCGGGTGACCGTCATGGCGTCGTTGAGCACGGTGGCGGGCGCCTCGTCGGCGCCCTGACCGTGACCGCGCGCCTCGAAGCCCACCGCGTCGACGGCCGCGTCGACCTCGGGCTCCCCGACGATCTGCTCGATCTTCTCGACGAGGGTGCCGTCGGTGCTCAGGTCGATCCCGACGCAGCCGAAGCTCTCCGCCTGCCTCAGCCGCTCGGGGTTCATGTCGCCCACCATGACCACCGCCGCGCCCAGCAGCTGCGCACCGTGCGCGGCGGCCAGGCCCACCGGGCCGGCCCCCGCGACGTACACCGTCGACCCGGTGGTCACCCCGGCGGTGTAGGCGCCGTGGTACCCGGTCGGGAAGATGTCGGAGAGCATCGTCAGGTCGAGGATCTTCTCCAGCGCCTGGTCCCGGTCGGGGAACTTCAGCAGGTTGAAGTCGGCGTAGGGGATCATGACGTACTCCGCCTGACCGCCGATCCAGCCGCCCATGTCGACGTAGCCGTACGCCGCCCCGGCGCGGGCCGGGTTGACGTTGAGGCACACGCCGGTGTGACCGGCGTTGCACATCCGGCAGCGCCCGCAGGCGATGTTGAACGGCACCGAGCAGATGTCGCCCTCGTCGACGAAGAGCACGTCCTCGCCCTTCTCGACCACCTCGCCGGTGATCTCGTGCCCGAGGCTCTGCCCGACCGGGGCGGTGGTGCGGCCGCGCACCATGTGCTGGTCCGAGCCGCAGATGTTGGTGGTGACCAGCTTGAGGATCACCGCGTGCGGTGCCGCCTTGGCGATGCCGAAGTGGTCGGCCACCTCGCCGGGGATCTCCAGCGTCGGGTAGTCGACCGACTCGACGGCCACCTCCCCCGGGCCCTTGTAGACGACGACGCGATTCCCTGATGCCATGGCGCTCGACTCCTTTGTCCGCTGACTGCGCGCCGGACGGCGCACCCGATGCAGCCACGGCAGGCCGTCGGACGGGAGCGGTCCTCGCTCCCCTCGTGCGGCATACCGTCCGCACCTCATCCATGCTGGCCCCGCCCCGCGTTCCCCGCAAGCGCCCAGCCGGACCTGGCAGGCTCGTGCCGTGCTCCTCGACCTGTGGGACCGTGCCACCACGACCCAGCCGCCGCTGACCTGGCCGGTCAGCCTGCTGCTGGGGGTCCTCGCACTCGCGCTCACGTGGAGCCCCGCGGGCTACCGGCTCGTCCGTCACCTCGTCACGCTGGTGCACGAGGCCGGGCACGCGCTGGTGGCGGCGCTGGTCGGTCGGCGCCTGACCGGGATCCGGCTGCACTCGGACACCTCGGGTGTCACCGTCTCCCGAGGGAGACCACGCGGGCCCGGCATGGTCGCGACCGTCCTCGCCGGCTACCCGGCGCCCGCGCTCGTGGGGCTCGCCGGGGCCTACCTCCTGGGGGCGGGGTATGCCGCGGGCCTGCTCTGGGGGCTCGTCCTCACCTGTGCGCTCATGCTCGTGCTCATCCGCAACCTCTACGGGCTGTGGGTCGTGCTCGCGACCGGCGCCAGCGTCGCCCTGCTGTCCTGGTCGGTCAGCGGGCGGATGCTCTCGGCGGTGGCCTACCTCGTCGTCTGGTCGCTGCTGCTCGCGGCCCCACGCTCGGTGGTCGAGCTGCAGCGGCAGCGCCGCCGGCGCGGCGAGCGGGGCAGCGACGCCGACCAGCTGGCCCGACTGACGGGGGTGCCGGCGGGCATGTGGATCGTGCTGTTTTGGCTGGTCTGCGCGGTGTGCCTGGTGCTCGGTGCCCGGGAGCTGACTCAGGGCCTCGGGTAGTCGAACGTGCTGAAGTCGCGCTTGTAGAACCGGCGGACCATCCGCCGGGTGGCGCGGGAGATCTCCACGTCGGCGGAGCGCCGCGGTCCCGAGCCGCTGTCCTTGAACTGCTCCGGGCCTCCCTCGAGGCCGAGCCCGTGGGCGTCGCTCAGCCGGCGCAGCCCCTCGGCCAGCCCGTCCTCCAGCCGCAGGACCTCGGTGCCCGGGACGAGGAACTCGTGCTGGGGGCGCAGGTGGTTGTCGAAGAGGTAGGGGTTCGCCCGGGAGCGGCGCACCGACCGGCGGAACCACGACGCCACGGCCGACCCGCTCATGTCAACCTGCTCCTTCTTACGGTGCCGCCAGACGTACTCCGAGCGCAGCCGCGCGACCGGCTCGCGGACGACCGTGAAGACGAGGTCGAAGCGCTCGAGCCGGAAGAGCTGCTGCAGGGGATCGCCGTGCAGGTGCTGGGGCCCGCAGACCATGAGGTGGTTGAGGGTGCCCTGGCCGTACCTCGCGCTGAAGAAGCCCTGCTCCCAGCCGTTGGCGCGGAAGAGGTGCTCGACCGAGGTGCCGCCGGTCTTGGGCACGTGGATGAACAGCACGGAGCGGCCGTCCTTGCGGTAGACGGGCACGGGAGGCTCCTCACGGGTCGGGGTCGGGCGTGATCAGGCTACGACGACCCCGGCCCCGGCCGGGTGCGGCTCACTCGGACGGCATGATGACCCAGAGCACGAGGTAGGCCAGGATCTGCGGGCCCGGCAGCAGCATCGACAGCAGGAAGAGCAGCCGGACGAGCGTGGGGCTCATGCCGAAGCGGCGGGCGAGACCGGCGCAGACGCCCGCGAGGAGGCGCTGGCGGGGGCGGACGAGGGCGGGGGAGGAAGCCATGTCCCCCACGCTAGGCCGCCTCGGGGCCGGGGACCAGAGGGGCTCCACCCGGGCACCCGGGGGGCTGACCCCCCGTGGGGTCGCCACGGGGGCGCCACGGGGGCGCCACCCCGCCCTCAGCCCGGGTGGCGCGGCACCCGGGCGAACCGGGCCACCTCGTCGGTCGGCACCTCCTGCGCCTCGCTGGGGAAGCGCGCCGGCACCTCCTCGGCGACGCGGTAGACCCCGTCGGCCCGCTGCAGCCACCGGTAGTCGACGAGCTCGCGGCGCAGCGAGGCGACATCCTCGTTCGCGGTGGCGAGGAGGGCGTTGACCTCGGGCTCGGCATACTCCCGGCCCCGCTCGAAGCGCAGCAGCAGGTGCATGAGCACCGCCGCCCGCGGGCGGCGGCGGGTGGGGATGGAGCGCAGCCGGTCGCCGTCGACGAAGGTGGCGACGGCCCGGTCGGCGGCCAGGTCGGTCTCGACCACGAGGGCACGCAGCGGCGGGTCCTCTGGGTCGGGCCGGGTCCCGGCGCGGGGCGGGTGCGCCGGTGGCGGCTCGGCGAGCAGCGCCTCCCGGGCAGCGGTGTAGGTCTCGCCGGTGCGGGTCATCCGCTCGCGCACCCGCGCCTTGAGGTCGGCGTCGGTGGTCATGGTCGTGCTCACGCATCCTTCGCGGACCGCACGCCCCAGCCGCGGCAGGTCCTGGTGCGGTGCTCGACAGGTATGCCGGGTGATCGCCGCGAGGATCTGCTCCCCTCCACCCTGGTGACCGGCCGGCTGGGGGCGGGTCGGGCTCGGCGCTGCGGCGGCGCCGGGGCCAGCATACCGGCTCTCCCCTCTCGCTCCGAGCCCGAGATGCCACGTGACACATGGATCACACAGGCCACACCCTGCGGGGATATCGCTGCTGGCGCGGGGTATATCCCTGCATTCTGTGCACATCCCCGCACCATGGTGCTGGCGAGGCCTGTGGTGCTGCAGGGCCGTGGCACGCCCTCGGTCAGCCGCCGCGCGGACCGGTGTAGACCCCCCGCAGCCGGAACCGCATGCCCGGCTCGGCGAGCTCCTCGACGGCGTGCGCGGTCCACCCCGCGGTGCGGGCGCACGCGAAGACCGCCGACCCCGTCTCGCGCGGGAGGTCGTGGGCCAGCACGAGCGCGGCCAGGGCGACGTCGACGGTGAGCACCCAGCCGCGCCGCTCGGCCAGCTCCCCCTCGAGCAGCGCCACGGCCTCGCGCAGGTCACGACCGGCGTCCGGCAGCACGCGGTCCAGCAGCAGCCGGGCCCGCGGGTCGACCTCGGTGTAGACCACGTGCCCGAAGCCGGGCGGCGGCCCGTCGGCGAGCGCGGCGGCCAAGGCCCCCCGCGGGTCCTCGACCGCGCCGCGCAGCCAGTCCAGGACCCGCACCGAGGCCCCGATGTGCACCGGGCTGTCCGCGGCGGCCAGCCCGGCCAGCAGCGCGGAGTAGCCGTCGGCACCCGCCGAGACCGCCACCCGCACCGCGGTCGTCGACACCGCGAGGTCGTGGTCGGCCAGCAGGACCAGGGCCAGGTCGACGAGGTCGACCGGCAGGCCGAGGTATGCCGCCAGCACCGGGGCGAGAGCACCGTCACCGGACGCGTCGCCCCTGACACGGGTCGGCGCCCCCGCCCCTCGGGTCCCCTCCCCCGCCTCCCCGGCCCCGCCGAGGGCAGCGCCCACCGCCGCCACCATCGCCTGCGCCGACCGGGCACCGGCCGTGGCGAACGCCCCTGGGCTGCGGTCGTGCCGCCCCAGGTCGCCCGCCCCGGCGACGAGGACCGCGTGCTTGCAGAGGTCGAGGACGCGCGTCCCCGGCGGGAGCGCGGCCAGGACCGCGTCGACGGACGCCCGCGGCGACGTCGGCACCGTCGGCGCCGGCTCCCCGCCCACCCCCGTGAGCAGGTCGCGCACCTCCTCGAAGGTCCAGCTGCCGGCGAGGTCGCGCACGTCGTGCCCCCGGTAGGCCAGGGTGCCCGGTCCGACCTGCGTGATCGCCGTGCGCACGTCGTCGCTGGTGGCCCGGGTGGAGGCGCGCCGCCCCGACCGGCCGCCCCCGAGCGCCTGCACGTGCTCGAGCGCGAAGATGCTCCCCGCGCCCGGCTCGCGCCGCAGCGGTGAGAGCGCCCCGCGGCTGACGTAGGCATACACCGTCTGCGTCTTGACACCGAGGTAGTCGGCCACCTGGGCGGTGGTCAGCTCGCCGCTCATGTTGACTCGATCAACGTTGACACGACATCAACCCTAGCGGAACGCTCGGCGCATGAGCACGCAGATCGCCCCGCCCGGCCTCAAGGGCCTCGTCGTCGCCCGCACGCAGACCGGGGACGTCCGGGGCCAGGAGGGGTTCTACCACTTCCGCGAGTACTCCGCGGTCGACCTGGCGCGGCACCGCAGCTTCGAGGACGTCGCGCACCTCATGGTCGAGGGGCGTCTGCCGGACGAGCGGGAGTCCGCCGCCTTCGCGGCCGAGCTCGCCTCCGCGTCGAGCCTGCCGCACGCGCTGCTGGAGCAGCTGCTGGCGATCGCGCGGTCCGGGCCCGACCGCGGCTCGCTGGCCCGGCTGCGCACCGCCGTCTCGCTGCTGGGGTCGGTCGAGGAGTTCCCCGCCACCTACGGCGCCAGCGCCGAGCAGGTGCGCGCCGGCGTCGTCCGGCTCATCGGGGTCGTGCCCGTGCTGCAGGCGGCGCTCTTCCGGCTGCGCGCAGGCCTGCCGCCGCTGGAGCCACGCCCCGAGCTCGGCGCCGGCGGGAGCTGGCTGTGGATGCTCACCGGGGAGGAACCGGCGCCGAAGCACGCGGCGGCGGTGACGGCATACCTCGTCAGCACCATCGACCACGGCTTCAGCGCGTCGACCTTCACCGCCCGGGTGGTGACGTCGGCCGGGGCCGACGTCGCCTCCGCCGTGTGCGGCGCGATCGGGACCTTCTCCGGGCCGCTGCACGGCGGGGCGCCGGACCGGGCGCTGGACTCCCTCGATGAGATCGGCACCCCGGACCGGGCGCGGGAGTGGGTGCGCGAGCGGGTGGTCGCCGGCGAGCGGATCATGGGCTTCGGGCACGCGGTCTACCGGACCACGGACCCGCGGGCGGTCCTGCTGCGCGAGCACGCGCAGGCGCTCGGCGGGCCGCTCGCCGAGCTGGCCGTGCAGGTGGAGCGCGAGGTGGTGGACGCCCTCGCCGAGCTCAAGCCGGGGCGCGAGCTGCACACCAACGTCGAGTACTACGCCGGCGTCGTCATGGAGCAGTGCGGGATCCCGCGGGAGATGTTCACCCCGACCTTCGCGACCGCCCGGATCGTGGGGTGGGGCGCCCATATCCTGGAGCAGGCGGGTGACCCGCGCATCATCCGACCGGCGGCGGAGTACGTCGGCCCGGAGGCCCCCGCGCCGCTGCCCTGAGGAGGCGACCGTGACCGGACGCGACCTGCTCATGATGCGCCGGCAGCTGATGACCGTGCGCGACCTGGCCGAGGCCGCGCCCCGGTAGTCTCTCGCCGACCGCCCGCGCCCCCTGTCGTCCCTCCCGAGGAGCCGCATGCCCACGCCACCCCCCGGCCCCACCACCGTCACGCTCACGGCGTCCGGCATCCGCGTCGACCTCCTCAGCACCGGAGCGGCCATCGCCAGGGTGGAGCTCACCGACGGGCACGGGGACGGCCCGGTGGACGTCGTCCTGGGCCACGCCGACCTGGCGGACTACGGGCGGGTCCGGGACTTCCAGGGGGCCACGATCGGGCGGGTCGCCAACCGCATCGACGGCGGGCGGTTCCGCCTCGGAGACCGCGCGGTGGAGGTGCCGCTCGACCCGGACGAGCCGCACGCGCTGCACGGCGGGCCGGAGGGCTTCGACCGGCGCGAGTGGGCGCTCGTGGAGGCGACCGACGATCGCGCGACGTGGTCGCTCACCTCCCCGGACGGTGACCAGGGGTTCCCGGGTGAGGTCGAGGTCGAGGTGAGGTATGCCGTCACGCCCGGCCGCCTCACCGTCGAGCACCGCGCCACGACCTCGGCGCCGACGCCGGTCAGCCTGACCAACCACAGCTACTGGAACCTCGACGGGGAGGGTGCCGGCGAGATCCTCGACCACACCCTGCAGGTCGACGCCGACACCTACCTGCCGGTGCGCCCGGACCAGATCCCCACCGGCGAGGTGCGCGACGTCGCCGGCTCCCCCTTCGACCTGCGCCGCCCGGTCGTCCTGGGTGAGGCGCTGGCCGCCGACGACGCGCAGCTGCGGATCGGCCAGGGCTTCGACCACCACCTCGTCGTGCCGGGCGAGGGCCTGCGGCGGCACGCGGTCCTGGTCGGCGGCTCCGGCCGGCGCATGGAGGTCTGGAGCGACCGGCCCGGGCTGCAGGTGTATGCCGGCGCCCACTTCGACGGCACGGTCACCGGGCCGCGCGGGGTCGCCTACGGCCCGCGCGCCGGGATCGCGCTGGAGACCCAGGCCTTCCCCGACGCGGTGAACCAGCCGCGCTTCCCGTCGGTCGTGCTGCACCCGGGCCAGACCTACGCCTCGACCACCGAGTGGCGGTTCTCCTGACCCTCGGCGGGTCGCCGGGGGTCAGCCGGCCGGGACGTCGCGGCGTCGCAGGCCCACGAACCCGGCCGCCAGCAGGACGAGCCCCAGCACCGTGAGGACGGCGAGGGCCGCGGGCTGCGGGCCCTGCCCCACCACGTCCTGGCCGACGGCCAGGAACGGCGTGAGGTCGAGCAGCCAGGACGGCAGGCCGAGACCCGGGCCGAGGTAGGCCAGGACCGCGGCGACCGCGAAGGCCGCCCAGGCGAGAGCCTGGACCCGGGGGATCCACCCGAACAGCGCCGCGCCCAGACCGAGGAAGACCAGGACGGCGGGGAGCTGCGCGGCGCCCGCGCCGGTCACCTCGCCGAGCCAGGCGTCGTCCCCGAGCGAGGCGGCGGCGCCGGCCCCGAGGGCGAGGGCACCGACCCCACCGACCACGAGGGCGCCGAGGGCCACCACGAGCAGGCGCGGGCCGAGCCACCCGCTCCGCGAGCGGGGCGCCGAGAGCGCGACCTCCAGCCGGCCGCTCCCCTCCTCACGTCGCCAGGACCCGACGGCCACGAGGACGTAGGCGCTCATCAGCAGGGCCAGCATGACGAGGAAGGTGGACATCATCGGCGCCAGCACGAGGTCCGCGGCGCGCCCCTCCGCCTCGGGGCCGGCTCCGAGGAACCCGCCGAGCTCGGGGTTGTCGAGCACGGCGTCGACGATCTCCTGGGCGAGCGACCCGAAGACGGCCATGAGGGCCGCAGCACCCAGGGCCCACCCCGCGACCACCGTCCGCTGCTGGCGCCAGGCCAGCCCCAGGGACGTCTGCAGGGCCGCCGAGGCGCGGGGAGGCGCCCGACGGGGCCGGAGCAGGCCACCACCGACGTCGCGCCGGCCGCGCAGCACGACGGCGAGCGCGACCAGCCCGGCCCAGAGCACCACCGGCAGGGCCAGCGGCCACCACCGGGCGTCCTCGCCGAAGGCCCGAACCTCGTCCACCCAGCCGTGCGGGCTGACCCACACCAGGGCGCCCTCGCGCAGCGCCCCGACCCCGCGGAGGAGGAAGGACACCAGCGTCAGCGCGAGGCCGATCCCCCAGACGGCCCGGGCGTGCTCCACCACCTGGGCGGCCGCGGCGGTGACGCCCACGAAGACCAGCCCGAGCCCCGCGACCGCCAGACCGTAGCGCAGCGCACCCGCGGGGTCGGTACCGAAGGGCACCATCGCCGCACCCACCCCCGCCCCGGTGACGACCATCGCCGTGCTGATGAGGAGCACCGCCGCCGCGAGCGGGGCGTCGCGCCCGATCCGGGCCGCGAGCAGCAGCTCCAGCCTCCCGGTCTCCTCCTCCCGACGGGTGTGCCGGGTGGTGAGCGCGATCGCCATGACGGGCACGGCGAAGGACAGGACGAAGCCGAACTCGTTGGCCAGCACCCCGCCCAGGGTGTCGAGCCCGGCCACCCGGCCGTTGATGACGGCGAGGGCGTCGCCGCCGAGGCTCGCGGCATACCCCGCCAGCTTCTCCGGGGTGTCGTAGAGCGCGCTGATCGACGACCCGGTGAGCACCATGACGGCGACCAGGCCGACGACCCAGGCGAGCAGCGTCCGCCAGCCGGTCCGCAGCGCGATCCCGGTCATGGTCCCGACACCGGTCGCGGCGCTCATCGCGCGTCCACCCGCTCGTCGTGGCCGGCGTAGGCCCGCAGGAACAGGTCGTCCAGGCTCGGCGGGGTGACCGTCAGGGTGTGGATCCCGGCGTCATGCAGCGCCCCGACGAGCCGGCCGACGGCGTCCGGCTCGACGGAGGCGACCACCTCGGTGCGGCCCTGCTCGTCGGCGACCGTCTCGACGTCGCCCACCCCGGGCATGTCGTGCAGCGCCGGCGCGCGGTCGGTCACGGCCCGCACCGCGGAGCGGGTATGCCGTCGCAGGTCCGTGAGGGTGCCGGTCGTCACCGTCCGGCCGGCCCGGATGATCGAGACGCGGTCGGCCAGCGCCTCGACCTCGCCCAGGATGTGGCTGGAGAGCAGCACCGTGGTGCCCTGCTCGCGGCGCTCCCTGACGACCTGCTGGAAGACCTCCTCCATGAGCGGGTCGAGCCCCGAGGTGGGCTCGTCGAGGACGAGCAGCTCGGCGTCGGTGGCGAGGGCCGCGACCAGCGAGACCTTCTGCCGGTTGCCCTTGGAGTAGTCCCGGGCGCGCCGGGTCGGGTCCAGGTCGAAGCGCTCCACGAGGTCGGCGCGCCGGGACTCGTCGACCCGGCCGTGGGCCCGGGCGAGGATGTCGATGCACTGGCCACCGCTCAGACCGGGCCAGAGCGTGACGTCGCCGGGGACGTAGGCGACCCGGGAGTGCAGCTCGACGGCGTCCGCCCACGGGTCGCCGCCGAGGAGCCGCGCGGTGCCGCCGTCGGCGCGCACCAGGCCCAGCAGGACGCGGATGGTGGTGGACTTCCCGGCCCCGTTCGGGCCGAGGAAGCCGTGCACCTCGCCACGCTCGACGGCCAGGTCGAGGCCGTCCAGGGCCGCGACCGGACCGAAGGTCTTGCGGAGCCCGGAGATCTCGACGAGGCGGTCCGAGGAGGTGGTCATGACGGGCGTCCTTCCGGTGCGGGTGGGTCGGTGAGCATGAGGGAGAAGAAGGAGTAGGCGTCCCGCCCCCACCGGTCGATGCCGCCGGAGCCGAGGGGGTCGAAGCCGAGCAGCTCGGTGAGCGGGTCGCGCAGCAGCACCCCGCCGAGGTCCATGGCCAGCAGCAGCGCGGCGCGCACCTCCGGGTCGGGGCCGGGGTCGAGGACGCCGGCGTCCCGCCACTGCGTGAGCAGGTCCACGGTCATCCGGTGCCACCCCCGCAGCACCTCGCGGGCGCGCTCGTCGTCGGCGAGGAGCATGCGGCGCAGGTAGGGCAGGACCGGTGAGTCGTCTGGGAAGACCTCGGCGAAGGACCCGAACTTCGCCTCGGCCGAGGCGTCGAACGTCTCCACGGGCGAGAGTCCGGCCATCGCCCCGGACTCCTCCGGCGTGGGCATGAGCTCCTCGGTGAGACGCAGGATGTGGTCGTCGCACGCCGCCCGGAGCCCCTCCTTCGATCCGTAGTGGTGCAGCACCAGGGCCGGCGAGACCTCCGCCGTGGCGGCGATCCGGCGCACCGTCACCGCGTCGAAGCCCTCCTCGGCGAAGAGGCGCAGCGCCGCGTCCCTGATCCGCGCCTTGGGGGTGAGGTCTGAACGCATGTTCAGCATGCTAAACGACTGTTCAGCATGCTGTCCACACACCTACCGCCGCCGGGCACCCTGGGGGATACTGGCGGGGTGAGCAGCTCGAGCCTGGCCACCTGGCGGCGCGACGCCCCCGCGTGGGCCCGTCGCGTCATACCCGTCGTGCTCCTGGTGGCCCTGATGTGGCTCACCGAGATCGTCGACCTGGTGCTGCCGCTGAGCCTCGACCAGTTCGGCATCCGGCCGCGCGACCTCGGCTCGCTGCCCGGCATCGTGCTCAGCCCGTTCCTGCACCTGGGCTTCGGCCACCTCATGGCCAACACGGTCGCCCTGCTCGTGCTCGGGTCGCTGCTGGCGCTGACCACCCGCCACCTGTGGCTCGTCACCGGGGGCGTGGTGCTCGTGAGCGGCCTCGGCGTCTGGCTCCTGGGCGCCCCGGGGACCGTGCACATCGGCGCCAGCGGCGTCGTCTACGGGTATGCCGCGTTCCTCGCCGTCTACGGCTTCGTCTCCCACCACCTGTGGCGGGCGCTGCTCGGGGTGCTGGTCATCCTGGTCTACGGCTCGATGATCTGGGGGGTGCTGCCGCTGCAGGAGGGGGTCTCCTGGCTCTCCCACCTCTTCGGCGCCGTCGGCGGCGTCGGGCTGGCCCTCTGGCTCGGCCGTCGCGACCGGGTCGCGCGCCGCTGACCGGCCGCTCGGCGGAATGCCCCGGGCCGTCGAGGTCGTTGACGTGTCCATGAAACGCATCGGCTTCCTCTCCTTCGGGCACTGGACCCCGCACCCCCAGTCGGCCACGCAGTCGGCCTCCGACGTCCTCCTGCAGTCGATCGACCTGGCGGTCGCGGCGGAGGAGCTGGGCGCCGACGGCGCCTACTACCGCGTGCACCACTTCGCCCGGCAGCTGGCCTCGCCGTTCCCGCTGCTCGCGGCGGTGGGCGCCCGCACGGAGCGCGTCGAGATCGGGACCGGCGTCATCGACATGCGCTACGAGAACCCGCTCTACATGGCCGAGGACGCCGGTGCGGCCGACCTCATCTCCGGCGGTCGCCTGCAGCTGGGGATCTCCCGCGGCAGCCCCGAGCAGGTGGTCGAGGGCTACCGGCACTTCGACCACCACCCCGCCGAGGGGGAGAGCGACGCCGACATGGCGCGACGGCATACCGCGCGCTTCCTCGAGGTGCTCTCGGGCGAGGGCTTCGCCCAGCCCAGCCCGCGCCCGATGTTCCCCAACCCGCCCGGGCTGCTGCGCGTCGAGCCCCACAGCGAGGGCCTGCGCGAGCGCATCTGGTGGGGCGCCGGGACCCGCGCGACCGCCGAGTGGGCGGGCACCCAGGGGATGAACCTCATGAGCTCGACGCTGCTCACCGAGGACGCGGGCGTGCCCTTCCACCAGCTGCAGGCCGAGCAGATCCGCGTCTTCCACGAGGCGTGGCGGGCCGCCGGGCACCCCGGCACCCCGCGGACGTCGGTCTCGCGCAGCATCTTCCCGCTGGTGGACGAGCGCGACCACGCCTACTTCGGGCTGGAACGGCGCAGCACCGACCAGGTGGGCGTCATCGACGGGTCACGGTCGACCTTCGGCAAGACGTATGCCGCGGAGCCGGACGAGCTGACCCGCCAGCTGGCCGACGACGAGGCGATCGCGGCGGCGGACACGCTGCTGCTGACGGTCCCCAACCAGCTGGGCGTCGACTACTGCGCGCACGTCATCGAGGGCGTGCTGGACGTCGCGACGGAGCTCGGCTGGCGCTGACCGGCTGGGCGGGCGCGGTCGAGTCGCGGCCTCCCCAGGGAGTTCCGAGGACTCCTGCGCAGCAGGTGTTCCTCTGTCGTGATGCATCACCGCAGAGGAACACCTGCTGCACACGAGTGCGGTCAGACGTCTCGGTCGCCGACGCGGAAGGCCGCCACCTCGCGGTGCGTCAGCGCGACCCAGGCCCCGACCGCCAGGCACCCCAGGGCCCCGAGCAGCGCCGACCAGGCGGGCGTGGTGAGCCCCGCGACCAACCCGGCGCGGGCGTTGCCGATGTCCGGACCGGACACGCCGATGACGTGCTCGACCGAGGACACCCGGCCCAGGTGGCTGTCCGGGGTCGCGAGCTGGACCATCGCGGCCCGGCTGGTCACCGAGACGGTGTCCGCCGCGCCGGCGACCACGAGGGTGGCCAGCGCCGCCCAGGCCACCCCGCCGAGCGCGGCGAGCCCGAAGCCGAGCAGGGCCAGGCCCCAGACCGCGACCGCCCCCAGCTGGACCACGCCCAGCCGGGCCCGACGGGTGACCAGCCCGGACGCCAGGCCGGCGCTCACCCCGCCGATGGCGACGCAGGTGAGGAAGAGGCCGAGGGTGCGCGGGTCGCCGCCGAAGAGCTCCTGGTTGACCATGGGGAAGAGCGCGACCGGGAAGGCCAGCAGCGTCGCGGCGAGGTCGAGCAGGAACGACCCGCGCAGCACGGGGTCGCGCCGCACCTGGTGCACACCCTCACCGAGCATGACCAGCGCGGTGCCCGTGCGACGGCGCAGCCGGGCGAGCGGTCTGGTCCGCGCCTGCGGGTATGCCGTCAGGGCCCGCCCGTGGCCGCCCGCGCGTCCGGTGCCGGTCCCCGTGGGCGCCGGCGCCGCGACGGTCGGCCGACGGTCCGGCGGCATCGGCGGCAGCGCTCGCACGGTCCACCAGCTGATGCTCAGCGCGGCGGCGTTGACGAGGTAGCAGACCGCCGGGGAGGCGACCCCGAGCAGCAGCCCGCCCACGGCCGGGCCGACCATCATCGCGGCCTGGAAGCTGATCATGTGCAGGGCGATCCCGGCGGCGACCTGCTCGCGCGGCATGAGCCGGGTGATGAAGGTGCGCCGTGACGGCGCCCCCAGGGCGTTGCACGCCGTCTGCACGCTGAGCAGCGCCAGCAGCAGCGGGAGCGGGTAGAAGCCCAGCACCAGCTGGGCACCCAGCGCGAGCGCGGCGACCGCCTGCCCACCGGTGGCGGCCAGCGCCACCCGCCGACGGTCGAGCACGTCCGCCAGGGGGCCCCCGAGCAGCCCGAGGACGATCATGGGCACCGCCTGGGCGATGCCGATCGCGGCCACCCAGAACGGGCTGCGCGTCATCTCCCACACCTGGAAGAGCACGGCGACGACGGCCACCTGGTGGCCCAGCCCCGACAGCGCACCCCCGAGCCACAACCGGCGGTAGGTCGCGCTGATGCGCAGCGGCGTCAGGTCGAGGAACGCCCCTCGCGCCCCCCGCCCCCTCACCTCGCCCACCGGGCGTCGACCGTGGTGGTCGGCGACGTCATACCCGGTCACCGCCGAGGTGGTCCTCCAGGCGCTCGGCGAACGACCGGCGCCCCAGGGCCTCGGCGAGGTCCGCGGCGACCGCACTGAGGGCGTACGGCAGCTCGTCCTCGAGCTCGGCGACCGCGGCCTCGGTGGCGCGCCACTCCGCCTCGGCCAGCGGGACGAGCGCGCGGCCGCGCTCGGTGAGGGTGACCACGCGGGTGCGGCCGTCCTCGCCGGCCTCGCTGGTCACGAGGTCGGCCTGGCGCATCTGGCCGATCGTCTGCGACAGCGCGGAGTGGGTCCGGTCGAGCTCGCTCGCGAGCTGGGTGATGGTCATCGGCCCGAGGTGGGCGAGGCGCACCAGCGGCAGCACGAAGCGGCTGCGCACCTGCCCCTGGCCGCGCTCCCGGTAGGCCTCGTTGATCGCCGCGTCCATGTCGGCGAGCACCGAGAAGAGCTGCCGCAGCCGGCTGCTGCGCGTCGGGTCGGTCGATGTCACAGCACTAATATAACAGCACTGTCAGGTATGCCTGCCCGTCGCCCGGCTCCGGGCCGATGACTCCGGCCCGCGCGGGCGGTCAGACCGTCCATGGACACCGACACCACACCCCTCACCGACCTGGGCCGCGTCTTCAACGGCTTCTCGGTCGACGACCTGGACGCCGCCGAGGCGTTCTACCGCGACGTCCTCGGCGTGGCCGTCGCACGGGAGGCCGAGCCGATGGGCATGCTGCAGCTGCAGCTCGGCGACCGGCAGGTGCTGGTCTACCCCAAGGGCGAGGCGCACCAGCCGGCGTCCTACACGGTGCTCAACTTCCCCACCGCCGACGTCCGGGGCACGGTGCGGGCGCTCGCCGACCGCGGGGTCGAGTTCCTGCGCTACGACGGCGTGCCGCAGGACGACCTGGGCGTGGTGACGTCCGGGGACGGCCCGCCCATCGCGTGGTTCGCCGACCCGGCCGGCAACGTGCACTCGGTCATCGAGCTGGGCCCGGAGCCGGGCGAGGGGTAGGTCCGTGCGTGACGCCGCGGGCCGACGCGGCGGATCCCGTCGGTGGTAGACCTGCGGTATGCGCATCCTCCTGCTGGGCGGCACCGCCTTCCTGTCCCACGCGACCGCGACCGAGGCGCTCCGCCGCGGTCACGACGTCACCTGCCTCGCTCGGGGCTCCGCCCCCGCGCCGGACGGGGTGCGTTTCGAGCGGGGCGACCGGGACGAGGCGGACGGGCTGGCGCCGGTCCGGGAGCAGCGGTGGGACGCGGTGGTCGACGTGTCGCGCCAGCCCGGGCAGGTGCGCCGGGCCGTCGCCGAGCTGGACACCCCGCACTGGGTCTTCGTCTCGACGGCCAACGTCTACGCCACGCCCGAGGAGGGGTCGGCAGGGGCGGCCCCGACCGAGACCGACCCGCTGCTGGAGCCGCTCGAGGCGGACGTCATGTCGACGATGGAGGAGTACGGCCCGGCCAAGGTCGCCTGCGAGCAGGCCGTGACCTCGGCGACGACCCGACGGGGAGGCAGCGCGACCCTGGTGCGCGCCGGGCTCATCGGCGGGCCGGGCGACACGTCCGGCCGGGTGGGCTACTGGCCCTGGCGGTTCGCCCACCCGAGCGGCCCGGACGTCCTCGTGCCGGACGACCCGGACTTCCCCATCGCCTTCGTGGACGTGCGCGACCTGGCGGCGTGGCTGGTGGACGCCGCGGAGCAGCGGCTGGACGGCCCCTTCAACGCGACCGGGCCGGTGGTGCCGCTGGCGCAGGTGCTCGAGGCGGCACGGGAGGTGGCCGGCGTCCAGGTGCCCGCGCGACCGGTGCCGCCCGCCCGGCTCGCCGAGCTCGGCGTCCATCCCTGGATGGGCCCGCGGTCGATGCCGTTGTGGATCGACGACCCGGCGCTGCGCTCGTTCGCCGCGCTCGACACCGCCCGCGCCCGGGCCGCGGGTCTGCGGACCCGGCCCGTCGACGAGACGCTGCGCGACACCCTCGCCTGGGAGGAGACCCGCGAGACGCCCCGGGCGGCCGGCCTGACCGACGACGAGGAGCAGGAGATCCGGGAGGTGCTGGACGCCGAGGCCTGAGCCGGGTGAGCCCGGTCGGCCCGTGGGCCACCACGTGCGGCGCCCGGTCGGCCCGTAGGCAGCCACACGCGGCGCCCGGTCGGCCCGTGGGCCACCACGTGCGGCGCCCGGTCAGAGCTGCACGGAGCGCGCCCAGTTGGCGCCGTTGCCGGTCTCGGCCCGGGCGACCTCCATGAGCAGGCCGGCCTCGTCGACCTCCACCAGCGCGACGGCGGTGTCCTTCTCGCCGGTGACGAGGGCATACCGGTCGTCGGCGAGCACGACGAAGCCGCGCGGCTGCGCGACCGTGCCGACGATCGAGACCGCCTCACCCAGGGAGCCGTCGGGGGCGACCGGCAGGCAGGCGAGGGTGGACTCCGAGCGCTCGCTGGCCAGCAGGAAGGTCCCCTGCCGGGCGAGGTGCAGGTCGGCACCCCAGATGAGGTGTCCCTCCACCGGGTCGGCCCCCAGCTCGCTGTGCCGCAGGCCCCGGTCCTGGGCGTAGGCGGGGACCGAACCGCTGAGGGTGAGGTCGCCGCTCGCGTCCCGGTCGTAGGTCAGGACCTCGCCGGAGAACTCGGTCATGACGTAGGCCCGCTCCTCGTCCCCGTCGAGCACGAGGTGGCGCGGCCCCGAGCCCTCGGGCGCCTCGGCCGTGGGCGGGACCAGCGGCGTGAGGCCGCCGCCGGGCGAGAGGGAGTACTGCGCGACGACGTCTGCGCCGAGCGAGACGACGTAGAGGTGCCGGCCGTCGCCGGCGAGCGCCGCGCAGTGGGCGTTGGGCCACGAGACCTGCGCCGTCGGCTCCTCGACGTGCCCCTCGTCGCCGACCGGGAAGACCTGCGCGCTGCCGCCGCCGTAGGACGCCCCCACCAGCAGGGTCCCGCCGTGCGCGAGCGCCAGGTAGCTCATCGAGCCGTCCACGTCGGTGCGGTCCAGGTGCTCCAGCCGGCCCGACTCCCGGTCGAGCGCGAAGACGTCGATGCCGGGCGGGTCGCCCTTGGCCGCCGCATACACGAGGTCGCGGTCGGCGTCGATCGCGAAGGTGCCGCAGCCCTCACCCACCTCGCTGACGGCGAGGCGCTCGAGGGTCGGCGGCTGCGCAGCCGTGTCGACGCGGAAGGTGCTGATCGTGCTGTCGGCGGCGTTGGCCACGAGGACGAGTTCGGTCATGGCTCCCACGGTATGCGGTGCCGCCCACACGAGCAGGTGGGGGCGCCGCGGCCAGGGCGGGCAGGGAGTGATCGGCAGCCGTACCACCCCGCTCGAGCGCGGCCAGGCACGGACCGGCCCGGGTGGGCTCAGCCCCCGGAGGTCCAGCCGAAGACCTCGCCGTCCGGCCCGGTGACGGCGACCGAGGCCGTGGGCGCGAGGGTGATCTCCACCCGGAGCCACCGGTCGTCCTCGCCGCCGGAGGAGACGTAGGTGAGCTGCTCGTTGCTGCGGTCCTCGACCTGGGTGCGGGCCCGGGCCAACCAGGGGTGGCGGCGGCGCAGCCCGACCAGCTCACGGTGCAGCGACAGCATCCACGCCCCGTCGTCCCCGAGCTCGGCGGGCGTCGCCGGGAGCGCCGGCCGGATGGCGTCGTCCCCGCCGAGCCGCTCCTCCTTGAGCCCCCGGAAGACGTGCTCGTCGCCGTAGTAGAGCGAGGGCATCCCCCCGACCGTCATGAGGACGGCCAGCCCGACCGCCGCGCCGTCGTCGCCGACCCGGGTGGCGATGCGGGTGACGTCGTGGTTGCCGACGAAGGTCTGCGGTACGAACGAGCCGAGGAGCGCGTCGTGCTCCTCCAGCGCGTGCGCCAGCTCCCAGCAGTTGGTGTCCGCGACCGAGCTCCAGATCGCCTTCCAGAGCATGTACTGGGTGACGGTGTCCACACCGCTGGCCTGCACGAATGCCGCGTAGTCCCCGTGGATGACCTCGCCCACGAAGAGCGCGTCGGGGAACTCCTCGCGGACGCGGTCGGTGACGCGCGCCCAGAAGTCGGTGGGCACGGCGTACGCCACGTCGAGGCGCCACCCGGCGATCCCGCGCCGCAGCCAGCGCAGCATGACGTCGACGACCAGGTCCTCCACCCCGGGGTGGCCGTGGTCGAGCTCGACGAGCCCCTCGTGGCCCTCCCAGGACGCCGGGCGGCCGTCCTCCCCCTGCTTGATCATGGAAGAGGTCTGGGGGTCGCGCACCATCGGGTGGTCGGCACCGACGTGGTTGAAGACGCCGTCGAGCAGCACCGACAGCCCCCGTTCGCCGCACTGCTCCAGCAGGCTGTCCAGGTCGGCCTCGTCACCCAGCCGGGGGTCGACGCGGGTGTGGTCGAGGGTGTCGTAGCCGTGGCTGCGGGAGGCGAAGACCGGGCCGAGCAGGACCCCCGAGCAGCCGAGCTCGACGACGTGGTCGAGCCACGCCTCGAGGCGGGGCAGTCGGTGCTCGACGACCGCGTCGGCGGGGTCACCCTCCAGGACGTCCGGCGCACCCACGGCGCCGAGGGGGTAGACGTGCCACCAGATGGCGTGGTCCAGCAGGCGGTCGGCACCGGGGGCGGGGGGACGCGACATGGGTCCAGTCTCCCAGCCCCGGCCGTGAACCGCCCAGCAGCCGGTGCAGCCCGGCGGGGCCCGGGACTGCCGGACCCCGCCGGGGCGTCACCACCGGTGGGCGACGTCGACCACGAGCCGCTGTCCGGACCCGGGCCCGTCGAGGACGAAGGCCCGCATGGGCAGCCGGGCGCGCACGCCCAGGCCGATCGAGGTCTGCCCCTCGAAGCTGCCGCCCAGCCGCGCCTGGCGCAGCGTGCGGTATCCCGCGGTGCCCACCAGCTCGGCCGGGTTCGCCGGGTCGTAGACGGCGTCGCCGTCGGCGTCGTAGGCCGGGTTGCCGACCAGGATCTCGATCTTCGCGCCGCCGCGCAGCGCGAGCGCCTGCCCGCTGCCGGGGGCGCGGTAGGTCGTGACGTAGCGGACGGCATACTCCCCGGCGTCGCCGGAGATGTCGACGACGACCCGGTCGAAGCAGGTGTGACGGCCGGACCGGACGTCCGTGATCGGGGCCTGGGCGGTGTCGAAGCCGGTGACCTTGGGCAGCGAGCCCCAGGTGATGCCGCAGTAGGGAGCGGCCTGCGCGGCGGGGGCGACCGCCGCCACCGGCGCCAGCGCGCCGACGGCCAGCAGGGCGCCGGCCAGCAGCGTGCGCGGGGTGGCGCGCAGCGGGGTGCGGGGAGGGGTGCGGGGTGGGGTGCGGGTAGTGCGGGTGGTGCTCATGACGGCCTCCTTGTCGGGTGACGTGTGCGTGCACGTCCACCCCCCAGAGCACGGCGGGGCCCGCCAGATACCGTCGGGGCGCAGCGATCTCTCGCCCGCCGGCCGATGGCTACCCTGTCGGCATGCCCGGCCCGAGCGCGTACCCGCACCTGCTGAGCCCCGTCCGCCTCGGCCACCTCACGCTGCGCAACCGCGTCGTCATGGGCTCGATGCACACCAAGCTCGAGGACCGCGCCCGCGACACCGACAAGCTGGCCGCCTTCTTCGCCGAGCGCGCCCGCGGCGGGGTGGGGCTCATGGTGACCGGAGGGTATGCCCCGGGCTGGCGCGGGTGGCTGCTGCCGTTCGGCTCGAGCATGGTCCGGTCGGCGCAGGCCCGGCGGCACCGCACGGTCACCGACGCGGTGCACGGGCACGACGGCCGGATCCTGCTGCAGCTCCTGCACGCCGGGCGCTACGCCTACCACCCCTTCGCCCAGGGGGCCTCGGCCCGGAAGTCGCCGATCACGCCGTTCCGCCCCTCGGCCCTGTCCACCCGCCAGGTCGAGCGCACCGTCGACGACTTCGCCCGCTCGGCGCGGCTCGCCCAGCGGGCCGGCTACGACGGGGTGGAGATCATGGGCTCCGAGGGCTACCTGGTCAACCAGATGCTCGCCGCCCGCACCAACGACCGGACCGACGCGTGGGGCGGCTCGGCGCGGGCCCGGAGGCGCTTCCCGGTGGAGATCGTGCGGCGGACCCGCGAGCTGGTCGGCGACGACTTCGTCGTGCAGTACCGCATGAGCCTGCTCGACCTCGTACCCGACGGGCAGGACTGGGCCGAGACGGTCGACCTCGCGCACGCGCTGGAGGAGGCCGGCGCGACCTGCGTCAACACCGGCATCGGGTGGCACGAGTCTCGGGTCCCGACCATCGTCACCTCGGTGCCGAGGGCGGCCTTCACCTGGGTGACGGCGCGGCTGCGGGCGGAGATCGGCCTCCCGGTCGTCGCGTCCAACCGGATCAACCGGCCCGAGGTGGCCGAGCGGGTCATCGCCGACGGCGAGGCCGACCTGGTGTCGATGGCCCGGCCGCTGCTGGCCGACGCCGACTGGGTGCGCAAGGCGCAGGAGGGGCGCAGCGCCGAGATCATCCCGTGCATCGCCTGCAACCAGGCATGCCTGGACCACACCTTCGCCAACCGACGCGCGACCTGCATCCTCAACCCGCGCTCGGCGCACGAGACCGAGCTGGTGCTCGGCCCCACCCGCCGGGCGAGGCGGGTCGCGGTCGTGGGCGCCGGCCCGGCCGGGCTGGCGGCCGCGGTCGAGCTCGCCGGCCGGGGGCACGTGGTCGAGCTCTTCGAGGCCCAGGACCAGGTCGGCGGGCAGTTCCGGCTGGCCGCGCAGATCCCGGGCAAGGAGGAGTTCCGGGAGGCGCTCGCCTACTACGAGCACCTGCTCGGGGTGCGCGGTGTCACCACCCACCTGGGGGTACGGGTCACCCCGGACCGGCTGGGCGGCTTCGACGAGGTGGTGGTCGCGACCGGGGTGGTGCCGCGGGTGCCCGACATCCCGGGGGTGGACCACCCCAGCGTCCTGAGCTACCCCGAGGCGATCCGGGACCCGGGGCGGGTCGGCGCGCGGGTGGCGGTCGTCGGGGCCGGCGGCATCGGCTTCGACGTCAGCAGCGCCCTGCTGCACGATCCCGACGAGACGCTGGCGCAGTGGCGTGCACGCTGGGGGGTCGCCGACCCCTGGGAGGTGCGCGCCGGCCTGGGGGAGAAGCGGCAGCCAGCGGCCAGGAGGGAGGTGCACCTGGTGCAGCGCAAGACCTCCCGGCACGGCGCCGGGCTGGGGAAGACCACCGGGTGGGTCCACCGCACCGAGCTCGCCGACGCCGGGGTGCGCCTCGTCGGCGGTGCGGAGTACGTCCGCATCGACGACGCCGGCCTGCACCTCACCCTGCCCGCGGACGACGGGACGGAGGACGGTCGGGTGCCGCACGTCATACCGGTCGACACCGTCGTGCTCTGCGCCGGGCAGGAGTCGGTCACCGGGCTCGTCGAGCCGGTGCGCGCGCTCGGCGTGCCGGTGCACGTCATCGGCGGGGCCGACGTGGCCGCCGAGCTCGACGCCGAACGGGCGATCCGGCAGGCGACCGAGCTCGCCGCGCGCCTCTGACGCGCCCGGCCGGGGTGGTCGGCGCGGGGTCGGCGGGCGGTCCGGCCGGCCCTCGGCTCACCCCGGCGGCGGGTATGCCGCGTGAGTCGCGGTCACGGAGCCCGGCACCGGGGCGGTCGTGCCCGGGGTCGGCTCCGGCGTCCCCGCCGTCAGCGCGAGCGGGACGACCCCGGTCCACACGGACGGGTCCTCGGCGGGGTCGGTGCCACCGGTGCGGGCCTTGAGCAGCCACGAACCCTCCGCGATGGGCAGCGCCAGGCAGGTGGTGGCCCGCAGCTCCTTGCCGGTGCTGGCCCGGACCTCCGAGGTGCGCCCGGGCAGCAGCCGGTCGGTGAGCCGCTCCAGCGCCCCGCGCGACTCCTCGGGCCCGAGCTCCTCCAGGTGGCCGCGCAGCACCGCGCTGCGGTACTTCGCCGAGGAGTCGAAGGCGGTCTCCGCCACGACCAGCCCGTCCAGCGCGACGACGGTGAGGGTCACCGGCGCGCCGGCAGCGACGTGGCGCAGCGCTCCCGCACCGGTCGAGCCGTGCAGCAGGACGTGGTCGCCGTCCCGGGCGACGAGCAGCGGCACCGACCAGGGCTCCCCGTCGACGACGGTGGACAGCACGCCCGCCGGCATCGCGTCGAGCAGGTCGTCCAGGGCGGCGCGGCTGCCGAGGTAGCGCTCGGGCTTGCGGGTCGGGGTCGACAGGTCAGGCATGCACGCCATCCTGACCGTCGGGTGGTCCTGCGACCAGGTCCACTTCCTGCGCGTCCGTGGAGACCACTCCTAGACTCACGGGTATGCCCGCGCGCACCTGGCCCGGCCCGACCCAGCTCCCCGCGGGGCCGGGGCCGCTGCCCCACCGGCTCGTCGCCGCCGTCCTGGACGCGCTGGTTCGCGGGGAGCTGGCACCGGGGGACGCCCTGCCGTCGACCCGCTCGGCGGCCGCCCAGCTGCGGCTGAGCCGGGGCGTCGTCGTGGCGGCCTACGACGAGCTGGCCGCGGCCGGCTACGTCGAGGCGCGCATGGGCGGGCGCACCGTCGTCGTCGACGGCGCGGACCGGGCGGCGCGCCCCGCCACCCCGACCGCGGGGCCGGTGGGCGGCGACGCCCCCGCGCCGGACCGGGTCGAGGAGGATGCCGTCGGCGTGCCCACTCCGCCGGCCGGTGACCTCGACCTGCGGCCCGGCCACGCCGAGCCCGAGCTCATCTCCTCCCGCGACTGGAGGGCGGCCTGGCGGCACGCCATACCGGACCGTCCCGGCGGCGAGGGGCTGAGCCGGGTGCGCCACCCGGACCTCGAGCAGGCCCTGGCGGCGCACCTGCGCCGCTTCCGCGGGGTGCCCTGCACCCCCGAGGACGTCGTGGTCGTGCCCAACGCCAGCGCCGCGTTCACGCTCCTCGCCCCGGCGGCCGGGCTGCGCGGCCGCACCGTCGCCGTGGAGGACCCGGGCTACCGGCGCGCGCGGGTGGCCCTGACCGAGGCGGGTGCCCGGGTGCGACCGGTGCCCGTCGACGACGACGGCCTCGACCCGGCGCTGCTGCTGACCGACGACGCCGCGGTCTACCTCACCCCGGCGCACCAGTACCCGCTCGGCGCCCGGATGCCGGTGGCGCGGCGGGCCGAGCTCGTCACGGCGGCCGTCCGGGAGGGGCGGCTGGTCGTCGAGGACGACTACGACGGCGAGTTTCGCTACGGCGTCCCGCCGATGCCCTCGGTGCGGGCGGTCGACGGGGCGGCGGACTGCGTCGCCCACGTCGGGACGGCCAGCAAGATCCTCACCCCGGACCTGGGCCTGGCCTGGGTCGTGCCCCCGCGCGGGCTGGTCGGCGAGGTCCGTCGGGCTCAGGACCGGCTGGCGCTGGGCGCCTCCCCGATCGCCTCGACGGCGCTCGCCCACCTCGTCGCCTCCGGGGCCCTCGGCCGGCATCTGGCCCGGGCGTCCCGGCTCTACCGCGCCCGGCGCGACGCCCTGGTCACGGCCCTGAGGAACGAGGTGCCCGAGGCACGGGTGACCGGGGTGGAGGCGGGGCTGCACCTCGTCGTCCTGCTGCGGGGCGGCGCCGACGACGACGGTGTGGCCGCACGGCTGCGGGAGCGGGGCGTGTGGGTGGAGCCGCTCAGCGCCTACTGCCTGGGCGAGCCACGATCCGGCCTCGTGATCGGCTATGCCCGGCTGCCCGAGACGCGGGCCCCCTCCGTGGCCCGCGACATCGCGTGGGCGGTGACCGCGAGGCCCTGACGGGACCGACCCGTACCCAGCGCCGGACGCGCGCGATAGGACCGGATGGGACGCAGCCCGGACGGGGCGCCCGGGCCCTTGACTAGGAGGTCTGGAGCAGGTCGACACCGAGGACGGCGAGAGCCCCGAAGGCGATGCCCCACAGGATGATCGACAGGACCTGCCACCCGATGACCCCCCGGGTGCTCGCCCCGAAGGCCACCAGCGCACCCGAGGTGATCTGGCTCGGCAGCACGGTCTGCCCCAGCAGGCTCACGCCCGGCACCCCGAACCGGTCGAGCATCCGGCGCAGCCGCTGCTTGCGCTGGGACATCTCCTCGAGGGGCTGCACACCGCGGCGCGCGCGCAGGCGGTCGGCCGACAGCACCACGAGCACCATCGACAGGACGTTGCCGACCACCGCGGCCAGCACGGCCACGACCGGGTTCATCCCGGCGACGATGCCGATGACCGACCCGAAGTAGCTCTCGACGAACGGGATGGCAGAGGCGAGCATCACCCCCACCCACTGGAGCAGGGCGGGCAGCCCGGCGGTGAAGTCCTGCAGGTTCTCGATCATGGTGTCCCTCGCTGGGCGTCGACGTGTTGGTACGCTGTACCGGACACACTAGCACGGTGTGCCAGTACGGCGTACCAACGAGGGAGCACCATGAGCGAGGACCGTCGTGAGCAGATCGTGTCGGCCGCGCGGGCGATCGTCGCCGAGGAGGGCCTCGAGGCGGTCAGCGTGCGCGGTGTCGCACGTCGGGCCGGCATCGGCGCCAGCACGCTGCGGCACTACTTCCCCACCCAGAGCGACCTGCTCGACGAGCTCCTGGGGCCGGCCATGGACCGCATGGTGTCCGACCTGCGGATCGAGGACGCCCGGGTGCCACCGCGCGACCGGCTGCTCGAGTGCCTCCTGCAGTTCCTGCCCCCGAGCCTCATCGACCCCCGGACCGCCTCGCTCTGGCTCGCCTCCTACGCCGCCGCCGTGGGGCCGAACGCCACCGAGTCCGGGACCCGCACCCTGGAACGGCTGGCGGAGCTCGCCCGCGCCCGCATCGACGCCTGGCTCGGCCGGTTGGAGGAGGAGGGTGCGCTGCTGGTGGAGCGGGGGGTCGCGCTCCGCCTCGCCCTCACCACGCTGGACGGGATCTGCGTGCAGCTCCTGACCCCCGGGACGATCTTCCTGCCCGAGCACGTCGAGCCGACCCTCGCCCAGGTCGTCTCCGGGCTCGTCCGGGAGTGAGGCGGCCCCTGGCCGGCCGGGTCACCCCATGCCCCTGGTCCCCCGCCCCCTGACGGACGGTCAGGCGAGGTGCCAGGTGCCGTCCTCGGCGCACCGGACCACCCGGTCGGGGGCGTCGGAGCGCTCCCGGATGCGGCGGGCGTTCGCCTCGTCCACCCGCTCGACCCACGCCTCCGCCTGCTCCTGCGTCTTGCCGAACTCCACGTGCCGCGCGACCAGCTGGGTATGCCGTTGCTCCTCGTCGACCTCGACGCTCCACACCTCGGCGAGCCGGGCCCGCGCCGCGCGCCACCGCGCGTCCGGGTCGAGCAGGTAGTTGCCCTCGGTGACGACGAGCCGCGCCGTGGGCAGGACCACGAGCGCGGCGGCGATCGGCTGCTCGAGGGTGCGTTCGAAGCCGGGGGCGTAGACCGGGTCGGTGGTGTCCTCGCCCAGGCGGGCGAGCAGCGCGGCATACCCCTCGGCGTCGAAGGTCTCGGGGGCGCCCTTGCGGTCGGCCAGCCCGAGCCGCTCCAGCTGGGCGTCGGAGAGGTGGTAGCCGTCCATCGGGACGTGCCCGACCCAGTCCGCCCCGTGCCGCTGCGCCAGCGCCGCGATGAGCCCGTCGGCGAAGGTCGACTTGCCCGACCCGGGCAGCCCCACGATGCCCAGCAGTCCTCTGCCCTCCTCGGGGACGAGGTCGGCGGCGAGGTCGAGCAGGTCCGGAGCGAGCGTCATACGCCTCACTCTGGCAGACGTCCTCGCACCGGACCTCAGCCGCGTCGCCAGACCGAGACGTGGCTCTCCGAGTCCGCGGTGAACGGCTCCCGCGACCAGTCCGACCAGCGGGACTCCGGCGACAGCCCGGCCAGCCGGGCCATGAGGTCGAGCTCGCCCGGCCACACGTAGCGGAAGTGGTGCGGGTCGTAGCGGTAGGACCCGTCCCGCTGCCGCGTGTAGTGGTGCGAGGTCGCCCGCTGGGTCACCGGGTCGTAGGTGTCGAACCCGAGGTGCTCCTCGGTCACGTCGAAGGGCACGGCCGCCTGCCCCGGCGGCAGCCGCCGCAGCGCCGGCACCCCCACCTCCACGAGGAAGCGGCCGCCGGGCCGCAGGTGCCGCGCCGCGTTGGCGAAGCAGGCGACCTGCTCGTCCTGCGTGCACAGGTTGCCGATGGTGTTGAACACGAGGTAGACGAGCGAGAACTCCCCCTCGGCCCGGGTGGTCGCCATGTCGCCCACGACCACCGGCAGGTCGGGGCGCTTGCGGTGCAGCTGCTCGACCATCGGCGCGGACAGCTCGATGCCGGTGACCTCCACGCCCCGTTCCGCCAGCGGTATGCCGACCCGCCCCGTCCCGATCGCGAGCTCGAGGGCGCGGCCCCCACCGGCCAGCCCGGCCAGCAGGTCGACGGCAGGGTCGAGGACGGCGGGAGCGAACATCGCGGCGCTGGCCTCGTCGTAGCGGGCCGCGGTCTCGGCGTCCCACAGGTCGCTGGAGGTCATGGACCCAACCTCGCCCGCCCTCCCCGTCCCGGGCAACCGGATTTCCGTGGCCGGGCGGCGTCGCCGACGACGGGGCACACTGGTCGCATGGGCAGCTTCACCGGCATCCCGCACGCCGCGACCGACTTCTACGCGCGGCTGGAGGAGGACAACACCAAGGAGTTCTGGGCCCGGCACAAGGACGACTTCGAGCAGCACGTCCGCGGCCCCATGGAGGCGCTCCTGGCCGAGCTGGAGCCCGAGTTCGGCCCGGCCAAGCTCTTCCGGCCGCACCGCGACGTGCGCTTCGGCCCGGACAAGAGCCCCTACAAGACGCACCAGGGGGCCTACGTCGCGGTCGCCGAGTCGACCGGGTGGTACCTCCAGGTCTCGGCCGACGGGCTCATGCTCGGGGGCGGCTGCTACCGCATGGACCCGGCCCGGCTGCGCTCCTTCCGGGCCGCCGTGGACTCCCCCGGCACCGGCCGGCAGCTCGCGCAGATCGTGGACGAGCTGGGCGACGGCGGGTGGGAGATCGGCGGCGAGCAGGTGAAGACCGCCCCCCGCGGGTGGGACCGCGAGCACGAGCGGATCGACCTGCTCCGCCACAAGGCCCTGACCGGTATGCGGTGGGTCGAGGACGGCGACGTCGTCACCACCCCGCGCCTCGTCGAGGAGGTGCGCGCCCGCTGGGAGCAGGTCCGCCCCCTCGTGGAGTGGCTCGCGGCGACCGACCCCGGCCCGGCGATCGGGACCGCCGAGGGCGGCGGCACGACCTTCGACCCCGGCCGCGACGTCGCCGGCGACCTGCCGTGATGATCCGCCCGGCCGAGCTGGCCGCGATCCGGGCCGGGGAGGTCGACCTCGCGTTCCGTCGCTGGGACCGCCCGCGGGTCAGGGTCGGCACCCGCATGCGTACCGCCGTCGGCCTCGTCGAGGTGACCTCGGTCGAGCCGGTCACCCTCTCCGCGCTCCGCGCCGACGACGCCCGCCGGGCCGGGGCCACCAGCCTCGCCGCCCTCAAGGACGGACTCGCCGACCGGCCCGGGAGGACGGCATACCGTGTCCGGCTGCGGTATGCCGGCCCCGACCCTCGCGCGCAGCTGCGCGAGCAGGTGCCCGACGCGGCGGAGATCGAGCGCCTCCGCGCCTGGCTGGACCGGCTCGACGCGGCCTCCCCGCACGGCCCGTGGACCCGCGCCACCCTGCAGCTCATCGACACCCACCCCGAGGTGCGGGCACCTGAGCTCGCGGCCCGGCTCGGGCGGGAGACCCTGTCGTGGAAGGCCGACGTCCGCAAGCTCAAGGAGAAGGGGCTGACCGAGTCGCTGGCGATCGGCTACCGGCTCTCCCCCCGCGGCGAGGCCGTCCTCGACCACGGCGGCCCCCCGCGCGAGCGGGCGCCGCGCCCCGACGGGACCCCGCTGCCCCGGGAGATCGGCGCCCCGGCCACCCGGGCGCTGCGCGAGGCCGGGCTGACCAGCCTCGAGGCGGTCGCCGGCCTCAGCGAGGACGGGCTGCGGGCCCTGCACGGGGTCGGGCCGGTGGCCGTCGAGCGGCTGCGGGGGGCGCTGGCCGACCTCGGGCTGGGGTTCCGCGGCTGAGCCCGGGGCCGTTCGGCCGCGCCGGGTGAGGGCACCTCCACGGGGCACGAGGGCGCGGGAGGCACGAGGGCGCGGGGGGCGTGGGAGGTACGAGGACGCGGGAGGCACGAGGCTGGACGGGCGGCACGGGCGGCACGGGAGGCACGGGGCGCGGGAGACACGAGGCTGGACGGGCTGCCGGTGAGTCCCTCACGTCACAGCAGCCGCTCGCACACCAGCGCGCGGAGACATGTCCATCCGCTGGCGATATACCCCGGTCTGTCGGACGTATCCCTGCAGGATGAGGCCCGTGGGACTGGTGGGGTTAGTGGGGCTCAGGTCGTCGCCCGTCCGACCGCGCCGTGGCTCAGGCCACCCCACCGGCGCGCGGCCTGGGAGCGGGCCTATCCCCGGCGGTGCTGGGGCCAGCGGGCGGGGTCGTCCTCGAGGGCGGCGCGGTCCCACCCGCCCAGGTCGGCGGCGGCGGCATACGTGTCGTGCAGGAAACGGGAGAGCGCGGCGTCGGGGTCGGGAGCGTCGGCCACCACCTCGTAGGGCAGCAGGAACTGACCGTTCTCGGTGCTCCAGAAGGCGCCCTCCGGGCCCACCTCGGCGGCCTCGAAACCGGCGGGCTGGGGGTAGGCGTAGGCGTAGAACGCGCCCTCCTGCCCGCCACCCGGCCAGAACCCGCAGCTGCTGAGCTCGCGGGAGTAGCCCTCCACCATCACCCAGTCGCCGCAGTTGGGCGCGCCGCCCGGGTGCTCGGGCGCCGGGCGGCCGGAGAACCGGGTGCACGCCAGGTCCATGGCCCCCCAGAAGAAGTGCACCGGGCTCACCTTGCCCACGAAGTGGGACCGGAACTCGCCCAGGACACGGTCGGCCTGCACAAGCTGCTGCCAGAAGAGGTGCGCGGCCTGCGGGTCGTATGCCGCGTGCTCGTGGTCCTCCGCGAACGGGATGGCGGGGTCCACCTCGTTGGGGGTCGCCTGGATGCGCGGCCTCAGGCCGAGCCGCTCCAGCGCCGCCAGGGTCTGCGCGTGGAAGTCCGCGACCGACATCGGCCGCAGGTCGAAGGCCTCCTCGGTGCCGGTGCTCAGCCGCATCCGCAGCCGGTGGTCGACCAGGTCGAGCTCGATGTCGAGCGCCCCTGCCGGCGTGTGGACCGTGCCGGTGGTGAGACCGCGCGGGCTGACGTAGAGGGTGACCTGCCACCAGTGGTTGAGCAGGGGGGCGTAGGCCATCCGCACCTTGCCGACGATCTGCGTCCACAGGTGGAGGGTGTCGCGGGTGTCGGTCCAGTCGGCCACCGCGAGGCGCGGCCACGGCTGTCGGCTCATGAGCCCCCCTTTCGCAGGGTCCTCACGCTAGGGCGCCGGGCGGCCGCGCCACAAGGGCCGGCCGGGGTCTCAGCAGTCCACGGTGCCGGAGCGGTGCTTGGACGCGGTGAAGGTGCAGGTGTCCTGGACCGTCCCGCGGCTGTTGCGCAGCGTGGCCTTGTCGCCGGGCGTGTTGTTCCACACGTAGTTGCCGTGACCCCAGTAGAGGTGGGTCGAGGAGTTCGTGCCCCTGCCGGTGTGCACGGTGAGGCTCTTGCCCGCCTTGAGCGAGACGCCCTTCGGGAAGGTGAACGTGTGGTTCTGCCGGTCCTTCAGGGTGTGGCCGGACAGGCTGACCGAGCTGCGCCCGGTGTTCTTGACCGTGATCTTCTCGCGGTTGAGGTGGGCGTTGGTGCGGTCGTCCTTGCCGGAGGGGTCCGCCACGAAGGTCGTGAAGCGCAGCCCGGAGGCAGCCTCCACGCTCGGCACGGGACCGGCGCCGAGGGCCAGGGTGAGGCCGAGCGCCACCGCGGTGACGAGGGCGGGGAGCGGACGGGCACGGAGCGCAGGCACGAGGACCTCCAGGACGACGGTGGGCGGCACCGGGGTCCCGGGCAGCAGAAAGATACCCGACGGTAGCCGGCGACGGCCCCCACCCGCACGGGTGAGGTCGTGGACGCCTGGGCGGGTCGGCTCGCCGACCGGCGGCACAGTTCCTAGAGTCCCTGGAATGACCCAGCGCCACCCGGACGGCTCCGGCGACGACGACCTGGTCCTGCACCTCGGGCGCGAGGAGCTGGTGGTCCGCCAGCGCTTCGAGACCCTGAGCATCGCCAACGACGTGCTCATCGGCGTGTGGTTCCTCGTCGGCAGCGTCCTGTTCTTCAGCGAGTCGACGGCGACCGCCGGCACCTGGCTCTTCGTCATCGGTTCGGCGCAGATGCTCATCCGGCCGGTCATCCGGCTGGCCCGCCGGGTCCGCCTGCAGCGCTACCGGCCCGCGGGCGCCGGCTCGGAGCACGCCTTCGACTTCTGAGCAGACCTGCGACGAGCCTCGGCCGGGGTCCCGACCGCTCGACCGTCAGCGCCCGAGCGCCTCCCAGGCCTCGAGGACCTTGCCCGGGGTGAAGGGCAGCTCGCGCAACCGCACCCCCGTCGCGTCGAAGACCGCGTTGCCGATGGCGGCGGGCACGCCCACGATCCCGACCTCGCCGATGCCCTTCGCGCCGGTCGCGCCCATCCACGGGTCCGGCTCCCCGACCCACCCGACCTCGAGGTCGACCACGTCGGCGTGCGCGGCGACGTGGTAGCCCGCGAGGTCGCCGTTGACCACGTGGCCGAAGCGCGGGTCGCGGTAGGACTCCTCGAAGAGCGCACCCGAGATGCCCATGGTCATCCCCCCGATGAGCTGGCTGCGGGCGGTGCGCGGGTTCATGATCCGGCCGCCGTCGAAGTGGCCGTACATCCGGCGCACCCGCACGGCCCCGGAGACCTCGCTCACCGCGACCTCGGCGAAGTGCGCGCCGAAGGCCATGCGGGTCACCCCACGCACCCCCTGGGGCATCCGCGTCCGCGCCCGGGCGGTCGCGCCCTCGGCCGGCTGCTCACCGTGCTCGGACCGGAAGGCCTGGGCCGCCTCGACGACGGCCGAGCCCCACCCGAAGGTCCCGGTGCTGCCCCCGGCGATGATCGCCGCCGGGGCGTCGGTCGTGCCGATCCGCGCCTCCACCGCGTCCTGCGGGACCCCGAGCGCCTGCGCGGCGATCTGCGCGAGCACGGTGCGCGCGCCCGTGCCGATGTCGCTGGCCTGCATGCTGACGACGTAGCGCCCACCGCCGAAGGTGATCCGCGCCAGGCTCGGCCCCATCGACATCTGCGGGAAGCTGGCCGCGGCCACGCCCTGGCCGACCCACCACTCCCCCTCCCGCCGACCCTGCCGCTGCTGCTCGAACCCGAAGATCCGGGCCCCCTCGGTGAGGCACGTCGTGACGTGCCTGCTGCTCCACGGCCTGCCCGACTCGGGGTCGCTCTCCGGCTCGTTGCGCAGCCGCAGCTGGACGGGGTCGACCCCGGTCGCGTGCGCCAGCTCGTCCATCGCGGTCTCCAGCGCGAACATGCCGGTGTACTCTCCCGGCGCGCGCATGAACGTCCCGGGGGCGATGTCCAGGTCCTGGGTGCGGTATGCCGTGCGCCGGGTGGTCGAGGCATACATCGACAGCGAGGGGCCGGCGCTGGGGTCCATCCAGGGGATCACCCTCGACACGGGGGCGAAGACGTCATGGTCGATCGCGCTCAGCCGGCCCTCGTCGTCCGCGGCGAGCGCGACCCGCTGGCGGGTCTCGGGGCGGTAGCCGGTGCCGGCGGACATCTGCGGACGGGTGAGCGCCACCTTCACCGGGTGGCCGGGCAGCAGCTTGGCGGCCATCACCGTGGCGACCGTGTGCGGGTGCGGGACCCCCTTGGTGCCGAACGACCCGCCGACGTAGGGCGAGACGACCTCGACCTGGGTCGGCAGCAGCCCGAAGGCCCCGGCGACGACGCCCTGCGGCGCGAGCACCCCCTGGTTGGTGTCCCAGAGCGTCAGCCGGGTCGTGCGCGGGCCGGGGATCCGACCGGTGCCGCGGTGCCACAGGGCGGTCACCGCGTGCGGCTCGATGGGGTGGTGGTGGTTGACGGGCGTCGCGTAGGTCCCCTCCACCCGGTGCCGGGCACCGGCGAGCGCGCCGTCGACGTCCCCGTCGCGGTGCCGACCGGGGTAGATCGCCATCACCCGCCGCAGCTCGCGCACGTCCGGACCGTCAGGGTCGGGGCGGGTGGCGGCGTCCTCGGGGGCGTAGTCGATGCTCAGCAGCGACGCGGCGTGCCGGGCCGTGGCGAGGCTCTCCGCGACGACGGCGGCGACGATCTCCCCGCGGTAGCGCACCCGGGGCCGGCGCAGCACCGTGAGGGTCGGCAGCGTCGGGCCGATCCGCGGGGAGTTCTCGTGGGTGAGGACCAGCCGCACGCCCGGCACCGCGCGGGCCGCGGCGTCGTCGATGCCGGTGATGCGGCCCCGGGCGATCGTCGCCAGGACCGGCGCGAGGAAGAGCGCCCCGTCCGTCGCGTGCTCGTAGGCGTAGGGCGCGAGGCCCGCCACCTTGAGGGGCGCGTCGACGCGGACGCGGTCGCGGGCGTCCTCCATGGCCGCCTCGCTCATGCGCGCTCCCCCTGCCGGTGGTCGGTGAGCTCCTGCAGCACGGCGGGGACGACCCGTCGCAGCTGGATGATCTTGTAGCGGTTGTCCTCGCCGGGCCGGGCCTGGGCCAGCTCGGCGTCGACGGCCGCGGCAAAGGCCTCGGGTGTCGCCGGCCGGCCGCGGAGCGCGTCCTCGGCCCGGTGCGCCCGCCACGGCTTGTGGGCGACGCCGCCGAGGCCGATCCGCACGTCGGCGACGTGGCCGTCCTGCACGTCGAGGGCGGCGGCGACCGAGACGGTGGCGAAGGCGTAGGACGCGCGCTCGCGCAGCTTGCGGTAGCGCGAGTGCCGCGCGAACCCCGGCCCGGCGACCTCGATCGAGGTGATGAGCTCGCTGCGCTCCAGCGTGGTGTCGACCTCCGGCCGGTCGCCCGGGAGCCGGTGCAGGTCGGCGAAGTCGATGCGCCGCTCACCGAGGGGACCCTGCGCCACCACGGTGACGTCGAGCGCCGCGAGCGCCACGCAGAGGTCGGAGGGGTGCACGGCGACGCACGAGGGGGAGGCTCCGAAGAGCGCGTTGTAGGTGCCGAACCCCTCGATCGCCGAGCAGCCCGAGCCCGGCTCGCGCTTGTTGCACGGGGTCGAGGAGTCCTGGAAGTAGACGCAGCGGGTGCGCTGCAGCAGGTTGCCGCCCATCGTCGCCATGGACCGCAGCTGACCGGAGGCGCCGGCCAGCATCGCGGCGCTGACCAGCGGGAACGCTGAGCGTACGAGGGGGTGGGCGGCGACGTCGGAGTTGCGGGCCAGCGCGCCGATCCGCACGCCGCCCTCGCCGAGCTCCTCGACCTCGGTGAGGTCGAGGTGGCTGACGTCGATGAGCCGGTCGGTCTCCCGGATCCCGAGGCGCAGGTGGTCGACGAGGTTGGTGCCCCCCGCGAGGTATGCCGCCCGCTGCCCGTCCGTGGACGCCGAGACGCTGCGGCGCAGGGCGTCGGCGACGCTCGTGGCGCGCTCGTAGGTGAAGGGCCTCACGCAGGGTCCTCCCCGGCCTGAGCGCGCGCGGACGCGGTGTCGCGGATGGCCGCGACGATGTTGACGTAGGCGCCGCACCGGCACAGGTTGCCGCTCATGCGTTCCCGGATCTCCTCGTCGGTGAGGTCCACGACCGCGTCGGGGTCGGCGAGCGTGTCCGGGTCGGTGACGTGGCTCGGCATACCGGCAGTGGCCTCGGCGAGCATCGCCTGCGCGGAGCACACCTGCCCGGGCGTGCAGTAGCCGCACTGCAGCGCGTCGCGGTCGACGAAGGCCTGCTGGAGGTCGCTGAGGTCGTCCGGGCGCCCGAGGCCCTCGGCGGTCACGACCTCGGCGCCGTCGAGCGAGGCCGTCAGCGACAGGCAGGAGACCACGCGGCGGCCGTCGACCAGCACGGTGCAGGCGCCGCACTGGCCGTGGTCGCAGCCCTTCTTGACCGAGGTCACCCCCAGGTGGTCGCGCAGCGCGTCGAGCAGGGTCACCCGGACGTCGTGGGTGAGCTCCTGCGGTGCGCCGTTGACGACCAGCTTGGTGGAGATCTCGGTGACGCCGGCGGTGTGGTGCATCACCTCATCATGCCGCTCAGGGATGCCGCCCGCGCGTCGAGCCCGTCAGCTCGCCGACCAGGTGCTCGGCCACGAGCCGGTGCCAGGTGGGGGCGTGCCGGACCAGGCCGTGGGTGTCGTCCAGGTCGGTGCGCACCCGCACGTCCGCCCCCAGGCGGCGCAGCCGCTCGGCGGCGGCGAGCGTCCCCTCGGGCGAGGTGACCTCGTCGCGCGCCCCGTGCACCAGGAGCACCCGCCCGCCCCTCGGCGGGCGCAGCAGCGGCAGGTCGGCCCGGTCCACCCAGGCGGCGGCGGTGGCCACGGTGTCGACCTCCTCGGCGAGCCGCAGCGCGGTCCGCCCGCCCATGGAGTAGCCGAGCAGACCGGTGGGCAGCGCCGGGTCCTCCTCGCGCAGCCGGCCCAGCGCCCACCGGGCGTCCCGCAGCGGCGCGCCGTCGTTCCACCCGCGCACGGCATACCGGAGGAACACGACGTCGAGCCGGTGCCGGGCCCCCGCGCGGGCGACCGCCGAGGCCAGGGCCCGGCTGCGCAGCACCGACAGCTGACGCCAGGTCGTGGGCTCGGTGCTGTGCTGCTGGCCGCCGTGGAGGACGAGCACCCGGGCGACGGGGTCGACGTGCCGCCGGACGTCGAGGAGGCGGGCGGTCACAGGACGTAGGCGTACATGAGCAGGAAGTGCAGCGCCGCGGCGATCATGACGAGCAGGTGCCAGATCTCGTGGAAGCCGAACACGCCGGGCACCGGGTTCGGTCGCTCGATGATGAAGACGACGAACCCGACGCTGTAGATGATGCCGCCGGCGCCCATGAGCAGGAGGGCGCCCAGGGGGAGGGTGAGCCCGGTGAGGACCAGCACGACCGGCATCCAGCCGAGCACGATGTAGAGGGTGTTGGTCACCCACTTGGGCAGGTCCGTCCACACCGAGCGTGCCGCGATCCCCAGCGCGGCGATGCCCCAGACGGTGCCGAGCACGGCCCAGCCGGCGACGGTGCGCTCGAGGACGAGGACGATCGGCGTCACCGTGCCGGCGATGAGGCCGAAGACCGAGGTGTAGTCCAGGGTCCGCAGCAGGTCGTTGACGCGCTGGCCGCGGTCGAGGCCGTGGTGGGCCGTGCTGGCGACGAAGAGGGTGACGAGCGAGGCGCAGTAGATGGACAGACCGACGATGCGCCACGGGTCGCCCGTCGCGCCCGCCTGGGCGATGAGCAGCGCCGAGCCGAGCAGCGCGAAGCAGGCCCCGACGAGGTGGGAGATCGTGTTGATGCGCTCGTCGGTGACGTGGACGCTGCCGTCGCGGCTGCGGTGGACGGTGTCCATCACTCACCTTCCGAGGGGGTATGCCGTGGGCTCCCCAGGGTAGTCGGGGTTGCGATGACTCCGGGACCGCCCGAGAGTCGGACCCCGTGACCGCCCGTGCCGGCGAGGAGCAGGGGACGAGCGAAGGGGAGCACCCATGACGACGAGCCTGTCGAGCAGCAGCAGCAAGGCCGGCCGGCCCGACGTGGCGCCGCCGGTCGTCGACCGTGCCGCGTTCGAGGCCGCCCTGGCCGAGCAGGTCGCCCGGGAGAAGGAGGTCACCCGGCTGAACGACCGGGTCTCGGCCGCGCGGCGGCGGCTTCCCATGGTGGAGGTGGAGGACTACGCGTTCGCCGGGCCGGACGGACCGGTGCGGCTCACCGAGCTCTTCGACGGGCACTACCTGCTGCTCGTGCAGAACGTCATGTTCGGGCCGGACTGGGAGGAGGGCTGCCCGAGCTGCACGTGGGCGGTCGACACCCTGCCGGCGCGGATGGAGCGGCTGGAGGAGGAGGGCATCGCCTTCGCGATGGTCTCGCAGGGGCCGGTCGAGAAGCTGGAGCGGTGGCGGGCCGCGCGGGGCTGGTCGCACACCTGGGTGTCCTCGGGTGGGACGACCTACCACGACGACTGGGGCTGGACCCGCGAGGACGAGGACGGCGTGCCCTACCAGCTCCCCGGGTACTCCTACTACCTGCTGCGGGACGGGGTGCCGTACCTCACCTACGCGACCACCGCCCGCGGCACCGAGGCCACCCTGCCGGTCGCCCACATGATGGACCGCACGGCATACGGGCGTCAGCAGGACTGGGAGGACAGCCCGGAGGGCTGGCCGCAGTACCCGACCTACGGCTGAGGGCGGTTCCGGGCAGGCCGGTCGGGCCTGCACGTTCGTGCCCAGGGGCCAGCAGCCGTGCCGGGCGGCGTCGCAGCCTCCGCCGATCTCCCACTCCTCACTCTCGCCACAGGCGTCACATCGTGCGGGGACATGTGCAGGAGCACGGGATATATCCCCGGCGTCGGTGCACGTCCCCGCACCGAGGTGTCGGCGTGACTGGTGGGACTGGTGGTATGCCGCCCTGCCCCCCGGGCGAGGTCGCCCGCCCACCCCGAACGAGGTCCGGCTCGGGCCCGGCGTGTGCGGGCCCGGCGCGTGCGGGCCCGGGCGAGGTCCGGCTCAGGCCCGGCGCGTGCGGGCCCGGGCGAACGCCGCCGTCAGCTTGCGCTGCACCACGCGGGGGTCCTCGAGGTCGGCCCAGGTCAGCCGGACCACCTCGTAGCCGAGCTCGCGGAGCCGGTCCTCGCGGAGCTTCTCCCGGCGCAGGGCAGCGGGGTCGTCGTACTTCAGCATCCCGTCGAACTCCACGACCACCCTCTCGGAGCGGTAGAGGAAGTCGACCCGCGCCACGAACAGCCCGTCGCCGTCGACGACCTCGACCTGCTGCTCGGGCAGCGGCAGGCCGAGGGTGAGCAGCAGCCATCTGGTCCGGGACTCCCCCGCGGACTCGCTGAGCCCCGACGCGAGCTCAGCCGTGCGGGTGGCGCGCAGCTGCCCACGGCCACCGCCCAGGACCGGCAGCGCACGGTCGAGCTCGGCGCGCGTCGCCCGACCCTCCCGCAGCGCCGCGTCCGCGCTGACCAGCCCGGACTCCACCCCGAACCGGGCGGCCACCTGCAGGACGGACAAGGCGACCTGCACCGCGGGCCCGCACTCAAGGTCGACGACGAACTCCCTGGGCACGCGGCGGTGCACCACGACGACGGCGTCGTGGAAGGACCTCCCACCCTCGGTGCGGCACAGGTGCGCCCGGTCGTCGACCCCGTGCACACCCAGCCCCTGCGTGGCCAGCGCACTGTGAAGGCCCAGCGCCACGGCGCCGCTCGGGCCGAACGCCCGGAGCACGGCCCGGGCCCGTATCTCGTGCCGGTCCCAGGGTGCGGCCGCGCGCCATACCGGCCCCTCCACGAAGGTGCCGCGGCGCAGACGCACCAGGACACCGGCCCGCACCAGTGCCTGCGTCTCGCGCGGCCCCACGCCGAGCGCCGCCAGGTCCGCCGTGGCCGCGACATGGCCGAGGCTCCCCAGCACCGTCATCACGTCCCCCTCCATCGCGCCAGGATGCCCGGATCGGAGGCAGGCCGGCCGCCGTCGTCCACAGGCAGAGACGTGGCAGGCCACGGCCGGACCTCTCGTGCACCAGGCGTCGCGTCAACACCGGACGACGGGGATAGAAAGAGTCCCGTGGAGTGGTGGGGTTTGGGTGGCCGGTGTGGTGCCCTGGTGTGAGGGGGTCATCGGCGAGATGCTCGGT
>NZ_CANMUA010000009.1 GCF_947500995.1 uncultured Serinicoccus sp.
CCGCGTCCTCGTCCGGCACACACGCCGGAGACGACGACCTCAGCTACCGCGCTACACCACTATGCGGGACTCAACTGTCTACAGACGGAGGCCATCGACTCAGCCGTAACGCGGTGCGCATTTGCCTCCTGTTCCACAGCTGCCTCGAAGGGGCCACGGATCATCAGCGGCGATGCTGACTGACCCGGATCGCTCACTCGTGGGTTTCCTGGTCCTAGGCGTCACGATGCTGGCCCTCTACCCTTGACACATGAGCACCGTCACGTCCGAGAGCACCGCCCTCCGTGCGGTGGTCGTTGCTCATCGTGACGCTCTTGAGCAGATCCTCGAGCGCTACGGTGCGACCAATCCAAGATTGTTCGGCTCGGTAGCCAGAGGCGACGCGACGGCGGACAGCGACGTCGACCTTCTCGTGGATCTGCTGCCGGACATAGGGAACCCCCTCCTGCGCGTGGCGGGCATGGGTGAGGAACTCAGCGACGTCTTCGGCCGCCGCGTCGATGTGGTGACGCCGACCCTTCTGCGCGCTGAGGTGTCGAGTACTGCGCTCAGCGATGCGGTGCCGGTGTGACGCGATCCGAGCAGGAACGCTTCGCCGACATCCTGCATGCGATCGAACGATGCCAGGGCTACACCCAGCATCTTGCGTCCGGCGAGCTCCAGGGGATGGCCTATGACGCGGTGCTGCGCAACTTGGCCTTGATCGGGGAGGCGGTGCGGGTACTTCCTAGCGAGACGCGCGATCGGGCGCCGGAGGTCCCATGGGGAGCAACCGCGGGACTGCGCAACGTCGTCGTGCACGAGTACTTCCGTGTCGACGCCGAGTTGATCCTCGACATCGTCGACAACCAGCTCGGTCCCTTGGCCGATCGCCTCCGTCAGCTGTGAAGGACCTGTCTCGTGGGGGAAGGTGCCGAATCCGCCGATCAAAACTGACACAGGGCTGACACGGGGGAGTGTCCGCGAGCATCCATGCTGGTCAGAGCGTTAGCGAGGAGTTTCCCGCCACCTCCACCCACGTGTCTCACGCTGTGCGGCTTGTCGCACCGCAGCCCTCAGAATCCGCACCAGGACGCGGATCTGGGGGTTTCGTGTTGGGGACAGATGGCCGTGTCGAGACACGAAACGCCAGATTTCTGGCACACAGCTGTCACAGGCGTGGGGTTCGTTGTCAAACATCGGTCACTCAGCGGCGCTGTTCCGGTCGGCCACAGCGTGATTCTCGAGATTCTCATGGTGACTCCCAGGAGTGGGATATGCAGGAGGGTTCAGCGGGACAGTCAGCGCCGGTGCACCACGAGTCCGAGCCAGGTGAACCAGACGATCATCCCGAGCCCGAAGACGGATGTCGCGAGCTCGGAGGCGATGGGGATGACGGTAGCCATCCCGACGGCAGCCAGACCCAGCGCGAGCCCGCCCAGGCCCGCAGAGAGAGAGCGGGTCCGCAAGATCCCGAGTCCGACCACGGCCACCCAGAGGGCTCCGGCGACCTCGATGCCACCGCCGAGGGCGTCCTGGACCACGCTCGTCGAGACCCAAGTGTTGAGGGCGAGGTCGGGGTGTTCGGCCCAGAGGCTCACGGCGGCGTCTTGGGCGACGAGGGCGACGCTCCCGCTGGCGACGAGCAGTCCAGACCAGATCATCCCGAGTGCCGTGGAGAACCGGCCGAGAGCCGGAGCCGCGGCCAGACGCTGACCGACCCCGAGTGTGACCAGCGCCATCGCAACCCCACCCACGAGGTAGAGAACCATGTACCAGCCAGCCAGCTCGGCGTGGTGGGCGCGCAGAAAGCTGAGTGAGCCAGCGGGGTCCTCCACGGGTGAGGTGAAACCGCGAGGGACAAGGTAGGCGGCCATGACGAGGAAGCCCAGAACATAGCTGCCGGCGACGACCTGGGCGGCGATGCCGCCGTCGCGGACCAGGGCGGGTGACGTTCGGTGCGGTGCGGTGCCCGCGGGGGCCGAAGCGTGCCCGGCCGTGGTGGTGGTGTCGGATGCGGTGGGAGCGGTGTGTCGTTTCATGCTTCCATCCTCGAAGGCCGTACTCCGCAACACATCGGAGCTCGGGCCTCTACGCTCTCGTCCCTTCGGCCATCCCGAGGCGACCGAAAGTTCCATGCGGCCGGCGGCGTCTGCGGCTTAACCTGAGGTATGGGCGGAGGTGCGCTGCGCGCGCTCTGGGAGGAACCGCGGGCTGGCGCTCCGGCGGGGACAACGTGGTGGGACCGTGCCCTGGTCGCCGGGCTGATCCCGGTGACGGCGCTCGAGGCCGGGCTCCGCGGTGACGTGGTCTGGCCGGTCTGGAACGCAGCCTGGGCTCTGGTCTGCGTCGCCACGCTCCTGTGGCGGCCCCGCCATCCTCTTGCGATGCTCGTCGTGGCCTATGCCGCCCAGACCGTCGCCGGCGTCGTTCCTGCGCTGGCTGGGGAGCCCTACAGCGTCCTTAACGTCACCGCCGTCGTGCTGCTGCTGGCCTACTCGTTGGGGCGCTGGGCCAGCGGTCGCGGTGTGGTCGTCGGCAGCTGCTACCTACTGGTGGTCCACCTGGCACGTGAGCCTCTCTACGACTCCAGCGGATCCTCGATGGCGCTCGGCGTCGGCGCGCTCATGTTGCCGGTTGCTCTCGGTGCACTCATGCGATTCTGGGCCAGGTCTCAGGTGCGAGCCCGCGAGGAGATCCGGGCCCGCGAGCGTGAACAGCTGGCCCGCGACCTCCACGACACGGTCGCCCACCATGTCTCCGGAATTCTGCTGCACGCCCGCGCCGCGAAGGTTCGCGCCCGGACCGACCCGGACGCCGCCGCCGAGGCCATCGATGGCGTGGAGAGAGCCGCTGCGCGGACCCTGGACGACATGCGCGCGATGGTGGCCGTGCTGCGCCACGACGAGGAGACAGGCATCGGGAGTCGGACCCCGACCCACGGGGTTGCCGACATACCGCGACTCGCTCGGGACCAGGATCCCGGCCCTCGGGTCGTCGTCAACACGTCGGGCGATCTCGACCGGCTGCCGGCCCCTGTGGAGTCGGCACTGTTCCGCGCGGCCCAGGAAGCGGTGACGAACGCTGGGCGTCACGCCCAGGACCCCACGGTGGTGTCAGTCGACCTCACCAGGGAGGGACCCACGGTGCGGCTGCGGGTGCACGACGACGGACGACCGGCCACCACGCGCACGCGACGGGCCAGCCCGTCCTACGGTCTTGCCGGCATGCGGGAACGTCTGTCCCTCCTGGGGGGCGAGGTTAGCGCGGGCCCTGATCCGGGGGGTGGCTGGAGTGTCGTGGCGACGATCCCGCTCGTCACGGCCGAGACCGAGGCACGGTCATGACGTCGCCCGTGCGGGTGCTGATCGCGGACGACCAGGACATGGTCCGCGTCGGCCTCGCCACCATCCTCGGCGCCGATCCGACGATCGACGTGGTCGGAGAGGCGCGTGACGGACTGGAGGCCGTGCAGCAGGTGCGGTCGCTGCGTCCTGACGTCTGCCTCTTCGACATCCGGATGCCGAACCTCGACGGCATCGAGGCCACCCGACGGGTCGCCGGCCCTGAGGTCAGGGACCCCGTGCCCGTCATCGTCATCACCACCTTCGACCAGGACGAGTACGTCTACGACGCACTGCGGGCGGGCGCCCGCGGCTTCCTTCTCAAGGATGCCGATCCCGATCTCCTGGCTCGCGCCATCAGATCCGCCGCGACGGGCGAGGCCCTGATCGCGCCCGCCGTCACGGCTCGGCTTCTGGCGACCTTCGCCTCGTCCCGCGGCGAGCAGACGGCCGAGCCTGTCGATCCGCTGACCCCGCGAGAGGAGGCCGTCCTCGATCTCGTCGCCGCCGGCCGGACCAACGGCGAGATCGCCGAGGAGCTCTACCTCTCGCTCAGCACCGTCAAGACCCACATCGGCGCGCTCATGGCCAAGCTGTCTGCACGCAACCGCGTCGAGCTCGTGATCTGGGCCTACGAGAGCGGCCGCATCGACGCTCGCAGGCACCACGCCTGAGCCACAACAGCACCACGAGTGCGTCAGAAGACCGCCACACGGCAGTGCTCAGCCCACGCCCGACCACGACATCCACGTGAGGCGAGGTGCTCCTGTCCGCGCCATGCAGCTCAACGCTCGACGGGGGCTGGTTCGCGGCTCGGCGACGACCCCGGCGATCACGGGACACGAGCCTCGAGCGCGTCGAGGACGAGGTCGAGGCCGAACTCGAACTCGGCGCGGAAGTCGTAGCCGGGTTGCATCACATGTCGGGCGGTGAACTCGGCGAGGTGCGGGTAGGCGCCGTCGGGCAACGGTGTGATCAGGGCATGCGCGAGGTCGGCCATCTCGGCGCCTCCGGTGGCGGGCAGGCTTGCCTCCTGAAGGGCGAATCCGTAGACGTAGCTGTCCAGCAGGGCGTAGGCGTGGCCCGTCATGTCGAGTGACAACCCCCCTCGGCGCAGGCACCCGAGCACGGCGTCATGGTGGCCGAGGGTCTCGGGGAGGGCGTTGGAGCGGGACTCCATGAGGGGCACGGCCCAGGGGTGGCGACTGAGCACCTCCCGGGCTGACATGCAGCGGTGGCGCATGGCCGGCTTCCAGTCCAGATCGGCGGGCGGCCGGTCGATCTCGGCGAAGACGCGGTCGACCATCCCGTCGAGGATGGCTTCCTTGTTGGGCAGGTGGTGGTAGATCGTCATCGGCCTGGTCTCCAGGGCGTCTGCCAGCCGGCGGATGGTCAGGGAGTCGACCCCGATCCGGTCTGCGAGGGAGATGGCGCCGTCCAGCACCCGGTCGCGGGTGAGCCGCTGCTTGGTCGAGCCCACCGAGGTGTCAGCCGGTGTCACCGGGGCTGCCTCCGATCTGTTGCTTGCGGTCAGTACTAAGTACGAGTATCGTACACACCACAATTTGGTACAAAGTACGACCGGGAGACGATGATGCAGACGCACCACGAGCAGACGACCGACGGGATGGGAGTGACCACGATGCGAGCGGTCACCCAACGGGCCTACGGATCGAGCGACGTGCTCCAGGTCGGCAGGGTGGACCGGCCCGCGATCGCCGCTGACGAGGTGCTGATCAAGGTCGCCGCGGCCGGGCTCGACCGGGGCGTGTGGCACCTCATGACCGGCAGGCCATACCTGATCCGGATCATGGGTTACGGCTTCAGCAAGCCCAAAGGCCTGGTGCCGGGCATGGACGTCGCCGGTCGTGTGGCGGCAGTCGGTGACGACGTCACCCGGTTCTCCGTCGGCGACGAGGTGTTCGGTATCGGCACCGGTACCTTCGCCGAGTTCGCCGCGGCCAAGGAGTCCAAGCTCGTCCTCAAACCCGACACCGTCAGCGATGAGGAGGCTGCCGCGTCGGCGATCTCGGGGATCACTGCCCTGCAGGCGCTGACCACGGTCGGCCGGCTCGAAGGTGGCCAGAACGTCCTGATCATCGGCGCCTCCGGCGGGGTCGGGTCCTTCGCCGTGCAGATCGCCAAGGCGCTCGGGGCCACGGTCACCGGCGTCGCCAGCACCAGCAAGCTCGACGTCGTCCGGACCCTCGGCGCTGACGACGTCATCGACTACACCTGCCAGCACATCGACGATGGCGAACGCCGGTACGACCTCATCATCGACACCGGAGGTCGCAACCCGCTCTCCCGCCTCCGGAGAGCACTTACCGCTACGGGCACGCTCGTCATCGTCGGTGGGGAGGGCGGTGACCGTCTCACCGGCGGCATCGGACGCCAGCTGGGTGCGGCCCTGCTGTCGCTGTTCGTGCGGCAACGGCTCACGTTCTTCGTCAGCAGCGAGTCGCGCGAGGACATCGAGCGCCTCGCTGAGTACCTGGCGAACGGCGCCGTCACCGCCGCGATCGGCCAGCAGTTCACTCTCGAGGAGGTGCCCGGAGCCATCGCGGCGATGGAGGCCGGCACGCTCACCACCAAGGCTGTCATCACGGTCCACTCGTGACGCGGAGCACCGGCAGCCTCGATTTGTCAGGGCCCCGTCCATGGCGTAGCGACCTTCCCCCGAGGACGCCACTGAACCACCGCGATCCCCGATGACGAACAGAGGAGACACGAGATCATGTGGCGCTTTCCCGCCGTGGTTGCCCTGGCCGCCGTGGCCGTCGTCCCATCAGGTGTGTCGTCTGCCGCACCCGAGTCTGCCGCGGTCGAGGACGTCATCGATCGCCAGATGTCGGCGTCGGGGGTCCCAGGCGTGGCCTACGCCGTCGTCGCCGAGGGCGAGATCACCTCGCTCGGCGCGCGTGGAGTGCTCAGGCGTGGGAGCGACGCGCCGGTCACACCGGACACCCCGTTCGTCTCCGGGTCGATCTCCAAGAGCTTCACGGCCCTGGCCGTGATGCAGCTGGTCGAGGCAGACGACATCGACCTGGACGCCGAGGTCTCGCGGTACCTCAGCGACTTCTCCGACCGACCGGCCGGCGCCGTCACGATCCGGCAGCTGCTCAGCCACACGAGCGGCTTCTCCACCGTGCAGGGAAACACGTCGCGGGTGCGGGCTACGGGTGGCGCCGACGACCTCGCCCGCCAGGTGGACACGCTGACGGAGGAGACCCCGGCGTATGAAGCGGGTGAGCGTTGGGAGTACTCCAACACCAACTACCAGATCCTGGGTCGCGTCATCGAGGTGGTGAGTGGTCAGGAGTACCAGCGCTATGTGGCGGCCAACATCCTGGAGCCGGTCGGCATGGACCACAGCTTCGTCGCCGACGGCCAGGTCCACGTCTCCATGGCGACCGGGCACCGACCGTGGTTCGGGACCAAGAGACCCCTGCCCGCGAACACCACCGACCGGGTGACGGCGCCCCAGGGCGGCATCGTCGCCAGCGCAACAGACCTGGGCAGCTACCTGCAGATGATGATGAACGGCCAGGACGACGTGCTCAGCGCCCAAGGCAAAGCGCAGATGATGCGACCGGCCGGCCCGGCATCGCCGTTCTACGGTCTCGGCTGGTTCATCGACCCGGCCATCCAGACGGTATGGCACTCGGGATCGACCCCCGGTGTAGAGACCCTCGCGACGATGGTCCCCACTGAGAACAAGGCGGTCGTGGTGCTGGTCAACGGCGGCAGTGGACTGGGATTCGGGGAGTCTGCTCCGCTGCTCGACGGCATCACGACCACGGCGCTGGGCCTGGACGACGACGCACACGGCTCCCAGGTCTGGCAGAAGGCCTTCTTCGTCTCCCTCGTGGCCCTCCCTGCCGTGTACCTGCTCAGCATGGTCTGGGCCTGGCGGCACCGCAGGGCGATCCGCGCCAAGTCCACGGCCGGCATCTCCGGCCGCTTCAGCCTGTGGTTCCCACTCCTCACCACACTGCTGGCGGCGTGGGCCATCTTCGCTCTCGTGCCGACCGTAGGAGGCGCGCCGATCCGCACCATACTGCTCTTCTCCCCAGACTTCGGCGCGGCGCTCATCGCCACCGCGGTGACCGGCGTCGCGTGGGCAGCCTTCAGGCTCGCGGTGGCCTACACGGGCGATCAACGCCCATCCCGTCGACACCTGCCTGATGAAGCCTCGCCCATCGCGTCTCGCGACAGATGGTGACGCGGAACTGGGGGCTCTGTGCTGCATCCCAGGGCCTGCGCAGGCGGCGGGCCGTGTGCGCCTGTGGCCCTGAAGGGGCCATGACTGCGCACGACGGGCCGCCGGGATAGCCGGTCTCTGCTCCCGAAACGGCCGTGTCGTCTCACCCGACAGGACGACGACGGCCTCAGACGGACGTCCCCTCACCGCTGACCTCGACCTCCAAGGAGATGAGCAGGTCGACGACCCGTTGGCGGATGGCGTCCCGGATGGGGCGCACGGCCTCGACGCCCTGGCCCGCCGGGTCGTCCAGCGGCCAGTCCTCGTAGCGCTTGCCGGGGTAGATGGGGCAGGCGTCGCCGCAGCCCATCGTGATGACGACGTCGGAGAGCTGCACGGACTCGGTGGTGAGGACCGTGGGACGGGCGTGGCTGATGTCGATGCCGACCTCGCGCATGGCCTCGACCGCGGCGGGGTTGACGGACCCGGCCGGCGCGGACCCGGCGGACCTCACCTCGACAGCATCGCCGGCGAGGTGGGTCAGCCACGCCTGCGCCATCTGGGAGCGTCCGGCGTTGTGCACGCAGACGAAGAGGACAGAGGGTCGGGGACTGCTGCTCATCGGTGCTCCTCGGGGGGCGGTGTCGGCGGGTCAGTCGAGGACTTCACGCAGGAGGGTGGTGACCCGGGCCTGGAGGTCGTCGCGGATGTCGCGCACGGTGGCGAGGTCGGCGCCCTCGGGATCCGGGACGGTCCAGTCCTCGTAGCGGCGCCCCGGGTAGATCGGGCAGGCGTCGCCGCAGCCCATGTTGACGATGACGTCGGCCGCGCGGGTCACGGAGTCGGTCAGCGGCTTGGGGTATGCCTCGGTCAGCGAGATGCCTCGTTCGGCCAGGGCCTCGACGACCAGGGGGTTGATCTCCCGGGAGGGTCGTGAGCCGGCCGAGCGCACGTGCACCCGCCCGCCGGACAGGTGCTCGGCCAGGGCGGCGGCCATCTGTGAGCGTCCGGCGTTGTGCACGCACACGAAGAGCAGCTCGGGGACCTTCTTGGTGATGCGACCCTCGGCCTGGGCCGCAGCGCTGAGCCGCTCGCGGGCGTCCTTGGCGACGAGCACCGGGAGGAAGGTGTGGATGGTGGAGACGGCGTCGAGCCGTTGCCAGGCCTCCTCGACGGCGAGCTGGACCGACTCACGGGGGAAGATCCCCTCGTAGGTGTAGGTCAGGTCGTCGACGATGGCGGTGTAGGCCGGCACAGATGTGGTCATGGTCTTTCCTGGGTAGGGATCGGATCCCTGGCCCCGGATCGGCGGCGCAGGGCCAGTGATACGTAGACGAGGGCCACGAGCACAGGGACCTCGATGAGGGGGCCGACGACACCGGCCAGCGCCTGGCCGGACGTCACTCCGAACGTGGCGATGGCGACGGCGATGGCGAGCTCGAAGTTGTTGCCCGCGGCGGTGAACGCCAGGGTGGTGGTGCGCTCGTAGCCCAGCCCGAGTGCGACTCCGAGGGCGTAGCCGCCGCCCCACATGATGGTGAAGTAGGCCAGGAGGGGGAGGGCGATCCGGGCGACGTCCAGGGGCTGGCTGGTGATGCGCTCGCCCTGCAGCGCGAAGAGCAGCACGATGGTGAACAGCAGCCCGAGCAGGGCGAAGGGGGAGATGCGGGGCAGGAAGGTGTTCTCGTACCACTCCCGGCCCTTCGTCCGCTCGCCCAGGGTGCGGGAGAGGTAGCCGGCCAGCAGCGGGACCCCGAGGAAGACCAGCACGGAGACGGCGATCTGGGTGAAGGAGGCCTCCAGGGCGGTCTGCTCGAGGCCGAGCCAGCCGGGTAGGACGGTCAGGTAGAACCACCCGAGCCCGGCGAACGCGATGATCTGGAAGAGCGAGTTGAGCGCGACGAGCAGGGCGGCGGCCTCACGGTCCCCGCAGGCGAGGTCGTTCCAGATGATGACCATGGCGATGCACCGGGCGAGGCCGACGATGATGAGGCCGGTGCGGTACTCGGGCAGGTCGGGCAGGAGCAGCCACGCGAGGGCGAACATCAGCGCGGGGCCGAGGACCCAGTTGAGGACCAGCGAGCCCGCCAGCAGCCGGCGGTCGGAGGTCACGGCGCCGAGACGGTCGTAGCGGACCTTGGCCAGCGGGGGGTACATCATCACCAGCAGCCCGATGGCGATGGGCAGCGAGATGCCGTGCAGCTGCACGGCGTCGAGGGCAGCGCCCAGGCCGGGGACCGTGCGACCGAGGGCGAGACCCAGGATCATCGCGAGCCCGATCCAGGCGGGCAGGTAGCGGTCGAGGGGGGAGAGCCTGCCGGCCACCTGCTCCGGCGCGTGCTGGACCGTCGTCACTCGTGGGCACCTGCGGGTGTGCAGCACGCCGGGGTGGACTCCAGGACCGGGATGGAGGCCGTGGCCGGCCGGGCGTCCTGGGGGTTCTCGTCCTTGACGACGTAGACCTCCCACGGCGCCCCGGCCGGGTCGTGCACCCACACCTTGTCCTGCAGGGCGTAGCAGCAGGTCGTGTCGGTCTCGTCGAAGGTGGCCAGTCCGCTGTCGGTCAGGCGGGCGCGAGCCCCGGCCACCTCCTCGACGCTGTCGACCTCGACGCCGAGGTGGTTCAGGGCGCCCTTCGCGCCGGTGCCGCGGGTGGCACCGTCGGTCTGGATGAGCACGAGCTTGAGCGGGGGTTCGCTGATCGCGAAGTTCGCGTAGCCCGGGCGGCGCTTGTGCGGGCCGACGCCGAAGAGGGTGGAGTAGAAGTCGACGGACGCGTCGAGGTCCACGACGTCGAGAGCGAGCTGGACGCGGCTCATGGGATCCCTTCCTGACGAAGATATCGATGTATGTCGATACACAGACCCTGACACCACACATCGATGTATGTCAATATGGCCGGGTGATGAACGCACCAGCACCCGACGGACGTGCCCAGCTCGCCCAGGCGGTGGACCGCTGCTGCGCCACCGAGGGCAGCTCGCCGATGACGCGTGACGACGCCGTGCTCGTGGCCCGCCTGCTCAAGGCCGTGGCGGACCCGGTCCGTCTGCAGATCCTCGGCATCGTGCGCTGCTCGCCCGGCCAGGAGATCTGCGCGTGCGACCTGCCCACCCCGCTCGGCCTCAGTCAGCCCACCGTGAGCCACCACCTCAAGGTGCTGGTCGAGGCGGGCCTGCTCACCCGCGATCGGCGTGGCCAGTGGGCGTGGTTCGCCCTCGTGCCGGACCGGCTGGCGCTCGCCCGACGCGCGCTCGAGGTCTAGCCGGCCACCTCCTCGTCCGCCTGCCGGGTGCGGTGCGGACGGGACGGGGACGAGGCCGGTCGTGCCTGCCGGGCGGGCCCGCGTCCCGGGGTGTCCGCGGGTTCAGACACTGACCCGATGAACTCCGCCCGGTCGAGCAGCCCGCGGCCCTCGGCCACGGTGGGTCGGGTCCTCGACGACCTGGGCAGCACCTTCCTGCGCCCGCTCGTCCTCGGGAGCCCGGGCCGCGCCGTGGAGGGTGTGGTGATCCACGACCCGCTCGACGACCAGCACGGCCCGGCCTCGCCGGTCGTCCTCGGTGTCGGGGTGAGCGGCGCGGACCAGGTCGCGGAGCTGGCGGACCGCGCCGGGGCCAGGGGAGCCTCCCTGCTGATCGTGCGGGAGCCGGTCGAGGCGGGTGCCGCTCTGACCGCGATCTGCCAGCAGCACGGGATGACCGTGGCCGGACTTACCCGTGGTGCCTCGTGGGCGCAGCTCACCGCCATGCTGCGCTCGCTGCTGGCCGAGGGCGACGTCGGCGGCGCCGACGACGAGACGATGGGAGGCCTGCCCTCGGGCGACCTCTTCGGGCTGGCCAACGCGATCGGCAGCCTCGTCGACGCACCGGTGACCATCGAGGACCGCAGCTCGCGCGTGCTGGCCTTCTCCGGACGCCAGGACGAGGCCGACCCCTCGCGCATCGAGACGATCCTCGAACGGCAGGTGCCCGAACGCTACGCCCGGCTCCTGGACGACCAGGGGTTCTTCTCCCTCCTGTATGCCGCGGACCGGCCGATCAGCATCCGGCTCCAGGTCGAGGACGCCGTCCGCAAGCTCCGGGTCGCGATGGCCGTCCGGGCCGGGACCGAGGTGCTGGGGTCGATCTGGGTCGCGGTCGACGAGGAGCTCGACGAGGAACGCGCCGCTGCGCTGACGGAGTCGGCCAAGCTGGTGGCGCTGCACCTGCTGCGCATCCGTGCGGGCGCCGACGCCTCGCGACGGCTGCGGGCCGACCTGCTGGGCACCGCCCTCGAGGGAGGGGCCCGGGCGCGGCACGCCGTGAGCCGCCTGGGCCTGGCCGGCGTCACCGTGGCCGTCCTGGCGATGCAGGTCGGAGAGCCTTCCGGCGGGTCGGCCGCGGGGAGGGAGGACCTCGGGGCGCTCGGCCAGGACGCCGTGGAGAGGGAGCGGCGCAGCGACGCCCTGGCCCTGCACCTGACGTCGGTCCACCCCAAGGCGGCGACGGCCCTGCTCGGCGAGGTCACCTACGCGCTGATCCCGGTCACCGACGGTCTGGCGTCCGCGGAGCGCATCGCCCGGGACTTCGTCGCCCGCACGGGGCCGGGGCTCTCCTCACGGGTGGGCATCGGTCCGCTGGCCACCGACGTCGACGGGCTGGCGGCGGCCCGGCGTGGTGCCGACCGTGCCCTCCGGGTCCTCATGGAGGGCCGCTCCGGCTCGGTCGACGGCTCGGGCGGAGCCGTGGCTGCCTACCGCGAGGTGCAGATCCAGTCCTTCCTGCTGGAGCTGCGCGACCGCCTGCTCTCCGACGACGAGCAGCCGAGCGGGCCCGTCTCCCACCTGGTCGAGCACGACCGGACGCAGCAGACCTCGTTCGTGGAGACCCTGCGGGCCTGGCTCGACGCGCACGGTGACGTGGCGGCCGCCGCCGGTGCGCTGCACATCCATCCCAACACCCTGCGGTACCGGCTGCGGCGCATCGAGAGCATCAGCGCGATCGACCTGGCAGACCCCGAGGCCCGCTTCGCCGCCAACCTGCAGCTCCGGCTCCTGCCCCCGTCCTGAGGGTGGAGCTCAGGGGGCGAGATCCAGCGTGGCGGTGCTGAACCGCTCCAGCGCGTCCGGCCGCACCTCGACGCCGAAGCCCGGCCCGGTCGGCACGTCCACCTCACCGTCGCGCATGACGATCGGCTCCGTGACGTCCTCGGTGTAGAAGCGGTCCGAGCCGGAGATGTCCCCGGGCAGCACGAAGCCCGGCAGCGCCGCGAGCGCCGCGTTGGCCGCCCGGCCCACCCCGGTCTCGAGCATCCCCCCGCACCACACGGGTATGCCGTGCGCGCGCGCCAGGTCGTGGATGCGACGCGCCTCGAGGTAGCCCCCCACCCGTCCCGGCTTGATGTTGATGACGGAGGTCGCGCCGAGGGCGATGGCGTCCGCCGCCGCCTCGGCCGAGACGATGGACTCGTCCAGGCAGACGGGCGTGCGCACCTGACGCGCGAGCTCGGCGTGCTGCCGCAGGTCGGCCTCCCCGAGCGGCTGCTCGATGAGCAGCAGGTCGGCGTCGTCGAGACGGCGGAGCAGGCCGACGTCCGCCAGGGTGTAGGCCGCGTTGGCGTCCACCTGGAAGAGCAGGTCGTCACCGAACGCCTTCCGGACCGCCCGGACCGGCACCAGGTCGCTGCCCGGCTGGATCTTCAGCTTGATCCGGGCATACCCCTGGTCCAGGAAGTCGCCCACGACGCGGACGGTCTCCTCGGCCGAGGGCTGGATGCCGACCGAGACGCCGCTGGGCACCCTCGTCCGGACCGCCCCGAGGTAGTCGGCGAAGGACAGGTCGTGGGCGCGCAGCTGGGCGTCGAGCACCGCCATCTCCAGGGCGGCCTTGGCCATCGGGTGTCCGACGACGTGCCGCAGGTGCCAGCCGACGGTCTCGGCGGTGAGGTCCTCGACCGCAAAGAGCGCGGGCGCCAGCCAGCGGCGGGTGACCTCGACCGCACCGGAGAGGTGCTCGGCGGAGTAGAGGGGAGCCTCCATCGCCACGCACTCTCCCCAGCCGGTCACCTCGCGACCGTCGGCGGTGGAGACCCGGGCCTCCACCAGGTAGCAGCTGCGCGAGGTGGTCGTGGCGAAGGAGGTCGTGAAGGGGGAGCGCAACGGCATCTCGATGAGGTGCAGGCGCAGGCTGGTGAGCCTCATGGTTCCCTCCGCAGGATGTAGTGCCGGTCGTCGTCGAAGTCGTGCACCTGCCAGCCCTGCGCCAGCAGGCTCCCCAGGGCGAGCCGGGTCTGCTGCCGCCACCGCAGAGCCAGGTCCGGGTCGCCTCGGCGCAGCCCCTCGATGTCCCGGGGGATGCCGACCAGCACGTCGGTGGTGCCCGGCGGGACGTCGAGCGCGAGCCCACCCGGCTCGTCGTCCTGGTTCGACAGGGCCACGTGGGCGGTGGTCGAGGACGTGGGGCCGGCGGGGGTCCGGGCGTGGTCGGCAGGGGTCCCGGTCGGCAGGTCCCACCGGACGACCATCCGGTCCGAGGCCTGCCCCGCGTTGACCGTGTCCCGCATCGGTCCGTAGAACTCCTCGTGGTACTGGCGCGGGAAGGCGCCCAGCACGCGGATGTTGAAGTGCGCGTTGCGGGACACCAGGGGGTCGAAGGTCCACGCCATCGTCGCGATCCCACGGTCGAGGCACCAGCGACGCTGGTGCTCCTTGATGGCGCGGCCGATGCCGTGGCCGCTCGCCTCCGGACGCACGCCCACGATGTGGGAGTGGAAGGGCTGACCGGGTGGCCCGCAGAAGCCGACAGCAGCCCCGACGGGCCGGCCGTCGAGGCTGGCCAGCAGGACGTAGTTCTGGCTGTGGATGAGGGCCACCATCATGTGCCGGTCCAGGATGGTGCCGTCCTGGACCGCCCAGATGCGGTCGAAGAGCCGTGCGACCTCGAGACAGTCCTCGGGGCGGGTGACCAGCGTGAGTGCCAGGTCGCCCGCGGGCCGGCGCCGGTCGACCGAGGGCGGAGGCACCGTGGGGTGGGGGCCGGCCATCTCAGTCCGCCTCCGGTCCGGGTGCCGCGGCGGCCCCGCCCGGGACGGGCGCCGCGTCGCGCAGCTGCCCGACGAGCCTGGCCAGGACCGCGGTCCGGGGCGCGATCTGGTCGACGAGCACGTGCTCGTGCTCGGCGTGGGCTCCCCCACCGACCGCTCCCAGGCCGTCCAGGGTCGGGATCCCGGCAGCCGCGGTGAAGTTGCCGTCGGAGGCGCCGCCGACGGCGACTGCGTCAGGGACGGACAGCCCCAGCGAGGTGCAGACGTCGGCATACCTGCGCCAGAGGTCGTCGCTGTGGTGCCGCTCCATGGGGTAGCGGTTGATCTCCCCGACGGTGCGCACCTGCGCACCCTCCTGGCGGGCTCGCAGGGCGTGCAGCCCGGTGTGCACGCGGTCCAGCTCGGCGGCCGACCCTGCGCGCACGTCGATGTCGAGGGTGGCCGCGGCGGGCACCGTGTTGGTGGTGGTCCCTCCCGCGAAGGTGGTGGGGGTGACGGTGGTGCCCTGCTCCGGGTCCGCCAGCTCGAGGATGCCGGGCAGCTGCGCCGCGAGCTCGAGCAGGGCGCTGACGCCGCGCTTCGGGTCCAGCCCCGCGTGCGCGGCCACCCCCTGCAGCTCGAGGCGGTAGCGGCTGGCGCCCTTGCGGGCCACCTTGACGGCCCCGCCGTCGGCGGAGGCCTCCAGGACGAGGACGCCGGCCGCCCCCTGCGCGGTCTGCAGGATGAGCTCCCGCGAGTGCGCGGAGCCGACCTCCTCGTCACCGGTGACCAGCAGGGTGACACCGTCCAGGGCCTGCGGCCCGGATCTCTCCTGGAGCAGCGCGCAGGCGTGCACCGCCATCACCAGACCGGTCAGCATGTCGAAGGTCCCCGGGCCGCGCACGACCCCGTCCTGGTGCGACCAGGGGATCCGCTCCAGGGTGCCGACAGGCCACACGGTGTCCTGGTGGCACAGCAGCAGGACCCGCGTCGGACCACCGAGGCGCAGCAGGAGGTGCGTGACCCCGTGCTCGACGACCGTCTCCGGGCGGCGACCGAGCCGCTCCTCGACGACGTCGGCCACCACGGCGGCGCCCCGGGCCACGGCAGCGAGGTCCGCGGACGGCGACTCCACCTCCACGAGCCGGCGCAGGTCCGCCAGGAGGTCCGGCACCAGCGCGTCGGCTGCGGCCAGCAGCGGTCGGGAGGAGTCGGGTGCGGTGTTCACACTGCGCCACGCTAGAGCGGCGAGCGCCGCGGGTTCAATGGGCGATACGACCAAAACCTCGGACAATCTTCGGCGGATCCGACGATGCCGAGGTCCGGGCCGGGTTGCCATCATGAACGGGGCCGCCAGTGCGGGCGGGACGCTGACCCTGGCCGAGGGCTGAGCGGCGACGTGTGTGCGCCGGTGGCCCTGTGAGGGCCACGACCGCGCACGGCATCCATCGGTGGGGTGTTCAGGACGATTCGGCCGGGGCCAGGGCCACCTTCCGGCGCAGGGACCGCGGCAGGACACCCGCCCTCGTCAGGACAGCAGCTTGGCCTTCGCGGCCGCGAACTCCGCGTCGGTGAGCACGCCGGCCTGCTGGAGGGCGGCGAGCTTCTGGAGCTCGCCGATGAGGTCGGTCGGCTGAGCAGGTGGGGGAGGCGCGGGCGCGGCGTACTGGGTCGCCGCAGCCTGGGCTGCCGCCTCCATCTGCGCCCGCTGCTGGTAGTCGGCGTACTCCTGCTGCTGAGCGGCCTGCTGCGCCCGCGCCTGCTGGTTGCGGGCCATGCCACCGCTCACGGCCTGGGCGGTGCCGGCGACCACGGCGGTGCGGGCAGCGAGACCGATGAGGCCGGGACGACCGACTCGACGGATGGGCATGTGGCTCTCCTACTCCTGTGCGGCTGCGTCGAGCAGCTCGTTGACGACCGGAGCGGGGATCCGCTCGGTGCGCAGCACGGACCCGCCCGCCGCGGCGAGCCGCTCCGCCAGCGTCCGGGCGTAGACGAGCTCGAAGGCGACCACCAGCCCGGAGGTCCCGGGGTCCAGCGAGGCCGCGAGCTCCTCGATGTCCTCGTCGCCGGTCAGACCGGTCTCGACCGGCTCCAGGTCACCGAGCCCCCAGTCCTGCGACCCCTCGCCGGGCTCCTGCGTCGTGAGCTCGCCGCTCTCGGACCGGGAGACCACGACGACGTCCAGGAGCCGGAGCAGGCCGCTGTCGACGAGCTCGCGGAGCCCCCCCACGGACTGAGGGTCTGGCTCACCGGTGCCGAACCCCACGAGGTGCAGCTCGACGGGACCATAGCTGAACCGACTCATGACACCGTTCCTTCGTCCGTGAGGGGGTGATGCGACTGAGACCTCGACCTTACCGCCGGGTCCTCCCGCAGGGGTACGGACACGTCGGAGCCGCCCTGCTCGGTCACCCGGTCCCGCATCCGCACGAGGCTCGGCCGGGGGACGAAGGTGCCGGCGACGAGCGCCTCGCCCAGCCGGAACTGCGCGGCCCGCCGCAGCATGTCCTCCGGCACGTGTCCGAAGATGCTCGCCAGCTGCTCGAGGTCCGAGCGCGAGGTCATCCGCATGAGGGTCAGGTTGTCGCACTGGGTGACGATCCCGGGGTGCACCTTGGACGGTCGTTGCGTGGAGACCAGCAGCCAGAGGCCGTACTTGCGGCCCTCCGCCGCGATCTGCACCAGCCGGTCACGCACCGCGACGCCCAGCGGCGTGTCGGCCTGCGGCGGGCACAGGTTGTGGGCCTCGTCGACGACGATGAGCAGCGGGCGCCGTTGCGAGCGTCGCTGCCAGAGGTGGTCCAGCACGCCCAGGGCCACCGCGAGCTGCTCCTCCTGCTCGTCGTAGCCGCCGAGGTCGAGCACGGTCGCCGCCGGACGGCGGTCGAGGACGTCCGTGGCCGAGGTGGTGTGGTCCGACCAGACGGTGCGCCAGTCCAGCAGCCCGAGGTTCTCCAGGCGCTGGGCCAGCATCACCGCCTCGGGCGTGCCCGCCTCGCGCAGGGTGGGGAGGACGTCGACGAGGTTGCGCTCCTCGAACGACGCCGCGAGCTGCAGGAGCGCGTTGTACTCCACCCGGTCGATGATGGGGTCCAGGCGCAGCACCGCGGCCTTGGCCCGGGCGCTGAGGTCGGTGAACCGGATCCGCAGCGGGTGCTCGTCGCTGTCGGGGCGCAGGACCTGGACGTCCCGGTCGGCGAGCTCGCGCGACTCCGCCGGGTCGGCCGTGGGCACCGTGGTGTGCAGGTGCACGAAGTCGCTGTTGGGGTCGAGGACCAGGACGGGCAGATCGGTGGCCGCGAGGATGCGCTCGAGCACGACGCCGAGCGCGTAGGTCTTGCCCGATCCGCTCTGCCCGCACCAGAAGGTGTGCCGGTTCAGCTTGCGGGAGATGAGGCCGAGGGGGACCTCGGGCATCGACTGCAGCCTCCCCACGTGCAGCCGGCGGTCCGACCCGGAGACGACCGCCGCGACCTCCTCGTCGGAGGCCGGAGACACCTCGACGGGGGTGGGCACCGGCGCCGGAGGAGGGCCGTCGACGGACACCAGGGTCCCGGAGGCCACGTGCTCGCGCCGGTCGAGGGCCTGCAACCGCTCGACCTGGCCGAGCAGCGTCGAGCCGCCGCTCTCCAGGTGCAGGAAGTCACCGACCCGTGGTGGGGTCCAGGACCCCCGGACCCGGAAGGAGCGGCCGTCCGGGGAGTCGAGGTATGTCGAGGCCCCCCCGGCGGACGTCTCGTCGGGGGGGCTCGAGGTCGTGCTCATGTCGATGATCTGTCTCCGGGGGAGCCAGGCTCAGCTGCTCGCCGCTGTCGGCCGCGGACTCCTCCGAGTCGAACAGGTCGCGCACGGCGGCCTCGTCCTCGACGCTGAGGTTGGTGGCGATGAGCTCGCCCTGGTGGTCACCCAGCTCCTCGGCGATCCGGTCGCGCACGCCGTCGCTGGACATGAGGAACAGGGCCGACGTGCCGGGGGTGACCTTCTCGCGCACGGTGTTGATGAACTCGTCGCTGATGCCGAAGTCCCGCATCGACCCGGAGAGCGCGCCCATGGCGGCGCCGAACGCCATACCGAAGAGCGGCACGAAGAAGATGATGCCGAAGAGCAGACCCCAGAACGCGCCACCCGACGCCCCCGCTCCGGTGGGGGAGAAGGCCTGCTGGGTCTTCGGCTTCTTCTTGTCCTCCGGCCAGGAGACCACGACGGCGTCGTGGACCTTGATGAGCTGCTTCTTCTGCAGCTCGATCACCTGGGCGCGGATCTGCTCTGCACGCTGCGGGTCGTTGAACTTCCACACGGTCAGGGTCGCCATGAACAACTTCCTCTTCTCACCAGCGGGTCTGCCCGAGTGGCACCCCCGTCCGTGCGCTGAGCGGCACCGAGCGGACGTCCCGTCCAGAGATGAGGGGGTGAATTCTCACCACGCCCTCCGAGGGCCCGGGACGACGCCCGCCGGCGCCCGGGCGGTCAGCCGGTCAGGACTGCTGGGACGCCTGCTCCTGCTCGGCCTCGGCGAGCTTGGCGCGCACCTCGTCCATGTCGAGCTCGCGCACCTGGTCGACGACCGACTCGAGGTCGCGCGCCGGGAGCGCACCGGCCTGGCGGAAGACGAGCACGCCCTCCTTGAAGGCCATGATCGTGGGGATCGAGCTGATGCCCGCTCCCTGCGCGAGCGCCTGCTGGTCCTCGGTGTCGACCTTGCCGAAGACGACGTCGTCGTACTTCTCGGAGGCCTTCTCGTAGTTCGGGGCGAACATCTTGCACGGGCCGCACCACTCGGCCCACCAGTCGACCAGCACGATGTCGTTGCCGGTGACGGTCTGCTCGAAGGTGTCTGCGGTCAGGTCTACGGTGCTCATGGGCGTTCCAACACGGGCACCGCTCGCCTTCTTCCATGCCCCCAACCTCCTGCTACCGTCGCGACATGCGAACGCTTCGCAACAGGTATGCCGCCCCTCTCTCCTCCGCCGTCGTCGCCGGCCTGCTGCTCGCGGGCTGCACCGACCCGACCACGACCCCGTCCGGGGACGACGAGGGAGCCGCCGCCACGTCCTCCGGCGCGACCGAGGTCGTCGTCGCGACGGGCGGGGAGCCGGACAGCTTCAACCCGGTCCTGGGCTACGCGCGGTGGGGCGACGGCAAGATCGTGGAGGGGCTCGTCCGGCTCGGCGCCGACCTCGAGCCCGAGCCGGTCCTGGCGCAGGAGCTGCCCGAGGTCTCGGCGAACGGCCTCACCTACACCGTCACCCTCCGGGACGGCGTGACCTTCCACGACGGGCAGGAGCTCACGGCGCAGGACGTGGTCGCGACCTACGAGGCGGCCCTGGACCCGGAGAACGGGTCCCCCGTGGCCGCGGACCTCACCGCCCTGGAGTCGGTCGAGGCCGTGGACGAGCGCACCGTCCGCTTCACCCTGGCGCACCCCCAGTCCGCGTTCGTCACCACCACCACCCTCGGCATCCTCCCGGCGGGCCAGGTGGACGCGACCTCGCCGGAGGACGTCGTCGGCACCGGCCCCTACCAGGTCGACGGCTACCGGGCGGGCGAGCGCCTGGCGCTCACCGCCAACCCCGACTACTGGGGCGAGCAGCCCGAGGTCACCAGGGCCACCTTCCTGTTCGTCGACGACGACGCGGCCCGCGCCGCCCGGCTGGCCTCCGGCGAGGTCGACGCCGCGCTGCTGCCGGCGCAGGCGCTGGGGCGCTTCGAGGACGACGGGGCCTACGACGTGGTGCGGCGGGACACGGCCGACTTCCGCGCGCTGGTGATGCCCGAGGAGGGCGAGGTGACCGGCGACCCGGCCATCCGCGCGGCCCTGCACCAGGGCCTGGACCGGCAGGCGCTGGTCGACGGCGCCCTGGCCGGCGCCGGGCGCCCGGCCTACGGGCCGATCCCGCCCGAGGCCCCCGAGTACTCGGACGTGGTCGAGGTCGAGGTGGACCCGGGCGCCGCGCAGCAGGGCCTCGAGGAGGCCGGCTGGGTCGAGGGCGCCGACGGGGTCCGCGAGAAGGACGGGCAGCGCGCCGCCTTCACCCTGATGTACCCGGCGGGGGACACCCTGCGCCAGAACGTCGCCCTCGACGTGCAGGCCCAGGCCGCCGAGCTCGGCATCGAGGTCGAGCCGGAGGGCCTGAGCTGGGAGGCGATCGAGCCGCGGATGGCCAGCGACGCTCTCGTCTACGGCAGCGGCAACCCCTATAACGCCGACCTGTCGACCTACCCCCTCTTCCACTCCAGCCGCGCCTTCCAGGGCTTCGACAACCCCGGAGGCTACGACTCCGCCGAGATGGACGCGGCCCTCGAGGCGGGCCGGGCCGCGCAGGAGGAGTCCGAGCGGGTGGAGGCCTACGCCACGGTGCAGGAGCAGCTCGCGCAGGACCTGCCGTGGGTGTTCCTGGCCTACGTCGAGCACGACTACGTCATCGAGTCGGACACCTGGGAAGGGTATGACGTGCCCCTCGTCGAGCCGCACGAGCACGGTCTGCAGGGTGGACCCTGGTGGAACCTCCCGTCGTGGACGATCGCGGGCGGGTGAGGCTGCGGGAACGGCTCCACCCGGCCCGCTCGCCGCTGACCGGACTCGTCGTCGGCCGGCTGCTGCTGCTGCCCGTCCTGGTGGCCGCCGTCACCCTCGTGATGTTCGCCCTGGCCCAGCGCACCCCCTTCGACCCCGTCCTGGCCTCGCTGGGGGAGCGTGCCCTGACGATGGACGGCCCGACCCTCGAGGCGATGCGAGCCCGGGTGGGCGACACCGGTGCCGTGCAGCAGTGGGCCGCGTGGTGGGGCAACGCCCTGCAGGGGGACCTCGGCGCGTCCTCCAGCCAGCGCGCACCCGTGGCCACGGTCATCGCGCAGCGGCTTCCCTGGACGCTGGGCCTGATGTCGGCGGCGCTGGTGCTGGCCGTGCTCGGGGGCGTGCTGGTCGGCGGGCTGGCCGGCACCCGGCCCGGCTCCTGGGCCGACCGGCTGGCGGGCGGCGGGCTGCTCTCCCTGCAGGCGGCGCCCCCCTTCTGGCTCGGTCTGGTCGCCGTGTGGGTCTCCGCGGTGTGGCTCGGGTGGCTGCCGACCGGCGGCGCGACGTCGCCGGGCTCCGGGGCGGTGCGGCCCCTCGACGTGCTCAGCCACGCCGTGCTGCCGGTGCTCGTCCTGGCCCTGTCCCAGCTGCCGTGGTTCGGCCTGGTCGTCCGCGACGCCACCCGTGACGCCCTGGCCGGGGTGCCGGTGCGCGCGGGCTGGGCGCGCGGCATAGCGACGTCGCGGCTGCTGCGCCAGCACGCCGTCCGGCCCGCCCTGCTGCCCCTCGTGACGGTCCTGGGCGTGCGGGTCCCCGAGCTCATCACCGGGGCGGTCCTCGTCGAGACCGTCTTCTCCTGGCCCGGGGTCGCGAGCGCGACCGTGGACTCCGCGCTGCGCCTCGACTTCCCGCTGCTCGCCGCCCTCACCGTCCTCACGACCGTGCTGGTGGTGCTCGGCAACCTCGCCGCGGACGTCGCCTACCGCGTCGTCGACCCCAGGGTGGGCCAGCGTGACGGCTGAGGGGTGGCGCGAGGTCGCCGGCGCCCGGTCCCGGCCGTGGGCCGGCACCCGACGGGTCGTGCGGCGGGCCGGATCCGGGCCCTGGTGGATCGCCCTCGGCGGCCTGGTGGTCCTCGTCCTGCTGCTGGGTGCGGGAGCGGCCGACCAGCGGGCGGACTTCTCGCAGGCCTTCCTGCCGCCCTCGGCCGAGCATCCCTTCGGGACCGACCAGGCGGGCCGCGACCTGCTCACCCGCAGCCTGGCGGGTGCCCGGGTGTCGCTGCTGGTCGGGCTGGTGGCGGCCCTCGTCTCCAGCGTCGTCGGGGTGGTCGTGGGAGGGCTGGCCGGCTCGCTGGCCTCCCGTGGTCGCGGGGTCGTCGACGGCGCGCTCATGCGGCTGGTCGACGCGGTCAACGCGCTGCCGCACCTCGTACTGGGCATCGTCATCGTGGCCCTGCTCGGGCCCTCCCTGGGCAGCGTGATCCTCAGCGTGGCCCTCACGCACTGGACGACCACCGCGCGGCTGGTGCGGGCCGAGCTGCTCGCCCTGCAGGGCGCCGGCTTCGTGGAGGCCGCCGTCGGGGCGGGCGCCGGGCGGTGGTGGGTGCTCTCGCGGCACCTGCTGGCCCACGTCCTGGGCCGGGTGGTCCTGGCGACCGTGCTCATGGTGCCGCACGCGATCATGCACGAGTCGGCCCTGAGCTTCCTCGGGCTCGGGCTGCCCGACGACCAGGCCTCGCTCGGCACCATCATCGAGCAGTCGCGGACGGCCGTCCTCGCGGGGCACTGGTGGCCGGCCGTGCTGCCCGGCCTGCTGCTCGTGGCGCTGAGCCTGGCCGTCTTCGCGCTCGGCGAACGGCTGCGGCCGGCCTCCCGGGGACGCTCGTGAGCGGCCAGGGGTATGCCGAGGGCCGGGACCTCGGCCCGCCCGCCTCGCGGACGGCCGGCCCGGGCGGCCCGCCCGAGGGGGGGCCGACCGGCGGGCTGCGGGTGAGCGGACTGGGGGTGGCTCTGCCCGACGGTCGGGGTGGGCACCAGACGGTGCTGGAGCTGGTGGACCTCCGGGTGCCGCGCGGTCGCCTCGTCGTGCTCCTCGGGCCCAGCGGAGCGGGCAAGTCGACGCTGCTGGCCGCCCTGCTGGGCCTGCTGCCGACCGGCTCCCTGGTGCGCGGGCACGGATGGTGGGAGGCGGACGGGGCCGAACCGGTCGACCTCGTCGACCCCGGTGCAGCGGCGCGCGAGCGGCTGCGGGGCCGGGTGGCGGCGTGGCTGCCGCAGGCCCCGGTGGGTGCCATGACCCCGGTGCTCACCGTCGGCCACCACCTCACCGAGAAGGCCCGGGTCCACGTCCCGGCCTCGCGGGTCCCGGCCGTGGTGGGGGAGGTGATGCGCCGGCACGACGTCGACCCCGCCTGGCGCCGTCGGCTGCCCTCCCAGCTCTCCGGCGGGCAGGCGCAGCGCGTGTCCAACGCCCTGGCCCTGCTCGGGGACCCGGGACTGGTGCTGGCCGACGAGCCCACGACCGGCCTGGACCGGCCCCGGGCCCGCGCCGCGGCGGACGGGCTGGCGGCCCTGGCCCACGACGAGGGGCGGGCCGTGCTCGTCGTGACCCACGACCTGCGGCTGGCGGAGGAGGCCGCTGACGCGGTCATCGAGCTCGACGGGGGGCGCTCCCGCGGCGCGGACGTGCCGGTCGGTGAGGTGATCGCCCGGGCCCGCGGCGCCAGCCACCGCATGGCCCCGCACGCCACGACGGGTCAGCGGCTGCAGGCCGCCGCGGTCCGACCGCCGGCCGCCGCCGCCCAACGGCCGGACACCACCCCTGCTGGCCCGGGGCTGCAGGCCTCCGCCGAGGACCCCGGCACCGGGGAGGGCCCCGGCCTCGGGGCCGTCGACCTCACCCTGCGGCGAGGGCGGGGCACGCTGGTGCGCAGCGGCGTGACGCTGCAGGTCCGACCGGACCGCACGACCGGCCTCATGGCACCCTCCGGCGCCGGCAAGACGACGCTGCTGCGCACGCTGGCGCTCCTGCACCGGCCCTCCGAGGGTCAGGTCCGCCTGGACGGGCGCCCGGTCCGCGGCACCGGGTATGCCGTGCCCGCCGCCGTGCGCCGCCGCATCGCCTTCGTGCCGCAGGACCCGCGGCAGGGTGTCGACCCCCGGTGGACCCTCGGGCGGAGCCTGCTCGAGCCCTCCCGGCTGGTGGGGCGGACCGGTGACGACACGGAGGTCGCCCGGATGCTGGACCGGGTGGGCCTGGCCCCCGAGCTCGCGAGCCGCCGGCCGGACGAGGTGTCCGGGGGACAGCTCCAACGGGCCGTGCTCGCCCGGGCCCTGGCGCTGGACGCCGACTACCTCCTGCTGGACGAGCCGACCTCCATGGTCGACGCGGCCACCGCCCGGGCGGTCGTCCGGGCCGTGCACGAGCACCAGCACGCGACCGGGTGCGGGGTGCTGGTCGCCTCGCACGACGAGGAGCTCCTGCGCACCTGGTGCGACGTCGTCGTCGAGTGGTGAGCAGGAGCCGTCCCCCGGCGTCCGGCGGGCCGCGGCGCGCCGGGAGCGGGCTGCATACTCCTCGCGGGTGAGGACGCGCCACAATGGGGCCATGAGCCCTGTCCCGTCCGTGTCGAACTCCATCACCGTCCGCCTCGAGCTGCCGGCCCGCGTCACCGCCGTCTCCGAGATCACCACCGCGGTCGCGCACGTTGGCGGCATGGTGACCGCGGTCGACATCAGCGACTCGGGCACCGAGCGGCTGCAGGCCGACCTCACCATCGCGACCTACGGCACGGACCACGCCGCCGAGGTCGTCGAGGCCATCAGCGAGGTCGACGGGGTGGAGATCGGGCGGGTCAGCGACCGCACCTTCCTGGCTCACCTGGGCGGCAAGCTGGAGGTGAAGTCCAAGCTGCCGATCCGCAACCGCGACGACCTGTCCCTGGTCTACACCCCGGGTGTGGCCAAGATCTGCCAGGCCATCGCCGAGAACCCCGAGGACGCCCGCAGCCTCACCATCAAGCGCAACACCGTCGCCGTCGTCACCGACGGCTCGGCCGTCCTGGGGCTGGGCGACATCGGGCCGCTCGCGGCGATGCCGGTCATGGAGGGCAAGGCCGCGCTCTTCAAGCGGTTCGCGGACATCGACGCGTTCCCCATCTGCCTCGACGCCCACGACAGCGACGAGATCGTCCGCGTCGTCAAGGCGATCGCGCCCGGCTTCGCCGGCATCAACCTCGAGGACATCTCCGCCCCCCGCTGCTTCGAGATCGAGGCGCGGCTGCGCCGGGAGCTGGACATCCCGGTCTTCCACGACGACCAGCACGGCACCGCGATCGTCGCGCTGGCCGCCCTGAAGAACTCCTTGCGGGTGGTCGACAAGGAGCTCGGGTCGGTCAAGATCGTCATGTCCGGCGCGGGTGCGGCCGGGTCGGCGATCATCCGCCTGCTGCTGCAGGCCGGGGCCACCGACGTGCTGGTCGCCGATGTCGACGGGGTCATCCACCCGCGGCGGCCCGACGTCATGCGCGGCGACAACGGCAACCTCGCCTGGATCGCCAGCCAGACCAACCGCGGCCTGGAGACCGGCACCCTCAAGGAGGCCCTCGTCGGGGCGGACGTGTTCATCGGGGTCTCCGCGGGCAACATCCTGACGGGCGAGGACATCGCCCGGATGAACGACGACGCGGTCGTCTTCGCGATGGCCAACCCGGTGCCCGAGGTCGACCCCGTCGAGGCGGGCCAGCACGCCACCGTCGTCGCCACGGGGCGCAGCGACTTCGCCAACCAGATCAACAACGTGCTGGTCTTCCCGGGGGTCTTCCGCGGGCTGCTCGACGCCGCGAGCGACCACATCGACGACGAGATGCTCCTGGCCGCGGCCTCGGCGCTGGCCGACGTGGTCACCGCCGACGAGCTCAACCCCACCTACATCATCCCGAGCGTCTTCAACCCCAAGGCGACCAAGGCGGTCGCCCAGGCGGTCGAGCAGGCCGCGCGGGCGCGGCGCGAGGCGACGAGCTGACGGTCGGCCCGCGGGGTCCGCACCGGACGCCCGGCCTGGACCTCGTGGTGGTGCTCGGGTGGTTCGCGCTGCTCGTCTCGCTCCTCGTCCAGGCCTACGGGCTCTACGCCCCGCAGGCGCCCGGGCCCGCCGGCGTCCCCGGTCTGGACAAGGTCGGCCACCTCCTCGCCTTCGCCGTCCCCGCAGCCCTGGCCTGGTGGCTGCGGGCGCGCTGGCTGGTGCCCGTCCTCGTGCTCCACGCCCTCGTGAGCGAGCCCCTGCAGCAGCTGCTCGCACCGGGCCGGCAGGCCGACCTGCTGGACGCCGTCGCGGACCTCCTGGGCGTGGCGCTCGGTGTCTGGGTCGCCGCGACGACCAGGCGTCGGTGGGGTCATGATGGGGACATGGGCGAAACCTCGACGCCGACGAGGCGGCAGTCGTGAGCCCGCCGCGCCAGGAGCGGGGCGAGGTCACCGGCCAGCTGCTCGTGGCGACCCCGCTGACCGGAGAGCCTTTCGCCGGGTCCGTCGTGCTCGTCCTGCACCACGACGAGGACGGCGCCCACGGGCTCGTCCTCAACCAGCCGATGGAGGCCGGCGTCGACGCGGTGCTGCCGGAGTGGCAGCCCTTCGTCACCGACCCGGGGGTGCTCTTCCGCGGCGGCCCGGTGGGTCGTGACACGGCCATGGGCCTGGTGAGCGTGCCGGGGCACCTGCCGGAGGACCCGCCCCTGGGCACCCAGCTGCTCTTCGGCGGGATCGGGCTGGTCGACCTGGACGCCCCGGCGCCGCTGGTGGTGCCGGAGCTCGGTGCCTTCCGGATCTTCGTGGGCTACAGCGGCTGGTCCGCCGGCCAGCTCGACTCCGAGATCCGGCACGGCGCGTGGGAGGTCGTGCCCCGCGAGCCGCGCGACGCCTTCCGCGAGGACACCACCGGCCTCTGGCGGGAGGTGCTGCTGCGCCAGCGCTCGGCGGCCTCCTTCCTCACCACGTGGACCGAGCACCCCGAGCGCAACTGACCGGGCGTCGCCGGCGGTCGGCCGCGCGCCGGCGGGGTGTCACCGGTGTCCGGCTCGGCGACGCCACGACGTCGACCGTGGGTGGCTCAGCCCTCGCCGCCGGACCCCCCACCGGACCCGCCACCGTCCTGCGGCTCGCGCAGCCCTTCGTAGATCTCCTTGCACTGCGGGCACACCGGGAAGCGCTGCGGGTCACGCCCCGGCACCCAGATCTTGCCGCAGAGGGCGATCACGGGGTCGCCGCTGAGGGCCGACTCCATGATCTTCTCCTTGCGGACGTAGTGCGAGAAGCGCTCGTGGTCGCCCGGCTCGGAGAGGTCGGGCTGGACCCGGGTGTCCTCGCGCTCCAGCACGGCGGTCTGCGTCGCCGGCTGGGTCGGCGCCTCGGGCGCGTCGAGGGGCTGGTCGGACATGCGGACGCTCATGCGCCCCAGTCTAGGCGCGCCCCGGTATGCCCGCCCGCGGGCGTGAGGGACGGCATACCACGGGGTGCGGCGCCCCCAGGGGAGCGGGAGGCCCGGTGAGTCGGATCCGGAAACGACCTATCCTGCGAGTCGATGTCCACTTCAGCCGCCTCCCACCTGCCCCCCGCCTATCCCGAGCGTGCCGCCTGGGGCACGGCGGGCAAGCTGCGTGCCTGGCAGGCGGACGCGCTGCAGACCTACCTCGCCGAGCGCCCCCGTGACTTCCTCGCGGTGGCGACGCCCGGGGCGGGCAAGACCACCTTCGCGCTGCGCGTCGCGACCGAGCTGCTGGACCGTGGCGAGGTGCAGCGCATCACGGTCGTGGCGCCCACCGAGCACCTCAAGACCCAGTGGGCCGAGGCGGCCGCCAAGGTGGGCATCCGCATCGACCCGCGCTTCGCCAACGCGCAGGGGCGGCACAGCCAGGACTTCGACGGCGTCGCGGTGACGTATGCCGGTGTCGCCAGCAAGCCGCTGCTGCACCGGGCCCGGACCGAGGCGGCGCGCACGCTGGTGATCCTCGACGAGGTGCACCACGGCGGCGACGCGCTGTCCTGGGGGGAGGCCGTGCGCGACGCCTTCGAGCCGGCGACCCGTCGGCTGGCGCTGACCGGCACGCCGTTCCGGTCCGACACCGCGGCCATCCCGTTCGTGCGCTACGAGATGGACGCCGAGGGGATCCTGCGGTCGTCGGCGGACTACACCTACGGCTACGCCGAGGCCCTGCGCGACGGCGTCGTGCGGCCCGTCCTGTTCCTGTCCTACGGCGGCACGATGCGCTGGCGGACCAAGGTGGGCGACGAGCTGGAGGCGCGGCTGGGGGAGCCGTTGACGCAGGACGTCACCAAGCAGGCCTGGCGCACCGCGCTGGACCCGGCCGGCGACTGGGTGCCGGCGGTGCTGCGGGCGGCGGACAGGCGGTTGACCGAGGTGCGCCGGCACGTCGAGGACGCCGGCGGTCTCGTCATCGCCTCCGACCAGCGCTCGGCGCGGGCCTACGCCAAGCAGCTGCGCGAGATCACCGGGGAGGCGGCGACGGTCGTGCTGTCCGACGACGTCGGGGCCTCGGCCCGGATCGAGGAGTTCGCCGCCGGGGACTCGCGCTGGATGGTCGCCGTCCGGATGGTGTCCGAGGGGGTGGACGTGCCGCGGCTGGCGGTGGGGGTCTACGCCACCTCGACGTCGACACCCCTGTTCTTCGCGCAGGCGGTGGGCCGCTTCGTGCGGGCCCGGCGCCGTGGCGAGACCGCCTCGGTCTTCCTGCCCAACGTGCCGCTGCTCCTGGGGCACGCCGGCTCGATGGAGCTGGAGCGCGACCACGCGCTCAACCGCAAGGACGGCGGGGAGGACCAGCTGTGGTCGGAGGAGGACGGTCTGCTCGAGCAGGCGCAGGCCGCCGAGGGGGCGGCGGACGACCTCGCCGGCAGCTACGAGGCGATCGGGTCGGACGCGGAGTTCGACCACGTGCTCTTCGACGCCGAGCAGTTCGGCCTGGGTGGGGTGCCCGGGTCGGAGGACGAGGACGACTACCTCGGCCTGCCCGGGCTCCTGGAGCCGGACCAGGTCGCGACCCTGCTGCGCGAACGGCAGAAGAAGCAGGTCGGGCGCGACGGTGGCCAGGCGCGGGCCCAGGCCGTGTCCGCCCACCGAGCCCTCGCCGAGCACCGCAAGGAGCTCAACAAGCTGGTCTCCGCCTACGCCCAGAAGAAGGGCCAGCCGCACGCCGTCGTGCACGCCGAGCTGCGCCGCGCCTGCGGCGGCCCCGAGCTCGCGACCGCCACGTCCGAGCAGGTCCGCGACCGCATCGAGTCGATCCGGCGGTGGTTCGTGGGCCGCCGCTGACGCCATACCCGCACCGGACGCGCGGTCAGCACGCACCGGACGCGTGGTCAGGACGCACCGAACGCGTGGTCAGACCGTGACCTGTGCACGCCACATCCGCCACAAGAGTACCTGTGCACGGATCTGCAGCCGGTGCGGAGGTTCTACGGCATGCACAGGCGGCACCTGGCGTGCACAGGCCGGGCTGATCGAGCCCAGGCGCTGCGTAGCCGGTCGTGACCCGACGGCTCATGATGACCGGCACGCCGGGCCGGAAAGGCCGTCGTCTGAGGCTGCGAGGGTGGCTCAGGCCGGGGTCGCGCGCCGAGCGAGCCCACGGGCCATGGCCGCCCGGATCTTGGCGACGACGCGCTCGGGGTGGGCCAGCTCGTCCCAGGTGATGCGCACCACCTCGTAGCCGAGTGTCCGGAGACGGTCCTCGCGCCACTTCTCGGCCATCAGGTCGCGGGAGGAGCCGTACTTGAGCGCCCCGTCGAACTCGACCACCGTCCACGCCTCCCGCAGCAGGAAGTCGACGAAGCCGACCAGCTCGCCGTGCTCGTCGCAGATCATCGCCTGGAGCTCCGGGACCGGCAGCCCGGCTTCGAGCATGATCCAGCGGGCCCGGGTCTCACCGGCCGACCCGCTCAGACCGGTGGCGTGCTCGACCACCGTGCGGACGGCGGGGGCACCGTGCCCGAAGGACCCTTCCCGGCCCGCCTGACGCAGCCGCTCGATGGTCGTCGCCTTCTGCCGCAGCGCGATGTCCGCGCTGACCAGCCCGGCCACCAGCCCCATGGACCCGGCCACCTGCAGACAGGCCAGGGCGGGGTCGACGACGGGCGGCTCCCGGCTCGCCGGGTCGTCCGGGAAGATCACCCACGTCGGGCTGACCGGTGGGTGGATGTGCACGACACCGTCGCTACGCCCCCGCTGGGCGTCGGTCCGCGTGAGATGCACCCTGTCGTCGACCCCGAAGGTCCCGATCTGGCAGACCTCGAGCCCGCTCTGGTGGCTCAGGGCGTACGGGCGGCCGGGTCCGCAGAGCTTCGTCGCGACCGCTCGCGCCCGGAGCTCGTGCAGCTGCCACGGAGCCGCCCCACGCCATACCTCGCCCGACACGAAGCAGTCCCTGCGGATCCGCACCAGGACGCCTCTGGCGATGAGTCTGCGGATCTGGGTACGGGTGAGGCCGAGGGCCCGCAGGTCGTCACCGCTGGCGACGTGGTGCTGGGCGGACAGGCGGGCCTGGAGGTGCTCCATGGCGACCCACTGTGGCCGATGCCGGTGTCGCGGACGGGCCGTTGTCCACAGGTGGCGGGGTGTGGAAAGACCGTGGCGAGCCTGTGCACGGATATGTACATGGTGCACAGGTTCTACCGCCTGCACAGGCTGCATCAGCGTGTACAGGTGGGGGTGGGGCGCCTGTGACGTGCTCAGGTATGCCGGGGGCGCGGCCGCGGGAGGTGCACAGGTATGCCGGGTGGCGCGACCGGGGGAGGTGCACAACTATGCCGGGAGGTGCGGCAGGTGATGAGACGTCGCCTCGACGAGCGGTAGCGTGCGGAGGCATGCGCACCCGACAGCCGGAGCGCGGGGGACTGCCGCCGGGCCCGCGGACCCCGGCGCTGCTCCAGACGATCCAGGCGTTCACCGATCGGCAGGGCACCTTCGAGCGGCACCGCTCCCGGTACGGCGACCCCTTCACCGTCCGCATGCTGCCCGGCCCGCAGCACCTCGTGCTCTTCAGCGACCCCGAGGCGATCAAGGAGATCTTCGCCGGCGACCCGGTCGAGCTGAGCGGGGCCCAGGGCAACGAGATGCTGCGCGCCGCGATGGGCGACCGCTCGGTCATGCTCAACGACGGCGACGCGCACCGAGCCATCCGGCGCTACCTCATGCCGGCCTTCTCCCCGGCAGCGGTGCGCGCATACCGTCCGGTCGTGGAGCGCGCGGCCACGGACGAGGTCGACACCTGGGTCCCCGGCTCCTCGGTCGTCGCCCTGGAGCGGATGAGCCGGGTGACGCTGGCGGTGATGATGCAGGTCGTCCTCGGCGCCAGCGACCCGGACCGGCTGGCCGCGCTGCGCCCGCGGGTGCTGCGGCTGGTCGAGGTGGACCCGGTCGTGGTCGGGGGCTGGCTCTACCCGCGGCTGCGCGCGCTGCCGCCGTGGCGCGGGCACGCCCGCAACCTCGCGGCGATCGACGAGCTCATCCGCGCCGAGGTGCACCAGCGCCGGACCGGCCACGCGTCCGAGACCCCGGACCTGCTCGACCAGCTGCTCGCCGTCGGCGCCGACACCGACGACCGGGAGCCGCTGACCACGCAGGAGATCCGTGACCAGGTCGTGACCCTGCTGCTCGCCGGCTACGAGACCACGGCCTCGACCCTGGTCTGGACGCTGCACGAGCTCGGCCGGGACGAGCAGGCCCGCGCCCGCGCCCGCCGGGCCGCCCAGGAGGGTGACGAGGAGCACCTGGAGGCCTGCGTCAAGGAGGCGATGCGGCTGCACCCGATCATCGACTACGTCGCCCGCACCCTGCGCAGCGACCAGCGGATCGGCGGCGTCGACCTGCCCGCCGGCGCGACCGCCGCCCCGGCGATCCTGCTCGCGCACCACGACCCCGACGCCTTCCCGGAGCCGGGCACGTTCCGACCCGAGCGCTTCCTCGGCGAGGGTCCCGCCGCGCACACCTACCTCCCGTTCGGCGGAGGAGTCCGCCGGTGCATCGGCGCCCCCTTCGCGCTCATGGAGGGCGTGGTCGTGCTGCGCGAGGTCCTGACCCGCGTCGACGTCGTCGCCGATGCCCCGGCGCGCACCCGGCTGCGCAACATCACCAACGTCCCGGCCGACGGCGCCCCGCTGCGGGTACGTCCTCTGCACGTTTGACCGCCACCCCTGCTCCAGCCGAACGGTGCGCCCTGGGCCAGAGGTATGGCGGTGGGGTGCAGGGACCACCGCGGCTGGTCTGTGCACGGATGTGCAGCCGGTACGCAGGTTCTACGGCATGCACAGGCTGCACGACCGTGCACAGGTGGGGGTGGGGCGCGGGTGGCGTGCACAGGTATGGCCCGCCGGCACGGCTGGTCGATGGCCCAGACCGTCGCACGCCCGTCGCAGGGCCGGCGGGGCAGCGGTGCCGGAGCAGGTCGCCCGCGCGGATAGTCTGACCACCATGAGTCAGCAGGCAGGGTGGTACGACGACCCCGAGGACGAGCAGAACCTCCGCTACTGGGACGGCGTGCAGTGGACCCACCACACGGCACCCAAGCAGAAGCCCGACCTCGCCCAGTCGGGCCAGCAGTGGCAGGCGCCGGAGTCGGGTGAGGCCGGGCAGGCAGGCCAGGGCCAGCAGGGCCAGGGTGGCTACGGCCAGGGTCAGCAGGGCTGGGGCCAGCAGGGCCAGGGTGGCTACGGCCAGGGTCAGCAGGGGTGGGGACAGCAGGGCCAGGGTGGCTACGGCCAGGGTCAGCAGGGGTGGGGACAGCAGGGCCAGGGCGGCTACGGCCAGGGTCAGCAGGGCTGGGGCCAGCAGCCCAACCCCTACGCCGGGCAGACCGGGCAGAACCCCTACCAGGGCCAGTGGCAGGGTGGGCCGGTGCCGGGCGGCTACCAGCCGCAGCCGGGGCCGACGACCCCGGACGGCCAGCCGCTCGCCGGGTGGTGGCACCGCGTCGGCGCCCGCCTGCTCGACGGGCTCCTCGCGCTCGTCGTCAGCACCGTCCTCGTCGTGGCCACCATGAGCCCCGAGGTGCGCGGCGCCATGGAGGACTACGTCATGGACCCCGACCCCACGGGCGCCATGCCGGTGGTCCTCGAGGACTGGATCCTCCAGCTCGGGCTCGTCACCGCGGTCCTCGGTCTGGCCTACGAGATCCTCATGGTCAAGTTCTTCGGCGGCACGGTGGGCAAGCTCATCACCGGCCTGCGCGTCCGGCTGCGCGACGAGCCGGGGCTGCCCAGCTGGCGCGCGGTGCTGCTCCGCTCGGCGGTCTACCAGGGCCCGAACCTGCTGGGCAGCCTGTCACCCGCCCTCAGCTTCCTCGGCCTGTTCACCATCATCAACGTCCTCTGGCCGCTGTGGGACGCGAACAACCAGGCGCTGCACGACAAGGCGGCCGGCACCAACGTCGTCAAGAGGCGCTGAGCACCGTCCCCGGCGGGTGCCGCCCGGCCGGCGCGAGGTGGGCCGGGCGCCCCCGCGCGGGTGTCGCCGGGAGGTGGCACGATCGGGGGTATGAGCCGAGGCCTGATCATCGTCGACGTCCAGCACGACTTCTGCGAGGGCGGCTCGCTGCCGGTCACCGGGGGGATCGCCGTCGCCGAGGGCGTGAGCGCCTACACGCTCGCCCACGCCCAGGAGTACGCGACGATCGTCGCCACCGCCGACTGGCACGTGGACCCCGGTGACCACTGGGCCACCGACGGCGAGCCCGATTTCGTCACCTCCTGGCCGGTGCACTGCGAGGTCGGCACCGAGGGGGCCGACTTCCGGCCCGAGCTCGCCCCCGCGCTGGAGCACGTGCAGGCGGTGTTCCGCAAGGGGGAGCACGAGGCGGCCTACTCCGGGTTCGAGGGACGCACCGAGGTCCACGGCCGCCGGCTCGGCCTGGCCGACTGGCTGCGCGAGCGGGGGATCACGACCGTCGACGTCTGCGGCATCGCCACCGACCACTGCGTGCGGGCGACCGCGCTGGACGCGCGTCGCGAGGGGCTGGAGACGCACCTGCTGCTCGACCTGTGCGCCGGCGTCGCCCCCAGGACGACGGACGCCGCGCTGCGGGAGATGCGCGACGCGGGCGTCGTCGTGACGCACGACACCGCGGCGGGCGGACCCGGGCAGACCTGAGCCCGACCGCCGGCCCTCAGCTCCAGTCGTCGAGGTAGGTCGTCGCCAGCGCCGGGTCACCCAGGGAGAGCCGCAGCGCCCGCTGCGGCAGCTCGGCGCGAGCCCGCTCGTGGTGCTCCCGGGCGGCGGCCACGTCGGTGCGGGCGACGACCTCCCCGCGCTCGACGAGCGGCACCAAGAGGGGGCGGTCGTCGCCGTCGTCCTGCGGCTTCTCGTTGATCCCGATGATCTCCTCGGTGGCCTCGCCGCTGCTGGACCGACGGCGCAGGGCGTACTTGCGCCCGCCCACGCTCGCCTTGTCCTTGCTCGCCTTGGCCACCCCCTCCATCCGGCCGGCGCCGCTCTCCCGGCTCACCAGCTTGTAGACCATCCCCGCGGCCGGGTGGCCCGAGCCGGTCACCACCTTGGTGCCCACGCCGTAGGCGTCGACGGGAGCGGCCTGCAGCGCGGCGATGGCGTGCTCGTCGAGGTCGGAGGTCACGACGATGCGGGTGTCCGGCGCCCCGAGCCGGTCGAGCTGGCTGCGGACCTCGAAGGCCTGGCTCACGAGGTCGCCGGAGTCCAGCCGCACCCCGCCGAGCTCGCTCCCGGCCAGCTCGACCGCCAGCTCGACCGCGCCGGTCACGTCGTACGTGTCGACGAGGAGGGTGGTGGACAGCCCCAGGCTGGCGAGCTGGTTGGCGAAGGCCTGGCGCTCGTCGTCGTGCAGCAGGGTGTAGGAGTGGGCGGCCGTCCCCATGGTCGGGATGCCGTACCGCCGCCCCGCCTCGAGGTTGGAGGTCGAGGAGAACCCCGCGAGGTATGCCGCCCGCGCCGCCGCCACCGCCGACCCCTCGTGCGTGCGCCGGCTGCCCATCTCGATGCACGGGCGGCCGTGCGCGACGGCGGTCATCCGGGACGCCGCGGACGCCACGGCCGAGTCGTGGTTGAGGACCGACAGGAAGAGCGTCTCCAGCACCACCCCCTCGGCGAAGCCCGACTCGACCACGAGCAGGGGGGAGCCGGGGAAGTAGACCTCGCCCTCGGCATACCCCCAGATGTCGCCGCGGAACCGGAAGTCGGCCAGCCAGTCCAGGGTGCGCCGGTCCACGACCTCCCGGTCGGCGAGGAAGGCGATCTCCTCCTCCCCGAAGCGGAAGTCGCGCAGCGCCTCCAGGGCGCGCCCGGTGCCGGCCACGACGCCGTAGCGCCGCCCCTCGGGCAGCCGGCGGGCGAACGCCTCGAAGACGCAGCGCCGCTCGGCGTGACCGCTGGCGAGCGCGGCCTGGATCATCGTCAGCTCGTAGTGGTCGGTCAGCAGGGCGGTGCTCGGGCTCACCCCCGCACCCTATGGTGGGGGCGTGCCGATCGACACCCCCAGCCCACCGGCGCCGCCGGCCGACCCGCAGACCACCCCGCAGGAGCAGGGCGGGGTGGCCGTCCTGGACCGCCCGGAGTCGGACCGCCCGTGGGTCACCCTGGTGTGGAACGACCCGGTCAACCTCATGAGCTACGTCACCTGGGTCTTCCAGACGCACTTCGGCTACACCCGCAGCAAGGCCGAGAAGCTCATGATGGACGTGCACACCGTGGGCCGCGCGGTCGTCTCCACCGGCACGCGGGAGAAGATGGAGGCCGACACCGAGGCCATGCACGGCTACGGCCTGTGGGCCACCTTCCAGAAGGACGACTGAGGTATGGCGCGCGCGTTCCGGCGCAGGGGCGAGCGGCTCGTCGCCTCCTTCGACGCCGACGAGATCGCCGTCGTCGTGCACGTCCTGCGGCTGACCCGGGACTTCGTGGCCCCGGAGCGCCCGGAGACCGGCGACCCCTTCCTCGACCTGGTCGCGGGCCTGGGGGACGAGGTCGACCCCACCGAGCCCAGCGACCCGGCGTTGCGCCGCCTGCTGCCCCCGGCCTCCCGCGACGACGACGAGCAGGCGGCCGAGTTCCGCCGCCTCACCGAGCACGGGCTGCGCCAGCGCAAGGCGGGCACCCTCGCCACGGCCATCGCGGCCCTGGAGGAGGCGACCCCGCCCCGGCTGGAGCTCGACCTCGACCAGGGGAGGGCGCTGGCGATCGCGCTCACCGACGCCCGGCTCATCCTCGGGGAGCGGCTCGGGCTGCGCACCGACGAGGACTCCGAGCGCCTGCACGAGGAGCTCGAGGCGGCCCTGTCGGGGGAGACCGACCTGGATCCCGCACTGGCGCAGAAGATGGCCTACTACGACTTCCTCTCCTGGATGCAGGAGTCGGTGACGACCGCGCTCATGGGGCGCTGAGGCATACCCCGGACGGGTGTGCGGCGGCTGCCCGACCGGCGTCCACCGGGTCCCGCGCGAAGTAGGCTGGCGCCCATCATGACGACGCACTCCGCCCCTGTCTCCGCCACCGAGCACGACGACGTCACCGGCCCGGACGTCCGCGTGCGCTTCTGCCCCAGCCCCACCGGGACGCCGCACGTCGGCCTCGCGCGCACCGCGCTCTTCAACTGGGCCTACGCCCGTCACCACGGCGGCACGCTCGTCTTCCGGATCGAGGACACCGACGCCAGCCGCGACTCGCAGGAGTCGATGCAGCAGATCGTCGACGCGCTGGAGTGGCTGGGGCTGGACTACGACGAGGGCCCGGGCGTCGGCGGCCCCTACGGCCCCTACCGGCAGAGCGAGCGCGCCGACCTGCACGCCGACGTGGCGCGCCGGCTGCTCGAGGCGGGTCTGGCCTACGAGTCGTTCAGCATGCCCGAGGAGGTCGAGGCCCGGCACCGGGCGGCGGGGCGCGACCCCAAGCTCGGCTACGACAACCACGACCGCGACCTCAGCGAGGAGCAGCGGCAGGCCTACCGGGACGAGGGCCGCGAGCCGGTCCTGCGGCTGCGCATGCCCGACGAGGACCTGACCTTCACCGACCTGGTCCGTGGCGAGGTGACCTTCGGTGCCGGGTCGGTGCCCGACTTCGTCATCGTGCGGGGCAACGGACAGCCGCTCTACACCCTCGTCAACCCGGTCGACGACGCCCTGATGCGGATCACCCACGTCATCCGTGGTGAGGACCTGCTGTCCTCGACGCCGCGGCAGATCGCGCTCTACCGGGCCCTCATCGAGATCGGTGTGGCGCAGCGGGTCCCGACCTTCGCGCACCTCCCGCTCGTCCTGGGGGAGGGCAGCAAGAAGCTGTCCAAGCGGGACCCGCAGTCCGACCTCTTCCTCCACCGCGAGCGGGGCTTCGTCCGGGAGGGGATGATCAACTACCTCGCCCTGCTCGGCTGGTCGATCGGCCCGGACCGCGACATCTTCGACCCCGAGCACCTCGTGCAGGCCTTCGACGTCGCCGACGTCAACCCCAACCCGGCGCGCTGGGACCAGAAGAAGGCCGAGTCCATCAACGGCGACCACCTGCGGCGGCTGTCGCTGCCGGAGTTCACCTCCCGGCTGCTGCCCGTCCTGCGCGAGGCCGGTGTCCTGGGGGAGCAGAGCGGCATGGGCGAGGTGGCGCGGCTGGAGGCGGTCGCCGACCTCATCCGGACCCGCATCCAGGTGCTCTCCGAGGCCGTCCCCATGGTCCGCCCGTTCTACGTCCGTGGCGCGGACCTGGAGATCGCCGAGGACGCCCGCGGACAGCTCAAGGACGACGCACCCGCCGTGCTGGATGCGGCCGTGGCGGCGCTGGAGCCGATCTCCGGCGCGGGCCCGGAGCCGCTCGGCGGCGGCGTGGAGTGGACCCACGACCGGATCGAGGCCGCGCTCCGCGAGGCGCTGGTGGACGGGCTGGGCCTCAAGCCCCGCTTCGCCTTCGGGCCGTTGCGGACCGCCGTCTCGGGCCAGCGGATCAGCCCGCCGCTGTTCGAGTCGATGGAGATCCTCGGCCGGGAGGAGACCCTGGACCGGCTGCGACGGCTGCGGGCCTCGCTCTGAGGCGGGACGCCGGGACCGTCCGGGGATTTGGGTCGAGGAGCGGGTCACGGTAGAGTGGTTCCTCGGTTCGCCGCCCCGTACGGGGGCGGAGATACCCCTTGGGGTATGGTGTAATTGGCAACACGGCTGATTCTGGTTCAGTTGTTCTAGGTTCGAGTCCTGGTACCCCAGCGCGACATCGAGACGCCGCTCTCGATTTCGTGGAGGTCCACCCGGTCGGGTAGGCTCTCCGCTCGGCGCAGTCAGCGTCGGACACGGCCCCGTTGTGTAGCGGCCTAGCACGCCGCCCTCTCAAGGCGGTAGCGCGGGTTCGAATCCCGTCGGGGCTACCCGTGTCGAACGGCCCTCATCGCAGCTGCGGTGGGGGCCGTTCCTCGTGTCGGGGGGCGTCGTCGCGGTAGCGTGGGCAGGGCGTGGCGCGGTCGCCTGACCTGCGGTCACGCCCGGCACGGCGGAGAGGGTGCGGCATGAACAAGGCAGACCTGATCGAGGCGCTCGCGCCACGGCTGGGCGGCCGGGCGGCCGCCACCGCGGCGGTGGAGGCGCTGGTCGACGTGGTGCTGCGCGAGGTCGCCTCCGGGGGGTCGGTGGCGATCACCGGCTTCGGCACCTTCGAGCGCGTGCAGCGAGCCCCGCGGACGGGCCGCAACCCGCGCACCGGGGACCGCGTGCCCATCGCGCGCACCACGACGCCGCGGTTCCGCCCGGGGAGCTACTTCAAGGACGTCGTCGCCGACCCCGCGGGGCTGCCCGCGGAGGGGTCTGCGGGGGTCCGCGGCGCCGTGGTCGACGGCGCGGCGAGCCGTTCGGGGGCGCCGCCCAGCGTGCGCCGCTCGGCGGGTGCGGACGCCCGTGGCCGGCGGGCGGCCCCCGCCTCGCGGGAGGGGCGGGCATCCCGGCGGGCCGCGTCGGGAACCCCCTCGAGCGTGCGCAAGGAGGCGCCCAGCGACACCGCGCCGGTCGAGTCCGAGACCGGTCCGTCGGCGCCGGGGGGCGCCGGGCTGGTCTTCGCCGGGGGTGAGGACATCACCGCCGGCATGATCTCGGCCAAGAAGGCGCAGCTGGCCCGGGTGAAGAACGACCAGGTCATCGCCGAGTCCGCGAAGCCGTCCTCGAAGAAGAAGAAGGGCAAGGGCGGCAAGGGGAAGAAGAAGGGGCAGGACGGCAAGAGCAAGGGGAAGGGCAGGAGCGCGGGCTGAGCCGCCGGTGGGGGGAGGGCCGAGCGCCGTCAGCTGATGGTCTCGCCCTCGCCGATGCCGACGATCCACACGCGGGAGACGGTGGCGCCCGCGGTCTCGGGGTCCACGCCGTCGTCGACCTCGATGCTCACCCGCTGCCCGACCCGCAGGTGACGCAGGCCGCTCCCCTCGACGGCGGCGGCGGGGAAGGGCAGGACGCGGCCGGTGTCGAGGAGCACCTCACCCGTGCGGGCGTCCAGGTCGTAGGTGTGCACGCTGGCCTGCATGTCGCCCACTCTAGGCCGAGGGCGGCGGGGGAGCGGCCGCCGCGAGGGCGGCGGACGTCCGCGGCCCGAGGCCCAGGCGGACGGCGTCACCCAGGTCCGCGGTGGTGTCGACGTCGCGGCGCAGCCGGGGGAGGTCCAGGGCCAGGCGCGCGGCGGTCGCGGCGTGCCGGTCCGCGCTGCCCGCGCCGAACCGCGGCGAGAGGTCCGCGTCGACCGCGGTGAGCAGCACGGTGCCCGAGCCGTCGGCGTCGGGCACGACCGCGCGCGGGTGGCGCGCGCAGGCCTCCAGCGCCGCCACCAGGTCCGCGGGCCGCAGGCACGGCAGGTCACCGAGGAGGACGCCCAGACCGTGCGGGCCCGTCCGCTCCGCGCCCGGAACCTCACCGCCGGGCGCTGCGGCGACCACGAGGCCGGCACGGATCGCGGCGTTCAGCCCGCCGCCGGGGTCCTCGACGACCCGGGCGCCGAGCGCGGCCGCCCGCGCCGCGCCGGCCGGGTCGGAGGTGACGACGACGACGTCGCCCGGGGGGAGGGCACGGCATACCGCCTCCAGCGTGTCCGCAGCGATGGCGCGGGCCAGCGCGACCCGGCCGACACCCTCGGGCGCCACCAGGCGGGTCTTGGCGCGCTCCGCCCGCTGGAGCGGGACCACGAGCCGCCACCGGGTCGCGGGAGGGGGGACGCGGGGGGTCGGGGTCACCGGTGCATCCTCGCGACCGCCCGGCCCGGATGCAAAGATGACCGTCGTGAGACGCCAGCCCAGCCACCACGACCTGCCCTGGTCCTACCACGCCGTCATCACCACCGTGCGGCCGCTGCTGCAGGTCGCGACCCGTCGGGACTGGGCCGGCGGCGAGCACCTCCCGGCCGAGGGCGGCTTCATCGTGGCCGGCAACCACTACTCCGAGGTGGACCCGATCACGCTGGCCCACTACCTCGTCGACCACGGGCACCCGCCCTTCTACCTGGCCAAGTCCTCGCTCTTCGAGGTGCCGCTGCTCGGCCGCGCCCTCACCCACCTCGAGCAGGTGCCGGTCTACCGCGCGAGCTCGCGGGCCCGGGACGCGCTCGTCGCCGCCCGCGAGGCGCTCCAGGACGGCCGCTGCATCGTCATCATGCCGGAGGGCACGCTGACGCGGGACCCGGACCTGTGGCCGATGCGTGCCAAGCCGGGGGTCGGCCGCCTGGCCCTCACCTCGGGGGCTCCCGTCGTGCCGGTCGCGCAGTGGGGAGCCCAGCGGATCCTCGGGCGCTACGCCCGGCGGCCGGGCAACCTCCTGGCCCGCCCCGTGCAGCAGGTGCTCGCCGGGCCGCCGGTGGACCTCTCCGACCTGCAGGACCGCCCGGAGGACCCGCGGGCGCACACCGAGGCCACCACCCGCATCATGGCGGCGGTCACCGCGCAGCTGGCGACGCTGCGGGGCGAGGAGCCGCCGGCGCGCCCGCACGAGCACCGGGAGGAGGGCCGGTGACCCGGGCCGCCATCTTCGGCGCCGGGAGCTGGGGGACGGCCTTCGCGCAGGTCCTCGCGGACGCCGGAGCCGAGCGGGTGACCCTCTGGGCGCGCCGCCCGGAGGTGGCCCGACAGGTGCGCGAGGAGCACCGCAACCCCGACTACCTGCCGGACGTCGAGCTCGGGTCCGTCGTGACGGCCACCGCCGACCCGCGCGAGGCCGCGGAGGGGGCCGACCTCGTCGTGCTCGCGGTGCCCAGCCAGAGCCTGCAGGACAACCTCGACGGCTGGGGCGCCCACCTGCCGGCCGGGGCCCCCGTGGTGTCGCTCATGAAGGGCATCGAGCTCGGCACCGGGCGCCGGATGAGCGAGGTCATCGTGGCCAGCGGCATCGAGGAGCACCGCGTCGTGGTCGTCACCGGCCCCAACCTCAGCCGGGAGATCGCCGCCCGCCAGCCGGCGGCCAGCGTCGTCGCCGGGACCGACCACGCGACGGCCGACCGGGTCGCGGCCGCCGTGATGACGCCCTACTTCCGGCCCTACACCCAGACCGACGTCGTGGGTGCCGAGCTCGGGGGCGCGGTGAAGAACGTCATCGCCCTCGCCGTCGGCATGGCGGAAGGGCTCGGCTACGGCGACAACACCAAGTCCAGCCTCATCACCCGGGGCCTGGCCGAGACCGCCCGCCTGGGGCAGGCGCTCGGCGCGGACCCGGCGACCCTCATGGGGCTGGCCGGGGTCGGCGACCTCATCGCGACGTGCATGTCGCCGCTGTCGCGCAACCACCGGGTGGGCGTGGCCCTCGGGCAGGGCCGCACGGTCGCCGAGATCCTCGCCGTCCCGCACCAGACGGCCGAGGGCGTGAAGTCCTGCCGCAGCGTCGTCGAGCTCGGCGCCCGGCACGGGGTGGAGATGCCGATCTGCCAGGGCGTCAGCGCCGTGGTGGACGGGTCGGTCACCCCGGAGCGGCTGACCGGTGAGCTCATGACCCGGGCCCGCAAGCACGAGCGTCACTGAGCGGCGTGCGCGTCCTGCGCGGGCGCCCGTACCACCTTGGTTAGGCTCGGCGGCGATGGACACGCAGACCTCGCCCGCCCCCGACCGCCGACGCCGCGTCGCCCTGGTCTTCGGCGGCCGCTCCGACGAGCACGCCATCTCCTGCGCCACCGCCGCGAGCGTGCTGCGCGCGCTGGACCGGCAGCGGTATGCCGTGGTGCCGGTCGGCATCACGCGCGAGGGTCACTGGGTGCTCGTGGACGACGACCCGCAGGCCCTCGACATCCGGGACGGCCGGCTGCCGTCCGTGTCCGACACCGGCCGGCGCGTCATCGTGCCGCTGGGGGGCGTGGAGCACGAGTGGACCTGGGTCGACGCCGCGGGCGAGGTGCACCCGATCGGTGAGGTCGACGTCGTCTTCCCGCTGCTGCACGGTCCGTTCGGGGAGGACGGCACCATCCAGGGCCTGCTGGAGCTGGCCGACCTGCCCTACGTCGGGTGCGGGGTGATGGCGTCCGCGGCGATGATGGACAAGCACGTCATGAAGGTCCTCTTCGCCTCCGCCGGGCTGCCCGTGGGGCCCTACGCGCTTATCACCGACCGGCAGTGGCGGCAGGACCGCGCCGCCGCGCTGGACGCCGCCTCCGGGCTGCGCTTCCCGGTGTTCGTCAAGCCGGCCCGGGCCGGGTCCTCCGTGGGGGTCGTCAAGGTGGAGCGCCCCGAGGAGCTCGAGGTCGCCGTCGAGAAGGCCCGTGACCACGACCCCAAGGTGCTGGTCGAGCAGGGGATCGAGGGGCGCGAGATCGAGTGCGGCGTCCTGGGCGGCCGGGGCTCGGGCCCGCCACGGGTCAGCGAGTGCGGCGAGATCGTCGTCTCCGGCGAGCACGACTTCTACGACTTCGAGGCGAAGTACCTCGACGAGGAGAGCGTGCAGATCACCGCCCCGGCCGACATACCGGTCGAGATCCGGGACGAGATCCACCGCATCGCCGCCCTCGCCTTCGACGTCGCCGACGCCGAGGGCCTGTCCCGGGTCGACTGCTTCGTCACCCCGCGCGGCGAGGTGGTGCTCAACGAGATCAACACCATGCCGGGCTTCACGCCCTACTCGATGTACCCCCAGGCCTGGGCCGCCTCGGGGATGAGCTACCCCGAGCTGGTCGACGAGCTCATCACCCTGGCCCTGGAGCGCCCGCTCGGGCTGCGCTGAGCTCAGCCATCGGCCGAGGAGCACTCCCCGAGGGTCTGCGGCACCGCCTCGGCGGCCTCGCCGAAGGGAGGCAGCAGCAGGGGGTGGCTGTCGTAGTCCGCCGGGACCAGCACCTCCAGCGCCGGCTCGCGCCCGTAGGTCGTGAACATCGTGCCGCCGTCGTCGAGCTGGGTGGCCACCCAGTCGACGCCGTTGACGTCGATGCACGGGTCGGTGGTCGGCCCGGGCGGCGGCTTGCCGCAGCGCGCGACGATGGGCGGGTCCCCCCAGGCCGCCACCCCCTCGGACTGCACGGCCGTGACCCGCGCCTCGTACGGCCCGATCGTGCTGGGCCAGTGGCGCGCCACCTCCTGGCACGGCGCGGAGTCGGCGGCGTCGAAGGGCACCGCCCGCACCGCCTCGTCGCCGCACCCGCCCAGCAGGAGCGCCACGACGATGGCGGTGGCGGGCAGGAGGCCCCTCAGAGCTCGACGACCGTGCACGTCGTCGTGCGGGTGATGTCGGGGACCTCGAGGACGCGGGCGATCACCCCGCGGCCGAGCTCGGCGACCGTGGGCGCCTGCACGACGGCGATGACGTCGTAGGGCCCGGCGACGTCCTCGGCGCTCACCACCCCCGCGAGGCCCCGGAGGGTGCGGGTGACCTGCGCGGACGCCCCGACCTGGGTCTGGACGAGCATGTATGCCTTGACCACGGCTTCCTCCTGATCCGGCTCGGTGGGTGGGAGGCTACCGTGCGGGGGTGGACGCGAGCGAGGACGGTGGACGGGCGGGTCCCGGTGGCGGCGCGAGGACCGGGCCGGTGCTCGGGGAGGTGGGGGAGCGGGGCGTCCTCGCCGAGGTCTTCGCCGCCCTCGCCGACCAGCCGGCCGACGGCGTGCTCGTAGGTCCGGGCGACGACACGGCATACCTGCGGGCGCGGCGGGGAGCGGTGCTCGCGACCACGGACACCATGGTGCTCGGTCAGGACTGGCGCGACGACTGGTCGACACCGCAGGACGTGGGGGTCAAGGCCACCACCCAGAACCTCGCCGACATCGCCTCGATGGGGGGAGCGGGCACCGGTCTGCTCGTCACCCTCGCGGCGCACCCGCGGCTGCCCCTGGCCTGGGCGCGCGGCCTCGCGGAGGGTCTGGCGTGGGCGTCGCGACGCAGCGGCGTCCCGGTCGTCGGGGGCGACCTCAGCGCGGCGCCGGCCGGCGTGGTGATGCTCGGCGTCACCGCGCTGGGCGAGCTGCCGGACGGGGTGGAGCACCCGGTCCTGCGCGACGGCGCCCGTCCGGGCGACGTGCTCGCCGTCTCCGGGCCGCTGGGCCGCTCGGGGGCCGGGCTCGCGCAGCTGCTCGACGGGCGCGCCGAGGGGCCGTGGGTGGACTACCACCGGCGCCCCTGGACCGACCTGGGGCAGGGACCGCGGGCCGCGCTCGCGGGGGCGTCGTCGATGATCGACGTGTCTGACGGGCTGGTCCGCGACGCCGACCGGGTGGCCCGCGCCAGCGACGTGCGGATCGACCTGCGGCCCGGGGCGGTGGACGTCCTCGCCGCCGGCCTCGACGGGGTGCCCGCCGAGGCCGCCCGCCGGGCGGTGCTCGGGGGCGGGGAGGAGCACGTGCTGCTCGCCACCTTCGCCCCCGACGCCGTGCCGTCCGGGTGGGTGCCCCTCGGTGACGTGGAAGCGTGCGGCCGGGGCGAGGCTGCCGGGGTGTGGCTCGGTCCGGACCGCCTCGACCCGGCCCGAGGGGGCTGGGACCACTACGGCGGGTGAGGGGGGCGACGGGAACGACGGAGCCGACGGCACCCTGGAGGGTGCCGCCGGCTCACGAGCCTGCCGAGAGGAAAGGTCAGCGGGTGACCTTGCCCGCCTTCAGGCAGGAGGTGCAGACGTTGAGTCGCTTCGAGGTGCCGCCGATGGTGGTGCGCACGCGCTGGATGTTGGGGTTCCAACGGCGCTTCGTGCGGCGGTGCGAGTGCGAGATGCTGTGACCGAAGCTCGGTCCCTTGGCGCAGACGTCGCAAGTGGCAGCCACGGTGTTCTCCTGAAGGTCGTCCGGTGAGAGGTCGAAGGCCCGCGGCGTCGAGGCGCGCAGGCAACCGGAACAGCGTACCGGACGGCGCTCGCGGCGCCCAAATCCCGGCGTAGGTGCGTCGGTCGACGCTGCGCACGCGTTCGGAGGGCGCTGAGCGGACGTCCTGTGCGGGCTGAGCGCGCGTCCGGACGGCGCTGAGCGGACGTCCTGTGCGGCCTGAGCACGCGTCCTGTGCGGGGCTGCGGGGGTCGTCGGGGGCGGGCACTAGGTTGGGGGCGTGCCCGGACCAGCCCTCGACCTCGCGACCGCCCGCCGGTGGGCGATGACGGCGCGGCTGTCCCTGGCCGCGGCGCGCGAGCAGATCGACGCGCTCAACGTCTTCCCGGTGGCCGACGGCGACACCGGCACCAACATGTTCCTCACCCTCGACGGGGCCCTGGAGCACGTCCGGGTGCAGGTCGAGCTCGGTGAGGACACCGGGGGGCTGCGGGACGGGCTGCACCTCATCGCCCGCGGGATGCTGCTGGCCGCCCGGGGCAACTCGGGGGTCATCCTGGCCCAGCTCGCCCGGGGGCTGGCGGACGCCGTCGGCCCCGACGTCGAGGCGGTCGGCCCCGAGGAGGTCGCCGCGGCCTTCGAGCAGGCGGCACGCAGCGCCTGGGACGCCTTGGCGACACCGGTGGAGGGGACCATCCTCACCGTCGCCAGGGCTGCCGCCCAGGGTGCGCGAGGGGCGGTGCAGGCGGGGGAGGGCGACGTCGCCGAGGTGGTCGCGGCCGCCCTGGGCGCGGCCCAGGACGCGCTCGCCCGCACCCCCGAGCAGCTCGCCGAGCTGCGCGACGCCGGGGTCGTGGACGCCGGTGGGGCCGGGCTGGTGCTGGTCGTGGAGGCGCTGCACAGCGTGCTTCTCGACCTGCCGGCCGGCTCCGACGGCGAGGTCCCCGGCTGGTGGTCGACCGGCACCGGGCCGCCCGCTCGCGTGGGGTCGGAGGAGGCCGGCGGGACCGTCGAGGTCATGTTCCTGCTGACCGGCAGCGACCCGGAGCGCGCCGCGCGGCTGCGCGCCCACCTCACGCACGTGGGCGACTCCGTGGCCGTGGCCGGCGGGCCGCACGACTACCAGGTGCACGTCCACCTCGACGACCCCTCGGCCGCGCTCGAGGCCGGGGGACTGGCCGGTGTCGTGAGCGACGTCCGGCACACCTCCCTCAGCGGCGACGCGGCGGCCCACGGCGCGGGGGGCGACCCTCACTGCGGGGGCCCCTCCGGCGGCGGCTCGGCCGGCCTGCCCACCGGCCTCCAGGTGGTCAGCTGCGTGCTCGGTGACGGCGTGGCCGAGCTCATGGCGTCGGCCGGCGCGGTCCTCGTGCCCAGCGGGCCGCGGCGTCGCGCGTCGGCCGGCCAGCTCCTCGCCGCCATCCGGGCCTGCGAGTCCGAGGGGTTGCTGGTGCTCCCCAACGACGAGGACATGGTCATGGTGGCGCGGGCCGCGGCCGCGGAGGCGCGGCGCGAGGGTCTGGTGGTCGAGGTGGTGCCCACCCGCTCGCTGCCCGAGGGGCTGGCCGCCCTGGCCGTCCTGGACCCGGACGGGCGCCTCGAGGGTGCCGCGCGCGCGATGCGGGAGGCCGCCGGCGGGGTGCACGGCGGCGCGCTGACCCGGGCCGACCGCGGCGCCGAGACCCCCGTCGGTCCGTGCCGGCCCGGCCAGTGGCTCGGGATCGTCGACCACGCCATCGTCGCCGTCGAGGACGCCCTGGCGCCGGCCGCCGAGGCGGTGCTCGACACCCTCTGGCACCCCGGGGTCGAGCTGGTCACCGTGCTGCTCGGCGAGGGGGGCGACGCGCAGGTGCGTGCCGAGGTCGAGCGGCAGCTGACCGGGCGGACGGCCGGCACCGAGGCCGAGCTCTCCGTCCTGGACGGGGGGCAGCCGACCTACGCCGTGCTGATCGGGGTCGAGTGATGGCGCAGCGGCACCTGCGCGCCGTGGCGGACGGCGACCTCAACCCCCTGGACATCGGCCTGCGCGACGTCGTCGGGACCAGCGCCCGGATCCTCGAGCGGGCGCGCGGCATCCGCACCGTGGGGCAGCTGCTCGACTGGCTGCCCCGGACCTACCTCGACCCCACCCGCCCCACCGCCTTCCGCGACCTGCCGCACGGGGAGGACGTCGTCGTGGTGGGGACGGTCCGGGCCGCGACGACGCACCAGATGCGCAACCGCCGGGGCCGCAGGCTCGTCGTGGAGGTCGCCGACGACGCCGGCGGCACGATCGAGCTGACCTTCTTCAAGCCCTTCGGCCACCAGGAACGACTGCGGCCCGGGGTGCGGGTGGTGTGCTCGGGCCAGGTCGGGGTGTGGCGCGAGACCCTCCAGCTCACCCACCCGGACTACGCCACCCTGGGTGAGGACGGCGAGGGCGGCGCGCAGTGGCTGCTGGACGGGCTGGTCCCGGTCTACACGGCCACCAAGGGCCTGTCGCCGATCGTCCACGGCCAGTGCCTCGAGCTGGTCCTGCACCACGTGGAGCAGCTGCGCGACCCCGTCCCGGAGGAGGTGCGCCGGGAGGTGGGGCTTCCGGGGCTGCTCGAGGCCTACCGCCTGGTGCACCGGCCGCGCACCGAGGCCGAGCACCGCCACGGCCGCTGGCGGCTGAAGTTCACCGAGGCGTTTACGGTGCAGGCCCAGCTCGCCCGGGTCCGCCGCTCCGCCGAGGCCGTGCCCGCCAGCCCCCGCGTCCCGGCCGTGGACGGCCTCGGGACCCGGCTGCGGCACCGGCTCCCCTTCGAGCTCACCGAGGGGCAGGAGACCGTGCTGGCCGAGCTCCTCGACGACCTGGCCCGGACGGTCCCGATGCACCGCCTGCTCCAGGGCGAGGTCGGCTCCGGCAAGACGGTCCTCGCCCTGCTCGCCATGCTGGCCGTCGTCGACTCGGGCGGGCAGGCGGCGCTGCTGGCGCCCACCGAGGTCCTCGCGGCCCAGCACCACCGGTCCATGTCCCAGATGCTCGGCCCGATCGCCGAGGCCGGGCTCCTGGGGGGTCTGGCCGAGGGCACCCGGATCAGCCTGCTCACCGGCAGCCAGTCGACCGCGGAACGCCGCACGTCGCTGCTCGCGGCGGCCTCGGGGGAGGCCGGCATCGTCATCGGCACCCACGCGCTCATCCAGGAGCACGTGCAGTTCGCCGACCTGGCCATGGTGGTCGTCGACGAGCAGCACCGCTTCGGCGTGGAGCAGCGTGACGCGTTGCGCGCCAAGGCGCCCGGAGGCACCGCCCCGCACGTCCTCGTCATGACCGCGACCCCGATACCGCGGACCGTGGCGATGACCGTCTACGGCGACATGGAGATCTCCACGCTGCGCGAGCTGCCCGGCGGCCGCCGCCCCATCCACACCTTCGTCGTCGACGGCCAGCGCCCCGACTGGGTGCGCCGCACGTGGGAGCGGGTCGCCGAGGAGGTCCGCGGAGGCGGGCAGGTCTATGTCGTGTGCCCGCGGATCGGCGACGTCGACGACCCGGACCTGCCCGGCACGGGAGGGGCTGGGCCCGGGCTCCCCACGGGTGCCGGGTCGGGAGGCGCCACCGGAGACGACGGCGCCGACCTGCTCGGGGCGCCGGACGTGCCGGGGGCGGTCCCGCCCGCCCTCCACGGCGTGCACCAGGTGGCGCGCTGCCTCCGGGGGCTGGCCGCGACGAGCGACCTGACCATCGAGATCCTGCACGGCCGCATGCCCGCCGAGGAGAAGGACGCCGTCATGGTGGCCTTCGCGGCGGGGCGCGTCGACGTGGTCGTCTCCACCACCGTCATCGAGGTGGGCGTGGACGTCCCCGACGCGACCACCATGGTGCTGCTGGACGCCGACCGGTTCGGCATCTCCCAGCTGCACCAGCTGCGGGGACGGGTGGGCCGGGGCGGCCGGCCGGGGCTGGCGCTGCTGCTCACCCAGGGGGAGGGGGTCGACCCGGCCGCCGTGGAGCGGCTGGAGCGGGTGGCGGCGACCACCGACGGTTTCGAGCTGGCCCGGCTGGACCTGGAGAGCCGCCGCGAGGGCGACGTGCTCGGGGCCAGCCAGAGCGGGGGGCGCAGCGGGCTGCGCTTCCTGCGCCTGGCCCGGGACGAGGACCTCATCGTCCAGGCGCACGAGGCCGCGTGGCGCACGGTCGAGGCCGACCCCGAGCTGGAACGGCACCCCGAGCTCCTCGAGGCCCTCACCCGGCTCGACGCCGCCCGGGCGGCCTTCCTGGAGCGGGGGTGAGCCGATGACCCGCATCATCGCCGGGACCGCCGGTGGGCGCAGCCTGCACACCCCGCGAGGCGCGCTCACCCGGCCCACCACCGACCGGGTGCGCGAGGCGGTGTTCTCCCGCATCGAGGCGCTGCTCGACCTCCAGGGCTGCGCGGTGCTCGACCTCTTCGCCGGGTCGGGTGCCCTCGGGCTCGAGGCGGTCTCCCGCGGCGGGGGTCGCCTCCTGGCGGTGGAACGCCACCGGGCGACCGCCCGGCTCGTCGAGCGCAACGCGGCCGAGCTGGGGCTCGCGGGGGTCGAGGTGCGGACGGCCCCCGTGGCCCAGGTGCTGAGGGCCGGGCCGCAGGGCGAGGTCTTCCACCTGGCGCTGCTGGACCCGCCGTACGACCTGGGGGAGGCCGAGCTCGGCGAGGTGCTGGCCGCGCTCGTCCCCTGGCTGGACCCGGACGGGCTCGTGGTCCTGGAGCGCAGCGCCCGTTCCCCGCAGCCGGACTGGCCCCCCGGGCTGGCCCACCTCGACACCCGCCGCTACGGCGAGACCGCCGTGCACCTCGCGGAGCCCGCCACCCCGGCGAGCGCCTGAGCCGGCCGTTTGCCAGGATCGGCCCATGACCTCATACACGATCCCCCGACCCGTCTCCGGTGACGTCGTCGACCTCTTCCTGGCCGACCACCGCCTCTTCGAGGAGCTCATGCGCGACCTGCGCGACAGCAGCTCGGACCGTGAGTCCGCCCGCCAGGCCTTCGCCGCGGTCCTCGTCGCGCACGGCGAGGCCGAGGAGGAGAAGGTCTACCCCCGGCTGCGTCGCAAGGAGGCGATCGACGAGCACGAGGCCGAGCACGGCGAGGAGGAGCACGCCGAGATCAACCGCGCGCTGCTCGACCTGCTCGAGTGCGCCGGCACCGACACCCAGAAGTTCGCAGACGCGGTCGAGGCGATGAACGAGGTGCTGCAGCACCACCTGACCGAGGAGGAGCTGACCATCCTCAACCCGGCCCGCGAGGAGGTCTCCGAGCAGGACCGCGCGGACCTGGGGGCGGCCTTCCTGGAGGTCCGGGGGCGCCACCTCGACCAGGGGGTCGGCATCGACCAGGTGCGCGCGCTGGTCGAGCAGGCCGAGAAGGACGGGCTGCTCGACGACGAGGACTGAGCCGCGGTCGTGGGACGCGCCGACAGTAGGCTCCGGGCATGACGACCCGACGCTGCGTGTGCCCCGGATCCTTCGACCCGGTGACCCTCGGTCACGTCGACGTCGTCGTGCGGGCCGCCGCGCTCTTCGACGAGGTGCTCGTCGCGGTGATGCACAACCCGGCCAAGCAGGGCACGTTCCCGGTCGAGCAGCGGCTGGAGCTCGTCCGGCAGTCGTTGCCGCAGGACATCTCCGCCACGGTCCGGGTGGAGGCGTATGCCGAGCGTCTGCTCGTCGACGTGTGCCAAGAGGTGGGCGCCCAGGCCGTGGTCAAGGGGCTGCGCGGCGGCACGGACTTCACCTACGAGCTGCCGATGGCCCTGATGAACCGCCACCTCACCGGGGTGGAGACCGTCTTCCTGCCCGGGGACCCGGCCCTGGAGCACGTCTCCAGCTCCCTGGTCAAGGAGGTCCACCGGCTCGGGGGCGACGTCTCCGCCCTGGTCCCGGCGCCGGTCCTGCACGCGCTGCGGCAGATTTGAGCCCGGACCACCCGCTCCGGTAGTCTGAGCAGTCGGTTTGTGTCCTTCCTGCCTCCGTGCCACGGATCAGGGCCGAACCCCGATCAGCAGGTCAGACACACGTGAGGGACTTTCAGCATGGCTGCCCAGCAGACGGAACGCGACTGGGTGTTCGACACCCGGGAGCTGGTCCGCCGGCCCGGCACGATGCGGGAGGTCTCTCGTGAGGTGACCACGACGGAGCCCCTGGGCACCGACGTCATCGCGATCCCCGCCGGTACGCCGGTCCAGGTGGATCTGCGGTTGGAGTCGGTGGTCGAGGGGATCCTGGCGACGGGGGAGGCCCAGGCCGTGGCGGTCGGGGAGTGCGTGCGCTGCCTGGACGAGATCGTCGAGCACCTCGACGTCCCCTTCCAGGAGCTGTACGCCTACCCGGACCGGGCGTCGCACCACCAGCAGGTGGCGGGTCGACCCGGGAGCGAGAAGGACGCGAGCGCCGACGAGGACGAGCAGCGGACTCTCGACGGCGACCTGATGGACCTCGAAGAGGTCGTCCGGGACGCCGTGGTGACCTCACTGCCCTTCCAACCGGTGTGCCGGGACGACTGTCCGGGACTGTGCTCCGAGTGCGGGGCACGCCTGGCCGACGACCCGGAGCACGAGCACGACGTGATCGACCCCCGGTGGTCGGCGCTGGCCGCGATGGCCAGCCCGGCCGACGACGACGAGAAGAGGACCTGACGTGGCCGTTCCCAAGCGGAAGATGTCCCGTTCCAACACCCGGCACCGCCGCTCGCAGTGGAAGGCCGCCCCGATCGCGCTGACCACCTGCCCGCAGTGCCAGGCCGTGGCGACCCCGCACCAGGCGTGCCCGTCCTGCGGCTCCTACGGCGGTCGGCACTACGCCGCCGCCGAGCGCACCGAGCACCAGGCCTGACGCGGACCGCGGTATGCGCCCCGTCGCCGAGCTCAACGACTACCTCGCCGAGGTCGTCGGTGAGCGGTGCGACGAGGCGCTGCTGCTGCGTGCCCTGACGCACCGGTCGTTCTCCTACGAGCACGACGGTCAGCCGCACAACGAGCGGCTGGAGTTCCTCGGTGACTCCGTGCTGGGGGTCGTGGTCACCGACACGCTCTACCGCACGCACCCGGACCTGTCCGAGGGCCAGCTGGCCAAGCTGCGCGCCGCGGTCGTCAACTCACGCGCCCTCGCCGAGGTCGCGCGCACCATCGACCTCGGCCAGTTCGTGCTGCTCGGCAAGGGCGAGGAGGCGACCGGCGGCCGCGACAAGGACTCCATCCTCGCGGACACGACCGAGGCCGTCATCGGCTGCCTCTACGTCTCCCTCGGCCTGAGCTGGGCGGACGCGTTCATCCACCACGTCCTCGACCCGGTGATGGCGCGCAGCGCCGACCTGGGCGCCGGGCTGGACTGGAAGACCAGCCTGCAGGAGGTCGCCTCGGCGGCCGAGCTCGGGCCGCCCGAGTACGTCCTGGACGCCGAGGGGCCCGACCACGACAAGACCTTCACGGCCCGGGTGGTCGTCGGTGGTGAGGTCGTCGGCACCGGGGTGGGCCGGTCCAAGAAGCTCGCCGAGCAGCAGGCCGCCGAGCGCGGGTGGCGGCTGCTGACCGACCGGGCCGCCGCGATGGTCGCGACCGCCCCGGACGTGGACCCGGCGCTCGACACCCGGACGGACTGAGCCTCCCGTGCCCGAGCTGCCCGAGGTCGAGGTCGTCCGTCGAGGGCTCGCCGAGCACGTCGTCGGCCGCCGGATCCGCACCGCCCACCTGCTCGGCCAGCGGGTCGCCCGGCGGCACGAGGGCGGGCCGGCCGACCTGTCGGCACGGGTGTCCCGCGCCAAGGTCCTCGCGGCCGACCGGCGCGGCAAGTACCTCTGGCTGGTCCTGGACCCCCCCGACGACGACCCGCACGCCCTCGTCATGCACCTCGGGATGAGCGGCCAGCTGCTCGTGGAGCCGGCGGACGCGCCGCGGGAGAAGCACCTGCACGCCACCCTCGACTTCGACGACGACGGCCCGCAGCTGCGCTTCGTCGACCAGCGCACCTTCGGCGGCCTGGCCCTCACCCCGCTCCTGCCCGACGTCCACCGCCGGGCCGTCGGGCCCGGGTCAGGGCCGGCGCACGGGCACGGCATACCGCAGCCGGTCGCCCACATCGCCCCCGACCCGCTCGAGGACGCCTTCGACCGGCCGACCGTCATCCGGACGATGAAGTCCAAGAACGTCGCGGTGAAGAGGCTGCTGCTGGACCAGGGCGTCGTCAGCGGCATCGGCAACATCTACGCCGACGAGGCGCTCTGGCGCGCCGGGGTGCACGGCCGACGCCCCGCCTCGGCACTGACCCGCCCCGCGATCGGTCGCCTCCTGGACCACGCGGCCGAGGTCATGCGCGAGGCGCTGGGCCAGGGCGGCACCAGCTTCGACGCGCTCTACGTCAACGTCAACGGCGCCAGCGGCTACTTCGACCGCTCGCTGGACGCCTACGGCCAGACCGGCCGCCCGTGCGCACGCTGCGGTACCGCCATCCGGCGCGAGGAGTTCATGAACCGCAGCTCGCACTACTGCCCGCGGTGCCAGACCGTGCCGCGGGCCCGCACCTGAGCCCTCACCGGTCCGACGGCGGGTCCCCGGGGTCCGTGGAGGGGGGAGCCGCCGGGCCCTCGGGAGTCTCGGGCGTCTCGTCGGACCGGCGACCCTCGACCTCCTCGCGGGCGAGGTTCTGCCGGCGCAGGCGCTCCTTGCCGGCGTCGGAGAAGACGCGTACGCCGCGCGCGACCAGGTCGGCCACGTGCACGGGGGTCCACCGGCGCAGCGGCAGCCGCTGCCACCGGGGCGTGGCCGTCTGACCGATCGCGGCGAGGAGCACGCAGGCGAGGAGGACGAAGAGGAGCAGCTGGGTCATCGCGGTGCCATCCTGCCTCAGGTGTGCAGCGGGGCGCCTTCCTGGGGGTAGCGCACCCCCAGCTCGCGACGGGCGCTCTCCAGGATGGTCATGATGGCCACCGTGTCGGCGTGCGGGGCCAGCGGCGACTCCACCAGCCCCTCCCGCAGGCAGCGGTGCACCTCCTCGACCTGGTGCTCGTAGCCCCGCCGGTCACCGTCGACGGTCTCCTCCTCCTCGCCCCGGCGCAGGGTGAAGGAGGTGGGGTTGTTGATCGGGCCGTGCAGGGTGATCGACCCCTCCGTGCCCCGCAGGACCGTCTCGGTGGTGCCGTGGGACCGGGAGTCCGTCATGACCTGGGCGACGGCGCCCTGCTCCGTCATCCACTGCAGGGCCACCAGGGCGTCGGCGCCCGTGGGGACCTTCGAGCCCAGGACGTGCAGGTGGGTCGGGTGCCCGACGAGCAGGTGCGCCAGGGTCACGGGGTAGATGCCCAGGTCCAGCAGGGCGCCCCCGCCGTTGTCGAGGTCGAAGAGGCGGTGGGTCTCGTCGTAGTCGAACGGCACGGGGAACGCGGCGTGGACGCTGCGGACGTCCCCGATGGCGCCCGAGTGCACCCGGTCCCGCACGTCGAGCACGATCGGCTGGAAGCGCATCCACATGGCCTCCACCGCGAGCACCCCCGCCTGCCGGGCGGCCTCGAAGACCTCCTCGGTGTCGGCGACCGTGAGCGTGGTCGGCTTCTCGACGAGGACGTGCTTGCCGGCGGCGATGCAGGCCAGGGCCTGCTCGTGGTGGAAGGGGTGGGTCGAGGAGATGTAGACGACGTCGACCTCGGGGTCCTGCAGGAGCTCGTCGTAGCCGCCGTAAGAGCGCGGGATGCCGAACTCCTGCGCGAAGGCCCGGGCGCGCTCGCCGTCGCGCGCGGCGACCGCGACCGCCTCGCCACCGTCGACGGCGGCGATCGCCGCGGCCAGCTCACGGGCGATCCCTCCCGCGGCGAGCAGGCCCCACCGGACGGGGCGGTTCGCGACGGGGGCGTAGGCGGGGCTGCTGGCGGGTGGCTGCTGCATACCCCCACCGTAGTCTCGGAGGTGTGGAGCGTGCGCTGATCTTCGTCCGCGGTCGGGTCCAGGGTGTCGGGTTCCGGTGGTGGACCCGCTCCCGGGCGCTCGAGCTGGGGCTCGTCGGCCACGCCCTGAACCTCCCCGACGGCCGGGTCGAGGTCAACGCCCAGGGCGAGCGGGCCGCCGTCGACGCGCTCGTCGAGCTGCTGCGCGAGGACCCCTCGACCCGCAGCCGTCCGGGCCGGGTCGACGGGGTGGTGGTCCAGCACCACGCGGCGCGCGAGGGGACGACGGGGTTCGTCGAGCGCTGACCCGCCGGTGGGCCGGGCGGACGGCCGCGCGGCGGCGCTGCGGCGGCATACCCGCCAGGTATGTTGGCGGACGAGCCGTCCCGGGAGCCGAGAGCGAAGAGCAGGTCGATGTACGTCAAGAGCCTCACCCTCAAGGGCTTCAAGTCGTTCGCCTCGGCGACGACGATGCGGCTGGAGCCGGGCATCACGTGCATCGTCGGACCCAACGGGTCGGGCAAGTCCAACGTCGTCGACGCGCTCGCGTGGGTCATGGGGGAGCAGGGGGCCAAGAGCCTGCGCGGCGGCAAGATGGAGGACGTCATCTTCGCCGGGACCTCGGGACGCCAGCCGCTGGGACGCGCCGAGGTGTCGCTGACCATCGACAACACCGACGGCGCGCTGCCGATCGACTACACCGAGGTGACCATCACCCGGACGATGTTCCGCACCGGGGGCTCGGAGTACGCCATCAACGGCACCTCCTGCCGGCTCCTGGACGTGCAGGAGCTGCTCTCCGACTCCGGCATCGGGCGGGAGATGCACGTCATCGTCGGCCAGGGCCAGCTCGACCAGGTCCTCCGGGCCACCCCCGAGGAGCGGCGCGGCTTCATCGAGGAGGCGGCCGGGGTGCTCAAGCACCGCAAGCGCAAGGAGCGCGCGCTGCGCAAGCTGGAGACGATGGAGGGCAACCTCACCCGCCTGGCCGACCTCACCTCCGAGATCCGTCGCCAGCTGGGCCCGCTGGGGCGACAGGCCGAGACCGCGCGACGGGCCGCGACCATCCAGGCCGAGGTCCGGGACGCCCGGCTGCGGATCCTCGCCGACGACCTCGTGCAGCTGACCAGCGCGCTCGAGCAGGAGATGGCCGACGAGCGGGCGCTCGTCGAGCGGCGCACGGCGGTGCAGGAGGCGGCGCGGGCCGCCGACGCCCAGGTCGCCGGGCTCGAGCAGGAGCGCGCGGCCGCGGCCCCGGCGCTCACCGAGGTCCAGGACCGGTGGTACGCCCTGTCTTCGCTGCTGGAGCGCGTGCGCGCCCTGGGCGACCTCGCCGCCGAGCGGGTCCGGCTGCTCGGGGCGGAGGAGGAGGACCTGGCCGCCGAGGAGAGCGGCCGGTCGCGCCGTGGCCGGGACCCCGAGGAGCTGCGCGCCCAGGCCGCGCGGGTGCGCCAGGAGGAGGCGGACCTGCAGGCGAGGGTGGCCGAGCTGGCGCAGACGCTCGCCGACGCCGAGACCGCGCGCGCCGGGGCCGAGGACGCGCACGCCCAGGAGCAGGCGCGGCTGCAGCGGCTGGCCCGCGCCGCCGCCGACCGGCGCGAGGGTCTGGCCCGGCTCACCGGACAGGTCGCGGCGCGGCGCTCGCGGGTCGAGGCCGGGGAGGGTGAGATCGCCCGCTTGCAGCAGGTGGCCGTGGCCGTCGTCGAGCGGGCGGAGAAGGCCGAGCGAGACTTCGCGGCGCTGGAGGGCACCGTGCTCGACGTCGAGCACGGCGAGGAGGGGCTGGACGAGCACTACGAGCAGGCGGAGGAGCGCCGGGGCGAGGCCGAGGCGGAGGTCGAGCAGCTCACCGAGGAGGTGCGCGAGGCGCACGCCGAGCAGGCCCGCTGGCAGGCCCGCGTCGAGGCGCTGTCGATGAGCCTGCGGCGCACCGACGGCGCCAGCGCGCTGCTGGCGGCCGACGACGTGCAGGGGCTGCGGGGCACGGTGACCGACCAGCTCCAGGTGGAGGCGGGCCGCGAGGGCGCCGTGGCGGCCGCCCTCGGGTGGGCCGGTGAGGCGCTGGTCGTCGACGGTCTCGAGCCGGCCCGGGAGGCGCTGGCGTGGCTGCGCGAGGAGGACCAGGGACAGGCCGGTCTGCTCGTGCCCGAGCTCGTCGCGGGGGAGGCGGAGGACCGCTCGGGATGGCCGGACCTGCCGGGGTATGCCGTGTGGGCCGCCGACACGGTCCGCGCCCGGGACGGCGACGAGGCCCTGCTGCGCGCCGTCACCGGGCTGCTCGCCCGGGTGGCCCTCGTGCGGGACGCCGACGATGCCGCCCTGCTCGTGCGGGCCCTGCCCGGCGTCACGGTCGTGACCCCGGAGGGCGACGTCTACGGCCCCGGGTGGCTCCGCGGCGGATCCTCCGCGGCGCCCAGCCTGCTCGAGCTCACCTCGGCGCTGGAGGAGGCCCGGACCGGGGTGGCCGAGGCGGTGGCCCGCGCGGAGCGGGCGACCTTCGCGCTGGGCTCGGCCCGCGAGGACTTCGAGTCGGCACGGCGGGCGGCGGACCAGGCGCTCGACGCCCTGCACGACTCCGACGCCCGGATGACGGCGGTCGCCGAGCAGCTCTCCCAGCTCGGGCAGACCATGCGCACCGCCCGCGCCGAGCACGAGCGCGCCACCACCGCGATCACCACCGCGGAGGAGTCCCTCGCGACCACCCGCCAGGAGCTCGCCGAGCTCGAGCAGCGGCTCGCGGACGCCGAGGAGCTCGCCACCCAGGAGGGCACCGACGACCCGGACACCACGCAGCGGGAACGCCTGGCCGAGGAGGCCGCCCGGGCCCGCAGCGCGGAGACCGAGGCCCGGCTCGCGCTGCGCACCCAGGAGGAGCGCGTCACCGCGCTGGCCGGGCGCGCCGACAGCCTGGAGTCCGCGGCGGCCGGCGAGCTGGCCGCGCGCCGCCGCGCCGCCGAGCGCCGCGAGCGCCGCGCCCGGGAACGGGCGACGGCCCAGGCCGTGGGCGTGGGGGCGGCATACCTGCTGGAGCGCTGCACGGCCGTGCTCGAGGAGGCCACGGAGGAGCGGGAGCGGGTGCGGGCCGAGCAGGCCGAGCGCGACCAGGCGCTCGCGGCGGCCCGGCAGCGCGCCCGCGAGCTGGCCGACGACCTGCGCGACCTCACCGACTCCGTGCACGCCGACGAGATCGCCCGGGCCGAGCAGCGGCTGCGCATCGAGGCGCTTCAGACGCGCTCCGTGGAGGAGCTGGGGGTGCCCCCGGAGACGCTGGTGGAGGAGTACGGCCCGCACCTGCCCGTGCCGCACATCCCCGGGCCGGACGACCCCGCGCCCGAGGACCCGGACGCCGAGGCGCCCGAGCCGCAGCCCTTCGTCCGTGAGGTGCAGGACAAGCGGCTGCGCCGCGCCGAGCGCCAGCTCGCGCAGCTCGGCCGGGTCAACCCCCTCGCGCTGGAGGAGTTCGCGGCGCTCGAGGAACGGCATACCTTCCTCACCGAGCAGGTGGAGGACCTACGGCGCTCCAAGGAGGACCTGCTGGAGATCGTCCGTTCGGTGGACGAGCGGGTCGAGCGGGTGTTCACCGAGGCCTTCCACGACACGGCCGCGCAGTTCGAGCGGGTCTTCTCCCGGCTCTTCCCCGGCGGCGAGGGGCGCATCACCCTCACCGACCCCGAGCACATGCTCACCACCGGCATCGAGGTGGAGGCCCGCCCCCCGGGCAAGAAGATCAAGCGGCTCTCGCTGCTGTCCGGCGGGGAGCGGTCGCTGACCGCCGTGGCGCTCCTCGTGGCGATCTTCAAGGCCCGCCCGAGCCCGTTCTACATCATGGACGAGGTCGAGGCGGCGCTCGACGACACCAACCTCGGTCGCCTCATCACGCTCTTCGAGGAGCTGCGCGACTCCAGCCAGCTCATCGTCATCACCCACCAGAAGCGGACGATGGAGATCGCCGACGCCCTCTACGGCGTCTCGATGCGCGGGGACGGCGTGACCACCGTCGTCAGCCAGCGCATCAAGGACGTCGCCGCCGACGGGGTCGAGCCCCCCGCGCGCTCGCCCGAGCCGGCCCCGGCATGACCGTCGTCTTCGGCGGGGCCGAGTTCCCCGCCTACGTCATCGACGACGAGACGCTGCGCGAGGAGCTGCTGGACGAGGAGGAGACCCGCGAGTGGGTCGAGGAGACCCCGCAGGACCCGCACGCCGTCGCGCTGCTGCGGATGCTCGGCGAGCTGGATGCCGCCCTCCTCTCGGGGCTGGACCGTCTGCACGAGCGGGAGCCGGGGACCTCGGCGTGGGCGACGGCCGCCGTCCGCCTGGCCCACGTGCACCACTGGCGCGGGGAGTTCGTCGAGGCGCACGAGCTGCTGGACGCGGCGCAGGAGGTCCTGGCCGACGACGACGCCAGGACCGCGCTCGTCCACCAGCACCGCGCCAAGGCGCTCTTCGACGAGGGCAGGTATGCGGAGGCGCACGAGGTCGCCGTGCGTGCCCTGCGGCTGCGGGAGCGTGCCGGGGACCCCGGGCTGGTGGCCTCGACGCGGCAGACGCTGGGGCGCATCGCCCGCGAGCTCCCGGCCTGAGGGGGGCCGTCGGAGCGTCCCTCGGGGTCCTGCCGTGCCTGCGGTGCGGCCGGACCACGCGGCCGTCCCTGTGAGCCCGCTCACGATCGGCGCGACACGCGCGGGACACGCCGTGCGCGTGTTCGTCCCCGCGTGCCCGGGCGCGGCACACTGGCTCCATGCTTGCACTTGTCCTGGCCATGCTGATGTGTGTCGCCCTGGGCGCGGGGGTCGTGGGGTACGTCATGATCGAGGCCCGACGCGAGGGGCGGGGCCAGTTCTGGACCCCTGAGGGGGAGGAGCTCATCGCGGGTGCCCGACGCCGGGGCGAGCAGGTCCGCAGCCGGGGGGAGCAGCTCGGGCGGTCCGCGGCCGAGCGCACCCAGTCCATCCGCCAGCCGCGCCGCCAGCCGCAGGCCGGGGCGGACGACGCCACCGCCGGGGCGAGCGCCGCCGCGTCCGGTGCCCCCGCGGCCGGCAGCGGCCCGGCCGTCGCCGCGCCGGGTCAGGCCGCGCCGGGTCAGGCCGGCACCCGTGCGGGGTCCCCGGCCTCCGCCGGTGGCGAGGACGCCCACGCGCCGTCGGACGGCGAGGAGTCCCGGGCCGAGGACGTCCGTGCGGAGGAGTACCGCGCCGCCAGCTGAGCCGACCGATCCCGTTCGGGGCGGGCCGGCGCCTCTGAGACACTGTGCCGGTGGGACCGATCAATGAGCTCTGGGAGATCCTGACCCTCGTCACCGTCGTGGTGCTCGGGGGTCTCGCGCTGCTGGTCGCGCTGGTGCGCGGGCGTGGCGGTGACACCGCCACCCTGGACGGCGCGGGGCGCCAGGAGGGGGACGCCCCCGAGGGGGACGTCCTCGTCGAGGAGCCTCCCGCCCCGAGCGGCGAGGTCGAGAACCGTGGTGGCGGGGTCGCGGTCGAGGAGCCCGAGGCGCCGGCGCCCACCCTCGAGCGCCCCGACTCCGCGCGCGGCCGGCTCCAGCGGCTGCGGGCCCGCCTGGCCCGCTCCAACAGCGCCATCGGGCAGGCGCTGCTCTCGCTGCTCTCCCGCGGCGGGCTGGACGAGCAGGCGTGGGAGGACGTCGAGGACACCCTGCTGGCCTCGGACCTCGGGGTGGAGGCGACCCAGGAGCTCGTCGACTCCCTGCGCACCCGGGTCAAGGTGGAGGGCACCAATGACCCCCAGCAGGTGCGGCAGTGGCTCTACGACGACCTGCTGCGCCTCGTGGACCCGTCGCTGGACCGGCGCATCGCGGCGAGCCGCACGGGGGAGCACCCCGCGGTCATCCTCGTGGTGGGCGTCAACGGCACCGGCAAGACGACGACGGTGGGCAAGCTCGGTCGGGTGCTCGTCGCCGAGGACAAGGACGTCCTCTTCGGTGCGGCGGACACCTTCCGAGCCGCGGCCGCCGACCAGCTGCAGACCTGGGGGGAGCGGGTGGGCGTGCCCACCGTGCGCTCGCACGCCGAGGGCGCCGATCCCGCCTCCGTGGCGTTCGACGCGGTGAAGGGCGGGGTCGAGGCGGAGGTGGACGTCGTCCTCGTCGACACCGCGGGCCGCCTCCACACCAAGCGGGGGCTCATGGACGAGCTCGGCAAGATCAAGAGGGTCGTGGAGAAGGTCGCCCCGGTGGGCGAGGTGCTGCTCGTCCTGGATGCGACGACCGGGCAGAACGGCATGCGGCAGGCCGAGGAGTTCGCCCGGGAGGTCGCGATCACGGGCATCGTCCTGACCAAGATGGACGGCACCGCCAAGGGCGGCATCGTCGTCAACGTGCAGCGCAAGCTCGGGGTCCCCGTCAAGCTCATCGGCCTGGGGGAGGGCCCGGACGACCTGGCGCCGTTCGACGCGGAGGCCTTCGTCGCGGCGATCGTCGGCTGACCGGCTGACCGGCTGACCGGCTGACCGGCCGACCGGCTGACCGCCGGCCACTCTTGGCCAGGACCTGTTCCGGTGCCGTGCTGCATCACGGCGCCGGAACAGGTTCGCGCTACGAGTCGTGAACCGGGCCGGTCCGGTCCACCACGGCTGAGCTGGTCGGAGCGTTCCGGGGGTCCTCCGGGCTCGCCAGCGCCCATCCGACCGCGGCGGTGCCGAGCCGGCCCAGCGGGTCCAGGAGGGTCAGGGCGGCCGGCTCGAGCGGGCGCAGGGGGCCGGGCAGGTGCAGGTCGAGCAGGTCACGGGCATACCCCGGCAGCAGGGTGAGCGCCCCCGCGGCCAGCATCCAGAAGCCCGGTCGGGCGGTCCACGGGAGCGGCGGCTCGGCCAGCAGGAACCGGGCCACGTCCCGTGCCCCGTCGCTGGCCTCCAGCTCGGGGCGGTATGCCGTGAGCGCCTGCTCGAGCTCCTCGACCGACCGTGGTGGGTCGAGGACACCGAGCTGCCCGGCGGCCCACGAGGTCTGCGCCACGTAGGTGTCGGCCTCGGTCGCCGTCAGCGGCGTGCGGGCGTAGTGCTGGTGGGCGCGCAGGAAACTGTCGATCTCCGCGACGTGCACCCAGCGCAGCAGGTGGCTGTCGGTGGCGGCGTACGGGCGACCGTCGGCGGCGGTGCCGACGACGGTCCGGTGCACCCGGTTGATCCGGTCGAGGACCCGCTCTGCCGCGTCGACCGGGCCGTAGGTCGTCATCGCGATGAACTCGCTGGTGCGCTGCAGCCGCCCCCACGGGTCGCCGCGGTAGCCGGAGTGCTGACCGACCCCCGCCATGGCCAGCGGGTGCAACGACTGGAGGAGCAGCGCGCGGATGCCGCCGGCATACATCCCCCCGTGCCCGTGGACCCGGCAGATCGGGTCGTGGGGGGCGAAGCGGCGGGGCCCCGGGGCGAGCCAGACGGCCTGGGCCCGGCGCGGGGCGTCGGCCCCGGCGACCCGGTCCCGCAGCGCCAGCGACAGGCGGCGACGCGCGGCGGCGGTGAGGTCGGAGGGGGTCACGGGTCCAGTATGCGGACGCCCCGGGCCGGTGGCGCGGCGGCCGGCGGTGGACGGGCGACGCGGCGGCGGTGCACCGGCACGTATCCTTGGGCGGGTGTTCACCAGCCTCTCCGACCGCCTGACGCAGACCTTCCGCAACCTCAAGCGCAAGGGCACCGTCACCGAGTCCGACCTCAACTCGACCATCCGCGACATCCGGATGGCGCTGCTGGACGCGGACGTCGCGCTGCCGGTGGTCAAGGAGTTCACCGGTCGGATCCGGGAGCGCGGGCTGGGCGCGGAGGTGCACCAGGCGCTCAACCCGGCCCAGCAGATCGTCAAGATCGTCAACGAGGAGCTCGTCGCGATCCTCGGGGGGCAGACGCGCCGGCTCAACCTGGCCAAGAACCCGCCGACCGTCATCATGCTGGCCGGTCTGCAGGGATCGGGCAAGACGACCTTCGCGGGCAAGCTGGGCAAGTGGCTGGCCGACCAGGGGCACACCCCCCTGCTCGTCGCCGCCGACCTGCAGCGACCCAACGCCGTCACCCAGCTGGAGGTGGTCGGTCAGCGTGCCGGTGTCCCGGTCTTCGCGCCCGAGCGCGGCAACATCTTCGGCCACGACGCCGCGATGGACTCGGGGGAGGGGACCCGGTCCTTCGGTGACCCGGTCGACGTCGCCGTCGACGGTGTCGAGGAGGCGCGGCGCAGGAGCCACGACGTGGTCATCATCGACACCGCGGGCCGGCTCGCGGTCGACGTCGACCTCATGCGGCAGGCGCACGACATCCGGCTGGAGACCCGGGCCGACGAGGTGCTCTTCGTCATCGACGCGATGATCGGTCAGGCGGCCGTGGAGACGGCCAAGGCCTTCGCCGACGGCGTCGGGATCACCGGCTCGGTGCTCTCCAAGCTGGACGGCGACGCGCGCGGTGGTGCTGCGCTCTCCGTGGCGACGGTGACCGGGCAGCCGATCCTCTTCGCGTCGACCGGTGAGGGCGTCAAGGACATCGAGCTGTTCCACCCCGACCGGATGGCCTCGCGCATCCTCGACATGGGTGACGTCCTGACCCTCATCGAGCAGGCCGAGCAGGCCTTCGACCAGGCGCAGGCGAAGGAGATGACCCGCAAGTTCCTCTCCGACGAGGACTTCACCTTCGACGACTTCCTCGAGCAGATGTCGGCCATCAAGCGGATGGGCTCGCTCAAGCAGATGCTGGGCATGATGCCGGGGATGCAGGGCATGAAGGCGCAGCTGGACTCCCTGGACGAGCGGGAGTTCGACCGGGTCGAGGCCATGGTCCGGTCCATGACGCCGCTGGAGCGAGGTCACCCGAAGATCATCAACGGCTCGCGGCGCGCCAGGATCGCCCGGGGCTCCGGCGTGAGCGTCGGCGAGGTCAACCAGCTCATCGAGCGCTTCGGCGAGGCGCAGAAGATGATGCGCCAGCTCAAGAAGGGCGGAGGCATGCCCGGGATGCCGGGGATGCCCGGCGCGGGCGGCGCCGGCGGGGCGCGGAAGGGCAAGGCGCCGCAGCGCAAGAAGGGCAAGTCGGGCAACCCGGCCAAGCGGGCGCAGCAGGAGCGGGACGCGGTGGCCAAGGAGCAGGCGGCCCGCGAGAAGTCCTTCGAGAGCGCCTTCGGTGCCGGGGCGGCCGGCGGGGACGACGCGCCCTCCGGTCAGGACCTGTCCGGTCTGAAGCTGCCCTCGGGCTTCGAGAAGTATCTCCAGGACGGCAAGGACTGAGCGCTGCCGACGGCGGCGGGCCTGTCGGTGGCTCGTGGCACAGTGAGGCCATGACGGGGACACGCCGCACGATCATCCCGGGCTATCTGCTCACCCGGATCGCCCAGGCCGAGCCCGAGCTCGCGCCGGCGATGGAGTTCACCCTGCGCGACAGCGCGGACACCCGCGGGCGTCGGGAGATCGAGGCCACCCGGTGGCCGGGCGGCCACGCGCCGCTGCAGGGCGGCATCCTGCCCGCGACCATGCCCGGCCAGGCCCCGGCCACCGTCCGCCGCGAGGGCGGGGGAAGCGCCACGGCGGTGCCCGAGGGGGCTACCCCTCGGCGCCGCGTCCACGACGCCGGGGGCGGGACCGCCCTGCCCGGGCTGCTGGTCCGTGCCGAGGGCGATCCGCAGACCGGTGACCCCGCGGTCAGCGAGGCCTACGACGGGCTCGGGTCCACCTGGGAGCTCCTGGCCCGGGCCTACGGCCGCGACTCCCTGGACGACCGAGGTCTGCTCCTGTCGGCCACCGTCCACTACGGCCAGAGCTACGCCAACGCCTTCTGGGACGGTCGGCAGATGGTCTTCGGCGACGGGGACGGCATCTACTTCACCGGGTTCACCCGGAGCCTGGACGTCATCGCGCACGAGCTGTCCCACGGCCTGGTGCAGTACACCGCCGGCCTGACCTACGTCGGGCAGTCCGGCGCCCTCAACGAGTCCGTCTGCGACGTCTTCGGTGCGCTGGTCAGCCAGCGGGTGCGCGGCCAGGACGCCGAGGATGCGGACTGGCTCATCGGGGCCGACCTGCTCACCGACCGGGTGCAGGGCCGCGCGCTGCGCTCGATGGCCGAGCCGGGGACGGCCTACGACGACCCGGTGCTGGGGCGGGACCCGCAGCCCGCCCACCTCGACGACTTCGTCGAGCTGCCGCACGACGCCGACAACGACAACGGCGGGGTGCACATCAACTCGGGCATCCCCAACAAGGCCTTCCACCTCTTCGCGACCGGTCTCGGCGGACGGGCCTGGGAGCGGGCCGGACAGGTCTGGTACGACACGCTCACGACCCGTGGACGCATCCCCCGCGACGTCGGCTTCGCCGGGTTCGCGGCCGCGACCCTGGGGGCGGCCCGGGAGCGGTATGCCGACCAGCCCGGGGTCGTCGACACGCTCCGGGAGGCGTGGGCCGGGGTCGGGCTCGAGGTGGGCTGATGGCCGCTCGCCTCACCCGCGCCCAGCTCGAGTCCTACCGGGACGCCGAGGTGCCGGACCTGCTCCCCGGTGCCGGAGGCCCGGTGCTGCGGCTGCTCTTCGTCGGCATCAACCCCGGCCTGTGGACGGCGGCGACGCAGACGCACTTCGCCCACCCGGGCAACCGGTTCTACCCCGCGCTCGCGCGGGCGGGGGTCATCGAGCGTGCGATCGACCCGGGGGCGGGCATGAGCGAGGAGGACCGCGCCCACCTGCTCCAGCGGGGGATCGGCATCACGAACCTCGCCCGGCGCGCCACCGCCCGGGCCGACGAGCTCACCGCCGAGGAGCTGCGCGAGGGCGGACGGCGACTGGTGCGGACGGTGCGCGAGACACGGCCGGCGGTGGTCGCCGTGGCCGGGGTCACGGCATACCGGAGCGCGTTCGGCGTGCGGGGGGCGAGGCAGGGACCCCAGCCCGAGGACCTCGCGGGAGCCCGGCTCTGGGTCGTGCCCAACCCCAGCGGGCTCAACGCGCACGAGACCGTCGACTCCCTGGCCCGTGCCTACGCCGAGCCCGCCCGGGCGGCCGGGGTGCTGTGACGTCCCTGGCTCAGCGCCCGAGGTCGGCCGCGCGCTCGCGCCGAGGCTTCCACAGCTGTTCGCTGGCCACCGGGACGAAGCCGCGCCGCAGGAAGAACCGCAGCGAGCGGGCGTTGCCCGGCGTCACCGACGCGAGGACGACCTCTCCCCGGGGCAGCCGGCCGAGGACCCCCTCCAGCAGGGTGGCGGCATGCCCGTCCTCGGCCTGGATGCCGACCTCGGGGAGCCCGCCGATGCCGCGCGAGAGGGTGGCCAGCGAGGCGACCTGGGGGTCGGGCAACCCGTAGACGTCGACCTCGGTGCGCCACTCGCCGGCGTGGGCGGCCCGGTCGGTCTCGGCGAGGTCGGCGCGGGGGACGAGCGGACCGCCGGCTCCCGTCCCGTGGCCGACCAGCAGCGCGTCCAGCACCCCGATGGGGCCACCGCCGGCCAGGGCCAGGGTGGTGCGGGGCTCGTGGGCCCCGCCGAAGCCGTGGACCCCCAGGCCGGCCAGCTGCCCGTCGCTGACGTCGTCCGCGACCACCATCACCGCGTGACCGGTGAAGGCGACCGCCCCCTCCACGCCGTCCTTCCAGGGCGTCGCCCGGGAGAAACCGCCGTCCGAGGGCGGGAACCGGCCGGCCGCGGCGTCCCGCAGCATCGAGCCCAGGTCGACCCGCGGCACCCGCAGCGGCTCCCGGGCGGGTCCGGCGGTGGGGGAGGGGGCGGAGGACACGAAGGAGGAGTCTACGGACCTGCGGATACGGTGGTCACGGCATACCTGCGACGAAGGAGACGGCCACGTGAGCGCACCGGTGCTGCACATCGAGGGACAGGTCCTCGTGGGACCCGAGGAGGTGCTCGGGGAGGTCTGGGTGGTCGACGGCCGGGTGAGTCTCACCGCGCCGACCGGCCGGGAGGTCGAGACGATCCGCGGGTATGCCCTGCCCGGCCTGGTCGACGCCCACTGCCACGTGGGGCTGGAGGCGCAGGGGGCCGTCGACGACGCCCGCGCGGAGGAGCACGCCCTGGCCGAGCGGGGGGCGGGGGCGCTGCTGCTGCGGGACGCCGGCAGCCCCGCGGACACCCGGTGGGTGCAGGAGCGGGAGGACCTCCCGCGGCTCATCCGCGCCGGGCGGCACATCGCGCGGACGAGGCGCTACATCCGCAACTTCGCGTGGGAGATCGAGCCGGAGGACCTGGTCGCCTACGTCCGCCAGGAGGCCCGGGCCGGGGACGGCTGGGTCAAGCTCGTCGGGGACTGGATCGACCGCGAGACCGGCGACCTCAACACCTGCTGGCCGGTGGACGTGCTCACCGAGGCCATCGCCGCCGCGCACGAGGAGGGCGCGCGGGTGACGGCCCACTGCTTCGCCGAGCAGTCCCTCGTGGACTTCGCGGCCGCCGGCACGGACTGCATCGAGCACGCGACCGGCCTGGTCGACGAGACCATCGACACCTTCGCCGCCCAGGGCATCGCCATCGTCCCGACGTTGGTCAACATCGAGAACTTCCCCGGCTTCGCCGAGGCCGGCCGCGGCAAGTTCCCCACCTACGCCGACCACATGATGGACCTCTACGCCCGACGCCACGAGACCGTCGCGAAGGCGCACGAGGCGGGCATACCCGTGTATGTCGGGACCGACGCCGGCGGGCAGCTGCCGCACGGGCTGGTGGCCCGGGAAGTGGAGGCCCTCACCAGCGCCGGTATGACGTCGCTGGAGGCCCTCGGCGCCGCCACCTGGGCGGCCCGCGACTGGCTAAGGCGACCGGGCATCGCGCAGGGCGAGTCGGCCGACCTCGTCGTCTACGCCGACGACCCGCGCCAGGACGTGCGGGTGCTCGCCCACCCCGCCCACGTCATCCTGCGGGGGCGGGCGTACTGACAGCCATTCGCGACGCTCGGTGGGGGTGAGGCCAACCATTCGCGACGCTCGGTGGGGGTGAGGCCAACCATTCGCGACGCTCGGTGGGGGTGAGCGCAACCATTCGCGACGCTCGGTGGGTCAGGCGACGTCGCTCTCCGGGACGGTCTGGTCCACCGACACGAGGACCTCGTAGGCCCGCTGGGAGAGGAAGGCCGGCGGCTCGGCCGCGACGACCGCGTCACGCAGCAGCGTGACCGCGTGCCCGAGCAGGTCCTCGCGGGCGCCCCGGCGTCGCAGCAGCACCACCTCGTCCTCCAGCATCCGGTCGAGGAGCAGCTCGGACATGGTGGGACCCTCCGCGAGCCGCTGACCATGGGTGAGCCACTGCCACAGCTGCATCCGGTTGAGCTCGACCGTGCCGAAGTCCTCGATGTGCCCGGCGATGACCGCCGTCCCCTCCCCGGCGAGCCACCCGGTGAGGTAGCTCAGCGAGGAGCGCAGGGCGGTGCGCACCCCGGTGAGCGTCGAGGCCCCCGGGATGGAGCTGACGTCGCGCAGGGCGACCGGGTCGAGGGTCGCCGCGCCGGCGAGGTCGGCCTCCTCCCACGCGCCCTCCTCACGCAGGCGGTCGCGCTCCTCGAAGGGCGCCCGGGCCACCGGGACCATGCCGGGGTGCACGACCCAGGCGCCGTCGAAGCCCTGCTTGGCCTCCCGCGCCTTGTCCCGGTTCACCCGGGCGTGGGTCATCGCGACCGACTCGTCGAACGGGCCGCTCGGGGCGAGGGCGATGGGCCCGCCGATCGCCTGCACCCCCCGGCGGTGGCACACCCCGACGATGAGCGAGGTGTAGCTGCGCAGGAAGCGGGTGTTCATGGTGAACGCGTCGCGGTCGGGCAGGAGGTGGTCGGGGCGGGTCCCGTAGGTCCGCAGGTAGGAGAAGACGTAGTCCCACCGGCCCGCGGCCAGCCCGGTGAGCCGTCGGCGCAGGGCGTGGACGATCTCCTCCAGCTCGTAGGTGGCCTGCACGGTCTCCACCAGGACGCTGACCCTGGTGCAGCCGTGCGGCAGCCCGAGCAGGGACTCGGCCCGCCCGAGCAGGTCGTCCCACCAGGCCGCCTCCGCCGCGGTCTCGAGCTTGGGCAGGTAGAGGTACGGCGCGGTGCCGCCGGAGAGCAGCGTGCGGGCGCACCGGGCGAGGAAGGTGAAGGTGTCGACCGTCGAGGCGCTCGCGGACGCACCGTCCACCTGCAGGTGAGCCTCCGGCAGGTGCAGGCCCCGCGGACGCACCATGAGGGTGGGCACCCCGGGCTGGGCGTCCCCCGTCCGGGTGGCCGCGACGTCCTCGATGGCCCGGTGCGCCGCGACCAGCCGCGCCGGCGTCGGCACCAGCATGTCCTCCAGGTCGGCCACCCACACGTCGGCGCGCGAGGCCATCGCCGCGGTCGCGTGCTCGGCCGAGGCAGGGGTCGCCAGCTCGACGAGCCGGTAGGTCAGGTCCGGCGGCGGCGGCTCGACCCGCCAGGAGTCGTCCTCGCGCAGGTCGGCGGTCTCCGGCGACGGGGCGAGCTCGGCGCCGGCCCGCACCGCGCGCGACCTCTCCTTGCGGGCCTGCAGCAGGGCGGTGCGGGAGGCTGCGGTCTCCGCGACGAGCTGGCGCAGCAGCTCGGCCGTGGTCTCCTCCAGCAGGGTCCCGGGGTAGTCCATCTCGTCCTCGTCTCGTCGTGCGGGGCGCCTGACCCGGCCCCCGGGGTCGGGGGCCGGGTCAGCGCCCGCGTCGATCAGTGGAACTGCTCGGACTCGGTGGAGCCCGACAGGGCCGTCGTCGACGACTCGGGGTTGACCGCGGTGCTCACCGCGTCAAAGTACCCGGTGCCGACCTCGGCCTGGTGCCGCACCGCGGTGTAGCCGGAGCCGGCCGAGGCGAACTCCGCCTCCTGCAGCTCGACGTAGGCGCTCATGCCGCTGCGGGCATACCCCTGGGCCAGGGTGAACATCGAGTGGTTGAGCGCGTGGAAGCCGGCCAGGGTGATGAACTGGAAGGCGTAGCCCAGGTCGCCGAGCTCGTCCTGGAAGGACGCGATCTCGCTGTCCGACAGGGCGGCCCTCCAGTTGAACGACGGGCTGCAGTTGTAGGCCAGCTTCTGGTCCGGGAAGTCCCGGTGCAGCTCCTGGGCGAACTCGCGGGCGAGCCCCAGGTCGGGGGTGCCGGTCTCGACCCAGATGAGGTCGGCGTAGGGGGCGTAGGCCTTGGCGCGGGCCAGGACCGGCTCGATGCCGTTGCGGACCCGGAAGAAGCCTTCCGGGGTGCGCTCCCCGGTGGTGAACTCCTGGTCGATCTCGTCGACGTCGCTGGTCAGCAGGTCCGCGGCCAGGGCGTCGGTGCGGGCGATGACGACCGAGGGGACACCCAGCACGTCCGCCGCGAGACGGGCCGAGCTGAGGGTGCGCACGTGCTGCCCCGTGGGGATGAGCACCTTGCCGCCCAGGTGGCCGCACTTCTTCTCCGAGGCCAGCTGGTCCTCCCAGTGCACCCCGGCGGCACCGGCCGCGATCATCGACTTCATCAGCTCGAAGACGTTGAGCGGGCCGCCGAAGCCCGCCTCCGCGTCGGCCACGATCGGCACGAGGTAGTCGGTGCTCGTGTCGCCGTCCATCCAGGCGATCTGGTCCGCGCGCTGCAGGGCGTTGTTGATGCGGCGCACGACCGCCGGCACCGAGTTGGCCGGGTAGAGGCTCTGGTCGGGGTAGGTCTGGCCGGCGAGGTTGGCGTCCGCGGCGACCTGCCAGCCGGAGAGGTAGATCGCCTCGAGCCCGCCCTTGACCATCTGCACGGCCTGGTTGCCGGTGAGGGCGCCCAGGGCCCGGGTGAAGGGCCTGGTCTCCAGCGCCTCCCAGAGCCGCTCGGCCCCCCGGCGGGCCAGGGTGTGCTCCTCGACGACGGACCCGCGCAGCCGCACGACGTCCTGGGCGGTGTAGCGACGCTCGACCCCGGACCAGCGGGGGTTGCTCCGCCAGTCCTGCTCGATCTCCAGCGCCTGGGCGGCGGCGGGGGTGGTGTCGGTGGGCTGGGTGGTGATGGTCATCGTCGACCCCTCTCCTCGGTGTGGCGACTGCGGGTGTGTCACCACTGTCCCGGCGGTCGGCACGGGTCGGGCGGGAACAGGTCTGTCAAGAAGCGTGGTTCTTTCGCTATCGTGGCGGTATGCCGTCCTCCACCGGTCGCGTCCTGCCGTTCCGCCCCTCCGAACGCCTGGACAGCACCGGGCCCGGCACCGGACCGGCCGCCGACCCGGTCTCGGTCGGGCGCCGCGTGCGGCACGCCCGCCGAGCCGCCGGGCTCACCCTGGCGGCGGTGGCCGAGCGCACGGGCCTGTCCCCCTCGGCGCTCTCGCTCATCGAGAACGGCCGCCGGGAGGCCCGTCCGTCCACGCTGGAGCAGGTGGCCACCGTCCTGGGTGCCGACCTGACCAGCCTGCTCTCGGGCGCACCTCCCAGCCGGCGTGCCGCGCTGGAGGTCCGGTGGGAGCGGGCGCAGCGGGCCGAGGGCTTCCAGACCCTGGGCATCCCGGCCGTCCGGGTGGGGCCGGGCCTGCCCGACGACGCGCTGGAGGCGCTCGTGGGGCTCTACGAGAGCGTCGTGGGGCTGCAGCAGCAGCGCGCGGCCACCCCGGAGTTCGCCCGGCTGGCCAACGCCGAGCTGCGGGCCCGGATGCGGGCGGCCGGCAACTACTTCGCGGACATCGAGGCCGCCGCGGCCGACCTCGTGGCGCAGGCGGGGCATACCGGGGGGCCGGTCTCCCGGGCGGTCGTCGAGCGGGTCGCCCGCCGCGTGGGGTTCGAGATCGTCACCGTGCCCGACGTCCCCGCCTCCACCCGGACCGTGACCGACCTCGCCCACCACCGGATCTACCTGCCCGCCCGGGGCGGGCACGACCACCGGGCTGCCGCGCTGCAGGCGCTCGGGCACGTCGTCCTCGAGCACGAGCCACCCCGTGACTACGCCGAGTTCCTCGCCCAGCGGGTGGAGATCAACTACTTCGCCGCCGCCGCACTGGTGCCGGAGAGCACCGCGGTCCCGCTCCTGCGCCGCGCCCGGGCCGACCGGGACATCGCGGTGGAGGACCTGCGGGACGCCTACGCCGTGTCCTACGAGACCGCGGCCCACCGCTTCTGCAACCTCGCCACCGAGCACCTCGACCTCCAGGTCCACTTCATGCGCACCAGCGCCGACGGGGTGATCTACAAGGCCTACGAGAACGACGGCGTGCGCTTCCCCATGGACGCCTCGGGGGCCATCGAGGGGGCCCGGGTCTGCCGCTCGTGGACCGCGCGCGTCGTCTTCGACCGGCCGCTCGGACAGGTCTACCACCAGTACACCGACACCGGTCGGGGCACCTACTGGTGCACCGCCGTCGCCGAGCCCACCCCGGCGGGCGTCTTCTCGGTCAGCGTCGGCGTGCCCTTCGACCAGGTCCGGTGGATGCGCGGGCGGGACACCCGCGAGCGCAGGCTGTCCCGCTGCCCGGACCCGCGCTGCTGCACCCGCCCGCCGGCCGACCTCGCCCGCGAGTGGGAGGGGAGGGTGTGGCCCAGCGCGCGGGCGCACTCCCACCTCCTCGCGGTCATGCCGCCCGGGGTCTTCCCCGGCGTGGACGACACCGAGGTGCTGCGGTTCGTGGCGCAGCACGCCCCGCCCTCGCCGGAGGTCGCGGAGCAAGGACCGGCGGGGGATGTGGCACAATGACGGTGAACCCATCGGTGGTCGGCCCTCTCACCGTGCCCTGATGTGTCCACCGCAGCCATGGTGCCGTGCGTGTTCATCCCCACGCGGTGCCGGGTCGCACACCACAGACAACTATGAGGAGACACCGCACACGTGGCTGTCAAGATTCGCCTGAAGCGCATGGGCAAGATCCGTGCACCGTTCTACCGCGTCGTCGTGATGGACTCGCGCGCCAAGCGCGACGGCCGGGCGATCGAGGAGATCGGCAAGTACAACCCCACCGAGGAGCCGTCGCTCATCGACATCGACTCCGAGCGTGCGCAGTACTGGCTCGGTGTCGGCGCCCAGCCGACCGAGCAGGTCGCGGCGCTGCTCCGGGTCACCGGTGACTGGCAGAAGTTCAAGGGTGAGCCCGGCGCCGAGGGCACCCTCAAGGTCCGCGAGCCCAAGGCGGACAAGAAGGCTCTCTACGAGGCGGCCCTGGCGGCCTCCGACGGTGAGGACACGTCGGGCGCCACGACCCAGCGTCGCAAGAAGTCCACCAAGGCCGAGGCCTCGAAGGACGAGACGGCTCCCGCGGCCGACAGCGAGGGCTCGGCGGCCTCCAGCAGCGGTGACGAGGCGGCTGAGAGCGGCGCGCAGACCGACGAGGCCTGAGCATGCTCGAGGAAGCGCTGGAGCACCTGGTCAAGGGCATCGTCGACCACGACGGTGACGTGGTCGTCCGCACCAAGAACGCCCGGCACGGCGACATCCTGGAGGTCCGGGTCCACCCGGACGACCTGGGTCGCGTCATCGGTCGTCGCGGACGCACCGCGAGCGCCCTGCGCACCGTGGTCGGCGCCCTCGCCGGTGGCGAGAAGGTCCGCGTGGACATCGTCGACACCGACCGGGCGCGCTGAGCCCGCACCCCGCAGCACCCCCTCGACCCGCCCCGGCGCACCAGCGCCCGGGCGGGTCGTGCCGTCCACCGGACCGGAGGAGACCATGAGCCAGACCTTCGTCGTCGCCCGCGTCGGCAAGCCGCACGGCCTGCGCGGTGAGGTCACCGTGCAGGTGCACACCGATGACCCGGAGGGCCGGCTCACGCTCGGCGCCCGCTTCGCCACCGACCCGGAGCAGCGCGGCCCGCTCACCCTGGTCTCGGTCCGGCAGCACCAGGGGACCTATCTCCTCGGGTTCGACGGGCACCCCGACCGCACCGCCGCCGAGGCGCTGCGCGGCACGCGGCTGCTCGTCGACGACGACGAGGAGGGCGAGGTGGAGGACGAGGACGCGGGGTGGCGCGAGGACGACCTGCTGGGCTTCGCGGTCGTGCGGGTCGACGGGCAGCCGGTCGGGGAGGTCTCGGCGTTGCACCTGCGGCCGGTCCAGGACCTGCTCGAGGTGCGGACACCGTCCGGGTCCGTCGTCCTCGTGCCCTTCGTGGAGGAGCTGGTGCCGCAGGTCGACGAGGAGGCGCGCACCGTGGTCGTGGACCCGCCGCCCGGGCTGCTCGAGCTGGGGGAGTGAGCGGTATGCCGCTGCGTCTGGACGTCGTCACGATCTTCCCGGAGTACCTCGCACCGCTGGACCTGTCGCTGCTGGGGCGGGCCCGCCGCGAGGGCCTGCTCGAGGTGCACGTCCACGACCTGCGGGACTGGACCCACGACCGGCACCGCACCGTGGACGACAGCCCGTACGGCGGTGGGGCGGGAATGGTGATGCGGCCCGAGCCCTGGGGAGAGGCCCTGGACGAGATCTGCACGTCGGTGCCCGGCCGCACCCCGCGCCTTGTGGTGCCGGGTCCGGGGGGTGAGGTCTTCAGCCAGGAGGTCGCCTCCCGCCTGGCCCTGGAGGAGGACTGGTTGGTCTTCGTCTGCGGACGCTACGAGGGGATCGACGAGCGGGTCTACGACGAGTTCGCCGCGCGCTACCCGCTCAGCATCCTGAGCCTGGGGGACTACGTCCTCAACGGGGGCGAGGTCGCCGTGCTGGCGATGACCGAGGCGGTCGCCCGCCTGCTGCCCGGCATGGTCGGCAACGAGGCGTCCCTGCTGGAGGAGTCGCACACGGGCGGGTTGCTGGAGTACCCCGTCTACACCAAGCCCGCCAGCTGGCGCGGGCACGAGGTCCCCGAGGTGCTGCTCTCCGGTCACCACGGCCGGATCGCCGCCTGGCGGCAGGAGCAGCGCCTGTCCCGCACCGCCCAGCGCCGCCCCGACCTCATGGCCCGCTACGAGGCCGGCCACTGAGCTTCTGGACATCGGTTCCTGGGGCCCGCTGCCCAGAAAGCTATGTCCAGAACTTCATGGGCGGACGAACTCGTCCTCGGCATACCCCTGGAGGTAGAGCACGGCCGTGAGGTCCCCGTGGTTGACGCGGACCAGGACCTGCCGGGCCACGGCGGGCTTGGCGTGCAGCGCGACGCCCAGGCCGGCGGCCTGCAGCATGGGCAGGTCGTTGGCGCCGTCACCGACGGCCACGACGTCGTCGCGGCCGAGCCCGAGCCGGCCGCTGATCTCCTCCAGCGCCCGCAGCTTCGCCTCCTGGCCGACGACCGGCAGCACGACACGACCCGTCAGCCGGCCCTCCGCGACCTCGAGCGTGTTGGCCCGGTGCTCGTCGAAGCCGAGCCGCTCGGCGATGACCCGGGTGAAGAGGGTGAACCCCCCGGACACGAGCGCGGCATACCCCCCGGCCGCCGCCATGGTGGCGAGCAGCTCAGGGCCTCCCGGCCTCGGGGTGATGCGCTCGGCGAGGACCGTGTCGACCACCTCGACCGGGAGCCCGCGCAGCAGGGCCACCCGCTCGTCCAGGGCCCCGGCGAAGTCGAGCTCGCCGTTCATGGCGCGGGCCGTGATGTCGGCGACCTGCTCCCCGACCCCGGCGTGCGCCGCCAGCTCGTCGATGCACTCCTGCTCGATCATGGTGGAGTCCATGTCGGCGAGCAGCACCCTGCGCCGTCGCGGTCCATCGGGCTGCAGGACGACGTCGACCCCGCGCCGCTGCCAGGCCGACCACAGGTCATCGTCGAGGCGCAGCTGCGGCCCCACCGCCACCTGCACGGCGGACCCTGGTCGCAACCAGCGCGGCTCGCCGGACACGGCCGCGCCGCCCACCTCGTGCGGCGTCGTGGCGGTGAGGTCGCGGGCGCTCGGGTCGCTGAGGAGCGTGAGGAGGGGCACGTCGCCCATGCTAGGTGCCGGTCGAGGGGCCATCGACGGCCTGCCGAGGCGCGCGGCGACCGACTTGGAGGGGCCCACGACCTCTGGCACACTGGTGCTTCGTGTCCCGGCGTCCGCGCCGTGCAGCCCGTGCCCCTGCCACAGGGGGAAGCGTGCGGGTGGCGCCGACCGGAGACCACACCACGACGACCGTGTCCCGCCAGCGCGCTGCGCCGGCGTGGGCCCGACACGCCGCGGGTGACCTGTGGCACCCACGAGCAGGAGAACACCATGCACAAGCTTGCCGATCTCGACGCCGCCAGCCTCCGCAGCGACATCCCGGACTTCCGGGCCGGCGACACCGTCGACGTCCACGTGAAGGTCATCGAGGGCAACCGCTCCCGTGTCCAGGTCTTCAAGGGGGTCGTCATCCGCCGGCACGGCGGGGGCCTCGGAGAGACCTACACCGTCCGCAAGGTGTCCTTCGGTGTCGGTGTGGAGCGGACCTTCCCGCTGCACTCCCCGAACGTCGAGAAGATCGAGGTCGCGAGCCGGGGCGTGGTGCGCCGCGCCAAGCTCTACTACCTGCGCGACCTGCGCGGCAAGGCGGCCAAGATCCGCGAGCGCCGCGACAGCGTCCCGGCCGCCAAGGCGAAGAAGGCCGACCAGGCCTGAGCACCCCCGCTGACGACGATCCCCCGCCCGGCCCGGTCCGGCGGGGGATCGGTCTGTTCCCAGCCATCCGGGTTAGGGTCGGCATGGCCACAGACACCACAGGACAGGACGACATCCGGTGAGCGAACCCACCCGGGAGAGGGGCAGCTCCTCCGACGAGGGCACCCCGCCGTCGGTCGAGCGGCCGGCCCCCACCGGTGGCTTCTGGGCAGGCGTGCGGGAGATCGTCATGATCGCCGCGACCGCCCTGGTCATCTCCTTCCTCATCAAGACCTTCGTGGCGCAGGCCTTCTGGATCCCGTCAGGCAGCATGGAGCCGACGCTGGTCTACGGCGACCGGGTCATGGTGAGCAAGGTGCAGGCCGGGCCGCTGTCCGTCGACCGCGGTGACGTCGTCGTCTTCGAGGACCCCGGCGGCTGGCTGCCGCCGGTGCAGCGGGTGGACCGCGGGCCGGTGGTCAACGCCGCCCTGCGCGGCCTGGAGTTCGTGGGGGTCGCGCCGTCGTCCCAGGGCAACCACCTCATCAAGCGGGTCATCGGGCTGCCCGGGGACACCGTGGAGTGCTGCGACGACGAGGGTCGGCTGATGGTCAACGGCGAGCCCCTCGACGAGGACTACGTCTTCCCCGGCGACGAGCCCAGCACCACGGACTTCTCCGTCACCGTGCCGGAGGACCACATCTGGCTCATGGGCGACCACCGGTCGAACTCGCGCGACTCCCGGGCCAACGACGACGGCACCGGCCAGGAGGGTTCGGTGCCGCTGGACGCGGTCGTCGGGCAGGCCGTCGTGCTGCTCTACCCGTTCGACCACTTCGACTGGTTCACCGTCCCGGACACCTTCGCCGACGTGCCGGACGCGCCGTGAGCACGGCCACGTCCCGTCGCCCCACGCGGCGGCCCAGCCTGCGGGTGGAGCGCACCCTGCAGCGGGAGGGGTATGCCGTGCTCGTCGGCATGGACGAGGTCGGCCGGGGGGCCCTGGCCGGGCCGGTGAGCGTGGGCGTCGTCGCCATCGACGCCTCCTGTCGGACGGCGCCCCAGGGCGTCAAGGACTCCAAGCTGCTCACCGCGGCGGCGCGCGAGCGCCTGGTGCCTCGGATCCGTCGGTGGGCGCTCGCGCACGCCGTCGGTCACGCCTGGCCGCAGGAGATCGACGAGCTCGGCATCATGGCCGCCCTCCGGCTCGCCGGGGAGCGTGCCCTGGCCGGGCTGGACACCACGAGACCGGACCTGGTGCTGCTGGACGGCAACCACGACTGGCTGACCGACCCGGGGCGCGTCGGTCTGCTGGGTCTGCTCGACGGTCCGCCCGGCCCCCCGGTGCGCACGATGGTCAAGGCCGACCTGCGCTGCTCCTCCGTCGCCGCGGCCTCGGTCCTGGCCAAGGTGGAGCGGGACGGGCTCATGGTGCAGGCCGCGGCCGAGCCACGGCACACCCCGTACCTGTGGGACCAGAACAAGGGCTACGCCGCACCCGAGCACCAGGACGCCCTGCGCCGGCTGGGGCCCAGCGACTGGCACCGGCGCAGCTGGAACATCACCGCCGCGGCGTCCGTCGTCGCGGGCGAGGAAGGAGTGGCGCCATGAGCGCGGAGGACCTGGAGAAGTACGAGACCGACGCCGAGCTGGCGCTCTACCGCGAGTACCGCGACGTCGTGGGGCTGTTCACCCACGTGGTGGAGACCGAGCGCCGGTTCTACCTCGCCAACGAGGTCGACGTGCAGGTCCGCACGGGGGACGGCGAGACCTGGTTCGAGGTGACCCTCACCGACGCCTGGGTGTGGGACGTCTACCGGCCGGCCCGCTTCGTGAAGAAGGCGCGGGTCATCACCTTCAAGGACGTCAACGTCGAGGAGCTCGCCAAGTCCGACCTGGACGTCAAGGGCCTCACCGACGGTCGCTGACCGCCCGTCCACATCCCCCGGGCGCCCTCCCGGTCGTCCACAGCAGCCCGCCCGCCCCTTGCGACGGCCGGGCTCCCTGCGTTGGCTGGGGACGACCACCGCCGACGGTGGTCCAGGAGGAGGGGGAGATGGACGACGGGGGTATGCCGTGGGCGAGGGCGCGGCAGATCGGCGACCGGGGCGAGGATCTCGTCTGCGCGCACGTGCAGGCACTGGGCTGGATGGTGCTGGAGCGCAACTGGCGCTGCCCGGAGGGTGAGCTCGACGTCGTGGCCCACGACGGCCACCAGCTCGTCTTCTGCGAGGTCAAGACGCGTCGCTCGGCCCGCTTCGGCGAGCCGGTCGAGGCGGTCGGCCGCGAGAAGGCGCACCGGCTGCGACGGCTGGCCTGGGCCTGGCTGGACGCCCACCAGCGTCGCGGTGCCGACTTCCGGATCGACGTCTTCGGCCTGCTGAGCCCGCCCGACGAGCCGACCCGGCTCACCCACCTGCGGGGAGTGGCCTGATGGCGCTCGCCCGGACCCACGCCGTCACCCTCAGCGGCGTCGAGGGGCGCCTGGTCACCGTGGAGGCGCAGGGGGCCGACGGGCTGCCCGCGACGGTGATGACCGGCCTGGCCGACAGCGCCTGTCGGCAGGCGCCGGACCGGGTGCGACCCGCCCTGCGCAACTGCGGGATGCCGGTCCCCCCACGGCGGTGGACCATCAACCTGTCCCCCGCGGGTGTCCCGAAGGCCGGCAGCGGTCTGGACCTCGCCATCGCGGTGGCGATGATGGCCGCCGAGGGTCACGTCCCCCCGGCGGCGGTCCGGGGGATCGCCCACGTGGGGGAGGTCGGCCTGGCCGGCGACGTCCGGCCGGTGCCGGGGGTGCTGCCGATGACGCTGGCCGCGGCCGCCGACGGGGTCGCCGAGCTGCTGGTGGCCGCGGACGCGGCGCGGGAGGCGGCCCTGGTGGCCGGGGTGCGGGTGCACCCGGTGCGCACGCTCGGCGACGTCCGGGCCTTCTACCTCGCCCGGTCCCGTGGTGAGGAGCTGCACCTCGAGCTGCCCCCGGCCGCGCCCTCGGCCCCGGCCCGGGTGCCCGACCTCGGCGACGTCGTCGGACAGGCCGTGGCCCGGCAGGCGCTGGAGATCGCCGCTGCCGGGGGGCACCACCTCCTCCTCGTGGGCCCGCCGGGGGCGGGCAAGACGATGCTCGCCGAGCGGCTGCCCGGGATCCTGCCCGAGCTGGGCCCCGACGACGCGCTGGCGGTCACCGGCATCCACTCCGTCCTCGGGGCCCTCCCGGCGGATGACCGGCTCGTGACGCGCCCGCCCTTCGTGGCGCCGCACCACACGGCGTCCACGGCCGCGGTGATCGGCGGCGGGTCCCGCCTCATCCATCCGGGCGCCGTGTCGCGGGCTCACCGCGGCGTGCTCTTCCTCGACGAGGCGCCGGAGTTCCGGCGCGACGTCCTCGACGGTCTACGGCAGCCGCTGGAGTCGGGGGAGGTGCTCATCGCCCGCGCCGACCGGCACGTGCGGCTGCCCGCCCGTTTCCAGCTCGTGCTGGCGGCCAACCCGTGCCCGTGCGGCGGCGCCGGCGGTGCCTGCACGTGCCCGCCCTTCCGCCGGACCGGCTACCTCGGCCGCCTCTCCGGGCCGCTGCTGGACCGGATCGACCTCAAGCTGGGCGTGAGCGCGGTCACCCGCGGTGATCTCGCGCTCCCGCCGGGCGAGCCCTCCACCGTGGTGGCGGACCGGGTGCGACGGGCCCGCGAGCGCCAGCGGGAGCGGTGGCGCACCCTCCCCTGGCTGCTCAACAGCGAGGTCCCCGGTGCCGTGCTGCGCGAGCAGCCCTGGCGCCTGGGCCCCGCCCAGCGGCGGCCCCTCGAACGCGCGATGGACCGGGGCGCGCTGACGCTGCGCGGCCTGGACCGGGCCCTCCGGGTCGCCTGGACGCTGGCCGACCTGCGCGGGGCTCCGCGTCCCGACCTCGACGACGTCACCCTGGCGCTGGACCTGCGCACGCCGAGCGGGGTGAAGGTGGCATGAGCGGGGACGAGGAGCGTCGGGCGCGGATCCTGCTGTCCCGGCTGGCCGAGCCCTACGACGAGCGGGTCCAGCAGGTGGTGGCCGAGCACGGGGTCGTGGAGACCGTCGGCTACGCCCTGCGGGACGGGCGCGCCCCCGGGGGTCTGGACCTCGGGCGGCTCACGGCGCGGGTGTCGCGCGCGCAGGCCGTCGACGACGAGCGGATCGCCCGACGGCTGGGGGCCCGCATCCTCGTGCCGGGCGACCCCGAGTGGCCCGACGGTCTCGACCAGCTCGAGCACCCACCGTGGTGCCTCTGGGTGGGCGGCCCGGGTGACCTCGCCGACCTGGCCGAGCGCAGCGTCGCCGTGGTCGGTGCCCGGGCGAGCACGGCCTACGGCGACCACGTCACGGCCGGGCTGTGCGTCGACCTCGTGGCCCGTGGGTTCACGGTCGTCTCCGGGGCGGCCTTCGGCATCGACGCCACCGCCCATCGCGCGACGCTGTCGGCGGAGGGGTCCACCGTCGCGGTGCTGGCCGGAGGCGTCGACGTGCCCTACCCCCGCGCCAACACCGATCTCATCGACCGCATCCGTCGCACCGGTGCCCTCGTCAGCGAGACCCCGCCAGGAGGCGCTCCGGCCCGCATGCGGTTCCTCGCCCGCAACCGCATCATCGCCGGCGTCGCGCGGGGGACGGTGGTCGTGGAGGCGGGCCTGCGCTCCGGTGCGCGCTCGACGCTCAAGCACGCCCGGGAGCTGGGCCGGCCGGTGATGGCGGTGCCGGGCTCGGTGGAGAGCCTCATGTCCCAGGGCACGCACGCGGAGATCCGGCTCGGCGCCGAGCTCGTCACGGACGGGGCCGAGGTGGCGGAGCTGGTGGGCCGCATCGGTGAGGATCTCGCGCCGGTCAAGCAGGGGGAGCGACGGGCCACGGACGGGCTGTCCGAGGACCTGCGCCGGGTGTGGCAGTGGCTGCGGCCGCGGTCGTCGAGCGCGGTGGACGACGTCATGGCGCGATCGGGCCTGACGCTCCGGGAGACGCTGGGGGCGCTGCGGGAGCTGGAGCGGGAGGGTCTGGCCGAGGAGCTCCTGGACGGGTGGCAGCGACGGCCCGTGGGGGCCCGATGAACCGGGCCAGGGGACTCGTCGTGACGGGCCTCGCAGCGCTCACGGCCCTGGTGGCGCTCTCCGGGGCGGCGACCGTCCCGGTGGCCGCGGTGCCCACGACGACGCCACGGGTGTCCCCCTCCGGCGCGCTGGTCTCGGTCCTGCTGGGCCTGCGCGCTGCCGAGGACGACGCCGCCGCGGGAGACCGTGGCAGCACCGCGCTGTGGGGGTGGCCGCTCGCGGGCGTCCCGCAGGTCGTGCGGGGTTTCGACCCGCCCGAGGAGCGGTGGGGGAGCGGCCACCGGGGCGTCGACCTCGCCGCTCTGGCCGGCGAGAGGGTGCTGGCGGTGGACGAGGGCGTCGTGACCTTCAGCGGGGAGGTCGCCGGGGTGGGCGTGGTGAGCGTGACCCATGCCAGCGGCCTGCGCAGCACCTACCAGCCGGTCGTGGACAGGGTGGCGCAGGGAGTACGGGTCGCCCGGGGCGACCCCCTCGGGCGGGTGGCGTCCGGGGGCCACTGCCCGGTCCACGACTGCCTGCACCTCGGGGCCGTGCGGGGTCGTGACGGCTACGTCGACCCGACGCCGCTGCTGCTCGGGGTGCAGCTGACCCTGCTCCCCCACGAGGGGTGAGCCACCGGGCGGACGGGTGCTGGACCGACGGCAGGAGCAGGTGGGACCAGGGCGGACGGATGAGGGGAGTCGCGGTCAGGCGCGTGGGTGGGCCCGCTGGGGGACGGACGCGGGGAGTCCCGGTCAGGCGCGCGGGTGCGCCTGCTGGTAGGCGGAGCGCAGGCGCTCCACCGACACGTGGGTGTAGATCTGGGTGGTCGCCAGGCTCGCATGGCCCAGGAGCTCCTGGACGGTGCGCAGGTCGGCGCCGCCCTCGAGCAGGTGGGTGGCCGCGCTGTGCCGTAGCCCGTGCGGCCCCAGGGGCGGGGTGTCCGGCAGGTGGGCGAGCAGGCCCTGCAGGCTGGACCTGACCTGCCGCTGGTCCACCCGGCGACCACGGCGCCCGAGGAAGAGCGCGGGACCCGACTCGGCCGTCACCAGGCGAGGGCGTCCGGCGTCGAGCCACGCCGTGGTCGCCTCGGTCGCGGGGGTGCCGAACGGCACGATGCGCTCCTTGCCGCCCTTGCCCAGCACCCGGGCGGTCCCGCTCCGCAGGTCCACGTCGTCGATGTCGAGGCCGGTCAGCTCGCCCACGCGCATCCCGGAGGCGTAGAGCAGCTCCAGCATGGCCCGGTTGCGCTGGTGCAGCGGGTCGTCGTCGTCGGCCGCGACGGCCGCGAGGTCCATGAGCGCAGCGGCCTGGGGGGCCCGCAGCACACCGGGCAGATAGGCGTCCTTCCCGGGGGCGAGCAGTCGCAGCGCGGGGTCGGCGGGAAGCCTTCCGGTGCGCTGCGCCCACCGGAAGAACGTCTTGGTGCAGGCCGCGCGACGGGAGACGCTGGACCGGGCCGCGCCCGCGGCGCCCAGCCCGGCCAACCAGGCGCGCAGGTCACCCAGCCGCACCGCGGCGGCGTCCGGCACCTCGCGGCGGGCCAGGAAGGTGTCCAGGGCGCGCAGGTCGGCCAGGTAGGCGCGCACGGTGTGCGGAGAGCGCCCCTTCTCGATCTCCAGGTGCTGCGCGAACTCCGCCAGCAGGCGCTCGCCGAGGACCCTCGGGGCCGGCGCCTCGACGTCGCCGCCGGATCCGCCTCGGTCGCTCACAGGACCGCGACCTGGCTCGTCACCCGTGCCAGCCGGGTGCCCGCCACCCGGTCGTGGGGACGCCACGACGCAGGCGCTCTCGTCGGGGGCGCGGACGGCATACCGGCGAGCCTGTCAGGCACCGCCGAGACGGTGCAGGCGGCGCGCCGCCTCGCGCAGAACCTCGTCCTGCTTGCAGAAGGCGAAGCGCACCAGGCTGCGCACCGGTGCGGGGTCGTCGCAGAACACGGAGACCGGCACGCCGACCAGGCCGAGCTCCTCCGGCATGCGGCGGCAGAAGTCCACCGCGTCCTCGACGCCGTGGGGGGCGAGGTCGGCGATGACGAAGTAGCTGCCCTGGCAGGGGCTGACCGGCACCCCGACCTCCCCGAGCGCGTCGACCAGCAGGTCCCGCTTGTCCTGCAGCTGTCGGGCGAAGCCGTGGAAGAACTCGTCGGGCATGGACAGGCCGTGGGCGACCGCCGGTTGCAGGTGCGTCACCCCGACGAAGGTGAGGAACTGCTTCACCGCCGCGACCGCATCCACCAGCTCCCGCGGCCCGCTCACCCAGCCCGTCTTCCACCCCGTGAGGGAGAAGGTCTTGCCCACCGACGAGATGGTCAGCGTCCGCTCGAACATCCCCGGCAGCGCGGCGACGGGGAGGTGGCGCCGCCCGTCGAAGACCAGGTGCTCGTAGACCTCGTCGGAGACGACCACGAGGTCGTGCTCGCGCGCGAGCGCGGCGATCCCCTCCAGCTCGGCGGCGGTGAAGACCTTGCCGGTCGGGTTGTGCGGGGTGTTGAGGACGAGGACGCGGGTGCGGTCGGTCACGGCCGCGCGCAGCTCATCGAGGTCGAGCGACAGGTCGGGGAAGCGCAGCTGCACGCTGCGGCGCACGCCGCCGGCCATCGCGACCGCAGCACCGTAGGAGTCGTAGGACGGCTCGATGACCAGGACCTCCTCGCCGGGCTCGACCAGGGCGATGAGGGAGGCGGCGATCGCCTCGGTCGCGCCGACCGTGACGAGGACCTGCGTCTGCGGGTCGAGCGGTATGCCGTACCACCGCTCCTGGTGCTCGGCCACCGCCTCGCGCAGCACGGGCAGGCCACGGGCCGGGGCGTACTGGTTGAGGCCCTCCTGCAGGCCGCGCGCCGCGAGGTCGAGCATCTCCTGTGGGCCGTCGGTGTCCGGGAAGCCCTGACCGAGGTTGACCGCGTCGAACTGCAGGGCACGCTGGGTCATCTCGGCGAAGACGCTGGTGCCGAACGGCTGGAGTCGCTGGACGAGAGGATCGCTCATCGGTCCACGGTAACGATTCGTCCGGAGGCGGGCCGCTGCCGTACCCTGGGCCCTACGTGCGTCTCCTCCTGCCCTCGGGCCGGTGCGACGCGCGAATTCGCGCCCGGGCGCGACCGGTGCACACCGCATACCTCCACGGTAGGCGGCTCGTCACCGGTGGCGCACCCCGCGGTCCCACGTCCGTGCCAGCACGGACGCGGGTGGGGAGCGTCCCCGGGCCAGGACACAACTGCCATCGAGAAGAAAGCGAGACACGGCATGGCCGTCGTCACCATGCGCCAGCTCCTGGAGAGCGGCGTCCACTTCGGGCACCAGACCCGTCGTTGGAACCCCAAGATGAAGCGCTTCATCATGACCGAGCGCAACGGCATCTACATCATCGACCTGCAGCAGTCGCTGACGTACCTCAACGAGGCGTACGACTTCGTCAAGCAGACCGTCGCGCACGGTGGGTCGATCATGTTCGTCGGCACCAAGAAGCAGGCCCAGGAGTCCATCGCCGAGCAGGCCACGCGGGTCGGGATGCCCTACGTCAACCACCGCTGGCTGGGCGGCATGCTCACCAACTTCCAGACCGTCTCCAAGCGCCTCACGCGCATGAAGGAGCTCGAGGAGATCGACTTCGACGACGTGGCCGGCAGCGGCCGCACGAAGAAGGAGCTCCTCATGATGCGGCGCGAGTACGAGAAGCTCGCCAAGACGCTCGGCGGTATCCGCGACATGCAGAAGGTGCCCTCGGCCGTCTGGGTCGTCGACACCAAGAAGGAGCACCTGGCCGTCACCGAGGCCCGCAAGCTCGGCCTGCCGGTCATCGCGATCCTCGACACCAACTGCGACCCGGACGAGGTCGACTACAAGATCCCGGGCAACGACGACGCGATCCGCTCCGTCACCCTGCTGACCCGCGTGGTCGCCGACGCGGTCGCCGACGGTCTCATCTCCCGCTCCGGCGGTAGCAGCGCCGCCACCGGCGAGGAGGCGGCCGCCAACGAGCCGATGGCCGAGTGGGAGCGCGAGCTGCTCGCCGGCTCCGAGGGGTCCGAGCCCACCGTCGGTGCCGAGCAGGCCACCTCCGAGGACGCGAACGCGGCCGCGGCGGGTGCCGAGGCCGAGGAGGCGCAGGCAGCCGACACCGCGGCGGAGACCGCCGACGCGACCGAGGCGGCGGCGGAGACCGCCGAGGCCGGGGAGCCCACCGAGGCGACCGCCGAGACCACCCAGTCCTGACCCCTCCCTCACGAAGGAGCAAGCAAGCACTCATGGCGAACTACACCGCCGCTGACATCAAGGCGCTGCGCGAGTCCACCGGCGCCGGGATGATGGACGTCAAGAAGGCGCTCGACGAGGCCGACGGCGACACCGCCAAGGCCACCGACATCCTGCGCGTCAAGGGCCTCAAGGGCGTGACCAAGCGCGAGGGTCGCTCCGCGACCAACGGGCTCGTCCGGGCCCAGGTCGACGGTGGCGTCGGCACCCTCGTCGAGGTCAACTGCGAGACCGACTTCGTGGCCAAGGGCCCGGTGTTCGGCGAGCTGGCCGACCGCGTCCTCGCCCAGGCCGTGGCCGTGCAGGCCGCGGACGTCGACGCCCTCCTGGCCTCCGACATGGACGGCAAGACCGTCAAGGACGTCCTGGACGACGCCAACGCCACCATCGGCGAGAAGATCGAGGTCCGTCGGGTGGCCCGCGTCGCGGGTGACCAGGTCGTGTCCTACCTGCACAAGACGATGCCCGACCTGCCCCCGCAGATCGGCGTCCTCGTCGCGACCTCCGGTGGCGACGAGCAGGTCGCTCGCGACATCGCGATGCACGTCGCGGCGTTCTCGCCCTCGGTCCTGACCCGGGACGAGATCGACGCCGACACGGTGGCCAACGAGCGCCGTATCGCCGAGGAGACCGCCCGCGAGGAGGGCAAGCCCGAGCAGGCGCTGCCCAAGATCATCGAGGGCCGGGTCAACGGCTTTTTCAAGGAGAACGTCCTCCTGGACCAGCCGTTCGCGAAGGACACCAAGAAGACGATCGCCAAGGTCGCCGAGGAGGCCGGCGCCGAGGTGACCGGCTTCGCGCGGTTCAAGGTCGGCGTCTGACGCCGGCTGAGCTCCGCTCAGCATTGACCGGAAGGCCGGGCCCCGCACCGTCGGGGCCCGGCCTTCCGGCGTCGCTGCCGGCGTGGGTCGGGCGGTATGCGGCAGGTGCGGGAACCTGTCCGGTCGGGTCGAGGTGGTCGGGGAGGTCCGGGGGAGGCAGGATGAGGCGGTGACCGCCGACCTGAGTGCCGAGCTGGTCGCCGTGGTGACCGCGGTCGACGACGACCGCCCCCTGGTGCTCACCTCGGGGGAACGCCCTCGGCTGCCGGCCGGGGCGCTGCGCTCGGAGCACCGCTCCATGCAGGCCGGGCTCAGCGCGTGGGTCGAGCAGCAGACGGGGCACCGGCTGGGCTACGTCGAGCAGCTCTACACCTTCGCCGACGGCGACCCGGGGGCGCGGCGTGCGGTCTCGGTCTCCTACCTCGGCCTCACCCGTGCCGTGTCCGGCCCGCTGTGGCGCGACTGGTACGCCTTCTTCCCCTGGGAGGACCACCGGGGGCTCGAGCAGCCAGGGACGTCGGGGGCCCTGCTGGTGGAGCGGACCGTGGCACCGCTGCTGACCGAGTGGGTCGAGAGCGCCCCTCGAGGGGAGCGGAGCGCCCGTCGGCGCCGGGCCGACATCTGCTTCGGCCTGGGCGGCCGTGCCTGGGCGCCCGAGCTGGCCCTGCAACGTTACGAGCTGCTCTGGGAGGCGGGCCTCATCCCCGAGGCCGGCGCGTCCCTGGTGCCGGGGGACCCCATGGAGTCCGACCACCGGCGCATCCTCGCCACCGCGCTGTCCCGCCTGCGCGCCACGATCCAGTACCGACCCGTGGTCTTCGAGCTCGTGCCCGAGACCTTCACCCTGGGCCGGCTGCAGCGCACGGTCGAGGCGCTCGCCGGGCGACGGCTGCACAAGCAGAACTTCCGGCGTCTGGTGACCGGGCAGGAGCTCGTCGAGGAGACGGGGCAGATCTCCGCGGACACCGGGGGCCGGCCGGCCCGCCTCTACCGCTTCCGCCGGGCCGTGCTGGACGAGCGGCAGGTGGCGGGCACCAAGCTCCCGACGCCCCGTTGAGGCAGCGGTGCCTGGGCCGGCGCGATCGCCGCACCCCGGCGCGTGTGGCAGGATCGAGCGACCGCCCCAGCCTCGATCACCGGAGGACCCCCATGCCCACGACCACGACCGCGCCCGCGCACCGGACCGCGACGAGCCACGACCTGTCTTCCCAGCACCCGGGTCGGGCGCGTCGAGTCCTGCTCAAGCTCTCCGGCGAGGCCTTCGGCGGGGGGCACGTCGGCGTCGACCCGGACGTGGTCAAGGGGATCGCCCACCAGATCGCGGACGCGCACCGCTCCGGGGTGCAGATCGCCGTGGTGATCGGCGGGGGCAACTTCTTCCGTGGCGCCGAGCTCCAGCAGCGGGGCATGGAGCGGGCCCGGGCGGACTACATGGGGATGCTGGGGACCGTGATGAACTGCCTCGCGCTGCAGGACTTCCTGGAGAAGGAGGGGGTGGACACCCGCGTGCAGACGGCGATCACCATGGGCCAGGTCGCCGAGCCCTACATCCCCCGTCGCGCCATGCGCCACCTCGAGAAGGGCCGGGTCGTCATCTTCGGCGCCGGCGCCGGTATGCCGTACTTCTCCACCGACACGGTCTCGGCGCAGCGGGCCCTGGAGATCAAGTGCGACCAGGTGCTCATGAGCAAGCACGGGGTGGACGGCGTCTACACCGCGGACCCGCGCACCGACGACCAGGCCCGCAAGCTGGAGGAGCTGACCTTCTCCGACGCCCTCGTCGGCAACCTGCGCGTCGTCGACGCCGCCGCGTTCAGCCTCTGCATGGACAACGAGCTGCCGATGCTCGTCTTCGGCATGGACGGCGAGGACTCCATCACCCGGGCGATCAAGGGTGAGAGGATCGGGACACTCGTGACGGCGGGCTGACCGCCGCACCGCCCCGCACCACCCGCACCACGACATACCACGCAAGGAGCACCCACGATGTCCGAGGTCGTCGAGATGGCCCTCATGGAGGCCGAGGAGAAGATGGACAAGGCGCTGGAGGTGGCCCGCGAGGACATGGCGTCCATCCGCACCGGTCGCGCCCACCCCGGCATGTTCACCAAGCTCGAGGTCGACTACTACGGTGCGCCGACCCCGCTGCAGCAGCTCGCCAGCTTCAGCATCCAGGACGCCCGCACGGTGCTCATCACCCCCTACGACAGGTCGGCGATGAAGGACATCGAGAAGGCGTTGCGCGAGGCCGACCTGGGGGCCAACCCGAGCAACGACGGCAACGCCATCCGCATCGTCATGCCGCAGCTCACCGAGGAGCGGCGGCGCGAGTACATCAAGCTGGCCCACGCCAAGGGCGAGGACGCCAAGGTCTCGGTGCGACACGTGCGTCGGCACGCCAAGGACGTCATCGACCGGGCCGTCAAGGACGGCGAGATCGGTGAGGACGACGGCAGCCGCGGGGAGAAGGAGCTCGAGGCGCTGACCCGGCGGCACGTCGAGGTCGTCGACGACATCCTCAAGCACAAGGAGGCCGAGCTGCTCGAGGTGTGAGCAGCTCAGCCCGAGGGGGAGGGACCCGATGACCGAGCCGAGCGCCACGGCCCCTGCGCCGGATGCCGGCACCCGGCGGGCGACGCGGGCGGCGGCCCGCCGTCCCCCGCGGGCCGGCCGCAACCTGCCGGCGGCCATCGCGGTCGGCGTCGGCCTGGTGCTCGTCATCCTGGCCAGCCTGGTCTTCTGGAAGCCCGCCTTCGTCTACCTCGTCACCGCTGCCGCGGTGGTCGGCGTCTGGGAGCTGGACCAGGCCCTGCGCACCGGGCGGGTCGACCCGCCCCGGGTGCCGGTCTTCGCCTCGGTCGGGCTGGTGCCGCTCGCCTACTACCAGGGGGCGGACGCGCTCGCGGTCGGCTTCGCCACCGCCACGGCGCTCATCCTGGTGTGGCGCAGCATCGGCTTCCCGCGGGACGCCGTCCGCGACGTCGCCGGCGGCGTCTACATCGTGGCCTACGTCCCCCTGCTCGCCGCCATCGCCTCGCTCATGCTGGCGCAGCCGGACGGCGTCGGTCGGATCATCACCTTCATCCTCGTCACCGTGGCCTCCGACACCGGAGGGTATGCCGTGGGCGTCCTGCGAGGTCGCACCCCCATGTCTCCCTCGCTGTCGCCGAAGAAGTCCTGGGAGGGCTTCGCCGGGTCCGTGGCCACGAGCGCGGTCGTGGGGGCCGTCTGCGTGTCCTGGCTTCTGGGCGGGGCCTGGTGGGCGGGACTCGTGGTGGGCACGTGCGCGGCCGCCTTCGCCACCGTCGGCGACCTCGCCGAGTCCGCGATCAAGCGGGACCTCGGCATCAAGGACATGAGCAGCATCCTGCCCGGCCACGGCGGGGTGATGGACCGGCTGGACTCCCTCGTCGTGACCGTGCCCGTCTGCTGGGCGCTGCTGCACCTGCTGGTCTGATTCCCTGAGACACTGGGAGGGCCATGACGACCGATCTCCCCGCCCCGACCGCCGACCGCCCCGTCCCCGGACAGCTCACCTTCAAGGCCCCCCGGCGCGGCAAGGCCCCGACGCACCTCGCCGACCACGACCTGGCGGGCCGCAAGGAATGGGCCACCGAGCTGGGCATCCCCGGGTTCCGCGCCGACCAGGTGAGCCGCCACTACTTCGAGCGGCTCGTCACCGACCCGGACCAGATGACCGACCTGCCGAAGGCCGGCCGACGTGAGCTCGTCGAGGGCCTGCTGCCCCCGCTGCTCACCCCCGTGCGGGCCCTGTCCGCCGACGACGGTGCCACGCTCAAGCAGGTCCACCGGCTGCACGACGGCGCCATGGTCGAGTCGGTGCTCATGCGCTACCCCGGTCGGGTGACGATGTGCATCTCCAGCCAGGCCGGGTGCGGGATGAACTGCCCCTTCTGCGCGACCGGCCAGGCGGGGCTCACCCGCAACCTGTCGACCGCGGAGATCGTCGAGCAGGTCGTCGCCGCGGCCCGGGCGCTGCGCCACGGCCAGCTGGCCGGGGGCGAGGGAGAGGGCGACGCGGCCGACCAGGTGCGGGTCAGCAACGTCGTCTTCATGGGGATGGGTGAGGCGCTGGCCAACTACAAGGCGTCCCTCGGGGCCATCCACCGCCTCGTCGACCCCTCCCCGCACGGCCTGGGCATGTCGGCGCGAGGTGTGACGATGTCGACGGTCGGACTGGCGCCGGCCATCGACAAGCTGGCGGGGGAGGGCATCCCCGTCACGCTGGCCCTGTCCCTGCACGCCCCGGACGACGAGCTGCGCGACGAGCTGGTGCCGATCAACACCCGCTGGAAGGTCGACGAGGCCCTCGACGCCGCCCGCCGCTACTTCGAGACGACGGGTCGGCGGGTGTCGATCGAGTACGCCCTCATCCGCGACATCAACGACCAGGCGTGGCGCGCCGACCTGCTGGGCGAGAAGCTCAACGCGCGCGGGCGCGGATGGGTGCACGTCAACCCCATCCCGCTGAACCCGACGCCGGGGAGCAAGTGGACCGCCTCCCGCCGCGGGGTCGAGCAGCAGTTCGTCGAGCGGCTGCTGGCCCACGGCATCCCCACGACCGTGCGCGACACCCGCGGGTCGGACATCGACGGCGCCTGCGGGCAGCTCGCGGCGACCGCCCAGCCCTCCTGAGGCACCTCAGCGGAGCAGGTCCGCAGCCTCCTCGACGGTGTCGACCAGGTGCAGGGCACCCGCCATCGGTCGGTCCGCGGCCAGCGCCTCCAGCAGCGGCCACACGGGCAGCCGGGTCGTCCAGTGCTCCCGGCCCACCAGGACCAGGGGGGTGAGCCCGTCCTCGGCGTCCACCTCGTAGTAGAGCCGGGTCGCCATCTGGAAGACCTCCTGCACGGTCCCGGCCGCCCCGGGCAGGACGACGAGGCCGTGCTGCGACTGCGCGAGGAGCAGGTCCTCGCGCAGCGCGTTGGAGAAGAACTTCGCGATGAGCTGGCCGAAGGCGTTGGGCGGTTCGTGACCGTAGTACCACGTGGGGATGCCCACGCTGCGCAGCCGCAGGGGGCCGCTGGCGTCACCGGTCCCGGCCTCGGCCCGAAGCCGCAGCGCCGGTAGCGCCCAGGCCCCGATGTCCGGTGCGAAGTCGGGCACGGCCCCCAGCACCTGCAGGGCGTGGTCGAGCAGCCCTTCGTCGACGGCCCAGGCGCCCAGGTTGGCCGCCTCCATGGCACCCGGACCTCCGCCGGTCAGGACCACGGCGCCGGCAGCGGCCAGACGGTGGCCGAGCAGGGCGGCTGCGGCGAAGTCCTCGCTCCCACGTCGGAGCGCGTGCCCGCCCATGACCCCGACGACCCTGCGGCCGCCCAGCGCGGCGACGAGGGCGTCGGTCATGGCGTCGTCGTGGATCGCCCGCAACGCGGTGACGTAGGCGTCGTGGCGGACGGTCGCGTCCTCGAACCAGCGGTAGGCGCGCGCGTCCGGGGTGCGCTCGTAGCCGTGCTCCTCCACCCCGGCGTAGAGCTCCTGGGCGGTGTAGAGGTGGGCGCGGTAGGGGTCGACGGGTGCGTGCGGCGCGGCGGGGAAGACCAGGGCTCCGGCCCGACGCAGGTGCGTCTCCACCTCCGCGTCCAGCCGGCCACCGAGCACGACCAGGTCGCCGAGGTCGTCGCGGGCCAGCAGGAGCTCCCGGTCGAGGGTGAGGTCGACGCCCTGGACGCGGAGGGGCGGCAGCGGGCCCTCCGTCCGCAGCCAGCGCCCCCAGGTGCCGGGGTCCTCCACCTCGCGGTCGTCCTCGCACGGGTGCGGCTCGACGCGGCCGTAGCGCACCTCGGACGTCTCGCCCGCACCGACCGGCCAGTCGCAGACCTGCTCGCTCACCGGACGCTGGCGCTGCTGCATACCGAGGGACCCTAACGGCCGACGTCCACGGCCCCCCGCACCGCCCGTCGCGCGCCGACGACCGCCCGGCGCCCGGCCCTGGCGCGCGGCCGCCCCGGGGGTGTGTGATGGCCCCATGAGCAGCGACGCCACCCCGCAGCAGGCCTACCGCGAGCAGGTCGCCTCCAGCCTCGCCGACCCCCGGGCCTTCTGGGAGCAGGCGGCGCGCGACATCGACTGGATCCACCGGCCGCGCGAGGTCCTCGACACCGGAGGTGCCCCGTTCTACCGCTGGTTCCCGGACGGGACCCTCAACGTCTGCTACAACGCCCTGGACCGGCACGTGGTGCACGGTCGCGCCGACCAGACGGCCCTCATCCACGACAGCCCGGTCACGGGCACGGTCCGCAGCTGGACCTACGCCGAGCTGCTCGACCTCGTGGCGCGTTTCGCCGGCGTGCTGCGCGACCTCGGGGTGGGCCGGGGCGACCGTGTCGTCGTCTACCTCCCGATGGTCCCCGAGGCGGTCATCACCATGCTGGCCTGCGCCCGCATCGGTGCGGTGCACTCCGTGGTGTTCGGGGGCTTCGCGCCCGCCGAGCTCGCCGCGCGCATCGAGGACGCGCGCCCCACGGTCGTCGTCTCGGCGAGCTGTGGCATCGAGCCGAGCCGGGTGGTGCCCTACAAGCCGATGCTCGACGAGGCGATCGCGCGGTCGGCGCACCAGCCCGACCACTGCGTCATCCTCCAGCGTGAGCAGCTGACCTGCGAGTTCGGGGAGCGCGACCTCGACTGGGCCAGCCTCATGCACCCCGACGCCGTCGCCCCGGCGGCGTGCGTCCCCGTGCAGGCGACGGACCCGCTCTACGTCCTCTACACCTCCGGCACGACCGGGCGGCCCAAGGGGATCGTGCGCGACAGCGGGGGGTATGCCGTCGCCCTGCGCTGGTCGATGACCCACCTCTACGGCGTCCAGCCGGGGGAGGCGTGGCTGTGCGGCTCCGACGTCGGCTGGGTGGTGGGGCACTCCTACATCGTCTACGCCCCGCTGCTCACCGGGGCCACGACCATCCTCTTCGAGGGCAAGCCGGTCGGCACCCCCGACGCCGGTGCCTACTGGAGGATGATCGCCCAGCACCGGGCGGTCGCGGCGTTCACCGCCCCGACCGCGATCCGGGCCATCAAGAAGCAGGACCCGCACGCCGAGCTCGTCCCCGGGCACGACCTCTCCACGTTGCGGGCGCTCTTCCTCGCCGGCGAGCGCCTGGACCCGGACACCTGGCAGTGGGCGTCCGACCACCTCGGCGTCCCGGTCGTCGACAACTGGTGGCAGACCGAGACCGGCTGGCCGATCGCCATCAACCCGGTCGGCCCCGACGGCGCGCTGCTCGACATCCGCCCCGGCAGCCCTGGCCCGGCCACCGTCGGCTACGACGTGCGCGTGCTGGACGAGCGGGGCGAGGAGGTGCCCGCCGGCACGGAGGGCGCGATCTGCCTGCGGCTGCCGCTGCCGCCCGGCACCCTGCCCACGCTGTGGCAGGACGACGAGCGCTACGTCTCCTCCTACCTGTCCGCCTACGACGGGTACTACCTGTCCGGCGACGGCGGCTACGTCGACGAGGATGGCTACGTCTTCGTCATGGGCCGCACCGACGACGTGCTCAACGTCGCGGGTCACCGGCTGTCCACGGGCGCGCTGGAGGAGGCGCTGGCCGGGCACCCCGCGGTCGCGGAGTGCGCCGTCATCGGCGTGGCCGACGAGCTCAAGGGGCAGGTGCCCCGCGCCCTGGTCGTGCTCAAGTCCGGGATCGACCCGGACGAGGCCGCAGAGGAACGCCTCCGGGAGGAGCTCGTGGCCCGGGTCCGGGCCGAGGTCGGTCCCGTGGCCTCCCTGCGCCAGGTGGACGTCGTGGAGGCGCTGCCCAAGACGCGGTCGGGCAAGATCCTGCGCCGGACCATGCGTCAGATCGCGGACGGCGACACCCCGATGGTGCCCTCGACGATCGAGGACGTCGCGGTCCTCGACGAGCTGCGGCCGGTGCTCCGGGGGTGACCGCCCCGGCGACCTGTGGACAACTCTCCCCGGGGCGGCGGCGGCTGTCCTAGCCTCGGTGTCAGCCGGGCCTGACGGGCGCGGCGTGAGACCGAGGGGGAGCACACATGGGGTATGCCGTGCGCGTGGACGCCGAGCACCTGCGGGCCGCGGCCGGGGAGCTGGACGCGGCCGGGGGAGCGCTGGAGGAGGTCGCCGACGGGCTCGCCCGCGCCCTGGTGAGCGTGTCCGCGGCGGCCGGCGGGGGTCTGCTCAGCCAGGCGGCGACCGACGCCTCCGGTCGCTGGCGCTCGGGGCTCCGCGAGGTCGCCGGGCAGGGGGAGTCGCTGGCGCGGGCGGTGCGGCAGGCGCGGGCCGACTACCTCGAGCTGGAGAGGTCCCTGGCCGGGGGGTGGGCCCGCGGGCCCAGGACGGGGCTGGTGCCGTGAGCACCTCGGTGCTGAGGACGTCGCCGGAGGAGATGGAGCGGGCGGCGCGGCGGCTGCGGGCGGCGGGGGACCAGATCGAGGTCGCGGCCGACCGCCTGCTGAGCGGCGTCCCGCAGGAGCCGGGGTGGTCCGGGCTCGCCGCCTGGCAGGCCGTCGCTCGGGCCCGTGCCGTGCACCGGGTCACCCGCGCGGCGGCAGCCCCGCCCCGGGAGGCGGCGGCGGCCGTGCTGGACTGTGCGGCCGCGGCACGGGTGGCGACCCAGGAGGTGCACCGGTGGACCCGGCGGGCCGAGCGGGCCCGGGCCGAGGTCCTGGCGCTGCAGCTCCCGGGACCGCAGCCCGAGCCCGGGCTCGAGCTGCTCCGGCGGCGCCGGATCGATGAGCTCCAGCACGACGAGGCGCTCGCCCGGCGCCGGGTCGCCGCCGCCGAGGACGAGTTCCGGGAGCAGGAGCGCGGCACCGCTCGCCGGGTGGCGCAGGCCTGGGACGTCCTCGGGGAGATGCGCGACCTGGCGACCGCGCCCAGGAAGGCCGTGGAGGCGTTCGGGTATGCCTGGGGGACCGGTGAGCGGGTCGTCCGCACCACCCAGGTCGTCGTCCAGCTGGCGCGGGCCCGCTGGTCCCGGGCCGCCGACGTGCGGCGGCAGGCGCTGCGCCGGGCCGCGCACGCGCTGAGCCGGCTGCGTGCCCTGGTGCGGGTCCGCGGAGGGGCCGTCCTCGGGCGGGTGGCGCTCGTGCCGGGGCCGCACCGCCTGGTCACGGCCTGGCTCGGGGCGTGGGGCGACGTGCGCGACGGAGGTGGCTACGCCGGGTGGCGGGGTGAGGTGACGAGGGGTCTCGCTGCCGCCGGGATCGTCGGAGGGTTCATGGTGGTGCCGGGCACCTTCGTCCACCCCGTGGTCGGTGGGGTCGGCGTCGGCCTCCTCACGGCGTGGACGGCCTGGTCGTTGGGCAACGCCGCCTGGGACGGTGGCTCGGCCCTCGTCCGGTATGCCCGGAGGCACGGCCCGCCCTTCCTGCAGCGGACCGGTCGAGGGGTGGCCGTCGCGTCGCAGCGGGCCCTGAGTCGGCTGCGGGGGGTTCGCGAGAGCCTCCTCGGACCCGCCGGCGTCCGCCACCGGGTCGTGGGGCTGCCCGCGGGGAGGGTGCGGCTGCCCTCCCGCGAGCTGGTCGACCGCCTCGTCGGTCGCCTTCCCGGGACGGAGCCGGTCCGCGAGTGGTGGCGCAGGGCGGGCGACCCGCTGCTCATGCCGGTCGTCCGTGCGCCCGTGCTGCCCGGCCCGGTGCGCCTCGGGCGGTGGCTCCCGTGAGCGACCTGGACGCCCGGCCCGAGACCGGGACCACCCCGCCCGGTCCCGGCCTCCCGGGTGGGCCGGTCCTGGTGGTGACAGCCGTCGAGCTCGAGCTGCTCGAGGACGCGCACGACCGGTCGCTCGACCCCGCCACTCTCGACGAGGGTGCTGCCCGGCTCGGCACCGTCACCGGCCCGACACCGCGCGCCTGCCCCCCTGCGGCCCAGGAGCGGCCCCGGCCGGCCCGTGCCGAGGCGCTGCTGTCGCTGCAGGGTAGAGGTCTGCTCGACGCCGACGGCGCGCTCACGGCCGGGACCGCGCTCACCGACCTCGTGCTGGTCATGCTCGACGTCCGGGTCGCCGCCGAGGCCCTGCTCGTCGTGGAACGGCGGCTCGCCGGGGCCGAGGACCGCCCTGACCTACGTCTCCTGCACCTCGTCGCGGCCGGTGGCGTGGTCGAGGACCTGCACGCGGGTGGGTGGCACGGGCTGGACCTGCTCGTCGACCCGGGACAGCTGGCCGAGGAGGCCCTCGCCCCGGTGCTGCCCCCGGACGCGCGAGCGGGTCGGGGTGAGCCGGTGGTGCTGGACCCGGAGGATCCGGACGCCGCGGCGGCCGCGCTCGGGGCGGGCCTGCTGGCCGAGCTCACGCTCGCGCGCCCCGGCTCGGGGACCGAGGAGTCGGTCCTGCTCGCCGTCGGGGAGTCGGGCTGCCACGTCGCCTGGGCCCCCGCCACGCCGCGAGAGGGTCCGTCCACGGCAGGCGTCCTGGACGACCGTCCCGCCGCACCGCCGAGGCTGACCTTCGCCCCGACGTCACCGGACGCGCTGCGTGCGCTGGTGCGCGAGTGGGTGTCGCGGGTGGTCGAGCCGGTGCCGCTGCCCCGCCACGCGCCGGGCTGACGGCGCCGGCAGGCACAATGACCGGTGTGAGCGCACGCACCCTGACCATCCTCGGCTCGACCGGCTCGATCGGCACCCAGGCCATCGACGTCGTCCGCGCGCACCCCGACCGGTTCCGGGTGCAGGCCCTGGCGGCGGGGGGGAGCGACCTGCGGCTGCTCGCGGCCCAGGCCGTCGAGCTCGAGGTCCCGCAGGTGGCCGTCGCCCGGGAGGACGGCGCGGTGGGCGCCGACCTCAAGGAGGCCCTGTCGGAGGCCGCCCGCGCGGCGGGGCGGCCGGCATACCGGCCCGAGGTCCTCACGGGGGCCGAGGGGGTGGTGCAGGTCTCGGGTGCAGGGGCCGACGTCGTGCTCAACGGGGTCACCGGCAGCATCGGCCTGCGCCCGACCCTCGCCGCGCTGGGCGCGGGCAGCACCCTCGCCCTGGCCAACAAGGAGTCCCTCATCGTCGGCGGCCGCCTCGTCACCGGTGCCGCCGCGCCCGGGCAGATCGCGCCGGTCGACTCCGAGCACAGCGCCATCGCGCAGGCGCTGCGGTCCGGGCGGGCGGACGAGGTGCGCCGGCTGGTGCTCACCGCCAGCGGGGGACCCTTCCGCGGCATGACCCGGGACGAGCTGGCGCAGGTCACCCCGCAGCAGGCGCTGGCCCACCCTACTTGGGACATGGGGCAGGTGGTCACCACCAACTCGGCGACCCTGGTCAACAAGGGCCTGGAGGTCATCGAGGCCCACCTGCTTTTCGACATCCCGTTCGACGCCATCGACGTGGTGGTGCACCCCCAGTCGGTCGTGCACTCCATGGTCGAGTTCGTCGACGGCTCGACGATCGCGCAGGCCTCGCCCCCGACCATGCACATCCCCATCGCGCTCGGGCTGGCCTGGCCGGACCGCCTGCCCGACGTCGCCCCGGCCTGCGACTGGGGCCGTGCCACCAGCTGGGACTTCATCCCGCTGGACGACGAGGCCTTCCCCGCGGTGAGGCTCGCTCGTCAGGTCGGTCAGGAGGGCGGCACCTTCCCGGCCGTCTACAACGCCGCCAACGAGGTGTGTGTCGCCGCGTTCCACGCCGGCATGCTGCCCTTCACCGGCATCGTCGACACCGTGGCCGCGGTCGTGGAGGAGCATGCCGGGAACTCCACCGGCGCCGCAGGTGTTGATCTCTCGGTGGACCAGGTGCTGGCCGCCGACACGTGGGCGCGAGGTGCCGCCGCCCACCGCATCCAGTCCCCCGGCCGGGGCTGAGGAGGAGGTTCGCATGCTCTACCTGCTCGGTGTGCTCGTGGTCTTCGTGGGCATCGCCGTCTCCATCGCCCTGCACGAGATCGGTCACCTCGTCCCGGCCAAGCTCTTCAAGGTCCGGGTGACCCAGTACATGGTCGGCTTCGGCCCCACGCTCTGGTCCCGCACCCGGGGGGAGACCGAGTACGGCGTCAAGGCGATCCCGCTCGGCGGCTACATCCGGATGATCGGGATGTTCCCGCCCCGCGCGGGCGACGGGGGCCGGCTGCGGGCGAGCAGCTCCAACCCGCTGCACCTCATGGTCGAGCAGGCCCGGGAGGAGTCGTTGGAGGAAGTCGGGCCCGGTGACGAGGACCGCGTGTTCTACCGGCTGCCCGTCTGGAAGCGCATCGTCGTCATGGCCGGTGGTCCCCTCATGAACCTCGCGATCAGCGCCGTGCTCATCACCCTGCTGCTGACCGTGCAGGGCCTCTCCGTCGGGACGCCGACCGTGAGCCAGGTGGCCGCCTGCGCCAACACGGACGTGGCGGACGAGGACTGCGACGGCCAGCCCGCCTCACCGGCGGCCGAGGCAGGGTTCGAGGTCGGCGACACCATCGTCTCCGTCGACGGCACCCCCGTCGAGGACTGGGCCTCGACCACCTACGCCATCCAGAACGCCGGCGAGCAGGCGACCTTCGTCGTCGAGCGCGACGGCAGCGCCCAGACCCTCACCGCCGACCTGGTGCTGCGGGAGCGACCCCTCGTGACCGCCGAGGGGGAGCCGGTGCTGGACGACGAGGGGGAGCTGGTCTACGGGGAGGTCGGCTTCCTGGGCGCCTCCCCGACCGTCGTCAACGAGCCGCAGCCGCTCACCTCGGTCCCGCCCGTCGTGGGGGAGATGTTCACCGGGACGGCGGGGATCGTCCTCACCCTGCCGGAGCGCATGGTGGACGTGGCGCAGGCCGCGTTCGGCGCCGAGGAGCGCGACCCCAACGGACCCATGTCGGTCGTCGGGGTCGGGCGGGTGGCCGGCGAGGTCACCCACGACGGGCTGAACGGCCTGGTGGAGACCGCCCAAGAGCGGTTCTGGCTGTTGGTGTCCCTGCTGGCCTCGCTCAACATGGCGCTCTTCGTCTTCAATCTCATCCCCCTGCTGCCGCTGGACGGCGGGCACATCGCCGGGGCCCTGTGGGAGGGCGTGAAGAAGACCTGGGCGCGGGTGCTGCGCCGACCCGCGCCCGGCCCGGTGGACACGGCTGCCGCCCTGCCCGTCGCGTATGCCGTGGCCCTCGGTCTCCTGGGCATGACCGTGCTGCTCATCTACGCCGACATCGTCCGCCCCGTGCAGATCGGCTGACGCGCCCAGCGGTCACCCAGGGAGACACCAGCCCGGGGTGCGACAATAGGCGCATGACTGCTGGTGTCCCCATCTCGCTCGGTATGCCCTCCGCCCCGCCCCCCGTCCTCGCGCCCCGGCGCCCGACCCGCAAGATCAAGGTGGGCAAGGTGGAGGTGGGCGGCGACGCCCCGATCTCGGTCCAGTCGATGACGACCACGCCGACGACCGACATCAACGCGACGCTGCAGCAGATCGCCGAGCTCACGGCGACCGGGTGCGACATCGTGCGCGTGGCCTGCCCCAGCCAGGACGACGCCGACGCACTCCCGGCGATCGCGAAGAAGTCGCAGATCCCGGTGATCGCCGACATCCACTTCCAGCCCAAGTACGTCTACGCGGCGATCGACGCCGGGTGCGCGGCCGTCCGGGTCAACCCGGGCAACATCCGCAAGTTCGACGACCAGGTCAAGCAGATCGCGCGGGCCGCCAAGGACGCGGGCGTCTCGATCCGCATCGGGGTCAACGCCGGGTCGCTGGACAAGCGGCTGCTGGACAAGTACGGCAAGCCGACCGCTGAGGCGCTCGTGGAGTCCGCGGTGTGGGAGGCGAGCCTCTTCGAGGAGCACGACTTCCACGACTTCAAGATCTCGGTCAAGCACAACGACCCGGTCGTCATGGTGCGTGCCTACGAGATGCTCTCGGAGCGGGGCGATTGGCCGCTGCACCTCGGGGTCACCGAGGCGGGCCCGGCGTTCCAGGGCACCATCAAGTCCTCGGTCGCCTTCGGGGCGCTGCTGTCGCAGGGCATCGGCGACACCATCCGGGTCTCGCTGTCCGCCCCGCCTGTCGAGGAGGTCAAGGTCGGCAACCAGATCCTGCAGAGCCTCAACCTCAAGCCGCGCAAGCTGGAGATCGTCTCCTGCCCCTCGTGCGGGCGGGCGCAGGTCGACGTCTACACCCTCGCCGAGGAGGTCACCGCGGGCCTGGAGGGCCTCGAGGTGCCGCTGCGGGTGGCCGTGATGGGCTGCGTCGTCAACGGCCCGGGCGAGGCCCGGGAGGCCGACCTGGGGGTCGCCTCGGGCAACGGCAAGGGACAGATCTTCGTCAAGGGCGAGGTCATCAAGACCGTGCCCGAGAGCCAGATCGTGGAGACCCTGCTGGACGAGGCCATGCGGATCGCCGAGGAGATGGGCGAGCCCGAGGACGGCGCCGGCTCGGCGACCGGCGCCACCGTCACCGTCGGGTGACGCGCCGGCACCTGGCCATTGGGTAACGTCTGGTCATGGCACCGGACCCCATCAGCCGGCAGACCGCCCGCCAGTCGACGTGGCACGAGGTGTGCCGCGCGTTCCACCTCGTGGACCGCACCGACCTGACCGTGGTGCACGAGCACATGCCGTCCGGCACCGCCGCCCAGCCGCACACCCACGACCGGGGCCGCCAGTTCTTCTACGTGCTCGCGGGCACCGGCACGATGACGCTCGGGCGCCGCGAGGTGCAGGTGCCTCCGGAGTCCGGCATCGAGGTGCCGCCCCGCACCCGGCACTTCATGCGCAACGACGGCGACGACGACCTCGAGATGATCGTCATCACGACCCCGCGGGCCAGCGGCTCGCCGCACGTGCGGGACCGCCCCTTGGGCCGGGACCGCGGTGGTCTGGTCGTGGGGTCGCACCTGCGGCGGACCCGCCGCAGCGACCTCGGGGCCGTGGTGAGCTTCGAGGAGGCGATGGACACCAGCCCCTTCCTCGGCCAGGGCGGGCACGACTGGCACGAGCAGGCGCTGCAGGACCCGGACCTCGAGCACTGGGTCCTCGTCGACCGGCTCGACCGGGTCATCGCCTTCGGCATCCTCGTCGGGGTCAGCGGTGGTGACGTCGTGGAGATCCGCCGCATGGTCGTGGCCCCGGAGGGCCGGGGTCAAGGACTGGGCCGGTTGCTCCTGCGCCACCTGCTGGAGCACGCGTTGGTCGGCCCCGGGGTGCGCCGGGTCTGGCTGGACGTGAGCGCCGACAACACCCGTGCCCGGTCGCTCTACCGCACCTTCGGGTTCGTCGAGAAGCCGCCGCCGCCGGACGCCACGCTGCTCGAGAACGGCGTCTACATGGAGTGGGGCGACACCCACCGCATACCCTTGAGCAGGTGACTGCTCCCGGGTTCCTGCCGCTGCGCCAGCTCGTCCTCGTCGACCTGCTCGGGCTCATGCTCGCCGTCCGCCCGGGGGAGCGCGCGGTCATCGCCCTGGACGGCCCGGACGGGGTGGGGAAGACACGGCTGGCGGCCGAGCTGGTGGCGCTCGCCCCGCACGTGGCCGGACGGGAGCTGCACGCGGTCTCGGTGGACGGCTTCCACCACCCCCGTGAGGAGCGCTACGCGCGCGGCCGCACGGGCCTGACCTGCTACCAGGACTCCTACGATTACGACGCCCTGCGCCGGGCGGTGCTGTGGCCGTTCCGGGCGGGCGAGGACATCGTGCCCGCGGTCTTCGACGTCCACCGCGACGAAGCCGTGTCCGCCGACCCGGTCGCCCTCTCCTCCGACGCCGTGCTGCTCGTGGAGGGGGTCTTCCTGCGGCGTCCGGAGCTGCGCGGCGAGTGGGACGCGACCTGCCTGGTCACCGCGCCGGAGTCGGTGACGGTGCCGCGGGGCAACGCCCGGTTCCCCGGCTCCCGCGTGTCCGGTGACGGCCTGCCCGGGCATCCGGCGAACGCGCGCTACGTTGAGGCGCAGCGCCTCTACCGGTTGCAGGCCCGCACCTGGGCGCCGGAGTGGATCGTCGACAACACCGACCTGCAACGGCCGGAGCTGGTCTGGCCGGACCCCGACGAGCCCCAGTGGTTCGACCAGTGACAGGAGGGACCCGCATGGCCCTGGCGCCGCTGCCCTACGCCGCCTCGCGCAGCATCCTCGTGCGGGCGGCCCCCGAGCGGATCTTCACCGAGCTCGTCGACTTCCGGCGCTGGCGGGACTGGTCGCCGTGGGAGGCGCTGGACCCGCGGATGCACCGCAGCTACTCGGGGCCCAAGTCGGGGGTCGGGTCGGAGTATGCCTGGGACGGCAGCACCAAGGCCGGTGCCGGGTCGATGCGGATCAGCGGGGCGCAGGCGCCGCGCTCGGTGCAGATCGACCTGCACTTCGAGAAGCCCTTCCCGACCGACACCGACATCCGCTTCGACCTCGTGCCCCAGCCGGAGGAGGAGCGGACCCTGGTCACCTGGAGCATGGCCGGTCGGCACACCGGCGTCATGCGGGTGCTCGGTCGGGTCCTGTCGATGGACCGGCTCGTCGGCAAGGACTTCGAGCGGGGCCTGGCCCGGCTCAAGGACCTCGTCGAGCGCTGAGCCCCTCAGCACCGGCGTCGCCCGTGGTCGTCGCGCCGACCACCACAGGCGACGCCCGGTCGCTAGAGGACCTTGGAGAGGAACTCCTGGGTGCGCGTCTCGCGCGGGTTCGCCAGGACCTCGCGGGGGTCGCCCTCCTCGCAGATGACGCCGTCGGCCATGAAGACCAGCTTGTCGCCGACCTCCCGCGCGAAGCCCATCTCGTGGGTGACGACCATCATCGTCATGCCCTCGCCCGCCAGGGCCTTCATGACGTCGAGCACGTCGCCGACCAGCTCGGGGTCCAGCGCCGAGGTGGGCTCGTCGAAGAGCATCATGTCCGGGTCCATGGACAACGCCCGGGCGATGGCCACGCGTTGCTGCTGGCCACCGGACAGGTGGGCCGGGTAGGCGTCGACCTTGTCCGACAGTCCGACCCGGTCGAGGTTGGCGCGGGCGACCTCCTCGGCCTCTCTCCGGCTGCGCTTCTTCGCCCGCTGCTGGGCGATGGTGAGGTTGCGCAGGACGGTCATGTGGCTGAAGAGGTTGAACTGCTGGAACACCATGCCGATCCGGGACCGGACGGCGTCGAGCTCGGTCTCGGGGTCGGTGATGTCGATGCCCTCGATGAGCACCTGTCCCGAGGTGGGCTCCTCCAATCGGTTGACGCACCGCAGCAGCGTCGACTTGCCGGAGCCGGACGGGCCGATGACGCAGACGACCTGGCCCGCGTCGACGTGGAAGTCGATGCCGGTGAGGACGTGGTTGTCGCCGAACGACTTGTGCAGGTCGCGGACCTCGATCGCCGGCGCGCCGTGGTCGATCTCCTGGGTCGGGTGCAGCCGGGGCGTCATCAGCGGGACCTCTTCTGTCGGCGCTCGAGCCACGCGACCACGCGGGTCAGCGGCAGGGTGATCACGAGGTACATCAGGCAGGCGAAGACCAGACTGGTGGCGGTGCCGGCCGAGGGCCCGCTGGTCATGAAGTCGCGCGCCATGGTGGTGAGCTCCTTCTCGTTGGCCGCCATCCCGACGACGAAGAGCAGGGACGTGTCCTTGATGAGGATGACCAGCTCGTTGGTCAGCGGGGGGATGACGATGCGCAGCGCCTGGGGCATGACGACCGTGGCCATGGTCCAGGGGCCACTCATCCCCAGGGAGCGCGCCGCCTCCGTCTGCCCCTTGGGCACCGCCTCGATGCCGGCCCGGAGGGTCTCGGCCATGTAGGCAGCGGCCACGAGCATGAGGGCCACCAGACCGGCGCCGATCGTCCCTCCGGGTGGCCGCCACCCGAAGGCGATCGGCACGCCGAAGGCCATGAAGAGGATGACGACCAGCGCGGGCAGCCCGCGGAAGAGCTCGATGTAGGCGGTGGCCAGCCACCGGAAGGGTGCGATCGGAGCGAGCTTCATGAGCACGAGCAGCACGGCCAGCACGAAACCGCCGACGAAGGCGATGAGCGTGTAGAGGATGGTGTTCTTCGCACCGATGGTGACGAAGGCCTGCCAGTTCTCGGTGAACCCCTCGCGCATGAAGAAGTTGTCGCGGATCGCCTCCTGGTCGGCGACCAACCAGAGGCCACCGACCAGGATGACGAACAGGGCGTACAGCGATACTCGTACCCCCCGCTGGCGCTGGGTGCGGGTCATGGAGAGCATCCGGGGCGCCGACTCAGTCCTCTGCGCTGAAGTACGTGTCGTAGATCTCGTCGTACTCCCCGCCGTCACGCAGCGCGGTCAGCTGCTCGTTCACGGCCTCCACGAGGGCGGTGTTGTCCTGCTGCATGGCGAAGCCGTACTGCTCGTCGGTGGAGTACTCCTCGACGATCGTGAAGCCGCCCTGCCGTGCGTTCTCCACGTTGACCGGCAGGTCCTGGAGGATGGCGTCGACCTGCCCGGCCTGGATGGCCTGGAACATCTCTGGATTGCCGGGGAAGGCGGTGATGGTCGCCTCAGCGGCGTTGTCCTTGGCGTAGGCCTCTCCCGTCGTGGACTGCTGGACGGCCACGCGCCGGCCGGCCAGGTCGTCGATACCGGTGATGTCCGAGTCCTCGGGGACCAGCAGCGACTGCTGCGAGTCGTAGTAGCCCTCGGAGAAGGCGAGGTTCTCCTGGCGGTCCTCGGTGATGGTCATCGCCGACGCCGCGACGTCGCAGTCGCCCGAGTTCAGGGCCAGGCCGGACTCCAGGGCGTCGAAGGAGGAGTCCTTGACCTCCAGCTGGAGCTCCATGCCGTCGGCGATGGCCTGCATGAGGTCGATGTCGAAACCGGTGTAGCCCGACTCGCTGTCGGGGTCCTCCATCTCGAAGGGCTCGTAGGGGACCTCGGAGCAGACGGTCAGGGTGCCGTCGGTCACGAGGTCGAGGTCGGCGCCGGCCGCGTCGCCGCCACCGGCCTCGCTGCCGCCGTCGTCGGAGCCGCAGGCGGCGAGGGAGAAGGCCAGGGCGCTGGCCGCGATCACGGGAAGGAAGGAGTTCTTCATGCGCGCACCATACGTCCGGCCCGGGCGAGACGTGCTCACCCGGGCCGGATCGTGACCGAATCGATGCCGGTCAGGCGGTGTCGGCCTCCTCGGCAGCCTCCTCGGCGGCCTCGGCGTCCTCGTCGACCCAGTCGAAGGTCTTGGTCACGGCCTTCTTCCACTGGCGGTAGAGCCGGTCACGCTCGGCGTCCTTCATCCGGGGGCTCCAGCGCTGGCCCTCTTCCCAGTTGTCGATGACGTCCTGCTCACCGCTGAAGAACCCCACGGCGATGCCGGCGGCGTAGGCGGCCCCGAGCGCCGTCGTCTCCGCCACCTTGGGGCGCACGACGTCGACCCCCAGGATGTCGGCCTGGAACTGCATGAGGGTCTCGTTGGCGACCATGCCGCCGTCCACCCGCAGCTCGGTCAGCTCGACACCGGAGTCGGCGTTCATCGCGTCGGCGACCTCGCGGGTCTGGAAGGCGGTGGACTCCAGGGCGGCGCGGGCGATGTGGTTCCTGTTGACGTAGCGGGTCAGACCCACGATGGCCCCGCGGGCGTCGTCCTTCCAGTAGGGCGCGAAGAGCCCGGAGAAGGCCGGCACGATGTAGCAACCGCCGTTGTCGTCGACCTGCTGCGCCAGCTGCTCGATCTCCGGCGCGTCCGAGATGAGGCCGATGTTGTCCCGCAGCCACTGCACGAGGGAACCGGTCACGGCGATCGAGCCCTCCAGGGCATACACGGCGTCCTGGTCACCGATCTTGTAGCACACCGTGGTGAGCAGGCCGTTCTCGCTCGGCACGATCTCGGTCCCGGTGTTGAGCAGCATGAAGTTGCCCGTGCCGTAGGTGTTCTTGCTCATGCCCTTCTCGAAGCAGGCCTGCCCGAAGGTCGCGGCCTGCTGGTCGCCGAGGATGCCCGCGATCGGCACGTGCAGCTTGGTGCTCTCGCCGTACACCTCCGCCGAGGACCTGATCTCCGGCAGCATCGACAGCGGGATGCCCATGTCGGAGGCCACCTGCTCGGACCAGCTGAGCGACTGCAGGTCCATGAGCATGGTGCGGGAGGCGTTGGTCACGTCGGTGACGTGCACGCCCCCCTCGGTGCCGCCGGTGAGGTTCCAGACCGTCCAGCTGTCGGTGTTGCCGAAGAGGAGGTCACCGGCCTCGGCCTTCTCCCGCGCACCCTCGACGTTGTCGAGGATCCACTTGACCTTGGGTCCGGAGAAGTACGTCGCGAGGGGGAGCCCGCAGATGTGCTTGTACTTGTCCGCACCCTCCTCGCCCGCCAGCTCGGCGACGACCTTGTCGGTCCGGGTGTCCTGCCAGACGATGGCGTTGTAGACGGCCTCGCCGGTGGTCTTGTCCCAGACCACCGCGGTCTCCCGCTGGTTGGTGATGCCGATGGCCGCCAGCTCGTCGTTGCCTATACCGCCCTTGCCCAGGGCGATGCCGATGACCTCCTTGGTGTTCTGCCAGATCTCGGCGGGGTCGTGCTCGACCCATCCGGCCTTCGGGAAGATCTGCTCGTGCTCCTTCTGCCCGACCGAGTGGATCTCTCCGCTCTTGGTGAACACGATGGCACGGGTGCTGGTGGTTCCCTGGTCGATCGCCAGGACGTAGTCAGCCATGGATGCGCTCCTTCACGTCGTTGTGCATGGGGTGGGGTGCGGTCACTGGATCCAGAGGTTTGTCGTGTGGTCTCACCCGTACATGGCGGCGACGAGTCCGGCGAGGACACCACCGACGAGTGGGCCCACGACGGGGACCCACGAATAGCCCCAGTCGCTGGTGCCCTTGCCCGGGATGGGCAGGACGGCGTGCGCGATGCGCGGACCGAGGTCACGTGCCGGGTTGATGGCGTAGCCGGTCGGGCCGCCGAGACTGGCTCCGATACCGACGACGAGCAGGGCCACGGCCAACGGGCCCAGACCGGACGGGGTGTTGCCGAACATGATGACGACGAAGACCAGGACGAAGGTGCCGATCACCTCGGTGGCGAAGTTCCAGCCGTAGTTGCGGATCTCCGGCCCGGTGGAGAACACCCCGAGCTTGGCCGCCGGGTCGCCGTCGGCGTCGAAGTGCTGCTTGTAGGCCACCCAGCACAGCACGGCACCGAGGAAGGCGCCCAGCATCTGCCCGCCGAAGTACACCATGGCGTTGCCGAAGGTGGCCTCGACGGCCGCCAGGCCAGCATCTGGGTTGCCGGGGAAGAACTCGGACCCGTTGGCCCAGAGTCCCACGGTCACGGCCGGGTTGATGTGCGCCCCGGACTTGTAGGCGGTGTAGACACCGGCGAAGACGCCGAGACCCCAGCCGAAGTTGATGAGCAGCCAGGCGGCGCTCGCGCCGCCCCCGGTGCCCTTGGTCTTGGGGAGGATGGCGTTGGCCACCACACCACAGCCGAAGAGCAGCAGCATCATCGTGCCGAGCACCTCTGAGATGAAGATCTCTCCCACGTCGCAGGATCCTTTCTGTGCTCACGGGCCCGGACGGGCGTCCGGGACCCCCGGGGGTCAGGCGTCCTTGCCCGCCCCCATCGCCTGGAGCGGGGCGACCTCACCGAGGTGGTCCCGGACCCGGGCGGCGCTCTCGTCGTCCGGCTCGGCGGCGGCTGCGATCTCCGCCTCGGCGCGGGCGGTGTAGGCCTCGATCTCGGCCTGCTTCTTCCCCTCGTCCCAGCCCAGCTCGGCCGCCGCGATCTCGGCGATCTCGGGGACCGTGTCCAGGCCCTTGCGGGGTGCCTCGTATATGAGCCGGGTGCGGCGCATCATGAGGTCCTCGAGGTGCAGCACCCCCTCCGTGCGGCAGGCGTGGGCGACCTCGGCGCGCAGGTAGGCGCTGGAGTGCTCGAGGGTGCGGGCGAGGGAGGGGTCGGCGTCGATGAGCTCCAGCAGCTCCTCCACCAGCGACCCGTAGCGGTGGAGCAGGTGGTCGGTCATCTGCTCGCTCCAGCCGTACTGCTCGCGCAGGGCGCGCATCCGGTGCCGCATGGCGGCCTCGCCGACCGCACCGAGCAGCGGGATCTGGTCGGTGACGCAGGGCAGGTCGTCTGCCTTGCCGCCGAGCGCGAAGTCGACGGCGTCCTTGGCCATGACGCGGTATGTCGTGAGCTTGCCGCCGCCGATGACGGTGAGCCCGGGCACGGGGCTGGCGACGGTGTGCTCCCGGCTGACCTTCGCCGAGTCCGTGCCCTCCTTGGTGCCCGGCTGCAGCAGCGGGCGCAGACCGGCATACCAGCCGACGACGTCGTCCCGGGTGAGGGTCGTCTTGAGCACGGCGTTGGCGTGGTCGAGCACGTACTCGATGTCCGCCGCCGTGGCCACCGGGTTCTGCCGGTCCAGCTCCCAGGGGGTGTCGGTGGTCCCCAGGATCCAGTAGCGCGACCAGGGGATGAAGAAGAGCACCGACTTCTCGGTCTGCAGGAACAGGCCCGAGGTGCCCTGGATGCGCTCGCGGGGGATGACGAGGTGGATGCCCTTGGAGGCCAGCACGTTCAGGCCGCCGTCGGTGTCGGCGAGCCCCGAGACGTCGTCGGTCCACACGCCGGTGCAGCTGATGACGTGCTCGGCGCGTGCCTCGAAGCGCTCACCGGTCTCGAGGTCGACGAGCTGGGCACCGACGGCCTTGCCGTGCTCGTCCTTGACGATGCTGACGACCTCGGTGCGGCTCGCGGCCCGCGCGCCGTAGGTGTGCGCCGTGCGCACCAGGGTGGAGACGAGCCTGGCGTCGTCGACGGTGGCGTCGTAGTACTTGACCGCGCCGATGGCGGTGTCGTGACGCAGGTCGGGAAACTGCTTGCTCAGCCCGCCCCGGGTGGTGTGCTGGTGGATGGGCAGGGCACGCCGCCCGGGCATGATGTTGGCCAGCACGTCGTAGAGGGTGACGCCGGCTCCGTAGTAGGCGCGCTGCCACACCCGGTGCTCCAGGGGGATGAGGAACGGCATCGGCTTGACGAGGTGCGGGGCCAGGGTCTTGAGCAGCAGGCCGCGCTCGGTGAGCGCCTCGTGCACGAGCTTGAAGTCGAGCATCTGCAGGTAGCGCAGGCCGCCGTGCACGAGCTTGGTCGACCACTGCGAGGTTCCGGACGCCCAGTCCTGCGCCTCGACGATGACCGTGGACAGCCCGCGGGTGGCCGCGTCGAGCGCCACCCCGGCACCCGTGACCCCACCCCCGATGACCAGCACGTCGAGCGGTCGGCCGCCCGCACCCGACTCCTTGAGGGTCTGGATCGCCTGCTCGCGGCTGGCGGGGTCGAGTGGGCGAGGCTGCATGGTGGCCTTCCGGTGGTGGACGTCCCGTGGTGCCTCCCGATCCTGCCCTGCCCGGACCTGTCCCGCAAGGGCACGGAGCCGGACGTCGGGGCTGGTCGAGGGTGCCGCGCGGGCCGGTGTCGCACGAGCGCCACGGGTGGGGCAGGCTGGGACCATGCTGCGCACCCTCGGCTCCGGGACGTCGAGCGTGCGCGCCTACGGTCTGCAGGACGCCCGACGTGCTCTGGACGTGTGCGCGGAGGACCCGGTGAGCAACGTCTTCGTGGCCGCGCGCATCCGGGAGAGCGGTCTCGTCGGCACCCGTGGACCCCTCTACGGCTACGAGGCCGGGGGTGAGCACGCCCTGTGCTGGTGCGCGGCCAACGTGGTGCCGGTCGGCGCGAGCCCGCGGGCGCTGGGGGCGCTGGCGGGGGCGGTGGTCAAGCGGCGCGCCACCGCGAGCTCCGTCTTCGGCCCGGCCGACCAGGTGCTGGACCTGTGGGGCCGGCTGCGCCGCCACTGGGGCGAGCCGCGCGAGGTGCGCCGCAACCAGCCGGTGATGACGATGCAGGCCCTGCCGAGCGAGGTCGGCGTGCCGCTGGACCCGCTGGTGCGGCCGGCGCGCCCCGAGGAGGTCGACCTGGTGCTCCCCGCCGCCGCGGCGATGTTCACCGAGGAGATCGGCTACCCGCCCTACCGCGGCAACGCCACGGCATACCGTCGCGCCGTGGCCGGTCTCGTCGACCAGGGGCACACGCTGGTGCGGGTGGAGGACGGGGAGGTCGTCTTCAAGGCCGACCTGGGCTCGGTGGCGCTCGGGGTGGCGCAGGTGCAGGGGGTCTGGGTGAACCCGCGCTGGCGCGGCCAGGGGGTGGCGGCGCCCGCGATGGCCTCCGTGGTGGAGCACACCATCCGGCACGTCGCCCCGGTCGTCACGCTCTACGTCAACGACTTCAACGCCCCGGCCCTGGCGACCTACCGCCGGGTCGGCATGGTGCAGACGGGCACCTTCGCCACGGTCCTGCTCTGAGCGGTGCTGCGGCGGCGCGCCTCAGCCGGTGAGCCGCTCGTGCAGGAAGGCCCACGCCAGGGCGTGCCAGGTCGCCCACTGCGCGGCGGTGCTGGCGCCCCCGTGCCCACCCTCGGTGTTCTCCCAGTAGGTCACGTCGCGCCCGTGCTCCTCCAGCAGCGCCGCCATCTTGCGGGCGTGGCCGGGGTGCACCCGGTCGTCGCGGGTCGAGGTCGCGAGGTAGACCGGCGGGGTCGGACGGTCGGGGTCGAAGCGCTGGTAGGGGGAGAAGGTCTGCAGCCACTCCCACTGCTCGGGGTCGTCGGGGTCGCCGTACTCCGCCATCCACGAGGCCCCGGCCAGCAGGTGGTGGTAGCGCCCCATGTCGAGCAGCGGCACCTGGCAGACGACCGCCCCGAAGTCCTCCGGGTAGCCGGTGAGCATGTTGCCCACCAGCAGCCCGCCGTTGCTGCGCCCGGTCGTCCCCAGACGGGGCACGGAGGTGACGCCGCGGGCGACGAGGTCGCGGGCGACCGCGACGAAGTCCTCGTAGGCCCGCGGGCGCTGCTCCTGGAGGGCCGCCTGGTGCCAGCGCGGGCCGAACTCCCCACCCCCGCGGATGCCGGCGACGACGTGCACATGACCGTGCGCCAGCCAGGCCCGGCCGACGATGGGGTCGTAGGCCGGGGTGAGCGCGTGCTCGAAGCCGCCGTAGCCGTGCAGCACCGTGGGGGTGGAGCCGTCCCCGGGCAGGTCGGCGGGACCCACCTGCCAGTAGGGGACCCGGGTGCCGTCCGCCGAGGTGGCCCACTGCTGGGTCACCTCGAGGCCGCTGGCGTCGAAGCGCCGCGGCGCGTGCCGCAGGGGCTCGAGCCGCAGCTCGTCGGCCTCCTCGAGATGGGCCAGGGAGAGGGTCATCGGGTCGAGGAAGCCGGTCGTGACGACCCACAGGTCGTCGCTCTCGTGGTCGTCGACCGCCGACAGGCTCACGGTCCGCAGGCCGACCTCCAGCGCGTCGGTGAGGTCGGTGGTGACCCACCCCTGCTCCGTCCTGCGGTGCGCCTGGACGGTATGCCGCACCTCCTGCAGGGTGGTCGTGACGAGCTGGTGGGCGGTCCAGCTGAGGCCGACCAGGGCGGAGCGCTCGTCCGGGGCGACGAGGCAGGTCCACGGCGCCGTGGCCGGGTCCGTCAGCACGGCCGGCAGCGGGGCCACCACCAGGGCGCCCGGTGCGTACTCCAGCCCGGGCCGGGGACGCCAGGCGTGGCGCAGCTCGACCGCGACCTGGTCCCCGTGCACGGAGATCGAGGCTGTCTCGGGCAGGTCCAGCGCCTGCACCCCCTCGGCGGTCAGGACGAGCGCCTGCTCGCGGTAGAAGGCCGGGACCCGGGTGAGCACGGTCTGGTCGCGCTCCTGGTCGTGGTGCACGAACACCCCGAGGTCCTCCTCACCGACGGTGTGGACGACCTGCGCGTCCGCCACCGGGGTGCCGCGGCGCCACAGCCGCACCGTCCGCGGGTAGCCCGAACGGGTCGCGCCGGTCGGGTCGTCGGCCGTGGTGAGGTAGACGTGGTCGCGGTCCCGCCAGGTCAGCCGCCCCTTGGCCTCGGGCTTGGCGAAGCCCTCGGGCCCGGTGACGAACCGCCCGGTGGCGAGGTCCAGCTCCCGGGTGGTGCCGGCGTCCGAGCCGCCGCGGGACAGGTGCACCAGGGCCCGGTCGTGCGACGGGCGCAGCAGGCTCGCCCCCTGCCACACCCACGGCACGTCCTCGTCCTCGGCCAGGGCGTCGACGTCGACGAGGACCTCCCACCGCGGGTCGTCGGTGCGGTAGGACTCCCAGGTGGTGCGCCGCCACACGCCGCGGGGGTGCTCCGCGTCGGTCCAGAACCCGTAGAGGTGGTCGCCGGCCTGGCCGACCAGGGGGATGCGGTCGCTGGCCTCCAAGGCGTCCCGGATGCCGTCGTGCAGCCCGGGGAAGGCCGGGCTGCTGCGCAGCGTCTCCTCGCTGCTCGCCGAGCGCTCGCGCACCCAGTCCAGGGCCTGGGGCGACTCGACCTCCTCGAGCCAGCGGTGCGGGTCGGTGGCGGAGGGGGTCGGCGTCATGCGCCCCATGTCATCACACGACCGGCGCGGGCCCGGCCTAGGGTGACGGGTATGCCGTTCGACCACACCGCCGTCCGTGCCCAGTTCCCGGCCCTGCGGTCCGGGACCGCGTTCTTCGACGGCCCTGGTGGGTCGCAGACCCCGCAGGCCGTCGCGGAGGCGGTCGCCTCGACGCTGACCAGCGCCATCTCCAACCGGGGCGTGGTGACGAGCAGCGAGCGGCGCGCCGCGGACGTCGTCGACGGGGCACGCCGCGCGCTGGGCGACCTGCTGGGGGTCGAGCCGGGGGACGTCGTCCTCGGGCGCAGCATGACGGCGCTGACGATGGACCTCGCGCGGACCCTGGCCCGCGCCCAGGGCTGGGGACCCGGTGACGAGGTCGTGGTGAGCTCCTTGGACCACGACGCCAACATCCGCCCGTGGGTGCTCGCCGCGGAGGCCGCCGGCGCCACGGTCCGGTGGGCCGAGGCGGACCCCTCGACCGGTGAGCTGCCGGTCGAGGCCGTCACCGCGGTGCTGTCGACGCGCACCCGGCTCGTCGCCGTGACCGGCGCCTCGAACCTGCTCGGGACCCGGCCGGACGTGCCGGCCATCGCCGACGCGGCCCACGAGGCCGGGGCCCTGGTGCACCTCGACGCCGTGCACCTGGCCGCGCACGCCCGCGTGGACCGGGAGGCGCTGGGCGTCGACCTGGTCTCCTGCTCGCCGTACAAGTTCTTCGGCCCGCACCTGGGGGTCCTGGCGGCCCGCCCCGGCCTGCTCGGGCAGTGGCGTCCCGACAAGCTCGTGCCCTCCAGCGACGCCGTCCCCGAGCGGTTCGAGCTCGGCACCCTGCCCTACGAGCTGCTGGCCGGCACCACCGCGGCCGTCGACGTCATCGCCGGCTGGGGCGAGGGGGCCTCCCGCCCGGAGCGTCTCACCAGCGCCTTCGCCGCGGTGGAGGAGCACGAGGACGCCCTGCGCGAGCGCACGGAGGAGGGCCTGCGGGGGATCGAGGGACTGACCCTCTGGTCCCGGGCAGCCCGCCGCACCCCGACGCTGCTCTTCACCCTCGAGGGCGTGGAGCCGTCCGCGGTGCACCGCCACTTGGCGGGGCTCGGCGTCAACGCCCCCGCCTCGCACTTCTACGCCTGGGAGCTGTCCCACCGTCTCGGCCTCGGGCCGGCCGGTGGGGTGCGCGTGGGGATGGCGCCCTACACCAGCACCGACGACGTGGACCGGTTGCTGGCGGGCGTGACCGAGGTGGCCTCGACCCGCTGACCCCGGCGCCCCGACGACGCGAGGACGGCCGCCACCAAATCCCGTCGAGACCCGCCGATCCCGGCAGGTACCCTCGTAGCGCCGGGACACCGGTATACCCCTGCACACCGACCACCGAGGAGTGCCCTGCCGTGACGCGCCCCCTGCGCCTGTCGACCCTCTTCCTGCGGACCCTGCGCGAGGACCCGGCCGACGCCGAGCTGCCGGGGCACAAGCTGCTCGTCCGCGCGGGCTTCGTCCGGCGTGCCGCGCCGGGCGTCTACTCCTGGATGCCGCTCGGGCTGCGGGTGCTGCGCAACGTGGAGCGCGTGGTGCGCGAGGAGATGGACGCCATCGGCGGCCAGGAGCTGTCCTTCCCGGCGCTGCTGCCGCGCGAGCCCTACGAGGCGACCGGCCGGTGGACCGAGTACGGTCCGAACCTCTTCCGGCTGCAGGACCGCAAGGGCGTCGACATGCTGCTCGGGCCCACGCACGAGGAGATGTTCACCCTCGCGGTCAAGGACATGTTCAGCTCCTACAAGGAGCTGCCGCTCACCCTCTACCAGATCCAGACGAAGTACCGCGACGAGGCGCGGCCCCGCGCCGGGCTGCTGCGCGGCCGCGAGTTCGTCATGAAGGACTCCTACTCCTTCGACGTCGGCGACGACGGGCTGGAGGAGGCCTACCAGCGGCACCGTGCGGCCTACGTCCGGATCTTCGACCGGCTCGGCTTCGACTACGTCGTCGTGCACGCCGACTCCGGGGCCATGGGCGGCTCGGCCAGCGAGGAGTTCCTCGCCGTGAGCCCGGTGGGGGAGGACACCTTCGTGCGCTGCGAGGAGTCCGGGTATGCCGCGAACGTCGAGGCTGTCGTGGTGCCCCAGGCGCCGCCCGTCGACGAGGCCACGGTGGCGTCGACGCCGGCCGCCCACGTCGAGGACACCCCCGACAGCCCCACCATCGCGACCCTCGTGGCCCAGGGCAACGCCCTGCACCCGCGGGCCGACGGCCGGCCCTGGACGGCGGCCGACACGCTGAAGAACGTCGTCGTCCTGCTGACCCACCCCGACGGCAGCACCGAGCCGCTCGCCATCGGCCTGCCGGGCGACCGCGAGGTCGACGCCAAGCGGCTCGAGGCCCAGGTCGCCCCCGCCACCTGGCGGCCCTTCGAGGAGGCCGACTTCGCGGCCTACCCGATGCTGGCCAAGGGGTACATCGGCCCCGGCGTGCTGGGGGAGGAGCGCGAGTCCGGCATCAGGTACCTCCTCGACCCCTCGGTGGCCGAGGGGTCGGCCTGGGTGACGGGTGCGGACGAGCACGGCAAGCACGTCTTCGACCTCGTGGTGGGCCGGGACTTCACCGCCGACGGGACCATCCAGGCCGGCGAGATCCGCGAGGGCGACCCGAGCCCGGACGGTGCCGGCCCGCTCACGCTCGCGCGCGGCATCGAGATGGGTCACATCTTCCAGCTCGGCCGCAAGTACGCCGAGGCGCTGGACCTGCGGGTGCTCGACGAGAACGGCAAGCTCGTCACCGTGACCATGGGGTCCTACGGGGTCGGCGTGTCCCGTGCCGTGGCGGCCGTCGCCGAGGCGACGCACGACGACCTCGGTCTCGTGTGGCCCCGCGAGCTGGCGCCCGCCGACGTCCACGTCGTCGCCACGGGCAAGGACCAGGCCGTCTTCGACCACGCCGAGGGTCTGGTGGCCGAGCTCGCCGCGCAGGGCCTCGAGGTGATCTTCGACGACCGGGCCAAGGTGAGCCCCGGGGTGAAGTTCAAGGACGCCGAGCTGCTCGGCGTCCCGACGATCGTCGTGGTGGGCAAGGGCCTGGCGGACGGGGTCGTCGAGCTCAAGGACCGCCGGTCCGGCGAGCGCCGTGAGGTGCCGGTCGAGGCCGGCGTCACCGAGGTCCTGGCCGAGGTGCGGGGCACGGCCCCGAGCCCGGGCTGAGCACCGACCCCTCGGTGCTGGCCTCGCTCGACCTGGAGCCACGGGTCCTGCTCCTCCTCGCGCTCGCCGGCCTCGCTGCCGGGTTCATCGACGCCGTCGTCGGCGGTGGCGGGCTGGTGCAGCTCCCGGCGCTGCTCCTCGCGCTGCCGGGCGCGACCCCGGTGCAGCTGCTGGCCACCAACAAGCTGGGCTCGATCTGCGGCACCACCACCAGCTCCCTCACCTACCTGCGCCGCATCCGGCCCGACCTGCGCACCGCGCTCCCCCTGGCGGGTGCCGCGCTCTGCGGCAGCGCGGCCGGTGCGGCGCTGGCCTTCCACATCCCCAAGGCCGCCTTCACCCCGCTCATCCTGGTCGTCCTGGTGGCGGTGGGGGCCTACACGCTCCTGAAGCCGTCCATGGGGCAGATGCAGACGCTGCGCTTCGCCCACTCACGGCGGCGGCACCTGGCGTGGGCCGTCCTCATCGGGCTGGTGGTGGGCGCCTACGACGGTGCGCTGGGTCCCGGGACGGGCTCGTTCTTTGTCTTCGCGCTGGTCAGCATCCTGGGGTACGGGTTCCTCGAGGCGAGCGCGAAGGCCAAGATCGCCAACCTCGCCACCAACCTCGCGGCGCTGGCCGTGTTCGTCCCGCAGGGGGCGGTGATCTGGTCGGTCGGGCTGCTCATGGGCGCCTCGAACGTCGTCGGCGGCTATCTCGGAGCCAGGGTGGCGGTCTCACGGGGCAGCAGGTTCGTGCGGGTCTTCTTCGTGGTGGTCCTCGTCGCCTTCGTCGCCAAGCTCGGCTACGACACCTGGGTGCAGCTCGCGGGCTGACACCGTCCGGCTCCCGCGTCACCCGCCGGGGGCGTAGCCGCTTCCCCAGCGCTCGACGTAGGCCTCGAGGGAGTCCTTGCGGACCGCCTGCCCCAGCGCCGCGGTCTGCTCGCGGTCGACGACGTTGACCGACTGACCCTGGACCATGTCGAAGCCGGTGAGGGGCACCATGAGCGAGATGGTGTCCTCGGGGTCGAGCTCGGTGAGCAGCGGGGCGAGCGCGACGAAGTCGGCGACGTCGAGGTCCCCGGTCACCTTGACGTTGTCCCTCAGGTTGGCCACCAGCTCCGGGAAGTCCTGCGGGTCCTCCTCGAGGCGTTCCTGCAGCCGCTCCATCATCCCGATCATCACCGCCCGCTGACGCTCGGTGCGGTCGAGGTCCCCCAGGGGCAGCGTCTGGCGCTGCCGGGCGTAGATGAGCCCGTCGGTGTTCTCCAGCCAGATCTCGCCCTCCGGGAAGACGACCTCCCGACCGGTGGAGCCGACCACCACCGAGGAGGCGTGCTGGTTGTCGACCTCGAAACCCTCCAACCACCGGGTGAGGTTGATGAACCCCTGGAAGTTGGACTGCAGCACGTAGTCGATCTCCACCCCACCGAGCAGGTCGGAGACCGTGGCACGCAGCGTGTCGGTGCCGCCCCGGGCGAACGCCGAGTTGATCTTCCCCTGGCCCAGCCCCGGGATGTCCACCCACATGTCGCGGGTGAACGAGATGAGCGCGACGTCCTCACGGTCGGCCGGCAGGTGCAGCAGCATGATGGTGTCGGACTGCCCGCTCATCGAGGAGGGGTCCCGCGAGTCGGTCCCCACCAGCAGGATGGTCACCGGCCCGCTGCCTAGGGGGGAGCTCTCGGGTGCGGCCGAGGTCCGCTCCGCCGCCGTCGCCGTCAAGGACGTCGTCGCGGACCCGGTGGGGGGCGAGGAGTCGCCCGCGACCGCCGTGCTCGTGGCGGCCGCGTCGTCGGGGGAGCCGGTGCCGGCGGTGTCGTCGGTCGCCGCGGGTGCGCTCGCGGACGACGTCACCGCGTCGGCCTGCTCGGTGGTGGGGGCCACCTGCGTGGTGGCGGGGTCGCCGCCGCTGCACGAGGTCAGCACCAGCGTGGCGGTGAGGGTGGCCAGGGCCCGGGAGATGCGCACGCCCCCATGCTCGCAGACGCAGGCGCCCGGGCCGGAGGGCCGCCGCGGGCGCGGTGCGGCGTCGCCCAGCGCCGTCACCGTCGTCACCGTCGTCGGTGTCGTCAGTCTCTCCGGTGTCGTCAGGGTCGTCGGTGTCGTCAGGGGAGGTCGGCCGGGTCGGCGGACGGCAGACCGCACACCGTCCCTCGGCAGACCAGCGCCAGGCCGGGGCCGACCTCCGTGGCGGGGTCACCGCCACCGGTCGTGGGACGGACGACGAGGGTGCCCACCGGGGTGCGGCCCGCGGCCCGCGCCAGGTCGGCGCCCGGGCGGGCCCCCAGGTGCACCGTGACCGGTCCGGCGGCCAGCTCCTCGGCCGCCACCAGGGACCACCCGGCGAAGCGCGGCGCCTGCTGCGCGGTGGCCGCGACCCGTGCGAGGGCCTGACGGGCGCGGTCCAACCGGTCCGCGCGGGAGCCCTGCGCGCCGGCCCGCACGAGCGCGACCGTGAGGGCGGACAGCCCTCCCGGCTCGGCGTTGTCGCCGGTGGCCGACGGGGCGAGGAAGAGCTGCTCGCCGTCGCGCCCCGTGGCCGCGAAGCCTCCGTCCGGTTCACCGAAGAGGTCGAGGGCGCGGTCGAGGAGGTGGTCGGCCTCGTCGAGCCACCGGGGGTCCCCGGTCGCCCGGTGCAGCGCCAGAAGGCCGTCGGCGAGGTTGCCCACGTCCTCGGCCACGCCCAGCGAGCGGCCCACGACGCCGTCCCGCGAGCTGCGTCGCAGGCGCCCGTCGACGACGTGGATGTCCAGGAGGAAGCGGGCGCAGCGTGCGGCGAGGTCGACCCAGTCCTCCTCCCCGAACACCCAGCCCGCGTGCGCCAGCGCACCGACCAGGAGCCCGTTCCAGGCGGTCACGACCTTGTCGTCCCGGCCCGGCTGGGGTCGCAGGCTCCGGGCGACGTCCAGGCGCTGCCGGACCCCGGCGAACCACGCGCGGTCGTGGGGGTCCGAGCGCAGCTGCAGCGTGGACCGCCCGTGCTCCACCGTGCCGGTCCCGGTGACCCCGAGCAGGTCGGCGGCCGCCTCGCCGTCCTCGGGTCCGAGGGCGGCTGCCAGCTCTGCCCGGGTCCAGGTGTAGGTCGCCCCCTCCACCCCCTCGGTGTCGGCGTCCAGCGAGCTGGCGAAGGCCTCCTGCTCGGTCCACAGCTCGCGGACGAGCCACTCGACCGTCTCCCGCACGACGCGCTCGGCCCAGGGACGCGAGGTCTCGTCGGTCCGGGCCAGGTCGGTGTAGACCCCCAGCAGCAGCGCGTTGTCGTAGAGCATCTTCTCGAAGTGCGGGACCGCCCAGGCGCGGTCCACGGCATACCTCGCGAAGCCGCCACCGACCTGGTCGTAGGTGCCGGACCGGGCGAGGTGCTCGCAGGTGCTCCGCACCATCGTCAGCGCGTCCTCGGCCCCGGTGCGGGCGTGGTGGCGCAGGAGGAACGCCAGGACCATGGACGGCGGGAACTTCGGCGCCCCGCCGAACCCTCCCCACTGAGGGTCGTGGTCGGAGGCCAGATCGGCCACCGCACGGGCGAGGTCGATCTCGCCCACACCCCCGGCGGCCCCGGCGCGCGCGTGCGCCTCCCGCAGCCGCGCGGCCATCTGGTCGGCACCCTCCTCCATCCGGCCCCGCTCCGACGTCCACTGCCGAGCGGCGGCACGCAGCAGGCGCAGCAGGTCGTCCTTCGGCAGGTAGGTCCCCGCCCAGAACGGCTCACCCGTGGGCGTGAGCAGACACGTCATCGGCCAGCCCCCGTGCCCGGTGAGCGCCGTGGTGGCGCTCATGTAGGCGGCGTCGACGTCCGGGCGCTCCTCGCGGTCCACCTTGACCGCCACGTAGCCCTCGCGCAGGACCTGGGCCACCTCCTCGTCCTCGAAGGACTCGTGCGCCATGACGTGGCACCAGTGGCAGGCGGCATACCCCACGGACAGCAGGACGGGCACCCCGCGGTGTCGCGCCTGCTCGAAGGCGTCCTCGCCCCACTCCCACCAGTCCACGGGGTTGTCCGCGTGCTGCAGGAGGTAGGGCGAGGTGCTGCTGGCGAGACGGTTCGGCATGGCCCCCAGTCTGCCTCGCCGGGCGGGACGGCTCAGGGCAGGTTCAGGCCTGGGCTCACCAGAAGGCGTCGCCGGGCTCCCGCCGCTGCAGGCGCGCGACGACGCGCTCGCCGATCCGCTCCCACACGGCATACCGGCGGGGGCGCAGCACCAGGTCCCAGGCGCCCACCCAGTCGGTGACCTCCTTGGTGAAGCCGCGCTTGAACTTGCCGATGCCGTGCCGGGGATGACTGGGGTCGTCGAGCCGGCTGGAGTGCGGGACGCCGACCAGGTCGTAGGTGCGCGCGCCGCGCCCGATGGCCCAGCGCATCCCCTCGTACTGCACGAGCTGGCTCGCGCCGGGGACCGGCCGGTCGCGCAGGCTGGCGCCCTCCTTGTACTCGGCGTGCTCGCCGATGGTGGTGACCAGGGCCCAGGCGACCGGCTGGCCGTGCGCGCTCGCGACGAGCACCTGGGCGTGGCCGCCGCGCACGAGGGTCTGCCAGGAGCTCACGTGGTAGTCCTTGCTGCGCACCCCCAGCTGCTGGTCGCGGACGACGTCCTGCCACAGCTGCCACATCGTCTCGTACGTCTCCGGCACGTCCTGCGCGCGGACGACCTCCACGCCGTCCCGCATGGCGCGGCGCACCATGTTGCGGGTCTTGGCGGGGTAGGCGGCGAGCAGCTCGTCCTCGTCCTCGGGCAGCGGGAAGACGACCGTCGAGGAGTGCGGCTGGACGGGGTCGGTACGGACCAGGCCCAGGGACCTCATCGCCTCGAGGCTCTCGGGGGTCTCCGGGATCTCGGGCTCGATCCGGACGAAGAGCACACCCTCCGCCCGCGCGCGCTCCCACAGGTCCGGGAGCAGCGCGGCGAGTCGGTCCACCTCGGCGACGCACGGGCCCTTCGGGGCGTACCAGACCTTGCCGAACCCCGGTGCGACCTTCTCGTGGATGGTCAGCGCGACGCCGTCGACCACGGCGTGGCGCGGGACCCATCGGGCCAGGCGCTTGACCTCCCCGATCTCGTGGCTCTGGAAGATGTTGCCGCCCGCCGGTGTGGCGGCGATGAGGTCGTCCCACTCCTGCGCGGTGGGTGAGGTCACGAACGTCAGTGCCATGGCGCTCACCCTACGGTCACCGAGCCCTCCGGCCGGGGAGGACGGCTCAGGGCAGGCTCATGCCCGGGAAGGGCTGCGCGGGCACACCCAGCCGGTCCGCCCAGAGGTCGGCCTCCAGGACGAGCCGCAGGGAGGACTCCACCTGCTCCACGTCCGACCCGGCGCGGTCGGCGACCGTCAGGACCGCCGGTGCGATGTCCTGCACCACGGCCCGCGCGAGCGCGAGGCGCTGCTCGCCGTCGGCGAGCGGCTCGGGGAGGTCGTAGCCCAGCGGTGGCACCGGGGCGGCGTCCCCCGCCAGCGTGACGAGGGAGCGGGTGACCGAGCGCAGCGGGGCCAGCACCTGCTCGTAGCGCTCCCGCTCCTCCCCGCCGGAGCGCGCCGTGACCACCTCCAGCGCGAAGACGGCGGGACGGGTGCGGGCCAGGACCGGGACCGCCGCGGTCCCGGTGGGTCCGACGAGCGGGGGCCAGTCCGTGCCGGCCCCCAGGCGGTCTGCGCTCGCCAGGTGCTGGGCCGCGAGCGACAGGAGCATGGGACGGTGCACCGAGGTGGAGGTCGCGACGGCCTCGAGCATGGTCGACAGGTCGTCCCGCACCCTGCGCCCGACCTCCACCAGCTCCGTCGGGCCGGTCGAGGTGACCGCGGCGTCGTCCCCCGGCGCGGTGGTCGCCGCCACGTCCTCGCCGTCCTGCGCGCTGCTGCCGTCGAGCGCCCGCAGGACCAGGTCGAGGCGTTCCTCCTGCGTCGTCCACACCTCGTCCAGGGTGCGCGCCAGCTGCCGGCCCTGCCCGGTCGGGCGGGTGCCCGCGAGCAGGTCGCGGTAGCCCGAGACCCGGTGGCGGACCTCCCGCAGCAGGGGGAGGTCCGGGCTCGCGCGACCCTCGAGGGCGTCGGTCGAGGGGTCCGGCGACCACGGGGTGCGCAGCCGCTCGCCGCTGCAGCCCGCGAGCAGCGCTCCGGTGGCGACGCCGGCTCCCACGCGCAGGAGGGTGCGGCGGGAGGTGGCGGCGGGGGGCATGGGTGCATCCTCGCAGACGGTAGGCTGTTCACCCCGGGGCAGCACGCCGCGGGCACCTGTGCGTGCCCGGCCCGCCGACAGCAGAAGACTGAGGAGCACCGCATGGACGCCCGCGCCGCCGCCGCGACGATCACGCAGCACACCTCCGAGGCGCTGCAGCACGCCGAGCTGGACGTGGTGGTCGACGACGTCAGGGTGCAGGAAGCCGGACGGCGACGGCTGGTCCGCGTCCTGCTCGCCCGCGACGTGTCCGCCATCCCCGCGGACGACACCACGTCCACGGTCGAGCCGCTGAGCCTCGACGAGGTGTCCGAGGCCACGACGGTGGTGTCCTCCGCCCTGGACGGGTGTGCGGTCATGGGGGAGCGTGCCTACACCCTCGAGGTGAGCTCGGCGGGCACCGACCGCGCTCTCACCACCCCGGCGGACTTCCGGCGCAACGTGGGGCGGTTGCTCACCGTGGTGCGCACCGACGGCAGCTCGACGACCTCGCGGTTGCTCGCCGCCGGGTCCTCGGAGCTGCGGCTGGAGGGGGAGGACCACCCGGTACCGCTGTCCGAGGTGACGCGGGCCCAGGTCCAGATCGAGTTCACCCGCCCCGACGGAAAGGACGCATGATGGACATCGACATGGCCGCGCTCCGCTTGCTCGAGCGCGAGCGCGAGATCCCCATGGACGTCATCGCCGAGGCGATCGAGCAGGCTCTGCTCTCCGCCTACCAGCGCATCGAGGGGCATGCCCGCCACGCCCGCGTCGAGCTGGACCGGACCAGCGGTCACGTGACCGTCTGGGCGCGCGAGGACCCGCCCGTCCTGGAGGACGGCACGCGGGGCGAGCCCGGGCCGGAGTACGACGACACCCCCGAGGGCTTCGGGAGGGTTGCCGCCTCCACCGCTCGCCAGGTCATCACCCAGCGCATGCGGGACCTCGAGGACGACGCCATCCTCGGGGACTTCCGCGGACGCGAGGGGGACATCGTCTCCGGCGTCATCCAGCAGTCCAACGACCCGCGCCGCGTGCTCGTGGACTTCGGGACGATCGAGGGCGAGCTCCCGGTCTCCGAGCAGGTGCCGGGGGAGAGCTACGAGCACGGGCAGCGGCTGCGCTGCTACGTCGTGAGCGCCAAGCGAGGGATGCGCGGGCCGCACGTCATGCTGTCGCGGACCCACCCCAACCTGGTGCGCCGGCTCTTCGCCCTGGAGGTGCCCGAGATCGCCGACGGCACCGTGCAGATCGAGGCCATCGCCCGCGAGGCCGGACATCGGACCAAGATCGCGGTCCACTCGCCGGTGCCCGGGGTCAACGCCAAGGGCGCCTGCATCGGCCCCATGGGTCAGCGGGTGCGGGCGGTGATGGCCGAGCTCCAGGGGGAGAAGATCGACATCGTCGACTACGACGACGACCCGGCGGCCTTCGTGGCGGCGGCCCTGTCGCCCGCCCGGGTGACCTCGGCGGCCGTGGTCGACACGCGCACCAAGCAGGTGCGGGTGGTGGTCCCCGACTACCAGCTGTCGCTGGCCATCGGCCGCGAGGGCCAGAACGCCCGCCTCGCCAACCGGCTGACCGGCTGGAAGATCGACATCCGGGCCGACACCGAGGAGCAGGTCGAGCACGGGGCAGCGACCACGTCACCCGACGCCAGCGTGTAGAGTGAAGGGTCGGACCGTAGTTGACCTCCCGGTGCGGACAGGCTCGCCTGTGCGCACCTGCGTGGGGTGTCGGCGACGGGACGAACAGGCCGCGCTGCTGCGGCTGGTGGCTCGTCGGGACGACGCCGGATCGTGGACGGTCGTCCCGGACGAACGCCGACGTCTCCCGGGGCGAGGTGCCTACGTGCACCCCCGCACCGGGTGTGTCGAGTCGGCCGTGGCTCGCCGCGCCGTCGTCCGTGCCCTGCGCCTCTCGGCGCCGGTGACGGTCGACCTCGCGGAGGTGCTCCGGCACTCGGCGGAGCAGCGCGGGTGAAGGACCTCTCCGGACCGACCGGTCCGCAGAGACGCACCACGGGCGGGCTACGGCCTGTCATCGAGGACACCGGAAGCGGGTTTGACGCTGATGAGCACCCGATGAGTACTCAGCGATGAGCACCCACCAGCAGTAGTCGCGACCTCCCCGAGCGGGTTCGGTCGTGGCGCCAGACACCAAGGAGACACCACACCGTGCCAAAGCTCAGGGTTTACGAGCTCGCCAAGGAGCTCGGGGTCGAGAGCAAAGAGCTGCTCGCCCACCTGAAGGACCAGGGAGAGTTCGTGAGGTCGGCATCGTCGACCATCGAGCCCCCCGTCGTACGCAAGATCCGGGAGAACCCGCCTGCGGGCTCCGGGTCCACGACCTCCGGGTCGGACCAGGCACCGGCCGCGAAGCGGTCGGGTGCCACCGCCCCCAAGCCGGGCCCGGCGCGCAGCGCCACCCCGGCCCCGTCCGCCGAGAAGGAGAAGGCGGACACCCCGACGTCGGCCGCCCCCGAGGCCACGCCGGAGCCGCGCCCGAGCGAACCTGCCGCCCCGGAGCAGTCCGCTCCCGAGCAGTCCGCACCGGCGACCCCCGCCGCGGAGCCCAGGCCCCAGACCCCGGCCCCGACCCCGCAGGCCCCCACTCCGCAGGCGCCGGCCGCCAAGGCCGCGCCCAAGACCCCGCGACCCGGCGCCAAGCCGGGCCCGCGGCCGGGCAACAACCCCTTCAGCTCCAACCAGGGGATGGGCCAGTCCCGTGACCGCCGCGGTGGTCAGGGCGATCGCGGCGGCTCGCCGCGGCCGGGCAACAACCCGTTCGCCACCAGCCAGGGCATGCCCCGGCCCGGTGGCAGCCGAGGCTCCGAGCGCCCGGCCGCACGGCAGGGCACCGGTGCCGCCGGGCCTCGTCCCGGCGGACCCCGTCCGAACCCGGGCATGATGCCGGCCCAGGCCGCGGTGCCCCGTCCCGGCGAGCGTCCTGCGCGCGGCGGTGGCCGTGGCCGTCCCGGTGGGGGCGGACCCGGTGGCCCCGGTGCCGCGGGAGGTTTCCGTGGTCCCGGTGGCGGACGCGGTGGCGGTCCCCGTGGCCGCGGCGGCACGGCGGGTGCGTTCGGTCGAGGCGGCGGGAAGGTTCGTGGTCGCAAGTCCAAGCGGGCCAAGCGCGCCGAGTTCGAGCAGATGCAGGCGCCCGCCATCGGCGGCGTCAACGTGCCCCGCGGCAACGGCGCGACCGTCACGGTGCGTCGTGGTGCCTCGCTGACCGACTTCGCCGACAAGATCAACGTCGACCCCGCGTCGCTGGTGACCGTCCTCTTCCACCTCGGTGAGATGGCCACGGCCACCCAGTCCCTGGACGAGGACACCTTCGGGGTGCTCGGCGCCGAGCTCGACTACACCATCCGCGTGGTGTCGCCGGAGGAGGAGGAGCGAGAGCTGTTCAGCTCCTTCAACATCGACCTCGATGCCGAGGCGGACGCCGAGTCCGACGAGGACCTCGAGGCCCGCCCCCCGGTCGTCACGGTCATGGGTCACGTCGACCACGGCAAGACCCGGTTGCTGGACGCCATCCGGCAGGCGGACGTGGGCGGCGACGAGGCGGGTGGCATCACCCAGCACATCGGCGCCTACCAGGTGCACACCGAGCACGACGGTCAGGAGCGCGCGATCACCTTCATCGACACCCCGGGTCACGAGGCGTTCACCGCCATGCGTGCCCGTGGTGCCAAGGTGACCGACATCGCGATCCTCGTCGTCGCCGCCGACGACGGCGTGATGCCGCAGACGATCGAGGCGCTCAACCACGCCCAGGCGGCGGACGTGCCGATCGTGGTCGCCGTCAACAAGATCGACGTCGACGGCGCGGACGCGGCCAAGGTGCGCGGTCAGCTGACCGAGTACAACCTCATCGCCGAGGAGTACGGCGGCGAGACGATGTTCGTCGACGTGTCGGCCAAGAACCAGCTCAACATCGACCAGCTGCTCGATGCCGTGCTGCTCACCGCCGACGCCGCGCTGGACCTGCGGGCCAATCCCGACAAGGACGCGCGCGGTGTGGCGATCGAGGCCAACCTGGACAAGGGCCGCGGCGCGGTCGCGACCGTGCTGGTCCAGCAGGGCACCCTGCGGGTCGGTGACGCGATCGTCTCCGGCGGCAGCCACGGTCGGGTACGTGCGCTGCTGGACGAGCACGGCACCAACGTCGACGAGGCCACCCCGTCACGCCCGGTGCAGGTGCTCGGGATGGACACCGTGGCGCGGGCGGGCGACACCTTCCTGGTGGCGCCCGACGATCGCACCGCCCGACAGATCGCCGAGAAGCGCGAGGCTGCCGACCGACAGGCCGCGCTGGCCAAGTCGCGCAAGCGGATCAGCCTCGAGGACCTCAACCAGGCCCTCGCGCAGGGCAAGGTCGAGACCCTCAACCTCATCCTCAAGGGTGACGTGTCGGGGTCCGTCGAGGCCCTGGAGGACGCGCTGCTGCAGATCGACGTCGGCGACGAGGTCGACCTGCGCATCATCGACCGAGGGGTCGGCGCGATCACGATGAACAACATCAACCTCGCGGTCGCCTCCGACGCGGTCATCCTCGGCTTCAACGTCCGGGCGGAGGGTCAGAACGCCGACTACGCCGACAAGGAAGGCGTGGAGATCCGCTACTACTCGGTGATCTACCAGGCCATCGAGGACATCGAGAACGCCCTCAAGGGCATGCTCAAGCCCGAGTACGAAGAGGTCGAGACCGGGACGGCGGAGGTCCGCGAGATCTTCCGCAGCTCCAAGTTCGGCAACGTGGCGGGGTGCCTCGTGCGCAGCGGCGAGATGCGCCGCGGTGCCAAGGCCCGCATCACCCGCAACGGGGTCGTCATCACCGAGAACCTGCAGATCGCCGGCCTGCGGCGGTTCAAGGACGACGTCACGGAGGTCCGCGAGGGCTTCGAGTGCGGTGTCAACCTGGGGTCGTTCAACGACCTGCAGGCGGACGACCTCATCACCACCTACGAGATGCGGGAGATCCCCCGCACCTGAGGTGACCCGACGGACGACGAGGCCGGTCCCACGCCCCAGGGCGCAGGACCGGCCTCGTCGCTCGCGACGACCGGCTCCGTAGGATGGGCCGGCCCTGCCCTTCAGCCGGGGGAGGCCCGACAGCTCGAGGAGGACGAGATGGCAGACCAGGCACGCGCGCGACGCATCGCCGAGCGGACCAAGCAGCTGGTGACCCAGGGACTGTCCCAGGTGGTCAAGGACGAGAGGGTCGGCTTCGTGACGATCACCGACGTCCGGGTCACCGGCGACCTCCAGCACGCCAGCGTCTTCTACACGGTGCTCGGCAGCGACGAGGACCGGGAGGTGGCGGCGGAGATCCTCCAGACCTACCGGGGCCGGCTGCGCAGCTTCGTCGGCAAGGGTCTGGGCATCCGCCTCACGCCGACCGTCGAGTTCATCCTCGACGCGCTGCCCGAGGACGCGCAGCACATGGACGACCTGCTCCAGCAGGTGGCGCGGCGCGACGCCGAGCTCGCCGCCGGACGTCAGGCGTCGGGCTACGCCGGCGAGCCGGACCCGTACCGCAAGCCCCGGACCGCCGAGGAGGACCAGGGGTCCTCCGGCGCATGAGCGGTCCGCAGCGGGCGCCCTTCGTGGGTGACGGCCTGCTCGTCGTGGACAAGCCCTCCGGGTGGACCAGCCACGACGTCGTCGCCCGGGCCCGCCGGCTGTGCGGGACCCGCAAGGTCGGTCATGCCGGCACGCTCGACCCGATGGCCACCGGGGTGCTCGTCCTGGGGGTGGGCCGGGGCACCAAGCTGCTGACCTTCCTCGTGGGGAGCGACAAGGCCTACACCGCCACCGTGCGGCTGGGACAGGCCACCCTCACCGACGACGCCGAGGGTGAGGTCGTCTCCACGGCGGACGCGTCGGACCTGTCCGAGGACGAGATCGCCGCCGCGGTGCGGGACCTCACGGGCGACCTCCAGCAGGTGCCCAGCGCCGTCAGCGCCATCAAGGTCCGGGGGGAGCGCTCCTACGCCAGGGTGCGCGCGGGCCAGGACGTGCAGCTGGCCGCCCGCCCGGTCCGGGTCGCCCGCTTCGAGGTGCAGCAGGTCCGCCGGGAAGGCCCGACGGTGGACCTGGACATCGAGGTCGAGGTCTCCTCCGGGACCTACGTCCGGGCCCTCGCCCGCGACCTCGGTGCCGCCCTCGGGGTCGGTGGCCATCTCACCGCCCTGCGACGGACCCGGGTGGGTGGGCTGCGGGTCGGGGCCGCCAGTGCGCTCGAGGCGTTGTCCGCCGACGGTGCGGTGGCCCGTCAGCTCCTCCCGCTGGCCGACGCCGCCCGCGCCACGCTCACCGCCCGGCTGCTCGACGACTCCGAGGCACAGGCCCTCGGGCACGGTCGCCGCATACCCGCCGAGCAGCCCGGACGCAGCGAGCCGGTGGCGGCGTTCGCCCCCGACGGGCACCTGGTCGCGGTGCTCGACGAGTCTCGCGACGAGGCGCGGGCGCACGTGGTCCTGGCTCCTGCCGGGTCCGGTTAGAGTGACGCCCGTGCATCGCTGGACCAGCGTGGAGGACCTTCCCGACGACCTCGGCCCGACGGTGGCGACCCTCGGCAACTTCGACGGTGTCCACCTGGGCCACCGGGCCGTGCTGCGGACCGTCACCGACCTGGCGCGCGAGCGCGGCGTCCCGGCGGTCGCCGTCACCTTCGACCCCCACCCGGTCGCCGTGCTGCACCCGGAGCGGGCGCCCCGGGAGATCGTCGGGCTGGAGCACCGTCTGCAGCTGCTGGAGGAGGCGGGCCTCGACGGGGTGGTCGTCATCGAGTTCACCCGGGAGTACGCCCGGCTCCTGCCGGAGGACTTCGTCGTCGAGACCTTCGTGGACGGGCTGCGGGCCGAGGTGGTCGTGGTCGGCCAGGACACGAGGTTCGGCCTGCACAACTCCGGGGACGTCGCCACGATGCGTCAGCTGGGCGAGGTGCACGGGTTCGAGGTGGTCGTGCAGCACACGGCGGGTGCCCTGGCGGACGGGCGGCGGACGTGGTCCTCGACCGCGCTGCGTCAGGCCATCGCCGACGGGGACATGACCCTGGCCGCCCAGATCACGGACCGCCTCCACCGGGTCTCCGGGACGGTGGTGCACGGCCACCACCGCGGCCGGCAGCTCGGCTACCCCACGGCCAACCTGGGCCCCGACCGGGTGGGCATGGTGCCGGCGGACGGCGTCTACGCCGGCTGGCTGGAGCGACCCGCCGTCGACGCCGACGACCCCGACCGCCGGCTGCCGGCGGCGATCTCGGTCGGGACCAACCCCACCTTCGACGACGTCGACGACCGCACGGTCGAGGCCTACGTCCTGGACCGCACCGACCTCGACCTCTACGGCGAGTGCGTCAGCGTGGACTTCCTGGCCCGGCTGCGGGGCAACGTGCGGTTCGGGTCCGTCGAGGAGCTCACCGAGCAGATGGCGCACGACGTGGACCGGAGCCGCGCCCTCCTCGCGGGGGACTGACCCCTCCGTGCGGGAGCGCTACCTCCGCACGGACTGGGCCCCCTTCGTGGCCGGGCTCGGGCTGAGCCTCGTGGGTGCCGTCCTCATCTGGTCCTCGACCCACGAGTGGGCCGGGACGGCCCTGGCCGTGCGGCACCTCGTCAACACGGTGGTCGGCGTCGTCGTGGGCCTCGCGGTCATCGCGCTGGACGTGCGCTGGCTGCGCGCCGCAGCCCCCTGGGTCTACCTCGGGGGACTGTCCGGTCTCGTCCTGGTCCTCACGCCGGTGGGGCAGACGGTCAACGGCTCGCGGTCCTGGCTGTTCCTGCCCGGGGGCTTCTCGCTGCAGCCCGCCGAGCTCGCCAAGATCGGCCTGGTCGTGGGGCTGGCGATGATCCTGGCCGAGGGCCGAGACCCCTACCGCCGACCGGGGTGGCGAGAGGTGCTCCCGGCGTGGGTGCTGGCGGCGGTCCCCATCGGTCTCATCATGCTGCAGCCCGACCTCGGCAGCGGCCTCGTGCTGGGTGTCCTCACCCTCGTCGTGGTCGCGACCTCCGGCGCCTCGTGGCGGTGGACCGCGGCCGCCGCCGCGGCCGTGTGCGCCACGGTCGTCGCGGCCATCCGGATCCCGCTGCTGGACCCCTACCAGGTGGACCGGCTGCTGGCCTTCCGGAACCCTGGGCTGGACCCCGAGGGCATCGGCTACCAGACGCGGCAGGCACGGTTGGCGATCGGCTCCGGAGGGTGGTCGGGCACCGGCCTGGGCGAGGGGCCCCAGACGCAGGGCGGGTTCATCCCCTTCCAGTACACCGACTTCATCTTCACCGTGGCCGGGGAGGAGCTGGGCTTCGTCGGTGCGGTCGGCCTGCTGGTGCTGCTGGGGTTCCTGGTCGTCCGAGGTCTGGTGGTCGCGCTGCGGTGCGAGGACCCCTTCGGGCGCCTGCTCGCGGTCGGGGTCTCGTCGTGGTTCGGCTTCCAGATCTTCGAGAACATCGGGATGAACCTCGGGCTCATGCCGGTCACCGGGCTGCCCCTGCCGTTCCTGTCCTACGGGGGGTCCTCGATGCTGGCCTGCTGGGTGGCGCTGGGGCTCCTGGCCTGCGCCAGCGGGCGGGACCGGGCGACGCGCCCGTCTTGGCGGCCCAGGTCGAACCTGCCAAGATGAGCATCCGCAGGACCATACGACTTGAGGAGTTGCCGTGGCCCGTCTCATCGATGAGCAGCCAGATCTCGCCCTGATCGAGAACCGTGTCCCGAGCGTCGGGCACCTCTTCCGGGACCGGGTCGCCGCCACGCCGGACGCCGACGCCTTCCTCTACCCCGACGGGGAGTCGTGGCCGACCCTCAGCTGGTCCCAGGCCGGGGAGCGCGCCTACGCCCTGGCCGCCGGTCTCGTCGAGCTCGGGGTGCAGCCGGAGGAGCGGGTGGCCCTGTCGTGCTCGACCCGCATCGAGTGGGTCCTGGTCGACCTGGCGGTGATGTGCGCCGGGGCGGCCACGACGACGATCTACCCCACCACCCTGTCTCAGGACGTCGCCTTCATCATCACCGACTCCGGCAGCCGGGTGGTCGTCGCCGAGGACGACGAGCAGGTCGCCAAGGTGCTCGAGCACCGGACCGAGCTCGGTGCCGTGCTCAAGATCGTCGTCATCGACGGGTCCGGGGACGGTGGCGACATCATCACGCTGGCCGAGCTGGAGGAGCTCGGGCGGCGCCGGCTGGAGTCCGAGCCGGGGGTGGTCGACGCCCGCATCGACGCACTCACCCCCGACCACCTCGCGACGATCATCTACACCTCCGGCACCACCGGGCGGCCCAAGGGCGTCCGGCTTCCCCACTCCGCCTGGACCTACGAGGGTGCCGGGGTGGACGCCGTCCACCTGCTCGGACCGGACGACCTCCAGTACCTCTGGCTCCCGCTGGCCCACGTCTTCGGCAAGTGCCTGCTCGTCCTGCCCCTGCAGATGGGCTTCCCGACGGCCGTGGACGGCCGGGTCGACAAGATCGTCGCGAACCTCGCCGTGGTCCGGCCGACCTTCATGGGCGCGGCCCCGCGCATCTTCGAGAAGGCCTACGGCCGCATCACCACCATGATGGCCGACGAGGGCGGGGTGAAGCAGAAGCTCTTCACCTGGGCCTCCGGGGTGGGCCAGGAGGTAGCCGAGATCCGTGCCTCCGGCGGTGAACCGGCCGGTCTGCTCAAGGCCAAGCACGCGGTCGCCGACAAGCTCGTGCTGTCCAAGATCCGGGAGCGCTTCGGCGGACGGATCCGGTTCTTCATCTCCGGCTCCGCCGCGCTCAACCACGACATTGCCCGGTGGTTCGACGCGATGGGGCTGACGATCATCGAGGGCTACGGCCTCACCGAGTCCAGCGCCGCCTCGATCGTCAACCGTCCGCGAGCCGGCGTCAACAAGATCGGCACGGTGGGGTGGCCGCTGCCCGGGACCGAGGTGCGGATCGCCGAGGACGGCGAGCTGCTCATGCGCGGCCCCGGTGTCATGACCGGCTACCACCAGAACGACGAGGCCACGGCGGAGGCGTTGCAGGACGGCTGGCTCGCGACGGGTGACATCGCCGAGATCGACGAGGACGGCTACGTCCGCATCACCGACCGCAAGAAGGACCTCTTCAAGACCTCCGGCGGCAAGTACGTCGCGCCCTCGCGCATCGAGTCCCTGTTCAAGGGCATCTGCCCCTACGCCAGCCAGCTCATCGTCGAGGGGGACGGCCGCAACTTCGTGTCCGCGCTCATCACGCTCGACCAAGACGCCATCACCGCCTGGGCCGCCAAGAACGGCATGGCGGGGGACAGCTACGCCCAGATCGTCACCTCGGACGCCGCCCGGGAGATGGTGCAGCACCACGTCGACCAGCTCAACCAGCAGCTGGCCCGGCACGAGCAGGTCAAGCAGTTCCACATCCTGGACCACGACCTGTCGATCGAGGACGGGGACCTCACGCCGAGCATGAAGCTCAAGCGACGTGCGGTCACGGCGAAGTACAAGGACGAGCTGGACGCCTTCTACACCGGCTGACCGGGAGGGCCGCCGGGCCGGTCAGCCGTGGACGGTCCGGACCAGCTCGCGGTAGCGCCCGACGACATCGTCGGCGCGCTCCGAGGGCCGGGCCTCCAGCCGGGCGGACGTGGGGACCGGCCAGTCCGGCAGCTTTTCGCCCCGCAGCGTCCAGGCCGCCTGCCGGGCGGCGCCGAGGGCGACGTACTCGCCCGCCGCCGGGACGACGACCGGCACCCCCAGGAGGTCGGCAGCGATCTCCCGGACCGCCCGGGAGGCGACCGCGCCGCCGATGAGGTGGATGCGCTCGACGGTCACGCCCTCCCGCGCCAGCGAGTCGACGCCGGCGCCCACGCCGAGGATCATGCCCTCGACCATGGCACGGGCCAGGTTCGCCGGCGTGAGGTTGTCGCGGGTGAGGCCGGACAGGGTGCCCGTCGCGTCCGGCAGGTTCGGTGTCCGCTCCCCGTCGAGGTAGGGCAGCAGCGTGAGACCACCGGCGCCCAGCTCCGCCTGCAGGGCGAGGTCCTCCAGACCCGCCAGATCGGTCCCGAGGGCCTGCGCCCCCGCGGTGAGCACCCGGGCGGCGTTGAGGGTGCACACGAGGGGCAGGAAGGTGCCGGTGGCGTCGGCGTAGGACGCCACCTCCCCGGTCGCGTCGTGGCTGGGGGAGTCGTGCCGCGCGAAGGCGGTGCCGCTCGTGCCCAGCGACATGACGACGTCGCCGGGCCGGAGCCCGAGACCGAGGGCCGCCGCCGCGTTGTCACCCGTGCCCGGCCCCAGGACCATGCCGGAGGCGGTGCGGCCCGCCTCCTCGTGCGGTCCGAGGACCTCCGGCAGCTCCAGGTCCCGGTCGACCGCCAGCCGCAGCAGGTCCCGGTCGTAGTCGCCCGTGGCGGCGTCGAAGTACCCGGTGCCGGAGGCGTCCCCCCGGTCGGTCGACCAGCCGCTCGCGGAGCCGCCGTGGTGGCGCAGGATCTGCCCGGTGAGCCAGTCGTGCGGGAGCACGCACGTGCGGGCCCGGGCGAACACCTCGGGCTCCTGCCGGGCGCTCCAGCGCAGCTTGGCGACGGTGATGGCCGCGAGCGGGACGACGCCCACCCGGTCGGCCCACGCCTGGGCGCCGCCGAGCTCCTCGACGAGCTCCCTGGCGGCCTGCGCCGAGCGGGTGTCGTTCCACAGCAGCGCGGGGCGCACGACGGCGTCGTCCTCGTCGAGGAGCACCATGCCGTGCTGCTGACCCCCGACCGACAGGGCCGCCACGTCCTCCAGGAGACCGCCGGCGGTGGCCTCCTCGAAGGCGTCCCACCAGTGCTGCGGGTCGACCTCCGTGCCGGAGGGGTGCGTGCCACGCCCCTCGCGGACGACCTCCCCGGTGTCGGCGTCGCAGACGACGACCTTGCAGGACTGCGTCGAGGTGTCGACGCCGGCGACGAGGGTGCGGTCAGCTCCAGTCATGGTCCTCCAGGGTGGTGCGTGCACCCACCTCGTGCAACCGCTGGAGGAAGTGGCGGTAGGCGGCGGCGAACCGCTCGTCGTGACGCAGGTCGCCGAAGAAGGTCTCGTCCTCGAGGAACGCCAGCGGTTCCTCGTCCTGCCGTGCCGCCGCGGCCATGACCCGGTCCCGGTGGCGGTCCACGACCTCGATCGGCTCCCCCTGCTCGTCCACGCCCTCGGCATACCTCGCCCAGGAGGCGACGACGAGGGCCGACCTGTCGATGGAGCCGTCGTGCTCCAGGTTGTGCCGGATGACCGGCACCAGCCACTTCGGTATGCGGTCGCTGCTCTCGGCGCAGAGGCGGGCGAGGGTGTCGCGCACCTCGGGGTTGGCGAAGCGGTCGACCAGCGTGCGCCGGTAGTCGGCGAGGTCGACGTCCGGCACCTCCGGGAGGGTGGGGGACCCCTCGTGCTCCATGTAGCCGAGCAGGAACTCCTCGAAGAGCGGGTCCTGGGCGACCTCGTGGGCGTAGCGGTACCCCGCGAGATAGCCGAGGTAGCACAGCGCCTGGTGGCTGGCGTTGAGCAGCCGCAGCTTCATGAGCTCGTAGGGGACCACGTCGTCGACCACCTGCACCCCGACCTCCTCGAAGGCCGGCCGGCCGGTGGGGAAGTGGTCCTCGAGCACCCACTGGGTGAACGGCTCGCAGACGACCGGCCAGGCGTCCTCGATCCCGAACCGCTCGGCGAGGGCGTCGATGTCCTCCTGGCTGGTGACCGGGGTGATCCGGTCGACCATCGAGTTGGGGAAGGACACCTGCTCGTCGATCCAGTCGGCCAGCCCGTCACCGGTGCGGTGCTCGTCCTGCATCCGCGCGAAGGAGGTGATCATCTGCCCGGCCACGTCCCCGTTGCCCGGCAGGTTGTCGCAGGACATGACGGTGAACGGCTCCACGCCGGCGTCCCTGCGGCGGCGCAACGCCTCGGTGATGAAGCCGAACGCGCTGCGCGGGTCCTCCTGCGGGGCCTGGATGTCGGCCTGCAGGGACTCGTCGGTGGGGTCGAACTCACCGGTCACCTGGTTGACGTGGTAGCCGCCCTCGGTGATCGTCAGGCTGACGATCCGCACGTCCGGGTCGGTCATCCTTGCCAGGACCGCCTCGGGGTCGTCAGGTGCGAAGAGGTAGGCCGACATCGCCCCGACGACCCGCGGCTCCAGGGCGCCGTCGGGGTGCTTCACCACGAGGGTGTAGAGACAGTCCTGGGCCGCCATGACGTCGCGCATCCGGGCGTCCCCGGGCATGGTGCCGACCCCGACGACCGACCATCCCTGGTGCTCCTCAGGGGCCTCGTTCATCAACCGGTCGAGGTACATCGCCTCGTGGGCGCGGTGGAAGCCACCGACGCCGAAGTGCACGATGCCGGGCCGCAGGGCGGACCGGTCGTAGGTCGGGCGTGCCACGTCCTCGGGCAGCCCCGGCAGGGTCTCCTCGCTGAGCTTCATGGTCGACATTCTCCCGGTCACTTGACGGCGCCCATCGACAGGCCCTGCACCAGCTTGTCCTGCGCCGCGAACCCGGCCGCGAGGACCGGCAGCGAGACGACGAAGGACGCCGCGCAGACCTTGGCGAGGAAGAGGCCCTGGCTGGTGACGAAGCCGGTGAGGAAGACGGGTGCGGTGCTCGCCACCGTGCTCGTGAGCACCCGGGCCAGCAGCAGCTCGTTCCAGCTGAAGATGAAGCAGATGAGAGCGGCCGAGGCGATGCCCGGCATGACCACCGGGGCCACGACCTGGCGCAGGGTGGTCAGCAGCCCGGCGCCGTCGACCTGCGCCGCCTCGAGCATCTCCACGGGCACCTCGGAGAGGAAGGACTGCAGCATCCAGACCGCGATCGGCATGTTCATCGAGGTGTAGAGGATGATGAGCAGCCAGATGTTGTCCAGCAGGTTGGTGGCCTGGGCGAACAGGTAGATCGGCAGGATGCCGGCCACGATGGGCAGCATCTTGGTGGAGAGGAAGAAGAAGAGCACGTCGGTCCACTTCTTCACCGGCCGGATCGACAGGGCGTATGCCGCGGGGAAGGCCAGCAGGATGACCAGGATGGTGGACACCACGCTCGCGGTCATCGAGTTGAGCAGCGGTGGCCACGGGCCGGCGGCGAAGAACGTCCGGTAGCCCTCGAGGCTGACCGGTGCGAAGAGGACCGGGGGGTTGCTGGCGGCGTCCGTCTCGGCGCGGAAGGACACCAGGACCATCCAGAGCACGGGGAAGAAGAAGAGGACGCCGACGACCCAGGCGAGGGTGGTGAGCAGCATCCCGCGGCGCGGGGGCTTGGTCTGGACGAAGGTGCGTCCGCCCACCGTCTGGGTCGTGGTCGCGGGGGTGGTGCGGTCCCCCCTGGTCGAGGCGGTGGTGCTCATCGGCCCTCCTCCTTGAAGATGGCGAAGGCCGTGCGCAGGGCGAACATCGCGACGACGAGGGTGCCGACCACCGTCACGACGCCTGCCGCCGACGCCCGGCCGTAGTCCTGGGCGGTGTAGAAGGTCTGGTAGATGAAGTAGGGCAGGTTGGCGGTGCCGGTCGCCCCCGCGGTGATGGTGAAGACGTGGTCGAAGTTCTGGACCACGTAGATCGTCCCCAGCAGCGTGCTGAGCTCGATGTACTGACGCAGGTGCGGCAGCGTCATGCTGGTGAAGATCCGGAACTCGGACGCGCCGTCGATCCGCGCGGCCTCCACGACGTCCAGCGGTCGGCTCTGGAGCCCGGCGAGCAGGATGAGCATCATGAACGGCGTCCACTGCCAGACCAGCGCCGCGACCAGGGCGGGGAGCGGCATCGAGCCGACCCAGTCCGGTTGCGGGGCGTCCTCCCCGAGCACGAGCGTGAGCAGGCCGTTGAACAGTCCGTACTCGGGGTTGTAGAGGGCGTGCTTCCACAGGAGCGCGGCCGCCACCGGGACCACGAGGAAGGGGGCGATCATCATCGTGCGCACGATGCCCTGGCCCCGGAACTTGCGGTCCAGGAGCAGGGCGATCGCCAGCCCGAGCACCAGGCTGATGAGCACCGTCGAGACCGTGATGAGGATGGTGACGACGACCGCGGAGCGGGCGTTGACGTCGGTGAACACCCGGGCGAAGTTGGAGAAGCCCGCGAACCCGCGCTCGTCGGGGTAGTAGGCGTTCCAGTTCATGAACGAGATGATGATCGTGCCCAGGAACGGCAGCTGGGTCATGACGATGACGAAGATGAGCGCCGGCAGCAGCGGGATCCGTCGCTGCCAGGAGTCGGACCTGGTCTGACGTCGCCGCGGCGGTGGGGTCGCGCCGGCCCGACCCTGCTCGGGGTTCGGGCCCGCGGTGCCCCGCTCGGACGTGTCGGTGCTGCTGCTCATTGCTGGGCCGCCCTCTCCTCGTAGCGCTCCGCGATGTCCTCGGCGACCCGCTGGCCGCGGGAGAGCGCCTCGTCGACGCTCATGCGACCGGCGATGGCCGCGCTGATGTCCTGGCTCACCTGCGTGCCCAGGTCGGGGAACTCGGGTATGCCGACGAACTGCACCCCGATCGCCGGTCGTGGCTGCACGCCCGGGTTCTCCGGGTCGGCCGACTCGATGGCCGCCCGGGTGGCCTCCGCGAAGGGGCCCGCCTCGGCGAGGTAGTCCTCGTTGTCGTAGGTCGACGAGCGCTTGCCCGCCGGGACCCGCGACCAGCCGAGCTCCTCGCCGACCAGCTCCTCGTACTCGGTGCCGGAGGCCCAGGAGACGAACTCCCAGGCGTTGTCCTGCTTCTCGCTGGCGGCCTGGATCGCCCAGGACCAGGCATACAGCCACCCGGAGCTGTCGGTCTCCATGACCGGTGCCGGGGCGTAGCCGATCTTGCCCTTCACCGGGGACCCGGGGGCCTCCAGCGACCCGGCGGCCGAGGTCGCGTCGTACCACATGGCCGAGTTGCCCTGCTGCAGGTTGTTGAGGCACTCCACGAAGCCGGAGGCCGGGGCGCCGTTCTGGCCGTGCTCGCGGACGAGGTCGACGTAGAAGTCGACCGCCTCGGTGAACTCCGGTGCGTCGACCCGAGGCGTCATGTCCTCCTCGAACCAGGTGCCGCCGAAGGTGTTGACCACCGTGGTGAGCGGGGCCATGACCTGGCCCCAGCCGGGCTGCCCGCGCAGGCAGATGCCGCTCATGCCGGGCTCCGCGCCGTCCACCTGGGCGGCGATGTCGGCGACCTCGGGCCAGGTGGGCTGCTCCGGCATCTGCACGCCCTCCGCCTCGAGGACGTCCTGGCGGTACATGAGGAAGGAGGACTCGCCGTAGAACGGGATGCCGTAGGGCACCTCGTCCACGGAGAGGGAGGTCCGCATCGGCTCCAGGATGTCGTCGTAGGCGAACTCCTCGTCCTGGGCGATGAACTCGTCCAGCGGCGCCACCCACCCCGCCCTGGCGTAGATCGGGATCTCGAAGTTGGACAGCGAGGCGACGTCGTACTGGCCCGCCTGGCTGGTGAACTCCTGGCTGATCTTGTCGCGGACGTCGTTCTCCGGCAGCACGGTGAAGTTGACGCTGATCCCCGTCTCCGCGGTGAAGTGCTCCGCGGTGAGGTTCTGCAGGTCGACCATCTGGGGGTTGTTGACCATGAGGACGTCGATGGAGTCCGGGCCGCCGCCGCCCACGCCACCGCCTCCCCATCCGGCGCAGCCCGTGGCCACGAGGGCCGCGCACGTCGAGCTGATGACGACCAGCGCCCTCGCTGGTCCGGGATTCCTGGGCACAGGCCGCCTCCTCGTCCATGCTCATCCGAGCACTGGGACGTGCACACATGAGTATGATCAGTGAAGCCGTCACCACGGTGCTTGTCAAGGACGTGCGCAGCGCGCGTGCGACCGGGAGAATGGTCCTCCCGACCCGTCCGTCGACCCCTGGGGTCGCACACCCGCAGGAGGTTCCTCGTGGCCGTCCGGGAGGAGCATGACCTGGCCCTGGCCGTCGCCGTGGCCCGACGGCACTACGAGCAGCACCAGGCCAAGACCGACATCGCCGAGGCGCTCGGGATCAGCCGCTTCAAGGTGGCCCGGCTGCTGGACCTGGCGCACGAGGCCGGGGTCGTGCGCATCGAGATCGTCGAGCCGGACGCGCGGGACGACCGGCTCAGCGAGGACCTGCGCGCGCGCTTCTCGCTCGAGCACGCGCTGGTGGCCCCCGTCTCCTCCACCGCGCCCGATGTGCGGGCCGAGCTGGGTCGGGCGGCGGCCGGGCTGCTCGGCCGGATCCTGCGGCCGGACGACGTCCTCGGGCTGCCGTGGAGCCGGGCGGTGCACGACATGGTCTACGCGCTGCAGTCCCTCCCACCGGTCGAGATCGTGCAGCTGAGCGGCGCGCTGGCGGGCATCAGCGAGGACTCCAGCTCGGTGGACCTCGTCCGCAGGGCGGGGCGCATGGCCGGGGGCGGACGACGGGTGTTCTTCGCGCCGCTCGTGATGCCCGACGCGGCTGCCGCCGAGGCCGTGCGGCGGGACCCGGCGGTGAGCGGGACGCTCGCGGCCGCCGAGAGGGTGACCGTCGCCGTGGTCGGGGTGGGCGCCTGGGAGCAAGGGCAGTCCACGATCCACGACGCGGTCGACGAGGACTGCCGCCGGCGGGTGTCCGACGCCGGGGTCGTCGGGGAGGCCGTGGGTGCCTGCTTCGACGCGCGGGGAGTGCTGGTCCGGACGTGCCTGTCGGAACGCCTCATCGCCCTCTCGCCGGAGCAGCTGCGCGGCATCGACCGGGTCGTCGCCGTCGCCCACGGGGAGGGCAAGGTCGAGGCCCTGCGCGCCGCGATGACCGGCGACCTCATCAACGGCCTGGTCACGACCTACGACACGGCGCAGGCCCTGCTGGGCCGGCCCTGAGCCCGGTGGCGGTCACCCTCCGGTGACCGCGTCGCCGGGCCCCTCCATCGCCGCGCCGGCCGGCATGCGCCAGGCCGCGAGAGCGGCCGGGACCGTCAGGACGAGGGCGGCCCCGGCCACCACCGGGGTGAGCTCGAGCCGCAGGGTGAGGAGCCCGACCGTCGCGAGCGTCACGAGGAAGCCGACCTCGCCGGCGACGCCCGCCACCGAGGTGATGGTGGCGCGGGCGCGGCTGGTCCGACCGATGGCGTGCTGCAGACGGGCGTCACCGGCCTCGTACAGGCTGCTGGCCGTCGCGTAGCCGAGCCCCAGCGCCCCCGCCCCCAGCCACCCAGACCCCGCGGCTCCGAGGGCCAGGAGCACCCCCGCGAGCAGGACCACGCCGGCGTGCCGTCCGCCGGTCAGCAGGGCGACCCGGTCGCTGAGCGCGGTCCCCAGCGCCTCGAGCAGGACGATGCCCGCCATGACCAGGGCCACCCGCCCCACCGAGGCCCCGTCGTCGGCGAGCAGCAGGGGGAAGTACTCGTCGAACCCGACGAGGGTGACGACCGCGGCATACCCCAGCAGGACCCGACGCACGGGACCGGCGGTGCGCGCCTGGGCGACCCCCTCGCGCAGCGTGGACACCCAGCCGTGCGGGGTGGGGCCCGTGAGGCCCGGGTCGGGCGCGGGGTCGACCGACCGCGGTGACGTCTCGTGCACCGGGGCGCTGCGCCCCGGGGGAGCGGGTGTGCCGCCGCGCGCCGGGGGCAGCAGCAGGGTCACCCCGACGTGCAGCACCGCCACGCCGAGGCTGGCCGCGCCCACGAGGGCGTAGCCGCCCGCCAGGTGCAGGGGTGCGGCCGCCGCGATAGCCCCGGCCATGGCCACGAGGGCGATGCTCTCCGCGCGCGCCTTGACGCGGGCGTACCGGTTGCTCTCCCCGCGGGCCGAGAGCTGCTCGAAGAGGTAGGCCTCCCAGGTCCCCGAGTGCAGGGCGTCCGAGCACGACCACAGGACGAACCCGAGCAGGAAGCCCCAGAAGCCCGGCCACACCATCCAGGTGGCGAAGGCCGCGACGTAGACGACGCCGGAGACGACGAGCAGCCGGCGCCGGTCGAGCAGGTCGGCCCACGCGCCGGAGGGGATCTCCAGCACGAAGGCGCTCAGCGACCAGACCGCCAGCAGCACCGAGATCTGCGCGGTGCTGAGGCCGCGGTCGGCGAAGAGCAGGGCGTAGACGCCGAAGAGCGGGATCGCCTCGTGCGTGGCACGGTAGGCGACCGCCAGCCCGGAGATCGAGGCTCAACCCTCGCCGGACGGGAACCGGGGGTGCGTCATGCTCCTCACCCTAGCGGCGGTCCGGGCAGCGCGGGGGGTGCTGCCCGGATCGTGTCCGCCCGGCGGCGCGTCAGTCGATCTTGCGAGCCCGGATGATGCCCTCGATGGCCAGGATCGAGTCCTTGAGGTCGTCCTGGACCTCGCCCTCGACGTCGACGAGGGTGTAGGCGACCTCGCCCTTGGACTTGTTGGTGAACTCGGCGACGTTGAGCCCGGCGTCGGCGAGCGTGGCGGTGATCTGGCCGATCATGTTGGGCTTGTTCTCGTTGAAGATGCCCAGCCGGGTGGTGCCGGGGGTGCGCGCCATGACGACCTCGGGGAAGTTCACCGAGTTCCGGATGTTGCCGTGCAGCAGGTAGTCCGAGAGCTGGTCGGCGGCCATGACCGCGCAGTTGTCCTCGGCCTCGCCGGTGGAGGCGCCCAGGTGGGGCAGGGCGATGACCTTGGGGTGCACCGACCCGGCCTCGCTGGGGAAGTCGTTGACGTAGGCGTGCAGGTGCCCCGAGTCCAGGGCCTCCAGGACGGCCGCCTCGTCCACGACCCCGCCGCGGGCGAAGTTGAGGACCACCCCGCCGGCGGGCATCGTCGCGATGCGCTCGGCGTCCACCAGGCCCTTGGTCGCCTCGATGAGCGGCACGTGCAGGGTGATCATGTCGGACCGCGCGAACAGCTCCTCGACGCTGGTCACCTGCTCGACGTTGGGGGAGAGCTGCCAGGCGCGCTCCACGGTGATGGCGGGGTCGTAGCCGAGCACCTTGAGGCCCAGCGACTGCGCCGCGTTGGCGACGAGCACGCCGATGGCGCCGAGGCCGATGACGCCCAGCGTCCGGCCCGGGAGCTCGTAGCCGGCGAACTGCTTCTTGCCCGCCTCCACCTTCTGGTCCAGGTCGGTGCCGGTGAGCGACTGCTCGGCGACCAGGCCGCGGGTGTAGTCGGCGGCGTGGTAGAGGTTGCGCGCCGCCAGCAGCATGCCCGCGATGACGAGCTCCTTGACCGCGTTGGCGTTGGCGCCCGGCGTGTTGAAGACGGGGATCCCGCGCGCCGCCATCGCGTCCACCGGGATGTTGTTGGTGCCGGCGCCCGCGCGGGCGACGGCGTACAACGACTCGGGGATCTCGGCGGAGTGCAGGTCGGCCGAGCGCAGCAGGATCCCGCGGGGCTGCGCGATGTCGGTACCGATGTCGAAGACGTCCCGGTCGAGGCGCTGGAGGCCGATAGGGGAGATCGCGTTGAGGGTCTGGATCGCGTAGGTCTGGCTCATGGGAGTGGTGTCTCAGCCGTTCTGCTGCTCGAAGTCGGTCATGAAGTCCACGAGGGCCTGGACGCCCTCGATCGGCATGGCGTTGTAGATGCTGGCCCGCATCCCGCCCACGCTGCGGTGCCCCGCGAGCCCGGAGAGCCCGGCCTCGGCGGCGGCCGCCACGAAGGGCTTCTCGAGGGCGCTGTCGGGCACGAGGAAGGGCACGTTCATCCAGGAGCGTGCCGCGGGCTGGACGGGGTTGGAGTAGAAGTCCGAGGCCTCGATGGCGCCGTAGAGCAGGTCGGCCTTGGCCTGGTTCCGGCGCGCCATCTCGGCCACGCCGCCCTGCTGCTCGACCCACTCCAGCACCAGCCCCACGAGGTACCACGCCAGGGTGGGCGGGGTGTTCAGCATGGAGTCGGCGTCCGCCATGGCCTTCCAGTCCAGGGCCGCGGGCACGTCCGGGCGGGCCCGGTCGAGCAGGTCACGGCGGACGACGACGACGCAGATCCCGGCGGGGCCGAGGTTCTTCTGGGCACCGGCGTAGATGACCCCGAAGCGCGAGACGTCCAGGGGGCGGGAGAGGATCGTCGAGCTCGCGTCGGTGACCACCGGCACGGCCCCCGCGTCCGGGACGTAGGGGAACTCGACCCCCCCGATGGTCTCGTTCATCGTGTAGTGCAGGTAGGCGGCGTCCGTCGGCACCTCCAGGGAGGCCTGCGCCGGCACCGTCGAGTAGTTCGACTGCTTCTCGTCGGCGAGGACCTGCACGTCGACGTACTTGCGGCCCTCGGAGATCGCCTTCGTCGACCAGGACCCGGTGTTCAGGTATGCGGCGGGGGCGCCGGGGGAGGCGAGGTTGAGCGGCACGGCGGAGAACTGCCCGGTCGCCCCTCCCTGGAGGAAGAGCACCGCGTAGTCGTCGGGGACCGAGAGCAGGTCCCGCATCCGCCGCTCGGCCTCGGCCGCGATGGTGACGAACTCCGGGCTGCGGTGGGACATCTCCATGACGGACATCCCGGACCCGCGCCAGTCGGTGAGCTCGGACTGGGCGCGCTCGAGCACCTCGAGCGGCATGGTGGCTGGACCGGCTGAGAAGTTGAAGACTCGCACGGGCATCTACCGTACCGTCAACCTCGGGCTGTCCCGGCCACGGGGCGACGGCTGCACCGAGGCCGAGGGTGCCCGGGACGCCCGGTCTGTCGGTGCCGCACGCGGAGGTGGGTGTGCGATACTGCCTAGCGGTCGGACGGCGTCCCACAGCGTCGTGCGGCCCGGCACGAGCCCCTGTGGTGCGCCCCACCAGGTCAGCACGCAGGTCGTGGACGCGAGGATGACGATCGCGTCGGGAGCCCGTGCCGCACCGGAACCGGTGCCGCGCGATCGCGCGAGCCGCAGCCGGTGACACAGGACGACTTCCGTCGTGGCCGACCGGCCAGGACGACACCGCACCCGCGTCGCGCGGCAGGGAGGCCCCCGGGCCTGGTTGTGGACCGCAGCCGTGCGGCCTGGAAGGACACCACGTGTCTGACGAACGCACCTCCGCAGGCCCCCTCGACGAGCAGTCCTCACCCGAGCAGGCCGCCGAGGCCCCGGGCGCCGGGACCGAGACCACCGAGCCCGAGCAGCCGGTGGCCGCGGAGCCGGACGGCGAGGAGGAGGCCGAGAACGAGGAGGACGACGCGCAGGCGCCGGCCGCCACGCCGTCCTTCGGCCTGGTGTTCCAGGCCCCCGACCTGTCGGACCTCCCGCCGCGCCGCTCGCGCCGGGCCACCTCGGCGTCCACCGCCCCGGCACCGGCGCCGGAGAGCGAGCCCGAGCCGGCCCCCGAGGACGCCCCCGCGGTTCAGGACGGCGAGGACGACGACGACAACGGCGCGCGCGGACGGCGGCGGCGCCGCCGGGGCGGCAAGGGTCGACGCTCCCGCACCGGCGACGAGGGCACGGGGGAGCAGCAGTCGGACGACCAGCCCGACGAGGCGCCGGCAGGGTCGACGGGGCAGGACAAGCCCTCCGGCTCCTCCCGACGCCGCCGCGGTGGGGCAGGCTCCGGGGCGAAGGGCTCGGGAAGCCCTCAGGGCGACCAGAAGGGTGAGGACGCCCAGGGCGGCCAGAACGAGGAGCAGCCCGACGCGAAGGAGTCCGAGGGCGACGGGTCCGGGGGCACCAAGCGGCGGCGTCGCCGGTCGCGCAGCGGCAGCGAGCGGTCCGCCAAGGACGAAGTGTCCTCGGTCAAGGGGTCCACCCGCCTGGAGGCCAAGCGACAGCGCAGGCGCGAGGGCCGGGAGGCGGGCCGGCGCCGGACGATCATCACCGAGGCCGAGTTCCTCGCGCGGCGCGAGAGCGTCGAGCGGGTCATGGTGGTCCGCGGGCTCGAGGACCGCACCCAGATCGCGGTCCTGGAGGACGGGGTGCCGGTCGAGCACTACGTCTCGCGCTCCGCGCAGTCCACCATGGTGGGCAACGTCTACCTGGGTCGGGTGCAGAACGTCCTGCCCAGCATGGAGGCTGCCTTCGTCGACATCGGCAAGGGCCGCAACGCGGTGCTCTACGCGGGCGAGGTCAACTGGGACGCGGCCGGTCTCGAGGGCAACCAGCCCAAGCGCATCGAGAACGCCCTGAAGTCGGGGGAGTCGGTCCTGGTGCAGGTCACCAAGGACCCGATCGGCCACAAGGGCGCGCGGCTGACCTCGCAGGTCTCGCTGCCCGGTCGCTACCTCGTCTACGTCCCCGGCAACTCGATGACCGGCATCTCGCGCAAGCTGCCGGACACCGAGCGCACCCGCCTGAAGAAGATCCTCAAGGAGGTCGTCCCCGGTGACGCCGGCGTCATCGTGCGCACCGCCGCCGAGGGCGCCTCGGAGGCCGAGCTGCGCGCGGACGTCGAGCGCCTCACCGCGATGTGGGAGCGGATCGAGACCAAGTCCCGGACCGCCAACGCGCCCTCGCTGCTGCACGGCGAGGCCGACATGACCGTGCGGGTCATCCGGGACGTCTTCAACGAGGACTTCGCCAAGCTCGTCGTGTCCGGCGAGAAGGCGTGGAACGAGGTCAAGCGCTACATCGACGACGTGGCCCCCGACCTCGCCGACCGCGTCGAGAAGGACACGGGCACCACCGACGTCTTCACGACCTACCGCGTCCACGAGGCCATCGCGAAGGCGATGGACCGGAAGGTGTGGCTGCCCTCGGGCGGCTCCCTGGTCATCGACCGCACGGAGGCGATGACCGTCGTCGACGTCAACACCGGCAAGTTCACCGGGTCCGGCGGCAACCTCGAGGAGACGGTCACCAAGAACAACATCGAGGCCGCCGAGGAGATCGTGCGGCAGCTGCGGTTGCGGGACATCGGCGGCATCATCGTCGTCGACTTCATCGACATGGTCCTGGAGAGCAACCGCGACCTGGTCGTCCGGCGGCTGCTGGAGTGCCTGGGTCGCGACCGCACCAAGCACCAGGTGGCGGAGGTGACCTCGCTCGGGCTGGTCCAGATGACCCGCAAGCGGGTCGGTTCGGGTCTCATCGAGGTCTTCTCCGAGAACTGCACGCACTGCTCGGGCCGGGGTGTGGTCGTGCAGACCGAGCCGGTCGTGCGCAGCGGCGGGGACGACGGCAACGGCGGCAACGGCACCGGCGGCGGCAAGCGCCGAAGCAAGGGCCGGGGCGGCAACGGGGGCAGCGGCGGCGGCTCCGAGCCCAAGAACGTCCTGCCCACACCCAACCCTGCCGGCCCGACCCCGGCGCAGATCGCCGCCGCGGCCCACGCCGCGGCGCTCAGTGCGGGGGCGAGCTCGGAGGCCGCGGACGCCGCCGCCGGGGCGGCCGCCCACGAGGTGGCCGACCAGGGCGAGGCCCCGGCCCCGGCCCCGCAGCAGGACGCGCCGGCCGCCGAGCCGGAGCCCAGCGCTGCCGACGTGGCCGCGCCCGCACCGTCCGCCCCGGAGGCCGTGACGGCCTCGGCGCCGGTGACCGGGACGGCCCCGGACGCGCCGGCCCCCAAGCGTCGTCGCCGGGGACGGGTCGTCGCACCGGCCGGCCCGCCCGTGGGCGAGGACGCGACCGGCTCCGGGACGGACTGAGTTTGGAGGCCGGGCGCCGCGCACGGTAGTCTGGTGCGTCGGTTCGCCCGACGGTGCGGCACCGGTCTCGGAGACGACATCCTCGTATGTCGGCTCGGCCGGGTCCCACCTACGCCGGGCGCGTCCGAGCCCACCGCGAGAGAAGCAGAAAGCGAGTTCAACGTGTACGCGATCGTCCGTGCTGGCGGCCGCCAGGAGAAGGTCTCCGTCGGCGACGTGCTGACCATCGACAAGGTCGGCGGCAACACCGCGGCCGGCGACACCGTCGAGCTCGCGCCCGTGCTCCTGGTCGACGGTGACGCCGTGACCACCGACGCCGACGCCCTCGGCAAGGCCACCGTGACCGCCGAGGTCGTGGGCGCCGTCAAGGGTCCCAAGATCGTCATCCAGAAGTACAAGAACAAGACCGGGTACAAGAAGCGGCAGGGTCACCGCCAGCCGCTCACCCAGGTCAAGATCACCGCGATCGACGCCTGAGCGTCACCCGAGCCAAGGAGGAGTCAGCAGATGGCACACAAGAAGGGTGCGTCCTCGACCCGCAACGGTCGTGACTCGAACGCGCAGCGCCTGGGCGTCAAGCGCTTCGGCGGCCAGGTCGTCGGAGCGGGCGAGATCATCGTCCGGCAGCGCGGGACCCACTTCCACCCCGGCGAGGGAGTCGGCCGCGGCGGTGACGACACGCTGTTCGCGCTCGTCCCCGGTGTCGTCGAGTTCGGCGCCAAGCGAGGCCGCAAGACCGTGAACATCGTCGGCCAGAGCGCGACCGTCGACGCCTGAGGCGCGGCACCACATACCTGATGAGACGCCGGGTCCGCCCGGCGCACGGCATCGGCGACGCCGGTGGGTCTGACACGACCCGCCGGCGTCGCGGTGTCTGCACCACCTGAGAGGATCTCCCCATGGCCAACTTCGTCGACCGGGTCGTGCTGCACCTGCGCGCCGGCAAGGGTGGCCACGGGGTGGCCTCGGTCCACCGCGAGAAGTTCAAGCCGCTCGGCGGCCCGGACGGCGGCAACGGCGGTCGTGGCGGTGACATCGTGCTGCGGGTGGACGCTCAGGTGACCACGCTCATCGACTACCACCACGGTCCCCACCGCAGCGCCCCCAACGGCCGTCCCGGCGAGGGTGACGAGCGCAACGGGGCCCAGGGGGAGGACCTCGTGCTCGCCGTGCCGTCGGGCACGGTCGTCACCACCCGTCGGGGAGAGGTCCTGGCGGACCTGGTCGGGGAGGGCACCGAGTTCGTCGCCGCGCGCGGCGGTCGCGGCGGGCTCGGCAACAAGGCTCTGGCCTCGCCGCGGCGCAAGGCGCCCGGCTTCGCGCTGCTCGGGGAGCCCGGTGAGGAGACCGAGGTCGTCCTCGAGCTCAAGACGCTGGCCGACGTGGCGCTCATCGGCTTCCCCTCGGCCGGCAAGTCCTCGCTGGTCAGCGTGCTCTCCGCCGCCAAGCCCAAGATCGCCGACTACCCCTTCACCACCTTGGTGCCCAACCTCGGGGTGGTCACGGCCGGCGGGGAGCGCTTCACCATGGCTGACGTGCCCGGGCTCATCCCCGGGGCGAGCGAGGGCAGGGGGCTGGGGCTGCAGTTCCTGCGGCACGTCGAACGCTGCCACGTCCTCGTGCACGTCATCGACTGCGCGACCCTGGAGCCGGGCCGGGACCCGCTGACCGACCTCGAGGTCATCGAGGCCGAGCTCGCGGCGTACGTGCCCCACGGCGAGCTCGGCGGCATCCCCCTCGCCGAGCGGGTGCGCGTGGTCGTCCTCAACAAGGCGGACGTCCCCGAGGCGCGGGAGCTCGCCGAGATGGTGCGCCCGGACCTGGAGGAGCAGGGGTATGAGGTGCACGTCGTGTCCGCGGTCGCGCACCAGGGCCTCAAGGAGCTGACCTTCGCGCTGGCCGGTCACGTGGCCCGGGCCCGCGCCGAGCACGTCGACACCGAGCCCGCGCGGGTCGTCATCCGGCCCCGGGCGCTGGACGACCAGGGCTTCACCGTGCGCCGCGAGGGCGGTGGCGAGGAGGAGGTCTTCCGGGTGCTGGGGGAGCGGCCCACGCGCTGGGTGCGGCAGACCGACTTCGCCAACGACGAGGCCGTCGGCTACCTCGCCGACCGGCTCGGCCGGCTCGGCGTCGAGGAGGAGCTGCTCAAGGCGGGGGCGGTCGCCGGCTCGACGGTGCTCATCGGCCCCGAGGACGACGCCGTCGTCTTCGACTGGGAGCCGACCATGGCCGGTGGTGCCGAGCTGCTGGGCAGCCGTGGCACGGACCTGCGCCTGGACGACCGCTCCCGCCCGACCCGCGCCGAGAAGCGCGAGGCCTTCCACGACCGCAAGGACGCCGCCAGCGCGGCGCGCGAGGAGCTGCAGGCCGAGCGTCGTGCCGGCCACTGGACGGACGACGACTGAGGCGTCCCCCCGCCGACGTGGATGCATGAGTATGCATGCCGGTGGAATAGTATTCGTCCCATGGCCTCGACCGTCGACCGCAGCGTCATCCGGGACGCGCACCGCATGGTCGTCAAGGTCGGCTCGTCCTCGCTGACCGGGCCGCAGGGCGGTCTGGACGGCTTCCGCCTGCAGGCGCTCGCCAGCAGCCTGGCCAAGCTGTCGCTGGGCGGGACGCAGGTCGTCCTGGTGTCCTCGGGCGCGATCGCCGCCGGCATGGTGCCGCTGGGTCTGGAGCGCAGGCCGAAGGACCTCGCGACCCAGCAGGCCGCCGCGAGCACCGGCCAAGGGGCGCTCATGGCGGCCTACACCCAGGCCTTCACCCTCCATGGGGTCCAGGTGGGACAGGTGCTGCTGACGGCTCACGACATGCACCGGCGCAGCCACTACGTCAACGCCTCACGCACCCTCGAGCGCCTGCTGGAGCTGGAGGTGGTGCCCATCATCAACGAGAACGACACGGTGGCCACCGACGAGATCCGCTTCGGTGACAACGACCGGCTCGCCGCCCTCGTCGCCCACCTGGTCGACGCGGACGCCCTGGTGCTGCTGTCCGACGTGGACGCGCTCTACACCGCCCACCCGTCCCGACCGGGATCCTCCCGCATCCCCCTGGTGGCCGGTGCCGAGGCGCTGGCCGCCGTCGATGTGAGCAGCGCCGGGTCGAGCGTGGGCACCGGGGGGATGCAGACCAAGGTCACCGCCGCACAGATGGCCGTCGCCGAGGGCATCCCCGCCCTCGTCACCAGCACCGACCAGGTCCACCAGGCGCTGCGCGGCGAGGACGTGGGCACGCTCTTCACCCCGGTCGGCACCAAGAGCCCGGCGCGGCGGCGGTGGCTGGCGCACGCCAGCAGCGCGACCGGCAGGGTCGTCCTCGACGACGGGGCCGTGGAGGCGGTCGTGCGGCGGCAGACCTCGCTGCTCCCCGTGGGCATCACCCGGGTCGAGGGCCGCTTCCGCGCGGGCGACACCGTCGACCTGTGCGACGAGCGGGGCCGCGTCGTGGCCCGCGGGCTCGTCGGCTACGACGCGGCGGAGCTGGGCCCGCTCGTCGGCCGCCGGCTCGTCCGTGACGCGGCGCTGCGCTCCGGCGCACCCGCACCACGGCCGGTCGTCCGCCGGGACGACCTCGTCGTCCTCTGACCACACGTCATACCGTCACCGGCCCACCGGATCAGGAGGTCCACATGAGCACCATCGCCCCCCAGGTCGTCGAGCACGTCGCCGAGGTCGCCCGGGCCGCACGCACCGCGGCCCGCCAGCTCGCGCTGCTCACCCGTGCCGAGAAGGACGCCGCCCTGCTCGCGCTCGCGGACGCCGTCGACGCCGGCGCGGACCGGGTGGTGCAGGCCAACCAGGAGGACCTGGAGCGCGGCCGCGCCGCCGGACTGCCGGAGAACCTGCTGGACCGTCTCACCCTGGACGCGGACCGCACCCACGCCGTCGCGGACGCCCTGCGTCAGGTCGCCTCGCTGCCCGACCCCGTCGGCGAGGTGGTGCGGGGGTCCACCCTGGCCAACGGGCTGCAGATCCGCCAGGTGCGCGTCCCCATGGGGGTGGTGGGCATGATCTACGAAGCCCGCCCCAACGTCACGGTCGACGCGGCCGGGCTGGGGCTCAAGAGCGGCAACGCCGTCATCCTGCGCGGCGGGTCCGCCGCCGGGTCCACCAACGCCGCCCTCGTCGCCATCCTGCGGGCCGGCCTGGAGGAGCGGGGGATCTCGCCCGACGCCGTCAACCTGCTCTCCGAGGGCGGCCACGACGCCGCGCGGGCCCTCATGACCGCCCGCGGACTCGTCGACCTCGTCATCCCCCGCGGCGGCGCCAGCCTCATCCAGACGGTCGTCACCGAGTCGACGGTGCCGGTCATCGAGACCGGCATCGGCAACTGCCACGTCGTCGTCGACGCCAGCGCCGACCCCGACATGGCGGTCTCGATCGTCACCAACTCCAAGACGCACCGCACCTCGGTGTGCAACGCGGCCGAGTCCCTCCTGGTCCACCGTGACGCCGCCGAGCGGGTGCTGCCCGGTGTCATGGAGCAGCTGGCGGCCGCCGGGGTGACGGTGCACGGTGACGAGCAGACGAGACGGTATGCCGAGGCCGCCGGGGCGGCGTACCAGCCGATCACCGACGAGGACGACGACACCGAGTTCCTCTCCCTGGACATCTCGGCCAGGGTCGTCGAGGACCTGGACGCCGCCATCGCCCACGTCCAGGAGCACACCAGCGGCCACACCGAGGCCATCGTGACGGCCGACCGTGCGGCCGCGCGCCGGTTCACCACCGAGGTCGACGCCGCCGCGGTGCTGGTCAACGCCTCCACCCGGTTCACCGACGGCGGAGAGTTCGGCTTCGGTGCCGAGATCGGCATCTCCACGCAGAAGCTGCACGCCCGCGGACCCATGGCGCTGCCGGAGCTGACGACGACCAAGTGGGTCGTCGAGGGCGACGGCCAGGTGCGCTGAGCCGCCCTGGCACCGCGTGCCGCCAGGTACAGTGGTCCCCATGTCGCCTGCGCTGAGCCTGCACCTCCTCGCCGCCGCCGAGGAAGGCGGACACCACGTCGTCAACGAGCTGCCGTTCCCGCCGATCATGTTCGGCGTCATCGCCATGCTCGCCTTCATCCTGCTGCTGGGCTTCCTCTGGACCTTCCGCAACACCCTGGCCCTGGACCCGCACGGGGTGGCCGACGCGCACCACAACCCCGACATGGGCCGAGACCAGCACTGATGCGGCTCGGAGTGATGGGTGGGACCTTCGACCCCATCCACCACGGCCACCTCGTGGCCGCGAGCGAGGCGGCCCATCTCCTCGGGCTCGACGAGGTGCTCTTCGTCCCCACCGGGCAGCCCTACCGCAAGGACGCGAGCGAGGTGACCGACGCCGAGCACCGCTACCTCATGACGGTCATCGCGACCGCGTCCAACCCCAGCTTCACCGTCAGCCGGGTGGACGTGGACCGCGAGGGCCCCACCTACACCCTGGACACCCTGCGCGACCTGCGGGACGAACGCCCGGACGACGAGCTGTTCTTCATCACCGGTGCCGACGCGCTGGCCCAGATCCTGTCCTGGAAGGGTGTCTCCCAGCTGTGGGAGCTCGCCCACTTCGTCGGGGTCACCCGCCCGGGGCACGTCCTCACCGACGCCGGACTGCCGGAGGACAAGGTGACCCTCCTGGAGGTCCCGGCGATGGCCATCAGCTCCACCGGGTGCCGTGAACGCACCGCGCAGGGCGAGCCGGTGTGGTACCTCGTGCCCGACGGCGTCGTCCAGTACATCGGCAAGTACGACCTCTACCGGAAGGACCCCTGAGTGGCAGCCACCCCACGTGCCGTCGAGCTGGCCCAGGCCGCGGCGGCCGCGGCCCAGGACAAGCTGGCCCAGGACGTCGTCGGTCTCGACGTGTCCGGCCAGCTCGCCCTGACCGACGTCTTCGTCATCGCCTCGGCCCCCAACGAGCGACAGGTCGGCGCCGTCGTGGACGCCGTCGAGGAGCGGCTGCTGCAGCTGGGCGCCAAGCCGCTGCGCCGCGAGGGCCAGCACGAGGGGCGGTGGGTGCTGCTCGACTTCAGCGACATCGTCGTGCACGTCATGCACGCCGAGGACCGGGAGTTCTACGACCTCGAGCGGCTCTGGAAGGACTGCCCGCACGTGCTGGACGCCACCGCTGCTCCGGCCGCCCCCGACGAGGCCTGAGCAGGGGTATGCGGCGGGTCATCGTCTGGAGGCACGGCGAGACGGCGCACAACGCCGGCGGCGTGTTCCAGGGGCAGCTGGACACCGAGCTCTCCGAGCGCGGCCGCGAGCAGGCGCGCCGGGCGGCGCGCGCCCTCGCCGGGCGCGGTGCCGCACGTCTCGTCTCCTCCGACCTCCTGCGCGCCCGGCAGACCGCCTCCGAGCTGGCGGCGGTGACCGGCCTCGAGGTCGAGCCGGACGAGCGGCTGCGCGAGATCCACGTCGGTCGCTGGCAGGGCCTGACCCACGCCGAGGTGACCTCCCGCTACCCGCAGGCCCAGCTGGCCCTCGAGCGCGGTGAGGACGTCGTCCGGGGGGAGACGGGGGAGCGGCTCGCCGACGTCGCAGCCCGCACCCACGCCGCCTTCGAGGACGTCGTCGCCGGGCTGCACGAGCACGGCACCGCGGTGCTGGCCACCCACGGCCTGGCGACCCGCGCCCTGGTGTGCGCGGTGGTGGGCCTCGACGTGGCCCAGGCCTCCCAAGCCCTCGTGGGCCTGCGCAACTGCCACTGGGCCGACCTCGTCGAGCACCCCACCGGGTGGCGGCTGGAGACGTGGAACACCGGTGCCCCGGACGCCCCCGCGGCGGGGACCATCGCCCACCCCGTGCCGTGAGCAGGGATTTGGCGATTGCCGAACCCGCTGGGTAAAGTAGCGGAGTCCTCACGGGGCGACCCGGGGCTGTGGCGCAGTTGGTAGCGCACCTCCATGGCATGGAGGGGGTCAGGGGTTCGAATCCCCTCAGCTCCACCGGATCAGGGCCGGGCACCCAGGTGCCCGGCCCTTCTCGTTGCCGCAGAGAGGTGTGCCGTGGCCAGGCGGGGTGGTGCAGGTGCCGTCGACCCGGGGTTCCGGCTGCGGGACGTCGCGCTCCCCGCCTTCGCCCCCACGGTCGTCAACGCCGTCGGTCTGGGCGCCATCACCCCCGTGCTGGCCCTGCTCGCGCGTGACCTGGGGGCCAGCATCGGCGAGGCCGCCTTCGTCGTGGCCCTGCTCGGGGTGGGCAGCCTGCTGGGCGCTCTGCCCGCGGGGGCGCTCGTCGCCAGGATCGGGGAGCGGCGGGCCATGGTGCTCGCGGGCGTGGCCGACGCGCTGGCCCTCGTCGTCGTCGCCCTGGCGCCCTCGCTGGTGGTGCTGGGTGCGGGGGTCGTTGCCAGCGGGATGACCTGGGCGGTGTTCCTGCTGGCCCGGCAGGGCTTCCTCATCGTCGTCGCCCCCGTCCACCTGCGGGCCCGGGCCATGTCGACGCTCGGCGGCTCGCACCGCATCGGGGGGTTCCTCGGTCCGGTCCTCGGCGGCGTGCTGCTGGCGGTGACGGGGGAGCTGCGCTCGGTCTTCTGGCTGGCGGCAGCGATGGCCCTGCTCTCCGCCGTCGTCGTGCAGCTGGCGCCGGACCTCACGGCCGGGCACGAGCGCGCCGCGCGGGCAGACGGCGCCCGTCCCGCCCGCGTGCTGGCCGTGCTGCGACACCACTGGCGCACCCTGGCCTCGGTCGGCAGCGCGGTCGTCGTCATCTCCGGGGCGCGGTCCCTGCGGATGGTCCTGCTGCCGCTGTGGGCCGACCACGTGGGGATCTCCGCCGCGACGACCTCGCTCGTCTTCGGGGCCGCGGCCCTGCTGGAGATCTGCCTCTTCTACCCCGCGGGATGGGCCATGGACCGGGCCGGCCGCACCGTCGTGGCCGTGCCCGTGGTCGCGCTCATCGGGCTGGGGGTGGTGCTGCTGCCGCTCGCCGGCGCCGTCACCGGGTTCACCCTGCTGGCGCTGCTCATGGCGGTCGGCAACGGGCTCGGCTCCGGGATCGTCATGACGTTGGGGGCCGACACGGCCCCGGAGGAGGGCCGGGCGCAGTACCTCGGTGGCTACCGGCTCGCGGGGGACGTCGGCGGGCTCGGGGGCCCGCTGCTCGTGTCCGGGCTCTCGCTCGTGGTCCCGCTCGCCGCGGTCTGCGTCGTCGTGGGCTCCCTCTGCCTGCTCGGCACCGGTTGGGTGGCGCACCGGGTCGGCCGCATCGACCGCCGACGCCGGGTCCGGGTGGCTCAGAGCGCGGGGTAGTGCCGGCGGACCTGCGCCACGACGCGGTCGAAGATCACCCGGTCCAGCTGTGCCCCCGTGCGGCGCACCGCGCTGGGCTCCAGCCGCAGCAGCCGGTCGACCCGGGCCTCGCTGGGCCGCCGCCGGTGGTCCCACCCGCCGCTGCCGACGTCGATCCAGTGTCGTCCCGCCCTGGCCTCCTGCGCGGCGTCGCGGTCGTGGTCCTGGCTGGTCAGCTGCAGGGCCAGCAGCAGGGGACCCTCCCGGCCGATGACGAGCACCGGGCGGTCCTTGCCCTGGCTCGCGTCCTCCTCGTACGGCACCCACGCCCACACCACCTCGCCCGGGTCCGCCCGGTCGTCCGCGACGGGGGCGTAGCCCAACCGGGCGCCGGTGCCCGGGCCGGGCCGGGGGCCGTCCGTCCCGTCCCGCTGCCGCCGCGTCGTCGCGCGCCCCGCCGTCCGGGCGGCACGCAGCAGCACCCGGCCCACGTCCCGTGCCCTCATGACGCGTCGCCCAGACCGCCGGCGATGCGCCGCAGCACGGGGACGACCTCGCGGGCCCGCTCGCGGGTGAGCCGCTCGGTGGGCCCGCTGACCGACAGGGCCACCTCGAGCCCGCCGACCGGCACCGGCACCGCCACGCACCGCACCCCGAGCTCCTGCTCCTCGTCGTCGAGCGCGAAGCCCTGCTCGCGGACGGCGGCCAGCTCGGTGGTGAGCGCCGCCACGGTGGTGAGGGTATGCCGTGTCCTCGCCTCCAGCGGCCGGTGCGCCAGGAGCTCGGGCCACGTGTCGCCGGGGCGCGCGGCGAGCGCGACCTTGCCGACCGCGGTGGAGTGCAACGGCACCCGGCGGCCGACCTCGGCGAAGATCCGCAGGGTGTGGGGGGAGGGGGACTGCGCGACGTAGACCATGGCCTCCCCCTCCCGCACCGCCAGGTTGGCGGTCTCCCCGGTCTCCACGACGGCCTCGCGCAGCGCCGGAGCAGCCGCCGTGCCCAGGGCCCGGTAGGACGCGTCACCCACCCGCAGGGCCGCCGGGCCGACGGCGTACCGCCGGTCGGCGTCCTGCCGGACCCACCCGCGTGCGGCCAGCCCGGAGACGAGGCGGTGCGTCGTGCCGGGCGCCAGGCCCACCTCGCGGGCGATCTCGGTGACCCCGAGGGGGGAGGTGCTCGCGAGCAGCTCGACGATGTCGAGGGCGCGGTCGACGGACTGCACGCCGCGGGGCCGCTCGTGGTCGCGGATCATCGGTCCGTGCCCTCCCCCCGCGGTCCTGACGACGTTCCGGGCAGCGGGACCCCGCGGATGGACGCGTCCAGCACCACCGCCGTGTGGACGAAGGGCACCGGGTGCCCGGCGCGTTCGAGCGCCCGGCTGATCTGCATGAGGCACCCGGGGTTGGCGGTGACGACGAGCCCGGCCCCGGTGCGCAGGATGCTCGCGGCCTTGCGGTCGCCGAGCTCGGTCGCCGGCTCGGGCTGGAGGATGTTGTAGACGCCCGCGGACCCGCAGCAGATCTCCCCGTCCGGGATCTCGACGAGATCCACCCCCGGTATGCCGCCGAGCAGCTCGCGCGGGGCGTCCATCACGCCCTGGGCGTGCCGCAGGTGGCAGGCGTCGTGGTAGGCAAGGGTGACGGGCGAGGTGGTCGTGGTCAGCGGGTGCCGCGGAGCCACGGGACCCAGCTCGACGAGGAGCTCGGCGAGGTCGCGCACCCGCTCGGCGAAGGCCCGGGCGCGGACGGCGTAGTCCGGGTCGTCGGCGAGCAGCTCGGCATACTCCTTCATCGTGGACCCGCATCCGGCGGAGTTGACGACGACGACGTCGACCCCGGCCTCGTCGAAGGTGTCGACGAGGCGCCGGGCGAAGGACCGGCCCTCCTCCTCGCGGCCGGTGTGCACCGAGAGCGCGCCGCAGCAGCCCTGGGTGGCGGGGGCGACCACCTCGCACCCCTCCGCGGCGAGCACCCGGACGGTCGCGGCGTTGACCTCCCCGAAGAACTCGCGCTGCACGCACCCGGTCAGCATCCCCACCACCGCGCGGCGGGGCCCCTGCGCCGGGGTGCGGGGCGGCACGGTGACCCTGGGGCCCAGCGGCGGCGCCAGGGACTGCATGACCTCCAGCCCAGGGCTGACCCGGCCCACCAGGCCGGTCCGGCGCAGCAGGCCGAGGACGCCCGAGCGCTGCGCGGCGCGCAACGGCCCCCGCAGCAGCCGCAGCCGGGCGGGGTAGGGGAAGAGGGCGAAGATGAGCGCGCGCAGGGCGCGGTCACGACGGGGCCGGGTGACCCGGCGCTCGACCTGGGCCCGGGTCTGCTCCAGGAGGCGGTCGTAGCGCACCCCCGAGGGGCAGCTCGTCACGCAGGCCATGCAGCCGAGGCAGGCGTCGAGGTGCCCGACCGTCGCGGCGGTCAGGGGAGCCCCCTCGGAGGCGGACCGGATGAGGTCGATGCGGCCCCGGGGGCTGTCCATCTCCTCGCCCCAGAGCTGGTAGGTGGGGCAGGTGGTCAGGCAGAAGCCGCAGTGCACGCAGTCGTCGAGCAGGTCCGGGTCGGGCGGCCGCAGGGCGTCGAAGGCCGGGTCGGCCACGACGGGGGAGGCGGTCCCGCGGACCCGGGGCATCCCGAGCAGCGTGCGCCGGGGGCGGGGTCCGGGCTCGGCAGTCATCACAGTCCTCCCACGAAGCGTCCGGGGGCCAGGGTGCGTCCGGGGTCGAACTGCGCCTTCACCCGGCGCATGAGCTCCAGCCCGGGCACCGGGCCCCAGGTGCCGGCCGGGTCGAGGGCGGACTTCACCGCGGGCGGGGCGTCGAGGACGACCGTGGACCCACCCAGGCCCGTCGTGGCCGCCCGCACCGCCGCCACCGCCTCCAGGACCGCCGGTACCGGGGTCGGCTCGGGCAGCGTGGCGCGCAGCGCGCCCACCCCGGCGGACCCGGTGACGGTGAGCCCGTGGTCGTTCGCGACCTGCACCAGCTCGGGTATGCCGCTGAGCCGCGCGGTGACCGTGAGCAGGGTGGGCCGTCCCGCGACCTCCTCGTCGGTGGACCTGGGCGCGGCGCCCGGGACGACGGGGGCGACCTCCTGGAGGTCGGTGCGCTCGGGGTCGGCGACGGCGACGGCGTCACCGGCGAGACCGGGGGCGGACAGCTCGGCGGCGAGCAGGTCGGCCCGGCGCTGCGTGCTCCCGGGGCCGCCGCCCAGGCCGACCGACACCCGGACGTCCTTCCCCGGCCGGGCGTGCAGGTCGAGGGTGTGCGGCGCGAGCTGGCCGGCGACGAGGTGCGCGAGCACCGGTGCCAGGCGCCCCCGCGGCACGAGGGCGTGCACCTGGCGGACCTCCGACGGCTCGGGGTGCAGCCGCACGGTGACCTCGGTGATGACCGCCAAGGTGCCGAAGGACCCGGTGACCAGCTTGCCGAGGTCGTAGCCCGCGACGTTCTTGACGACCTTGCCGCCGGCCCGGGCGACGGTCCCGTCGGCGAGCACGAGACGCACCCCGATGACGAGGTCGCGCAGCGGCCCCGCCCGCAGCCGCCGGGGTCCGGAGAGGTTCGTCGCCACCGCCCCGCCGAGGGTCGAACCGCCCGCCGTCGTCCCGCGCCCGACCGCGAGGTCGTCGACCACCAGCTCGTGCCGCGCCCCGGCGAGCAGGTGGCGCAGCCGGGACAGCGGCATACCGGCACCGGCCGTCGCGACGAGGTCGCCGCGGGAGTGCTCGACGAGCTGCGCCATCGCGCCCGTCTCCAGGACGACGTCCACCCGCTCCGGCGGACGCCCCCACCCCAGCTTGCTCCCGTGGCCGCGGACCACCACGGCCAGCCCGTGCGCCGAGCACGTCCGCAGCAGCGCGGAGGTCTCCTGCGCCGACGCCGGCCGCGCCACCACCTGGGACGGGACGCCGTCGACGGCGTCCTCGTCGCCGGCCGGCCGCACGGCGCAGGTCGCCGCGAGCAGGCGCTCGATCGTCATCAGAAGACCTCGGCCCCGCCGACGGCCGGCTCGTCCGCGGCGTGCACCACCCGTGGGCGCTCGCCGCACATCCGCGGCGTGGGGTAGATCTTGCCCGGGTTGGCCAGGCCGTCCGGGTCGAAGGCGCACCGCAGCAGCTGCATGGTGTCGAGGTCGGCCGGCTCGAACATGCGCGGCATGTACCGCGCCTTGTCGGCACCCACCCCGTGCTCACCGGTGATGGACCCGCCGTGGGCGATGCACAGGTCGAGGATCATCCCGGACACCTCCTCGGCGCGACCGGTCGCCCCCTCCTCGTCGGCGTCGAAGAGCACGAGCGGGTGCAGGTTGCCGTCGCCGGCGTGGAAGACGTTGGCCACCCGGACCCCTCGGTCGGCGCTGATCCTGCCCATCTCCCGGAGCACCTCCGGGAGGGCGGTGCGGGGCACCACCCCGTCCTGGACGATGTAGTCCGGGGAGATCCGGCCCACCGCGGCGAACGCGGACTTGCGGCCTCGCCAGATCTCGGCGCGCTCGGCGGCGTCGGTCGCCGTCCGGAACTCCACGGCCCGCTGCTCGCGGCAGATCCGGCGTACCTGCTCCAGCTCGCCCTCGACCTCCAGGGCCGGCCCGTCCAGCTCCACGACGAGCACCGCCCCGGCCCCCTCGGGGTAGCCGCACGACACCGCCGCCTCCGCCGCCTCGATGGCGAGGGCGTCCATGATCTCCATCGCGGCGGGCACGATCCCTGCGGCGATGATCGCGCTGGTCGCCGCTCCCGCCTCGTCGGTGCTGGCGAAACCGGCCAGGCAGGTGCGGACCTCCTCGGGCAGCCGGGTCAGTCGGAGGGTGGCCCGGGTCGCGACGCCGAGCGTCCCCTCGCTGCCGACGAAGGCGCCGAGCAGGTCGTAGCCCGGGGGGTCCGGGGCCTCGGTGCCGAGGGTGACCTGCTCGCCGTCGGGGGTGACCACCTCGAGGGAGAGCACGTGCCCGGCGGTGAAGCCGTACTTGAGACAGTGCGCGCCGCCGGAGTTCTCCGCGACGTTGCCGCCGACGGAGCAGATCTGCTGGCTGCTGGGATCGGGCGCGAAGTAGTAGCCGTGGGGGTGCGCGGCCTTGCTCACGGCGAGGTTGACGACGCCGGGGTCCACCACGGCGCGCTGGTCCTGGGCGCGCACCTCGTGCAGCGTGCGCAGCCGGCTGGTGACGACCAGGACGCCGTCCGCGTGGGGCAGCGCACCTCCCGACAGGCCGGTGCCGGAGCCCCGGGCGACGAAGGGGACGTGGTGGCGCGCGCAGGAGCGGAGGACCTGCGCGACGTGGTCCGCGCTCTCCACCAGGACCACCAGCGCGGGTCGGACGCGGTAGGCCGCCAGCCCGTCGCAGGCATACGTCTCGCGCTCGGCGGGGTCGGTGACCAGGACATGGTCGGGCAGGAGGCCACGCAGCTCCTGCAGGAGTGCGGGGATCCCCGTCCGTGCGTCCGTCTGCGTCATCGCCTGCCTCCTCGGTGCACCCTCGGCCCAGCGTAGGTCACCGTCGCCGGTCGGCTCAGGGCATCGTCTCGTAGGCCGGGACGGTGAGGAAGTCGACGAAGTCGTCAGCGACGGCCACCTGGAGGAAGAGGTCGGTGGCCGCGCGGTCCTCCGACCCCTGGCCGGGCAGGTCGGCGAGCACCTCGTCCGTGAGCCGGCGGACGAGCTCGCGCGTCACCGTCTCGCCGGTATCCGCCAGCGTGACCCCCTGGTGGAGCCACTGCCAGACCTGGCTGCGGCTGATCTCGGCGGTCGCGGCGTCCTCCATGAGGTGGTGGATGCCGACGGCGCCTCGGCCGGTCAGCCAGGCGGAGAGGTACCGGATGCCCACCTCGATGTTGGCGCGCAGCCCTCGCTCGGTGACCTCACCGGGGGTGGCGGAGACGGCCAGCAGGTCGGCGGGACGGACCTGGACGTCCTCGCGGGTGCGGTCGAGCTGGTGCGGCCGGTCGCCCAGGACGCGGTCGAAGACCTCCCGGCAGGTGGGCACCATGCCGGGGTGCGCCACCCAGGAGCCGTCGAACCCGTCGTCGGCCTCGCGCTGCTTGTCGGCGGTGACCTTCTGGAAGGCCGCGGCGTTGACCTCCTCGTCCTTCGACGGGATGAAGGCCGCCATGCCCCCGATGGCGTGGGCACCGCGCCGGTGACAGGTCCTCACCAGCAGCTCGGTGTAGGCGCGCATGAACGGCGCCGTCATCGTCACGGCGGCCCGGTCGGGGAGCACGAAGTCCGCACCGCGGGTGCGGTAGGTCTTGATGACGCTGAAGAGATAGTCCCAGCGGCCGGCGTTGAGCCCGGCAGAGTGCTCGCGCAGCTCCCAGAGGATCTCCTCCATCTGGAAGGCCGCCGGGAAGGTCTCGATCAGGCAGGTGGCGCGGATCGTGCCGCGAGGCAGTCCGAGCGCCTCCTGCGCCAGGACGAAGGCGTCGTTCCACAGCCGGGCCTCGAGGTGGTGCTCCATCTTGGGCAGGTACAGGTAGGGGCCCTTGCCGGCGTCGAGCTGGGCCCGAGCGCTCGCGCACATGAAGAGGGCGAAGTCCACCAGGCCGCCGGCGACCCGCTGCCCGTCGACGGTGACGTGCTTCTCGTCCAGGTGCCAGCCCCGCGGCCGCATGACGATCGTCGGCAGACGGCCCTGGTCGGTGGTGGTCAGGGCGTACTCCTTGCCCTCGGGGGAGGTGTAGGTGATGGTGCCCAGGATCGCGTCGCGCAGGTTGATCTGGCCCTCGACGACGTTCTCCCACAACGGGGTGTTCGCATCCTCCTGGTCGGCCAGCCACACCCGGGCGCCGGAGTTCATCGCGTTGATCGTCATCTTGCGGTCGGTCGGTCCGGTCATCTCGACCCGCCGGTCCTCCAGCCCCGGTGCCGGGTCAGCGACCACCCAGGTGGGGTCGGCGCGCACGTGCTCGGTCTCGGGGAGGAGGTCGAGGTCCTCCCCGGCGGAGACCCGCGCGACCACCTCCGCGCGGGCGGTGAGGCGCTGTCGGCGACGCGGCTCCAGCTCCCGGTGCAGGGTGGCGACCAGCTCGAGCGCCGACCGGCTGAGGATCTGCTCGTAGCCGGGGCGGACGGCGCCGGTGACCTGGACGCCGTCCGGCAGATCCAGGACGGGGGTGGGTGGGGTCGTCATGAGCACCTCCGGCTATTCCACACAATGGAATGATGAGTTCGCTGAGTGAAACGATGGTAGCCGCGGACGACGTCGACGTCCACCTCCGCCGCCGCCTCCGACCTCGGCCGGCGGACCCGTGGCACGAGCGATGGCGCAGGCCCGGACGGCTGGCTAGGCTGGCGGCGTGGCCGGCCACGAGATCCTCATCAGCGCTGATGACCGCCCGGGTCGCGAGGAGCTGCTCGGGCTCTACGACGCCGTGGGCTGGTCCTCCTACACGACCGACCCCGAGACCCTCGAGGCCGCGGTCGCCGGGTCGTCCCGGGTCGTCACGGCCCGCTACGGCGAGGACCTGCTCGGCCTCGCGCGGGTCATCTCCGACGGGGCGACCATCGCCTACCTCCAGGACGTCCTCGTCCGCCCCGAGCTGCAACGCGAGGGGGTGGGGCGCGCCCTCGTGGTCGCAGCCCTGGAGCCCTTCGCCCGGTGCCGCCAGAAGGTCCTGCTCACCGAGGACGAACCGGGGCAGCGTGCCTTCTACGAGTCGCTCGGGTGGACCGAGATCCGGGACCACGAGGACGGGCGGCTGCGCGCCTTCGTCCAGCTACGGTGACCGTGGTGTGACCTAGATCACACCATCCGGAACCAGGGTCCGAGCCGAACCCTGGGCATGACGACGACATCCCCTTCGCGAGGCCAGCGTGTGGCCGGAGCCGGCTCCGGACTGCTCGCCGGCGGCGCCGGGGTGCTCGCCGGGGAGGGGCTGGCTCAGCTCCTGGACGTGACCGGACCGGTCGTGGCGGTGGGCAACCGCGCGGTCGACCTCACCCCCCGCCCGCTCAAGGAGTGGGCCATCAGCACCTTCGGCCAGGCCGACAAGGCCGTCCTGCTGGGCGGGGTGCTGGTGACGCTGGTCGGGCTGCTCCTCGCCCTCGGGTGGGTCGGCGTGCGGCGCCGTGCGACCGCCCTCGTCGGCACTGCTCTCCTGGTCTTCCTGGCCGGGGTGGCGATGGTGCTCGACCCCGCGCAGGGCGGTGGTGCTCCGGCCGTCGCGGCCTCCGTTGCGGGGATGCTGCTGGTCGGGGTCGGTGGCCTCGCGTGGCTGCTCTCGGCGCTGCCGGCGCGGTCCGGGCAGGGGTCGGGGCTGGACCGGCGCCGTTTCCTCGTCGCCACGTCCAGCGTCGCCGCCCTGGGGGCGGCGGGCGGCGCCACCCGCAGCTTCGGAGGCGCGACCGGCAGTGGCGAGGTCGACCTCCCGGCGCCCGCCATGGCTGCCGAGCCGGTGCCGGACGGGGTCAGCTTCGACGTCGACGGACTCACGCCCCACGTCACGCCTACCCCTGACTTCTACCGGGTGGACACCGCCCTGCAGGTGCCGGCGGTGGACGCCGGGTCCCACGTGCTGCGGATCACCGGCATGGTGGACCGTCCGCTGGAGCTGACCCTCGAGGACCTGCTCGCCAGGGACCTCGTGGAACGTCGGATCACCCTCACCTGCGTGAGCAACGAGGTGGGCGGCGACCTGCTCGGGACCGCCACCTGGCTCGGTGTCCCGGTGCGCGAGCTGCTCGCCGAGGCAGGGGTGCAGGACGGTGCGGACGCCGTGCGCTCCGTCAGCGTCGACGGCTACACGGCCGGGACACCGCTCGGGGTGCTCACCGACGAGCGCGAGGCGCTGCTCGCCGTCGGGATGAACGGCGGCCCGCTGCCGGCCGAGCACGGCCACCCCCTGCGCATGGTCACCCCCGGGCTGTACGGCTACGTGTCGGCCACCAAGTGGCTGACCGAGCTCGAGGTCACGCGGTTCGCGGACTTCACCGCCTACTGGACCGACCGCGGGTATGCCGCGAAGGCCCCCATCAAGCTCTCCTCCCGCATCGACGTGCCGGGCTCGTTCGCCCAGCTCGAGGCCGGTGACGTGACCGTGGCCGGTGTCGCCTGGGCGCAGACCGTCGGCATCGAGCGCGTGCAGGTGCGCGCCGACGAGGGGGAGTGGCAGGACGCCGAGCTCGGCGTCGAGGACTCCGACCAGACCTGGCGCGCCTGGCGCTGGACCTGGTCGGCGGAGCCGGGCTCGCACCGGCTCGAGGTCCGCGCGACCGACCGCGCGGGCCAGACCCAGACCTCCCGGCGGGAGCCCATCGCTCCTGACGGGTCCACCGGGTGGCACAACGTGACGGTCTCCGTCTCCTGAGCCGCCCGACCCGATCAGAAAGGAATGCATGATGCGTATCTCCAAGGGAATCCTGGCCGTCTCGATGGCCTCCGCGCTCGCCCTGTCCGCCTGTGGCGGCGAGGGTGACGACATGGCCGCCGAGGGCGGCAGCTCGGCCGAGCAGTCGACCGAGGACACGGCCTCCGAGGACATGGAGTCCGAGGACATGGCCTCTGAGGACATGGAGTCCGAGGACGACATGGCCGACGACGAGATGGAGACCGAGGAGGACATGGCCGGCGGCGAGATGGACCCCGCGGCCAACCTCGTGGGCCCGGGCTGCGCCGACTACGCGGAGCAGGTGCCGGACGGCGACGGCTCGGTCGAGGGCATGGCCCAGGACCCGGTCGCCGTCGCCGCGGGCAACAACCCGCTGCTCACCCAGCTGACCGCCGCCGTCTCCGGCGGGGTCAACCCGGACGTCGACCTCGTCGACACCCTCAACGGCGACGAGTTCACCGTCTTCGCCCCGGTCGACGAGGCCTTCGAGGCCATCGACCAGGAGACCATGTCCACGCTGCAGGAGGACGCCGACCTGCTCAGCTCGATCCTCACCTACCACGTCGTGCCGGGTCAGCTGACGCCGGACGAGGTCGTGAGCGAGCAGACCACGGTCCAGGGCGAGACCCTCGAGGTCACCGGCTCCGGTGACGAGCTCATGGTCAACGACGCCTCGGTGATCTGCGGCGGCGTCCAGACCGCCAACGCCACCGTCTACCTCATCGACGGCGTGCTGATGCCGCAGGGCTGACCTGCGGACCGCCCCCCGGCCCGAGACACCGGGGGGTGACCATCACGGACCTGCTCGCGCCCTTCCTTCCGGGGGACGCGGGCAGGTCCGTGCCCGTGCGGCCGGCGTGCCGTGCCCGCGCGGCTGACGTGGGAGACTGGCCCTCAGACCACCGTCCGACCACCCTGCCCCTTCTGCGAGGTGCCTGCCCTGTCTCCGCTCGCCCGACCCTCCTCGGTGCCCCAGCCGGCCTCGACCCCGCCCGGGGTCATCCGCAACTTCTGCATCATCGCCCACATCGACCACGGTAAGTCGACGCTGGCCGACCGGATGCTGCAGGTCACCGGTGTCGTCGGGGAGCGCCAGATGCGCGCGCAGTACCTCGACCGCATGGACATCGAGCGCGAACGTGGCATCACCATCAAGAGCCAGGCCGTCCGGATGCCGTGGGCGGTGGACACGACCTACATCCTCAACATGATCGACACGCCGGGGCACGTGGACTTCACCTACGAGGTGAGCCGCAGCCTGGCCGCCTGCGAGGGGGCGGTGCTGCTGGTCGACGCCGCGCAGGGCATCGAGGCGCAGACCCTGGCCAACCTCTACCTGGCGATGGAGAACGACCTCACCATCATCCCGGTGCTCAACAAGATCGACCTCCCCTCGGCCCAGCCGCAGAAGTACGCCGAGGAGATCGCCGGCCTCATCGGCTGCGACCCCGCGGACGTGCTGCGGGTCTCGGGCAAGACGGGGGAGGGCGTGCCCGAGCTGCTGGACCGGATCGTGGCCGAGATCCCGCCGCCGGTGGGGGACGCGGACGCCCCGGCCCGGGCGATGATCTTCGACTCCGTCTACGACACCTACCGCGGGGTGATCACCTACGTGCGGGTGGTCGACGGCTCGCTCTCCCCGCGTGAGCGCATCGCCATGATGTCCACCAAGGCCACCCACGAGCTGCTGGAGATCGGGGCGATCAGCCCGGAGCCGGCGCCGACCCAGGGGCTCGGTGTCGGCGAGGTGGGCTACCTCATCACCGGCGTCAAGGACGTGCGCCAGTCCAAGGTCGGCGACACCGTCACGGGGGAGCGGCGGCAGGCCGCCCAGCCGCTGGGCGGCTACCACGACCCCAGGCCGATGGTCTTCTCCGGGCTCTACCCCATCGACGGCTCGGACTACCCGATCCTGCGCGACGCGCTGGACAAGCTCAAGCTCAACGACGCGGCCCTGATCTACGAACCGGAGACGTCGGGGGCGCTGGGGTTCGGCTTCCGGGTGGGCTTCCTCGGGATGCTCCACCTGGAGATCGTCCGCGAGCGGCTGGAGCGGGAGTTCAACCTGGACCTCATCTCCACGCTCCCCAACGTGTCCTACGACGTGCGCCTCGACGACGGCTCGGAGCTCGAGGTGACCAACCCCAGCGAGTTCCCGGCCGGCAAGATCGCCTCGATCACCGAGCCGGTGGTCCGCGGGACGATCCTGGCCCCGAGCGAGTTCATCGGGGCCATCATGGAGCTGTGCCAGAGCCGGCGGGGCACCCTGCTGGGCATGGACTACCTCTCCCCGGAGCGGGTGGAGCTGCGCTACACCCTGCCCCTGGCCGAGATCGTCTTCGACTTCTTCGACGCGCTGAAGTCCCGCACGCGCGGGTACGCCTCGCTGGACTACGAACCCTCCGGGGACCAGGAGGCCGACCTCGTCAAGGTCGACATCCTGCTGCAGGGCGACACCGTCGACGCGTTCAGCGCCATCGTGCACCGCGACAAGGCCTACGCCTACGGCGTGCAGATGGCCGGCAAGCTCAAGGAGCTCATCCCGCGGCAGCAGTTCGAGGTGCCGGTGCAGGCGGCGATCGGCTCGCGCGTGATCGCCCGGGAGACCATCCGCGCCATCCGCAAGGACGTGCTCGCCAAGTGCTACGGCGGCGACATCAGCCGCAAGCGCAAGCTGCTGGAGAAGCAGAAGGAGGGCAAGAAGCGGATGAAGATGGTCGGGTCCGTGGAGGTGCCGCAGGAGGCCTTCATCGCCGCTCTCTCCCAGGACGGGAGCGGTGCCGAGATCGCGAAGTCCAAGAAGTGAGCGAGCCGGACGCCCTGCGTCACCCCGCGCGGACGCGCTCGTTCACCCGTCGCGGCGGGCGCATGCTCAAGCAGTCCCACCAGGACGCCTGGGAGCGGTATGCCGAGACGCTGGTCCTCGACGTCCCGCGCCCCCGTGGCGCCGACGGCTCGACGGGGGTGGACCCGGCATACCGGATCGATCCCGGCGAGGTGTTCGGCCGCAGCGCCCCGCTGGTCGTCGAGATCGGCTCCGGCTCCGGCGACGCGCTGGTGCACGCCGCGACGCGACGACCGGACTGGGACTTCCTGGCCCTGGAGGTGTGGCGTCCGGGCATCGGGCACGCGATGGCCAAGATGGGCGGGCCGCTGCCCAACGTCCGGTTCCTCGAGGCCGACGCCGCCCTGGCCCTGCAGAGCCTGCTCCCGCCGGGCAGCGCCCACGAGGTGTGGACCTTCTTCCCCGACCCGTGGCCCAAGCAGCGGCACCACAAGCGCCGCCTGGTCTCCCCGGACTTCGCCTCCACGGTGGCCGGCCTGGTGCCCTCCGGGGGGCTCTGGCGGCTGGCCACCGACTGGGGCGCCTATGCGCGCCACATGCGGCAGGTGCTGGACGGGCATCCGGACTGGGGGCTGGCCTCCACCGGGAGGGCGCCGCTGCGGCCGGTGACGCGCTTCGAGCGGCGCGGGACCGAGGCCGGGCGGGAGATCGTGGACCTGGCCTACCGGCGCGCCTGAGCCGCCTCAGTCGCCGGCGCTGTCCTTGGCCCGCTTCACGAGCCGGGGGTCGGGGCGCAGCACCACGTCGTGGTCCTTGCCCTCGTACTCGAACTGCGACAGGAAGTGGCGCATCGCGTTGATGCGCGCGCGCTTCTTGTCGTTGCTCTTGATGGTCACCCAGGGCGCCCAGTCCGAGTCGGTCCGCCGGAACATCTCCTCCTTGGCGCCCGTGTAGTCCTCCCAGCGGTCCAGGCTCTCCAGGTCCATGGGTGAGAGCTTCCACTGCCGCACCGGGTCCAGCTGGCGGATGGCGAACCGGGTGCGCTGCTCGGTCTGGGTCACCGAGAACCAGAACTTCGTGATCGACACCCCGGCGTCGACGAGCATCTGCTCGAACAGCGGCGCCTGGATCATGAACCGGTCGTACTCCGCCTGGGAGCAGAAGCCCATGACCCGCTCCACCCCGGCGCGGTTGTACCAGGAGCGGTCGAAGAGCACCAGCTCCCCGGAGGTCGGCAGGTGCTGGATGTAGCGCTGGAAGTACCACTGCCCGGCCTCGACCTCGGTGGGCTTGTTGAGGGCCACGACGCGCGCGCCGCGCGGGTTGAGGTGCTCGGTGAAGCGCTTGATGGCCCCACCCTTGCCGGCGGCGTCGCGCCCCTCGAAGACGAGGACGTGCCGGCTGCCGTTGTCCTTGGCCCAGTACTGGAACTTCAGCAGCTCCACCTGCAGCAGCCACTTCTCGACCTCGTAGTAGTCCCGGGTCATCCGCTCGCTGTAGGGGTAGTCCTCGCGCCAGGTGTCGACGGCACTGCCGTCGGGCGTGATGAGATCAGGGTCGGAGCCCTGGTCGTCGCGGACGGTGTAGCCCTGGTCGCGCAGACTGTCGATGTATTCACGAAGCCGCTGCTGCACACCGCCGACCCTAGCGCGCCGGGGAGCGAGGAGGAGGTCGGACCGGCGGTGCGCCGCGGGTCGGGCGGGGTGAAAGACTGGAGGTATGCCCTCGAGCTTCCCCCCGGGCGACCCCGCGCCCCCGGACGGCTCGCTCCCGGCGTCCGCGCTGCAGGGTATGCCGCAGCGCCCGTTCTCGGTCTACCTGCACGTCCCCTTCTGCCGGGTCCGGTGCGGCTACTGCGACTTCAACACCTACACCCTGCCCGAGCTGGACGACGACGGCGCCCCGCAGGGCTACCTCGCCTCCGCCCACGCCGAGATCGAGCTGGCGGCCCGGGTGCTGCGGCCGGCCGACCCACCGCCGGTCTCGACGGTCTTCGTCGGCGGCGGCACCCCGACGTTGCTGCCCGCGACGGACCTGGGCTCGCTCGTGGCCGCGGTGCGGGAGCGCTGGGGGCTGGCGCCCGACGCCGAGGTGACCACCGAGGCCAACCCCGACACCATCACCCCGGCCGTCGCCGAGCAGCTGGCGGGGGCGGGTTTCACCCGGGTCAGCGTGGGGATGCAGTCCTCGGTGCCGCACGTGCTGCGCACCCTCGACCGGACCCACGACCCGGCCGGTGTGGCGGGCGCCGTGCAGGCCCTGCGGGACGCGGGCCTGCAGGTGAGCCTCGACCTCATCTACGGCACACCGGGCGAGAGCCTCGCGGACTGGCGGGCCAGCCTGGACGCCGCGGTGGCGCTCGGCCCCGACCACGTGTCGGCCTACGCGCTGGTGGTGGAGCCGGGGACGCGGCTGCACGGACAGGTGCGTCGCGGCGAGGTGCCGGCCCCCGAGGACGACGACGAGGCGGACAAGTACGAGCTGGCCGAGGAGGTGCTCGGGGACGCGGGTTACCGCTGGTACGAGATCTCCAACTGGGCGCGGAGCCCGGAGCACCGGTGTCGGCACAACCTCGCCTACTGGCAGGGCGCCGACTGGTGGGGGGTGGGGCCCGGGGCGCACAGCCACGTCGGTGGCGTGCGCTGGTGGAACGTCAAGCACCCGCGCGCCTACGCCGACCGGCTCGGGCAGGGGCTGAGCCCGGCGCACGCGCGCGAGGTCCTCGGCCCCGAGGAGCGCCACGACGAGCGGGTCCTGCTCGGCGTCCGGCTGGGGGACGGGCTGCCGGTCGAGGACCTCCGGCCGGACGGTCGACGAGCGGTGGCGGGTCTGGTCGCCGACGGGCTGCTGGAGGGCCGGGCCGCGGTCCGCGCCCACGCCGTGCTGACGCTGCGCGGCCGCCTGCTGGCGGACACCGTCGTGCACCGGCTGCTGGTCTGAGCCCCGCACCGCTCGCCCCGGGTTCACCGACACGCCACACCGGGTCCGCCGGCCCGTCGGGCGGGGGCGCCAGAATGACGACAGACCCTGCGGGGTATGAGCCTGCAGGGCCTGAGACCCGGACGAGAAGATGTGGCCCGGTCGGCGAAGTATGAGTTCGCCCACCGGGCCACGACCCGGGGTGATGTCACCGGGCGGTGCGCAAGGTGCCAGAGGCTCAGCTGCGCAACACCGCAGCTCCGTCCCTGCGGACGGGGTGAATCCTCGGCCAGTCTCGCGACCCGCGCTCCTCGAGGGGAGTGCGTAGGGACATGTCTACGCCCCTGCCGCCCACCCCGCAAGGGGTCGGCGACGAAATCTCCACGGACCCGGCGTGTCGACCGGGGACACGCCGGGTCGCGAGACGCGTGGGGTGGCTGGGGTCAGCTGAGCAGGCGGATCTGGAACGGGTACTCGTAGACGCGGCCGTCCGCGGCGCGGACCGCACCCTTGATGTGGCACCACAGCTGGACGACGAACAGCGCGATCCACGCCGGGATGGCCCAGATGAGCCCGATGAACAGCGTCAGGATGACGCTGATCCACAGCACGATGCTGATGATGGTCAGGGTCAGGTTGAAGTTGAACGCACCGGCGGACGCCGTGCGCACGGCCGCCGACCGGTCCTTGTAGAACAACCAGATGAGCAGCGGCCCGAGGAAGGGCACCCATCCAACGCTCAGCAGCATGGCGAGCGGGGCGGAGAGGTGGGCCAGGAGCATCATGGTGCGCTCGTCGCCCTGCGGCGCGCCCGAGGGTGCGCCGGAGCCGGGAGGGGTGGACGAGGGCTGGCCGAAGGCCTGCGGCCCGGGTCCGGAGGTGGGCGGGGGGCCGGAGGGCTCGCCCGCGCGCTGCGGGTCCTGCCAGGGCTGGTCGCTGGGGGACTGCGGTGTCTGGGTCATGCTGCTCACTCCTCGTGAGGTGGTGGAACGGTGACGAAGTCGATCAGTTCTTCGACGCTGGCGAGCAGCGTAGGTTCCAGGTCGCTGTAGGACCGCACGGTCGAGAGTATCCGTTTCCAGCCCAGGGCCACGTCGGTCTGCGACCGGTGCGGCCAACCGAGCTCGGCCAGGACGCCGTGCTTCCAGGAACGTCCGCGCTCGATCACCGGCCAGGCGTCCCTGCCGAGGCGGGCGGGCTTGACCGACTGCCAGACGTCCACGTAGGGATGGCCGAGGATGCGGACCCACGGGCTGACCCGTTCCGCCTGCTGCACGATCCGGGTCTCCTTGGTGCCGGGCACGAGGTGGTCCACGAGGATGCCGAGGCGCCGGTCCCGGGTGGGCGCGAACTGGCGGATGAGGGAGGCCAGGTCGTCGACGCCGTCCAGCATCTCCACCACCACCCCCTCGACCCGGAGGTCGTCGCCCCAGACCTTCTCGACGAGCTCGGCGTCGTGCCGGCCCTCGACCCAGATGCGGGAGCCGCTGGCGACCCGGGCGGGTGCGTCCTGCACCCTTACCGACCCGCTGGCCGTGCGGGCGGCGGCCTGCCGGGCCTGGGCCAGCCGGGTCCTGGACTCCTGGTCCTCGGGGCGGGTGAGCACGACGGGTCGTCCGTCGACGAGGAAGCCCGGACCGAGCGGGAAGCCCTTGCGGCGGCCGCGCCGGTCCTCCAGGTGGACCACCTGCATCCCCCCGGCCCGCTCGACGCCGACCACGGCGCCGCACCACCCCGTGTCGACGTCCTCCACCACCAGACCGCGCTCGGCGGCCACCTGCTGGGCCCGGCCGCGCCGTGGGGCGCGCCAGTCCGTGGCGAGGACGTCGGAGCCGTAGCCGTAGCGGTCGTTCACAACGGACGACGGTAACGCCTGTGACGCAGGAGACCAGGGAGGCGCGCGAGGCGCGCGAGGCGCGCGAGGCGCACCACTCATCCGACCGAGCGTCGCGAATGGTTGCTCTCGCATCCCACCGAGCGTCGCGAATGGTTGCTCTCGCCGGAGCAGCCAACCATTCGCGGCGCTCGGTCGGAGGGGTCAGGCCCTGCGGGGGTGGGTCATGTCCAGCGGCACGACCCAGGCGTCGAACTCCTCGGCGGTGAGGTGGCCGCTCTCCAGCGCCGCCTCGCGCAGCGTCTGCCCGGACCGGTGCGCCGCCTTGGCGATCGCCGCGGCCTTGTCGTAGCCGATGTGCGGGTTCAGCGCGGTGACCTGCATGAGGTTGCTGGCCAGGTTGGCCTCGATGCGCTCGGTGTTCGGCTCGATGCCCCGGGCGCACCCCACGTCGAAGGCGAGGCAGGCGTCGCTGATGAGCCGGATGCTCTCCAGCACGGCGTGGACCATGACCGGCTTGAAGACGTTGAGCTGGAAGTTGCCCTGGCTGCCGGCGAACCCCACGGTCGCGTCGTTGCCGAAGACCCGGGTCGCGACCATGGTCATGGCCTCGGACTGGGTGGGGTTGACCTTGCCCGGCATGATCGAGCTCCCCGGCTCGTTCTCCGGGATGAGCAGCTCGCCGATCCCGTTGCGCGGCCCGGAGGCGAGCCAGCGCACGTCGTTGGCCATCTTCATCAGGGCGCCGGCCAGGGTGCGCAGGGACGCCGAGGTCTGCACCAGCGCGTCGTGCGCCGAGAGCGCGGCGAACTTGTCGTCCGCGCTGCGCAGCTCCAGACCGGCCTCCTCGCCCATCCTGCGGGCGGCCAGCGCGCCGAACTCCGGGTGGGCGTTGAGCCCGGTGCCGACGGCCGTCCCGCCGATCGCCAGCTCGTGCAGCCCCTCCGCCGCGTGGCGCACCTCGCCGAGGGCGTAGTCGAGCTGGGCCACCCAGCCGCCGATCTCCTGGCCCAGCGTGATCGGGGTCGCGTCCTGCAGGTGCGTGCGACCGACCTTGACGACGTCGGCGTACTCGGCCGACTTGGCGGCGAGGGTGTCGCGCAGCTGGCCCACCGCCCCCTCGAGGCGGTCGCGCAGCTCGAGGAGCACCGCGATGTGCATGGCGGTGGGAAAGGTGTCGTTGCTGCTCTGACCCCGGTTGACGTGGTCGTTGGGGTGCACCGGGGTCTTGCTCCCCAGCTCCCCGCCGGCCAGCTCGATGGCGCGGTTGGAGATGACCTCGTTGGAGTTCATGTTGCTCTGCGTGCCGGACCCGGTCTGGAAGACGACGAGCGGGAAGTGCTCGTCGAGGTCGCCGGAGATGACCTCGTCGGCCGCCCGCACGATGAGGTCGGCGACGTCCTGCGGCAGCTCGCCCAGCTCGGCGTTGGCCTGCGCGGCACCCTTCTTGAGGATCCCCAGGGCGGTGATGATCGGGCGCCCCCACACGAAGGTGTCCTGACCGATGGGGAAGTTGTGGATGCTGCGCTGCGTCTGCGCGCCCCAGTAGCGGTCGGAGGGGACCTCCACCTGGCCCATGCTGTCGGTCTCGGTGCGCGGCTGGCTCATGGCGCTCATGGTATGCCGTGCACCAGGCTCGCGTAGACTGGCACTCCGTGCCCCTGAGTGCCAGCCGCGAGGAAGGAGGAGCCGCCGTGAGCGTGGACCGTCGCCTGGAGGTCCTGCGCGCCATCGTGCAGGACTACGTCCGGACCTCCGAGCCCGTGGGGTCCAAGGCCCTGGTGGAGCGGCACCGGCTCGGTGTGTCCGCCGCGACCGTGCGCAACGACATGGCCGCGCTGGAGGACGAGGGGCTCATCACCGCCCCCCACACGAGCGCCGGCCGCATCCCCACCGACGCGGGCTACCGCCTGTTCGTCGACCGGCTGCAGCAGATCAAGCCGATGAGCCGGGCGGAGCGCGCCGCCATCGCGCGCTTCCTCGACGGGGCGCTGGACCTGGACGACGTGGTCTCCCGGACCACCCGGCTGCTGTCCAGCCTGACCCACCAGGTCGCGGTGATGCAGTACCCCAGCCTGTCGCGCTCCACCCTGCGCCACGTCGAGCTGGTGCCGGTCGGGGGCACCCGCCTCATGATCGTCCTCATCACCAGCACCGGCCGCGTCGAGCAGCGGGTCGTCGACGTCGGCCGTGACCTCACCCTGGAGCCCGACGTCGTGCCCACGCTGCGCACCCTGGTCAACGAGCTCGCCGTCGGCGAGCTGCTCGCCCGCATCCCCGCCCGGCTCGCCGCGGTGGAGGAGCGGGTGGCCCCGACGGACCGGCCGTTGGCCCAGATCGTCGTCGACACACTGGCCGAGGCGGCCCAGGAGCGCACCGAGGAGCGCATCGCCATGGCCGGGACGGCCAACCTGGCGCGGGTCGGCAGCGACTTCCCCACCTCGTTGTCCCAGGTGCTCGAGGCCCTCGAGGAGCACGTCACGCTGCTGCGCCTCATGGGCAGCATGGCCTCCCTCGACGACGGGGAGACCGTCGCCGTCGCGATCGGCACCGAGAACCCCTACGAGCCGCTGCGCACCACCTCGGTGGTGGCCACCACCTACGGCACCGCCGGGGGGCTGGGGGTCGTGGGGCCCACCCGCATGGACTACCCGCAGGCGATGGCCACGGTCCGGGCCGTGGCCCACTACGTCGCCGACATCCTGGACGGGTGAGCCACCTCACGGCATACCCGCGCCCGTCCGACCGTTGCACCATCCGGACCCGCACCAGACCGCACACGACGAGACCGCAAGGACGTCCCACGCTGTGAACGACTACTACGCCGACCTCGGCGTCGCCCGCGAGGCCACCCCCGAGGACATCAAGAAGGCCTACCGCAAGAAGGCCCGCCAGCTGCACCCCGACGTCAACCCCGGGGCCGAGGCCGAGGCCGAGTTCAAGAGGGTGAGCCAGGCCTACGACGTGCTCGGCGACGCCGCCAAGCGCGCCTCCTACGACCGCGGCCAGGACCCCTACGGCGGTGCCACCGGTGGCTTCGGCCAGGGCTTCACCTTCAGCGACATCATGGACGCGTTCTTCGGCGGCACGGCGGCCGGTGCCCGAGGACCACGCTCGCGCACCCAGCGGGGCCACGACGCGCTCATCCGGCTCGACATCGACCTGCCCACGGCGGCCTTCGGGGGGGAGCAGACCCTGCAGATCGACACCGCGGTGGTGTGCAGCACCTGCTCCGGCGCCGGGGCGCAGCCGGGCAGCGGGACCCGCACCTGCGACGTCTGCAGCGGTCGCGGAGAGGTCCAGCAGGTCCAGCGCTCGTTCCTCGGCCAGGTGATGACCTCCCGCCCGTGCCAGGCGTGCCGCGGCTTCGGCAACGTCATCGAGCACCCCTGCTTCGACTGCTCGGGCGAGGGCCGGGTCCGTACCCGTCGCGACCTCACCCTCAAGGTCCCCGGCGGCGTCGACACCGGGACCCGGATCGCGCTCCAGGGCGAGGGCGAGGTGGGTCCCTTCGGCGGGGAGCCGGGTGACCTCTACGTCGAGATCCAGGTGGAGCCGCACGAGGTGTTCACCCGTCGCGGCGACGACCTGCACTGCACCCTCGAGGTGCCGATGACCGCGGCCGCCCTGGGGGCCACGCTGCCCGTGGAGACCCTCGACGGCCCGGTCGAGGTCGACCTCCGCCCCGGCACGCAGCCCGGCCAGACGGTGCCGCTCGCCGGCAAGGGCGTCAGCCACCTGCGCGGCGAGGGCCGCGGTGACCTGATCGTCCACCTCGACGTCAAGGTGCCCACCCGGCTCAACGACACCCAGCGCGAGCTGCTGGCGCAGCTGGCCGAGAGCCGCGGCGAGTCGAGCCCGACCGGGCGCATGGGCGCGGCCGGCGGGGTGGGCCGCAAGCACAGCCTCTGGGATGCGCTGCGTGGCAGGTAGGCCGTGAGCGACCCGCTCTTCCTGCTGCCCACGTCCTCCCTCGTCGGTGACGACCTCGTCCTGGACGGTCCCGAGGGTCGGCACGCGGCGACCGTGCAGCGCATCGCGGTGGGGGAGAGCGTGGTCGTGTCCGACGGCGCCGGACAGGGGGCCCGGTGCCTCGTCGTCGGTGCTGGTGGCGACGAGCTGCGCCTCCGGGTGACCGAGCGCCTGGCGGACGACGAGCCTCGGCTGCGGCTCGTGCTGGCCCAGGCGCTCGCCAAGGGCGACCGCGACCTGCAGGCCGTCGAGACGGCGACCGAGCTGGACGTCACCGAGGTCGTCCCGTGGCAGGCCGACCGCAGCATCGTGCGGTGGCGTGGCGAGCGGGCGGCCAAGGCCCTGCGCCGGTGGGACCAGACGATCGTCGCCGCCACGAAGCAGTCGCGGCGGCTGCGCCGGCCGCGGCTCGCCGACCCGGTGGGGCGGCGCGGACTGCTGGAGCGCGCCGCCGGGGCCGACCTCGTCCTGGTGCTGCACGAGGAGGCGACCGAGCCGCTCAGCACCGTCCGGCTGCCGGAGGCCGGGGAGGTGCTCCTCGTCGTGGGCCCGGAGGGCGGGATCGCGCCGGAGGAGCTGTCCGACCTCGTGGCCGCCGGGGGGCGCGCCGTGCGGCTGGGGCGCAGCGTCCTGCGCACGTCCACGGCCGGCCCGGCGGCGCTGGCCGTCCTCGCAGCCGCCGCGTCACGGTCGTGGCGATGAGCACCCCCACCCGCGCGGCCGGGGTGCGGGAGGAGCCGCGGTCGATCTTCTCGCCCGGGGTCCGCAGCGCGTCGGTCGGCGCGACCGTGCTCATCGCGATCTTCGCGCTGGAGTACATCGCGGTCGGCGCGGCCATGCCCACGGTGGCGGCCGCCCTGGACGGCTACCACCTCTACAACATGGCCTTCGGTGCGACCGTCGCCGCCAGCGTCGTGGGGATGATCGTCGGCGGCTGGTGGTCGGACCGCTCCGGCCCGCGACCGGTGGTGCTCGGCGGCGGTGCCGCCTTCGTCGCCGGGCTGCTGGTGGCCGGGTTGGCCACCTCCATGGAGGTGTTCGTCGTCGGGCGCGGCCTGCAGGGTCTCGGGAGCGGGCTGGCCAGCGTGGCGCTCTACGTCGTCATCGCCCAGCGGGTCCCGGACGCGCTCCGGCCCGCGGTCTTCTCCCTGCTGGCCGCGGCCTGGGTGCTGCCGGGGCTCGCCGGGCCCCTGCTCACCGGTCTGGTCGTCGAGCACCTGTCCTGGCGCTGGGTGTTCCTCGGGGTGGCGCCGGGCTTCGTGCTGGCCCTCGGGGTGCTCCGTCCGGCGCTGCGGGCCACCCGTCCCAGCAGCGACGCCGGCCACCTCCGGCCGGGCATCATCGGCTGGGCGGTCGTTGCCGCCATCGGGGTCGGCCTGCTCAACCTCGCCGGCGAGCGCATCCAGCCGTGGGAGTACGCCCTGGGCGCGGCGCTGCTGGTGCTGCTCGCCGTCGCGGCGCACCACCTCCTGCCCCGCGGGGCACTCGTGCTCGCGCGCGGGCTGCCCTCGGTCGTGGGTGTCCGGGCCGCGCTGGGCGCCTCCTTCGTCGCGGCCGAGGCCTACCTCCCGCTCATGCTGCGCGACGAGCACGGCTACAGCCCGGCGCAGGCGGGCGGCGTGCTCGCCGCCGCCTCGGTCACCTGGGCCCTCGGGTCGTGGTTCCAGGGCCGGGCCGCTCCCGAGACCGACCGCTACCGGTTGATGCTCGCCGGCGTCCTGGGGTATGCCGTGATCATGACGGTCCTGGGGGTCGGGGTCTGGGGGTCCTGGCCCGGGTGGGTCGTCATCGCCCTCTACGGCCTGGCGACCTTCGGGGTGGGTGTCGCCTACCCCAACACCTCCGTCCTGACGCTGCGGCTCTCCAGGGAGCAGGAGGTGGGCCGCAACTCCTCGGCCCTGCAGGTGGGCGAGGCGCTCGCCAGCGCGCTCGCCCTGGCCGCGACCGGGGTGGTCTTCGGCCTCACCTACGGGAGCGCGCCGCACACCGCCTTCGTCGGGACGCTGGTCGTCTCCGTCGCCGTCGGTCTGCTCTCGGTGCTCAGCGCAGCACGGGCGCGGCCCGCGGGGACGGCGTCGGTCGGCCCCGGCGTCTAGACTGGAGACCCTGATGACGCAGACCGACACCAGCCCACAACCCCAGCCCACGCATACCGTCGTCATCCCCGACGAGGTGCCCATGGTCACCCTCCTCGGCCCCCGCGACGAGCTGCTGCGCACCGTCGAGCGCGCCTTCCCCCGGGTGGACGTGCACGTGCGCGGCAACGAGTTCCGGCTCACCGGCGACTCCGCCGAGCTGGCCCTCGTCGAGCGCCTCGTCGACGAGCTGCTCGCCATCGTCGGACGCGGACAGCCGCTCAACCGGGACGCCGTCGAGCGCAGCATCGGCATGCTGCGGACCGCGACCTCGGACCGGCCGGCGGACGTGCTGACGATGAACATCGTCTCGAGCCGGGGCAAGACCATCCGGCCCAAGACCCTCAACCAGAAGCACTACGTCGACGCCATCGACGCGCACACCATCGTCTTCGGGCTCGGCCCGGCGGGCACCGGCAAGACCTACCTGGCGATGGCCAAGGCGGTCGCCGCGCTGCAGGCCAAGCAGGTCAACCGCATCATCCTCACCCGACCGGCGGTCGAGGCGGGGGAGCGCCTGGGCTTCCTCCCGGGCACCCTCACCGACAAGATCGACCCCTACCTGCGCCCCCTCTACGACGCGCTGCACGACATGGTCGACAGCGAGTCGATGTCCAAGCTCATGGCGGCGGGCACCATCGAGGTGGCCCCGCTGGCCTACATGCGCGGGCGCAGCCTCAACGACGCCTTCATCATCCTCGACGAGGCCCAGAACACCTCTCCCGAGCAGATGAAGATGTTCCTCACCCGCCTCGGGTTCGGGTCCAAGATGGTGGTCACGGGTGACACCACGCAGGTCGACCTGCCCGGCGGCACGCAGTCCGGTCTGCGGGTGGTCCAGGACATCCTGGACGGCGTGGAGGACATCCACTTCTCCCACCTCACCAGCCAGGACGTCGTGCGTCACCGGCTGGTCAGCGACATCGTCGACGCCTACGGACGGTTCGACGAGCGACGCCAGCGGCGGGGCCCGCGGCGCCAGGCCTCCGGGTCGGCCGCCGGAGGGTCGTCCCCCCACGAGGACACCTGATGATCGAGGTCCTCAACGAGTCGGGGGAGGTCCCGGCCCCGGTGCCGGAGCAGGAGCTCGCGGACCTGGGCCGACACGTGCTGGACCAGCTCCGGGTCAACCCCCGGGCCGAGCTCACCATCACCCTCGTGGACGAGGAGACGATGGCCCACCTGCACCAGCGCTGGATGGACCTGCCCGGGCCCACCGACGTCATGAGCTTCCCCATGGACGAGCTGCGCCCCGGCGGCAGCGCGGGCCGACCCGAGGACGACGCGGGCACCGAGGCCGGGGTCCTCGGCGACGTCGTGCTCTGCCCGTCCGTCGCGCGAGCCCAGGCCCAGCAGGCGGGCCACGCGGTCGGTGACGAGATGCTCCTGCTCACGACGCACGGCATCCTCCACCTGCTCGGCTTCGACCACGCCGAGAAGGCCGAGGAGCGGGAGATGTTCGACCTGCAGCGGACGTTGCTGCTGACCTTCCTGGCCCAGAGGGGCCGGACCACCCGGGCGGCCGACGACGACGTGGTGGGGCGCCCGTGACCACGCTCGTGCTCGTGGCGGTCGTGACGACGACCATCGCCTTCCTGCTCACGGCGGGCGAGACCGCGTTGCAGCGGGTCAGCCTGCGGCGGGCCGAGCAGCTCGTCGAGGAGGGTCGCACCGGGGCCCGGGCGCTGGAGCGCATCGCGGGCGGCGCCGCGCCATACCTCGCGGTCGCCGCCTTCGTCCGCGTCGCCGCCGAGGCGGCCACGGCCGTCCTGGTGACCGTCGCCGTCGACATCCGCACGGACTCCCACCTGCAGACCGCGCTCATCGCCGTCGGCATCATGGTCGTCGTGACCTTCGTGGTGGTGGGGGTCTCCCCGCGGACGCTGGGGCGCCAGCACACCGAGCCGGTGGCGCTCGTCGCCGCTCCCGTGGTCCGCCTGCTGCGCCTCTTCCTCGGGCCGGTCGCCAAGCTGCTCGTGCTCTTCGGCAACGCGGTGACCCCGGGCCGGGGGTATGCCGAGGGGCCGTTCGCCAACGAGACCGAGCTGCGCGAGCTGGTCGACCTGGCCGGGGAGTCCTCGGTGATCGAGGACGACGAGCGGGAGATGATCCACTCGATCTTCGAGCTCGGTGACACCGTGGCCCGGGAGGTCATGGTGCCCCGCCCGGACCTGGTGACCATCAAGGGCGAGAAGGTGCTGCGGCAGGCGATGTCGCTGCTGCTGCGCTCGGGCTTCTCCCGGGTCCCCGTGGTGGGGGAGGACACCGACGACGTGCTCGGGATGCTCTACTTCAAGGACGTGGCGCGCGCGGTCAACAGCCGTCCCGAGGCGGCCGGCGTCGTGGCGGTCACCGACGTCATGCGGCCCGTGCAGCGGATCCCCGAGATGAAGCGGGTCGACGAGCTGCTCAAGGAGATGCAGCGCGGCCGGCAGCACGTCGCCGTCGTCATCGACGAGTACGGCGGCACCGCCGGCCTCGTCACCATCGAGGACATCGTCGAGGAGATCGTGGGCGAGATCACCGACGAGTACGACCGCGACAGCGTCGACGTCGAGGAGGTCGTCCTCGACGACGGGACGTCGCGCACGCGGGTCCCGGCGAACCTGCCGGTGGACGACCTGGCGCAGATGTTCGACGTCGAGATCGAGACCGAGGACGTCGACTCCGTCGGCGGGCTGCTCTCCACGGCCATCGGCATGGTGCCCATCCAGGGTGCGGTCGGCGAGGTCGCGGGGCTGGAGCTGACCGCGGAGCGGATGGCAGGTCGTCGGCGCCGGGTCGCGACCGTCCTCGTGCGCCGGGTCCCCGTCCCCGAGCCGGAGCTGGAGGACCCGCGCGCCGGCCGCGGCGAGGCGGGCGCGGACCACCCGCGCGCGGAGCCGCAGGACGGGCGGGCTGCGGAGCCTGCCACCGACGCCCTCGTCCCCCGGGGCGAGCGGTCCACCCACCACGAGGACGAGGTGAGCACCAGTGCCCGATGAGCAGCCCTACCGCGCGGGGTTCGTCAGCCTGGTCGGACGGCCCAACGCCGGCAAGTCGACCCTGACCAACGCCCTCGTGGGGAGCAAGGTCGCGATCACCTCCTCCAAGCCGCAGACCACGCGGCACGCGATCCGCGGCATCCGGACGACCGAGGCCTCCCAGCTCATCCTGGTCGACACCCCTGGCCTGCACCGACCGCGCTCGCTGCTGGGCCAGCGGCTCAACGACCTGGTCCGCGAGACCCTGCTCTCGGTGGACGTCATCGGCTTCTGCATGCCCAGCGACCAGCGGGTCGGTCCGGGCGACACCTTCATCGCCCGCGACCTGGCCGACCTCCACCAGGCCCGCCGGGTGCCCGTCGTCGCCATCGCCACCAAGTCCGACGCGGTGAGCCGGGACCGCCTGGCCGAGCACCTGGTGGCCATCGACCAGCTGGGGGAGTGGGACGCGATCATCCCGTGCTCGGCCACCCGTGGCGACCAGGTCGAGGAGGTGGCCGACCTGCTGGCGTCCTACCTGCCCGAGTCGCCGCAGCTCTACCCCGCCGACCAGGTCACCGACGAGTCGACCCTCGTGCAGATCGCCGAGCTGGTGCGCGAGGCGGCTCTCGAGGGCGTGCGCGACGAGCTCCCGCACAGCCTGGCCGTGCAGGTCGAGGAGATCGTCCTTCGACCGGACCGCCCGGAGGACTCGCCGCTGTCGGACGTCCGCGTCAACGTCTTCGTCGAACGCCCGAGCCAGAAGGCCATCATCATCGGCCGGGGCGGCTCCCGGCTGCGCGACGTCGGCACCGAGGCCCGGCAGGGGATCGAAGAGCTCATGGGGCACCGGGTGCACCTGGACCTGCACGTCAAGGTGGCCAAGGACTGGCAGCGCGACCCCAAGGCCCTGGACCGGCTCGGCTTCTGAGTCTCCACCCGCGCCGGGCAGGGTGCGCCAGCGGGGAACCCGCCACGGTCTGCGCGGCGCCGAAGGCCCAGCCCGTCCCGACGACACGCCCACCGCGACCGGCTCAGCCACGCACGTGCGCGCCTGAGCCGGTGCGGCCGGGTGTGTCGTCGGCCGTGGCGTTCACGTGCGCGCATGGGCCGGTGCGGCCGGCGTGCGGTGGGGACGGAGGCGGCACCGACCGACCGGGGTCAGGGCATACCCGGGAGCGCCGTTCCGTGGCAGAGTGGGCACCATGAAGAAACTGCTCAACGACCCCGCTGACGTGGTCGTCGAGGCGCTGGCGGGGATGGCTGCGGCCCACCCCGACCACCTGCGCGTCGACCTGGACCACAAGCTCGTGCTCCGGGCCGGCTCGCCGGTCTCCGGCAAGGTCGCCCTCGTCTCCGGCGGGGGCTCGGGCCACGAGCCGCTGCACGGCGGTTTCGTGGGCCGCGGGATGCTCGACGCCGCCTGCGCGGGGGAGGTCTTCACCTCGCCGGTGCCGGACCAGATCCTCGCCGCGACCACCGCCGTCGACGGTGGCGCCGGGGTGCTGCACATCGTCAAGAACTACACCGGCGACGTCATGAACTTCGAGATGGCCGCCGAGCTCGCCGCGGATTCGGGCGTGCAGGTCGAGGCCGTCGTCACCGACGACGACGTCGCCGTGCAGGACAGCCTCTACACCGCTGGGCGCCGCGGGGTGGGCGTCACCGTGCTGCTGGAGAAGATCGTCGGGGCGGCGGCCGAGGAGGGCCAGGACCTCGCGACCTGCGCGGACCTCGCGCGCCGCGTCAACGCCCAGGGCAGGTCCATGGGCATCGCCCTCACCTCCTGCACGGTGCCGGCCGCCGGCAAGCCGACCTTCGAGCTGGCGGACGACGAGATGGAGATCGGCATCGGCATCCACGGCGAGCCGGGCCGCTCCACCGAGAAGCTCGCGCCCGCCCGGGACGTCGCGGCCAGGCTCGTCGAGCCGGTCGTCTCCGACCTCGGCCTGGAGCGTGGTGAGTCGGTCATCGCCTTCGTCAACGGCATGGGCGGCACGCCCCTCCTGGAGCTCTACGTCATGTACGGCGAGGTGGCCCGCCTGCTCGAGGACGCCGGGATCACCGTCGCCCGCTCGCTGGTCGGCAACTACATCACCTCCCTCGAGATGGCCGGATGCTCGGTCACGCTGCTGCGGGTGGACGAGGAGATGGTGCGGCTCTGGGACGCCCCCGTGGACACGCCCGGCCTGCGATGGGGAGGATGAGGGCATGGCTGACCTCACCGCATTCCAGTCCTGGATCGCCGCGTGCTCGGAGAGCATCACGGCCCACGCCGACGACCTGACCGAGCTCGACCGGGCGATCGGCGACGCCGACCACGGGAGCAACATGAGGAGGGGCATGACCGCCTGCGCGGCCCTGGCCGAGCAGGAGGACTTCTCCAGCATCGACGCCTACCTCAAGAAGGTCGGGATGACCCTGGTGAGCACGGTCGGTGGCGCCTCCGGGCCGCTCTACGGCACCTTCTTCCTGCGGCTGGCCGGGCCGCTGGCCGCCAGCGAGGACGTCGGTGCCCGGGAGTTCGGCCAGGCATTGCGCGCGGGTGTCGAGGGCATCGTCGCCCGCGGCAAGGCCGAGGCCGGCGACAAGACGATGTATGACGCGTTCTCTCCTGCGCTGGACGCGTTCGAGTCCACGGCCGGGTCCGGGTCCGAGCTCGCCGAGGCACTCCGTGCGGCAGCGGACGCAGCGGCGCAAGGCCGGGACGCGACCGAGCCGATGGTCGCCCGCAAGGGCCGCGCGTCCTACCTCGGGGAGCGCAGCGCAGGCCACCAGGACCCCGGGGCCACCAGCGCCACCCTGCTCATCGAGGCCGCCGCGAAGACCCTGTCGTGAGCCGACCTCGATGATCTCCCTGGTCGTCGTCTCCCACAGCCGTGCCCTGGCGCGGGCCGCCGTCGCCCTCGCCGCCGAGATGAGCCCGGAGGACGGACCTCGTCTGGAGGTGGCCGCCGGGCTGGACGAGGAGACGACCGGCACCGACGCGGTCGCCATCGCCGAGGCCCTGGGCCGGGCGGACGACGCGTCCGAGGGCGCCGGGGTCCTCGTGCTCGTCGACCTGGGCAGCGCCGTCCTGTCCACGGAGATGGCGCTGGAGATGATCGACCCCGAGGTCGCCGGTCGGGTCAGGGTCAGCCCGGCGCCGCTGGTGGAGGGGCTGGTCGCCGCCACCGTGGCCGCGGGCACCGGCGCCGACCTGGCGACCTGCGCCCTCGAGGCGCGGCGCGGCCTCGACGCCAAGACCTCCCACCTGGGGGACACCCCGGACCCCGCCGAGCCTGTGGCCGGGGGCGGGACCGGCGACGCGACCGACGACGAGGAACCCGGCGAATGGGCGGGGGTCGAGGTCTCGGTGACGGGCGAGCACGGCCTGCACGCCCGCCCCGCTGCGCGCCTCGTGTCCACGGCCGCCGCCGCCTCGCCCGGCACCCGGGTACGCGTGCGCAACGTGACCACCGGGACCGGGCCGGTCGACGCCCTGAGCCTCTCCGGCGTCGCGACGCTGGGTGCCCGCCAGGGCCACGTGCTCGGGGTGGAGGCGACGGGCGACCGCGCCGACGAGGTGCTCCGCCAGATCGAGCAGCTGGCGGCGACCGCCTTCGGGGACGAGCCCGGCCCGGCACAGCCGCTGGCCGACGACGACGCACCGGCCCCCTCGGTGAGCGAGGAGCCGGGGGTGGCCGGCTCCGGGCTGGAGGCGGCCATGGGCCCGGCCGTGCTCGACCGGACGGTGCCGGACCCCGACGACGTCGTCGCCGGCAGCGAGCAGGAGGAGCAGGACCGGCTCGACGCCGCGGTCGCCGACGCGCTGGACGCCCTGGAGCAGCTGTCGGCACGCGCGCGCCGCCATCTCGGCGACGGGCAGGCGGAGGTGTTCGAGGCCCACGCGGCGCTGCTGCGGGACCCCGAGCTGCTCGGCGACGTCGCCCGGCGGATCTCCGCGGGACAGGCCGCGGCCCTCGCCTGGCAGGACGCCGTGCAGGAGGTCGCCGGACGGTTCGAGGCGCTGCCCGACGCCTATCTGCAGGAGCGCGCGCAGGACGTGCGCAGTATCGGTGAGCGGGTGATGCGGGTGCTGCTCGACGTCGGCGAGGCCGAGGCGCTCGGCGAGGGCGTGCTCGTCGTGGACGAGCTCGACCCGGCGCTGGCGATCTCGCTGGACGCGGGCGCCATCCGCGGGGTCGTGACGCGTCAGGGCGGGGCCCTGGGGCACGGGGTGCTCATCGCCCGGGCGCGCGGGCTCCCGGTGCTGACCGGTGCCGGAGCACGCGCCGACGTCGCGGCGGGCACGCTCATCGCCTTCGACGCGCGGGCCGGGCGGTTGGAGATCGACCCCGCCCCCGAGGTGCAGACCGCCTTCTCCCAGATGCTCGAGAGGCGCGCCGCCGAGCGCCAGCAGGCGCTCGCCGACACCCACCTGCCCGTCGTGACGCGCGACGGGGCGCGGGTGACGGTCAAGGCCAACGTGTCCTCGGTCGCGACCGCCCGGCTGGGTGCCGGGCTCGGGGCCGAGGGGTCCGGGCTGGTCCGCACCGAGGCCGTGTTCGCCCAGTGGCACCGGGCCCCGACCGTCGACCAGCAGGTCGAGGTCTACTCCGCGATCGCCCAGGCCTTCGACCCGCATGCCGTGACCATCCGCACGTGGGACGTCGGCGGTGACAAGCCGCTGGACTTCATCCCCATCGAGGAGGAGACCAACCCCTTCCTCGGCGTGCGGGGGATCCGCGCCTTCCGCGAGGACCCCTCGTTGCTGCTCGACCAGCTCGAGGCGCTGTGCCGGGTCGCGCGGGGGCAGCGCCTCAACGTGCTCTTCCCCATGGTCACCTCCCTGGACGACGTCGACTGGGCCCGGGCCCGGCTCCAGGAGGCGGCCCGCCGCGTGGGGCTGTCGGCACCTCCCCACCAGCTGGGCGTCGGCATCATGGTGGAGGTGCCCGCCGTCGCGGTGCGCCTGGCGCGCCTGGCCCACGGTCTCGACGTCATCTCGATCGGCAGCAACGACCTGAGCCAGTACACCCTGGCCGCCGAGCGCGGCAACCCGCATGTCGCCGCGTGGTCGGACGGGCTGGACCCGGCGGTGCTGCAGCTCATCCGGCTGATCTGCGACCGCGCGCCCGAGGGCGTCGTCGTCAGCCTGTGCGGCGAGCTGGCCAGCGACCCGGACGTCGCCGGGCTCCTCGTGGGCCTGGGCGTGCGCGAGCTGAGCGCCGCGCCCAGCGCGGTCCCGACCATCAAGGCCCGGCTCCGGGCCGGGTCCCTGCGGGGGATGCAGGACCTCGCGGCGAGCGCCGTCACCGCCCGTGACGCCGCGGCGGTCCGTGACCTCCTCGCCCTGCACGCCTGACACCGCACCGGCACGCGCGGCGGGGCCGCACCGGAGGTGTTCTCAGCGCACCCCGCGGGGCCGGAACTGGATGCTGATCCGCGGGCCGACGGGGGCGGAGGTCTTGGGGACGCAGTGGTCCCAGGTCCGCTGGCAGGAGCCGCCCATGACCAGCAGGTCGCCGTGGCCGAGGACGTGCCGGATGCTCGTCCCGCCGCCGCGGGGGCGCAGGAGCAGGGCGCGGGGAGCCCCCAGCGACACGATCGCCACCATGGTGTCGTGCTCCTTGCTGCGACCGATCCGGTCACCGTGCCAGGCCACGCTGTCGCGCCCGTCGCGGTAGAGACACATGCCCGCGGTGACAAACGGCTCGCCCAGCTCGTCGGCATACCGGCGGCTCAGCTCCTCCCGCGCCGCGGTCAGCACCGGGTCCGGGAGCCGCTCGCGCTCGGCGTAGAAGCGCAGCAGCCGGGGCGTCGTCACCTGACGGTCCCACATCTGTCGTTCCTCGCCGCGCCACTGCACGCCCGCCGGGCCGCCGAGCGCGAGCCGGGAGAAGAGCTCGTCCGAGCCGGTGACCCAACCCGGTCGGACGTCCACCCACGCGCCGTGGTCGAGGACGGTGCGGCGCAGCCCGCCGGCGAGGGGGCGCAGGCCGACCTCGTCGACCTGGTCCAGCAGCGATCCCTGGAGCATCATGGCCCTACTGTAGAACACGTGTACGAAGAGCGCCAGGGTGTGGTCGCCGCGGTCCCCGGTGCGGGATGCCCACCCACGGGGGCGCTCGGTGGGACACTGGGGGTATGCCGACCTACCGCGACGCCGCGATCGTGCTGCGGACGTACAAGCTCGGTGAGGCGGACCGCATCGTCATCCTGCTCGGGCGCACCCGCGGCCGGATCCGCGCGGTCGCGAAGGGGATACGGCGCACCTCCAGCAAGTTCGGGGCTCGGCTCGAGCCTGGCATGGTGGTCGACGTCCAGTGCTACGAGGGACGCACCCTCGACACCATTACCCAGGCCGACGGGCTGGCGCCCTACGGCGATGCCATCGCCCGCGACTACCCGGCCTGGACCGCGGCCAGCGTCATGCTGGAGACCTGCGAGCAGCTCACCGAGGAGGGGACGCCCGCGCTGCAGCACTTCCGGCTGCTCGCGGGGGGTCTGGCGGCGCTCGCCGCCGGGGACCACGACGCCCGCCTCGTCCTGGACTCCTACCTGCTGCGGGCGCTGGCCATCGCCGGCTGGCGGGCGAGCTTCGTCCACTGCGCGCGCTGCGGCATGACCGGGCCGCACCGCGCGTTCCACGTCCCGTCCGGCGGCTCGGTCTGCCCGGTATGCCGTCCGCCCGGCTCCACCGCGCCCGCGCCGGAGACCATGGCGCTGCTCGCCGCCCTGTTCACCAGCGACTGGGCCGTCGCCGACGCCAGCCAGAGCCGGCACCGCGGCGAGGCGAGCGGCCTCGTGGCGGCATACCTGCAGTGGCACCTGGAGCGTGGCGTGCGCTCGTTGCGACACCTGGAGAGGACCCCCTGAGTGAGCACCCACCCCCGGCAGCCCTTCGCCCACCCCTCGGGTGCGACGCCGCCGCCGGTGCCGCGCGACCTCGTCCCGCGCCACGTCGCCGTCGTCATGGACGGCAACGGTCGGTGGGCCAACCAGCGGGGCCTGAAGCGCACGCAGGGGCACGAGGCGGGGGAGGCCTCGCTGCTGGACGTCATCGCCGGCGGCATCGAGATCGGCGTGCAGTGCATCAGCGCCTACGCGTTCTCCACCGAGAACTGGCGGCGCAGCCCCGACGAGGTCCGCTTCCTCATGGGCTTCAACCGGGCGGTCATCCACCGCCGTCGCGAGGAGCTCGACTCCTGGGGGGTGCGGGTGGTCTGGTCCGGGCGCCGGCCGCGGTTGTGGAGATCGGTCGTCTCCGAGCTGGAGTCCGCCGAGCGGCAGACCGCCGACAACGACGTCATCACCCTCAACTTCTGCGTCAACTACGGCGGGCGGGCCGAGATCGGCGACGCGGTCCGGCGCATCGCCGAGGACGTCCAGGCCGGGCGGCTGTCGCCGCGTGGCGTCGACGACCGGACGATCGGCCGCTACCTCTACCACCCCGAGGTGCCGGACGTGGACCTCTTCGTCCGCAGCTCGGGTGAGCAGCGCACCTCCAACTTCCTGCTCTGGCAGAGCGCCTACGCCGAGATGGTCTTCCAGGACGTGCTCTGGCCCGACTACGACCGCCGCGACCTCTGGCGGGCGATCGAGCAGTATGCCTCCCGGGACCGCCGGTACGGCGGTGCCGTGGACACGCCGCAGGGCTGAGGTCCCGCAGGGTGGGGAGCCTCAGCGGCAGGAGGAGCAGGTGCCGACGATCTCCAGCGTGTGCGCCACGTCGGTGAACCCGTGCTCGGCGGCGACGGCGTCGGTCCAGCGCTCGACCGTGGGGCCCTCGACCTCGACCGTGCGGCCGCAGACCCGGCACAGCAGGTGGTGGTGGTGCCCGGTGGAGCACTTGCGGTAGACCGCCTCGCCCTCGCCGGTGCGCAGGACGTCGACGTCGCCGGAGTCGGCCAGCGTCGACAGGGTCCGGTAGACGGTCGCCAGGCCCACCTTCTCCCCGGACTCGCGCAGCTGGGCGTGCAGGTCCTGGGCGCTGGTGAAGTCCTGGGTCGAGCCCAGGGCGTCGATCACCGCCGACTGCTGGCGGGTGGGGCGTCGGGTCGTCGTCATCGGGTCACCTCCTCGCGGTCTCCCAGGGTATGCCGTCCGGTCCGCGCCCCGGCCACCCCGCCCGACCCAGGGTCGGCGTCGGCGGACGGGTGGTCCGCGTGCTCGTCGTAGTGACCCTCGTGCGCGGCGTGCCGGTGCCCGTCGTGCAGGTAGTCCACGTGGTCCCCGTGGGCCACCGCCTCGTGGCCGCATCCCGGCCCGTGCTCGTGCAGGTGGCGCTCGGCGTGCCGGTGCCGGGCGGTGGCGACCGCCTTGCGGAGGCTGCCGCCGAGGACGGCCAGCGCGAAGAGGGCGATCGCCAGCAGGACGATCGTGCCGCCCGAGGCCGTGTCGGCGTAGTAGCTCGTCATCACCCCGCCGACGGAGGAGACCACGCCGAGGCCGACCGCCCACCAGGTCGCCGCGCGGAAGCTCGCGGAGAGCTGCTGCGCCGCGGCGTTGGGGATGATCATGAGCGCGCTGATGAGCAGCAGCCCGATGACCCGCATCGCGACGACCACGGTCACGGCGGTGAGGACGGCCAGGACGATGTTGAGGGCCAGGACCGGGAGACCGGAGGCGCGGGCGAACTCCTCGTCACCGGCGACGGCGAAGAGGCGCTGGCGCAGCACCACGGTGACGAGGACGATCACCGCCGACAGGGCCGTGAAGACCGCGACGTCGCTGCGGGTGGTCGTGGTGATGGAGCCGAAGAGGTAGCCGGTGAGGTTGGCGGTCTGCGCGCCCTCGACCTTGTTGATGATGACGACGCCCGCCGCGAGACCGCCGTAGAACATCAGCGCCAGCGCGACGTCCCCGGAGGTGCGGCCCCGGGCGCGGATGAGCTCGATGACCACGCCGGCGAGGACGGCCGCGACCAGCGCCGTCCACACCGGGCTGCTGTCGGTCACGACCCCGATCGCCACCCCGGCCAGCGCCACGTGGCCCAGGCCGTCGCCGACGAGGGAGAGCCGGCGCTGCACGAGGAAGATGCCGACCAGGGGCGCGGCCAGCCCGACGACGAGCGCGGCCAGCAGCGCGTTGCGCATGAAGTCGAGGGCGAGCATGTCGCTCACGCGTCCTCCCGTCCGGCGGCGCGGGCGCGCTCGGCCTGGTGCGCGGCATACTCCTGCGGCGTGCCGTCGAAGCTGAGGTGCCCCGCGTCGACCGCGAGGACCCGGTCCACCGTCCCGCGCAGCGCCCCGAGCTCATGGGTGACGACGAGCATGGTGGTGCCGCTCGTCGCGAGCCCGCGCAGCACCCCGGCGAGGACCTTCTGGCTCGCCTCGTCGACGCCCGCCGTGGGCTCGTCCATGACCAGCACCTCGGGATCGGCGACGAGCGCCCGCGCGATGAGCACGCGCCGCTGCTGCCCCCCGGAGAGGGTGTCGACGTCGAAGCGCGCACGGTCGGCGAGGCCCACCGTCTCCAGCGCGCGACGCACCGCCTCCCGGCCGCGGCGCCCGGCCGGGCGCCACCAGGGCCGGGTGGCGAGCAGACCGGTGGCCACGATCTCGGCCACCGTGGCCCGGACGCCCCCGCTGAGGGTGTGCCGCTGCGGCACGTAGCCGATGCGCGTCCGGTCCCTGAGGCGGGCCAGCGGGGTGCCCAGCACCTCGACCGTCCCGCCCAGGTGGTCGGAGAGGCCCAGCAGACCGGTGACCAGTGTGGTCTTGCCCGAGCCGTTGGGTCCCAGGACGGCCACCACCTGCCCCGGGGCGATCGCCAGGTCGACGTCGGTCACGACCGGGCGACCGAGGTGGCCGAAGCTGGCGCGGCGCAGGTCGACGACGGGGGGAGGCGCGCTGACCCCGGTGCTCACGAGCAGCCCAGGCCCTCGGACATGGCCTCGAGGTTGGCGCGCATGATCTCAATGTAGTCGCTGTCGGCGGTCGCCTCGGTCAGGCTCTCGATCGGGTCGAGGGTGAGCACCTCGACCCCGGTCTCCTGCGCGACGGTGCGGGCGATCTGGTCACCGACCAGCGGCTCGGCGAAGACCGTCTCGACCCCGAGCTCCTCGACCTGGGCGCTCACCTCGGCCAGCCGGGCCGGGGAGGGCTCGGAGTCGGGGGAGATGCCGGTGATGCCGTACTGGTGCAGGTCGTAGCGGGACGCTATGTAGCCGAACGCCTCGTGCGAGGTGACCAGGTCACGGCTCGCGCAGTCCGCCAGGCCCGCGGCGTACTCCTCGTCCAGGGCCTCCAGCTCGGCGACCAGGTCGGCGACGTTGTCCTGGTAGGTGTCCGCGCCCTCGGGGTCGACCTGCGCGAGCCGCTCGGCGACCGCCTCGGCGACGTCGGCGTAGCGCTGCGTGTCCAGCCAGAAGTGGGGGTCCTCGCCCCCGTGGTCGTGGCCGTCACCCTCCTCCTCGGCGTGCTCGTGCTCGTCGTGCTCCTCGGCGCTCTCGCCGGCACCCATGAGGTCGGCGACCGGGGTCACGTCGAGGGAGGTGTCGGGTGCCTGGCCGGCGACCGCGTCGTCGACCGCGGCCTGCAGGCCCGAGGAGTAGACGACGAGGTCCGCGCTGCCGACCGTCTGCACGGCCCGAGGGCTCAGCTCGGCGTCGTGCGGGTCGGCGCCGGGGCCGGTGAGGACGCTGATCTCGGCGCGCTCGCCGGCGATGCGCTGGACGAGGTACTCCAGCGGGTAGAAGCTCGCGACCACCTCGAGCGAGGCGTTCTCGCCGGACCCGCCCGACCCCTCGCTCCCGCTCCCCTCCGACGTCGAGCCGCAGGCCCCGAGGACGAGGGCGAGGCAGGAGGCGAGGATCACGGGGGTGCGCAGACGGGGCATACCTCCCAGTCTGGGCAGCGTGAGAATGATTGTCAAAACAGCAGCTGCCCCCGGGCTGCCCCCGGTCAGCCCCGGGGGACCAGCTGGACCACCGTCACGGCGAGGAAGAGCAGCAGCACCGCCACCCGCATGAGCCGCTCGACCCCGGTCAGCCGCGGCCAGGAGAGGTAGAGCAGCCAGCCGACGAAGGCCAGGGCGACGCCGACGAGGATCCAGCCGGCGGTGCCGCCGAGGATGCCGCCCCCGAGGATGAGCAGCAGCAGCGCCAGGAACGGCAGCCACACCGGCAGCCTGGCCAGCTGCAGCAGGGCCGGTCGGCTGGCCCGCTCGACGGCGCTGCGGACCGGCCCGGGCGTGGCCGTGGTGCCCGCTGCCTCGCGGTCGGGGGAGGGCTCGCTGGTGCTCACCGGACCAGCCTAAACCGGGTCCGGGGCCCCGCCGCACGCCGCTTAGACTGGGCGCATGGCTCCCTCCACCGTCGATACCGTCGTGTCCCTGTGCAAGCGCCGAGGCTTCGTGTTCCCGTCGGGAGACATCTACGGAGGCACCCGGTCGGCCTGGGACTACGGCCCCCTCGGCGTCGCCCTGAAGGAGAACATCAAGCGGCAGTGGTGGCGCTCCATGGTCCAGACCCGGGACGACGTCGTCGGCCTCGACTCCTCGATCATCCTGCCGCGTCAGACCTGGGTGGCCTCCGGTCACGTGGGTGAGTTCTCCGACCCCCTCACCGAGTGCCAGTCCTGCCACAAGCGCTTCCGGGTGGACCACATGCAGGAGGCGGTGGCCGAGAAGGCGGCCCGTAAGGGCAAGGACGTGGACCCCGACGACGTGTCGCTCGAGGACATCACCTGCCCCAACTGCGGCAACAAGGCGTGGACCGCCCCGCGCGAGTTCAACATGATGCTCAAGACCTATCTCGGGGTCATCGAGGACGAGTCCGGCCTGCACTACCTGCGCCCGGAGACCGCCCAGGGCATCTTCGTCAACTTCGCCAACGTCCTGGGCACCTCCCGCAAGAAGCCCCCCTTCGGCATCGCCCAGACCGGCAAGTCCTTCCGCAACGAGATCACGCCGGGCAACTTCATCTTCCGCACCCGTGAGTTCGAGCAGATGGAGATGGAGTTCTTCGTCAAGCCGGGCGAGGACGAGGAGTGGCACCAGTACTGGATCGACGAGCGCACGCGCTGGTACACCGACCTCGGCATCGACCCCGACAACCTGCGTCACCTCGAGCACCCGGCCGACAAGCTCTCGCACTACTCCAAGCGGACCGTCGACATCGAGTACCGCTTCAACTTCACCGGCAGCGAGTGGGGTGAGCTCGAGGGCATCGCCAACCGCACGGACTTCGACCTGTCCACGCACAGCGAGCACTCGGGCCAGGAGCTGTCCTACTTCGACCAGGCCAGCGGGGAGCGCTACGTCCCCTACGTCATCGAGCCGGCGGCCGGCCTGTCCCGCTCGCTCATGACCTTCCTCGTCGACGCCTACGCCGAGGACGAGGCGCCCAACACCAAGGGCGGCGTGGACAAGCGGGTCGTCCTGCGCCTCGACCCGCGGCTGGCCCCGGTCAAGGTGGCCGTGCTGCCGCTCTCGCGCAACGCCGACCTCACGCCGAAGGCGAAGGACCTCGCCGCCTGCCTGCGCCAGCACTGGATGGTCGACGTCGACGACGCCGGGGCGATCGGCAAGCGTTACCGGCGCCAGGACGAGATCGGCACGCCCTACTGCGTCACCGTCGACTTCGACACCCTCGAGGACCAGGCGGTGACCATCCGCGACCGCGACTCGATGGGCCAGGAGCGGGTGTCGCTGGACCAGGTGGAGGCCTACCTCGCGCAGCGCCTCATCGGCTGCTGACGCACCGTCCGCGGACGACCGGTGGGCCGGAGGTATGCCTCAGCCGCCGGTGAGCAGGGCCACGCCCAGGCCCAGCATGACGAGCGCGATGAGTGCGTCGAGGACCTGCCAGGCCCGGGGTCGGGCGAGCAGCGGTGCCAGGCGCCGTGAGCCGAAACCGAGGGCGCTGAACCACAGGATGCTGGCGCCCACGAGCCCCGCGTAGTACCACCACCGGCCCTGCGGGCCGTGCGTGTTGGCGATGGACCCGAGCACGATGATGTCGAGGTAGAGGTGCGGGTTGAGCCAGGTCAGGGCGGCCATGGTGGTGAGGGCGCGGCGCAGGGACACCTGCCGCCCCGCGCCGGCCACCAGGGTCTCGCCCGGGCGCAGGGCGCGCCAGCCCACGTGCAGCCCGTAGCCGATGACGAAGAGCCCGCCGCCCCACCGCGCGAGCGTGAGGAAGGCCGGCCACTGCTGGACCGCCGCGCCGACCCCGAGCACGGCCAGCCCGATGAGGACCACGTCGGAGAGGGCGCACAGCGCCACCAGAGCGCCGACGTGCTGGCGGCGCAGCCCCTGCCGCAGCAGGTAGGCGTTCTGCGCACCGACGGCGGCGATGAGGGCGAGGCCGGTGAGGAGGCCGGCGACGATCGGGAGGGGCACGGTCACCACGGTAGGCGGCTCCCGGCCAGACCTGGGCATCAAGTGCCACGAAGGATTGTGCAGAACCTGTAGCGTCTCTTCACATGGACCTGGACCCCGTCGCGCTGACCACGTTGAGCGCGGTCGTGCAGGAGGGGACCTTCGACCGGGCCGCCACCCGGCTGCGCATCACCCCGTCCGCGGTGTCCCAGCGCATCCGGGCGCTGGAGCAGGCGCTGGGCCGCGTCGTCGTGACCCGCACCAAGCCGACCCGCGCGACGCCGGCTGGTGAGGTGCTGCTGCGCCTGGCGGGGCAGTGGGACGTCCTCGTGGGCGACGCGCTGGCCGAGCTCGTCCCCGAGCCCGACGGCACGGCATACCCGGCCGTGGCGGTGGTGGTCAACGCCGACTCCCTGGCCACCTGGCTGCTGCCTGCGCTCGCCCGGGCGCAGGCCGAGCTGGGGGTGGTGCTCGAGCTCGTCCGGGAGGACGAGGAGTACGCCTCCGACCGCGTCCGTTCCGGGTCCGCGCTGGCGGCGGTGACCGCCGACCCGACACCGGTGCCCGGCTGCCGGCTGACGTCGCTCGGGGCGATGCGCTACGTGGCCGTGTGCTCGCCCGCCTTTCACCGCCGGTGGTTCGCCGACGGGCCGCGGGCCACCGCGCTGGACGCGGCACCGATCGTGCGCTTCGACGAGCGCGACCGGATGCAGCACCGGGTCGCCCGGCGGTGGGCGCGCCGCGAGGTGGACCCACCGGCGCACGTGGTCGGGTCGAGCCACGGCTTCGCGGACGCGGTGGTCCTCGGGATGGGGTGGGGGATGCTGCCCGTGGAGTGGGCGGCCCCGCTCCTGGAGGGGGGCGCGGTCGTGGTCGTGGGCCCGCGCGCCGAGATGGAGGTGCCCCTGCACTGGCTCAGCGCCCGGTTGTCCTCGCGCACCCTCGACGTCCTGACCCGCTGCGTCACCGAGCAGGCCGCCCGGACGCTCACGCCGCGCAGCGGCCGGACCGTGCGGCCCCGCGACGATGGGACAATGGGTGGGTCATGACGATCACCGCCCCCGTCCTCCCGCCGCTGCAGATCGGCCCGCACACCATCGACTCCCCGGTGGTGCTCGCCCCCATGGCCGGCATCACCAACCGCGCCTTCCGGCGCCTGTGCCGGGAGTACGGGCAGGAGGGGCTCGCGGCGGCCGGGTCGGCCGGCGGCTCGGACTGCCTCTACGTCAGCGAGATGATCACCTCCCGCGCCCTCGTCGAGCGCACCCCGATCTCGATGAAGCTCATCGAGCACGAGGTGGGGGAGTCCCCCCGCTCCATCCAGCTCTACGGCGTCGACCCGGCGACCGTCGGGGCGGCCGTGCGGATGCTGGTCGAGGAGGACCGCGCCGACCACGTCGACCTCAACTTCGGCTGCCCGGTGCCCAAGGTCACCCGCAAGGGCGGGGGAGCGGCGCTGCCGTGGAAGACCGAGCTCTTCCGCGGCATCGTCCGCGCGGCGGTCCGCGAGGCCACCCCCGCGGGCATCCCGGTGACCGTGAAGATGCGGGTCGGCATCGACGCCGGGCACGAGACCTTCCTGGACGCCGGGCGCATCGCCGAGGACGAGGGGGCTGCCGCCGTGGCCCTGCACGCCCGCACCGCCGCGCAGGCCTACTCCGGCCAGGCCGACTGGAACCGCATCGCCGAGCTCAAGGCCGCGGTCACCTCGATCCCCGTCCTGGGCAACGGGGACATCTGGTCGGCCGAGGACGCGCTCGCGATGGTCGAGCGCACCGGCTGCGACGGCGTGGTCGTCGGGCGCGGCTGCCTGGGCCGCCCGTGGCTGTTCACCGACCTGGCCGCGGCCTTCGCCGGGTCCTCCCTGCGGGTGGAGCCCACGCTGCGGGAGGTGTGCCGGGTGCTGCGCCGGCACGCCGAGCTGCTCGCCGACTTCCACGGCGACGAGGGCCACGGGTGCCGGGACATCCGCAAGCACATCGCGTGGTACACCAAGGGCTTCCGCGTCGGGGGGCAGCTGCGCCACCAGCTCGGGCTCGTGCACACCCTGGCCGACCTCGACCGCCTCATCGACAGCCTCGACCTGGACCAGCCCTGGCCCGGCGAGGCCGCCGAGGGGCAGCGCGGCCGGGCGGGCTCCCCGCGGGTCGTGGCCCTGCCGGACCGGTGGCTGGAGGGTCGCGCCCTCGACGGCGACCAACGGGCCGCCGTCGCCCACGCCGAGCTGTCGGTGAGCGGCGGCTGACGGCTCAGCCTGCGGGAGCGGCGCCGGGCTCCTACCGTGGAGGGCATGGGACATCTCGATGGAAAGACCGTTGCCTTCCTGCTCACCGACGACTTCGAGGACAGTGAGCTCACCAGCCCCTGGGACGCCGTGGTCGAGGCCGGCGGGACGCCGCACCTCATCGCTCCGGAGTCCGGCAGCGTGACCGGCAAGAACGGCCACACGCAGGATGTCGACGTCGTCGTCGCCGACGCCGACCCCGCCTCCTACGACGCGCTCGTCCTCCCGGGCGGGGTCGGCAACGCCGACACCCTGCGTATGGACGAGGACGCCGTGGCCTTCGCCCGGCACTTCGGGGAGCAGGCCAAGCCGGTGTCGGTCATCTGCCACGGGGCGTGGATCCTCACCGACGCGGCCGTGCTCGACGGCCGCACCATGACCTCCTTCCCCTCCCTGCAGACGGACCTGCGCAACGCCGGCGTCACCTGGGTCGACGAGGAGGTCGTCGTGGACGACTGGCTGGTCTCCAGCCGCACCCCCGCCGACCTGTCCGCCTTCAACCGCGAGCTGGTGCGCTCCGTCGGCGGCTGATCAGCGCTCCACGGGGCGGTCGGGGACGCTGACCCAGTCGCTCCACGACCCGGCGTAGACCGCCGGTCGCGGGCCCACCCCGCGCGCCTCCAGGGCCAGCGCGAGGTGGGCCGCCTGCACCCCCGAGCCGCAGTAGACCGCGGTCGGGAGGTCCGTGCGTCCGCCCGCGTCGGTGAGCGCCTGCACGACGTGCTCGGCGTCGACGAAGCGACCGTCGGGCCCGAGCAGCGACAGCGCCGGCAGGCTCAGGGCCCCCGGGACGTGACCCGCGACCGGGTCGATGGTCTCGTTCTCGCCCCGGTAGCGGTCGGCGGGACGCGCGTCGAGCACCTGACCCCCCGATGCCTGGTGCCCGACCAGCGCGTCGGCGTCGAGCAGCTCCCGACCCGCTGCCCGCCCGGCCAGCACGACGTCGCCGGCCGCGACGTCCACCGGTCCGGAGTCCGTGGGCAGCCCGCCCGCCCGCCAAGCGGCCAACCCTCCGTCGAGCACGGCGCCCTCGAGGCCGTGGTGCGCGGCCACCCACCACGCGCGCGCAGCGCCCAGACCGGGACCGGCGTCGTAGAACACCACCGGGCGCCCGGCCCGGACCCCCGCGGCCCGCAGCCCCTGCTCGAGCTCCTGGCGCGAGGGCATCGGGTGCCGCCCGCCCCGCCCGTCGGGGCTGGGCGGAGCCGACAGGGCCGACTCCAGGTCGAGGAACGCCGCCCCCGGCAGGTGCTCCTCGAGGTAGGCCGCGTGGTTGGCCTCCCGTCCTGCGCCCAGCGACCAGCGCACGTCCACGAGGACGGGCCGTGAGCCGGGTGGGCCGACGAGTGCGGCCTGCAGCTCGTCGACGGTGACCAGCGGACCGGCGAGGGGGGTGCTGAGGGTGCCCATGCCGCGCACCCTAGCGCCGAAGCGGGACACGTCCGACCCCGACGTGGCACAGTGAGGACCATGTGCCGCAACATCCGCCCGCTCCACAACTTCGAGCCCCCGGCCACCCGCTCGGAGGTCCAGGCCGCCGCGCTGCAGTACGTCCGCAAGGTGGGCGGCGCCAGCAAGCCGTCCCGGGCCAACGAGCAGGCCTACGCCACGGCCGTCGCCGAGATCACCCGGGTGACCGAGGAGCTGCTCGACGCGCTCGTGACCACCGCCCCGCCCAAGGACCGGGAGACCGAGGCCGCCAAGGCCCGGGCGCGCGCCGCCCAGCGCTACGCCACCACCTGATGGCCACGCGGGCCGAGCGCGGGCGTCACCTGCTCAACTGGGTCAACCTGTCGACGCCCCTGGGCCTCACCGTCGCGGCCCTCGGCGGGGCCCGGATCCGGCGTGGCCCGTCCCGCTGCTACCTCGCCGACCACTACCGCTGGTCCTTCCCGGTCGCGGGTGCCTTCACCATCGGGGACGTCGTCGTCTCGCGGCACGACCTGGACCGGCTCATGGCGCACCGTCCTGGTCTGCTGGACCACGAGCTCACCCACTCCCGGCAGTGGGCGGTGTGCCTGGGGCTGCCGTTCCTGCCGCTCTACCTCGCCTCGATGGGGTGGTCGTGGCTGCGGACCGGGGACCGGGCGGCCCGCAGCGTCTTCGAGCGGCACGCCGGCCTGGAGCGCGGCGGCTACGTCGACGTCCCGGCCCGTCCGCTGGGCCCGGTGCTCGCCCAGGGTGCGCGCCGGGTGCGCGACCGCGCCCGCGGGAGTGACCGCATACCCTCGGCGGTGTGAGCGTCCAGCCGACCGGTGAGTATGCCGTCTCCGCCCGTGAGCGGTGGGTGGCCGAGGACCCGGCCCAGAAGCGCTCAGACCGTCAGGACTTCGCCCGCGACCGGGCCCGGGTGCTGCACTCCGCGGCCCTGCGGCGCCTGGCGGCCACCACCCAGGTGCTGGCACCGACGACCGACGACTTCGTGCGCAACCGGCTCACCCACTCCCTGGAGGTCGCGCAGATCGGCCGCGAGTTCGGCGCCGCTCTCGGGTGCGACGCGGACGTCGTCGACACCGCGTGCCTCGCCCACGACATCGGGCACCCGCCCTTCGGGCACAACGGCGAGGCCGTGCTGGACGCCCTGGCCGGGCCCGCAGGTGGCTTCGAGGGCAACGCCCAGACCCTGCGCGTGCTCACCCGGCTGGAGGCCAAGCGCAGCCACGACGACGGCCGGCCGGCGGGGCTGAACCTCACCCGGGCCAGCCTGGACGCCGCGACGAAGTACCCGTGGCCGCGCGGCGGGGGACCCGCGGGGGTGGGGCCGGGCAAGTTCGGGGTCTACGGCGACGACCGGGACGTCTTCGCCTGGGTCCGCGACGGCGCCCCGCTCGACGAACCCCGCAGGCGCTGCCTCGAGGCGCAGGTGATGGACTGGTCGGACGACGTCGCCTACTGCGTCCACGACGTCGAGGACGCCATCGCCTCCGGACGGGTGGACCCACGGGCCCTGCGGGAGGAGGACGTCCAGGCCACCGTCGCCGCGCTGGCGCAGGACTGGTACGCCGCGGACCTCGCCGTCGACGACCTGCGCGCCGCGCTGGGCGACATCCTCGCCACCGGCTGGGTGCCCACCGTGCACACGGGCACGCGGGCCGACCTCGCGGCGCTCAAGGACATGACCTCCCGGCTCATCGGCCACTTCGTCCACACCGTCGAGCTCGCCACCCGCGACCGGCACGGTCCGGGACCGCTGACCCGCTACGCCGCCGACCTCGTGGTGCCGGACCGGGTGCGGGCGCAGGCGGCCGTGCTCAAGGCGGTCGCGGCGCACTTCGTCATGCTCAGCGAGGAGCGGCGCAGCACCATGGAGCGCGAGCAGCGCATCCTCATCCGGCTGGTGGAGCACTACTCCGGGGACATCGGACGGTTGGACCCGCTCCACGCGGAGGCCGCCCACGCGGCCGAGCGGGCCGGGGACGACGTGGCGCGCCTGCGGGCGGTGGTCGACCAGGTGGCCAGCCTGTCGGACGCCCGGGCCCTCGCCGTCCACGCCCGGCTGCAGGACGGGTGAGCGTCGCGGGGGCCGCCCTGCCCGACGGGGTCGAGCTCGGGCGGGCGGACCCGTTGGGCGGGTCGGCGCGCTCCCAGGTGCACCGCTGCCAGGTGCTCGCCGGGCCGGACAGGTGGGGCTCCTCGGTGGTGGTCAAGCGGTTCCTGCCGCAGCCCGAGGGGCGGGGCGCGGCCATGGGGTGGCGTCGTGAGGTCGCCGGGCTGCGGCACCTGCGGGGTTCGCCCCGCCTCCTCGCCGTGGACGAGGGCACGCAGACCGTCGTCATGGAGGACCTCGGCGACCACCCGACCCTCGCCGACGCCCTGCTCGGGTCGGACGCGGAGGGTGCGTGGCGGCATACCGTGGCCTGGGCGGGGGCGCTCGGGGGCGCGCTCGCGGGTGGGGCGAGCCTGCAGGCGGCCCGTCGCGAGCTCGGCAGCGCCCTGGCTGCCGAGGACCGGCGCTGGCAGGTGGACTACCCGCGGCGCGGGCTCGACCGGCTCGCCGGGACGGCCGGCATCCGTGCGGGGCGGACGGCCGCGGCCCAGGCCCGGGACCTGGTGGACGAGCTGCAGCACGACACGGCCAAGCACGTCGTGGGACCGGGCGACGCGTGCCCGGACAACGCCCTGCTCACCCCGGCCGGCGTCCGGCTGCTCGACCTGGAGGGCACCGGGGTGCGGCACCTGGCCTACGAGGCGGCCTACGCCGCGGAGCCGTTCAGCACCTGCTGGTGCGTGTTCACCCCGCCCACCGGCCTGACCGACGCGACGCTGGCCGCCTTCACCGCAGCGGCGGCCGGGGCCGTCCCGGGTCTGGCGGAGGACGCCGACTGGCGCCGGCAGGTCCGCGGCGCGGTCGCGCTCTGGGTGCTCGCCGGCACCTTGTGGCTCCTCGACGGCGCGATGGCGGACCGGTCGATGGCCCCCGAGGGACGCACCGGGCCGGCCTTCCGGGCCCTGCTCGTCGCGCGCTGGGGCTGGGTCGTCCGCGAGTGCGCCGAGGACCTGCCCGACGTCGCAGCCGCCTGCGAGGAGGCCCTCGTCTGGGCCCGGCGGAGCTGGCGGAGCAGCGACCTGGGCCTGCCGCCCTATCCCGCCTTCGGGGGAGGCTGAGCCCCGGTGCGGCTCAGGTCGTGCTGCCGGGCTCGAGCCGGGCGCCGGCCACCACGCTCGTGCCCCGACGGACCTGGCTGTCCTGCCCCACCAGGGTGACCACCTCGTCGGTGAGCCGGGTGCCCGGGGGAGGCGCGCCCACGGTCGCGTCGCGGCCGACGCGCACCCCCCGGTCGAGGACGCTCGTGCGCACCCGGCTCCCGGCCTCGACGAGCACGTCGTCGAGCAGCACGCTGTCCTCCACCACGGCTCCGGCCTGGACCTCGACGCCCCGTCCCAGCACCGAGCGGACGACCCGCCCGCGGACGCGGGAGCCGGGGCCGACCATGGCGTCCACGAGCTCGCCCCCCTCACCGACCCAGCCGGGAGGGCCGGGCAGGATCTGGCCGAGGACGGGGCGGCCCGGGTGGTCGAAGACGTCGACCTTCCCGGTCAGCAGGTCGCGGTGCGCCTGCAGGTAGGCGCGCGGCCGGCCCACGTCCTTCCAGTAGCCGGTCATCGGCGTGGCGTGGACCCGCTCGCGCTCGACCAGGGCGGGCAGCAGGTGGTCGCCGAAGTCGCCGAGACCGGTGTCCTCGTCGTCGGCCGCGCCGGCCTGCAGCGAGGCGTGCAGGCGCTCGAGCTCGGCCAGCAGGGTCCGCGGGTGGTAGAGGAAGATCTCGGTGGCGACCGTGCCCGAGTCGGTGGAGGAGGGCTTGGCGCGGACGCCGGTGACCCGGCCGTCGGCGTCGTGCTCCACCACGACCTTCTCGGTGGCCTCCTGCACCCCGATCTCGGCGGTGACGACGGTGCACTCGGCCTCGCGGGCCAGGTGCTCGGCCACCACCGGTCGCAGGTCGACGTTGAAGACGTGGTCGGCGGACATCACGAGGAGCACGTGCGGGTCGGCGGCCCGGATCGCCTCGCGCATCCGGAACAGACCGTCGGCGTTGCCGTGGCTGAAACCCTCCTCGTGGGCGGTGCCCGTGCCCTCCTCGGGGGTGAGCCGTCGGAAGCCGCCCCTGGTCCGGTCCAGGTCCCACGGCCGTCCGCCCGCGAGGTAGCCGTCCAGGGAGGAGGACTGGAACTGGACCGAGACCCACACCTCGCTCACCCCGGCCGCCGCCAGCGCCGACAGCGGGAAGTCGATGAGCGCGTGGCAGGCGGCGAAGGGGAGCGCGGGTTTGGCGCGCTCGCGGGTGAGGACGTCCATGCGACTGCCCTGGCCGCCGGCCTGCACCACGGCGAGGGTCCGCAGGTCGACGGGGATCGAGGTCACGTCGGCCACGGTAGTGCCGAACCCGACGGCGTGCCGGGTGGACCGGCGACGTGTCAGTCGGGCTCCTCCGGGGTCGCGGCGCCCTCCGCCTCGTCGCGCGCGGCCCACTCCAGCAGGGGCGAGAGGTCGAACACGGCCGCGTCGATGCCGGCGTGCAGGTCGCCGAGCTCGGCATACCGCTCGGGCATGGTGCGCACGGTGAAGTCTCCCGGCTCGCAGTCGGCGACCTCCTCCCAGCGCAGCGGCGCGGAGACCCGGGCGTCGGGCGTCGCCCGGACCGAGTAGGCCGCGGCGATGGTGTGGTCACGGGCGTTCTGGTTGAAGTCCACGAAGACCCGGCGGGGGTCGCGGTCCTTGCGCCACCACACCGTCGTGGCCTCCTCGGTCCGCCGCTCGACCTCGCGGGCGAAGGCGAGGGCCGCCCGGCGGACGTCGCCGAAGCCGTGCTCGGGCGGGATCCGGACGTAGACGTGGATGCCCTTGGAGCCGGTCGTCTTCGGCCACCCCACCGCGCCCAGCTCGGCCAGGACCTCCTGGACCACACCGGCGACCCGGCGCACGGTGGCGAAGTCGCACTCGTCACCGGGGTCGAGGTCGATGCGCCACTCGTCCGGCTGCTCGACGTGTCCTCGCCGGCTGTTCCACGGGTGGAACTCCACGCAGCTCATCTGGACCGACCAGATGACCTGCGCCAGCTCGGTGACGCACAGCTCGTCGGCCGTGCGGTTCCACCGGGGGAAGGTGACGTGCACCGTCTCCATCCAGTCCGGGGCCCCGCGCGGCAGCCGCTTCTGGTGCACCCGCTCGCCGGTGATGCCCTCGGGGAACCGGTGCATCATGCACGGGCGCTCGCGCAGCGCGGTGACGATGCCCTCGCCGACGGACAGGTAGTAACGCGCCAGGTCGAGCTTGGTCAGCCCCAGCTCGGGGAAGTAGACGCGGTCCGGGTTCGAGATGCGGACCGTGCGCCCACCCACCTCGAGCTCGGTGGACGGGCTGCTCGCCGAGGACATGGGCTCAGGCTACGGGCTCGGGGTATGCGGTGCCCGTCGCCGCGGCCTCCTGGTCGCGCTCGGTGGCGGGCTCGGTCGGCCGCTCGTCGGTGCCGTCCGCGTCCGCGTCCGCGTCCTTGGGGGCCGGCCGGACGAAGAAGCTGAGCACGAAGACGCCCACGGCGATCCCGGTGGCGACGAGCAGGGCGGTCCCGATGCCGCCCTCCAGGGCCTCCCGCTCACCCAGGCCCGAGGCCCCGAGCTGGAACGCGCGGGTCTCCATGACGGTGACGACCAGAGCCGTCCCTGCGGCTGCCGCCACCTGCTGGCCGGTGCCGACCATGGCGCTGCCGTGGGAGTAGAGCCGTCCGGGCAACGAGCTGAGGCCGGTGGTGAAGCACGGCGTGAAGAGGCAGGCCAGCGACAGGCTCACGACCACGTGCAGGCCGACGAGGCCCCACCAGGGCACCTGGTCCGCGAGCAGGGCCATGCCGGTCATGCCGGCGACCAGCCCGGCCCCGCCCGGGATGACCAGCGGCCGGGGTCCCACCCGGTCGTAGATGCGCCCGACGGTCGGGCCGAGCAGCCCCATAGCGAGCCCGCCGGGCATGAGCATGAGCCCGGAGGCGAGGGTGCCGAAGCCGCGGACCTGCTGGAGCAGGATCGGCAGCAGCAGCATCGCGCCGATGAGCGACATGAAGCCCAGGCAGAGCAGGGCGAGGGGCACGACATACCTCGTGATGCGCAGGGCCCGCAGGTCGAGGAAGACCAGGGACTCGTCCCGGCGGGCGAGCCACAGCTGGCGCCACGCGAACACCGCGAGGGCGCCCACCCCGACCCCGAGCGACCAGGCGGGGCCGACCGGGCCGGCGGCGCCCTCACCGAGCGCCGACAGGCCGTAGACGAGGCCGCCGAAGCCCAGGGCGGTGAGCAGGGCGCTGGGCACGTCGAGCCGGGCGGGGCGGCCGGGCTCGTCACCGCGCAGCAGCCTGCCCCCGGCCACCGTCATGACGACGGCGATGGGCAGGACCAGGCCGAACAGCCAGCGCCAGGAGGCGAGCTCCAGGATCAGCCCGGAGACGGGTGGTCCCATCGCGGGGGCGACCGAGATCGCGAGGGTGAGGTTGCCCATGACGCCGCCCCGACGCTCCGGCGGCACCAGGGTCATGATCGTCGTCATGAGCAGCGGCATCATCACCGCCGTGCCGCTGGCCTGGACGACCCGGGCCAGCAGCAGCACCTCGAAGGTGGGTGCGGCCGCCGCCAGGGCGGTGCCGGCGATGAAGACCCCCATGGCGAGCAGGTAGGCCGTGCGCAGGCTCAGCCGTTGCAGCAGCCACCCGGTCATCGGGATGACCACGGCCATGGTCAGCATGAAGCCGGTGGTGAGCCACTGGCCGGTCCCCGCGTCCACCCCGAAGGCGTCCATGAGCGGCGGCAGCGCGTTGAGCATGAGCGTCTCGTTGAGGATGACGACGAACGCCGACGCCGTGAGCACCCGGAGCACCAGCCGCACGCGCGCCTCCGGGGGTGCGGCGGTGGTGGTGCGCTCGGGCGCTGTCGACACAGGGGTCTCCTCGCGGGTCATGGTGATGCCTATGGGGTGGGACGGCCGTGGCCGGGACAACTCATCGGCGGGCGGTCGCATTCCATCCTAGGCGCGGGCCCACGGCCCCGTCCCCAGGTTTCCGACCGGCCCGGGAGGCGTCGGTCGCGACACCTAGACTCGGGAGGGACGGCGTGGAGCGGAGGAGGTGGCTGTGCCGAGGATCAAGGACGAGGACGTCAAGGCGGTCAAGGAGCGGGCCTCCATCGAGGAGGTCGTGCGCGAGCACGTGACGCTGCGCACCGCCGGGATCGGCGCGATGAAGGGGCTGTGCCCCTTCCACGACGAGAAGACCCCCTCCTTCCAGATCCGCACGGCGGTCGGCAGCTACCACTGCTTCGGGTGCGGGGTCGGCGGGGACGTCATCTCCTTCCTCATGGAGATCGACCACCTCACCTTCTCCGAGGCGGTGGAGCGCCTGGCCGACAAGCTGGGGATCACCCTGCGCTACGAGGAGACGGGTCCTGGCGGTCGCGGCCGGGGGGAGCAGGCGCCGGTCGGGCAGCGGACCCGGCTCATGGAGGCGCACCGGGTGGCCGAGGAGTTCTACCACGAGGCGCTGCTGCGCTCGGGCGAAGGCCGCAAGGGCCGAGACTTCCTGCGCGACAAGGGGTTCACCGGCGGGCACGCCGCGCAGTTCATGGTGGGGTATGCCCCGCGCGAGGGCACCGCGCTCGTCTCGCACCTCCGGCTCAAGGGGTTCACTGAGGAGGAGCTGGTGCTCGGGGGCCTGGCGAACCGGCGCGGCCGTGGGCTCTCGGACCGCTTCCAGGGGCGGGTCCTCTGGCCGATCCGGGCCATCACCGGTGACACCGTGGGGTTCGGCGCGCGGCGGCTCTACGACGACGACTGGAGCCCGGCGAAGTACCTCAACACCTCCGAGACGCCGATCTACAAGAAGACCGGCGTGCTCTACGGCCTCGACCTGGCCAAGAAGGCCATCGCGACCGAGCGGACGGCGGTGGTCGTCGAGGGCTACACCGATGTCATGGCGGCGCACCTGGCTGGGGTCGGCACGGCGGTGGCGACCTGCGGTACCGCCTTCGGCAGCGACCACATCTCGATCCTGCGCCGGATCCTGCGGGACGAGGCCGGACGCGCCCCGGCCAAGGTCATCTTCACCTTCGACGGGGACGCCGCCGGGCAGAAGGCGGCGATGAAGGCCTTCGAGCAGGACCAGCGCTGGGCGGCGCAGTCCTACGTCGCGGTGGCCGCCGACGGGCAGGACCCGAACGACCTGTGGATCGCCACGAAGGACGCCGAGGGGGAGGACCAGGGGCGGGCCGTCCGGGAGCTCGTGGCGTCGGCGACCCCGCTCTTCGAGTTCGCGGTCCGCACGACCCTGGCGCCCTACGACCTGTCCGAGGCGGCGCAGCGGGTGCAGGCCGTGCGGGCCGTGGCACCGATCCTCGCGCAGATCAAGGACCGCACCCTGCGCCCCGAGGTCGTCCGGGACGTGTCCGGGTGGATGGGCATCGACCCGGACCTGCTGACGACCGAGGTCGCCCGGGCCGCCAACCGACCGGCCCCCACGGCGCCTGCAGCCCGCCAGCAGACGTCCCCGGCGGAGGAGGGCCCTCCCGCACCGACGCTGCCGCAGCCGGACCTGCGCGACCCGGTGCAGGTCGCGGAGCGGCAGCTCGTGCAGGTGGCGCTCCAATACCCCCTGGCCGTCGTGCCCGAGGACATGGACGAGCTCGAGCCGGAGGCGCTGCGGGCGCCGATGCACCGGGCGGTCTGGCACGCCATGCGCCAGGCCGGGGGCATCGAGGGAGCCGCGCAGCGCAGCGTGCGGGGCTGGGTCGAGGCGGTGCTCGCCGGGACCCCGCCACCGGTCCACCCGCTCGTGCACGAGCTGTCGGTGGCGACGCTGCCGGACCGCCTCGACCCGGACTCCGCTATGCCGCGCGAGGCCTTCGTCGACTGGCTGGTCCTGCGGGTGCGCCTGGCCGGCGTCGAGCAGGAGGTGGCCGACCTGCTGGGTCAGCAGTCCCGGGCGCCGGAGGGCAGCCCGGACAAGCGACGGCTGGACGAGCGGCTCATGGAGCTGCACCGCGAACGGGCCCGGCTGCGGTCCAGGATGGAGTGAGACGGATGCGTTTCTGGCGCACGCGCACGGGTGGCACGCCCCCCAAGCCGGAGGGCGACCCCACCGACCTGCCCGCGGCGGTCAGGCCGGAGCTGGGTGCGGGTGAGCAGGTGCTCGCCAGCGCCCAGGAGGACGGCACCGGGCACTGGGTGGTGCTGACGACCTTCCGACTCCTCGAGGTGGCCGACGGCGGAGAGGTGCTGGTCGAGCGCCCCTGGCACGAGGTCGACACCGGCGCCTGGGACCCCGACCTGTGGGCCCTCGCCGTGTCCTTCGTCGACCAGCTCGGGGGTCGTCAGTGGGTGCTGCAGCGACGCACCGGGCCGGGCATGGTGCCGCAGGTCTTCCGGGAGCGGACGTCCGCGAGCGTGGTGCTGCTGCGCTCGGTCGACCTCGGCCCGCGCCGCACCGCGCGGGTGACCATCCGCAAGGTGCTGGCGACCCGCGAGCTCGTCGAGCAGGTCCTGTGGGGCCGAGGAGCGGGGGAGTCCGACGCCGAGCTGGCCGCCGCCGTCCGGTCCGCCCGCGTCGACCTGCGCGACCAGGTCGGTCTGCCCCCGCATCCGCCCGAGGACCGGCTCGGCTGAGGTGGTGCAGAATTTCAGCGGACGGGCCCGCTCTTGCTAGAGTTCCTGCTGCACGATCCCCTGTAGCTCAATTGGCAGAGCAGCCGGCTGTTAACCGGCAGGTTACTGGTTCGAGTCCAGTCGGGGGAGCCACACTAAAACCTTCTGACCAGCGGACACGCGGGTGAGAAGGTTTTTTCTTGCCGGCGTGGGGCAGGCGTGGGGAATCGGACTTCGGTAGGGGGTGCCGCTGCGAGTCCTCGAGAACACGACGACCTGGCTACAGTGCAGGGTTCCTGCCATGTCTCGGATGAACGCGCGTTCGGGGTGGGCAGCCCAAAAGAGAGCGTCCCGTCGAGCACCTGGATCCAGTCGGGCCAGACACCGACCCTGCGTCCAGTCTCTAGTAGCCCAGAGTGGAGTCCTGCAGAGTGGTGTACGAGCACCGGGGTGAGCGTGTCCTGCTGAGGTAGGCGCGGCCACCGGTGTCATCTTTCGAGTGATCTCTCACAACCGACTCGAGAAGGAAGCACCACGATGGCCGCTGGCCCCATGATCGACCCTGAGCAGTTCCTGCACGAGCAGCTGGCTCAGGCCAGTCCGGACCTGATGCGTGAGCTGTCGGGCACGTTCATCAACAGTCTGCTCTCGGCGCAGGCCGATGCCGTGTGCGGCGCGAGTTCGGTGCCCGCAGCACCGAGCGCACGAACCGTCGCAACGGGTACCGGCACCGGGACCTGGACACCCGCGTCGGCACGCTGGACGTGGCGATCCCCAAGCTGCGCGAGGGCTCGTTCTTTCCGGACTGGCTGCTGCAGCGGCGCCGCCGCGCCGAGGCCGCGCTGACGACGGTGGTCGCGACGGGCTACCTGCTCGGGGTCTCGACGCGGCGGATGGACAAGCTGGTCACCGCCCTGGGCATCACCGGCCTGTCGAAGTCGCAGGTCTCGACGATGCCGGCCGAGTTCGACGAGCACGTCGAGTCCTTCCGCACCCGGCCCCTGGGACGGTGGCCCTACACCTTCGTGGCCACTGACGCCCTGGTGCTGAAAGTTCGCGAGGGCGGCCGCGTGGTCAAGGTGTCCGCCCTCGTCGCGACCGGGGTCGGCGCCGAGGGCTACCGGGAGATCCTCTGGCATCCAGGTCGCCACCGGCGAGAGCACCGCCTCCTGGCTCGGTTTCTTCCGCGACCTCGTCGCCCGCGGCCTCACCTCAGCGGGACCGGTCGGGCTGGTGACCCCCCGACGCCCACACCGGTTTGGTCGAGGCCATCGGCGCCACGTTGCCCGGGACCAGCTGGCAGCGGTGCCGCACCCACTACGCCGCCAACCTCATGTCCACCACGCCCAAGTCGTCCTGGCCGTGGGTCAAGGCGCTGCCGCACTCCGTGTACGACCAGGCCGACGCCACCAGCGTGCATGCCCGATTCGACCGGGTCATCGACGCGCTCACCGAGAAGCTGCCCGCGGTCGCGAACCACATGGAGGAGGCGCGGGCGGACATCCTGGCGTTCACCGCCTTCCCGAAGGAGGTGTGGCGCCAGATCTGGTCCAATAACCCCAACGAACGGCTCAACCGGGAGATCCGCCGGCGCACCGGCGTCGTCGCCATCTTCCCCAACAGGGAGGCGATCATCCGCCTCGTCGGCGCCGTCCTCGCCGAGCAGCACGACGCCTGGGCCGAGCAAGGCCGCTACATCGGACTCGACGTCCTCACCCGTCGCACCGCCCTCAGCATCACGACGCCCGGAGCGGCCGAGGAGGTGACCACGGACCTCGTCCCCGCCCTGACCGCCTAACCCCTCAACGAGGGATCACACTCGTGCACCACTCCACCGGACTTGACCTTCGGTGACGACCACAGCCGGGACCGTGCCGTGCGCCTGACCTGCTCCCAGGTGGACGTCACGAGGCACTGTGGCCCGGTGGCGCCCTCGAAGTACTGCCGTCCCTCGGTCAACCCTTGACCAGGGTCGTGACGATGGAGTGGACGCCCACCTTAAATCGGATGGCCGGACCGACCAGGCTGCGCGGAACCGCAGGAATCGACCACCGCGCCGGCTCGGTGGTCCCCCTCGTGGTCCGGGGCTGAGCTGTGGGGGTCAGGCCTCGCCGGGAACGGCTTCGCGGATCTCGGCCTGGACGCCTGCAGCCAGTCCGGCGAGCCAGGTCATGAAGTTGAAGCCGCCGACGAAGCTGCCGTCCGGGTTCCAGACCATGGTGTCGAGCTCGCTCGGCTCGGGCGATGGCGCCTCCAGTACTTCCGGCGACAGCCGCAGCCCGCCGCCGCGGGTGGACAGCGTCCGCACCGCGCGCACCAGCTGTTCGGGGTCCTCGGGCAGCAGCGTGGGGGCCAGCCCCAGCCGACCGGCGATCAAAGCGCGGCGAAAGGCCACCACCTCCGTCGGGCGGCCGCCGTCGAGCCGCTCGTCGAAGACCGCCACTGAGAGCGAGGTGTCGAACGACAGCCCGCGCCGCCACATGTGAGTTCCGCCGGTGAGGGCCCAGGCGTCGTCGACCACCACCGAGGTCGCATCCAGGTGCAGCGAGCGGCCTGGTCCGGTCACGGGGGTGAACGCGGCGACCCGCCCCCCACCCGCCTGCCGTAACGCCGCCAGCCCTGCCATCACGCCAGCGTTGCGCACCCGGGCCAGCTTGCTCGGCGCCCCCGGTGAGAGCCGCATCGGTACGCACACGAGCACGTTCAGCGTAGGGTGTTCTGCCAGCCGCGCGGTCAATGACCCCATCACGTCGAGCTCATCGTCGCCCGACCCCAGGGGTAGCGCGTCCAGCGCAGGTGTTTCGAGGTAGACGAAGTCTTGTGCCCCCGCGAACCGTGCGGCGAGCGCCGTCGCCGCCTCTCGGTAGCCCCATCGTGCACCGAGCATCCGCCGGTTCAGGGCCCGCTGCATGCTGGTCGCTGCTTGGTCTACCGCATCCGGCACCGTGATGCCCTGACCCGCCAACCACGTCCGCACGTCAGCCAGTGGCTGCTCCCACGGGAAGTCGCCTGCGCCGAGGGCGTCCATCACCTCGACCACACCCGGTTCGCACTCCACCCGCGCCGCGACCGTGCGCAGCGTCGCGGCCCAGGACCCGGCCTCGGTCGGAGCCGCCGGTTCGGGAAGCGGTGTCAGTGCGGATACGGCGAGCGCTGGCGTCTCGGGCGAGGTCCGTTCCCGCGCCACCTCCGCGACCGCCACCACCGCCGGTCCGCGCAACCGGGCCCCCGTGCCGTGGCGCTCGTCGTCGGCCGGCGCTCCTGGGTGCCCAGCCTGGTGCGTGCCGAGCTCGTGGTGCGCGCCGAGTGGTCGCACCCCTGCCACCGTCGCATCCGCCACCCCGGACGTCAGAGCGACCGCGACCACCTCGTCGCGCGCCTGCGTCGGCAGCGGCGAGGCAACCGCGGGCGGGCGCAGCAGCAGCGTCCGCGTCAGCGCTCGGACGCTAGCCCCGGTGCCTCCTAGCGCTGCGACCGTCTCGCCGCCGCGCCACCCACGCCACGCGGGTTCGGTCAGCAGCACCGTGTCACCCGCGCCCAGCGATGAGCCCACGGCGGGAGCCGCCCACGCCGAGGCGGGCACCGAGGCCGGGTCCACCAGCGTGGGCGGTGTCGTTAGCGCGACCAGCGTCGAGCCGGACGGCACGGACCCGGCCGGCACAGGCCCAGATATCTCGGTGCCGGTTTCGCAGACCAGCACGGCCGCGCCCGCCGCGCCCAGCGCGACCATCGCGCCCCCGACCGGTGCAGGCCGCTCAACCCGCACCTCGGGGTAGCGGGTGGCGGTGGCCGCGGTCACGAGCATGATGTCCAGCCCCATTTGGTTGGCCGGGGTTACCGCGCTGTCGGCCAGCCGCACCACCACGCGCGCGTTCCCGGCTGTGTCCACCAGCCCGCCACCGCCTGCCCCCCGCAGGTGGCGGCCTGTGGCAGGGTCGAAGTACTGCGGCCATACCCGGACCCAGGCCCCGGCCAGCGCTGGCTCCGCGGGCACTGTCACGAGGATCCGCTGCCCCAGCACCACGCCGCCGTCGGCGGTACCGCCCCCGGTCAACGCGGTCACGGTCACCGCGCTGATGCGCGAGGGCGGCGGGTCGGTCGGCAGCGGCGGTGCCGTGAGCGCGCCCGCGCCGCGGTCGAGTACCGGAGCCAGCACGGTCGCCGCGCCGGCGTCGATCGCTGCGACCATGCTGCCGACCACTGCGTCCGCGCTTGTCAGAAGCACGGTGTCGGTGGCTCCGATCGTGGCGCGGGCCACCAGCGTCGCGGTCGATGCGCGTGCCTGGTCCGCCGCTCGTCGCGTCGCTGCGTCCGAGGCACCTGAGGGCGCCGTCCTCCGCTGCCCTGTCAGGTGCTCCTCGACATCGACCAGCGCTACCCGCACGCAGTCCCGCGTCACCCCGCCGACCGCGCTGCCACCGGTCCACAGGGAGGCAGAAGCGCCATAGGTGCCGCTGGGCAGCACCGCCACTCGCGGCAGCGCCGCGTCCGTCTCAGCCCCTGCGGTGAGGGCGAGGGTCACGGTCTGGCTACCCGAGGCGACCCTGACGGCGCCGGTGCCGGTTGCCCCGGTGACCGAGAGGCGCGCGAGCACACCGTCGGCCGCTGCCGCCTCGTCCGGCCCGCACAGGATCACGGTGCGTTGGGCGTGGGCGTCGACGGTCGCGGTCCGCTGGTCGGCGCCGGGGACCCATAGGTTGGTGAAGGTCGTCGCCAGCCGTGCCCACCACGCCGCCACCGCACCGGGGTCGATTGCCCGGCCGCGCACGTCGAAGGCGAACAGCCGCACCGTGGCCGCGGTGTCGAAGTGGAGCACGGCGTCGGCGGCGCTGTTGAAGGTGCCCGGTCGTTTAAGGTCGGCGATCGGGGTGCCCTCCAGCCCCAGGTAGCGGCGCTTCTCCTCATCGCTCATCGAACCCGGCAGCGGTGGCACAAGCCGGTCCTCCAGGGTGCTGAGTGACCCTGGGTCCTCGGGGAGTTCGAGCGCGAACGTGCGCACCACTGCACGCGTGACACCGGTTCCGGTTCCGTCGGCCGCGGGGACGTCGGCCAACAGCACCCCGAGCCGGGCCTCCACCTCCGGAAGCAGTCGGAATGTCGCTACGTAGCGCCCGTCCTGGAACGGTGGCGTTCCCGCGGGTCCGCGCAGCCCGGCCAGCAGCGGGGTCCCTGCCACCGCGAACGACAGCAGCCCGGTCGCCGGCGGCAGCCAGCTGGTGCCCGCGGGGATGCTCACGCTCACCCCGAGGTCGTCGGAGGAGGGCACCGGCAGTGGGACGTCGGTCGAGAACCAGGGCCCGAGCAGCGGGGCCGCCAGGCCCAGCTGCGCCGGTTCGGGCACGAGCGCGGTCATGGTGCGATCACTTCTTCACTCGGGGCGGCGCGGCGGCCGATCGGGTCGGTCACGACCACCCGGTAGCCGGTGCCGGGCGGGACGGTCGGGTCCGGGTCGAGGACATCGAAGGCACCGGCGCTCGAGGCCATCCCGGGCACCGCGGTCGCCAGCCGCGCACTCTGGCCCGGCGGCCGCCGGTAGACGTCGATCACGTAGCCGGTACTCGCACCCGGTGCGAGGGGTCCAGGATGGGTGAACTGCACGTGGACGCCGGCGGCGTCGCGCAGCACCGTCAGCCCGGCCACACCGGCCGGGGGATCTGGGGGGATCACCGTGGTGGAGGCGGGTGCCGAGGGCGATGACCACTCACCCGTCGGGCCACCGCCGGGAAGGTCCGGACCGGCCACCTCCACGCGCCAGGCGTAGCGCACCCACTCTGACAGGGAGGTGCGGTTCAGGCCGGGCGCGGACCCGCCGTCGACGATCTCGAAGCTGTGGTCGCCGGCGCTGGGCGCATCAGGGGGGACTGACCCCTCGGCGACGATCGGCATGAGGGCGGGGTCGGTCGTCGCCGTCGCGCGCCGCAGCCGCCAGCGCGCCGCAGGGGTCGGGCCCACGGGTACGGTCACGGTGATCGTCGCCTGCAACTCGCCTGCGGCGGTCGTGCTCGGCCGTACCCGGATCGCGGGGATGGGTGGCGCGAGCGCGTTCGGGACTGCGCGCGGCAGAATCGGTGAGCTGCGGAAGTCGGACTCGACGCTCGCGGCGCTGACCGCGACGACCCGGTAGAGCACCAGGACGGTGAGCGATCCGGAGACCTGGTGCCGGAACGTCGTGGTGGGGGTGGCCAGGAGCGGCTCGGCGGTGAGTTGAAGGAACCACCGCCGCGGCAGGATCGCCTTATGGGTCTCCCACGCTTCGGCCCGCTCGGGCGCCCCCGGAGCGGCGGCGAGATCGTCGAGCAGTGCCTGCGCCTGCGCGGCCGAGGGCGCCGTTCCGGCATCGCCCGGTGCGAGGGCGCCGGCCGCGGTCTCCTCAAGTTTGGACCGCAGTGTGGACTCGTCGGCCACGAAGACCCGGAACGAGGCCTGCCCTGGGGCCGAGGTCCACGACAGTGTGGTCTGTGCCCACCCCGTAACGTCGGGTCGAGCGGTGTAGGTCAGGTCCGGTGGCAGGTGCACCGGGGCGGGGGCACGCGGGTCGTGCAGGGTGGCGTTGCGCGGCTCGCTGACCTCTGACGTCACCCCGGCGGTGTCGAGCCACCGGGCGGTGACCCCCGCTGAGCCCGACGTCGTCGGCATCAGCGCGGGGCCGGGCACCGTCACGATGACCGCGTCCCCCGAGATCGGGTGCACTGAGACGGTCGTGCCGCCGGTGCTCCTGGAGACGGTCAGCTCGGCTTGTGCGAGCGCGCGAGCCCCCGGTGGCAGCGAGGAGGAGGGCGGCACCGGCACTTCGATGCGTACCGTCCCTGCGAGCGGCCCGGTCGGCGCCGGTGTGGGGACGGTAGGGGGTGAGGTGGCGAGCATCACGACCGGTCGTGGTGGCCGTGGGCGCGGCGCGGGGCCGAAGGGCCGCCGGGTCCAGGCCGACCATCGGCCGAACCAGTCCGCTTGCGCGATCTGCCACGTGCCGTCGTCCTCGGTGACGCCGCGGTCGGTCAGCCGGCCCTGGGTGGGGGAGCTCGCCGTCGGTGGCTGGCTAGGGCCGAGCAGTTTCATGCGGCCGCTGCCGTCGTCCAGGTGGCGGCTCTGCGGGTCTTTGCCGTTCGGCTGCGCGATGGCGGAGGCGAGTGCCGCTGCGGCGATGAGCCCGCCGAGGTGAGCGGTCAGCCTGCGGGAGGCGGCCGGTGGTGGGACCGACTGCCAGCTGCCGTCCCAGGTCACGCTCATCGCGGGTGGGCTCGGCACGTCGAGCGGTTCGAACGCGGGCGCCACGAGCACCATGGTGAGGCGGGTGGTCGGCCCGGTCTTCTCGCCGCCGTCCCAGGACTCGCCCACTTCTTTGGCCAACTCCTCGACCACCTGGTGGGGCTTGGCGGGGGCCGGTAGCGATCCGCTCAGCCCGAGCTTGCCGATGGTGCCCAGATCCGCCGCGAACGCCGCGGTGACGTGGTAGATAGCGACCACGCTCTGGTCCATCTCTTCCCGGTCGATGTCGCCGAACGGTAGCCAGCGGGCGATGCCGGGGTCGAGGGAGGCCTGAAGCAGTGTGGTCAGCAGGTTCCGGTCGGAGGTGCCGGGTGATGGACCGACGCCGGTGACAGGTGCGGTGTCAAGGAGGTCACGCTGGTGCGCTGAGGTGTCGTTGACGAGCCGGTCCAGGTCGTTGCGCAGGGCGTGGCCGAGATGGTCGATGCGTGCCTCTTCCTCGCCGGGACCGGCAGGGTCGCAGGCGGCGGGCCCGGCGGCCAGGGGCTGCTCGTGCAGGCCGTAGCGGGTGGGTGCCGCGTCGCGTGCCCTGGCGATGCCGCGGTCCCAGCCGTCCGACGGTCCGGCGTACCGGGCACCTGGGCCACACGGCAGGGGCAGTGTGCGCGCGGGTTTGCCGAGCCGAAGGTCCGTGGGCCGCAGCCATCGGATGCCGTGCACGGTGCCGGAGCCGCTGAGGACGACGCGCTCCATGTGGGAGGCGTAGACGTGGTACGGGGCTCGGGAGCGTTGCGCCACCGTCGCGTCGCCCAACGGGGTGCCAACCATGCCTTGCACCCGGAGGCCCGCCTGCCGTGTGGGCACCGGCTTCACGACCGGGTCGCGGGACGGTGTGACCACGACGCTTCCTGCGGGCCGTTCTCGGTCGAGCGGGTTGAGGATCCGGCGGATCGGTCCGGGGATCGGGTCGCGGATGGGTCCAACGACCGGTCCTTCGCCGCCTCGCGTACCCGGCTTGGCTTCCACCAACGCCCAGCACGCCGGGTGCGGCAGGTGCGCGGTGACCGGGTTGTCCGGGGTGAGCGTGAACGGCGGGGTGAGGATCGTGCCGTTCTTGGTCACCCAGATCGCGTCGGTGCGGGCGGTCCGCGCCAACTGGTCGACGGTGCTCCGGGTTTGGTGCACGACGATCGGGCACACGGGCAGCCCGAGGAGCGGGTTGGTGACGATCCGCAGGTGGGTTCCCTCGGCGAGGTGGGTGTCACCGTGGCTGTGCAGGGCCTGGCCGCTCATCGCCCAGGAGGGTGTGAGGTTCACGTCCCGACCTCCTGGTAGACGGCCCGGGGCGCCACGAGCGCCGACCGGGTGCCGGTGACCACGGTCGAGGACGTGGCGCCGGTGCGGTCGGTGACGGTGCGGGTCAGGGCGACCACGAGCGGACCGGCTTGGAACGCGTCGGACCCGACGGGGCTGACGGCGGTGGGTCCCGTGGGCGCGAGCAGCACCCGGGTGCCGTTGGTGTTGCGCCGGCGCTGGGGGAGCGGCACCCCTCCGTGCACGCAGGAGGTGACCTCGAGCGCTCGTCGCCCGGTGCGCACGATCGGTTCCGGCAGTTCCAGCAGCACGCCCGCCAGCAGCCAGTCCTCGCCGTCGCGCCACCAGAGCACGCTGGTTCGCCCGGCCTCCGGCAAGGGCCAGGGGTCGAGCCCGATGGCGGCCATCGCCTCGTCGAGCTCACGGTCGCCCACCACCAGGGGTCCGGGCGGCACCGGGCCGGTCACGATCGCGTCCGGCGCCACCAGCGGGCTGGGGTCGGCAGTGAGGCCGAGCGCGGCGAGCAGGTCGTCCGCGTCGCGGTACCGGGACGCCTGGAAGTGCGCCCGCTGCACCACGAGGTCCTCCGAGGCGGGGTCGGCGGTCGGTGTCGCCATCAGCATGAGGTCGTACCAGGCACCGGGGACGAGGTCGGCGCTGATCTCCCCAGTGCTGCCGCCCAGTGGTGGTTCCTCCAGGCACGGCGCTTCCCGCACTGCCTCGAGGAAGCGCTTCTGGCCGAGCGGGCGGTAGCCGTCGTGCAGGGGACCCCACGTCACGTTGATCGGCTCGTCCGGTGCGTGTGGCTGGCCGACGAGCGAGCCCGGTGGCGGGTCGGTGCGGCGCAGCCGCAGCCCCACCTGGCGCCCGTATAGTGCCGCGAGTTGGTCGATGTGGTTGACCGCCAGGTGTACCCGCAGCTCGTCATCGAGCAGGTGCGGCGCTTGACCCGTGTCCGGCTCGAAGGCCAGCAGGTACCGCATCAGCGAGCGCGGGTCGAAGCTCTTCTCGTCGGTGAGCTCGGTGGGCGGGCTGCCGCTGATCGACGCGTGCGACGCAGTCCGGAACCGGCGCACCACCTCTGCCCCGTTCTCCCATTCGGCTGAGTTCGGGACGGTGTCCGGCTGGGGTTTGTCCTCGGACTTCACCCATCCCTGCCACTGCCAGCCGATCCGCACCCGGTAGCCGGTGCCGGACGCGAGGAGACTGCGGTGCGGCGCGCCCAAACCGCCCGCCGCGAACCCGTTGATCAGGGCGGTGAGCCCGCCGGCGTAGGCGGCGTTGCCGTCGGCCAGTGCCTGGGCCGAGCTGCTGATGCCGCACAGCCGCTGCCAGCCCACCCGCGCCGGCGGCCGCTTGCCGCCCGCCCACTCGTGGACCCGGACACCGCGCCAGGGGCCGGACTCCCGAGGCCGGTACACCACGACCGCGCAGCTGCCGGTGCCGGTGCGGTAGACCTTCTCGACCGTGGGCTCCCACTCGCGTTCGCCCCCACCCACGGGTGACCCGGTGACCCGCGGGAGCTCGCTGCCGGTGGGCTGTTCGGATGCTGAGGGGCCCCAGCAGATCCGTTCGATCCCGAGCCAGGTGTCGCCGAGGATCTCGATCGCCACGATGTCAACACCGGTCAGTGGGATCGTCTGCTCCCAGGCGCCTTGCGGGTCGACGAATCCGTGGGCGACTCCGTTGCCGTGTTCGTCGATCGCGGTGAGTCGGGCCGACCCGTTGTCCCACATCCGGATCCGCACCTCAACGCGGTCGGAGGTCTCGGGCAGGTGGGCGACCATGCCGCCCTCGGGCAGGAGCACCGTGACCGGGGTGCCCTGCGTGCGGAAGGCCGCGCCGAAGGATTCGATCTTGACCCCGTCGATGGAGTTCGAGGTCCCCAGATCCAGGTCGGCCCTGTGGTGGTCGGCCACGATAGCGCAACGTCCGGCGCTGATCGGCTCTGGCCGCTTGCGGTGGTCGTCGCACACGATGAGCACGAGCTCCGGGTCGTGGACTTCGGGCGCCAGACGCACCCGCAGCTCTGTCGTCCTCTCGGTGAACCCGAACCGGGTGGCGGCGGCGAGCCACCAGACGTCCTCGTCGACGTGGCCGGGGACCAGCGCCAGTCCCTGCTCGGTCAACCAGGGCGCGGCGAGTTCCAGCACCCGACCCGCGAGCCGTTCTCGTGCGTAGCCGGTGAACCGGGATGGGAAGGGTGGGAGGCCGAGGTCTTCGGGCGGCAGGTGCACCGCGTCGACGTGGCTGCGCTCGGCGTCTTTGCCGAGCAGGCACGCCCGGATCGGCTGCGGTCGCGGTTCGCACAGTCGGCCGGGGGTCTGTGCCGGGTCGCCGTCGGTGCCGGCCCCACCGTCGGTGAGCCAGTACGTCCAGGGCGCCGGGTCCCAGGACAGCAGCGCGAGGAACATCGCCTCTTCGGCGGAGAGGGCGACGTCGCCGTCGGCCAGGACACCTGGGCGGTGGGTGGGCAACCACCAGCCTGAGGCGAGCGGTCCGCTCAGCGCTGCGCCGCCGTCGGGAACGATCTGCACGCTCGTCAACCGGTAGGCGTACTTCATCTCGGAGGTGCCCGACCAGACTGGTCCTGGCGGGGGCGCGCCGGGAGCGAACGCCGACCCGGAGAGGTCAACCGCCATGTGGTGTGTGAGTTCGATTACGGGCACGGTGTCTGGCCAGACCGTCTGCTCCGGCCCGGGGGTGCCCTCGATCGCCTCGGCGGTAGTCTGGCCGCGCCGGTCCGTGAGCGATACCTTCCCGATCGGGGGCGGTGGTGGTGGTGCGGTGGGGGTCAGCGAGTCGCCGATGGAGATCCCTACGCATCCGGAGACGGAGAAGAAGAAGAACGAGACCTTGCCGCAGAACTTGCCGGAGAGGTTGGCCTTGACCCCGTCGTGTTCCCACACCGTGCAGACCAGCTCGCCGGAGACCTCCAGCTCGACGATGACCAGTGACAGCGTGCCCCAGACCTCGAACAGGCCCTTGAGCAGGAACGGGTTGGTGCCCAGTCCCACGAGGATCCGTGCGCCGGCCGCGAGCTTGAGGGGTCCGGCTTCCCAGCCGATCTCGATGCCGGCCCCGAAACCTATGGAGAAGCCGTCGAAACTGAAGCGGGGGTCGCCGCCCAGCTTGTGCAGCTTTTTCTCCTCGATCATGAGGTAGGAGTAGGCCTCGATGTCGAGGGTCCCGGGCAGCAGGATGATCTGCACCGGGTCGCCTCCGCGACCTTCGGAGACCACACCGTCGGAGCCGACCCGCACGAAAGCGTCCTTGGGGGTGCTCGGGTATGGGAAGTAGCCGTCGATGGGGACGTTGAGGGTGAGCACCTTGGGGATCTCGTACCGTCCTCGGATCCCGACCAGTACGGCGGTGTCGTCGATGACCACCAGTCCGAGGATTTCCAGCCCGCTGCCGGGGGCACTGCCCCTGGCCTTGGGTACCAGGTCCGGCGTGGTCGCAAGTTTCGCGTCGATCGCGAAGATCACCTCGGGGTCGGGGAAGGCCACCACGAGCATGCCGACCGCGTTGAAGGTGAAGGCCTGATCGGGCATGGTGCCGACCACCACTCCCAGCCCGATGGCCCACTGCCCGCGCTCGGGGCCGAACTTCTCGAGCAGTGGGGTGTTGCGGTACCACGCGATCTCACGGCCGACGGGGTCGTGCTCGAAGCCGCTGGGCAGCTGCCGGGCGCCGTTGGAGACGAACATCCCGAGGAAGCCGTAGATGCCGAGCCCGGTCGCCCCCAGCGGGATGCCGACCGGGAGCAGGAGCCCTAGCTGGATGGAGAGGTAGTCGTGCGCGGGGTCGAACTCCAGCGCCCCCATGCCTTTGGCGCCTACCGAGACGAGTTCGAGCTCAAGCGAGGCCCCGAAGGCGCCGCCGTCGCCGAGCACCACTTGTCCGCTACCGCGGAGCACGCCCGGGATGTCCACGGCCAGGGCCAGACCGCGCAGCTCGGCTGAGATGTCGCCTTCGGCGAAGATCACCCGCACCGTGGCGCCCTCGATGCTCACCACCCCGAGGTCGAGCGCAAAGGCCAGGTCGCACTCGAACCACGACGAGCCGGAGCCCGCCCGGGTGGCGGTGATCGCGAGCAGGTCACCGAGGGGGCCCTCGATCTGCCAACGGCCGGGGTCGGAGACCTCGAACGAGACGTCCTCGAAGACGAAGCCGACCTTGTCGTACCACTTGGTCGCGGTGTCGTCGTACTCGAGCCCGACCTTGGTGTACCGGACCTTGAGGGGGTGCCCGTCGGCGGTCGCGATCGAGCCTAGGCCCGAGGCGGAGACCTCGATGCCGACGGCGGCGGTGTAGTCGATCGTGACGCGCAGGTTCATGCCGCGCGCCGACTGGATCGACGGCGCCCGGTACTCGGCCGAGACCGCGTGCACGACAACCCAGCCCTCCTTGGCGATCGCCGCCATCACCGCGCTGGCGATCGCCAACGCGGACATCTGCACGACACCGTTGGCCGCACCGCCGCCGCCGATGCCGCCGAGCAGCGCGGGCGCCAGCGCGAGCGCGACCGCGAGGAAGGAGGAACCGAAGTGCGCGATGCCTTCCGGGTCGCCTTCGGAAGCGACAGATACCGAGAACAGCGTCTGCCCTGATCGGTTGTCGTAGGCCCAACGCCCGGTGATGACCCACATCTCGGTCGACGGGCTGCCACCGGAGTCCGACGGCGAGGAGACCGGCACGTCGGTCTCCTCGCCGTTCTCGTCGCTCATCGTCACGTGGTCGCTGGACCAGGCGAGTGTGATCTCGGCCAGGGTGGGGACGGCGTCGGCCCAGCTGGTGACGGTCGGTGAGTCCCACGCCACGTGCAACCGCACGAGGTAGCCGAGTCGGCTGTTGGGGTCACCTGGTGGAGCGATCTCGGTCCCGTCGGCGCCGGGCACGTAGGAGCGGCGCAGCGCAGGGTCAGTGGTCTGCGGATCGGTGGAGGCTTGTTGCCCTTGCTCGGGCGCGCCGGCCGGTGGGGTGTAGGTGCCGCCGACCGCGTAGACGTCGACGCGGCGGTAGCGCTCCCGGATCGGGTGGGGTCGGATCGCCTGGCCACTGGCGTCGACCCAGGTGTCGCGGGTGGCCGCGGAGTGGTCGAGCATGATGGTGCGGCCGGTGGCGCGCTCGGTGGCGCTCATCGCGGAGGCGGGCACCCCGTTTTGGGTGGTCAGCACCTGACCGGTCGCGGCCTCCTGCTCTCCGCGGGCGTCGACGACGCCGCTGGGTAGGTGCTGGGTGATCGAGGTGGTCCTGCTGCGGGCCAGGTTCGCGTTCTGGCTGTCACTCCCGATGTCGCAGCAGTGCCCGACGACGAGAAACCGGGCGCCGGGGAAGTAGCGGGCCCATTCTTGGATCTCCACCGCGACGTTGCCGGCGGTGCTGTTGGGGGCGTAGCTGCCCCAAGCCTCTGGATCGGCGCTGTTGAAGCCGTACCGCACCGACAGGTGCCGGATCTCCGCCTCGGTGACCGGCGGCGGTGGGGCGCTCGGGTCGGTGCTGCTGCCCCGCCCGAGCGTGACGGCTGCTAGTGCTCCCTCTGGGACGGTGACGCCGACCGTGCCGCCGAGCGTCGCGGGCTCGCTGGCGGTGATGTAGGTGCCGTCGCGGTGGAAGCGGGTGAGGTCGTAGGTCGACTCGAGGCCGCGGATCTCGACCAGCGCACCGGTGGCGTCGCGGACGCCGTCCTCGCAGCCGATCAGCAGCTCACCCTCCTCGAGCACGTCGACGCGAATTCGACGCTTGCGGTCCTCGACGCTGACCTCGATGTAGGAGGTGCCAACCTCCTCGACCAGTAGCACGAAGTCGTCGCTGCGGCGGACCCGTGCGTCGACGCCGGTGCCGTGCACCCAGGTGACCTGAGAACTCTCGCCCGGCTGTGGCGGGTCCACCATGGCCGCGAGACTGACCAGGTTGACGGACTCCCGTGAACCTGACAGCGACACCACGTTGGGGTGGTTGTTCGCCTCGGTGCTGACCTTCGGGCCGTGCTGGGGATCCCCCGTCTCCTGCGTGAAGGTGTAGGTGATCGGGAGGTCGTTGTGGCGTTCGCCATCGACCATCTCGGAGTAAACGGCCTTCATGTTCTCGCCGACCGAGGTGGTGAACCAGCCGGTGTCGGGTTCCTCGACCCTGGTCGTGTCCGGCAGCGTCCAGCTGATGCGGGGCTGGGTGGGCTGACCTAGTACCGCGTCGGAGAGTTGGGCGCGCATGCGCGCGGTCTGCGGGGTGTCGGTGACGAACGGCACCGTCAGTTCGCGTCCGCTGCCGGCGGGGCTGCGGGGATGGTCGGTGCCCTCGACGTCCTGGGTGAACTGGACGGAGGCACCCGAGATCGGGGTGCGTCCCAGTTCGACCGAGACACTGCCCTGCATCCCGGCGGGGCTACCGAGGATGACGTCTTTCACCGAGACGTTGATCTGCTCGACGGCGGTGCCCTTGATCGGCAGCATCACGGTCGCCTCAGCGATCGCGATGCCCTGCCAGCCTGCGGTCTGGCCGCGAGCGAGGACCTCCGGCGGTGAGATGTGTTCGGTCGCGTCGTAGACGACACGGTCCACGACCATGCCGTAGTCGGAGTCGCCGAAGGTGAAGCTGATCGGGTCGAAGGTCAGGGTGCCGACCGTGCCGTTGGGGGCCGAGGGGTCGAATGGGTCGGGGAAGTCGACGAACCGGACCAGCTCCGATGTGCCGGTGAGGTCGATCCGCATCACCCCCGAACCCACGAGTTTGACCGCGTGGCCTGCGCGGTTTGGGATCAGGTGCGCGGGCGAGCTGCTGGTCGCAGGCACCAGGGTTGCGGGACGTAGGCCCGGGAACGCGATGGCGACTCGGTCCACGACCAGGTCGAGGTAGCTGGATTCGGCCTCCGGCTCCAGCGTCTCACCGGCGGCGGGAGCCTGCCTCACTCGAACGAGCCGGAAGGGCAACCCGGTGTTGAGGCCGGGAATCTCGACCGGCCAATTGCGCAAGCTCACTGGGTCGACGTCGAGTAGGGGCCGCACGACCCCCTCGTGCACAAAGGTGCTGGCGCTCGTGGAGCTGGTCAGGTCGGTGACCGCGAGGTTCTCGAGCCAGGTCGCGACGTCGTCTGGCAGCAGTGCCTGGGCGCCGCCGGGCGCAAACAGATCGAGTAGCGTAACGCCGCGCTTCGCCATCGTCGGTCCCCACGACGTAGGAGTGGGAGCCGAAGCCTAGCACCGAGCGACTGCGGCGTGTTGATATGATGCGGCCTTTTGCCGAGCGTCGCCCCGAAGGCACGACGGCTCAGGTCAAGGTCTCATCTATCCGGGCAGCAGTCCTCCGTGACCGGACCCCGGATGCCCGGAGCGTGGGGGAATGGATCTGCTGCTCGTGCTCGTGCTCGCCTTCACAGAGTCGTCGGAACCGAGGAGTTCGCCTCTGATGGTGACAGAGCCCCGCTGAGTGGTGGGCTTTGCGGTGATGCTCGTTGCCTACCGGTCGCCTTCTTCGAGGGCGACGGTTCCAGTATTGCTGGTCTTGTAGATCTTGGCCA
>NZ_CANMUA010000010.1 GCF_947500995.1 uncultured Serinicoccus sp.
TGGCCAAGATCTACAAGACCAGCAATACTGGAACCGTCGCCCTCGAAGAAGGCGACCGGTAGGCAACGAGCATCACCTCAAAGCCCACCACTCAGCGGGGCTCTGTCCGGGGATATCGCGCTGACGCGGAGAAATAAACCCGGCCGATGGGCACATCTCCGCGCGCTGATGCTCGTGAGGCCGACGGGACGCGTGAGGCCACAGCCGTCGAGACACCTCTCGCGCAGCATCCGTCGCGACCTCTCTCGCGCAGCAGCCGTCGCGACACCTCCGGCGCACCCTGCGTCGCGAGGGGCGGGTATGCCCTCAGTCCGGCACGACCCGGCGCCCTTCCCAGGTGCCGTGCTCGGACAGCGGCCGGAAGCGCAGGGTCGTGAACTCGTGGTGGAAGTCGCGACGCTCGCGCTCCCGCATGGCCCGGACGTGCCGCCCGCCGACCTCGCCGCCGTGCCCGCCGTCCGCCGACGCGTCGCGGCCGTGGACCATGCCGGTCATCTCGCGGGCGCTGCGCCATACCGAGAAGGTCGAGACGGTGCGCGGCGGTCGGTATGCCGCCAGCGCCAGGGTCGCAGCCGGGTGGTCGCGGACCTGGCGCTCGACCGGCCGGCCCCAGTGCACGAAGCGCGGCACCTCCGGGATCCGCATCCGTGCCACCGTCACGGCGACGACCGGCTCGGCGGGGTCGGACCGCCCGGCGATCTCCGGCAGGGGCCCCAGCCGACGCACCTGCCCCCACCGGCGGAGGAACTCCAGCCGCACGTGCCACCCGTCGGCGAGCGTGCGCCCGAGCCGGTCCGTCGCGAGGTAGCGCTCCAGTGACGCCTCGTCCTCCCAGCGGGCGAAGACGGCGAGGCGGTGGACCTGCAGGCGCTGCGGGGAGACGACCGGGGCGCCCAGGGTCATGGTCGCCCTCACCTCGGCGTGCCGCAGGCCGGGGACGTCGTGCGGAGGCCGGGCGATCGCCCGCGCACCCACCCGGGCCGGGACCCGCACGAGGTGGAAGGAGTGCATGCCGGCGAACCTACGCGACCCCCGGGCCCGGGATGTCGCGGCGCGGCGGGCGCCGGACGAGGTCCGCCGGCCGCGGACCCTGGCCGCGACGCACCGCAGCGGCCATGATGGGGACATGGACCCGGCTCTGCGTGACATCCTCGTCGCCGGCTCGAACGGCGCGCTCACCACGATCAAGCGCGACGGTCAGCCGCAGCTCTCCCTGGTCACCTACGCCATCGACCCGGAGGCCTCGCTGGTCCGGGTCTCCACGACCGACGGCCGGGCCAAGGTCGCCAACCTGCGCCGCGACCCGCGCTCCAGCCTCTTCGTCACCAGCGCCAGCGGCTGGTCGTACGCCGTGGCCCAGGGCACGGTGGAGCTCTCCCCGACCGCGCAGGACGAGCACGACGCCACGGTGGAGGACCTCGTCGCGCTCTACCGCGACGCCCAGGGTGAGCACCCCGACTGGGACGACTATCGCCGGGCGATGGTGGCCGACCGACGCCTCGTCGTCCGGCTCCGGGTGGAGCACGTCTACGGCGTCGCCCAGGGGTAGCGGCCGGACCCCCGCCCGCGTCCCCGGGGGCCACGGACCCCCTCACCACGTAGTGCCCCGGCCCCGTCCCGGGCTCGCCCCGCCGGACTGCTGCTCAGAGCCGCTGCACGTCGGCCAGCAGCCGGGAGGCCGCCGGGCCCATCTCCACCTGGGTGAGGAGCACGGCATACCTGCCGGTGGTGGGGTCGACCCAGACGTCCGTGCCGAGGCCGCCGGACCAGCCGAAGCGGCCGGCGTGCTCCCCGACGAGCTCGACGCCGACCCCGTAGCCCCACCCCGTGCTCTCCCAGAAGCCGGGGAAGAAGCCCGCCGGGTCCTTGGCGCCGGCCGGCACCTGGTCGGTGCGCAGGGCGAGGAGGAGCTCGGGGTCGACGACCTGCGCGCCCTCGTGGACGCCCCCGGCCGCCAGCATCCGGGCGAAGGCGGCGTAGTCCGCGAGGGTCGAGACCAGCTCGTCGTGGCTGCGGTCGGCGGTCTGCCCGGCGACGTAGTGACCGGCGCCGGCCGGTTCGACCTGCACGAACCCGCCGTCCTCCGACCGACGGTATGCCGCGGGGAGGCGGTGCGCGTGGGCCGGCGGCACGGCATACCCGGTGTCGGTCATGCCCAGGGGGTCCAGGAGGTCCTCGCGCAGGTGCTCGCCGAGCGGCCGGCCGACGAGGCGGGACAGCAGGACGCCGAGGACGCCGAAGGAGTGGTGGTAGCGCCACGTCCGCCCCGGTGGCGCGACCAGAGGCAGGCTCGCGAGTGCCGCCAGCCACGCGTCGGCCGCGAGCGTGACCGGCTCCGGGCCGGCCTCGACACCGGCGTCGGCCATCGCGCAGCGCAGCGGTGAGTCGTCCAGGACCATGCCGTAGCCGCTCGTGCACGTGAACAGGTGCCGCACCGTGATCGGCCCCTCGGCGTCCACCGTGTCGTCGACCGCCGCGTGGGGGTGGCGCAGGACCCGGCGGTCGGCGAGCTCGGGCAGCCACCGGTCGACGGGGTCGTCCAGGCCGAGCCGGCCACGTGCGACGAGGCGCAGGGCGGCGACGGCCACCACCGGCTTGGTCATCGACTGGATGCGGACGACGGCGTCGGGGTCGAGGTCGCCGGCCGCCGCGACCTCGAGGTGGCCTCCTGCGTCACCGAGCGCGGCCACGATCCCGGGCGCCGCGCCCTCGCGCACATGGCGGTCGACGAGGTCGGTCAGGTCGCTCATGGTCCTCCGAGGTGGTCTCTGCTGGCGGTCGCTGCTGGTGGTCCCTGCTGGTGCTCTCTGAGGATGGACTCGGTGGGGCGCGGTGTCTCATCGCTCGCAGCGTGGGCTGGACCTGGAGTTACACCGGTGTCGTTCTCCACACGTTGTGCACCGCCTGTGGACAACCGGCCTCAGCACGACCGCTCGTCCGGGGTGGCAGGACGACGCGTCCGCCGCGGCTCAGCGGGCCCGGACGGCGCCGCGGCGCAGGGCACGGTCGGCGACCCGGTAGGCGTCGCGGGCGACGGCGCGCCAGACCTGGACCCCGATCACCGGGTCCTCGTCGGCGAGCCGGGCGAGGTCCTCCGCCGACAGCACGAGCAGCTCCAGCTCCTCGACCGCCCGGATCGTCGTCTGCTGCTCGTCGTCGGTCCCCAGGGCCAGCTCGCCGAAGGACGTGCCAGGGCCCATGGTCACCAGCGTCACCGGCTGCCCGTCCGGCCCCGTCCCGAGCGCCTCCGCCCGGCCCCGCACGATGAGGTGCACCCCCGCGAACGGGCCGCCGACCTCGAGGACCGTCTCGCCGTCCGGCACCACCCGGCGGGTCATCGCCGAGCGCACCGCCTCGGTCGCCGACGTCCCGAGGTCGCGCATCAAGGGGTGGTCCTCCACCGGGTCCGGATCCGGGCGGGGCCCGCAGTGGGCGCGGATCAGCTCGCGCTCGCACCACTCGACCGCCGAGGCCAGGTCGGGGAAGGCCGGAGACGCGTGCTCGGTCCCCGCGTCCGGGTCCGGGAAGACCCCGGCGGGATCCACGGCCACCGCCTCCGCCCCGGCCTCGCGCAGCCGGTCCCGCAGCGCCAGCAGGGTCACCCGGCTCACCTGCGCGATCTCGTTGACCTGCGTGAGGTCGAAGACCGCCAGCTCCGGCGCGTCCTCCACCACGGTCCGGGCCACGGACTCGGCGCCCGAGAAGAGCAGGTCGCCGTGCAGCTCGTAGACCCGGGCCCGACCGGCGACCCGGTCCAGCACCTCCTCGTCGGCGCCCTGCCAGCGGGTCCGCGAGCGCGCGGTCTCCAGGGAGTAGCTGCTGCGCAGCGCGCTGCGCGACCCCCGGCTCACGTGCATGAGGTGCATCTCCATGTCGCGGGACATCCGCTCGAAGAGCGCCACCCCCCGGGCGCTGTTGCCGTGCGCGTCCAGCCGCGGCGAGAACACCGCGACCCCCACCTGGCCCGGCAGGACGCCGATGATGCCGCCGCTCACCCCGCTCTTGGCCGGCATCCCGACGGCGCTCACCCAGTCACCGGCGGCGTCGTACATCCCGCACGTCGTCATCACCGAGAGCACGTGCTCCACCGGATGGGCGTCGAGCAGCTGCCGTCCGGTCCGCGGCTGCCGCCCGCCGTTGGCCAGCGTCGCGGCCATGAGCGCGAGGTCGCGGGTGTCGACGGCGATGGAGCACTGCCGGACGTAGCGCCTCAGCACCTCCTCCGGGTCGTCCTCGAGGATCTCGAACTCGCGGAGCATGTGCGCGATGGCGCGGTTGCGGTGCGCGGTGGCCAGCTCGGAGCCGTAGATCTCCTCGTCCACCTCCAGCTCGCGTCCGGCGAAGTCACCGAACCAGCCCAGCGCCCGCGCGAACCGGTCGTCCTCGTCCTCCCCCGCGACGAGCGAGGTCGCCGTGATCGCGCCCGCGTTGATCATCGGGTTCTTCGGCCGGCCGGTGCCGGGGGCCAGGCTGATCTCGTTGAAGGCATCGCCGGAGGGCTCGACGTCGACCTTGCGCGCCACCGTGTCGACGCCCTGGTCGTGTAGCCCGAGGGCATACGTGAAGGGCTTGGAGATCGACTGGATGCTGAAGCGGTGCTCGGCCTGCCCCACCTCGTAGACCTGCCCGTCCACGGTCGCGAGGCACAGCGCGAACCGGTCCGGGTCGGCGGCCGCGAGCTCGGGGATGTAGGCCGCGACCTCGCCTCCGGCGGCGCCGCACTGGTCGACGATCTGCTCCAGGTAGTCCTGCACCGGGTTGCGCATCAGGCTGCTCCTCGGGGTCGTGCCGTCGGCACCGAGCCTATGCCGCCGACGCAGCCGACCCGCAGGTGCCAGGATCGGACCCGTGGACATGGACCCTGCCCCCGCCCCCGACCCCGACACCGCGGCGCCCGCCGCCGTCCGCCGGTATGCCGTGCGCTTCGACTCCGACGTCCTCGCCGCCCCGGGCGTGGGGTCCGGGCTCGGGGCGTGGCTGCTGCTCGCGCTCGTCGCCGACCAGGCGGAGCCGGCCGACCGCGCGCTCCTCGAGGACCAGCTCGGGCTCCCGGCGGGCGAGGCGCGGGCGGCGCTCGCCGACCTCCTCGCCGACCCGCACCCGGCGGTGTCGGCGGCGGTGGCGCGGTGGGCCGACGCCGCGGCGCTCACGGCGGACTTCGGGGGCTGGGCGGTGCCGGGCGCGGTGGAGGACGGCCCCCTGCCCGACCAGGCCGGCGCCGACCGGTGGACGGCCGAGCGCACCGGGGGTCTCATCGAGACCTTCCCGCTGGAGATCACCGAGCTGACCCGGCTCGTGCTGGCCTCCGCGCTGGCGACCCGGATCTCCTGGCGGACCCCCCTCGTGGAGCTCGACGACGGCGGCCTCGGCACCGACGCGGCGACCGCCCGGCACCTGGTGCTCGAGACCGTGGCGGCCGGGCCGGTCGGGGTCGTCGCCCCGACGACGGCCTCCGGGCTGACGGTGGTGAGCGTCGTCGCCGACCCCGCGGTGCCACGGGAGCAGGTGATCGCGGCGGCGCACGAGGTGGCGGCCGCCCTGGCCTCGACCCGGCTCCCGGACGCCGTCGCGGTGCTCGAGGACGGCCACGCCTGGACGGTGAGCGAGCACCGGGAGGTCCGGGCCGCCTTCCAGGACGTCGTCGAGGAGTGGAGCGGGTGGGTGCCGTCCTGGCGGCTGACCTCCGAGCACGACCTCGCCGACGCCCCCGGCTTCGCCACCGCGCTGGCGTCCCTGGCGCGCTACGTCCGGCCCGAGGAGCGACCCGCCGAGACCGAGGCCCGGCAGGCCGCGGTCGCCGCCTACTCGGCCACCGGCTTCGAGGCGGCAGCCGTCACCGGCATGGGGATCCGGGCCACCGGGCTGGCGCACGAGCAGGAGGTGCTCGTCCGCCGCATCCACCTGCGGCTGGACCGCCCGCACGCCGTCGTGGCGGTGGCCCTCGACACCGGCCGGGGCGGGGCGGCCTGGCACGGCATCCCCGTCTTCACCGCCTGGGTGGACCCCACCACCGGGTGACCTGCGGCTACATGCTCCCCAGGTGCCCGGCGAGCTGTTGGTGGCGGGCGCGGCTGGCGTCGTTGAGCCCGTGGATCTCGACCGTGGTGCCGTGCGCGGCATACCGACGTTCGATGGCGTCGAGCGCGGCGACCGTCGAGGCGTCCCAGATGTGCGACTCGCTCATGTCGATGACGACCGTCTGCGGGTCGCCGGCGTAGTCGAACTGGTGCACCAGGTCGTTGCTGGAGGCGAAGAAGAGCTCGCCGACCACGCGGTAGCGGGCCACCTCGGGGTCGCCGCCGTCGACCCGCACCACCTGGGTGAAGTGCGCGACCCGGCGGGCGAAGACGACCATGGCGGTCAGCACCCCGACGACGACGCCGATCGCGAGGTTGTGCGTGGCGACCGTCGTGACGACGGTGGCGAGCATGACGAGGTTCTCGCTCTTGGGCATGCGCCGCAGGGTCCCGGGGGCGATGGAGTGCCAGTCGAAGGTCGCGACCGAGACCATGATCATCACGGCGACGAGGGCCGCCATGGGGATCGAGGCGACGAGGTCGCCCAGGACCACGACGAGGACCAGCAGGAAGACCCCGGCGAGGAAGGTCGAGATGCGGGTGCGCGCCCCCGAGACGCGCACGTTGACCATCGTCTGGCCGATCATCGCGCAGCCGCCCATGCCGCCGAAGGCGCCGGTGACGAGGTTGGCGACGCCCTGGCCCCAGCCCTCGCGGGTCTTGTCCGAGCCGGTCTCGGTGATGTCGTCGACGAGCTTGGCGGTCATGAGCGACTCCATGAGCCCGACGAGGGCCATGGCCAGGGCGAAGGGGCCGATGATCTGCAGCGTCTCCCACGTCAGCGGGACGTCCGGGACGAAGAACGAGGGCAGGCTGTCGGGCAGCTGCCCCTCGTCACCGACGTCGGGCAGCCGCCAGCCGGCGAGCAGCGCCATCCCGGTGATGAGCACGATCGCCACGAGCGGGGCCGGGACGGCGGTGGTCGCCCGGGGCAGCAGGACCATGACGGCGATCCCCAGCCCGACCAACGGGTAGACCAGCCACGGCACGCCGACGAGGTAGGGGATCTGCGCCAGGAAGATGAGGATGGCCAGGGCGTTGACGAAGCCCACCATGACCATCCGCGGGATGAAGCGCATGAGCCGGGCGACGCCGGCGACCGACAGCACGATCTGGAGGAGACCGGCGAGGAGCACGGTCGCGATGAGGTAGTCGAGGCCGTGCTGCGCCATCACCGGGGCGATGACCAGGGCGATCGCCCCGGTCGCCGCCGAGATCATCGCGCGGCGGCCGCCGACCACGGCGATGGTGACGGCCATGGTGAAGGAGGCGAACAGCCCGACCCGGGGGTCGACGCCGGCGATGACCGAGAAGGAGATGGCCTCGGGGATGAGGGCCAGGGCCACGACGAGACCGGCGAGGATCTCGGTGCGCAGGCGCGCCGGGGAGCGCAGCGCGGCACGGACCGAGTGCGGGTCGGGGGTGCTGGTGGGCGCGGAGGCAGGCAGCATGGACAGGGCGAGTCCTCGCAGGATCGTCGGTGGTGTCAGGAGGTATGCCGCCGCACCGGTCCGGAGGCGGACGCACGGCACGCGGCCCGCCTAGTCTACCGGCGAGCGGCGACGACCTGGGCCAGCCGGTCGAGGGAGGCACGCAGCATGTCGGCGCTCGTGCTGCGAGCGCGGGCCATCCGGGACTCGTCGGTCAGCCCGGTCCAGTCGTAGGTGTGGGTGACCCGGCAGCGGTCCTCGTCCAGCGGCTCCACTTCCCAGACCCACTCGTGCCCGGCCGGGTCCTGGCCCTCGCTCGCGGGACGCCAGGCGATGCGGCGCCCCTCCTCGAAGGCGACGACGTGGTTGTCGCGCACCTTGTCGTTCGTCGTGCGCATCGAGAAGACGTCGCCGACGGCCCGGACCCGGCCGCCGCGGACGATCTCGGCCAGGTTGTCGTTGCCGTCCCACTCGGGCTGGCGGGCGGGGTCGGCGATCAGCTCGAAGACCACGTCCGCCGGTGCGTCGATCTCGCGGGTGGCGCTGACGACGCGCTGCTCGGCCTGGTCGGTCTGCTCGGTGCTCATGGGGCCAGTCAACCGTGCCGGGCTCGTCGCGTCGAGGGCGATGAGTCCGGGAGCTCCGCGGTGTCTCACCGTGCAGAGCACGACCACCCACCGGACAGGACGAACCCATGACCGCAGGAGCACGCAGCACCGTCACCCGCACCGTGGGTGAGGGCGAGGACCTCATCACGTACGACGTGCACGGCGGGCTGTCGGACGCCTCGCCCGACCGACCGGTGCTGCTGGCCTTCGCCTCCCCCATGGACGCCACCGGGTTCGCGGCGCTGGCCGAGCTGGTCGACGACCGGCCGGTGGTCACCCTCGACCCGCGGGGCGCGGGCCGCAACCCCTCCGGCACCAGCCCGCTGACCCCGGAGCAGCACGCGCACGACCTGCACCGGGTGGTGACGGCGCTCGGGGGTGGACCCGTCGACGTCCTCGCCTCCAGCGGGGGTGCCGTCAACGCGCTGGCGCACGCGGCGGCATACCCGGACGAGGTGCGCCGGGTGGTCGCGCACGAGCCGCCGCTGGTCGCCTTCCTGCCGGACCGGGAGGTGGTGCTCGCCGCGTGCGAGGACGTGGGCCAGACCTACGAGCGCGACACGGCGCGGCGATGGCGCGGTTCATCGCGCTGGTCGTGGCCGACGGAGAGCTGGACGAGACCTACCTGAGGCGGCCGGCGCCGGACCCGGCCGCCTTCGGGATGCCGGCCGACGACGACGGCACCCGCGACGACCCGCTGCTGCGCAACCAGCGCTCGTGCACCGCCTACGAGCCCGACCTGGAGCGGCTCCGCGCCCTGGGCGACCGGCTCGTGCTGGCGGCGGGCGAGGACTCCGGCGACACCCTCGCCGCGCGGGCCGCGCGGTCGGTGGCCCGGGCGCTGCGCCGCGAGGCGGTGGTGGTGCCGGGCGACCACGGCGGCTTCATGGGCGAGCTCCACGGCCGGCCCGCAGGCAGGCCCGCCGAGTTCGCCGCCGCGCTGCGCGAGATCCTCGACTGACCACCCTCGTGCAAGAACGGTGCGGCACATCTGTCGTCAGGGCGACGGACGTGCCGCACCGTTTCTGCACCACCATCGAGGTCACCCCTCGAGGACCGCCTTCATCCGCTCCAGCGTGGTCCGCATGCCCTGCTCGTTGGTGCGACCGCGCGCCCGGCCCAGCACCGCCCAGTAGAGACGCAGCGGCAGGACGGGCTCGAGCCGGAAGTACTCCGTGACCTCGGTGCCCTCCCCCGACGGTCGCAGCCGGTAGCCCCAGTTGTTGACGACGACCTTCCTGGTGCCGACCGAGAACTCGAAGAGCCGTTCCGGCTCGCACCGGGTCACCCGGCAGGCGGACCAGTAGGTCGGCCCCACGCCGTTGCGCACCACCTTCCCGGCGAAGGTCGCGCCCACCTCCGGGCCGGACGAGCCGCCTGTCCACCGACCCGCCACGGTCTCGGGGCTGAACTCCCCGATCCGGGTCACGTCGCTCACCAGCGCCCACACCCGCTCCGGGGGTGCGTCGACGTGCACCGTCACCTCGCCGCCGAGCTCTGCCACGGTGCCTCCTCCTCCGTCGGGCGGACCACGACCGTCGGTCGCCTCCGGCCCCACCCTAGGCGCGGGCGCGCACCAGGTGCCGGGTCGGCCCGGTGCGCCTCCCCCACGTCGGGCTCAGACCAGGTCCCTGCGCCCGTCCCAGCGGGCGGCCGCGAGGAGGACCAGCAGCAGCCCGGTCAGCAGCACGGCGGCGGTCCACGGCCCGACGAGCGCGACGTCGACCTGTCCCAGGCCGCCCAGGGCGTCGACCAGACCGGACGGCGTGTAGCCGTACCCGGCAGGGCTCAGGAGCGCCACGGGGACGGGGGCGACGAACAGTACGACGACCAGGACGGTCACGGTGACCGCCTGGTCCCGGAGCAGGTGGCCGCACACCACGGCGGACATCCCCAGCAGCGCGCCGGCCACGGGGCTGGACCCCAGCAGCACGGCGAGCGCCCACGGCGTCGGCACCGGACCACCGGTCGCCGCCGAGACCAAGAGGGCCGCGCCCACCCCGACGGCCGAGCCCAGCACGGCGGTCCCCGCACCGACCGCCCCACCCACGACGAGCTTGGCCGCCAGGACGGCCCCCCGCGAGGGACGGACCACGTAGGTGCTGACCACGGTGCCGTACCGCCACTCGACGGTCGCCAGGAGCGCCGGCAGCAGCGCCACGGCCGTCGGGAAGGTGATCGAGGGACGCACGGCAAGGAGGGCCTCGTCGGCGGTCGACCCGTCCGGCGCCACCACGACCCCCACGCTGCGCAGGACCGCCTCCACCAGCAGGACCAGCCCCAGCACCACCCAGGTGGACCGCACGGTGCGCAGCTTCTGCCACTCGGCGAGCACCTGACCCCTCATGCGGACCCACCCCCGCCGTCACCACCGGGCTCGGTCAGGGCGAGGAAGCGCGCCTCCAGGTCCGCCTGCACCGGGTGCAGCAGCGTGAGGAGGACGCCGTGGTGGGAGGCGGCCCGCGCGATCGTCTCCGGGGCGACCCCGTGCACCAGGAGCCGGTGCAGGCCTCCCGCACCACCCTCGACGGGTCTCGTCGTCGCACCCAGCTCGACCAGCAGCCGGTGCAGCCGGGTCGGCTCGTCGGTCTCGACCAGGACCCCGTCGTCATCGCCCATGACCTCGTGCAGGCCGCCCTGCGCCACGATCCGGCCCCCGGCCACGACGCACACGTCGTCGACGGTCCTCGAGACCTCACCCAGGACGTGGCTGGACAGCAGGACGCACCGGCCCTGCGCGGCATACCCCTGCAGCCGGTCACGCAGCCACCGCGCCCCGGGAGGGTCCAGCCCGTTGGTCGGCTCGTCCAGCACGAGGGTCGCCGGGTCGCCCAGCAGGGCGGCGGCGAGGTGCAGACGCTGGCGCATTCCGAGGGAGTAGCCGCGCACCGGCCGGTCTGCGGCGTCCGACAGCTCGACCTCCTCGACCACCTGCGCCACCCGCTGGCGAGGGAGGCCCGACGCGGAAGCCAGGATGCGCAGGTGGTCACGGCCGGACCGTGCGGGGTGGTGGGCCTCCTGGCTCAGGAGGGCGCCCACCGCCCCGGAGGGGTGGTCCAGCTCGGCGAAGGGCCGTCCGTCGACGAGGCACCGGCCCGCGTCGGCGCGGACCAGACCCAGCAGGCACCGCAGCGTGGTGGTCTTGCCGGCCCCGTTGCGGCCGAGGAACCCGGTGACCCGGCCGTCCTGAGCGCTCATGGTCAGCCCGTCCAGCACCCTGCGGCCGCGGTAGGTCTTCGCCAGACCCTCGATGGTCACCGACATGGACGCCTCCCGGGTAGTTAGATATATCTAACTACCTGATCCCGGTCGGCGCAACCGCTCAGGCATCGGACTCGGGGTCGGGATCCAGCACCGCGGCCAGGTAGCGGCGCACGACCGCCGCCTCGGACGGCGTGAGAGCGCTGCCGGCCCGGGTGATCCGCTCGTTCCACGGCCGCAGGTGTTCCGTGCCGAGGGCGCGCGCCCGTGCTGTGAGGGTCAGCTCGACCCGACGGCCGTCGGAGGCGGAGCGCCGGCGGGCGACCAGCCCGGCGGCCACCAGACGGTCGACCACCGCCGTGGCGGCAGCCCTGGTCAGGTCCAGCCCGTCCGCCAGGGCACTCGGCGAGGCCGCCCCTGCGGCGCCGAGCCGGTCCAGCAGGCCCAGGGCACGACGGTCCGTCGCGTGCATGCCCTCGAGCTCGAGCCGGGCCGCCAGGGCGACACCCTCACGGAGCAGGGACCGGGTCAGCCGGCCCACCTCCTCGATGGCCTCCTCGGCCCCCTCGGCGCGGCCTGCGTCGTGCTCGTCGACGCTCATGCTGACCTCCCTGGAGAGTGGCACGGCGGGACGACGCCGCCCGACGGGACGACCCTACCCGCGGGCGACCCGGCTCAGCGGGGTCGGCGGCCCGACACCCACATCGTCACGGCGTTGGCCGCGACGACCAGCGTTATGCCCACCCACTCGTGCAGCGCGAGCAGCTGACCGAGCAGCACCATGCCCACCAGCGCCGCCAGCACCGGGTGGGCGCTCATCGCGACCCCGAAGACCGGCGCGGGGACCCGGCGCAGCACCAGCAGGTCGAGGGAGTACGGCACCACCGTGGAGAGCACGCCCGCCACGACGGCGAAGCCGAGCGCGGCCGGGGTGAACCGGTCGGTGAGGGCCAGCCAGACCAGCACCGGCAGGTATGCCGTCGCCGACACCGCCGTCGCGAGCGCCGTCCCCTGCACCCCGGGCAGCGCCGCCCCCACCGAGCGGTTGGCGAGGATGTAGCCGCCCCAGCACGCCGCCGCCGCCAGCCCGAAGGCCACGCCGAGGTAGTCGCTGCTGGGCCCCGGCAGGACGAGGACGTAGACCCCGACGCCGGCGACGGCCGCCAGCGCCAGGTCGCGCACCGACCTCGACCCGAGGAGACCCACCGCCAGCGGCCCGAGGAACTCCAGGGTGACCGCCAGCCCCAGCCCGATGCGCTCGACCGCGGCGTAGAGCCCGAGGTTCATCCCGGCGAACATCGCCGCCAGCCACACCACCCGCGCCCACTGCCCCCTGGTCAGCCGGCGGACGTCGGGCCGGGTGAGCGGCAGCAGCACCACCGAGGCCACGAGCTGACGGACCGCGACCACGCCGGCCGGGCCGATCGCGCCGAAGGCGTGGCTGCCCCAGGCCGCCCCGACCTGCGTGCTCGTCGCCGCGGTCACCATGAGCAGCACGTCGCGCGGGCTGGTGCGCCGCGGGGTGGTCGCGGCGGACACCTGGGCGGCGCCTCGTGGGCCGGCGGGGGTCTGGGTGATCGACATCCCCCGAGTCTGCGGACACCCGAGGCATACGAAAAATGCACGGCTCGCTCGCTGCATACACTTGTCGTATGACAAACCCCGAGGTGTCCTTGCGCGACCTGCGCTCCTTCCTCGCCGTCGTCGAGGAGGGCACCTTCACCGACGCCGCCATCGCGCTGGGCACCACCCAGGCGTCCGTCTCCCGGCACGTCGGCGCTCTGGAGCGCACGCTGGGGGTGCGGCTGCTCCAGCGCGGCGGCCGCGTGGTCACCGTGACCACCGCCGGTCGACGCGTGCTCCGGCACGCGCGGGCCAGCGTCGAGGAGGCGCGGGCCGTCGTCCGGGCCGCGCACGACGAGGGGCGCGAGGTGCGGGTGGGGTATGCCTGGGCGGCCCTCGGCGCGCACACCGCCACGGTGCAGCGCGAGTGGGCGCGACGGCATCCCGGCTCGGAGCTGACCTTCGTCAACACGACGACCCGCTTCGCAGGGCTCAACGAGGGCACGGTCGACCTGGCCGTGGTCCGCCGCGACCCGGGGGTCTCCCAGATCGCCACCGCCGTGCTGGGACGCGAGTCGCGGATGGCCGCGCTACCCGCCGAGCACGACCTGGCGGGACGCCGCAGCCTGCGCATGGCCGACTTCGCCGGGCGCACCGTGGCGCTGGACACCGCCACCGGGACCACGACGACCGACCTGTGGTCCCCGGACCGGGCTCCCGGGTCCTGGCGCGAGGTGCGCGGCACCGACGAGTGGCTGACCGTCATCGCCGCCGGCCGGGCGATCGGGCTGACCTCGCAGGCGACGGCGGCGCAGTACTCCCGGCGCGGTGTCGTCTTCCGCCCGGTCCGCGACGCCCCGCCCGTCGAGGTGCTGCTCATCTGGTGGCGGGAGGACCCGCCGAGCGTGCTGGAGGAGCTGCTCTCCCTGGCTCGGGAGGCCTACGCGGGCTGAGCGGCGGCCGGTCCCGTGCCGGGTCGGCGCCGGGGAGCGGCCACGTCCTCCAGCGCCCGGAGCGCGGCGGCGACCGAGGGGTGGCCCGCGCTGCCCCGTCGGATGCCGGTGCGCAGGTGCCTGGCCGGAGCCGGGTCGCCGTGCAGCGGGACCCGGACGACCGGGTATGCCGCGGGGACGTGCGCGAGTCGCGGCACCAGGGCGATGCCCAGGCCGGCGCCGACCAGGGCCGCGCCGGTGTCCCACTCGGCGGCGTAGTGCGCGACGGACGGCGTGAAGCCGGCGCCGGTGCACGCCGTCTGCAGCAGCTCGTGGTACGGCCGCCCGGGACGGTCCATGATCCAGCGCTCGGCCGCCAGGTCCCGCAGGGAGACCGACTCCTGCCCCGCCAGCGGGTGGTCCTCCCGGACGAGCAGGTCGATCGGGTCGTCGAGCAGGTGGCGCTGCTCGAAGCGCGGGTCGGTGCTGGCCGGCAGCGTGGAGACCGCGACGACGACCGCCACGTCCGCGCGCCCGGTGAGCAGCAGCTCGAAGCACTCCTCCGGGTCGGCCTCGACGATCTGCACCTCTCCCCCGAGCTCGGCGCGCACCCGCGCGGCCACCGGCGGCAGCAGCGCGGAGGCCGCGGTGGAGAAGCCGGCCAGGCGCAGCACCCCGCCGCCGGTCTCGGCCACCCGGGCGACCTCGGCGCGGATCTCCTCCCACCGGGACACCAGCTCGTCGGTGCGGTCCAGGAGCACCTGCGCCGCCGGGCTGAGCCGGACCCCGCGACCGTCGTGGACGAGCAGCTCGACCCCGAGCTCCCGGCCCAGGGTCCGCAGCTGCTGGGAGACGGCGGAGGGGGTGTAGCTCAAGGCCTCGGCCGCGCCCGTGACGGTGCCGCGCTGCGCCACCATCCGCAGCACCTGCAGACGCCGGTCGATCATGCAGCCAGTGTGCACGACACCGTGCACTTTCCGGCGCTGGTGCGCACGGCCGCCCGCGCCGCAGACTCACGGTATGCGCACGCTGGACCCGCTCCTGGACCCCTTCACGATCAAGGGGCTCCGCCTGCGCAACCGGGTCGTCAGCACGAGCCACGAGCCGGCCTACGCCGAGGGCGGGCTGCCGCGCGAGCGCTACCTCGCCTACCACCTCGAGAAGGCGCGCGGCGGGGTCGGGCTCACCATGATCGGTGGCTCGGCCGTCGTGGCCCGCGACAGCCCGCCGGCCTTCGGCAACCTCGAGCTGCACCGCGACGAGATCGTGCCGTGGATGCGCCGCCTCACCGACGCGGTGCACGCCGAGGGCGCCGCCGTCATGTGCCAGGTCACCCACCTGGGCCGGCGGACCAGCAACTACACCGCCGACTGGCTGCCGACGGTCTTCCCCTCGCCGCTGCGCGAGCCGGCGCACCGGGCCTTCCCCAAGGTCGCCGAGGCGTGGGACCTCGACCGCATCGTCGACGACTACGTCAGCGCAGCCCAGCGCTGCGTCCAGGGCGGCCTGGACGGCATCGAGCTGCAGAGCTACGGGCACCTGCTGGACGCCTTCCTCTCCCCCGCCACCAACCACCGCGACGACGAGTGGGGAGGCTCCCTGGAGCACCGGATGGCCTTCCCCCGCCGGGTCGTCCGCGCGGTGCGGGCCGCCCTGGGGCCGGAACCGGTCCTGGCGATCCGCATGTCCATGGACGAGGACCGCCCCGACGGGCTGCAGCGCGAGGAGGCGCTCACCGCGCTGCGCGCGTTCACGCAGGACGGCGTCGACCTGCTCAGCGTCATCAAGGGCACCATCGAGAGCGACGCGACCCTCGCCCGGGTCATCCCCTCGATGGGCACCCCCTCGGCGCCGTTCCTCGACTTCGCCGGGGAGATCCGGCGCGAGGTCGACATCCCCGTCATGCACGCCTCGCGGATCTCCGACTCGGCCACCGCCCGGCACGCCATCCGCGACGGGCTGCTGGACCTCGTCGGGATGACCCGTCCGCAGATGGCCGACCCCTACCTCGTGGCCAAGATCGCCGCGGGCGAGGAGGACCGGGTACGCCCCTGCGTCGGGGCCAACTACTGCCTGGACGCGATCTACGAGTCCGGTGACGCCAAGTGCCTGCACAACCCGGCGACCGGGCGCGAGCTCACCCTGAGCCACGTCGTCCCGCCCGCACCGGCACGCCGCAAGGTCGTCGTCGTGGGGGCCGGCCCGGCCGGGCTCGAGGCGGGCCGGGTGCTCGGCGAGCGCGGCCACGAGGTCGTCGTCCTCGAGGCCGACGACCTGCCCGGGGGCCAGGTGAAGCTGGCGTCCCGCCCGGCCCGCCGCCGTGACCTCATCGGCGTCGTGGACTGGCGGGTCAGCGAGCTCGGGCACCTCGGGGTCGACCTGAGGCTCGGCGTCTACGCGGAGGTGGAGACGGTGCTGGCGGAGGAGCCGGACGTCGTCGTCGTCGCCACCGGAGGGATGCCGAACCACGACTTCCTCCTCGAGGGCGCCACGCTGGTGCGGGACACGTGGGACGTCATGTCCGGGGACGTGCGGACCGGAGGCAGCGTGCTCGTCTACGACGACAACGGTGCCGAGCCGGGGGTGGACGCGGCCGAGCTGCTCGCCGTCCGGGGGGCGCGGGTGGAGTTCGTCACCCCCGAGCGGATGATCGCCCCGCTCGTCGGGGGGATGAACTCCCCGGCCTACCTGCGGGCCTTCGACGAGCACGCGGTCGCGGTCACCCTGGCGACCAGGCTCGTCGGCGTCACCCGCCACCCCGAGGGGGGCCTGGTGGCGCGGCTGCGCCACGACTACTCCGATGCCGAGGTGGAGCGCCGCGTCGACCAGGTCGTCGTGGAGCACGGCACCCTGCCGCTGGACGACCTCTACCACCAGCTCGTGCCGCTGTCGGTCAACGCCGGGGCGGTCGACCACGAGGCGCTGCTGGCCGTCCGGCCCCAGCTCATCGGCGTCGGCGCGGCGCGGGCCGCGACGCCCGCGCCCGTGCCCGTGCTCGTCGGGGTGGGGGCGTCCCCCGCGCCCGCTGCACCGCCGGTGCCCGGACGCGCCACCCTTCCCGCCGGCCCCGGCCCGGGCTTCCAGCTCTTCCGGATCGGCGACGCGGTCGCCAGCCGCAACATCCACGCCGCCGTCTACGACGCCCTGCGCCTCTGCCTGGCCGTCTGAGCGGCATACCCGAAGGAGGACCCGATGACCACCCTGACCTCCACCCCCGAGGCGACCGACCTCGCCGGGCTGGTCGCCCGACGCGTGCCGGGCTTCAGCCTGGACGCGCCCTTCTACACCAGCCCGGAGGTCTTCGAGGCCGACCTGGCGGCGGTGTGGGCCCGCTGCTGGATCTTCGTCGCGACCGAGGCCGAGATCCGTGAGCCCGGCGACTTCGTCACCGTCGACATCGGCCCGCACTCGGTCATCGTCGTGCGCGACGACGACGAGGAGGTCAGCGCCCTGCGCAACGTCTGCCGGCACCGCGGCTCCCGCGTCCTCACCGAGCGCTCCGGGTCGGTCGGCAACATCGTCTGCGGCTACCACCGGTGGACCTACGCCACCGACGGCACCCTGCTGCACGCCGGCGACCAGGCCCCCACCTTCGACAGGTCGTGCTTCGGGCTGCGGCGGGTGCACGTGCGGACCGTGTCGGGGCTCGTCTTCGTCTGCCTCGCCGACGAGCCGCCGGCCGACGTCGAGGAGATGACGGCCACCGTCGCGCCCTACCTCGACCCGCACCAGCCGCTGCGCACCAAGGTCGCCGCCCAGCACGACCTCGTCGAGCACGCCAACTGGAAGCTGGTGATGGAGAACAACCGGGAGTGCTACCACTGCGAAGGCGGCCACCCCGAGCTGACCTGCACCTTCTTCCCGACCTACGGCTACGACCCGGCCGCCATCCCGGCGCGGCTGATGCCCGCCCACCAGCGCTACCTCGCGGCCGAGGCCGAGCTCGAGGCCGCCTGCCTGGAGCGCGGGATGGCATTCGCCGAGGTGGAGGCGCTGGAGGAGGAGCGGGTCACGGGCTTCCGGGTGCAGCGGGAGGCGCTGGACGGTGCCGGGGAGTCCTACACGCTCGACGGGACGGTGGCCAGCCGTCGGCTCCTCGCCGACTTCGACACCCCGCGGCTGGGCCGGGCCTCGGTGCACACCCAGCCCAACGCGTGGTTCCACTTCCTCTCCGACCACGTCGTGACCTTCGCGGTGCTGCCGCTGGCGCCGGACCGGACGCTGGTCCGCACCACCTGGCTCGTCCACGAGGACGCGGTCGAGGGGGAGGACTACGACCTGGAACGGCTCACGCAGGTGTGGGACCACACCAACGAGGAGGACGGCGAGTTCTGCGCCCGCGCCCAGCAGGGGGTGGGCGACCCGGCCTACGTGCCCGGCCCCTACTCCCCCAGCGAGCGCCAGGTGGAGTCCTTCGCCGCGTGGTACGTCGCGCGGCTGCGCGAGGAGCTGGCCCGATGACCGAGGTGCTGGTGCGCGAGACGGTCGCCGCGACCTCCCTCGACAGCGTGGACGAGGACCTGGTGTGCGTCCACGTCGAGCAGGTCACCCACGACGTGCGCAGCCTCACCCTGGCGCTGCCGGAGGGTGCGGCGCTGGAGTTCCGGCCGGGGCAGTACGTCACGGTGACGGCGCCGGTGGACGGCCGGGAGCTCAGCCGCTGCTACACCATCGCCTCCTCCCCGCTGCAGACCGGCACCCTCACGCTCACCGTGAAACGGCAGGGGCCGGTGTCGACGTGGCTGCACGACCGGCTCGAGGTGGGCGGCAGGCTGCGGGTCAGCGGGCCGCTGGGCGTCTTCAGCACCCACGAGCACCCGGCGGCGGCGCACCTCATGCTCTCCGCCGGCAGCGGCATCACCCCGCTCATGTCCATGCTGCGGACCCTGGCCGGCACCGAGGGGCCGCACGACGTGGTCTTCGTGCACAGCGCCCGGACCCCGGCCGACATCGTCTTCCGCCGCGAGCTCGAGGACCTCGCGGCGGCCCTGCCGTGGCTGCGGGTGGCGGTGGTCTGCGAGGGCGACGGCGAGGACGAGGTATGGCGTGGCGCCCGCGGGCGGCTCACCTCCGGGCTGCTCGCGGAGCTGGCGCCCGACGCCGCCGCCCGAGAGGTGTTCACCTGCGGGCCGGCCCCCTACATGGACGCCGTCCACGGCCTGCTGGCCGAGCTCGGCTGCGACCCGGCGCGGTGCCACCAGGAGTCCTTCGCCCTCGACCCGGCCGGCGCGGTCGTGGCCGGGGAGACGCCGTGGCGGGGCACCACGGCCACCGGCGACGGCGTCGGCGACGAGCCCGCCGACGGTGCGCGGACGCATACCGTGACCCTGACCCGCAGCGGCCGGGAGGTGGCCTGCGCCCCCGGACAGACGATCCTCGCCGCCGCGGCGCAGGCGGGTCTCAGCCTGCCGTCGTCCTGCGCGGAGGGGGTGTGCGGCACCTGCAAGAGCCAGCTGCTCACCGGCAGCGTCGACATGCGGCACGGTGGCGGGATCCGCCCCCGGGAGATCGCCACCGACAAGGTCCTGCTGTGCTGCTCCACCCCGCTGGAGGACTGCGTCATCGAGGCCTGAGGGCCTGGCCGCTCACGATGGGGGCATGTCGCCTCCAGACCAGCGGCCCGCTCGGCTGCAGCCTCACGAACCTCACGAACCTCACGGGCCACAGGCTGCTGAGAAATGTCCATCCGGTCGCGTTATTTCCCGGGCGGACGCACATGTCCCCGCAGAGTGCTGCGCGTGGTGCCCGAGCCACGCACGTGGCGGGGACGACCCGAGCGGGTGACGGGCTGCAGGTCGGTGAGGTCGCACCCCCACCGCCCCGCCCCGAGGCGTCGTCCTAGGTCGACAGCTCCTGGAGCCGCGGACGCAGCTCGTCGGCGAAGAAGCGCAGGAAGCCGTCGACGTCCGGCCCGGCGCTGATGAGGGCGAGCCGGTCGAAGCCCGCGTCGGCGAACTGCCGCGCGACCTCCAGGTGTCGCTCCACGTCGGGGCCGCAGGCGAAGACCTCGCGCATCGAGTCCGGGGTGATGAACTGGGTGGCGGCGTCGAAGTGGGCCGGGTTGGGCAGCTCGCTGTTGACCCGCCAGCTGCCGAGGCCGAAGCGGAACATCCGGTGGGCGGACTCGGCCGCCGCCTGCTCGTCGGGGGCCCAGGCGAGGGGCACCTCGGTGTAGCGCGGCCCCGAGCCACCGGCCTGCTCGAAGGCCTCGATGAGCGAGGCGTCGGGGTCGGTCGTGAAGATGCCGTCGCCCTGCTCGGCGGCCAGGCGCGCCGCCTGCGGTCCCCCGATGGCCACGATGATCTCCGGCAGGGTCTCCGGCAGGTCGAAGACCCGGGCGTCCTCGATGGTGAGGAACTCGCCGCGGTAGGAGTGGTAGCCGCCCTGCCACAGCAGCCGGATGATCTCCAGCGCCTCGCGGAGGAGCTGGTGTCGGTCCCGGACCTCGGGCCAGCCCTGGCCGACGACGTGCTCGTTGAGCCGCTCGCCGGATCCCACCCCGAGCGTGAACCGCCCGTCGGCGAGGATCTGGGTGGTCGCCGCGGCCTGGGCGATGATCGCGGGGTGGTAGCGGATCGTCGGGCAGGTGACCCCCGTCGCCAGTCCGATGCGCTCGGTCGAGGCCGCGATGGCGGCGAGCACCGACCAGGCGAAGGGCGAGTGCTCGTGCTCGGGCAGCCAGGGGTGGAAGTGGTCGCTGATCTCGACGAAGTCGAAACCCACCCGCTCGGCCTCGACGGCCTGCCGGACGAGCTCGGTGGGGGAGAAGTTCTCGGCGAAGAGCTTGAATCCGATCTGCATGTCCTCACCGTAGGAGGTGCTCGCACGCGGCGCGCGGCGTGCTGCCCCGGTCGCCGGGCGGCGGCGCGGAAACATCCACACCGCTGGGACGTTCAGCAGGTGAGACCATGCCATCCCGACGACGAAGGACTCTCATGCCGTTCCGCAAGATCGCCGCCGTGGGCGCTGCCGCCGCAGCCGCCCGCAGGTTCGCCCGCAAGAACCCGGAGAAGACCCAGTCCTACCTCGACAAGGCCGCCGACTTCGCCGACCGGCAGACCAAGGGGAAGTACTCGAGCCAGATCCGCTCCGCCTCCGACAAGGCCGGGAAGGCGGCTCTCGGCGACGACGAGCAGCGCGCGTGAGGACTCTGCACGACTTCACCGCCGAGACCCTCGCGGGCGAGCAGCAGGACCTCGGCGTGTATGCCGGGCGGGCCGTGCTCGTGGTCAACACCGCCAGCCGGTGCGGCCTGACCCCCCAGCTCGCGGGCCTCGAGGAGCTCTACGCCGAGCTGGCCGACAACGGTCTGGTGGTGCTTGGTTTCCCGTGCAACCAGTTCGGCGGGCAGGAGCCCGGTGACGCCGAGGAGATCGGCGACTTCTGCCACCGCAACTACGGGGTGAGCTTCCCGATGTTCGCCAAGGTCGAGGTCAACGGGTCCGGTGCGCACCCGCTCTACCGGTGGCTCAAGCAGCAGAAGAAGGGCCTGCTGGGAGGGCGGATCACCTGGAACTTCACCAAGTTCCTCGTGGGTCCGGACGGCCGGGTGCTCCAGCGCTACGCCCCCACCACCCGTCCGGCGCTGATCCGCACGGACCTGGCGAGGATGCTGCCCCTCGGTCCGTGATCCCTGCTCGTCCCCTGGCGGATGAGCGCGCGCGAGGGCGCCGCGGTGGCTAGCGTCGATGGTGTTCGTGCCGCCGGCTGTCGACCTCGCCGGGGCATGCCCCCACGACCGAGGAGTTCGACATGGGCCACCGCGACGGCGACGCCACCACCCCGACATCCGCGGCGCACCGGCACCAGCCGGTCGCACCCTCCTACCCTCCGGCGCCGGAGGTCCCTCGCCCGCCGACCCCCAGCAGCGCGGGTCAGGCCGCCGACAACCCGGTCTACACGGAGCGGACGGAGCCGGGCCAGGGCGGCGAGCTGCACCAGCGGCCCGGTCCGAACCAGCGGGTCCTCACCACCGCTCAGGGCCTCCCGCTCTCGGACGACCAGAACTCCCTGACGGCGGGCGAGCGCGGCCCCACGCTCCTGGAGGACTTCGCCCTCCGCGAGAAGATCTTCCACTTCGACCACGAGCGCATTCCGGAGCGGGTGGTCCACGCCCGCGGGTACGGCGCCCACGGCACCTTCACGGCGGCCGAGGACCTCTCCGACCTGACCTGCGCCTCGCTGTTCGCCGAGGCGGACAAGCAGACCCCGGTCTTCGTCCGGTTCTCCACGGTCGCCGGCAACCTGGGCTCCTTCGACCTGGCCCGCGACGTGCGCGGGTTCGCGGTGAAGTTCTACACCGACGAGGGCAACTGGGACCTCGTGGGCAACAACATCCCCGTCTTCTTCGTCCAGGACGCGGTGAAGTTCCCCGACCTCGTCCACGCGGTGAAGGAGGAGCAGGACCGGGGCTGGCCGCAGGCGCAGTCCGCCCACGACACGTTCTGGGACTTCGCCGGGCTGATGCCCGAGTCCACGCACATGCTGCTGTGGCAGATGTCGGACCGCGCCATCCCCCGCTCGTTCCGCTTCATGCAGGGGTTCGGTGTGCACACCTTCCGGTTCGTCGACGCGGACGGAGCCAGCACCTACGTGAAGTTCCACTGGGTCCCGCGGCAGGGGCTGCAGTCGGTCGTGTGGAACGAGGCGGTCAAGATCAATGGCGCGGACCCCGACTTCCACCGCCGCGACCTGTGGCAGGCCATCCACAACGGCGACCTGCCGGAGTGGGACCTCGCCGTGCAGACCTTCGACGACGAGTTCGCCGACCAGTTCGAGTTCGACGTCCTGGACGCGACCAAGGTCATCCCCGAGGAGCAGGTGCCGCTGCGGGTCATCGGCACCCTGCGCCTGGAGCGGACGGTGGACAACGTCTTCAGCGAGACCGAGCAGGTGGCCTTCTGCACCCAGAACATCGTGCGCGGGATCGACTTCACCAACGACCCGCTGCTCCAGGGCCGCAACTTCTCCTACCTCGACACGCAGCTCAAGCGGCTCGGCAGCCCCAACTTCACCCAGCTGCCCATCAACGCCCCCCGGTGCCCGGTGGCCCACTTCCAACGGGACGGGCACATGCAGACCGGCGCGCAGTCCGGCCGCGCCACCTATGAGCCGAACTCCTTCACCGGGGCGGCGGCCGGTCCCCGGGCCGACGCCGACCGGGGCTACCGCAGCGTGGCCCGGCACGAGAGCGGCGACACCCGGCGCACCCGACCGGAGTCCTTCGCCGACCACTACTCCCAGGCAGGGCAGTTCTGGCGCAGCCAGAGCCCGACCGAGCAGCAGCACATCCGGATGGCCTTCGTCTTCGAGCTCGCCAAGTGCGAGATCCCGCAGATCCGCACCCGTGTCGTGGCCAACCTGCGCAACGTGGACGAGGATCTCGCGGCCGGCGTGGCCGACGGGCTCGGAATGGAGCTGCCGGACGCGACCGAGGCGCACCGCGCCCCGAGGCACGACCTGCCGGAGTCCCCGGCCCTGAGCATGATGACGCGGGCACCGAAGAGCTTCGCCGGGCGCAAGCTCGGGATCCTCGTGACCGACGGGGTCGAGGCCTCGGTGCTGGACGCGCTCCGGGACACCTTCGAGCAGGGCGGGGCCCTGGTCGAGACCATCGGCCTCAAGGTGGGCGGGGTCACCCTCGCCGACGGCACCCGGCGTCCCGTGGACCACAAGATCGACGGCGCCCCCTCGGTGCTCTTCGACGCGGTGGCCCTGCTGGGGGACGGCGCCGGCGCCGAGGAGCTCGCCGGACACCCGGCCACGCGGGACTTCGTCTCGGACGCCTTCAGCCACTACAAGGTCATCGGCCACCTCCCCGGCGCCCAGGCGCTGCTCGAGGCCGGCGGCATCGACGGCAGCCTGGACGAGGCCTGCCTCGACCTGGGGACCGTCGACCCCCAGGACTTCCTCGAGGCCTGCGGCGCGCTGCGTCACTGGTCCCGCGACGTCTGAACCCACCACGTCTCCCCACGGTCCTAGGAGAACCATGACCAGAGCAGACCTGTCCTCCGTCCCCGGCCAGCACCAGGACTGGCCCGGCCGCGTCGCCGACCTCGACCCGCAGCCCGACCACGGAGAGCAGTCCTGGACCGGCCGGGACCGCCTCACCGGCCGGCGGGCGCTCATCACCGGCGGTGACTCGGGCATCGGTCGCGCGGTCGCCCTGACCTTCGCGCACGAGGGTGCGGCGGTCGCGGTGGCCCACCTGCCGCAGGAGCAGGACGACGCCGAACAGACCCGCGAGCTGGTCGAGGCGGCGGGCGGCACCTGCCACCTCTTCACCGTCGACCTCACCCGACGGGACGCCAACGAGCAACTGGCCCGGGACGCCGTGCAGGCCCTCGGCGGCCTCGACGTGCTGGTGGCGAACGCGGCATACCAGATGACGCACGACCTGCTCGAGGACTTCCCGCCCGAGCAGGTCGAGCGGACCTTCGCGACCAACGTCTTCTCCCCGTTCTGGCTGGTGCGCGAGCTGGCCGAGGAGCTGAGCCCGGGCGGGTCGATCATCGTCACGACCTCGGTCCAGGCCTACTCCCCGTCCGACCACCTGCTCGACTACGCCGCCACCAAGGCCGCGCTCAACAACCTCGTCGTCAACATGGCGGCCGAGCTGGGGCCGCGGGGGATCCGGGTCAACGCCGTCGCTCCGGGCCCGATCTGGACCCCGCTGATCCCGGCGACCATGGCTGCAGACAAGGTCGAGGGCTTCGGCTCGGACACCCCGCTCGGTCGGGCCGGGCACCCGGTCGAGGTGGCCGCGGCCTACGTCTTCCTGGCCTCCGACGAGGCGAGCTACGTCTCCGGCACGGTGCTCGGGGTGACCGGAGGCAAGCCGGTCTTCTGAGGCCGCCGCCGGGTCGGGGCCGCACCACGCCCCTCCTGAGGAGCTCGCCCGGATGAGAGGGTAGGGCCACCGGACACGGAGGAGGCGCAGCCATGGCGGACGGGCTCGACCCAGGCGAGCGTGAGCAGCTGACCTATGCGCTGGACTCGCGCCTCGGGCCGCACCTCGAGGCGGCGACCGCCGCGGTGCGCGAGGCCGAGCGGGCGCTGGCCGACGCCCAGGAGAGGCGGGTGGCCGCCGAGCAGGCGGCGGCCCAGGCGGCCTACACCTCCGACCCCTTGCCCTTCATGCGCCAGGGCGTGGAGGAGGAGGTCGACGGTCTGGCGCGCAAGACCACCGAGAAGAAGCTGCGGACGTCCTACCGCTTCCTGGTCGACCGGGCGGTCGACCTGGCCGCGGCCGAGGTGCAGCGCTACGAGGACGACCGCGTCGCGGACGAGAGGGAGCGCGAGGAGGGCGTGGAGGCCTGCCGGGAGGCGGAGCGGCGTGCGACCCGGGACCTCGGCGCGGCTCAGCAGATGCTCGAGCGCGTACGCCTGGCCGAGCAGGCCGCGCGCCGGGGCCTGGAGGTCCTGGTCGCCCGGCTCAGCGACCCGCCGCAGGACGGCTAGCCCGCGACGAGCAGGTCGGCGAGCTCACCGATGACGGGCCAGGCCCCGGTGGAGGTGTTACCGAGCACGCTCAGGGTCGCGCCCGTCGCGGGGTCGTGGGTGGACCGGAAGGACACCCCGGCGTCACAGCCCTCCATAACCAGCAGGGGTTCCGTGGCGTGCAGCCAGAGACCTGCGGCGTGCCGCAGGCCCTCGTCGGGGACGTCGTGCCGCGGCGTGGTGAGCAGCTCGAGCAGCTGGGGACCCACGATGCGCCCCTGGAGCAGCGCGCCCCAGAAGTCGTGCAGGTCCGACGCGGTGCTGAAGATGCCCCCGTCGCCGTTCCCGAGGACGGGCAGGTGCAGGACGTTGGTGCGCAGACCGGTGGCGTCGAGGTAACCCCGGGCCGCGTCCGCGGGCAGCTCGTCACCGCGCAGGAAGCCGGTGCTGCGCAGCCCGGCCCGCCCGCAGACCTCCTCCTCGACGAACCGCTGGAAGCCCTGGCCGCTCAGGCGCTGCACGACGAGCGCCAGCACCACGTAACCGCCGTTGCAGTAGGCGAAGCGCTCCCCGGGCGCGAACACCTGCGGGTAGCCCTCGAGCACGGGCAGGAAGGCCTCGGTGTCGACGAGGGTGTGGACGGGCACGGGCAGGACGTAGTCGTCGACCTCCCACCCGGCCGACTCGTCCAGGTAGTCACCGATCCCGGAGGTGTGGGTCAGTAGATGCAGGGGCGTCACCGCGTCGTCCACGAGCGGCAGGTCCCCACCCAGGACCCCGCGCACCGGCTCGTCGAGGCGGAGTCGGCCCTGCTCGACCAGCCGCAGCACCGCGAGAGCGGTGAAGGTCTTGCCGCCGCTGGCGAGGGCGTACCGCGTGGACCGGGTGTGCGGCACCTCGAACGCGCGCTCGGCATACCCGTAGGCGCGGGTCGTCGGGTCCTGCCCGGGGACGTCGAGGCTGATGAGGCCGCTGAAGCCGTCCTCCTCGGCGGCCTCCGCGAGCGCCGCATCGTCGAGGCTGGGCGTGGTGGTCATCGCAGCTGTCCTCCTGGCATGCCGCGCCGGTGCGCGACGGTCCCAGGATGACCGGGTCCCCGCCGGCTGTCGACGGGTTTGTCAGCGGCTCGGGTCGATGAGGGTCATCCCGGCGACCACGGCACGGTCGAAGACCGGCAGCAGCTCGGCCGCCTCCTCCAGCCCGACGACGCGTTCGACGAGCCGCTCGGGCGCCAGCGAGCCCCGCTCGATGAGGGCGAGCATCGCCGGGTAGTCGACGGCCGGCATGCCGTGGCTGCCCAGCAGGTCCAGCTCCCACCCGATGACCCGCTCCAGGGGTACCCGGGGGTGGCCGACCACCCCGGGCAGCAGTCCCACCTGGACGTGGCGACCCCGGCGGCGCAGACCCAGGAGCGCGTCGCTGCACGTCTGCTCGCTGCCGACGGCGTCCACAGCCACGTGGCTGCCCCCGCCGGTCAGGTCGTGGATCGCCGCGGGCACGTCGCCGCCGTCGGCGAGGACGGTGTGCTCGACCCCCAGCCCGGCGGCGACCGCCAGGGCCTGCGGGTTGCGGTCGACCGCGACCACGCGTGCCCCCACCGCCCGGGCGATCATCGCGACGCTGAGCCCGACGCCACCGGCGCCGACGACGCTCACCCACTCCTGCGGCGCCACCCGGGCCCGGTCGACGACGGCTCGGTATGCCGTGGCGAACCGGCACCCCAGGCTCGCCGCCGTGGTGAGCTCGATGCTGGGCGGCACGGCGACGAGGTTGGTGTCGGCCGCGTGGAGGGCCACCAGCTCGGCGAACGACCCGTGGTGGGTGAAGCCGGGCTGCTGCTGGTCCGGGCAGACCTGCGCCTGGCCCGAGCGGCACCACTGGCACCGGCCGCACCCGCAGACGAAGGGCACCGTCACCCGGTCGCCCGCACGCCACCGGCGCACCTGCGCGCCGACCGCGGTGACGACGCCGGCGAGCTCGTGGCCGGGGACGTGCGGGAAGGCGATGTCGTCGTGGCCGGCCCAGGCGTGCCAGTCGCTGCGGCACAGCCCGGTCGCGTGCACCTGCACGACCACGCCGTCCGGCGGGGCGACCGGCTCGGGGATGTGCTGCACCCGGGGCGTGGACCGGGCGGCGGGCAGGACCATGGCGCGCATCCGGCGAGTCTGCCAGCCCGTCGCGACTAGGGGTGCAGCCGCGCCAGCCGGGCCGTGAGGAGCTCCTGGCGGTGGGCGTTGCCGTGCAGCGCGACGTAGCGCTCGCCGTAGACCGACAGCAGCGAGTCGTCCAGCCGGCGCACCGCGCCAGGGGGGTAGCGGTACCCCATCCGGGCGTCGATCACCGCGTCGTCCACCCCGCGCAGGACCTCCCTCAGCTCGGCCAGCGAGGTGACGCCGAGCTCCAGCAGCAGGCCGCTGATCCAGGCGTAGTGGTCGGTGCGCGACCACCCGGCGTCGGCGAACTGGCCGGCGAGGAACGCGGCGAGGTCGGTCGCCCCGATCCGGGGGTCGTCGTCCGGGGCGTCGGCCGGGGAGGCCAGCTCCTGCCGGTGGCGGTCCCGGATCGCGGTGAACTGCTGGTCCGCGAGCTCGAGCAGCCCGGCCGCCAGGGTGAAACGGCGGTCGAAGTCGTGCGCGTGCTCCTCCGGCACCGACCCCTTGTAGCGGACGTCGTGCTCGAACTCGGCCCACGCGTGCTGCAGCACCGTGCGGATCTGCACGGAGGCCGGCCGGCCCACGGGGATGCCGGCCGCACGGGCACGCTCGTCGTCGACGGCCACCAGGAGGTGTCGGCTGGCGTAGCCGAACCGGCCCTCGGCCGCGGTCTCCTGGCCCATGTCCCGGTCGTCGCGGACCTCCAGCTGGGCGTCCAGCAGCTGGGCGACGGCCTCGACGTCGGCCTGCACGTAGGTGACGACCCGCACCCCGATCTGGTCGGTGATGTCGGTGAGCGGCTTCGGGAAGGCCAGCCGGCCGGTGCTCGTCCGTCGCGCCGCCTTGCCGGCGAAGGACTCGACGGTCTTCGTCCTGCCGGTCACCGCCAGGTAGTTGATGCCCGCGTCGTCGAGCAGCTGGGTGACCAGCCCGACATAGGAGTCGGTGGCGGCCCGCAGGGCCCCGTGCCCCGCGGCATACCGCGTCACCGCCCTGCGGATCCGGATCGACTGGTTGCTCGCCACGGACCCCAGCCTGCCGTATGCGCGTCCGCCGGGGCACGCGCGGGCGGAGACGGCCGCCTCACCCGGCGCGGTGACGCTCCCGCGCCATCGCCAGCAGCCCCAGGACGGGGCCGGGCAGCAGCAGCCACGCGACAGTGGCGCCGAGACCGGCATACGTGGCGGAGACGAGCAGGATCGACCCGGCGCTGAGCGCGAAACCGAGGCTGTTCTGGATGGCCAGGGCGCTGCCGACCAGGTCCTGCGGGCAGGCGCGTGCGCTGAGCGCGGAGAACTGCGGCGAGTCGGTGATGACCGCGACGCCCCAGAGGAGGAGCACGACGAGCACCAGCCGGGCCGGTCCTGCGACGAGCAACGGGTAGGCCGCGCACACCAGCCCGGAGGCCGCGAGCGCCACCACGGCCACCCGCGCGCTCCCCCAGGTCGCGGACAGCCGACCGCCGACGACGCACCCGAGGGCGCCGGCGCCGATGACGGCGAAGGACCACGCCGGGACTACCCCGTCGGTCGGTGCGAGGACGTCGGCGACGAGGAGCGGCACGAGGGTCCAGAAGGCGTACAGCTCCCACATGTGCCCGAAGTAGCCGAGCGCCGCGGAACGGTAGTCGCGGACGGTGAAGGCGCGCAGCACCGCCCCCCAGCGCAGACCACCCGGCGCTGCCCGGGGAAGGTGCGGCCCGTCCCCGAGGGCGAGGACCAGCGCCGCGGCGCCCAGGGCGAGGACCGAGGAGGTGAGCATCACCTGAGTCCAGTCCAGTCCGACGCCGACGGCCCGGATCCCGTGCGGGAGCGCCGTCCCCAGCGTCAGCATGCCCACCAGCCAGCCCAGGCTCGCGCCGGCCCGGCCGGGGTCCCAGGAGACGACCATCTTCATCCCCAGGGGGTAGACACCGGCCAGGGCCATCCCGGTGACGAAGCGCCAGACCATGCCCTCGAACGGGCCGGTGGCGAGCAGCGCGAAGCCCGCGTTGGTGAGCGCCGCCACGACGGCAGAGACCGCGAAGACCCGGCTGGCGCGGAAGCGGTCCGCCAGGCCGGACATCGCCATGCCGACCGTGCCGAGCGCGAAGCCCAGCTGCACCGCCAGGGTGAGCCGACCGACCCCGGACGCGTCCAGGCCCCACTCGACGCGCAGCCCGTCGGCCGCGCTGTTGGCGCTGAACCACACCGAGGTCCCGAGCAGCATCGCCACGACCATCGTGGCGACGGCACGTCGGGGGGAGGCGGCCGTCATGGGGTGACCCTAGGCGGTCGTCGCCGGGGTCCGCGCGGGGCCGCCTCCTGCGGCAGGCGGCCCGGCTCTGGAGGTCCGACCGGGCGCGGCCTCGAGGTGCTGACAGGCGTCGAGGCACCCGCCGGACCGTCGCGTCAGCCCTCCCGGACGGCCCGCAGCACCACGTCGTCGACGTGGTGGGTGGAGGCGGCGCCCGCCGGCCGGGGCCGGATCTCGAAGACCTCCACCCGCCATCCCGCCTCCGCCTCGAGGGCCGCGGCGACCTCCTCGGTCCCGACGTAGGCGCCCGGGTCGAACATGCGGGTCTGCTCCGCCGGGTCGACCGGCTCCCGCAGCGGGGACAGGTCGTGGCCCACGACCAGCAGGGTCCCCCCGGGGGCGACGGCACCCAGCAGGGACCGCAGCCCACGCTGCTCGGGTGTGCGCAGGAAGGAGCCGTACTGCAGCGAGACGAGGTCGTAGGCACCGGACTCGAAGGCGCCCGGTGCGTTGGCGTCGCGGTGCAGCAGGGTGACCTCCAGGCCGCGGCGGCCCGCCTCGGCCCCCACGTGCTCCAGCGCGGCACCGGAGATGTCGCTGGCGGTGAGGTCCCAGCCCTGCTCGGCCAGCCACAGCGCGTCGCCACCCTCTCCGGCGCCGACGTCGAGCGCCCGGCCGGGCGGCATACCCCCGACCTCGGCGACGAGGGTGCCGTTGGGGTTGCCGCTCCACATGCGCTCCCCCGTGCCGTAGCGGGCGTCCCAGTCGCCCTCCTCACCGGAGGTGCGCTGCGCCGAGCGCAGGTCCTCGTCGGCCAGGCTGAAGGCGATCATCGCGCCGACCCGGCTCCCGTGGGCGGCCGAGGGCAGCACCTGGAGGGAGGGGTCGGTGAGGTTGCCCGCGGCATACACCCCGGCGACGGCGGTCTGCCCGGTCATCGGGTCCACCTGCAGCACCTCACCCAGACCGGTGGGGTGCGGGGTCGCCTCGATCCCGAGCGGCGCGAGCGCCTCCAGACGGGCGTGGAACCGCGTGCCGACGAGCACCGCGTCGGCGCCCACCACCGTCCCGTCGACGAGCTCCACACCGGTCACCCCACCGTCCGGCCCGGTCACGACACGCCGCACGTCGGTCCGTACGACGGGCACGCCGGCGGCCTCGAGCCGGGTGACGGTCGCCTCGGCGCCGGAGTCCCACCCCGTCACGTCGTGCAGCACGACCGTGAGCCGGTCGGTGAGGTGGCGGAGCACCGCGGTGGGGTGCAGGCCCATCGCGTGGGAGATGACCTGGACCAGCCGCTGGTCGCGCACCTCGTAGCCGTGGCAGAAGGGGCAGTGGATGACGTCCTGGCCCCACCGCTGGGCGACGCCCTCGATGTCGGGGAGCTCGTCGACGATGCCGCTCGCCGCGAGCACGCGTCGGGCCAGGAGGGTATGCCCGCCGCTCAGCTCCACGCGGAAGCGCCCGTCGACCGCGGGGTGGACGGCGAGCACGCGGCCGGTCAGCACCTCGCCCCCGTAGCTGCGCACCTCCTCGCGTCCGACGGCCACCAGCTCGGAGGGCGCTGCGCCCTCCCGGCCGAGGTAGCCGTGCATGTGGTCCGCCGGGGCGTTGCGCGGGGTGCCGTCGTCGACGGCGATCACGGTCCGTCGCTGGCGGGCCAGCTGGAGCGCCGCGGCCAGGCCGGCGGCCGACGCGCCGATGATGGCGACATCGCAGTGGCGCTCCATGACGGGTCCGGAGCGGTGGTCGTGCTGATGGGAGTCGTGGTGCGTCGTCATGGTGACCACGGTAGACCTGTCGTGCACTATCAGAGAATCCGTTTGCAGAATTCGCAACGCCTGCGGGACACTGGCCCCATGAGCCCGACCACCGACGTCGAGACCCTGGCCCGCACCCGGCTGCGCAGCCTGCGCACCACGCTGGGCTACTCGCTGGAGGAGCTGGCCGAGCGCACCCACCTCAGCCCGTCGACGATCAGCCGCATCGAGACGGGCCGACGGACCCTCGGGCTGGACGTGCTCGTGCCGTTGGCGCAGGCCCTCGGGGTGAGCCTGGACGCCCTCTTCGAACGGCCAGGCGACGACGACGTCGTCATCCGGCCCGCCCCGCACAGCTCCGGGGGCCAGACGACGTGGCCGCTCAGCCGCCCGGACGGAGGGACCGTGGCGATCAAGATGCGTCTCGAGCCGACGGCCAAGAGTCCTGACCAGCGGGTCCACCCCGGCCACGACTGGTTCGTCGTCATCGACGGCCGGGTGCGGCTGCTCCTGGGCGACCGGGAGATCGAGGTCGGTACCGGCGAGGCGGCGGAGTTCTCCACGATGACCCCGCACGCGCTCCGCGCCGTGGACGGCCCTGCCGAGCTCATCATGATCTTCGACCGGGAAGGGCAGCGGGCGCACGTCCACCAGTGACCGGACACCTACCGACTCCTCCGGTCGCCAGCCCCTCAGACCAGCTCGGGCGACCCGCGCCAGGCCTCGACCAGCGGAGCCATCCCCGGCCCGAGCTCGGGCACCGACGGGACGAAGGTGTGGGCAGCCACGAGCTGGACGTTGCGGGCGACCTCCATCATGCGCAGACGCTCGGGGTCCGGGACCGCCCCGCCTGCTGCGGTGTAGGCCTCAACCATCTCCTCGGAGCAGCCGACGAGGTCCCACTCCACCGGGGCCAGACCCACGTGCTCGAGGTCTCCCACGAGCGTGCCCTGCGGCGTGACGAGTGCGTTGTAGAAGGGGGCGTCGCCGTGCGTCGGGACGAGGCCCTCGAGACCGGAGCAGCGCTCCCGCACCACGGCCAGCTCCCGCCGGGCCCGTGAGACGTCCTGGGCAGGGAGCACCTCGGACGACTCGACACCGTCCAGCATCGACTCGCACCCGTGCAGCGGCACCCATTCCGCGAGGGCTCCGGGATACCCGGGCAGGGCGCGGTGCAGGTCGGCCACCAGGGGCATGCGCCCGCGGAAGACGGCCGGGTCGAAGCCCTCGTTGCGGTGCTCCACCCAGTGCCATCCCGTGATCGCGACGTCCTCGACCACGAGCACCTCCGGTGGGAGCAGGTCGCTCGGCGTCACCACCGGGAAGCCCTGCCCGGCGAGCCAGGCCGACACGTCGATCTCCCGTCGTCGCTGGGCGACGTCCTCCGCCAGGGGGAGCACGGTCAGCGTCGGCACCCTCAGGACGACCGGTGCCGGCGCGAGGTGGACGATGACGCTGAACGAGTCGTGGAGCACGTGCAGGTCGTCAGCCGGCAGGCCGTGGTCCTTCGCGACCGTGGCCGCCAGCGCCAGGGCACGTGCGGCGCGCGGGGAAGGGGTGCTCATCCGGCGGGCACCTCGATCGACATCACGCAGTTCTTCAGGCCCTTGGGGCGCACGTAGGTGAACCCCAGACGCTCGTAGAGCCGCCGGGTGCCGTTGTAGAGGAACGAGGACGACATCTTCTTCGTCTGGTGCGTCAGGTCGTGCGGGTAGGCCTCGACGACTCCCCCGCCGTCCTGCGCGATCAGGTCGAGGGCACCCCGGATCGCGACCTCGGTCAGGCCGCGGCGGCGGTAGCGCCGGTCGACGAACACGCAGGTGATGCGGTGGTCGGGGTCGGCGTCCTTCTCGGTGTCGTACTGCTTGCGGTGGTGGATGTTGGGCAGCTCCTCCGGGGTGCCGAACTCGGCCCACGCCACCGCCTCGTCACCGTCCATGACGAGAGCGGCGTGCGCGATCCCGGACTCGACATACTCCCGCTTCATCTTCCTGCTGCCCTCGGCTCCCGGCAGCCGGTCGGCGCACGAGGGCTGGAAGTAGGTGCACCAGCACCCCCCGAAGATGCCGTTGTGCCGCAGCACGAGATCGTCGAAGGCCTGCCACGTCTCGGGCGTGAGGGCTCGGACCTCCAGCCGGGCGACGTCGCCCGTATCGGTGCTCATGACCTCAACCTAGGGGGTATGCCGGACACCGCGCGTCCGTCAGCCCAAGGGGATCTGCGTCGCGGTGGCCCGTCACGTGTCAGGCTCTGCGCATGAGGAGCCGTCACATCAGCCGGGTGATCAGAGCGGACCGCGACCGGGTCTACGACGTGGTCCTCCCGTCCGGCACCGTCGTCACGAACCCGTTGCGGGTCCTGGCTCACCCGCACGGCAGCGAGGTCGTCTTCACCGTGCGCCAGATCGAGCTCACCGACGAGGAGTTCGACCGAGACTGCCAGACGGTGGCCGCGGACCTCGACCGGTTGGCCGGGCTCGTCGAAGAGCGCTCCGGCGGCTGACGGACGACATGCCGCGCCGAGTCGTCGACTGGTGGGACGCCCACCAGGTCCCGCTGCTCCTCGCGGCGATCGCCCTCGGCGCCGCCGTCGGGATGGCCCGCCCCCAGCTCGGACCGGTGCTGGAGCCGGGCATCGAACCGGCCCTCATGGCCCTGCTCTTCGCGACCTTCCTGGGCGTGCCCCTCGTCGACGTCGGCCACGCGCTGCGCGACACCCGCTTCCTGGGCAGCGTGGTGGTCGCGAACTTCGTCGTGGTCCCGCTGGTCGCCGGGGGACTGTCGCGGTTCGTGGCGGACGACCCCGGCCTGCTGCTGGGCGTGCTGCTGGTGCTGCTGACCCCGTGCGTCGACTACGTCATCGTCTTCACGGGGCTGGCCGGCGGGGCACGCGATCGCCTGCTCGCCGCCGTCCCGCTGCTCATGGTGCTGCAGGTCCTGCTGCTGCCGCTCTATCTCGTGGTGCTCGCCGGACCCGGGGTGCTGTCGGTCGTCGAGGTCGCGCCCTTCGTGGAGGCCTTCCTCCTGCTCATCGTCGTCCCGCTGACGGCGGCCGCCCTCGTCCATGCGCTCTCCCCACGGCACCGCGCCGGCCGTCTGGTCGAGGACACGATGGCAGCAGCGATGGTTCCCCTGCTGATGGCGACCCTGGCGCTGGTGGTCGGCTCCCAGGTCGCGAGGCTGGGGGCGCAGGCGGCGGAGGTCGCCCGGGTGGTGCCCATCTACGTGGCCTTCGTCGTCATCGCCGCCGCCCTCGGGATGGCCGTGAGTCGCGCCGCGCGTCTCGACGTGCCGTCGACGCGGGCGGTGGTCTTCTCCACCGCCACCCGCAACTCCCTGGTCGTGCTGCCGCTCGCGCTGGCGCTGCCGGCGTCGTTGGCGGTCGTCCCGCTGGTCGTCGTGACCCAGACGCTGGTCGAGCTCGTCGCCATGGTGGTCCTCGTCCGCCTGGTTGTCGAGATGCAGTGAAGATTGCACGATCGTGAGGGGTCGATCTTGCGCGACTGTCGCTCAAACCGACGATCCGCGCAAAGTAGGGCCACACGCCAGGGGGGCGCGTGGTTCACCTCCCACGTGGTCCGCATTGGCGGAGGCGCCAGGCTGGGGCCCCTGACAACGGAGCGGAGCGACGCATCGGAGGCGCTGCAGTCACCGTTATTGGTACAGTCAGTGCTGTATAGTTCAGCGCGTGCTGACCATTGCTTCTCGTCTGGATGTGATGAACCGGCTGGGCCGGGCGCTGGCGGATCCCACCCGGTCACGGCTTCTCCTGGTGCTGCTTGAGCGGCCTGCCTACCCGGCGGAGTTGGCGCGCGACCTTGGCCTGACGCGCTCGAACGTGTCCAACCATCTGACCTGCCTGCGAGACTGCGGCATCGTGGTCGCCGAGCTCGAAGGCCGCCGCACACGCTATGAGATCGCGGATCCGCACCTGGCGCGGGCGCTGACCGCGCTGGTCGAGGTTGCCCTCGCAGTGGACGAGAACGCCCCGTGTCTCGATCCGGCTTGCTCGATCGCCAGATGTTGCGCCGCCGAGGCTGGCGCATGATCCTGTCCTCGGTCCTGCAGGCGATCGGCCTGTTCATCGCGACCAACATCGACGACATCATCGTGCTCTCGCTGTTCTTCGCGCGCGGCGCAGGACAGTCCGGAACCACGGCCCGGATCGTGCTGGGCCAGTACCTGGGGTTCGCGGGCATCCTTGGCGCGGCAGTGCTCGTCACCCTGGGCGCGGACGCGTTCCTGCCCTCGGCAGTCATCCCGTACTTCGGACTCATCCCGTTGGTCTTGGGTCTGTGGGCCGCATGGGAGGCCTGGCGCGGGAACGACGACGATGGTGACGATGCCAAGGTCACCGGCAAGAACGTCGCCGTCTGGACGGTCGCGGGGGTCACCTTCGCCAACGGTGGGGACAACATCGGCGTCTACGTCCCGGTCTTCCTCAGCGTGGGACCGGCGGCCGTGGTGGCTTACTGCATCGTCTTCCTCGGGCTGGTCGCGGTCCTTGTCATGCTGGCCAAGTTCGTGGCCACCCGCCCCCCGATCGCCGAAGTCCTTGAGCGGTGGGAGCACATCCTGTTCCCCATCGTCCTCATCGGACTGGGCATCGCCATCTTGGTCAGTGGCGGAGCCTTCGGCCTCTGACCAGAGCCGTCGGGACTTACGACCGTGCACCAGTTACCCGGCCTCCGCTTGCCCAACACTCCTGAGGTTCCCTGGAAGAGCCGACGGAGCGCAGTAGCGGCAGACTGCCAAACCTCCAGCTGGCCACCGAAGAATCGGAGGGTGTGTCAGAGCGGGTCGCGGGGCTGCCGGCGTACCCGAGGGATGCCGAAGGTGTGCAGTGTCACGCGCAGCAGGAGGGTGCGGTGGAGTAGTCGCGGGATCGGCATACCGGATGTGGTGTTCAGCGGCTGGAGGAGCGGTCCGTCAGTTGGCTGGTCGGGATGGCGTGGCAGACATGCTGGGGGAGGCACTGGCCGGGATCCAGCGTGGTCGCCCGATGGCTGAGCCAGCGCACATGCTCGAGCAGTTCGCTGAGTTGAGAGAGCCGTGCTTGGAGTGCGGCGGCGTGGTCGGCCAGCAGGGTGGCGACGTGGTGGCAGGGTGCTTCGCTGATGTCGCGGGCTGAGATGACATCTCGGATTTGGGCGAGGGTCAGTCCCGCTGCCTGTGCGGCTCTGATGAATGCGAGCCGGTCCGCCGCGCTGGCGTCGTACTGCCGGTAGCCCGATGTGGTCCGTGCGGGCGCCGGTAGCACGCCGGCCGTTTCGTAGAACCGGATGGTCTTTGTGCTCACGCCGGTTGCCGCGGCCAACTCTCCGATGCGCATACCTGCACCGTAGCTCTTGACCTTCCAGTGCACTGGAAGCCTTACGGTCTAAGCGACCCTGCGTCCCGACCGGAAGAGAGCAGTCATGGTCCAGTACGACTTGATCGTCATCGGCACCGGGGGTGCGGCCATGGCCGCCGGGATCGAGGCGCGCTCCCGCGGAAAGAGCGTGCTGCTGGTCGAGCATGGTCCGCTCGGCGGTACCTGTCTGAACGTGGGATGCATCCCGAGCAAGAGCTTGCTCGCTGCAGCTGGCCGGCGCCACCGGGCGCTGACCAGCCCGTTTCAGGGTGTGCCCACCAGTGCTGATGCCCCCGAGGTGGGGGAGCTGATGAACCAGAAGCAGGGGTTGGTCGAGCACCTGCGCCAGGCGAAGTACGTCGATGTCGCCGAGGCGCACGAGTTTGCCATCACCTACGGGCATGCGCGGTTTCTGGACGAGCACACGCTGCAGGTCGAGGACCAGATGTTGCGCGCGGCGTCGTACGTGATCGCCACCGGAGCAGCCCCGCTCATTCCGGACCTGACCGGCATGAGCGAGATCGAGTACCTGACGTCGAGCACCGCGATGGAACAGCAGGACCTGCCCGTCTCGATGGTCGTGCTGGGTGGGGGCTATGTCGGTCTGGAGCAGGCTCAGCTATGGGCCCAGCTGGGCGTTGACGTCACCCTCGTGGGCCGGATCGCCCCCTACGCCGAACCCGAGGTCGCTGACGTGCTGCGAAGCGTCTTCGCGCAGGACGGGATCACGGTGGTCGAGGAGCACGGGCGGGAAGTGGAACCCACCGCCGAAGGGGTCAAGGTCACCACGGTCAGCGGTGCTCAGGTCCAGGGCCAGCGCCTGCTGGTCGCCACCGGCCGCTACGCCAACACCACCGGTCTGGGACTGGAGGCCGCCGGGATCGGCACGGACGCCCGCGGCTTCATCGTCGTGGATGAGAACCAGCGCACGACCAACCAGCGGGTGTTCGCCGCCGGGGACGTCTGCGGTGCCCCGCAGTACATCTACGTTGCCGCGCAAACGGGCCGGGTCGCCGCGTCCGGTGCGCTCGGCGAGCTGTCTACCGTGGACTACCGCGGCCTGCCCGGAGTCACGTTCACCACTCCTCAACTCGCCAGCGCCGGACTGACCGAAGCCCGAGCCCTGGAACTCGGCCACCACGCTGAGAGCCGGGTCCTGAGCGCGCAGGACATTCCGCGCGCCCTGGTCAACCAGGACACCCGCGGGGTCCTCAAGCTCGTCATCGACACCCAGACCCGCAAGATCCTGGGGGTGCATGCTGCGCTCGACGGTGCCGGGGAGCTCATGCTTGCCGCGACGTACGCCATCAAGTTCGGCCTCACCGTCGACGACCTGACCGACACGTGGGCGCCCTACCTCACGATGAGCGAAGCCCTGCGCATAGCAGCCGGTCTATTCCGCTCGACCATGCCCACCAGCTGCTGCGCCTGAGGAGAGCCGGTGAGACGGTCGGTGCAGTAGTTCCGCCACATTCCGACGGCTGGCTGAACTACGCGGATCGACGTGCTTCGGCCGGAGCCGGAGCGCGGACGATGTAACCCTGAGCCCGTACAGCCAACTCCTCCATAACGTAAAGTGATGGTGTCCATCACGCCCGCCTATTGCCGCATACGGCGGTCGTTTGTGCGAACTTGTGTCGAGATGCAGCGGAGGTTGCACAATCCCGAGCACCCAACCTTGCCCGATCGGTTCCCTTGCGTCTCGTCGCGCAAGGTACGCAGCCCGCTGGCGGTGACCGCCGTCCTGGATTCAGGCCTTCGGTAGGTGACGGTCAGGACGCTTTGTGAGTGAGCGCGAAGGGGTCCACGCAGGTACACGCCCGCAGACCGACGAAGCAGGCGACTGGCGCCGCGCGAATCCCGCGCGGTCTGCAGAGTGGGGCGCCCGAGACTTGCGTCGGCCGAACCGGGTCCCTACGCATGATCTTCCGTAACACCGCGCCCCATGGAGGTCAACCACTGGTCCAAGTGCTCGACATTCGCCGCGGCCCCTCCTCTGCGAGCCTTAAACCAGGGCTGCTGCGCAGCCTGCTGGTTTAGTGCGTCGTTCTCGTCTTCATCCCATGGCCCTCCAAGGAGCAGGCAGCGGCCACCAAAAGTGGGCGTTGTGTGTTCGCTTTCTTCGTCAAGGTCCACTCCAAAAATACCAGCGGAGTTCTCGGGAGAAGTCTCGACCGCGTGCGCTACGAGGTACCCTTCCCCCACGATTCGACCTGTCGGGCTGATCTTGTTGGCTGCGAACGTGACCAACCAACCGTTGTCGTCAGAGCCGGCAAGTCCATATCCTGAGCCACGGTAGATTCCCCAGTCGCGCTCCACCGGAAAGTTCTCTCCTCTACTGTCCAGCCGATCGACGACAAGGCCAGTATCTGAGGCAAGCTGCCGAATTGTAGAATATTCCTTCACAAGAAACTCCTGTCGCTGTGCAAAGTCGTAACGGCTCGGGCTAGGCGGGGTTGCGATGGATGCATCGCTACTGCGATGTTCTTTGTCCGGCCAGTTGAGTCGAGACGAGCACTCCGCTAGACCGGGACTGCCTGGCCGGCGAGCCACCCGCGGTCGCGGAGCGCAGCGAGTGCCGACTGAACGTGGTTCGCCGTGAACATCCGCGACTTGCGGGGAGACCAGCCTTCGACCTGCCCCACCAAGTAATCCTCAGATACTTGTTGGTGATCAGCCTGGGTGGCGAGCCAATGCACGGTCGCAAGCAGTTCGAGCCCGTAGGCAGACTCGAATCCCGCAGCCAAGTCAAGCACGCGGTCGATCCGCGACCTAGTATCAGCGCGTTCCGCCAACGCTGCGACTGCTTCCTCGGTTGCACCCGGCAAGACCGTCAAGGGCTCAGCTTCCTGAACCGGCGCACTGGCGTCCCCGTAGCCATGGATGAAGTGGCCCTCGACCATGTGCAGGACATGCCGAAGGTTATCCGCGTACGGGCCGTAACGGTTGGCGGCGAAGTTCAGGCGCAGCGGTTCCCCTGCCGCCTGAAGGAAGTACATAAGTTTCTGTGACTCGATGAGGGAAGGTGGTGTCATTGCTTGCTGCGTGTAGCGCCGAAGGATTTCAACGAGGGCAGCTCGCCCTGCAGTCATCTTGGGCCTCGTCGTCGCCGTGGGCATCTGGCTGGCCGTAGGCGCTCCCTTAGGCGGGAATACGAGCACATCCACGTCTTCCTCTTGGGCGAACGTCTGAACGATCAGCGGTCGGACATCGCGCCAGTCGAGACCGCCGTTACCGCAGCCCAGCGGCGGTAACGCGATCGATCGAATCTGCAGATCCCTCGCAACTCGAACCAAGTCTTCTAGACCTGCCTCGATGTCGTGTAATCGCGACCTCGCTCTCCAATGGCCCTTGGTAGGGAAGTTGATAATGTAGCGCGGCCCCGTCATATGCTCAGTTGGCCATACGTGCACCTTGCCCAACTCGATGTCGCCAGCTTTGACGGCGCTTGTGTAGTCTACAAACATTGCCGGGTAGGCCTTCTTGAACTGCAGAGCGATGCCCTTGCCCATGACTCCTACCGTGTTGACGGTGTTCACCAGGGCGTCCGCGTCGGCCTGCAGGAGGTTGCCTGCGATCTCCTTGATCATCGCACTCTCTTCCATGTCCTAGAAGTACCAGTTAGGACGGACAGTCGTTGGGGTGGCGATTCCATGCCTGGCCAGTAACGCTCTGGCCTCGTGGGCCACCTGGCTGGAACTGGCGGCGACCTCCGTGAACGCCTCCCATGGCACGCCTCCGTGGACGAGGCATTCGGCCATACGTCGTTCCCTACGCGCCGGCTCATCAGGCGTGTTGTTCCAGTAGCGTGCACGCATTACCTCCCAGTCTATGAAGTCTTCCGGAGGCGCGTTACCTGGAACCAGCTCGTGGAAGGCCGCGTAGTCCAGGACGGCGTTCCTGTCGCTGAGTACGATCTGGAGAGCCAACCCCGCGAGCCGTTCGATGGTGGTCTGTAGGTAGAGCAGCCGGCCGCAGCCCTCCTGGTAGGTCGACACGTTGCCCCGATGGATCGCGTACAACATCGGGCTTCGAGGAGCGAAATAGAACGGCGCATAGTCGGCGACTACGCCGCCAGGCTCGACGGGCACCTGACGGCATGTTCGCCGGGCCTTGATGTCCGTGTTGCCCACCTCGACTGTCATCAAGCCTAGGTCTTTGGCGCGTGCGTCTGAGAGCAGGCCCTGATCGATGATGGTCGACAAGTGCTCGATCCTCGTGAAGTGCCACACCGGCGCCGCCTGGGACCAACACACGGGAGGTTCAGTCATCTCCCAATGCACCTCCCTCACGAGTCTCGCATCTGACCCTGGGAGCATAGGCCCGGCACTCCGTGTTCGCCGACACGCTGTCCAGGGCTCCCTGTGTTGTCATGGGCCTGGAGCCGATGCACGTTCCGATGTCGAATCCGGAGCTGGCGGGACGGCGGGCGCAGCCGCCGTAGCCAACGCGCCGACCTGGAAAGCGATGGCGGCCAGTGCCAGGGCGAAGGCTCCGACCTGGTAAAACCAGACGAGCTTGTCGTCGGAGTGCATCGCCTTGCGCCGACTGAGCCAGCGAACAGCTCCGCGCGTCTGGTATGTGCTGCCTGCTGTGATGGACGCTGTCATGCCTGCCTCGGGCAGCGTTCGCTTGATCTCGTCCTCGATCTGGGTGCCGTGCTTCACCGAAGCCTTGAGGAGTGGGTGGTACCAGACGCGGTCGACGAAGTAGAAGGCGTACCACAGCAGAAGTCCGATCAAGATGACCAGGGACCCCAGGGAGAACCACCCGACCCGGGTACCGTCCTTGGCGGCTACGCCGGCTGCGCCCAGGGCGAACGTTGCCACGGTCAGCGCCAGTCCGCGGATGCGCCACTCGATGTCGTTGAAGTGCATCTGTACGGCTACGGCCTGCTTCCACATGTCGATGTAGTGGCCGATCTCCTGGTCCCGGGTTAGACGTTCGGGAGAACCCTCCCCAGCGGGTCCACTCCCCTCGTCATCGATCGAGGTGCCGGGGTCCTCGCCGGTCAAGGCGCACCCACCAGTGAGGCCCCGAAGACGGGCAGGATCTCGTTGATCTCGTGGTGGCAGATGAGTCCGGGAACGATCTCGCCACCTCCTTGGCTGAGGGCCGCTTCGCGTGCCACGTCCGCGTCGGTCCAGTGCGTGACTCGCCGCAAGAGGTCGTACTCGGGTCGCTTCTGGGCCTGGCCGTACGCTGCGTGGACATCCAGGACTCCTGCACCTTGTGCCATCGCGATGTCCTTCATGAGACTGTCGCCGAGGTAAGCGACCTCGTCCGGGGCGCATTGCTGTTCGGTCAGGATCTCCAGGAGCACTTGCTTGTTCGGCTTGAGGACACCCAGGGGTAGCTGGTTGTGCTGGGTGGCTTGCAACCCGTATGTGCCTGTGAACCGCCCTGTTCTGAGATCCTCAGGGGTGACGCCCGCGGCTACGTCATGATCGGGCGAGGAGTACAGCACGTCGATGACGCCGTCGAGACCCGTGTTTCGGAGACGCCACTCCGTCCAGTAGGCACCCGATTCGGTGTAGGCGACGACCCGTACTCCCTGACGCTTAAGCACTTCGAACGTCTCGCCCACACCTGGGTACAGCCTGGTGGTGCGCTTGCGCGCGGAGTTCTGGGCGTGCAACGCCTCGTCGAAGACGTCGAACGGATCGTCCGGGCCAGCGAACTCGACCAGAGCGGGCACCTCGCGGACGAGGTTGGAGTACTCCGTGGTTCCTCGTCGCTGGTGGACCGCCTTGATCTGCTCCTCCAGTACCTGCCGGTCCAGGCCAGTGATGGAGACGAGCCCATCGAGCAAGGCGCTGAAGGATTGGTACCACGCCTCGAACCAGTCCCAGAGCGTGTTGTCCAGGTCTGTGATCAGCATGCGCGGTCCCGCCGTCATGATCATCACCCTAGAGGGAGGCACCGACAAGGGGCTGTACCGCGTGTCTCATGCACGCTTGTGGAGGGCGTAAGCGAGTTCGAACTGTTGCTTGTCGTTGAGTGAGTTCTCGAACTGGCGGTAGAGGGCGCGTTCCTTGGCGGTGGGCCTGGTGCCTTGCCAGGTAGGTGAGAGGTCGAGGTGGGCGTGGGCGACGTGGACCCATTGCCAGGTCAGGGCGTAGCTGACGCTGGTGTAGTGGGTGCCGGGTCGGTGAAGGCGGGTCCATTCGTGGAACCAGCGGTTGGTCAGGTGGAGGCGGTGCTCGATCTTGGCTTCGGTGGCGCGGTAGTTGCGGGGCCGGACGTCGGTGATGGCTGCCCGGATGCGGTCCTGCCATTCCTGGGTGGTGGTGAGCCGGGTGGCGGAGCAGGCGCGGGCGCAGCGGGTGCCCATTGAGCCTGGCATGCCCAGGGCCTGAGCGGCGGCGGCCCAGGACGTGATGTCGGGGTGGAGCCGGGCCAGGCAGAGGGAAGCGAACTGGCGCACCACTTCCTCGCGACTGTCGAACGCTCCGACCAGGTGCTCGGCGTATTGCTGGTGCGGGATGACCTGGGGGATGGCGACGAGGTTGATCGGCATGCGGGCTCCGCGGTGGGGGTGGCTGTCGAGGTGGTGGGACAGGCGGCGGTGCGGGGCGCGGGCGGACAGCACGAGCCGCGACAGGGTTGGGGTCATCACGGTGCGATCGGCCAGCCATCCGAGCGGTCCGTCGTTTGCGGCCGGGGTGAGCTCGGTCCATGGCGTTAGCGCGGTCGCGGCGGTGTCGAGGTTCGCTGCGGCCAAGATTCTGTCGGCCATGGTGAGTGCGGCGGCGCGCAGCGCCGGTGGAGCGGGTGGGCGCATGCCCCAGCGCGGTCCTCGATCCCCGGTGCGTCGCTGGCTCTCGGGTAGCAGGTCGCTCGCCCAGCCGGCGAGCTGCTCGGCGCCGGGTCGGCAGGCCAGGTGGAGCAAGAGGGTGGTCAGGTGTCTCAGGTCACCCAGGTATGCCGCACCACCGGCCGGTTCTCCGAGGACCGTGACGGGCCGGTCGCTGAGGGCATTGTCGATGCGAGCCTGTGTGACCAGGAGGGGGTCGTCGACCGTGGTGGTAGGGATGGCGGCGAGGTCGTGCTGGCACTGGCTGGTGGGTCCAGCGCCGAGGGGGTTCCCGCAAATCGTGCCTGCGCCGACCGGGCGCAGGTGGGAGTGGCGTTGGTCGCGGAAAGGCCGCCGGCAGCTGGGGCAGGCGGCGGCGAGCAGGGTTCCGTGGCGGGTGCAGGCGGTGACGATCATTAGACGCCAGGCGCTCTGCCAGGTGCCGGTCTGGGCGAGGCAGGGCGGGCAGATCTGAGTACCATGCGCAGGGGTCCATCCTCGTGAGGCCACCTGCCGGTAAGAGTGTCGATCAAGGGCGTCGAGACCGGTCAGGTCGAGGGCGGTTCCGTCGAACCTGGCGAGGGTGGCGTCCCGGACGGTGTCCGGGGTGGTGCGACCCAGCTCGGCAAGGGCACGGATCGTGCCTGGTGCCGGCGCGAGAGTCAGGTACCGGGTGCTGGCACCGCGGCTGCGCAGGTGGGTCAGGAGCTGGGCGGTGGTCAGGCCGTTGGCGTCGGCGAGGTGCTCAAGCCAGGACTCGATGGATTCTCCATCGCGGGGGCTTATGGAGATCGGCAGTGCGGGTGCAGCGGTCATGCGGTTCTGCGTCGTGGCTTGTGAGGGTCGCGGAGGCGGTAGGTGTCTTCGCGGCCGTTGCGGTAGGCGCGGCCGCCGGCGATCCCTGTGTACCCGGACAGCTCGGCCAGGTCGGCGCACTCGGCGACGATTGGGCATCCGGCGCAGACCTCGGCCGGTGCGATCAGGGCCCGGGTGCGGTCGTCGACGGCCTCGGCCGTCAGGTAGTGGCGTTCCCACCGGCCCCAGCGGGTGGCCATGCCCTTGCAGTTCCCGTCCGCCAGGCTCCAGGCGGCGTCGCGGGCCAGGACCTCGCGGCTGATGCCCCTCATCGACTGACTCCTGTCGCGGTGCACTCGGCGGGTTCGAGGGTCGCGGCGCTGACCGTGATGCTGTCCAGCAGCTCCGTGCCCGCGCCGTAGTCGGACAGGAGCTGGTGCTGCAGGTCGGCGCGTGCCTCGGTAGCCTCCTGCTCGCTCAGGTAGCAGGCGACGGGATCCTGGCAGTCCCACACCAGCCACACCCGTTGCTCGGGTCGGGCGGAAGTGCAGCTGGCGGCGGTCAGGAGGTTTTCGACGATGAGGCGCAGCTCTTCGAAGTAGCTGGCGTCCATCGCCGAGACGGGGTGTCGCCAATGGCCCTGAGGAAGCGCCTGGCCACCTGCGTCAAGGACTCGACGGAGAGCGTGTCGTCGGGTGTCATCCGTACCTCCTGGCGATGCCGGCCCACGTGGTCTGGGTGGCGGGGATCTGGAGCAGGTCGGTGTCGGCGAGGAGTTGCTGCCCGGTCTCGTGCAGCAGCAGCCGCGTCTCGGGGTCGATCCGCTTGTCGAATGCGGCGACGTCTCGGTCGGGGGTGGTGGGCCAGGGGCTGGAGCGCATGGGGCCGTGGGTGAACCTGGTCCAGATCCATGCCAGCGCCAGTCTCCTGAAGGCCGGTTTCGTCGCGATCGCCGTGGGCAGCCGCCGGTGGGTGGTCTTGGGCAGCCGGCTGACGGGTCGAAGAGTGTCGCGGCGGCGCTGGTAGTCGATCAGCCCGGCCGCGAGCAGCTCCTGCAGCGCGGTGGTGAGCAGGTCGCCGTCCTGCTCACGCATGCCCTGCCCTGCGTCGATGCCGTCGATGAGGACGCAGGAGGGGATACCCGCGATCCCGAGCGCGGCCATCGCCTCTCCCGGCGTCGCGGTATCGCCGGTGGCCTGGCTGATGAGCATGTGCAGTGCGGTGGCGGCACGGGTCAGCGACAGCCACGCCCCGGGCTTCCGAGCGTCGTCGCCCTGGGGTGGGGGGAGCATGCTGGGGACGTGGCCCGTGCGCAGGTCGTCGTGATCTACGTGGTGGCGCAGCCGGGTGAGGAACCAGTCGAGCCGGTCGCGGTCGGCGTCGGTGAAGAGGGCCGTTTGGTGGCAGCGCAGGTGAGCCGGCTTGCTGCGTCGACCACGTCGTCGTCCGGTGAGGACGAGCAGCGCCGCGACGGTGGCCGGGTCCGGACAAGGGTAGGCACCCCACCGTCGAGCCGCGGCCAGGTCCACCGGTGGCAGGTCCCCACCCAGGTCCAAGGAGTCGCCGTTGAGGGTGGCAGCCAAGTCTTGGCAGCGGCGTCGCCGCCGGTACAGCACCTGTCTGGCGCCTCGGTCCTCGACCGAGGCCTCGGCCAGCCTTGCCAGGGTCTGGACGATCTCAAGGACGCGCGGGGGCGCGGGCACGGCGACGTGCGGGGAGCGGGCTCGGATCAGGTAGCAGGAGCAGTGCAGGCAGACCGGGACCAACGCGGTCTGCCACAGCAGCTCCCGGTGGCCGGTCGACACTGTGCAGGACGGGCAGACCCAGGCCACGGCGTGGTGCAGTCGCCATCCGTGGCGTCGCTGGGGCCCGTGGCCACGGATGGCCAACGGGTAGCGGTCCATCGTCAGCTGCGTCGCCGCCCCTGGGTCGAGCGCGGCGAGGGAGCCGATCGCGGACAGCTCCCTCATCGGGACGTCGATGTCGTGCCGCCACGCCGGGAGGACCCGGCCCCGGGCCAGGCCGTTGGCGTCGGCCAGCCGGGCCGCATACGAGGACAGCGGCTCCCCGGGGCGGGGCGCGGGCCTGACCGGCAGCGGGGAGGCGCTCACGAGGCACCCACCTTGGCCCGACGCTTCGAGGGCCGGGCCGTCGCGGTGCGCAGGTCGACCTCGCCCGCGGTCGCCCTGGCCGACAGGGGGACGGCGTCGAGGTGGTCGGTGGTGATCGTCTCCGAGCCGTCGTCGAACGCGGCCAGCAGAGCCTCGGTGAGCAGCAGGGCCGTGTCGCCGACGTAGCCCTGGGAGCGGCGCCAGATATGGCCGGCGAGGTCGCGGGCGAACACCCCCGGCGGGGCACAGTCGAAGTAGGGCAGCAGGACGGCCTCGGCGTCCTTGAGGAACCGCTGCCATTCCCGCTTCTCCTCCTCAGTGGCGAACCCGTAGGGGCGCAGCGTGACCCGTTCGAGGCGAGCGTTGATCTGAGGGTCCAGATAGATCGGCGAGTCGTGCAGGTCGGCGCCGATGAGGATCATCGTGCCGCCCAGCTCACCGAGCTCGGTGTTCAGGTACTTGAGGAAGTCGAGCATGTCCCGGGAGTCCTTGTTGGACACGTCCAGGAAGTGGGCGTCGTCGATCAGCAGCAGCCGCACCCCGTGCTGCCGGAAGGCGTGCACCACCCGTGTCGTGGTGACCCGGACCAGGCCCTCGCTGGGGTAGCCCATCGTGAGCAGCAGCGCGGCGAGCACGTCACGGATCCTGGAGGCGGCCCGCAGAGTGATGTAGGCGTGCGGGATCCAGTCCGCGGTCACCCCCGGTTCGGGGTTCCACGTCGGCCGCGGGTCCGCGCAGGCGGGGCCGAGCAGGTCTCGGTATGCCGCCTGCGCCCAGTCCTTGACGAACGTGGACTTGCCAACCGCGAACGGGGCGCTGACCGACCCGATCGCCTTCGCACCAGGCGGTCGAAGCGCGTTGCGCTCCACCAGCCGGGTCAGTCGCGTGGTGGCACGCCGCGCCAGCACCGACGGCAGGACCACGGTCGCCAACCCAGAGCTGAGCACCTCCCAGTGGGCGTCCTGATCCGCGTCCGGCATCTCGTCGAACACCTCCACCCGTACCGGCGCGGGAAGCTCGACCGGTGGCGCGGTCGCTTGCTGGTGCCACAGGCGCGCGTCCATCAGATCGCCTCCTCGTCGTAGTCCGGAAGCGCGGCGTCGAAGTCGAACGGGTCCTCGGCCCCGTCGGGCGTCGTGCTTGGCTCTGGCCGGCGGATCCTCGGCAGCCCCGCCGCGGCCTGCTCCTCGAGCACGCGGTGAGCGTCGGCGACCTCGGCATGGTCGCGTTGCGATTGCTCCCAGCGCAGTTGCGCTGCCGCGAGTCTGGCGCGCCACTCGTCCGTAGTCGGGGCGGTGGTGAGCTCCCCGATCTCCTCGATGATCTGGCGCATGATGCGGGTCCTGTTGATGGATCGGTTGCCGCCGCGCTCCTTTATCCGCTCAAGCGCGCGGTCGCGGACGACATCGCCGAGGGGTGCGTGGATCAGGTGCCGGGCCTTCCACGGGATCTCGTGGATCCGGTCGGTGTCCGGGTGGCGGAACCAGAGGCGTGTCACGTCGCGCGGGTCGATGTGGAAGGGCATGGCCGAGTCCTGGGCGCGGAAGGTGCCGGGCCTAACCGAACGGAAGTCCTCGAGGACTACAGCGTCATAGGTCAGGTTCTTGTGCTCGACACCGGCGTGCCCGGGGGACAGCCAGATGATCGGGAGGAACTGGTAGAGCAGGTCGGGGTGCTGCGGCACGAGGATCCGGCCCGTTGCGTCCGCGAGGGCGTCGTGCATCTCCAAGGGGGTCAGGCGGATGCCCGGTGCTCCGGGCAGGGTGAGTCCGTCGTGCGGCATCCGGTGGTAGTCGAGGGCGACCCATCGTCGGAAGTGGCGCTCGAGCTCGTCGGCGGTCAAGAGCGGCTCGTCCGCCTCGATGCCGATGAAGCGTCCCCGCTGGTGGATGGAGCGGCCCTTGTATCCGGGCACCTGCTGGTAGGCCCGTTCGAGGTCCTCCATCTTCCGCTCGGAGTGCGGGTTGTCCGTGGGCTTCTTGCCGCGCGAGAGCCGCAACTCGATGCCGAAGTGGTTCAGCAGGGCGCGGAAGTGCTCGCCGACGAAGATGCTGCCGTGGTCGCTGCGCAAGGAGGTGGGGGCCACCCCGGGCAGGTAGTGCACTCCTTGGATCGTCAGGTCACGCTTGACAGTGGGTCGTCTGCCGATGTGGACGGGGTTGCCGCCCAGATCGAGGGACTCGGGGATGCCGCACCAGCGGAAGTCATCGATGGTGGTGCCGTCGACGACCATGGCGAACTGCCGCATGGCGTCATAAATGAGGAGCCCGACGTCGATGCCGCGGGCTCCCCGCGGAAACACTCGTATGCCGTGGATGACCCGTGTGGCGATCGAGTGGATGACGCCGACCTCGACGTTGATGGCGCGCTCCCGCAGGGGGTCGAGGACGAAGTTGTTGGCGATGGTCAGGTCGGTGGCGAGCTCGGACGGGTGCTGGGCCGGGTAGCTCTGGTGTCCGGCGACTCGGCGCAGGGACTTGGAGCGTTGGGCCCGCACTGAGGATCCGGTCGCTCGCCAGTGGTAGCTGAGGAATTCCTGGGTGATCCGGTCCGGCAGGTGCGGGTCGGTGATGCCCTCGTTCTTGAGGGCCACGCGGATCTGTCGTTCGATCTCCTGCAGGTTGGGCCGGCTCTTCGAGCCGTCGTACTGCGCGAACTTTTCCAGGGCAAGCCGTCTGAAGTCGGCATCGATGACGTCGAAGGCCTGTCGGCCCTTGATTGCGCGCCCGTCGACGAGGCGCCGAAGCCCGCCGCTGGCCCAGAGGTTGTCCCACCGTTGCAGCGTGCGGGGGGCGATCCTGTGGTCTTGCAGTTCCCCGTCGTAGACCCGGCGCATCACCGCCCGGTCGGTGAAGCGTTCGAAGGAGACGACTTTGCTCATCTCGCGGTACCGCGCCGCCAGGCTGAGGCCGAAGTCGTCACCGAACGGGTAGAAGGGCTCACCGGGCTGGGCGAGCTCGCGCAGCCCGAAGCGGAACCCGGTCCGTGCCTCGAGGACGCATTCCTGCTTGAAGAGTGCCTCGCGGCGCACCGAATCCTCGAGCTGAAGCCACCACGGGAACAGGGAGACGTGGACGGCCTGTGGACCGTCGTCACCGACCGATCGCGCCTGAAGCTGGGTGAAGGTCACGGACCGGTCTTCTCCGGTGGAGAAGCGCAGACGCACCCCGTGGCGCTCCAGGTCCGTGACGACCGCGTAACCGTCCTCGCTCAGGATCCGCGACCCGAGCGTGAGGGGAACGGCCGGGTCGCTCACGGCATGTCCCGGAGCGCACGAATAGGAGTCGTTCGGCCTATCGGCTGGTCGAGGTCGACGACGAGGGCACCAATCCAGGCGTAGTGCCACATCGCGCTGACCAGATGCCCTGCGCCTCGGTCCGCGTCCAGAACCACCCCGACGTTCGCGCCGGGATCCCGGCAGATCCGGACGAGCTCGTCCCGGGCGGCCGGGTACCACGGCATCGCCCGCCGGTATGCCGTTAGCCACCGCACGTTGTCCCGCCGCACGGGCGAGGCGCCGCCGTAGACCCGATAGCCCCACCCCACCTCGACGCACGCTGCCTCGGTCAGGTCGCGATTCTCGACGAACTTCTCGTCCTGCCGCTGGACGGGCCGGACGTCCCAGATGGTCACGGCACTCTCCCGCCCGAGCACCAGGAGGTCGGGAGTGTGCACTCGGGACCGACCGTCAGCCGTCCTGAGCCCGAGCCTGACGGGTTGCGACATCATCCACTTCACGTCCGGGTCACGGTCGAGCTCACGCACCAGGTCGTGCTCAAGCCCGGACTCCAGACGGATCGGACCGTCGAGCGTGACGGAGTGAGCCTGGACAGGGATGTGGCGGCTCTTCTCCGTCGATCGCGGGGCACGGATCGAACGCAAGGCACGCACATCAGGCGGCCCGGTCGTCCAGTCCCAGACCTGAGGGCCGGTGTCGAACCGGAACGTCCAAGAGACCACACGGGCTGGCCGCGGGCACACGGCATCCCTAGACTGACCCATGACGGATCCTCGCTTTCGCAGCGTTCAGTCGGGTCTGTCGCTGAGGGCGTACCGGTAGCAGCCGGTGCGCCCTCACTCCGTCCGGAGCGGGGGCGAAGAGACCTAAGGGGAACCTAGCGGAGTGCTGCCCCTAGCGCAACCATTTCCGTCCAGTTATGCGCAGTTCCCACCTCCCGTGGTGTCAGTTGGAGAGATGTCGCTGCACGCGCATGGCTCCGCTGCTCACTTGCTGTGACCCGTCTACTTTTGGACGTTGTGGCCGGTCAGATCGGCTAGTCATAAATCCCGCGGCTCGCCGCCGCTAAGATCGCCATTAACGACTAGAGGAGATACCATGGGGCGCCTACCAACCACGATGCCTGACCAGCATCCCGAGCGCCGAGGTGGCGCCTTGAAGCGAACCTTGCAGACCTACCTGCAGTCCATCGCCGAGCCTGTCGCGACCGACGTCGTGAGCGGCCTGGAGGAGACCGTGCAGCCGGGAACCGAGTACCGGTGCCTCAACCCCGTGTGCGATCAGATGTGCGCGTGGCCGTCCGGGTACGCAGCCGGCAGACCCACGAGGTTCTGTTCGCGCAGCTGCCGTCAAATGTTCGACCGGGTGCGCTCACGTCTGTCGTGGGAGCTCGCGACCCTGGAGGAATGGCTGCTGCACGACGACCTGCCGGCCAAGGATCGCGTGGCACTGGAGCGCGCCGCCGGCCAGCGCCGGTGGGCCCTGGAGCGCTACCCCGACACCGGGGTGGGGGCCGGCCGGCCCACGTCCTGACCTTGGAGTGGGTCAGGCTGACTCGCGCAGCGTCTCCCAGAGCTTCATCATCCCCATAATGGTCAGGATCTCCTCGCGGGACCGGTCGGCGGCCAGGCGTTCAAGCCCGCGCTGCTGACTGTCGGTGGCCTCGACGATCACCTCCTGGATGGTGTTCCACAAGTCCGGCCCCGAGAAGAAGTCAGTCTTGTTGTTGGCCACCGCTTGCGCACGCAGGTCCTCGTTCTCGAGCATCTTGCGCAGCACGGTCTCGACCGCGGAAACCTGGTCGCCGTCGGAGAGGCCGTCGCCTTCGAAGAGGCTGTTGATGTGGGCCAGCACCTCCGACCACGGCACCAGGTCGGCCTCATGACGACCGCGTGACCCGGCTGCGAGGACGGACGCGAGCCCCTCAGCCTGTCCGGTCGCCAGGTCGAGCTCCTGCTCGAGCTGCTTGTGCAGCGCGTGGTGGGTCAGGGTGACGTCGGAGAGGTCGATGGTGTCCTCGTGCCGGTTGGAGTCCTTGAGCGCCTCGGCGAGCAGACGCGCGAAGGTCGCGCGCTTCTCCAGCTCGACGTCGTCGTAGTCGACGATCGCGGCGAGGAAGTCATACGTGCTGACGAACGTGCGCAGGTCACGGCGGAAGGTGTCGAGCCGGTCGGTCTCGCTGTCGTCCCGGTTCTGCAGCGCCCGCCGGTATGCCGTGTTGAACCGTTCCTTGACCGGCGCCAGCGCAGCAGACAGCTTCCCCTGGCTGGGCCTGGTGGTCCCGTCGCCCCAGTAGGCCTTCGCGCAGGCGTCGACGTCGACGTCGTCGAAGAGTCCGACCCCAGCGAGCTTGTCCCACTGGTCGAAGACGATGTTGGGATCGCTAGCCTGCGTCAGGTAGGCACCCTCGTAATAGACCTTGAACGCCGCCAGCACGTCCTCTGCCTGGTTGACGAAGTCCAGCACGTAGGTGGTCTTGCCCGGATACACCCGGTTGAGCCGGGACAGGGTCTGGACGCACTGCACCCCGTCGAGCCGCTTGTCTACATACATCGCGCAGAGCAGCGGCTGGTCGAAGCCGGTCTGGTACTTGTTCGCCACGATCAGCACCTGGTACTCGTCCGTCCCCAGCGCCTCCGGGATCGTCCGGCCGCGCAGGTCCGTGTTCATCGAGTGCTCGGTGAACTCCTCCGGCCCGGACTCGGGGTCTTCGACCGACCCGGAGAACGCGACCAGGGTGGCGACGTCGGTCAGGTGGTGCTCGGCGATGTACTTGTCCATCGCCAGCTTGTAGCGCACCGCGGACTTGCGGGAGTCGGTCACGACCATGGCTTTGGCGTTGCCGTCGAGCAGGGGTGCGACGTTGGCGCGGAAGTGCTCGACGATGATCGCGACCTTCTGGCTGATGTTGTGGGGGTGCAGCTTGACCCACTGCATCACCGACTTCATCGCCTTGGACCGGTCGACCGTCTCGGAGTCGTAGTCCTGCCCGCCGTGGACCAGGCGGAACGCGGTCCGGTATGTGGTGTAGTTCTTGAGCACGTCGAGGATGAAGCCTTCCTCGATGGCCTGCTGCATCGAGTACAGGTGGAACGGTCTCTTGTCGACCTCCTCCCCCGTGTCGGAGGTGCCGAACATCTGCAGCGTCTTGCCCTTCGGGGTCGCGGTGAAGGCGAAGAAGGAGACGTTCGGCAGCGCGCCCCGGCCCTCGAGCTCCAGCCGGACCAGGTCGTCAACACCGACTGTGCCGTCCCCGTCGGTGACGTCGTCGAGCACCTTGCCCGACAGGGTCTGTCGCAGCTTGTTGGCGGACTCCCCTGTCTGGGAGGAGTGGGCCTCGTCGATGATCACCGCGAACCGCTTGCCCGCCAGCGCCTTGGACTCCCGGATCGCCTCCAGCGCGAACGGAACCGTCTGGATGGTGACGACGATGATCGCCCCGCCAGTGGTCAGCGCCTCGGTCAGGGCCTGCGACTTGGACGAGAACCGATTGGCGAAGTCGCTGTCGGTGCCTTGCCCGATCGGGAGCACCACGCCCCGCTTGTGGTCGATCTGGTAGATCGCGTCCTGCAGCTGGTCGTCCAGCACCGTGCGGTCGGTGATCACCAGCACCGAGTCGAACACCTTGTCCGAGCCGGCGTCGTGCAGCGTGGAGAGTTGGTGCGAGAGCCACGCGATCGAGTTGGTCTTGCCCGACCCGGCCGAGTGCTGCACCAGGTACCGCTGCCCCGGCCCGTCCTTCTTCGCATCGGCCAGGAGCTTGGTGACCGCGTCGTGCTGGTGATAGCGAGGGAAGATCACCGTCGAGGACCGGGTGATCCTGCCCATCGCGGGGTCCCTGCGCTTGCTCACCTGCACGTGCATGAACTTGCCCAGGATGTTCAGCCAGGTGTCGCGGTCGAGCACCTCTTCCCACAGGTATGCCGTAGCCGCCCCGTGCGGGTTCGGCGGGTTCCCGGCGTGGCCGGCGTCGCCGCGGTTGAACGGCAGGAAGCGGGTCTCCGGTCCAGCAAGCTGAGTCGTCATGTAGACCTCGGCGTTGTCCACCGCGAAGTGGACCAGGGCCCGGTGACCAGGCGCCAGCAGCGGCTCCCGCCGACGAGTCCTGTGGTCCACCGGCGGGCGGTCGTGGCGATACTGGCGGATAGCCTCGTGCACGTCCTGCTGGAACTCGCTCTTTAGCTCCGCTGTGGCGACCGGCAGGCCGTTGACGAAGAAGACCAAGTCGATCGAGTCGGTCTTGTTCTCCGAGTAGTACACCTGCCGCGCCACCCGCAACCGGTTCTGGGCATACCGCCTCGTGGTCGTCGGGTTCATCGACTCCGTCGGCCGGAACTGACACAGGTCCAGCTGCTTGGTGAACTTGACCCCGTACCGCAACGCCGCCAGGGTGCCGCCACCGGCGTCGAGAGGACGGTCCAGCGACTCGGCAAGCCGGTCCAGCAGTCGCTCCCGATCCTTGTCGATCTTCACGATTGCGGCGAGTGTTTCCGGCTGGGTGGCCTCCAGCCAGGCGAACAGGTCATCGGGCCACAGCGCCCGCTTCTTGTCGTAGCCGGTGGAGCCTGGCTCGTAGACCCACCCATGCGCCCCGAGGTGGTCGCACAACTCGTCCTCGAGCTGCCGCTCGTGCTCCACCGCCACGCCTCAGCCCGCCTTTCCGTAGGTGGTGACGTCCAACCTGCCCGTGACCGCCGCAGTGATCAAGGCCGCACGCCGCTCGACCAGCAGTTGACCAAGTGAGCGCTGCCGCTGCAGTTGGGCACCGGTGCTGGACATGAGCTGGTCGATCTCCGCCACGATCTCGTCCTGCTCCGATGATGGTGGGCAGGGGAAGTGCTCGGAAGAGAAGCCGCCGAAGTCGAGGTTCTGGATGCCTGTCGTTTGCTTGGTCCACTTCTCGGTGATGCGCGTCAGGCGCGCGGCATAGAAGGCGTAGAGCCAGTACCTATGGTTCATGCCGTCCTGGAGCCGCAACCGTGAAATGAAGTTGGAGCAGACTGCCTCAGTGTCGCTCTCGAAAGAGACCACGAACCCGACGGGGTTGGCCTGGGTTCCGCCTGACCTCTCGATCAGGAGGTCACCCCGGCGCAATCCGCGCCGACGAACGTCCTCGACCGACACCTCACGAAGCGTTGGGATCGGGTCGGTTACCTGCAGCCGCTCCCGGTCGAAGTCTGCCACTCGAGCGCACGGGGTACCCTCCCCCTCCACTGCGGGATCGGAACCCCACACACCCGTTTCGACGGAAGCGAGAACGTGGCGCAGCGGCCTGGTCTCCCAGTGCTCCGGCATGTCACCGATCCAGTCGACCCCCGACGCTTCACGCTTCGCCGCGCCCTTGCCCCCCGTGATCAGGCCTAGAATCACCGCGTCTCGATGCTCCAAGACGGAGCGTGTCAACGCTTCCTGCTTAGCGATCAGCGCATCGATCTTCGCCGTCTCCCGGTCCAAGAAGTCAGCGACAGCACTCTGCACCCGTAGGGCGGGTGCAGGCACCCTGAAGGCGGAGACCTTCTCCGCAGTGAAGTGAGGGATCGTGGCGACACTCGTCTCCAGCGCGATGCGCCCCGTGTCAAGGGCCGACTGCAGCGCGTAGGCGAGAAATCGACCGTCTGCCCTGCCTGCCTTAGGTCGGATGCGCACGATGGAATTTTGGTAGCCCCACCCTGGCATGTCTGCCGCAACTCGAAACGCACGCCCGAAGCCGGCACCGCCTTCGACGACGAGGACGTCGTCACGTCGAATGTCAAGGTCCCTTGCCTCAACCGGCGAGAACGGCATGGTCTTGGGCGTTGCCTCGTGCCACCGACCCATAGGTTGGATGTGAGCCGCCCGCACGTAGGGCAAGTCGACGGACCCGTCGGCACCGGTCGACTGGATCATCTTGCCGAGCGTCACGCTGCCCAGATGGCTCAGACGAGCCTCGCGAACCTGAGTCACGACTCGAGCTCCGCGAACAGGTCCTGGATCTCGGCAATGAGCCGCTTGACGTCGGCGTCAATATCCTCGAGCGGGCGGGGTGGAACGTACTCGTAGAAGTGGCGGGTGAAGGGGATTTCGTAGCCGATCTTGGTCTTGGCGTGGTCGACCCAGGCGTCGGGGACGTACGGGAGGACCTCACGTTCGACATACTCGTCGACGTCCTGACCGAGAGGGACGTTCTCGGTGTCGCGGAGCTTCGGGTCCGGCTCCGGGTTTGCTTTGGCGTCCGCGCAGACCTCCGCGGTCTCGTCCCGTTCACCGAGCGCGGCGTGAATGGCCTTGCGGACCGGTGATCCGACCTGGAGGCTGGCCTCCCCGAGCGCCTTGCCCAGGGCCTGGTCGAACGCGGGCCGCTCCTTCCACACGGTGTCGCGGTCGAGAGTCTGCAACGCGCGACGGAGCTGCTCCTGGGTAGTCTCGTCAAGCTTCTGGACGGCGTTGGCCGCGATCGCCGCATCTATGCGCTCAGTCGTGGCCTGGTAGGCCAGGCGTAGCGGACGTTCGACGGTGATGGTGTGAAAGCCGAAGGCCTCGCCCGGGAAGACCTTGGAGCGCCTGTCGGCGGTGTTGTCGAACGCGGCGTACAGCTTGACGAGGGTCTCGATGCCGGCCGGCGCCAGCTCCTTGCGCTTGGACCCCAGCGACTTGCGCATCTTGGTGAACATGCCCGAGCCGTCGATGAGTTGGACGTAGCCGCGGCGCTCGGACGGCTTCTTGCGGTCGAGGACCCAGATGTAGGTGGCGATGCCGGTGTTGTAGAACATGTCGGTTGGCAGGGCGATGATCGCGTCGAGCAGGTCGGACTCGATGACCCAGCGGCGGATCTCCGACTCGCCTGATCCTGCACGTCCGGTAAACAGGGGCGACCCATTGAGGACGATCGCTGCCCTTCCTCGCACATTCTCGTCGTCGGGGTCGACTGTCCGCATCTTGTCGATGAGGTGGAGCAGGAACAGCATGGATCCGTCGGAGACGGCCGGCAGGCCGGGCCCAAAGCGTCCGTTGAAGCCGAGCTGCTTGTGCTCCTTGACGACCTCGCGCTGGGAGGTCTTCCACTCCACCCCGAACGGCGGGTTGGAGAGGCAGTAGTGGAAGTCCTTGCCCGCGTGGGCGTCGTCGGTGAGCGTGTTTCCCAGGGCGATGGCGTCCACCGGCTGACCCTTGATGATCATGTCCGCCTTGCACACGGCATACGAGCTGGGGTTGATCTCCTGCCCAGCCATCAGCAGCCGGGCGGCCGGGTTCTGCTCGCGCAGGTGCTCGTCCATCGTCGAGAGCATCCCACCGGTGCCGGCCGCGGGATCGTAGACGCGACGGTTCACAGCCTTGCCCGGGGTGGTCGCGTCCTCGTCGCCGACCAGCAGCAGGTCGACCATGAGGGCGATGACCTCACGGGGGGTGAAGTGTTCACCAGCGGTTTCGTTGCTCGCCTCCGCGAACTTGCGGATCAGCTCCTCGAAGACCGAGCCCATCTCGGTGTTGCTGACGTGCTGGGGGCGCAGGTCGAGCTTGGCGAACTCCTGGACAACCAGGTAGAGGGCGTTGGCCTCCTCGAGCCGCTGCACCTGCTCCTCGAACCCGAACCGGGTGAAGACGTCGCGAACGTTGTCGCTGAAGCCGTCGACGTAGGACAGCAGGTTGGCCTTGATGTTGGCGCTGTCGCCGGTCAGCGACGGGAGCGTGTAGGGCGAGGTGTTGTAGAACGAGTACTTCGCTGCCTTGCGCAGTTTGACGTCCAGCAGGTCCTTGGCCGTCTGGTCACCCGAGCGCTTCTGCTCGGCCAGCACGGCCTCTTTCGTCGCTGCCAGAACGCAGTCGAGGCGGCGCAGGATCGTCATCGGCAGGACGACGTCGCCGTACTCCTTGGGCTTGTACGGCCCGCGCAACAAGTTGGCGATGGACCAGATGAAGTTGGCGTCCGGCTTCGACGGCAAGGTGGGGCGTCCTCTCGTGGTGCGTGCCCCCATCCTCGACCATCACCGAAGAGCCTCTGCGCAGCGGCCTTCCCGCGCCGCGACAGTTGCCGATTCACTGCTCGACAGATCGGCGTTGGACACCGGTCGCGCACCTGGTGGTTCCGTCAGTTGCGGTTGAGCCCGTGTCGGCGGGAGTCGAGTGCACGCTTGTAGTGGCTCTCGGCGGCGTTGATCTCCCGCGTCGGCGTGGCAGGGTCAAACACGCGCAGCACCGAGAAACGGAAAGTCATCGGGTCACGTCCCTTGAGCTCCACGTTCCCTCCGTGGCCGTTGGCCGCGTAGGCAGTCCAGCGCTGCAGCACACTCTCGGTGCCGTCTGCCTTGCCGACGTACTGTCGACCGTCCCGGGTGTCGGTGATGAGGTAGATGCCCATGACCGATGAGAGCGCGGTTCGCCAGGTGGCGTACCGGTGCTCACGGACCACCGCCTGCAGCTGTGAGTAGTCCAACGTGAGCGCGTCGAAGCCGGGGAACCATACAGGCTCGGCGTCGGCGATCTCCATGACCGGATAGCGCGCCGCCGTCGTGGCCTTGAGCGCCCAGGTGCGCGGTGACCTCCAACCGATCACCAGACGTGACTGCAGGTCGCTCAGCTGGTCCGACCGCTCCAGGTCGAACGTGCGCCTGACGCCGTCGTTGGAAGTCTCACCATGATTCCGGACCACCGACCACAGGCGAGCACGGTCACCGCCCTCGGGCAGGAACACCACCCAGACGCCGGGCGGTGCGGCCGGGAAGGCGCGGGTGTTGGCCGACTGATTGCTGGTGTAACCCATGATCTCGGCATCAGAGGAGTCCCCGTGGATCCCCGCTGATCCGTCCCCGTGCTCACGCACGTAGGCGTGCCGAATCACCAACGCCTCCAACGGGTCGATACCGGCGCTGTCCATGACCTGCGCGAACGTGAGCGTCATAGGCCTGCCTCCGTGTCGATCAGCACACCGCTGAAGCAACACTCATAACGAAAAGTGATGAAGATCGCTCTTACGATAACCGTGGGGAATGTTACATAGGGACGGTCGCTGCGCAAGATTGGCTGCATCTCGACACTGGTGCCCGCCCTCACGCGGGAGACGACGAGCCCCACGGCCACCGCACCCGCCGACGACGGCGCCTAGAAGTTGCTCGCCATGTTGGTGAACCGACTGTAGTGCCCCTGGAAGGCGACCACCACGGTGTCCGTCGGGCCGTTCCTGTGCTTGGCGACGATGACGTCCGCCTCGCCCTCACGGGGTGACTCGCGCTCGTAGAGCGACTCGCGGTGCAGCAGGATGACGACGTCCGCGTCCTGCTCGATCGAGTTGTGGACGGCGATGCCGTTGGCCACGAAGTTGTGGTTGCCCAGCACGGTCGCGTCGTAGACCTCCTCGATCCCCACGAGCTCGACGGAGCGCACCTCGTCCCAGAAGACGTCGTTCACGGCATACAGCTCCAGCTCGGCGCTGTTCAGCACGGTGGCGATCCGGCCCAGCCGCTCCCGGGAGGGAGCGTGCCGGTAGAAGGTGCTCCCGCAGTACTGCGAGCCTGCCGCTGCCTGCAGCTGCCGGGTGGTCATGCCGCGGTCGCCCATGACGCGCCGCACGTCACCCCAGATCTCTCGGGGCACGGTGTCGACGTTGGTGTTGGCCTGGCGGTCACGGATGACCTCGAGCAGCTGCGCCGCCGAGGCAGATCGACCACCGAACACGCCGATCTCCTGGAGGAAGCGGCGCTGACTGTCCGATCCGGAGATGTCCAGGGTGTAGCCGTCCCGGTAGCCCGTCTTCCGCACGGTGCGGATGCGGCACGAGATCCCGAATCTCAGCAGCAAGCGGCTGATGTCGTCGACGAGACGTCGGGAGGTCGAGGCGTAGTAGACGCGGCCGCCGTCCTGCGTCCGGTTGACCGTCACCGACCCGTCGGTGGCCCAGAGGTGGTGTAGGAAGAGGCCGATCTGCCGCTTCGACAGGTGGAACACCTGCTCTGGGACGAACTTCTCGTGGCTCCGCCTGTCGAACACGCCCAGGTCGTCCAGCCACTCGGCGATCGGGTTGCGCCGTCCCCGGGCGAGCCGGAAGGGCGCCCGCAGCCGCAAGGTCGTGCATCGCGCCGCGGCATACTCGTCGCGGACGGCCATCACACCGAACGACAGGGCCGCCGCGGTGACCGCGCGCAGGTTCTCCTCATCGATGGAGGCATAGCGCAGCGGCTGCCGCCGCAGCATCGACCCGTCCCCCAGCATGTGGGCGAGCAGCACCACACGGTGGTCGTCGTCCCACGGCTCGTGCTGCTCGGGTGCCGGCACGTGACGCGGCACCGCGAGCCGGTCTCCGTCGTGCAGGTCCCCCAGCTGCTTCCAGCCGTCGTAGGTCAGGAAGGGATGGTTCTCGGTGGCAGTGACCGTCTTGCCCGAGGCCAGGGTGAGCCGGAACACCGGCTTGCGGCCCGTGCGGAAGACGTGGGTCAGGTGCCGTCGGACGTAGCGGAGGGACTCGTCCAGCGACCAGACGGGCACATCCTTCGCGCCTCGTTCGTGCAGCTCCCCCAGGGTGACCTCGGCACCGGTGTCGGCACGCAGGACACGGGTGTCCGCGGTGAGACACCCGGACTCGCGCAGGTCGCTCATCTGCGGCTTCTTGTCCGTTCGCTGCTCCGGCCCACGGTTGAGCTGGGAGAGCGCGATGACCGGCACCTCGAGCTCCTTGGCCAGCAGCTTGAGCGCCCGGGAGAACTCGGCGACCTCCTGCTGGCGCGACTCCACGCGCTTGCCCGAGCTCATGAGCTGCAGGTAGTCGATGATGACCATCCGCAGGTTGTTGCGCTGCTTGAGCCGGCGGCACTTGGCCCGGATCTCCATGAGCGACATGTTGGGGCTGTCGTCGATGAACAGCGGCGCATCGGTGATGCGGCCCTGCGTCTCGGCCAGCCGCGTCCAATCGCGGTCGCGCATGTTGCCCTTGCGCATGTTCTGCAGCGGGATCTCCGACTCCGCCGACAGCAGGCGCATGGTGATCTCGGTCCGGCTCATCTCCAGGGAGAAGACGACCGTCGCCATCTGGTGCTTGATCGCCGCGGCCCGGGCGAAGTCCAGGGCGATGGTCGAGTTGTGGGTCGGGATCATGGACCGACCCGCAAGATAGAGGTGGTCACGAGCGGCCACCTGCACGCAGCGCACCGGGACCGACGCCACGGAGCGGATCTCACGGACGGCCCAGGTCTCCGGTTGGTCTCCGCCTCGTCCGATCTGCAGACTGTCTCCGGCTTCCAGAGCGGTGACAGCTTCTCCGGTCGTCAGGACGCGGTGCCCGTCACCCTCAGCACATGCCCACAGATGCTCCTCGTCGGCCACGATGACCGACCCGTCGGAGAACTCCACCTCGTAGCAGGGACGGTCGTGCATGACCTCGGTCGCCGCGACGACGGAGGTCGGCCGACCGTCAGCCCCCAGCAGCTCGTCACCGACGGTGACCTCGCCCATGGTGGTCCAGCCGCCGGGCGTCGGCAGCGGGGTCTCCAGCGCGAGCGCCTTCCCGACAGCCGGGCGGGCGGCGATGATGACCATCTGACCGGGGTGCAGGCCGTTGGTCAGCTCGTCGAGCTCGGCGAAGCCCGTCGGCACGCCGGTCATCTCTCCCGAGGACCCGGCCGCGTGCTCGATCTCGTCCATCGTGGGCTCGATGAGCATGCCGAGCGCCTGGTAGTCCTCGCCGCCACGCTTGTCCGCGACGGCATACACCTCCGCCTGGGCGGCGTTGACGATGTCCTCGACGTCGCCGCCCTGGTAGCCGATCTGGACGATCCGCGTGCCGGCGTCGACCAGCCGGCGCAACACCGCTCGCTCGGCGACGATCTCGGCGTAGAACGCGGCGTTGGCGGCTGTCGGCACCTCGGCGATGAGCTGGTGGAGGTATGCCGTGCCGCCGATCCGCTGCAGGTCGCCCCGCTTGGTCAGCTCGTCGCCGACGGTGATCGCATCCACCGGCTCGCCGCGCGAGTAGAGGTCGACGCAGGCCTCGAAGATCGTCTCGTGCGCGGGGCGGTAGAAGTCCTGCGCCTTGACCATCTCCGAGCACTCGGCGATGGCATCCTTGGACAGCATCATCGAGCCCAGCGCGCTACGCTCGGCGGCGACGTCCTGCGGCGGCAGGCGGTCCTCCGGGCCCCCACGCGGGCCCTGGTCCGGCGGTCCGTAGACCTCCATCTCGCTCAGCGCCATACCGGCCTCCCGACTATCGAACTCCTGTGCGGACCAGTGCAGCACCGCCCACCGACAGACCCTCGCGCGAAGTCGCCGACGGCCCACCGTACGGCCCCGGGACCCGGCCCGCAGCACTGCCCTGTGGAGGACGTGTGGACACCCTGGGGACACGGTGGGGACGACAGACCGGCACGCCGCAGGCAGGTGTGGACAGTGCTGTGGACAGCCCAGAAACTTGAGTCACACCACCGCGCTGACCTGCAAGGACTCCCCGCACACCCTGTGGAGGAAAAGTCTTCCTCGACCCCCTCGGGAAGGTTGACACCCCCACCCGCGTTTAGCACTCTATAAGCACGAGTGCCAATGCACCCGCGTCGAGACAAGGAGGAACCCTGATGAACCGCTTCGACCCGCTGCGCGAGATGGACCGCCTGATGTCCGAGCTGCGCACGGCCCCCACCACCGCGTCCGCCATGCCGATGGACCTCTACCGCGCCGGCGACCACTTCGTCGCGCGTGTCGACCTCCCCGGGGTCGACCCGGGGTCGATCGACATCGACGTCGAGGACCGCACCCTCACCCTGCGAGCCGAGCGCCGGGAGCAGACCGACGTCGAGCAGTGGCTCTCTCACGAGCGGCCCGCCGGCACCTTCGCCCGGCAGCTGACCCTCGGCTACGGGGTGGCGCTGGACCGCATCGAGGCCGACTACACCGACGGTGTGCTCACGCTGACCTTCCCGGTGGCCGAGGAGGCCAAGCCGCGCAAGATCACCGTCACCCACCGCGGTCAGCAGAGCATCGAGGGAGAGCGCGTGCCGGAGGAGGCCGCAGCCCGATGACCGGGGGTGTCGCCCGCCGGTGACAGACTCGGTCGGGTGAGCCATACCGCACCACGGGACGGCCAGGCCAGGGAGATCCTGCGCCTGGCCGTCCCGGCGTTCCTCGCCCTCGTGGCCGAGCCGCTGTTCCTGCTCGCCGACTCGGCCATCGTCGGCTACCTCGGCACCTCCGCCCTGGCCGGCCTCGGCGTCGCGAGCGCGGTCCTGCTCACCGCCGTCAACATCTTCGTCTTCCTGGCCTACGGCACCACGGCGGTCGTGGCCCGTCGCCTCGGGGCCGGTGACCAGCGCGGCGCCGTCAGCGCCGGCATCGACGGCATCTGGCTGGCGCTGCTCCTCGGGACGGTGGGCGCGGTCGTCACCGCCGTCCTGGCGGGGCCGCTCGTGCAGCTCTTCGGCGCCGGACCCGACGTCTCGGCCGAGGCGGTGACCTACCTGCGCTGGTCGGCGCTCGGCATCCCCTCGATGCTCGTCGTGCTGGCTGCGACCGGCGTCCTGCGGGGCCTCCAGGACACCCGCACCCCGCTGGTCGCCTCGGTGGTCGGCTTCTCCGCCAACGCCCTGCTGTCGCTGCTGCTCGTGCACGGCGTCGGGTGGGGCATCGCCGGCGCCGCGATCGGGACGGTCCTGGCACAGACGGGTATGGCGCTCGGCCTCGTGGTCGTCGTCGTCCGGGGCGCCCGCCGCCTGGGGTCCTCGCTCACCTTCCACGGAGCCGGGGTGCTGCGCGCGGCACGCGGCGGCATACCCCTGCTCGTGCGGACCGTCGCCCTGCGCGCGGCGCTGCTGCTCACCACCTGGTCGGCGGCCGGGCTGGGCGACGAGCAGCTCGCCGCCCACCAGGTCGCGATGACGGTGTGGTCCACGCTGGCCTTCGCGCTCGACGCCCTGGCCATCGCCGCCCAGGCGCTCACCGGCAAGACCCTGGGGGCCGGCGACCGCGAGGGGACGCGCGCGGCGACCACGCTCATGCTCCGGTGGTCCATCTGGTTCGGGGTCATCCTCACCGCTGTGATCCTGGCCCTGCACCGGGTCATCCCCCTCGGCTTCAGCCAGGACCTCGACGTGCGCTCCGCCCTGGGCGCGGCGCTCGTCGTCGTCGCGGTCGGGCAGCCGATCGCCGGCATCGCCTTCATCCTCGACGGGGTGCTCATCGGGGCCGGGGACACCCGCTGGCTGGCGTGGGCGCAGACCGCGGCGACCGTGGCCTACCTCCCGATGGTGCTCGGGGTCCGGCTCAGCGGGGTGGACGGCACGACCGGCCTGGTCTGGCTGTGGGTCGCCTTCACCGGCTTCATGACCGTGCGCGCCCTGCTCATGTGGCGTCGCGCCCGCGGGGAGACCTGGATGGTGGTGGGCGCCGAGCGCTGAGCCGCGGGCCTCAGCGCCGCAGCCGCTCGCACCCGTCCAGCGCCACGAGCAGCTCGGCCAGGCCGGGATACCGCGCCGGTCTCCCCTCGACCGGAACGTCGGTGGGCTCGGCGCTGCGCCCGCACCGGGCGACCGCCTCGTCCACCCCCTCACCCAGGGAGTCGAGCATGTCCTCCCGGCTGGCCGGGGACAGCACCCAGCCGAGGGGAGCCTCGACCGCGGGACGGCTCGCCTGGGTGACGACGTAGACGGTCGGGACGTCGGGGCTGACCGCGACGGTCAGCTCGCGGGCCCGCTGCAGGAGCGCAGGGGTGTCCTTCTGCGTGGACGCGGCGCTGCCGTTCCCGACGAGCGGGACCAGCACCTCCGACACCGGCTCCGGCGGGGGCTGCACCAGGTCGCTGCCGCGGCCGTTGTCGAGGTAGACGACGATCGGCACGACCCGCGCGGTCGGGTCCTGCGCGGCCGCCTCCGCCAGCAGCCGGGGCGCCAGGTCGACGACGGTGCCGAGGCCGCTGCCCTCGGCATAGCCACCGTCGATGAGCTGGGCCTGCGGTGCGTCGCCGCAGGGGCCCACCACGCCCGAGGGCGTCACGTAGGGGAAACGCGCCGAGGTCATCGAGGCCGTCGACGCCGGGACCGACCCGACGCACGTCTCCGTCCCGGGTGCGGACCCCTCTCCACTGGCGGGCGCCGGGGGCAGGTAGTCGGCGTAGAAGTCCCGGCTGTAGGCCAGCGGCGAGCCCAGGTCCGCGCAGTCCGACACCGGGCCGGACCCGAGGTCGACCTGGCTCACCAGCACCCGGCACCCCGAGGAGGTGGCCGTCGAGTTGAGCACCAGGGCGGCGCTCAGCTGTCCCGGAGGGCGGTCCTGCGGCGGGTCGAGGAAGTCGCCCGCGAGGCCCGGCGAGCTCTGCTCCCACGCCAGCTCCATCAGCGCCGCCCGGTCGTGCCACCCCTCTCCCGGTGCGTCCGACCCCGCGGGCAGCCCGGTCACGGCATAGGCGGGGTCACGGACGAGGAGACCGAGGCTGGCCTGGGCCAGCGCGTCCGGGGCGCCCATGGCCCAGACCTCGTCGACCGCACGGGCCTGGTCGTCGGCGAACCGGCTCACGGCCAGCCCGACCGAACCACCGCTGACGCCGCTGGCGAGCAGGACCGCGTCCAGCCCGCAGGGGTTGTTCAGCCCGATCTCGCGGAGCGCTGCAGCGCTCCAGTACGCAGCCCGGATCCCACCGCCCTCGGCCGCCACGAGGATCATCGGGCGGGCCGAGCCCTGCGGTGTCTCCACGAGGCAGTCCTCGGTACGCGCCAGCCAGTCGGCCACCGCGTCGGACAGGGGTGCAGGGCGGGCGACCGCGCCGGGCACCTGCCCGGCCAGCGACCCCCGGATGCCGTGGACCTGGTGGCTGCTGCCCGGGACCAGGGCCGCGACGACGACAGCGGTGAGGAGGAGGGCCACCGGAGCCTCGCGCAGCCGCAGGGCCGGCCACCAGAAGAGCTGCGGCGGGGCGTAGAAGTGGTGGAGCACCACGCTCGAGCCCACCAGCAGCATGAGCGCCCCCAGCCCCAGCATGACGACGCCGATCACCCCGAGCACGGCGGACAGGCACACCGGCCAGACCGCCAGCGCGACGACCACCGCGGTGCTCACCCAGATCAACGACCACGCCAGCCACCACAGGCGCCGGGACCCGGGCTGCGTCGGCCGCCCCCACGGTCCGATCTCGTCCTCCCCCACCACCGTGCTGGTGCCGGCACCGGGGGTGAAGAGCCCACCGCCCCAGCGCAGCGCCTGGAGCCGGTCGATGGCCCACGGCCCGAACCACCACACGACGATCGCCGCGGCCAGCGCGAGCAGCGGCACGCAGCGCTGGAAGGACGTGCCCTCGCCCAGGACCGTGAGCACGAGGTGGGAACGGATGAGCGCCAGGGTGCCCACGACCAGCCCGCTCAGCGCCAGGATGTCGCCGACGCGACGCACCTGGGCGGCGGTCGCGGCGTCGTAGGTCCTCGGGGGAGGACCGACCAGGGCCGGGGCGCGCCGGGTGGTGACCCACGACCCCAGGACGATGAGCACCGGCACCGCGACGAAGGCCAGGGTCCAGCCCCACCGCACCTCTCCGGTGCCCGCCAGCCCGGCCCACCCCCACAGCACGACGACGACCGCCGGGCCGAAGAGCCACTGCCGCAGCGCCGGCGCGGGACGGGGCGCGAGGTCAGAGGCGCCCACCACCCGACGGGCGACGTTGTCGGCGATCAACCGACCCAGCAGCACGAGGCCGAGGGTGATGAGGAGCAGCAGCGCCGAGGCCAGGAGGGCGTGCACCCAGCCCGGCACGGCGGTGCGACCGTCACCGGTGGCGAACCACGTGCGCTGGATGTCCGGGAGCTGGTCCAGGATCCCGCTGCCCGGGACCAGGGCCAGCACGGCGACCGGGGCGAAGGCCAGCGCCGAGAACCGCTGGGCGTAGACCGCGCGCCCCCGGCGGGAGAGCCAGGTGCGGCCTGCCGGGGTGCCGAGCAGCGCGTACCCGAGCTGCCCCGCCACCGCCAGCAGCAGCACCCACTTCAGGGCGCTGGTCCACGCGGTGATCGGCACCAGGAGCCCGGGCGGGGCCTCGCTGGCCGGCCCGAGGACCAGCAGGGCCAGCAGGACGTTCTCCAGCACGTCGGCGGCCACGGCGAGCCAGACCAACCACGGACGGGGCCAGGTGAGCATCCGCAGGGGAGCCCCCGGCTGCACGGCCCCGCGCGCCACGACCCGGGACAGCAGCGAGGAGAGGAGCAGCCCGTAGGTGACGGCGAGGACCACGTCCACCCCGAGCCACAGCCCGACGAGCAGGTCCGCCTGCGCCATGGCCGCGGCGTCGCCACGCATGCCGAGCTGGTGGATGGCCAGCCACGGCTGCGACGTCGCTCCGGGCGGAGGCAGCGGCAGCCGCGGAGAGCTCACCTGCGCCAGCCCGAGCGAGAACCCCTCCGGGCCGGCCTGGACCATCCGGATGAGCCGGTCGATCTCGGTGAGGGAGATGAGCAGCGCGCCGCAGACCGTGAGCAGGATGAGCGTGCGTCGGGGCAGGGTCGTCGGGTCCATGGTGCTCCAGGTCGTGTGCGCGGCGGGGCCTGCTGGACAGAGCCGATGTCTGCGCGGCAGATACCTGGAGGGCTGGCGACTGGGGGTTACCCCTCGGGTCGGTCGTCGACCTCCCCGTCGCGCTGCCCCAGGTGGATGTGGGCCGGGGCGATCTGGCCGGTGCGGAAACCGGCACGGCCCACCATGTGCGACCCCGCCGGGATGGTCAGCAGCTGGAACAGCCCGATGAGCACGAGCATCCCGATGTCGAGCCCCGAGCGCGAGCGCAGCCCGACGCCCAGGATGACGAGCAGGACACCCAGCACCTGCGGCTTGGTCCCGGCGTGCATGCGGGTGAGCAGGTCGGGGAAGCGCAGCAGCCCGATGGCCGCGGCGAGGCAGAGCAGGGCCCCGAGGAGCAGGCACACCAGCCCCAGGACGTCCAGCACGTCGACCACCGTCATACCGATCCCTCCCCCTCCGGGGTGCGACGCCCGCCGGCGGGAGCCTGCGGACCGGCGTCCCGTTCGCCGACCTCGAGCCGGTCCGGCACCGGCTCGGGCGCCGGCGTGTCCCGGTCGCGGGCGACGAAGCGGGCCACGGCGACCGAGCCGAGGAAGCCGACGAGGGAGAGCGAGATGAGCAGCGGCAGCGTGGTCCAGGCGTCGCTCAGGGCGGCGTAGGCCCCCAGCGCGCAGATGACGATGGAGACGAGGACGTCGGTGGCGACCACCCGGTCCAGCACGCTGGGTCCGATGGTGATGCGGATGAGGGTCAGCGTGGCGGAGACCGCCAGCAGCCCACCGACGATCCAGGTGAGGACGAGCTCGACGAGGTCGATGGTCACGGCGCCTCCTGCGTGGTCGTGGTCTCGGGGCCTGCTCCCCGGCTGCCGTTCCGGTGCCGACGAGGGTCCAGCACCGAGGCCGGGTCGGGATGCAGGGCCCGCAGCACCCGCGCCTCCTGCGCCCGCACCTTGTGCCGGACCTGCTCGGCCTGGTGACGCGTGCGCACGTTCAGCGCGTGCAGCGTCAGCACCCGGCTGCCCGGGTCCAGCTCGACGACCACCGAGCCCGGCACCAGCGAGACCATCTCCGCGGTCAGCGTCTGCAGCAGCGGGTCGTCGGTGGCCAGCTGCAGGTCCATCACCACCCCCGTGGCGACCGGCCCGGGCCGGACCGAGAGCCAGGCCACCTCCACCGACGCGCGCACGAGGTCCACGAGGAACCGACCGAGGAGCACCAGCAGCCCCAGCGGCCGCACCCGCAGGTGCAGGTCCACCCGGGGGAGCGGGAAGAGCACGAGCACCAGCAGCGCGACGAGGAGCCCGCCCAGGAGGTTGAGCACGTTGAGGGAGCCCCACAGCAGCACCCACACGACGGTGAGCCAGAGCAGGCCCCACGGGGACACGGGTGGGAGCAGGCGGCGCACGCCCCGCCGTCCTCTCTGCCGGTCGGCGCCCGTCACGGCCCGGCCTCCGCCCGGACCCCGAGCACGGCGTCGAGATAGGGCTCGCGCAGCACGAGGTCGACGGCGGACCTCGTCGTGATGTCGAAGAGCGGCCCGGCCACCACGGTCAGGGTGAGGCCGACCGCGACCAGCGCCACGGTCGGGGCCAGCACCCCCAGACCGAGGGCCTCGTGGTGCCCGCCGCGCACCGGCCCCTGGCCGGTGATGCCGCGGGCGTTCTCGGACCAGAACGCGCGCCCCCAGACCTTGGCCACGGCATACAGGGTGAGCAGGGAGGTGAGCACCGAGCCCGCCACCAGCAGCAGCGCCAGCCAGGACCCCTCGGCCACCCCGGCCTGGACCAGGCCGACCTTGCCGAGGAAGCCGCTGAAGGGCGGGATCCCGGCCATGTTCATCGCCGGGATGAAGAACAGGACCCCCACCAGGGGTGAGATGCGGGCCAGGTCGCCGAGCCGGGTGCTGTCGGTCGAGCCGCCCACCCGCTCCACCAGCCCCAGCACCAGGAAGAGCGTGGTCTGGACGGTGATGTGGTGGACGACGTAGAAGATGGCGGCGGCCAGCCCGTGGGTGCTGCCCAGGGCGATCCCGAAGAGCAGGAAGCCGATGTGGCTGACGAGGGTGAAGCTCAGCATCCGCTTGATGTCGTCCTGGGCGATCGCGCCGAGGATCCCGACGACCATAGTGAGCAAGGCCGCCACCAGCAGCAGGTCGGAGAAGGGGGAGCCGGGGAACAGCAGCGTCTGGGTGCGGATCATCGCGTAGACGCCGACCTTGGTCAGCAACCCGGCGAAGACCGCCGTCACCGGTGCGGGCGCCGTCGGGTAGGAGTCGGGCAGCCACCCCGACATGGGGAAGACGGCCGCCTTGACGGCGAAGGCGACGAGCAGCATGAGCTGCAGCAGCGCGGCCGTGCCGGGGGCGATCTCCCCGAGCCGCTCGCTGAGGAGGGCCAGGTTGATGGTGCCCGTGGCGCCGTAGGTGAGCCCGATGGCGGCCAGGAAGATGATGGAGGACAGCAGGGAGACGAGGACGTATGTCGTGCCCGCCCGGACCCGTTCCGCGGTGCCGCCCAGCGTGAGCAGCACGAAGCTCGCCGCCAGCAGCATCTCGAACCCGACGTAGAGGTGGAACAGGTCGCCGGAGATGAAGGTGGTGGTCACCCCGGCCGCGAGGACCAGCAGCGTGGGGTGGAAGACCGGCAGCGGGGAGTGCCCGTCGCTCTCCTCGTCGAAGCCGCTGGCGCCCTGCCCGATGGAGTAGGCGAGCACCGCCAGGGTGACGACCGTCGAGACGATGACCATGAGGGCCGCCAGCCGGTCCACCACCAGGACGATGCCCTCGTTGGCGGCCCAGCCCCCGACGAACATCACCTGGGGGCCCTGGGTGTCGCTCGCCCACAGCAGGACCCCGGCCAGCACGGTCATCCCCGAGAGCGCCGTGACGCTCACGACCCGCTGCACGGCGGTGCGTCCGGCCGCGGCCAGCGTCAATCCGGCCCCGATGAGCGGCAGCAGGACCAGCAGGGGCACCATCCAGGCGTAGCCGTCGCTCATGCGGTGCCCCCTTCCTCGTCCGTGGCGGCGTCGTCGCGTCGCCCGTGGTGGCCCCGCTCCGAGCGCTCGGTCTCGGCCGCGATCTCCTCCGCCTGCTCACGTGCCCCCGGCTCGGAGCCGAGGTCGTCGGCCTCGGCGCGGGCGTGGATGCGCGCGGACTCGGTGTCGTCGGCGACCAGGTCGTCCCGGCCCACCTGCCAGCCCCGGTGCGCCAGGGCGAGCACGAAGGCCGTCATCGCCAGGGTGATGACGATGGCGGTCAGCACCAGCGCCTGGGGCACCGGGTCGGCCATCGGGCCGCCGTCGCCGGCGCCGACGATGGGCGGCGAGCCGGCCGGGCCGGAGCCGATGATGAACAGCAGGTTGACCCCGTTGCCCATGAGGAGGAAGCCCATGAGCGCGCGCACCAGCGACCGGGACAGGAAGAGGTAGGCCCCGGTGCCCACGAGCACGCTCGCGACGAGGGTGAGGGTGAGGTTGACGCTCACGGGCCCACCTCCGCCTCGGCAGGCGCGCTCTCGCGCTCCCGGGCGATCTGCGCGTCGATGCCGGAGCCCAGGCTGCGCAGCACGTCGAGCATGAGGCCGATGACGACGAGGTAGACGCCGATGTCGAAGAGCAGGGAGGTCACCAGGTGCACCTCACCCACCAGCGGGATGGTGAGGTAGGCGTCCCAGGTCCGCAGGGCCGGGGAGCCGAAGAGCATGGGGATCACGGCGGACCCGGCGGCGATGAACAGGCCGCTGCCCAGGAGCACGGCCGGCATGACCGGGAGGGCGGCCCGCAGCTCATACCCTCGGCCACCGAGGTAGCGCAGGCAGAGGGCGAGCCCGGCCACGATGCCGGCGGCGAACCCGCCCCCGGGCTGGTTGTGGCCGGAGAGCAGCAGGTAGACCGACCACAGCAGGATGGTGTGGAAGACCAGCCGGGTCACCACCTCGAGGATGACCGAGCGCCGTTCCGGGTCGAGGGCGAGGATGCCGGTGATCCGGCGGCTGGGCAGGATCGCCCCCGTGGTCTCGGAGGTGCCCGCCCGCATCCCCGCCCGGTCACCGCGGGCGGTGCGCAGCCCGGCGCGCACCCGGTCCATCGCCTCCTCGCGGAGGAAGACCAGGCTGGCGACACCGGTCGCGCAGGCGAGCACCACGGACAGCTCGCCCATCGTGTCCCAGGCGCGGACGTCGACGAGGATGACGTTGACGATGTTGCGGCCGGCGCCGTAGTCGACGGACCGTTCGGCCAGGTCGGCGGCGGCCGGGGGGTGGACCCGGCTGGCGGAGACCACCAGCGTGGTCGCGCCCACGACCACGCCGACCGCGACGCCGAGCAGCGCCCTGAGCCGTCGGGTCAGGGCGCTCGGGTCGTCGGGGAACCGCCCGGACAGCCGGCGCAGGACCAGCACCAGGACCACGAGCGACACCGTCTCCACGAGGATCTGGGTCAGCGCGAGGTCCGGGGCTCCGTGCAGCAGGAACAGGATGGCGGTGCCATAGCCGGTCACGGCCACCAGGAACGCGGCCCGCAGCCGGCGCCGGGCCCGGGCGGCCAGCACCGCCGAGGCGACGACGAGGGCTGCCACCGCGACCTGCGCCGCGCTGTCCGCGAGCCGCAGCCCGTCGACCCGCGGCCAGCGGTTCTGCCCCAGCAGCAGCTGGGTCCCGGGCAGCAGCACCAGCACGGTGAAGATCGTCCCGAGCAGCACCGGCAGCGAGCCCCGCTGCAGGAAGCCGGTGGTCTCCAGCGCGAGCCGGTCCAGGCCCCGCATGAGGCCGTGGTAGGCGCGGGCCGCGTCGACGGGCGACAGCGGGATCGGGACCTCCGCCGGGCGGCGCGCCTGCACCCAGAACCACAGGCCGCCCAGGGCCCACACCGCGACCGAGACGAGCAGGGGGGCGTTGACCCCGTGCCACAGGCCCAGGTGGACCTCCGGCCCGGGGGCCGACATCTGCTGCACGGTGGCGGAGTACCCCTCCAGCCCCCGCTCGAGCCGGACGGAGGCCGGCCCGAGCACCAGGCCGGCGACCGCCAGCGCGAGCGGGACCCCGACGAGCACGGCGCCGGGGGCGTGCCACACGTGGGCGCGCGGCGCGACGGAGACCGGCCCACCGGCCGGTGGACGCGCACCGTCGGTGAACGCGCCCCAGACGAACCGCAGCGAGTAGGCCATGGTGAGGACCGAGCCGAGCACGAAGGACAGGGCCGCTGCGCCCTGCAGCGAGGCCCACCCGGCCGCCGGCGTCAGCAGTGCCGTGAGCGCCGCCTCCTTGCCCACGAACCCGAGCAGCACCGGCAGCCCGGCCATCGAGGCGGCGGCCAGGGTCCCCGCCACCATGAGCCAGGGTGCGCGCCGACCGACCCCGCGGAGGTGGCGTATATCGCGGGTGCCGGTGGCGTGGTCGATGGCCCCGACGGTGAGGAAGAGCGCGGACTTGAACAGCGCGTGCGCGAGGAGCAGCGTGAGCCCCGCCAGCGCGGCACCCTCGGTGCCGTAGCCCAGCAGGAGGACCAGCATCCCGAGCTGGCTCACCGTGCCGTAGGCCAGCAGCAGCTTGAGGTCGAGCTGGCGGGTCGCGCGGATCCCGCCCAGGAGCATCGTGCCCGCCCCGAGCCCCAGGACCATGACCTGCCAGACGGTCAGGTCGGCATACCCGGAGGCGAACCTGGCCACGAGGTAGACGCCCGCCTTCACCATCGCCGCGGCGTGCAGGTAGGCGCTCACCGGGGTGGGGGCGGCCATCGCGCCGGGCAGCCAGAAGTGGAAGGGCACCAGGGCCGACTTGGTCACCGCGCCCAGCAGCAGCAGGCCGACCCCCCAGGCGACCAGCGGGCCCGTCGAGGTGACCGGGTCGGCCACCAGCTCGCTGATGCGGTAGGTCCCCGCCGTCTCGCCGAGGATCACGACGCCGACCAGCATCGCCAGCCCCCCGCCCGCGGTGACCACCAGGGCCTGGCGGGCGGCGCGGGTGCTGGCGGCGCTCGTGGTGAGGTAGCCCACGAGCAGGTAGGACAGGACGGTCGTGATCTCCCAGAACACGTAGAGCGCCAGGAGGTCGTCCGTGGTGACCAGACCCAGCATGGCCCCGGCGAAGCCGACGAGCGCCCCGCCCAGCAGGCCCGGGCTGCCCCCGGTCGAGCCCAGGTCGACGTAGCGGGAGCAGTAGAGCAGGATCAGCGCGCCGACGACCGTCACCACGAAGGCGAGGACGATCGACAGGGTGTCGAGCCGGAAGGTCAGGCTCAGGCCGAGGTCCCGGACCCAGGCGACGGACTCCTCGTGCGCGGCGCCCCTGCCACCGGCCTGCGTCGCGAGCCAGGCGGCGGACGCGGCGGGCACGAGCGCGAGCACCGCGAACGCCCGGCCACCGAGGGCCCGCATGAGGGAGGGCGCGACGACCGCTGCGGCGAGGTGCGCCCCCAGGAGAGCCAAGATCACGCTGCTCTCCCCTCGGCGCTTGACGCGTCCAGCCAGTTTATCGGCGCGCGCTACCCGACCCAAATGACCGACGGGCGCCCTGATCCGTCGCGTGCTGCCGTGGCGGTGCTACACCGGTCAGCAGGAGGACCGACCACGCTCACCTGTGGACGACCTCGGGGCGAGGTGGCGCGCACGCCGCAGACTGGGGTATGCCGACGACGCGCGCCGAGCGCAGGACGACCCAGGCGCTCGAACGCGCCCGGCGGCACCGGCTCGCTCGGGGGCTGGCCGAGCCGCACGACGGGGTGGTCACGAGGCGGATGCTCCTGGAGGCCGGGCTGACACCGGGGGAGATCGCCACGGAGGTCGACCACGGCGCGTGGAGCCGGGCGGGCGCGCATACCCTCTGCATCACCTCGGACGTGCCGACCGGCCGGGCGCTGTGGTGGTGGGCCATCTGGGAGTCCGGGACCCACAGCGTCCTGGACGGCGCGACGGCGTTGCTGGCTGCCGGGCTGCAGCACTGGGACGAGCCGGTCATCCACGTCACCGTGCCCAACAACGCCACGGTCCGCCGGCTGGAGGGGGTCCGGCACCACCGGCTGCGTGACGTGGGCCCACGCACCACCGCGGGACTTCGTCGCACACCGAGCGACGTCGCGGTGGTCCGTGCGGCGCGGTGGGCCCGGACCGACCGGCAGGCGGCGACCGTCGTGGCGATGACCGTGCAGCAGCGGCTCGTGACGCCAGACGCCCTGCTCGTCCGCTGGCAGCAGACGCGGAAGGGCCCGGCAGCCTCGGTGCTGGACGATGTCATCAGGGACGTCTGCGACGGTGCGCACTCGCTGAACGAGCTGGACTTCGCCGCCGAGTGCCGTCGCCGCGGCCTTCCGGAGCCGACCCGGCAGGCGGTGCGGACGGGCCGGAACGGGCGGGTCTACCTCGACGTGTTCTGGGAGGAGCTCGGGGTGCACGTCGAGATCCACGGCGCCCAGCACTTCCAGGGCACGGCCGGTCTCGACGACGCCCTGCGGCACAACGACCTGCAGTTCAGGGACCGTTCGATGGTCAGCCTGCAGATCCCGGTCCTGGGCCTTCGGACGACGCCCGAGCCCTTCTTCGCCCAGGTCGGGCAAGCCCTCCACGCGGCCCATGCGCGTCGCCAGCACACCGGCTGACGACCCGTGCGGCTCCCACCGGCGCCTCGACCGGGAGAATGCTGCCCCGGCCACGAATCCACGGTCACCAGCCCCACCGAGCAGGCATCCGACCGGCGAAGTGCCGCCGCGGCCACGATTCCACGGTCACCGGGACGCCGGGACCCCGGCGCACAGAACGGCCCCGCCTCCCTCGAGGGGAGACGGGGCCGTCCGCTGCGTGCGCGCAGCCGTCGGTCAGCCGGCGACGACGCTCACGGTGAGGTCGGCCGCGACGTCCTCGTGCAGACGCACGTGCACGGCGTGCTCGCCGACGCTGCGGATCGGGGTGCGGACCTCGATGCGGCGCTTGTCGACCTGGGGGCCGCCACCGGCGAGGATCGCGTCGGCGATCTCACCGGGGGTGACGGCGCCGAAGAGGCGCCCGCCGGAACCGGCGCGCGCGGCGACGGTGATCTCCGCGCCCTCGAGCCGGGCCTTGGCGGCGGCGGCGTCCTCGGCGCTGCGGACGGCGCGCTTGTCGCGCGCGGCCTTGATCGAGTCGACCTGCTTCTGACCGCCCTTGGTCCAGGGCGTCGCCACCTTGCGGGGCAGCAGGAAGTTGCGGGCGTAGCCGTCCTTGACGTCGACGACGTCGCCGGCGTCACCGAGGCCGGTGACGGGCTGGGTGAGGATGATCTTCATCTGAGTGCTCCTTCGCCGACTCAGCGGGCGGAGCTGCTGTAGGGCAGCAGCGCCATCTCGCGGGCGTTCTTGACGGCGTTGGCGATGCGGCGCTGCTCCTGGACGGAGACACCGGTCACCCGACGGGCACGGATCTTGCCCCGGTCGGAGATGAACTTGCGCAGGAGCGCGGTGTCCTTGTAGTCGATCGACTCGATCTTCGCGGACTTGAGCGGGTTCGCCTTCTTCTTCGGCTTACGCATGACGGGCTTGGCCATCGTGGTGCTCTCCCCTTTCGTGAGAGCCCGAGCTCATCGCTCGGGATGGTGGTGGTTGAACGGTGTGGTGCTGGTGGTGGGGCGGTCGGCTCAGAAGGGCGGCTCGTCGTAGGACGGCGCGCCGCCCCACCCCGAGCCCCCGCCGGAGCCGCCGGATCCCCCACCGGGGGTGTTGCTGGCGCCTCCGGTGGCCCAGGGGTCGTTGGCCGGGGCCTGCTGGCCACCGCCCTGCTGACCGCCGGACTGGCCACCCTGGCCGCCCTGCTGGCCGCCGGAGCTGCCGCCCCAGCCGCCCTGCTGGCCGCCGGACTGGCCACCCTGGCCGCCCTGCCAGCCGCCTCCGCCGCCACCCTGGCCGCGCTGGGCCTTGGTGACCTGGGCGGTGGCATACCGCATGGACGGACCGACCTCGTCGACCTGCATCTCCATGACCGTGCGGTTCTCGCCCTCCTGGGTCTGCCAGGAGCGGGAGACCAGCCGGCCGGTGGCGATGACCCGGTCACCGCGGTGCAGCGACTCCGAGACGTGCTCGGCAGCCTCACGCCAGACCGAGCAGCGCATGAACAGCGTCTCGCCGTCCTTGAACTCGTTGGTCTGCCGGTCGAACTGCCGCGGCGTCGAGGCCACGGTGAAGTTGGCGACGGCCGCACCGCTGGGGGTGAAGCGCAGCTCGGGGTCGGCGGTCAGGTTGCCGACGACGGTGATCGGAGTCTCTCCGGCCATGTCAGGTGCTCCTTCGCGGGTCGTGCGGTCGGGGTGGGCGGCGGGCGCGGATCAGGCGTCGCGGCGCAGCAGCTTGGTCCGCAGGACGGACTCGTTGAGCCCGAGCTGACGGTCCAGCTCCTTGGCCGTGGCGGGCTCCGTGGTCAGGTTGACCACCGCGTAGATCCCCTCGGCCTGCTTCTTGATCTCGTAGGCCAGGCGGCGCCGGCCCAGGACGTCGATCTCGTCGATGGTGCCACCGTCCTTGGGGACGACGGCGAGCATCTTCTCCAGCGTGGGCTGGAGGGTGCGCTCATCGGTCTCGGGGTCGAGGATGATCATGAGTTCGTACTGACGCATGGTGAGGACCCACCTCCTTCGGTCTGTAGCGGTCACGGTCTCTCCGTGACAGGAGGGCTTCACACGTCTCACCGCTTCGCTGCCAGCATGCCATCGTCGCGGCACGGCCGCAGGAACTGTCCACAGGCCCCGGGGTCCCGGAGTCGTGGACGGCGGTGAACCCGACCACGATACCGACCGGGGCGGACCCACGCCTAATCCCCGCCCCACCGCCTCATGATGTTCTCACCCGCGCCGGGACATACTGGGCGCCACCGACCCGAAGGAGAGGCATGAAGATCGCCATCGCCGGCACCGGATACGTGGGGCTCTCCCTCGCCGTCGTCCTGGCCCAGCACCACCAGGTGTCCGCGCTGGACATCGACCCGGCCAAGGTCGCGCTCATCAACGAGCGGCGCAGCCCGATCCACGACCCGGAGATCAGCGCCTACCTCGCGACCCGGGAGCTGGCCCTGCACGCCACCACCGACGCGCAGGAGGCCTACGCCGACGCCGACTGGGTGGTGGTGGCGACGCCGACGGACTACGACACCGAGACCAACTTCTTCGACACCCGCAGCGTGGAGTCGGTCGTGGCCGACGTCCGCGCCACCAACCCTGACGCCGCCATCGTCATCAAGTCCACCATCCCCGTCGGCTACACCGAGCAGCTGCGCGCGGAGCACCCCGGCGCGACCATCATCTTCAGCCCGGAGTTCCTCCGCGAGGGCCGCGCCCTGCACGACAACCTGCACCCCTCCCGGGTCATCGTCGGCGACACCGGCGAGCGCGGGCAGGAGTTCGCAGACCTTCTGCTGGAGGGCGCGCTGGACACCGACGTCCCGGTGCTGCTCACCCACTCCACCGAGGCCGAGGCCATCAAGCTGTTCGCCAACACCTACCTCGCGATGCGGGTGGCGTACTTCAACGAGCTCGACACGTATGCCGTGACCCGCGGCCTCGACACCCGGCAGATCATCGAGGGCGTCGGTCTGGACCCGCGCATCGGCGCGCACTACAACAACCCCAGCTTCGGCTACGGCGGCTACTGCCTGCCCAAGGACACCCGCCAGCTGCTGGCGAACTACGGGACCGTCCCGCAGACCCTCATCACCGCCGTGGTCGACGCCAACACGACCCGGATGGACTTCATCGCCGCCGACATCCTGGACCGGCACCCGCACCGGGTCGGGATCTACCGGCTCATCATGAAGGCCGGCTCCGACAACTTCCGCGCCTCCAGCGTGCAGGGCGTCATGTCGCGCCTGCAGGCCCGCGGGGTGGAGATCGTCATCTACGAACCGTCCTACGACCGCGACACCTTCCAGGGGTGCCGCGTCGTGCGCGACCTCGGCGCGTTCACGGACACGGCCGACGTCATCATCGCCAACCGTCTCGACGAGCACAGCGAGCAGTTCGGCGACAAGCTCTACACCCGCGACCTCTACGGGCGGGACTGACCGCTCGACGCCGGCGACCCTCCGGGCGTTTGGCACGATGAGCCCCATGCCGCGCCCGGACCCCACCACCGCACGGGGGCGTGCCCGACGGCGGGACATCGAGGGTCTGCGTGCCGTCGCCGTCCTCGCCGTGCTGCTCTACCACCTGCGCGTCCCGGGACTCGGCGGCGGCTTCGCCGGGGTCGACGTCTTCTTCGTCATCTCCGGCTTCCTCATCACCGGCATCCTGCTGCGCGAGATCGACCGGACCGGCCGGGTGTCGCTGGGTGACTTCTGGGCCCGCCGGGCCCGGCGGCTGCTCCCGGCGGCCCTGGTGGTCGTCGCGGCCACCTTCGCCGCCGGCTGGGTCGTGCTGCCGACGAGCAGCCGTCCGGACCTGCTCGCCGACGTGCTCGGCTCCACGCTCTACGTCGTCAACTGGGTCCTGGCCGCCCGGTCGGTCGACTACCTCGCCGAGGGGGCGGGCGTGTCCCCGCTGCAGCACTACTGGTCGCTGGCGGTCGAGGAGCAGTTCTACCTGCTCTGGCCGCTCCTGGTCGTCGTCGGACTCGCGCTCGCCGCGCGCACCGGCACCTCCCCGCGCCGCCCCCTGGCCGTCGTGCTCGGCCTGGTCACCGCCCTGTCGCTGGGGTGGTCGGTGGTGGCGACCGCGCAGTCGCCGCAGACGGCATACCTCATCACCCCGACGCGCCTGTGGGAGCTGGGCGCCGGCGCCCTCCTGGCGTTCACCGTGCCCGCCCTGCGCCGGCTGCCGGCCCGGGCGGCGCAGGTCGCGGCGGCCGCCGGGCTCGCCCTCGTCCTGCTCACCGTGCTCGCCGTGGGTCCGGGCACCCCCTGGCCGGGGTCCGCCGCCCTGCTGCCGGTCGTCGGCAGCGCACTGATCCTCGCCGCCGGCACCTCCGCCACCCCCACGCTCGTGGGGCGGCTGCTCTCGGTGCCGCCGATGGTGTGGGTCGGCGGGTTGTCCTACGGCATCTACCTCGTCCACTGGCCGCTGCTGGTGCTCGTGGAGGAGCAGCGCGGCCCGCTGGGTCCGGCCGGTCTCGTCCTGGTCGGCGTGCTCACCGTGCTGCTGGCCTGGCTGCTGCGCCTGCTCGTCGAGGACCCGGTCCGCTACAGCGCCCACCTCGGCGTCCGCCCCGCGCGCTCGCTGCTCGCCGCCGGCACCGCCATGGCCCTGGTGACCGGGGCCGCCGGCGTGGCGTGGGCCGCCCGACCGACCCTGGGCGCCACCACGGCACCGGGCCCGGCCGCGCTCGTGGCCGACGCCACGGCCGAGGTCTGGGAGCCGGTGGGGCTGCCCCGGCGGGCCTACGACCGGGCGGGCCCGGTCCAGCCCGACCCGTCCCTGGCCCGGGAGGACGTGCCCGGCTACTACGCCGACGGCTGCCAGGTGCAGCAGGGGGTCGTGGTGCCGGACCCGACCTGCGTCTACGGGGACGTCGACGCGCCGACGCGCGTCGCCCTCTGGGGCGACTCCAAGCTCGGGCAGTACGCCTCCGCCCTGGAGGCGATCGCGCAGGCCGAGTCCTGGCGCCTCGAGCTCTACCTCAAGAGCGCCTGCTCGCCCACCGTGTCCGGCGCGACCGAGCCGGAGTGCGACGCCTTCGGCCAGGAGGTGGTGCGGCAGCTGCTGGCCGACCCGCCGCACCTCGTGCTCCTCGGCTCCGGCGGTTTCGAGGCGGCGGAGCGCTCGGGCATGGTCGAGGGGGCCAGGGCCCTCACCGACGCCGGGATCGACGTGGTCGTCGTCGACGACAACGCCCACCCCGACCACCAGGCCTACGAGTGCGCGGCCGAGCACCCGGAGGACCTGCTGGCCTGCGAGCGCCCTCCGCGGGGGACCTTCGGCCGGCCCCACCTGCGGGCCGTGCACGAGGCCACCGGCGCCCCGGTCATCGACCTCAACCCGTGGATCTGCCCGGAGGAGACCACCTGCCCGGTCGCCCTGGGCGGGCAGCTGGTCTACCGGCAGGGCAGCCACCTCACCGACACCTACGCCCGCTCCCTCACCCCCTTCCTCTACCGCGAGCTCAGCGCCCTGGGTCTCACCGAGGCGGCGCCGGGCGACATCGCGCTGGACGACGTGCCGCGCCAGCCCTCCGGAGGGAGACGATGACCGCCGCCACCGCGCCCCCGACCGGGGCCGTCTCCCCGGCCCCGGGGACCGCCCGCCTCCGCGGGGACATCGAGGGCCTGCGCGCGATCGCGGTCCTCATGGTCCTCGCCTACCACGTCGGGCTGCCCGGGTCGGGCGGGGGTTTCGCCGGCGTCGACGTCTTCTTCGTCATCTCCGGCTACCTCATCACCAGCCAGCTGGTGCGCGAGGCCCGGCGGGACGGACGCATCTCGCTGCCGCGCTTCTACGCCCGCCGGGCGCGCCGGCTGCTGCCGGCGGCGTCCCTGGTGCTCGTGGTCACGACGCTCGCGGGATGGCTGCTCCTGCCGCGGGGGCGGCACGCCGACCTCGGCACCGAGGTCCTCGCGGCGACGGGGTATGTCGTCAACTGGCTCCTCGCGTGGCGCGAGGTCGACTACCTCGCCGAGGACCAGAACCCCTCCCTGGTGCAGCACTACTGGTCGCTCTCCGTGGAGGAGCAGTTCTACGTGGTGTGGCCGCTGCTCATCATCGCCGTGCTGTGGCTGGTCCGGCGTCAGCAGCTGCGGCTCCTTCCGCTGCTGACCCTGACGCTGACCGTCGTCGTCCTCGCCAGCTTCTGGTGGTCGGTCGTCCGGACCGCGGCCTCGCCGGGCGAGGCCTACTTCGCCACCACCACCCGGGTCTGGCAGCTGGGGGTCGGTGCGCTGCTCGTGCTCCTCACCTCACGGCTGGAGCGGTTGCCACGGACCGCCCGGACGGTCCTGGCCGCCGCCGGGGTGGCCGGCATCGCCCTCACCCTCGTCACGGTCGACACGGCGACCCCGTGGCCGGGCAGCGCCGCCGCGCTGCCCACCCTCGCGACGGCGGCCGTCATCGCGGCCGGCCTCCACCCGGGCGGCTCCCCCGTCGGACGGCTGCTCGGGGTCGCGCCGCTACGCCTCGTGGGCGGGCTGTCCTACGGCCTCTACCTCTGGCACTGGCCGCTGCTCCAGCTGCTCGCCGAGCGGGTGCCGGAGGCCGGGCTGCCGGTCCGTCTCTGCGTGGCGCTCCTCGCGGTCCTGCTGTCCTGGCTGACGCTGCACCTCGTCGAGAACCCGCTGCGGTACTCCCCCGCCCTCACCCGCTCCCCCCGACCGGCCCTCCTGGCCGGCGCCGCGGCGATGGCCACCTCGGCCGCCCTGGCCGCCGCACTCGTGGCGAGCGCCCCCTCCCTGGAGGAGCCGGACGCCGGGGCGGTGCCGGGGTCGGTGGGGGCCCTGGCCCTGGTCGACCCGGCCAGTCGCGACGCCGCGCAGCTGGAGCTGGTCGACGACCCGGGGGCCGTGACCGGCCAGGTCGACCGACCCGTCCCCGACCCGGCCGTCGCCGACGAGGACATCTCGCTCGCCTACCGCGAGGGCTGCCAGGTCAGCACGAGCGGCACCGAGCTGCCCGACGAGCAGGACTGCACCTTCGGCGACCCCGACGGAGACGTCGAGGTCGCCGTCGTCGGCGACTCCAAGATGGAGCAGTGGAGCTCGGCGCTGCACGCCATCGGGGTGCAGGAGGGCTGGCGGGTGCGCTTCTACACCAAGTCGGCGTGCGGCTTCGTCGCGGAGGGGCGCTCGCCGGAGTGCCACGACTACAACCGGATGCTCGCGCGGCACCTCGGGGAGCCCGAGCACGCCCCCGACCTCGTCCTCACCTCCGTGGGCCAGGGCTACCCCGCGGAGCTCGCCGGGTCCATGGTCGACCTGCTGCGGCCCGCCACCGACCAGGGCGCCCGGGTCGTGCTCGTCGCCGACACCCCGCTGCCCGAGCCGCGCGGGGTCGCCGAGGGGGTCAGCAGCTTCGAGTGCCTGGACCAGCACCGCGAGGACATCACGCCGTGCTGGAGCCCGGCCGCCCCCGCCTCGGGGACCCGTCTGCTGACCGAGGTGGCCGGCCGGCTCGACGCCCCGCTGGTGGAGCTGCTGCCCTGGGTCTGCCCCGCGCCCGAGCGGCTCGACGGGTGCGCGCCCGTCGTCGGCGGCGTCGTCGTCAACCGTCAGGGCAGCCACCTGACCGCGACCTACGTGCGCTCGCTGACCCCGGTGCTCCACCACGAGCTCACCCGGCTCGGGGTGACGACGACCCCGCCGGAGGAGATCAGCTGGGAGCTGCCGCAGGACCCGGCGCCGGGGCGCTGAGCGGGCTCATCCGCACTGCGCGCAGGGTACGACGCGCGGCGCCCACGCCCCGGGGTCGGCCGAGCGGGAGACGTGCCCCTCGGGGTAGAGCTCGGGCATGGGCTGCTCGCCGTGCAGGATGCCCGGGGGCCGGCCGGCCACGAGGTCGAGCTCGAGGCGGCTGGCGGCCGCCTCCCACCCGAGACCCATCCGTTCGTCGTGGTCGGCGCGGAACGGCTGGCGACCACCCGGGGTCCGGGTGAGCTCGCCGAGCACGGCCCCCCGCTCGGTGCCGTAGAGATCCACCCGGATGAAGGGCAGCCCGGTCGCGAGGGAGAGGTGCCGGGCCATCTCGACCATCTCCGGCAGGTCCGTCGGCACCGGGACGGAGGAGTCGTCCTCGCGCCCGATCATGACCGCGCCCAGCTCCGCCCCGTCCGCGTCGACGTACCGGTAGCCCATGGACCGCAGGTGACCGTGCCGGGAGACGCGCCGGAGCATGACGTGCTGCACCTCCCCGTAGCTGACGTTGATCTTCACGTCGTCGGGGATCGGGCCTCCCCCGGGCTGACGGAGCACCTCCTCGGCGAAGAAGGGCCCGCTGATCCGGTGCTGCGCCGTGCGGGAGATGAAGTGCTCCCGCACCTCGGCGGCGCTGAGCGAGAGCACCCCGTCGAGGGTCTCGTAGCCGCCCCCGGCGACCCGCCGCAGCGGCAGCACCCCATGGCTGCCGGCGCCCCCGTCGGACTTGACGACCACCTCGTCGGGAAGGGCGTCCAGGTCGATGCTCGCCGGGTCCTCCCACACCCCGAGGATGCGGGGGGTGGGGATGCCGTGGCTGGCGGCGAGGCGGTAGTTGCGCAGCTTGAACGGCACCTGGCGCAACGGGTGGCGTCGCCCGGGGTCGAGCTCGCGCAGCGCGACGGTCACCCGGCGCAGGGTCACGAGGTGCTGGGTGAAGCTGGAGCGCCGGGCGAGCTCGGCGGGGTCGACCAGGGTCGCCGACCAGTCCCTCTCGGCCGCCAGCTCCTGCTCCAGCGCCGTGCGTCGCGCCTCCAGCGCGCGGATCCGCTGGTTGCGGCGGCGCAGCTCGGCGTCGCGCTTCTCCAGGGGCGGGATGCGCCGGATGACCTCACGTCGCAGGTTCATGACCTCTCCTCGGTGGTGGGGGCCGTCGTGGCCTCGGTATGCCTGGGGGCCGCCCACCACACCCAGCCCGGCGGCGGTGCGCCCCACAGCCGGTGCGCGAGGGCCGTCGCGTCGCCCCCGGCCGGGCCGACCTCACCGGCCCGGTCGGCGGTGAGGGTCAGGCCGCCCTGCCGCAGGCGCACGCCTCGCACGCCGGAGGGCGCGCCGGCGAGCAGCGGCCCGGGGGTCCATGCCGGCCCGGGCGGGTCGGGCACCTCGCGGACCAGCCATCCCCGCAGCTCGGCCCCGGTGAGCCCGGCGTGCTCCACCACGAGCTCGTCCGCGCGGGTGCCGTCGCCGGCGCTGCGCAGAGGGACCCGGACGGGCGAGGTCGCCGGCGCGTCCGCCTCCGCCGCCCCCTCGTCGTCCCCCGACAGGTGCGGCCGCAGACGGTCCACGAAGCCCGCGTGGCCGTAGCGCTCGCGCACGAGCGCGGCCGTGCGCTCGACGCGCTCGCGGTAGGCGCCCGGGTCGGCGGTGTAGCGCGCCACCAGGGCCTGCGCCTCCCCCGGCCCCGCGTAGTCGAAGAGGTCGCCGAAGGTGGGTCGGTGCTTGGGGTGGGCGATGACGAGGACGCCGCTGGCGGCCGCCTCGAGCAGGGTCCGGCCGAAGGCCTCGTGGGCGTCCGGGTTGTCGAGGTAGACGTAGAAGTCCAGGCCGGCGAGGAAGGGCCGCACGTCCTCCGTCGTGGCCGGCAGGACCGTCCACCCGGCCGGCTCCCCACCCGGGGCGCCGGCGGCGGCACGCAGCGCGGCCACGGTCTGCTCCCCGCCGAGGACCCGCACCTCGTGGCCGGGACCGAAGGCATACCCCCGCCGCAGCTCCTCCCACGTCGGCGGGAACTTGATCCGGTCGTCCCGGGAGTGCCGTCCGACCACCACCGTGCCCGACGCACCGGGCGGCCGGTCGGTGGGCCGCACCGCCCAGGCGTCGGCGTCGATGAGCCCGGGGTTGTCCCAGGGGGTGAGCACCACCTCCGGGTCCTGCTCGCGCAGCACCCGGCGGATGGTCGGGCTCTGCGGCACCCAGGTGACCGGCGCCCCGAAGAGCTCGCCGGCGCGCCGGGTGACGTCGGTGACGACGTACCGCTGGTCGCTGCCGTCGGGCTCCAGCGGTCCCTGGTTGGCCATGACGAGCAGCTGGCGCACGCGCGCGGCCCGGGCGAGCACCGGGGGGTACTGCAGGATGGGCGGGTAGCGCACCAGGAGCACGTCGATGTCGACGTCGTCGTCCGGGAGCACCCAGGTGACCGCGCCCGAGCGCACCAGGTCGGTGAAGGCGGCGGCCAGCGGCTGGTCCTGGGCGGACATGAAGCGCAGCGCCTCCAGGTGCATGACCCCGACCTCCAGCCCGGCCTCGAGGGCCGCGCGGATCTCCTCCAACATGGAGCGCTGGGGGCCGCCGAACTTGCGCCAGTCCCCGGCGACGACGAGGTCGAGCCGCGTCGGCCGGGCATCGAGCAGCGGGTGGGTGGGCCGGGCCCAGCGCAGCGGCTCCGGGAGGCGACGCGACGCCTCGGGGTCGAGGTATGCCGTGTCCTCGCCGCCGCGGACGGCGTCGTGCCAGGGCGTGTAGAGCGCCTTGTAGAGCTGGCGTGCAGGGTGACGGTAGCCGTTGGCGAACTCCTCCGAGGACAGCGTGGCGGACCCGCCGCGCAGGATGGTCGTGGTCTCCTCGACGTCGCGGACCACCGGCCCGAACGCCGCCTCCAGGCGGCGGGTGAACTCGGTGTCGGCGCCCTTGCGGGTGGGGTCGAAGAAGCCGATGCGGTTCATCACGGGCAGGCGCCGGAAGAGCACGGTCGCGGCGGAGGCGAAGCGGGGCAGGTAGCCGGGCCGGGTGAGGACGAGGTCGGGGGTGACGCGCACGCCCTGCGCCCGGGTCGCGAGCAGAGCGGGGTCGGCCAGCAGCGGCGCCACGCAGACCTCGAGCGTCTGCGGGTGCCACCAGTCGTCGGAGTCGACCACCACGACGTAGTCGCCGCGGGCCAGGCGCAGGGCCGTGTTGCGGGCGCGGTAGGTGCCGCCGTTGACCGCCTTGCGGACCACCCGGACGCGGGCGTCGAGCCGCTCCACCTCGGCCAGCAGACCGGCCGTCTCCTCGTCCCCGGAGGCGTCGTCCACGACGAGCAGCTCCAGGTCGGACCAGCTCTGCGCGAGGACCGAGCGGACGGCCGTGAGCAGCGCCGGCCCGGGGCGGTAGCTGCTCATGAGCACGGTCACCAGACCGCTCCCGCCCATCGGCTCGACGGCCCGGGTGCTCAGCGTGTCGAGGTGCGGGGCGGCACCGTCCTCGGGTGCCCGGACGGGGACGAGCCGGCCGCTGCCGAGCGCGGCGGAGAAGGCCGCCGCCCACTCCTCGCCCTGCCCGACGGCAGCGGGGTGGAGCCGGGGGTGCAGGGCGTCGGCCCGCACCGACGCGGCCACGCCGGGCCGGACCCGGCGGTCGGCGACGAGGTCCACGGCGCCGCCGGGGTCGCCCCCCAGGACGCGCAGCTGGGCCAGCATCTCGACGTGCTCCCGACGCAGCGTCGCCGCGTGGGGGGAGGTCAGGAGCTGCTCGAGCAGCCCGCGCGCCACCGCGACGTCCTGCGGGTCACCCGTCTGGACGGCGAGGACACGGGCGTGGTCGGCCACGCCGAGCGGGTCGGCGTCGTCGGGGACCCCGGCCCGGGGGCCGCGGTGCGCCCACGCGGCCAGGTCAGCGGGGAGGTGGCCGGGCCAGGCCGCCTCGGCCAGCACCTCCCGGCTGTGGACGGACCGGGTGCGCAGCGCCGTGGCGACCAGCGCCCTGGAGCGTCGGCCGGCGATGCGGGCGTGGTCGGCCGCCACCCCCGTGGTGGTGGCGCGAGGGGTCGTGCTCACCGCAGGTCGTGGTCGGCCTGCGAGCCCGTCCGGGCCAGGGCGTCGTCCAGCGCCGCCTGCATGCGGTCCAGGCGCCCGGTGTACTGCGCCTGCAGGAGCTGCACGGCTCCGAGCAGGTCCGCCTCCGAGGGCCCGGCCGCCGCCGTGGGCTGAGCCGGCGCCCGGCTGGCCCGGATCTCGTCGCGCAGGTAGGTGCGCAGGCTGCGGACGCGGCGCCAGGAGTCCAGCTGGACCGCGAGGACGGCGGTGCCCAGCAGGCCTCCGGCCAGGGCCGCGAGCACCGGGCTGTCGATCGCCGCGCCGATGACCAGCACCACGGCGAGGACGAGCCCGAGGGCGCTGCCGACGACGGGGACGAGGCGGACGGGCACGCGACGGACCTTCCTGCACGGGGTGGGGTGTCGGAGTTCCGGCACCGGGCCAGACGGTGTTCACTGTACCCCGGGGCCGGGCGCCCCGGCCCGGCACGACGCACCCGAGAGCCCGAGGGAGAGCTGTCCACCCCATGAGCACCGATCCGGTCCCGTCGTGGCTCGCCTGGCAGCTGGGGCACGGTCCCGCCGGGGACGACCCGGCAGCGCTCTTCCACCTGGCTCTCCGGCACCGCTCCCCGGACGCCCTCGAGGTGCTCGCCGGCCGGGCCAGCACGGGGCGGCACACGGCGTCGACGCTGCTCGCGGCCGTCCTCGGGGACAGCGTGCCGAGGGTATGCCTGCGCGCGACCCCGCAACGCCGGGCGCTCGCGGGGGTCGCCTTCGTGTGGGCGGGTCTGCTGCGCTCCCAGGAGGAGCTGCTGGCCGCGGCCCTGGTGGTGGAGACCCTGTGGCGGGGTGAGGGCCTGTCGTGGGTCTCCCCGCAGCTACGGATGACCGCGCTGCAGACGCTCTACCTCGCCGGTCGCCACGAGCAGCTGAAGCAGCTGCTGGCGGACGCCGAGGGTCTGCACCCCGACGCCGACCTCTATCTCCGGGTGGACCTGGCGAACCCGCACGGGGCGAGCACCGTGGCCCTGCCGGAGGCCGGGTGGGAGCGGTTGCTGGGCACCCGCTTCGCCGAGCGGGGTCTCGCCGCGCCGCGGCTGCGCCCGGTCGGTGGGGACGACGCGGTCGACGTCGGCGGGCCACCCAGCCCCTTCGACCGGCTCGGGGCGCCCGGCCCGGTGCCGGGCTCGGCCACCGCCGGCGAGCTGGTCACCGTCATCATGCCCAGCTGGCGCCCGGACACCGGGCTGCTGACCGCGGTGCGCTCCATCACCGAGCAGACCTACCCCGAGCTGGAGATCGTCGTGGTCGACGACTGCTCGGGACCCGACTACGCGGAGGTGTATGCGCGGGCGGCGGCGCTCGACCCCCGGGTCCGGGTCCTGACGATGGAGCGCAACGGAGGCTCCTACCTCGGCCGGGCCGCCGCGATCGAGGCCTCGCGGGGCAGCCTCATCACCTTCCAGGACGCCGACGACTGGTCGCACCCGAGCCGCATCGAGCACCAGGTGCAGGCCCTGGTCGAGGCGGGTCCGCAGGCCCCGATGAGCCGCAGCCTCGCGGTCCGGGCCAAGGACGACCTGACCCACCAGTGGCTGGGCTACCGGGCGGTGCGCGAGAACGCCTCCTCCCTGCTGCTGCGCCGCAGCATCCTGGAGCGGACCGGCGGGTTCCTGCCGGTGCGCAAGGGAGCCGACTCCGAGTTCGCCGAGCGGGTGGCCCGGCTGCACGGCCAGATCGTCGACGTGGAGCTGCCGCTGGCGGTGACCCGGTTGCGGGCCGGCTCGCTCTCCCGGGGCGACTTCACCTTCTCCTGGGCCGCCCCCGAGCGTCGCGCCTTCCGCTCCAGCTTCATGGCCTGGCACCGCCGGCTCAGCAGGCGCCGGCGGGACGAGGGCGAGGTCACCGTCGACGACGCCACCCTCGGCGCGCTGCCCTTCCCCGTCCCCCGCGGCTGGACGCGCGGGCTCCCCGTCGGCGCGCTCGTCCCGGACCGGCTGGCCACGGCATACCTCGGCTCCTTCTCGGCGCCCCCCACCAGCCGCGCGAGCGCGTGGCTCCAGCGACGGCTGCGGACCGACCCGCCCGGGCCCCTGGTCGGCCTGTGGCACCAGGAGGGCCACGCCGCCGCGGGGGTGCGCCGCGCCGAGCTGGACCGGGGCCTCGACGACGCCCTGCTGGACGGCCGGGCCTGGCTGCTCTCCCGGACCGACGACATCACCGTGGACCGGCTCGTCGTCCTCGACCTCTCGGTCCTGGCCCTGCTGGCCGGGCAGGGAGTGCGCGTGCAGGCCGGTGCGGTGGAAGTCTGGCTCGGCACCGAGAGCGTGCGGCCGGGGGCCTCCGGCCTCCCGGAGGACCTCCTGGGAGCCGGTGACGTGCTGCGCTCCTGGTGGGGGGTCCGGCCCCGCTGGGTCGTGGCGCCGTGGCTGGACGACGACGAGGAGGCCGGGCTGCGCCGGGCGCTGCCCGGGCTCGACCTGCACGCGCACGGGTCCTCGCCGCGGGACGGGGGCCACCCACCCGCACCGGGTCCCCCCGCGGGGCCCCGGTCGGCGCACGTCGCCCGGACGGCGACGACGGAGGTCCGCGGTGCCGGCTGACCCCGCGGCCGGGCAGGGCGACCGGCCGGCGGTCCTGGTCCTGGTCGGTGGCGACCCCGACGAGCATGCCGCGCTGGTCCGGGACCTCGAGGTCCTGCTCCCCTCGCTCACCATCCTGCAGACCGGGCCCGGTGCGGGACCGGTGCCCGGCCGGACCGTCCTGCGGGCCGGGCACGGGCGGCCCCGGTGGCAGCGGGCGCCGCTGCGGGTGACCGGGAGGCTGCTGCCCGCCGGCCCGCGGGCGGCCCTGGCCGCGCGGCTGGACCCGCGGCTCCTCCCGGCCGTGCGCTCGGCGGACCTCGTCCTGGTCTTCGGCCCCGGCGCGAAGGCGGTCGCCGCCCGCACCCGGGCCCTGGCCCCGACCACCCGCGTCGCCGTCGGGGCGGCGCCGGTGCGGACGGCCGCCGCCCAGGTCGCTCTGGGGTGGCTCCCGGCAGGCCCCCCGCGGCGCCGCGCGAGCCTGCCGCAGGACGAGCTCGACGCCCTGTGCGCGGCCGTGCGCCTGCTCCGTGGGGACGGCTCCCCGACGCCCGAGGTCCGTGAGCGCGCCCGACTGGTGCCCTGGACCACCCTCGACGACCCCCAGCGGCAGGTCCTCGTCGAGGCCCTCGTCCCGCTGCTCGGGGCCGACGACGTCGTCCTGCGCGCCTGGGCGGTCCTCGGGGGGAGCGGCACCGGTGCCCGGCACGCCGCCGCCTCCGGCGGTGCTCGGGGTCACCTGCGGCGGGTGGGCACGGACCCGCGCGAGGCCGTCGAGGCGGCCACCGACCTGCTCGCCGCGGCCGACGGCGTGCTGGAGGCCGAGCCCGGCACCGCCGCGCGCTGGGCGGCCCTCGCGCTGCGTCTGCTGCCCCCCGGAGGAGCCCTCTCGGCACGCGACCTGCTGCAGGGCAGCCGGACGGGCCGGGCGCTCACCGACCCCGTCCGTGCCCGGCCGCAGACCGCCGTAAGGGCAGCCGCGGCGGGCGCGGCAGGTGCCGACGCCGCACCGGAGCCGAGCTCGCACCACCGGGTCCTGGTCCTGCCGAAGGAGGGCTCGGGCCCGCCGCTGCGCACGGCCCTGCGGGTCTCCCCGGTGGTGGACCTCACCCTGCTCGGCGGTGGCGACGGCGCCGTCCCCTCCTCGCTGCGCGGGGACGGCGTCCCCGACGCCCTCGTGGAGGCCCGGCTGCGGGCCGGCCTCGGCACGCCGGGTCCGGCATACCCCTCCTTCACCGCGGCGGTGCAGGACGGTCGGCCCGACGTCGTCCTCGTCGACGGCGCCGACCAGCGCGCCGTCCTGGCCTCGCTCGTCGCCCCCGTCAGCGCCCGCCTCCTGGTCCTGCTGCGCCCGGAGGACCTCGACGCCCCGTGGCTGCCGCTGCTGGAGACCGGACGGGTGGAGCGCCTGCTCGTCGAGGACGACGCGTCCGGTGACCTGGTCCGCGGGCTGGCGCCGGGAGCGGTCGTCGAGGTGGTGCCCGGGCTCGGCTCGCTGCGCTCGGAGGGATCGCCCGAGGACGCCGCCACGGTCTTGCGCGAGGCCGTCCTGGGCGACGTCGGGCGGCTGGCGGACCGGACGAGGGCCGGCGAGCACGAGGACGCCATGGCCCTCGTCCACGAGCTGCTCGACCGTCCCGACGGCGCGGTCGGACCCGCCGTGCTGCAGCAGGCGGCCCTCACGGCGACCAAGGCCGGGGAGCCCGGCGCCCGGCTGGCCGTCCTGCGTCGCTGGGCCGCGACCGACGACCGGCCCCTGGTCGCGACGCTCGTCCGCGAGCAGGAGGGCCGGCTGCGCGAGTTCGACCCAAACTGGTGGCCCGGCGACCTCGCACCCCGCCCGGTCGACCCGGTCCCCGGCCGGGTCCTGCACGTGCTCAAGGCCTCCCTCCCGCAGCGCACCAGCGGGTATGCCGTGCGCTCGTTCTACCTCCTGCGCGAGCGCCGGCGCTCCGGCGAGGACGTGCTGGCCGCCACCGCCCTGGACTTCCCGGACGAGCCGGCGCCGCCGGTGCAGGACGTGGGCGGCGTCCCCCACCTGCGGCTCACCCGCACGGACGTACCGGACCGGGAGGCGCCCGACCAGCACCTCGACGCCTTCGCCCGTCGCCTGCTCGACGTCGTCACCGAGCACCGGCCGGCCGTCCTGCACGCCCACTCCGGGCACCGCGGCTACGAGCTCGCGCTGGTCGCGCTCGCCGTCGGCCGCGCCACCGGCATACCGGTCGTCTACGAGGTCCGCGGCCTCTTCGAGGCGGTGTGGACCTCCGACGTCGGGCGGGCGACCCGCAGCGAGCTCTACCGGCTGCGGCGCGAGCTGGAGACCCGGGTCCTCACCGAGGCCGATGCGGTGGTGACGTTGAGCGAGTCCATGCGCGAGGACATCGTGCAGCGGCCCCCGACCCGGGCCGGCCGCAGGCCGGACCCGGCGCGGGTCGTGGTCGTCCCCAACGGGGTGGACGCGGAGGCGATCGGGCCGCGCGCCCCGCGGGCCGACCTGCGCGAGCGGCTCGCGCTCGGCGAGGGCCTGGTCGTCGGCTACGTGAGCAACCTGGACCACCCGCGGGAGGGCCAGGAGACGCTGGTCGAGGCGGTGTCGGTGCTGCGCGGCCGGGGACTCGCCGTGAGCGCGCTGCTCGTCGGGGGTGGCGAGCGACAGGAGGCCCTGGAGCGGCTGGCCGCCGAGCGCGGGGTCGCCGAGCACGTGGTCCTCACCGGGCAGGTCCCGCACGAGGAGGTCGGCGACTACTACGCCCTCCTCGACGTCTTCGTCGTCCCCCGGATCGACGAGCGGGCGGCGCGGCTGGTGACCCCGCTCAAGCCCTACGAGGCCATGTCCATGGGCCTGCCGCTGGTGGTCTCGGCGCTCCCCGCCCTGCTGGAGGTCGTCGGCGGAGGCGAGCGCGGGGCGACCTTCCCGCCGGGCGACGCCGAGGCGCTCGCCGACGTGCTCGCCGAGCTCCTGCACGACCCTGCCCGCCGGGCGGAGATGGCCCGGTCCGCCCGGGCGTGGGTGCGCGAGCACCGGACCTGGTCCGCGATCGCGACCCGCTACGACGAGGTCTACGAGATCGCCACCAGGGCGCGGCCGCCCTCAGCGGGGCGCGTCGGCCAGCCGGTCCATGGCGTCGACGAAGGCGCGTGAGTGCACGGCCCAGTCCAGCTCCCGGGCGGCGAGGGCGTGCCCCTGGCGACCCAGGACCGCGGCGGCCGCGGGGTCCTCCACCCAGCCGAGCAGCGTCCGCACGGTCTGCTCCACGTCGTGGAAGGGCACGACGACCCCCGCGGCGCTGCGCTCGACGAGGTCGACGGCCCGCGGCAACGGCGTCGTGACGACGGGGACCGCGTGGGCGATGTACTCGACGACCTTGGTCGGCATGCTCGGGCGGAAGTTGGCGACGTCGTGCAGCAGCGACAGCCCGGCGAGGGCCCCGTCGAGGCGGGCCAGCGCCTCGCGCGCCGGCAGGAACCCCGTCCACTCCAGGTGCCCCTGCTCCCGGGCCTCCTCGAGCTCGGCGGTGACGGCGGCGCCGTGCGCCGGCCCGACGACCTCGAGCACCGCCCGTCCGCCGGTGCGGCGGTGCAGCTGCTCCCCCACCGCGACGAGCTCGGCGACGCCGCGTTCGCGGGCCAGGCTGCCGAGGTAGACGACGCGCAGGCGCCCCTGCTCGTCCGGGGTCCCGGCCGGGGGCGGGTCGGCCGGCACCGGGGTGGTGTTGGGGACGACGAGGTGCTCGCGGGCGAACCGGTCGGCATACTCCTCGTCGGCCAGGATGAGGACCATCCGCCGCTCCGCGCTGCGCTCGAGCGCGGAGGCCACCGAGGACAGCGGGGCGCGCAACCGGTCGGGCACCCAGGAGCGCAGGGCGACGACGGCCCTCGTGTCCTCGTGCACGTCCCACACCGTCACCGGGAGCGCGATGCCGAGGGTGGCCGGGACCAGCTCGGGGTCGTGCAGCAGCACCACGTCGTGGCGGGGCCCGAGCTCGCGCAGCACCCGGCGGGCGTCCCGCTGGGCGGCGAGCCGGCGCCGACCGGTGGACCGGGTGACGTCCACGGTGCGCAGCCCCGGCACGTCCGTCGGGCGCTCGACGCCGTGCCCCTCGAAGGGCGCGGCGAAGGTCACCTCCCAGCCGGCCTCCAGCAGGCTGGCGACCTGGCGGTGCCGGATGCGCGCGTCGTCCGGGTGGTGGACGACGGTGACGACGAGGATCCGGCGTGGGCTCACCAGTTCCCCTCCGGCTCCCACCTGCGCAGCAGCTCACGGGCCGCCTCGGGGCCCTGCTCGCTCATGACCCGCTCGATCTGCTCGTAGCGTTCCTTCCACACCTGGCGGTGCCGGCCGTACTTGCGGCCGTAGAGGCCGTTGACGACCGAGGGACGCCCGTCGCCGAGCAGCCGCCCGTCGTCCATCCACAGCACCCGCGTGCACAGCTGGTTGATCCGCTTGCGGCTGTGGGCCACGATGAAGACCGTCCCGGCCTGCTCGCGGATCTCCTCGATGCGCTCGGTGGCCCGGGCCCGGAAGTGCTCGTCGCCGGTGGCGAGCGCCTCGTCGACGATGAGGATGTCGGGGACCACGGCCGTGGAGATCGCGAACCGCAGCCGGGCCGCCATACCGCTGGAGTAGCTGCTCATCGGCAGGTCGATGAAGTCGCCGATGTCGGCGAAGTCGATGATGTCGTCCATCCGACGGCGGACCTGCGCCGGCGTGAGGCCGAGGGCCTGGGCGCCGATCCAGATGTTGTCGCGGCCGCTGAGCTTCTTCTGCAGGACGGCGTTGACGCCGAGCAGGGCGGCGCGGCCCCCGAGCCAGATGGTGCCGCTGCTCGGCGGCACCAGGCCGGCGACCGAGCGGAGCAGCGTCGACTTGCCCGACCCGTTGCGGCCGATGATGCCGATCGACTCCCCGCGGTAGGCGACGAACGAGACGTCCTTGACCGCGTGCACCTCCTGCACCCCCAGGCCGGCCTGCCCGCCCCGGCTGAGCAGGCGGCGCACGGCCCCCTCCTCGTCAGTCTCCTCCGGGCGCTTGGGGCTGCCGTAGATGCGGTAGCGGATGTCGACGTGCGACACGATGACCGAGGGGACCCGCTCGTCCTCCGTGGTGGGCGTCGCGGCGGTGCGCCCGCCGGCGTCCTCAGGCCCGGCCATACGTCCCCTCCCCCCGCCAGAAGACGATGAAGCCGCTCACGAAGAGGACGACCGCCCAGCCGGCTGCCACGACCCAGGTCTGCCAGCGCAGCTCGAAGCCCTGCAGCAGGGTCTCCCGGACCAGGGTGAGGCTCACGGCCACGGGTTGGTACTCCAGCAGCAGGCCCACCCACCGCGGGGCGTCGTCGATGCTGGCGAACCGCACCTGGATGGAGAAGAACACCCCGGAGACGTAGCGCAGCAACCGGGTGATGAGGGGCACGATGTTGGCGAGGTCGCGGACGTTGTGCACCGCGCGGGAGATGAGCATGGAGATGCCCAGCCCCATGACGACGACGATGAGCAGCGCGACCGGGAAGAGCAGCCACTCCCAGGTGACCGGCTCCTTGGTGATGAGGGCGATGAGCACCAGGACGAGGAAGGCCGGGATGTTGTTGACGAACTCGGAGATGACCTTGACGACGGGCAGCAGCACCCGGGGGAAGGCCAGCGAGCGCATCATCCCGACGTTGCCGAGCAGCGAGCGCGCCCCGGAGGTGAGGGTCGCCGAGATGAAGGAGAAGGTGAACAGGCCGACGGTGAGGAAGGCGACGAAGTTGTCGACGTCGCGGTCCAGGCCGAGCAGGACGCCGAAGATGAGGTAGTAGGCCACCCCGAGCAGGATCGGGTTGATGACCGACCAGAGGATGCCGAGGTAGTTGTCGCGGTGCTGGCTGACGACCTCGCCCTTGGCGAGGGACCACATGAGGTGGCGGTAGCGCCAGATCTCCCGGACGTAGCCACCCAGCGAGGGCCGCACCGCGACCTGCGTCATGCCGTGCCGGCGCGCCAGCTCGGCGGCCTCGGCGTAGGGCAGGACGGAGGGTTGGTGGCGCGGCTCGGGCCCGAGGTCGGCGCTCACAGCCGGACGACCTTCTCCCCTCCGGTGGCGGCCCCGCGGGTGTCGAAGAAGGTGCGGGAGGCGTCGGCCAGCGCGTCCACGTCGTAGCCGCGGTGGTTCTGCACGAGGATCGTCAGGTCGGCCCGGCCCGCCGCGTCGGCGGCGTCCTGCACCCGCTCCGCCTCCGGGACGGCGTGCCAGTCCTGCACGTGCGGGTCGTGGAAGAGCACCCGCGCGCCCTTGGCGGCCAGCTGCCGGGCCAGCGGGACCGCCGGGCTCTCGCGCTGGTCGGCGATGTTGGGCTTGTACGTCACCCCGAGCAGCAGGACGCTCGAGCCGTTGAGCGCCTTGCCCTCGGTGTTGAGGATGTCCTGGGCGCGGGAGACGACGTAGGCCGGCATACCGGCGTTGATCTCCTGCGCCAGCTCGACGAACCGGAACGGGTAGCCCAGGCGGGCACGCACGTTGTGCGACAGGTAGTTCGGGTCGATCGGGATGCAGTGGCCGCCCACCCCGGGGCCGGGGTAGAACGCCTGGAACCCGAACGGCTTGGAGCTGGCCGCGTCGATGACGTCCCACAGGTCGATCCCGAGCTGGTGGCAGAACCGGGTCATCTCGTTGACCAGGGCGATGTTGATGTGCCGGTAGGTGTTCTCCAGCAGCTTGGCCGTCTCGGCCTCACGGGTCCCCTTGGTCCGCACCACCGTGTCCACGAAGGTGCCGTAGAACGCGGCCGCCGCGTCGCTGCACGCCGGGGTGTGCCCGCCCACCACCTTGGGGGTGTTCTTGGCCCCGAAGCTGGTGTTGCCCGGGTCGATGCGCTCCGGGGAGAACGCGAGGTGGAAGTCCTGACCGGCCACCAGTCCGCCCGCCTCCAGCGCCGGGCGGACCACCTCGTCGGTGGTGCCCGGGTAGGTCGTCGACTCCAGCACGACCAGCATCCCCGGACGCAGGTTGCGGGCCACCGCCGCGACCGCCGACTCCACCGCCCGCAGGTCCGGGCCGCCGTCCGGGGACAGCGGCGTCGGCACGCAGATCACCGCGGTGGAGGCCTCGGCGATCCGCGCCTCGTCCGTCGTCGCCTCGAAGCCCCCCTCGCGCATCTGCGCGATGTCGGCGTCGGCCAGGTCGTCCACGTGCGAACGCCCCGCGTTGAGGTCGTCCACCACGCCCTGGTGGATGTCGAAACCCAGGACCCTCATCCCGGCGCGGGTCGCCTCCTGCGCCAGGGGGAGGCCCACATAGCCCAGGCCGATGATGACAGCGTCGACAGCCACGGTGGCCAGTCTCCTTCACGACAAGAGGGTGGGTCGGGGGCGCCCGCCGGGCGCGTCCCGAGCATAACGCCCTGTGCCATGATCGCCGGTATGTCCTCGGTGCTCCTGCTGTCCAGCAACGGCGCGGGGATGGGGCACCTGACGCGGCTGCTGGCGTACGCGCGCCGGATGCCGCCGGAGGTCCGCCGGCACGTGGTGTCGCTGTCGCAGGCGGTGCCGGTCGTGCAGGCCGAGGGCCTCCCCTGGGAGTACCTCGCCTCCCAGGGCGCCTCCGGGCTGCGGCCGGCGGCGTGGCGGCGCCTCTTCGCCGAGCAGGTCGGCGAGATCCTGCACCGGGTCGACCCCGACGTGCTCGTCTTCGACGGCACCCACCCCTACTCCGGGCTGGACGAGGCCCTCGCCGGCCACCCCCGGACCCGCGCCGTGTGGTCGCGGCGGGGGATGTGGCGCGCGGGCCGCAACAGCGACCAGCTGGAGAAGGCGGCCTGGTTCGACGCGGTGGTCGAGCCCGGCGACCTGTCGGCCGCCGCGGACCGCGGGGCGACGGCCACGGTGCCCGACGAGGCGGTCCGACGGGTCCCTCCGGTCACCCTCGTCGACGCCGGCCAGGCGCACGAGCGGGCTGCCTCGCGCGCGGCCCTCGGTCTGCCCGCGGAGGGCACCCTCGCGCTGGTCTCGCTGGGGGCCGGCAACATCAACGACACCGACGACGAGGTGGGGGCGGCCGCGGCGGCGCTGACGGCGCGGGGGGTCGGCGTCTGCGTCACCGCCCCCGCGATCGCCGAGCGCGCGTATGCCGGTGACGTCCACCTCGTGCGGCACTTCCCGCTGTCCGAGCACTACCGGGCCTTCGACCTCGTCGTCGCGGCGGCCGGCTACAACTCCTTCCACGAGTCCCTGCGGCTCGGGGTGCCGACCCTGCTCGTCCCCAACACGCACACCTCGCTGGACGACCAGGAGGCCCGGGCGCGCGAGGCCGCCCGGCAGGGCTGGGCCCTCGTCGCCCCCACCCTCACGGGTGGCGCGGCCGGGCCCCTCGTCGACGAGCTGCTGGCGCGCGGCGGGGAGCTCGCTACGGCTGCGCTGGACGCCGACCCGGGCAACGGGGCCCAGGCCGCCGCCGACCACATCCTGGCCGTGGCGGGAGCGGCATGACCCCGACCCCCGCCCAGCGACGCCGCCAGCAGACGCTCGCCCGGTGGAGCCGCCGGCTGCCCGGCTACCGCCTGGCCCTGGAGGAGGTCCTCCCCCGCGTGCGCCGCAGCGCGACCCTGTCCGACCTGGCGTGGCGCGTCTTCGCCCCGCGCCACGGCGCCGGCCAGGTCGACGTGCCGATGCGGGCCGGGCGCGCCGTCGGCGGCGCCGACGTCTCCCGGCTGCCGGTGGTGGGGGTCCTGGCGACCGGGCTGGACGAGGCCGCCACGGAGCGGCTGATCGACGAGGTGTGCGGCCTGCAGCGCGAGCTGCTCTCCTTCCGGCCGCTCTTCGTGCTCGACCTCCCCGTGTTCGGCGCCGCCCGCCGGCACGACGTCCCGGTGGAGCTGGTGGTGCCGCGCGCGGTCTTCGCCCGCGGCGCGCACGGCGACCCGGACGGGTGGGAGGACCACGTGGCCCGGCGGGTGGCCGGCATCGTCGACCACTACCAGCTGTGGCACCTCGCCCGCGCCGACGAGCGGGGGCTGGACCCGGCGGACGAGCGGCTCCTGCGCGTGCTGGGCGAGCGGCTGCCGGGCGAGCTGCAGGTGCACGCCGCGGACGAGGGGCAGGGGGCCGGGTGACCGGGCGCCCGCTCGTGCTGCACGTCACGGGCGCCCGTCCCAACTTCCCCAAGGCGGCGCCGGTCCTCCAGGCGCTCCGTGCCCACGACGTGGAGCAGCTGCTCGTGCACACCGGGCAGCACTACGACGACCGGATGAGCCAGGTCTTCTTCACCGAGCTCGGGCTGCCCCGGCCGGACGTCGACCTGGGCATCGGCTCCGGCACCCACGCGGGGCAGACGGCGGCGGCCATGGTCGGTCTCGAGGAGGTCATGACCACGCGGCGCCCGGCCCTGGTGGTCGTCTACGGCGACGTCAACTCCACCGTGGCGGCGGCGCTCGTGGCCGCCAAGCTGCACCTCCCGGTCGCGCACGTCGAGGCCGGGCTGCGCTCCTTCGACCGGACGATGCCCGAGGAGGTCAACCGGGTGGTCACCGACCGGCTCAGCGACCTGCTGCTGGTGACCTGCGCCGACGCGGCCGACAACCTGCGCGCCGAGGGGGTCGACCCGGCCACCGTGCACCTGGTGGGCAACCCGATGATCGACACCCTCCTGCGGCACCGGGGCCGTCTGGACCAGGCCCGGGCACGCAGCGAGGTGGGGCTGGCCGAGGAGGGCGACTACGTCGTGGCCACCCTGCACCGCCCGGGCAACGTCGACGACCGGGAGCACGCCCGGCGGGCGGTGGCCACGCTGCACCAGGTGGCCGACCACTGCCCGGTGGTGCTGCCGATGCACCCGCGCAGCCGTCCGCGGCTGCTCGACGTCGGGCTGCTCGACCACCCGGGGATCCGGCCGGCCGACCCGCTGGGCTACCTCGGTTTCCTCTCCCTCGTGCAGGGCGCCTCCGTCGTGGTGACCGACTCCGGGGGCGTCCAGGAGGAGACCACCGTCCTCGGGGTGCCCTGCCTCACCCTGCGGCCCAACACCGAGCGCCCGGTGACCATCACCCACGGCACCAACGCCCTGACCACCCACGCCGAGCTCCCCGCGGCGGTGGCGAGCCGCCTGGCCGCGGGGCGGCCCCCCGCGGGGAGCACTCCGGTGCCACCGCTCTGGGACGGCCACGCCGGTCCGCGGATCGCCGCCGTGCTGGCCGGGTCGCTGGGGGCGACCTGAGTGGAGGTGGACGAGGCGGCGGTGCTGCTGGGCGCGCACCCGCACGGCTACCTCCTGCTCGTGGGGGACGCGCAGGGCGGGGCGCCGGCCGACTGCCGGGGATGGCGGCAGCTCCCCGGCCTCCTGCCCGGCAGCACCCTGCACCTGCAGCCGCGCACCGTCGTCGGCCACGCCAGGGGGCCCTTGGACGACCGTGACGTGGTCCTCCTGGGGCACCCGGTGGACGTCGCCGCCGGGATCACCGACCCCACGGCCATCGCGAGCCGGCTCGCCACGACCTGGGCCCGGTCGGGGACGGACGCGATGGTCCGGGAGGCGGCCGACCTGGGGGGACGCTGGACCCTGCTGGCCGGCCGCCGGCCGCCGCCCGGCGCGGGCACCGGCGTGGCCGAGGCCCGTCCGCCCGCGGCCGCCCACCGCGAGGTGGAGCTCCTGGTCGTCCCCGACACCCACGCCAGCCAACCGGTCCACGTGGGCCGCGTCGCCCGCCGCGCCGCCGTCGCGAGCGCGCCCGCTCTCGTCGCCGCTGCCCTCGGCCTCGACGAGGACGAGCGCGCGCTGGATCTCCTCGACCTGCTGCGCGAGCGCAGGTCCGGCCGGGTCACCTACCTGCCGGGGCTGCGCACGGCATACCTCGGGGTGGAGGCGCTCGTCCCCAACTCGCTGCTGCGCCTGAGCCTCGACGCGGACGGCCTCGAGGTCGAGCAGCGACGATTCTGGCCCTTCCGTCCCCGGGTGGCGACCGAGGACGTGGACGCGGTGTATGCCGCGTTCCGGGAGCGGATCACCGCCCACACGGCGCTCCTCGCGGGTCTGGGACGACCCACGGTCAGCCTCACCGGCGGCCTGGACAGCCGGGTGACCGCCGCCGTGGCCGCGCCCGCCCTGCGGGGCGCCGGCGGGTTCGCCTTCACCTACCTCAACCCGCGGGACGCCGCCCGTGCCCCGGCCGCCGTCGAGGACGTGACCGTGGCGCGGGAGGTGGCCCGGGCGCTCGGCCTGCCGCACCGCGTCCTGCGCTGGCGACAGCCTCCGGCCCACGGGACCTTCGACGTCCTGCACCGTCGCACGTACGCCCCCCTGCTGCCCTCGCGGGGCGCGGCGCACGCCATGTGGGCCGACCTGCCCACCGACCTCGTGCAGCTGCAGAGCAACGGCGGGGAGACCGGGACGACCTTCCTCCGGCACCGACCCGAGCACGTCCTCACGCCACGACGGCTCACCGAGCTCTACCTCGGCAGCGGCGCCGACGTCGGCGACGACCTCGTCGAGGAGCTCTACGGCGGCTACCTCGACCGGGTGCCGATGGACGCGGACGCGCTGCTGGGCTTCGACGACTACGACGTCCTCTACTGGGAGCAGCGGATGGGGCGGTGGGGGTGGCACAAGTTCGTGGACGGGGACTTCGGGCACCGCATCCTGCTGCCCTTCAACGACCGCGTCCTGCTGGAGACCATGCTGTCGCTGCCCTACCCGCTGCGCCACGACCGTCTGCTCCTCGAGCGGCTCGTCGCCGAGGCCGGGGTGCGGCGTGTCCCGGGGGGCGCCCAGTCCACCGTCGCCCGCCCGAGCCGCACGCGAGACACCCGTGGCCCGGGCGCCTCGCGGCTCCGCAGGGGCGCGGGGCGGCTGCGCCGGGCGGTGCGACGTCGGGTCGGGGGCCCGCCGCGGCCCGGGACCCACGGGGGGTCGGTGGTCACCGCACGGACGGACCGGTCCACCGCCTCCCGCGACTCCGCGCCCCGCGCGGGCGCACGCTCCTTCGCCGTGCTGCCGCCCGGGTCGGCCGGGCGGCCCCCCGAGGGCCTGCGCCGGCACCCGTTGCCGGACGGCGGGCTGAGCCTGTGGGCCCACCCGGGCCTGCCCCGCGCCGTCACCGGCGACGCCTCGGCCTGGGTCCTCGTGCTGGGTGACCCCGTGGACGTCCCCGACGGGCTCGACAGCGCCGCGGAGGTGGCGCACCTGCTGCACCGGCTCCTCGCCGACGGGCCCGGCCTCACCGCCGCGACCGAACGGGCCGCGGCGCTGTGCGGGTCGTGGACCGTGGTCCTGGGCGGGCCGGAGGGTGGTCGGGCCCTCACCGACCCGCTGCCCAGCTGGGACCTGCGGCTCGGCGCGGAGGCCACGGCCCTGGTGGGCGACCCCGCGCTGCTCAGGGCGCTCGGGGCCGGTGAGGGCGTCGCGGTGGGTGGCGACCGGCTGGCGCGCACGACCACCCCGGGCCCGGGGGTGCGGTGGCAGCCGGACCGCCTGCCCGACCTCGGCGCTCTCGCCACCGCGTCGGGCACCGACGGGACGCACCGGCTGGCCGCGCACGCCCGGCTGCTCGACCGACGGGGCCGGCCGGTGCTGGGGCTGGGTGGTGAGGCCGGCCTCCTGCGCCTCCTGCCGCTGCTGACCGGTCCCCGCGAGGGGTCCGGTGCTGCGGGGTCCTGTGCTGCGGGGTCCCCGGTCGAGGCGGTGACGTGGTGGCACCCGGCCAGCACCGACAGCACCCGGGCCATGATCAGCGGTGGGGACCTGGCCTTCCGGGCGGGGATCGACCAGCGGCTGGTCCTGGTCGACGACGCGGACCCGGCCGAGGTGGCCCGTGTCCTGGACCGGGCGCTCGCGGCCGAGGAGGTCCTCTGGCTCGGCCACCGACCGGGCGAGGCCGCGGGCCGGCGGGTGCGCTCCCTGCTCGCGGCGCCGGGGTCGACCCGCCGGGTGGCCCTGCCCTGGAGCGACCGGCTCCTGCCCCTGCTGCCGGGCGCCGCACTAGAGTGAGCGGCGATGGCTGACACGACCGCCGCGCCCGGCCCCGGCGAGGACCTCGACGGCGGCGGGTCCGCACCCGGTCCCGTCGACCCGGCACCGGCGGCGCGCGACCTCGTCGTCTCCTACTGCTTCCCGCCGTTCGTCGACACCTCCGCGATCGTCGCCGCCAAGCGGGTGCGCGAGATGGGCCGGCCGGTCGACGTGCTGCAGAACCGCATGTCGGCCGAGCGCCGGACCGACCGCGGCCTGGCCCGCATCGCCGACCACCTCGTGGTGCGCCGCCAGCAGCTGCCCAGCCCCACCCTGTTCTCCTCGTGGCGCGGGATCACCGGCTTCACCCGACGCGGCGTGCAGCGGGCGCTGGAGTGGGACCGTGAGGGGGAGGGCTACCTCCGGATGTACAGCCGCGCGCACTTCACGGCCAGCCACGTGCTCGCGGCCCGGCTCGCCGTGCTGCGCCCCGGCGTGGAGTGGACGGCGGAGTTCTCCGACCCCCTCTCCCGGGACGTCACCGGCGCGGTCCGGCACGCCCCGGTCCGGGAGGACGCCCTGCTGGACACCCTGCGCGAGGGTATGCGGTCTGCGGGCTTCACCCCGCCGGCCAGCGGGAACTCCTTCGAGTGGGCCGAGCAGCTCGCCTTCGCCCTCGCCGGCACCCTGGTCTTCACCAACGAGCACCAGCGCGAGCTCATGCTCGAGCGGGTCGAGGACGCCGAGCTGGTCGACCGGGTCCGGGAGCGCAGCCGGGTCTCCCCCCACCCGACCCTCCCCGAGGAGTTCTACGCGATGGCCGACCCGGAGTACCCGCTCCCCGGTGACCGGCGGCACATCGGCTACTTCGGCAACTTCTACGCGACCCGGGGCATGGGGAGCGTCCTCGCCGCCCTGGAGGCCCTGCCGCAGCGGCTGCGCGACGAGGTCTGCCTGCACGTGTTCGCCGGGCGGCCCGACGAGGTCGAGCAGGAGGTCCACCGGCGGGGCCTGGAGGACTGCGTGCGCACCGGGCCCTTCCTCGGCTACCTCGAGTTCCTGGCGATGTGCCGGCGGATGGACGTCCTGCTGGTGAGCGACGCCCTCACCCAGGGCCTGCTCGCCACGAACCCGTTCCTGCCGAGCAAGTGGAGCGACTACCGCGGCAGCGGCACCCCGGTGTGGGGGATGGTCGAGCCCGGGTCGGTCCTGGACGCCCAGCCGCTGGACCACCGCTCACCGGTGGACCACACGTCGGCCGCCGTGCAGGTGCTCGCCGACATCGCCCGCTCCTAGGACTGCGACGGCACCCGGCCCGGTCCGCCCGACAGGCCCTGCCGGGGGTGTCTCTGAGGTGAGCCGGGGAGCATCTGAGGTAGCCGGCGGGTGCAGGTCAGGGAGATCGCCCGATGTCCCGGCCTACCTCAGAGGCCGACTCTGGACGTGTCGGACCCACCCGGGTCCTGCTGTCGAGAGAGGACGTCGCATGTTCACCACCACCTTCCTGCAGACCGAGGGTGCCTACCGCCGCGAGCAGCTGCGCCGCGCCTGGGGCGGGCCCGTCCTGCCCCGCCTGCGCCGGCACCGCCGGGCGGCGGCGACGCGGCCGCGGCCCTCGGCCCTCGGTGCCGCACCGGCCCCGTGCACCGAGGCCGTGGTCGGCGCCCGGTGACGGGGCGACCCCCGTCCCCGTCCGCCGGCACCGGGCTGGACCTGTCCGTGCCGCGCGCCATGATGGGGGACGTGAGACCGGAGGAACGCGCCGCCACCCCGTTGCTGGGGCGTCAGCGGGAGCTGTCGGAGCTGGGGACCGCGGTCGGCCTGGGTGAGCGTCCCAGGCCGGCCGCGGTCGTGCTCGGTGGGGACGCCGGGGTGGGCAAGACCCGACTGCTGGGCGAGGTCGGCAGCCGGGCCTCGGAGCAGGGCTGGCGGGTGCTGGTCGGACACTGCCTGGACCTCGGCGACAGCGCTCTCCCCCTGCTGCCGTTCACCGAGATCCTCGGGCGGGTGGACGACGAGGCGCGCGAGATCCTCGCCCCGGTCGTGGCGCACCACCCCGGCCTGGCGCGCCTGCTACCCGCGGTCCGGGCCATGACCGCCCAGCAGCCCGCAGGGCCGACGGACGGGAGGCCGGGTGCCGCACCCCCGTCGGTGCGGGGTCGTGAGGGCCGCGACGGTCGCGACGAGGGCGCGGCGCGGGCCGAGCTCGTCGAGGCGCTGCACGCCGTGCTCGAGGTGCTGGGGGCCGACCGGCCGCTGCTGCTCGTCGTGGAGGACGTCCACTGGGCCGACCGCTCGACCCGCGACCTGCTCTCCGTCCTCCTCGCCCGGGGCTTCACGGCCCCGGTCTCGGTGATCGTCTCCTACCGCGCCGACGACCTGCACCGCCGCCACCCCCTCCGCCGCGCGCTGGCCGAGTGGGGGCGGATGCCGGCCGTGCACCGGATGCACCTGGGCCCGCTGCGCGACGCCGACGTCCGCGCGCTGGTCCACGCGGTCCGGCCCGGGCTGGCCGACCAGCGGGCGGTGGACGAGATCGTGCGACGAGCCGAGGGCAACGCGTTCTTTGCCGAGGAACTGGTCGTGGCCCGCGAGCTCGGTGACGACGCGCTGCCCACGGACCTGGCGGACCTGCTGCTGGTCCGGCTGGACCGTCTGCCCGACGACACCCGGACCGTGGTGCGGGCGGCGGCCTGCGTCGGCCGCCGGGTCCCGCACGTGCTGCTCGCCGAGGTGGTCGCACTCCCCGACGACGAGCTCGACGAGGCGCTGCGAGCAGCCGTCGAGGCCAACATCCTGGTCCCGGTGCCCGACGCCGGCTACGTCTTCCGGCACGCCCTGCTCGGCGAGGCGGTCTACGACGACCTGCTGCCCGGCGAGCGCGCCAGGGTGCACGCCGCCTGCGCCCGCGCCCTCCGCGACGGCCGGGTGCCGGGCACCGCGGCCGAGCTGGCCCGCCACGCCCGCGCCGGGCAGGACCCGGTCACCGCGGTCCGGGCCTCGGTCCAGGCCGGGCAGGACGCCCTCGGCGTCGGCGGCCCCGCCGAGGCGGCGGTGCACCTGCTCGGGGCCCTGGAGCTGCTCGAACCTCCCGAGGTCGCCGCCCAGGCCGAGGTCGACCGCACGACGGTCGTGCTGGAGGCGGTGGAGGCGCTGGTGACCGCGGGCGACGCGCCCAGGGCTGTCGCGCTGCTCCGTCAGGAGGTGGCGGTGGTCGACCCCTCGGCGCTGACGGCACGGGCGGACCTCCTCGTCGCCCTGGCCCAGGCGTCGTTGCTCCTCGACGAGCCCGGGGTGAGCGTCCTCGCCGCGACCGAGGAGTCGCTGGACCTGCTGGGGGAGGAGAGCACCGCCCGTCGGGTGCGGGCCCTCGTCGTGCACGCGCGGGCACTGGCCGACCGGGGGCGGTTCGAGGTGGCGACCCGGGCGGCGACCGCGGCCCACGACCTCGCCGGTGAGCTGGGCCAGGACCGGCTGCAGACCGAGGCTGCCACCGTCCTCGGACGGCTCACGTCGTTCCTGGGTGAGCCGGAGGCTGCGGTGGAGGAGATGGCCAGGGTCATCGACCGGTTGCGCCCCAGCGGGTATGCCGCCGGGCTGGTCCGCGCCCTGCACCAGCTGGGCGGCATCCTCCTCGAGCAGGGCCGCTTCGAGGAGGCCCTCGGCTCCTACCGGGAGGCCGCCGAGCTGACCCGCCAGCACGGTCGGCCCTGGGCGCCGTTCGGCTTCGACGCGCGCCTGCTCGCCGGCATCGCCGCCTACGTGGTCGGCGACTGGCCGGAGGTGGACCGGCTGGCCGACGTCCGGGACGAGTCGCCGCCCGCCCCCCTGGCCGCGCTCCTGGGGGCGTTGGCGCTGCACACCCTCGCCGGTCGGGGAGACCCGTCGGCGCCGCGGGCGCTCGAGGCGCTGCCGCTGTCGACGGTGCACGACGGCTGGGCCGTGGTGCTGGCGACCGGGCCGGCGATCGACATCCTGGGCGACACCGGTGAGGTGTCCCAGGCCGTCACGGCCTACGACCGTGCCGTGGCCACGGTCACGGAGCTGTGGCACGTGTCGAGCTTTGCGGCGCAGGTCAGGTTCGGGGCCCTGCTGCTGGGGCACCTGGCCGGTCGCGCGGTCGCGGCGGTGGGACAGGAGCGGGCTGAGCTGGTGGCCGTCGGCGAGCGCCTGCTGGAGGACGAGCGTGCGGTGGCCCGCAGACGTGCGGAACTGGGCCGCGACGACGGCCCCGAGGGAGCCGCCTGGACCCTGCGCCTGCGGGCCGAGCACCTGCGGCTGCGGTGGCGCGCCGACGCCGCACCTCCCGCCCCCGAGGAGCTGATCGGGGCGTGGGAGGAGGCCCACGACGCCTTCGACCGGCTGGGGCACCGCTTCGAGCGCGCCCGGTCGGCGACCCGGCTGGCCTCCGTCCTGGCCCACGCAGGGCCGGAGCGTGCGCCGCGCGCCCGGGAGCTCCTGGCCGAGGCGCGCCGGGAGGCCGAGAGGCTGGGCGCCCTCCCCCTGCTGGCCGAGATCGGCGCGCTCGACGGACGCACGGCGCCGCCGCCGCCGACCGGCGGGCAGGGCCCGCGGGGACGGCTCGAGGTCGAGCTCACGCCGCGCGAGCGCGAGGTGCTGGCGCTCGTGGCCGCCGGGCGCAGCAACGGCGAGATCGGCCGGCAGCTGTTCATCGCGACCAAGACCGTGAGCGTCCACGTGTCCAACATCCTGGCCAAGCTGGGCGTCAGCAGCCGGACCGAGGCGGCCGCGGTCGCCCGTGAGCGGGGGTTGCTGGGCTGAGGACCTGCTCGGCGGGCCCCCGGCGGCGACCCGACCCGGCCGCCACGCCGGGCCGTCGGCTCACTCCCCCAGGATCACGCCGGCCAGCTCCGTCCGGGTCACCCCGGCGGCGAAGCGCTCCTGCACCACCGCGCGGGCCTGCGCCGAGGCGTCCGACCACGCGGGGTCCTCCGCGAGCGCGACGACCCGGGCCGCCGCCTCCTCGACCGACCCGACCACCCAGTCGTCCGGGAAGAGGCTGCGGGCACCGTCGAGGGGGGCGAAGATCGGCCAGTCCCGGACCACCGGTACGGCGCCGGACGCCGCTCCCTCGACAAGGGCGAGACCGAAGGACTCCCGGCGGCTGGTCGAGAGGACGAAACCGGCCGCCTCCAGGTGCGGCGCCAGGTCACGGGTCCAGCCGACGAAGGACACCGCGCCGCGGACGTCGTCGTCGGCCAGCCGTCGGCGGAAGGCCCGGGCGTAGTCCTGCTGCGAGGCGACCGTGCTCTCCGGGAAGTCGACGCCGACGAGGACCAACCGCCAGCTCGGGTCCTCCCGGCGCAGCAGCGCGAGGACCTCGAGCGCCCACAGCGGGTCCTTGACCCGCTGGGCCCAGCCGACCATGAGCAGCGTCCTGCGGTGCCCCGGCGCCTTGCCGGTCGGGATGCGGGCGGGGTCGAGCACGTTGCCCACCACGCGCACCTGCGTGCCGGCCAGCCGGTCGCCCAGGAGCGCCTCGACGACCCTGCGCAGGTGCTCGCTCACCAGGACCAGCGCGTCCACCCTGGTCCAGTCCAGCAGGTGGATCCACGGGGAGAGCGCGTCCATGCTGTGGATGCGCAGCGTGACCCGCACCCCCGTGGGGGTACTCATCACCGCCGCGACCGAACCGCGGTCGGCCCAGTCGACGAAGAGCGCGTCGGCCGCCTCGAGCTCCTCCAGCAGCTCGTAGTCCGGCACCCAGGCCTGCCCGGCCGCCTGCCGCAGCCGGGCCGCGACGAGCTCCCCGCGGGTGCCGAGCCCGCGCAGCTGCTCCTTCGCCCGCAGGTCCAGGACCCGGACGTCGGCCCGGCGGGTCAGCTCCTCCACCACCGGCGTCGCGAACTGCGGGTAGGACCCGGGCGCGACGACGACCCGGGGTCCGCGGCTCCCGTCCCCGGAGGGGTGCACGGCTCCCGTCCGCGGATGGGGTGGCAGCCGCGGCACCGGCGCGGCCAGCAGCTGCCCCACCCGGGAGGCGCGCCAGCCGGCCAGGAAGGTCTCCGGGTCGGTGACGAGGGGTGAGTCGAGGCCGTCCGCGTGCAGCTCGCGGTGGAAGAGGAGCTGCAGGGCCAGGGTGGTGGCACGGACCACCTCCTCGGAGACGTCGTCGACGCCCTCGCCGAGGGCGTCGTCGGCCCGGGCGAGCACCGACCGGACCGTGTCGTCGAGGTCGGCGGGTGCCTCCCCGGTGCGGGACAGCTCCACGAGCGTGCGCAGGGCGCGGTGCACCGCCGCGTCCGGGCCGTGGGCGGGGTCGTCGTCGAGCCGCTCCGCGAGCCGGGCGGCCAGGGCATACTCCCCGGTGCCGTGCAGCGCCACGACCAGGGGCACGAGGAGGGCCTGCCGCCGAGGAGGTATGCGGCTCCCGCCGGGTGGGAGCTGCGCGAGCACCTCCCGCGCCAGGTCGGCGTCGAGACGGGCCCCGCCGGCGCGGGACCGGCGGTGCAGGGTGGTCCACACCGCCGCCTCGCCCGCCCTGTCGTCGAGATCCTCCAGCCGGAGGAGGGGGGCGGGTGCGGCGCCGGCGCGGTCGAAGAGCCGGTGCGCCTGCGGGCCCACCGGCACCAGCGCGTTCACGCCGCCCAGCGTGCGCCGTGCCCGAGGATCGGCGCGCAGGGCCCGGGCGAGGGGCCCCCCGTCTCGCCACCACGCGGCCGGGCCGGGCCGGCGCAGACGCCCGGCGAGCTCGCGCGGGGTGCGGGGCGGACGGGCGCGCACCGGCACCCGCGCGCGGAAGGAGCGCAACCCGGGCCCGGGCTCGCCCCGGCACCACAGCAGGACCACCTGGTGCCCCTGGTCGGTGAGCGTGCGCAAGCGGTCCGCCGCCGCGTCGAGGTCGCCGGCGTCGAGGGCGACGGCGGCGATCCGCTGCCGGTCGCGCCCGGTGGAGGTCACCCCGGCGGCGTCGTGAGGGCGGTCGGACACGCCCCGACCCTACGCGAGCCGTGCCCGGTGGTCAGCCGCGGATGAAGGCCTCGACCTCGGCGCGCCCCTGGTCGTCCGGCATCTGCACGGGCGGGCTCTTCATGAGGTAGGCGCTGGCCCCGACGACCGGACCACCCTGTCCCCGGTCCTTGGCGATCTTGGCCGCCCGGATGGCGTCGATGATGATGCCGGCCGAGTTGGGGCTGTCCCACACCTCGAGCTTGTACTCCAGGTTGATCGGCACGTCGCCGAACGCGCGACCCTCGAGGCGGACGTAGGCCCACTTGCGGTCGTCCAGCCACTGGACGTAGTCCGAGGGCCCGATGTGCACGTCCCGATCGGCCATGGTGCGCGCCATGTTGGACGTGACGGCCTGGGTCTTGGAGACCTTCTTGCTCTCCAGCCGCTCGCGCTCCAGCATGTTCTTGAAGTCCATGTTGCCGCCGACGTTGAGCTGGTAGGTCCGGTCGAGGGCCACGCCCCGCTCCTCGAACAGCCGGGCCAGCACGCGGTGGGTGATGGTGGCACCGACCTGGCTCTTGATGTCGTCACCGACGATCGGCACGCCGGCCGCCTCGAACCTGGCCGCCCACTCGGGGTCGCTCGCGATGAAGACCGGCAGGGCGTTGACGAAGGCCACGCCCGCGTCGAGCGCGCACTGCGCGTAGAACTTGTCGGCCTCCTCGCTGCCCACCGGCAGGTAGGACACGAGCACGTCGACCTCGGCGTCGCGCAGCACCTGCACGACGTCGACCGGCTCGACCGGCGACTCCTCCACCGTGAGGGCGTAGTACTTGCCGAGCCCGTCGAGGGTGGGGCCGCGCTGGACGGTCACCCCCGTGTCCGGCACCTGCGCGATGGAGATCGTGTTGTTCTCCCCGGCCTGGATGGCCTTGGCGAGGTCCTGGCCGACCTTGGCGGAGTCGACGTCGAACGCCGCCACGAACTCCAGGTCGCCCACGTGGTAGTCGCCGAACGACACGTGCATCAGCCCCGGGACCGACGCCGAGGGATCGGCGTCGCGGTAGTACTCCACACCTTGCACGAGCGAGCTGGCGCAGTTGCCCACGCCGACGATCGCGACCCTGACCGATGACATCCATGCTCCTTGCCGACATACCACGGGCGGCCCAGCGGGCCGCCCCTTCACGTACGGGGAACGCCGCCGAACGCGGACGCATTCCGGCTGCCCCCCGACGAGATGGGCACAATAGGGAGCGTGAGCCGATCCAGCACCGCCTCCGCCTCCCGTCCCCCCACCGGCCGCCGGCCCTCCCGTCCGCGCCGCGGGGGGAGGTTGCGTCGGGTCCTGCTCTGGCTGACGGGACTCGGGCTGCTGGCGATCCTGCTGGCCGTGGGGGTCTTCGCCTGGGCCTACAACCGGACCGACGTCCCCGAACCCAACGACTTCGCCGAGGCGCAGAGCTCGATCCTCTACTACGCCGACGGCGAGACCGAGCTGGCCCGCTTCACCGGTGGCTACGACCGCGAGGCGGTGCCGCTGTCGGAGGTGCCCGAGCACGTCCGCTACGCGATGCTCGCGGCCGAGGACCGCTCGTTCTACGAAAACGAGGGCGTGTCCATCACCGGCACGGCGCGCGGCGCCTGGCGCACGCTGACCGGTGACGGGCTCCAGGGCGGGTCCACCATCACCCAGCAGTACGTCAAGAACTACTACCTCACGGCCGACCAGACGCTGCAGCGCAAGTTCACCGAGGTCATCATCGCGGTCAAGATCGACAACGAGCTCTCCAAGGACCAGATCCTGGAGAACTACCTCAACACCATCTACTTCGGGCGGGGCGCCTACGGCATCCAGACCGCGAGCCAGGCCTACTTCGGCAAGGACGTCTCCGAGCTGTCCGTCGAGGAGGGCGCCTTCCTCGCCGGCGTCACCAACGCCCCCTCGCTGTTCGACCCCGACTACGCCGAGGGCAACGAGCAGCGGGCCGAGGACCGGGTCGCCTACGTCCTGGACGGCATGGTCGAGGAGGGCTGGCTGGAGCCCGCGGAACGGGAGGGCCTGGGCCTGCCCGAGATCCAGGAGCCGAGCCCCTCGACGGCGGCGCAGGGGGTCGAGGGCTACATCGCCGAGCAGGCGCGCAGCGAGCTCAGGGAGCTCCTGGGGGTGGACGACGCGGAGATCGACGGCGGCGGGCTGCGGGTCACCACCACGATCGTCGAACGGCACCAGCAGGCGGCGGAGGAGGCGGTCGACCTCTACCGTCCCACCGGGACGGGCACGGACGACATCACCGTCGCCCTCACCGCCGTCCGACCCGGCGACGGGGCCATCACCGCGATGTACGGCGGCGACGACTACCAGGAGACGCAGCTCAACGCGGCCACCGACGCCCGGGTCCAGGCCGGCTCCCTCTTCAAGCCGGTGACCCTGGTCGCCGCCGTGGAGGACGGCGTCGACACCCTCCAGACCTTCGAGGGCCCCACCCCGATGACCTTCGGCGAGGACGGGACGGAGGTCAACAACTTCCAGGACCTCTCCTTCGGCCTCATCGACCTGCGGGTCGCGCTCGCCGAGTCCGTCAACACCATCTACGTGCAGCTCAACGAGCAGATCGGCCCGGACCGCACCCGGGAGGCGGCCGTCGACCTCGGCCTGCCGGAGGACACCCCGGGCCTGGACACCGACCTGACCAACGTCCTGGGGACCGCCTCGCCGACCCTGCTGGAGATGACGAACGCGTATGCCACGCTCGCCGCCGAGGGCGAGCGCGCCACCCCCTACCTCATCGACCGGGTCGAGACGGTGGCCGGCGAGGTCACCTACGAGGCCGAGCCCGAGACCGAGGCCGGCGTCGAGCGCGACGCGGCGGTCGACACGACCGACGCGATGACCTACGTCATCGACCAGGGGTCGGGAATGGCGGCCGGGGACCTCGGCCGTCCGACCGCCGGCAAGTCCGGCACCAGCGAGAACAACGTGTCGGCCTGGTTCGACGGGTTCGCCCCCCAGCTCGCGGCGGGTGTGGTGATGTACAAGGGGGACGGCACGGTGCCGATGCAGGACGTCGCCGGGCTGGAGCAGATCACCGGTGGGACCTTCCCGGCGCAGGTGTGGGGGGGGTTCATGCGGCTCGCCCTCGACGGCGAGGAGGTGCTCGAGTTCGCGCCACGGGTCGGGACCGGGGGTCCGACCGACGACACCCCCACCACGCAGGAGCCCGCCACCGAGCCCGCCCCGACGAGCGAGGAGCCGACGCAGACCTCGGAGGAGCCCACCACCGAGGAGCCCACCACGACCGAGCCCACGGAGGAGCCGACCGACACGGAGCCGGATCCGACCAGCCCGGCGCCGGAGCCGACCAGCCCCGCGCCGACCGTCCCGGACCCGACGACGCCGGCCCCCACGCCGACGCAGCCCGCGCCTCCCGGTGACGGCACGGAGCCCGAGCCGACGGGGTGAGCCTTCCGGCGGACCCGCGCACGGCGGGAGGGGGTGATGACCGCCCCTGGCAGGTGCCGTCCTGGGTGGACCCGGTCGTCGCCCGGGCCACGGGGGTCGTCGGCGGGCCGTTGGGCCGGTATGCCGTGGTCGGCGGCCGTGGGCTGGCCGGCGTCGCCGCCGCGCTGACGCTCCTCGGCTCGCTGGTCCTCGGGCTCGGGGTCTGGCAGAAGGGCCACTGCCTCATGAAGGGCTGGAGCACGCCGGACCAGTTCTGGCGGGCGTGCTACTCCGACCTCCCCGTGGTGCACGTCAGCTCCCCGCTGGCGCGGGGCTCGCTGCCCTGGGCCGGTGAGGGTGCCGCCACGGGGACCGCCCCGCTGCCCGGCGCGGTGATGTGGCTCCTGGCCCAGGTCTCGCCCCGCTCCGGCGGCGGTCTGGCGGCCCAGCAGTGGATCTTCTCCCTCTGGGCACTGCTGTCCGTGGTGCTGGTGGGCCTGGCCGTGCTGGCGCTGGTGAGCCTCGCACCCGGGAGGCCGTGGCAGGCGGCTCACCTGGCCGTGAGCCCGGTGCTGGCCCTGCTCGCCCTCGTCTCCACCGACCTGCTCGGGGTGAGCCTCCTGCTGCTCGGCCTGTGGGCGTGGCGCCGCGAGCGCAGCTGGACGGCGGGCGTCCTCCTAGGACTCTCCTGCCTCGTCCGCCCGTTCCCGCTGCTCGTGCTGGCCGCGGTCGTCATCGTCGCGTGGCGGCGCGGCCGGCTGCTGCCCGCCCTGCAGACGGTGGTGGGCGCGGTCCTCGGTGCTCTGGCCGTGATCCTGCCCCTCGTCGCCGTCCAGCCCGAGGCGCTCTCCGCGGCGCAGCAGTGGTGGGGTCAGCCCGCGGGCTACGGCGCGCTCCAGATGGTGCCCCGGCTCGTGGGGCTCACCGTGCCGACGGCCCTCACGACGGCCGTGGCCGTGGGGGGCTGGCTGCTGGCCCTGGGCCTGGGGGTGCGTCTGTCGGCACCGGGACGGGCGGGGGGAGGGCGCGGGGTGGTCCAGCTGTCCGCCCTCATGCTGCTCGTCGTCGCGCTGACCGCGTCGTCCCTGTCGGTGCAGTCCGGCCTGTGGGTCCTCCCCTTCCTGGCCCTGTCCGCCGTGCGGTGGCCGAGGCACCTGCTGTGGGCGCTGGCCGAGTCGCTGGTCTTCCTCACGACGTGGCTGCACATCGCCTTCGCCAGCGACCCCGGTCGCGGTCTGCCCGGGGACGCGTACGCCCTCGCCGTGGTCCTCCGGGCCGTGGCCTGGTCCTGGGTCCTGTGGGAGGTCTCACGGGTGGACCCGTCGGCCGCTCAGCGACCGGTGCCGACCCCCACCCCGGACCGCACGGCCTCCCCCAGCTGATCGGCCAGCACGACCTGCGACACCTGCTCCTCCACGGCGTCGCGCAACGACCGGACGTAGGTCGCCGACAGGTGGTTGCTGTCCCGCCACACGACGACCTCGCCGACGATGGGGCTGCAGGTGCGGCCGGGGCAGACCGCGTCGGTCAGGTCCAGGACCGGCAGCTCGGGGCGCTGCTCGGCCATCAGGTCGTGCCCGGTGCCGGAGGTGGCCAGCCCCTGCTCCCGGTCGAACGCGCACCGCGGGACGTCGTCCTCGTTCTCCAGCAGGCAGGCCGGCACGTCGAAGGGCGCCCGGGGCACGTCCCGGATGAGGGCGGGCCGCATCCCCTCCTCGCGCAGCATGTCGATCCGCGCCCCCAGGCCCGCGGCCACCTTCTCGTCCCCGGTGGTGCCGTAGGACGCGCTGGAGAGGAGCACCACGTCCGGGGACTCGCGGACGAGCGCCTCGTCCAGGCGCTGCTGCCACCGGGTGCACTGACGGTAGTCACCCGCCTGCCCGGAGCGTTCCACCACGAGGCCACGGGCCGGCGGGCACGACGACTTGGTCATGGCGAGGACCCGCCACCCCCGGTCCCGGCCGATCGCGTCCATGGCCGTCATCCACATCCCCGCATGGCTGTCACCGATGAGCGCGACCGTGAGATCGCCGTCGGGGTCACCCCCCTCGCACACCCCGACCCGGGTGCCGCCCAGCGCCACGAAGCACTCCTCCGGCTCCAGCACCGGCACGTCGTCGGGCACCTGCTCCAGCGGCACGGCGAGGTCACCGACCTGCTCGGGGATCTCGACGACGGGAGGCGGCTCCCCGAGGACGTCCGAGGCCCCGCTGCCCGCGGACGCCGCCACGACCGGGCCCGACCCTGCGCCGGCCGCTCCCGGCGCCGGGTCGTCGACACCGACCGCGAGGGTGTCGGCACCCACCGGGGACCGCAGCTGCTCCACCACGTCGGGGGTCCGCCAGCGGGCCGCCTGCTCGGTCTCCGACTGCGGGGCGGCCAGCATGAGGGCGAGCCCCAGCGCCGCACCCGCCAGGGTGCAGTTCACCCCGAGCCGCAAGGTGCGCCGGACGACGACGCCGGGGGGCAGCTGGGCCGCCAGGACCCGCCCGTGCCGGCGGACGGGGTCCTCCACCAGGGCGAAGGACCACCAGGCGGGCAGGACGGACAGCCCCACGGCCAGCAGGCCCCAGTGGACCGGGAGGGTGTCGGGCCCCCCTCGGCCGACGTGCGCCATCTCGGCCGCGACGGCGACGAACGGCCAGTGCCAGAGATAGAGGCTGTAGGACAACCGGCCCACCCACTGCAGGGGCCGGGCCCGCAGCAGCGCCTCCGGCCCCAGACCGCCCGCGGACGGGCCGGCCACGAGCACGAGCGCGACGCCGACCGTCGGCAGCAGCGCCCACAGGCCGGGGAAGGGGGTCTGCGTGGTGATGACGACGAGCGCCACGCCGACCATCGCCAGCCCCAGCCAGCCGAGGGCGGCGGCGACCGCGCGCGGCAGCCGCGGCCACGCGCGGGCGCCCAGGGCGACGACCGCCCCGAGCATGAGCTCGTGGACCCGGGTCGGGGTCACGAAGTAGGCGGCCGGCTCCTCCAGGGTCCAGCGCCAGGAGACCACCAGGGACCCGGCGAACAGGCCGAGGGTGACCACCCACGTCAGGGTGCTGAAGACGCGGGCCCGGCCGGCGGCATACACGAGGATCAGCAGCAGGACGACCGGCCACACGAGGTAGAACTGCTCCTCCACCGACAGCGACCAGTAGTGCTGGAGCGGGCTGGGGGCCCGCTCGAGGTCGAGGTAGTCCACCGAGCGCCAGGCCATCCGCCAGTTGACGACGTAGGTCGCCGACGCGAGCAGGTCGCCGCCCACCTCGCCCCAGCGGCCCCGGGGCAGGAAGAGGACGGTGAGCAGGGCGGTGCCGGCCAGGGCGGCCAGCGCCGCCGGAAGCAGTCGCCGGGCACGCCGGGCGTAGAAGCGACCGAGGTCGACCCGTCCGCGTGCGCGTCCCTCCTCCAGCAGCAACGAGGTCATGAGGAACCCGCTGACCACGAAGAACACGTCGACACCGACGAAGCCGCCCGGGAGCAGGGGGACCCCGGCGTGCCACAGCATGACGGCCAGCACCGCCAGGGCGCGCATGCCCTCGATGTCGCTGCGGAAGTCGCGGGGCACGGGTGGCACCCGCAGCGCGTGCCGGGCCGCGTGCAGGGCCCGTGCCCGGCGCCGGGTGAGCGGGGCCTCGGTTGCCGTGCTCACGAGACCCCCGTCGGCTCCGGCTCCGGGTGGTCAGCCAGCCCCGCCCGGTGGGCGGCCTCGACGCGCACGGCCACCGCCAGCAGCGCGGCCGCGACGAGGAGCCACAGGAGACCCCGGTCGTCGACGGGCTCGGTGGGGACCCGGGCGCCGTGGGTCAGCTCGGTGCCGTCGGCGCGCTCCTGCACGGTGAGGGCCGCCCCGGTGTCCGCGGCGAGCGCCGCCAGCCTCGGGTCGGGCGCCGTGGCCTCGAGGTGCACCTGGCGGTCCTCGGCCTCGTGCCGGACCGCCAACCGCACGCTGCCGGACAGCTCGGGGTCCAGCTCCACGACCCGCTCGACCTCGGGCCGCAGGGCCGGGTCGGTGAGCTGCACCGAGAGCTGGTCGGCGGCGCGCTCGGTGGGGGCGGTGAGCGTCGCGCTCGCCGCGTAGGTCCGCGGCTGCACGAGCTCGACGAGGCCGACGGCGAGCACCGCCAGCAGCACGAGCGTGATCCAGGGCAGGCGGGCGAGGAGATGGGTCCAGCGGCGGGGTGCGGGGTGGCTGCGACGGGCCGGGCGGTGCCTACCCACCGGGCGTCTCCTGCTCCGCCCACCACCTCAGCAGCTCGGCACGGGCTCCCTCCTCGCCCAGCGGACCCTGGTCCAGCCGCACCGCGAGGAGGTGCTGGTAGGCCCGACCGAGCTGCGGACCGGGAGGGATGCCGAGGACCGCCCCGATCTGGTGCCCGTCGAGCTCGGGCCGGACCGCGCTGAGCTCCTCCTCCTCCCGGAGCCGCTCGATGCGCTCCTCGAGGTGGTCGTAGCTCGCCGAGAGGCGGGCGGCCTTGCGCCGGTTGCGGGTGGTGCAGTCGGACCGGGTGAGCTTGTGCAGCCGCCCGAGGAGCGGCCCTGCGTCGGTGATGTAGCGCCGGACCGCCGCATCGGTCCACTCTCCCGAGCCGTACCCGTGGAAGCGCAGGTGCAGCTCGACCAGCCGGGTGACGGCGCGCACCGTCTCCTTGTCGAAGCGCAGGGCGCGTAGCCGGGCGCGGGTCATCTTGGCGCCGACCACCTCGTGGTGGTGGAAGCTGACCCCCCCTCCCGGCTCGAAGCGCCGGGTGGCGGGCTTGCCGATGTCGTGCAGCAGCGCCGCCAGCCGCAGGACGAGGTCCGGGCCCGGCACGCGGTCGGGGTCGTCCTCCCGCGCCCCCGGTTCGTCCTCGAGGCCGATGGCCTGCTCCAGCACGATGAGGCTGTGCTCGTAGACGTCCTTGTGGCGGTGGTGCTCGTCGACCTCCAGCCGCAGGGCGGGCAGCTCGGGAAGCACCTGGTCGGCGAGCCCGGTCGTCACGAGGATCTCGAGCCCGGCGCGGGGGTCGGGGGCCAGCACGAGCTTGACGAGCTCGTCGCGGACCCGCTCCGCGGACACGATCGAGAGGCGGTCGGCCATGTCGGTCATGGCGGCCAGGACCTCGCTCGTCGGCCGGAAGCCCAGCTGGGCGGCGAACCGGGCCGCCCGGAGCATCCGCAGGGGGTCGTCGGCGAAGGACACCTCGGGCCCGTGCGGGGTGCGCAGCCGGCGTCCCGCCAGGTCGGCCAGACCGCCGTGCGGGTCGACGAAGGTGAGCTCGGGCAGGCGCAGGGCCATCGCGTTGACCCTGAAGTCGCGACGGACGAGATCCTCCTCGAGCGAGCTCCCGAAGGCGACCACGGGCTTGCGGGTCTCACCGTCGTAGGCGTCTGCGCGGTAGGTGGTGATCTCCAGCGTGTGCGCGCCGCGACGCGCACCGATGGTCCCGAACGCGCGGCCGACGTCCCACGTCGTGTCCGCCCAGCCGGTCAGCACCCGCTCGATCTCCTCGGGCGTGGCCGAGGTGGTGAGGTCGAGGTCGGTGGAGGGGCGACCGAGGAAGGCGTCGCGGACAGGCCCGCCGACGAGCGCCACCTCGTGCCCGGCAGCACCGAAGAGCTCACCGATCTCGGTGAGCAGCCCCATGGCCGGGGTCAGCTGGCGCAGGGCGCGCACGAGCAGCGCGCCGTCGGTGGTCATCTCGTCGGCGGACATCGGATCTAGGGTAGACGGCCCCCGCGCCGGGCCGGGTCGTCGTCCGGTCCGGGCCGACCCCACTCGTTACAGTGGGTGGATGACCACCACGCCTCCGCGCCAGCACCACGGCGCGCGACGGCTGCCGTCGGTCAACGAGACCTCGGCGGGGGGTGTGGTCATCGACGTCTACGAGGGGCAGGCCAGGATCGCCATCATCGCGCGCCGCAACCGATCCGGTCGCGTCGAGTGGTGCCTGCCCAAGGGGCACGTCGAGCCCGGGGAGACCCTCGTGCAGACCGCGGAGCGGGAGGTGGCCGAGGAGACCGGTATCCAGGGTCGGGTCCTCATCACCCTGGGCACGATCGAGTACTGGTTCACCACCCCCTCGCACCGCATCCACAAGATGGTCCACCACTACCTCCTCGAGGCGACGGGGGGCTGTCTCACCATCGACAACGACCCCGACCAGGAGGCGATCGACGCCATCTGGGTCCCGTTGGACGAGGTCCACCGCAAGCTCACCTTCCCCAACGAGCGCCGCATCGCCCGGGAGGCCTGGCTCCGACTCACCCGGAGCGCCTGAGGGGCCACGTCGTTGACCACCACCTCTCCCCGCCCGCGACGGGCGCTGCGTCCCCGGCGCCTGCCCGCCACGGCGCTCGCCCTCGGGGTGTGGGCGAGCCTGGTCGCGGCACCGCTGGGCGGACCCCTGACGACCCACGAGGCGTCTGCCGCACCGGGGTCGCCGTCGACGACGGAGACGACCGAGGTGTCGGTGCTGCTCGACGAGGTCGACCCGGTCGTGCTCGTCCCCGGGGAGCCCCTGACCCTCACCGGTCGTCTGCTCAACCACGGTTCCGTGCCGCGCCGGCTGACCTCGCTCACCGCCAGCCTGTCCGCCACCTCGCTGACCTCGCGGGACCAGGTGGGCCAGTGGCTCGACGGCGAGCTGAGCCTGGGTCAGGAGGTGGTCCTCGGGGACGACACCGTCGGGCCGGTCGTGCCGGCCAGCGGCGCCGTCCCCTTCCGGGTGGAGGTCCCCGCCTCGGTCACCGAGGACCTGCCGGACGACGCGGGGGTCCTCCCCCTGGTCCTGCGCGCCGCCGAGGAGGAGGACGACGGGGCGACGGCGCCGGCGGGCGCCCGGCTGCGCTCCACGCTGTCGAGCGCCGGCCTGGGCGACGTCGCCAACCCGCTCGAGACCGCCTGGGTGGTCCCGCTCGCCCTGCCCGCCGACCCCGGCCTGTTCAGCCCGGTCGACGGGGAACACGCCGAGGCCTGGGCCGCCGCCATCGGCCCGGAGTCGATGGTGACCGCGTGGTTGCAGGAGCTGGACGTGCCCGCGGTCACCTACGTCGTCGATCCGGCGACCGTGCTGGCCCAGCAACCGGCGCCCAGCATCGCCACGCCGCGGGAGGGCTCGGTCGAGCCGACGCCGACGCCCACCACCCCGGCGCCGCAGGCTCCGACCACGGCCACCGAGACGCCGGCCCCGGAGGGGACGGGCGCCGAGGACGGGACGACGGCCCCGGACCAGACCGTCCCGGCGCCGGTCCCCGACGACGCCGTCGCCACCACGACCCCGGAGCAGACGACGGCGCCGGCCGAGCCGTCCGGCGCCGACGCCGAGGACGTCCGGGCTGCGGCGGCGACCCTGTCGACGACGCTGGCCGGGCTGCCGGACGAGCAGCTCTGGTGGCTGCCCCGGCACGATCCCGACCTCGAGCTGGTCCGGCGTCGCCAACCTCCCCAGGACGTCGTGGCCGACCTGTTCGCCCCGGCCGCCGACGCCACTGACCCCTTGGTCCTCAGCACCGGCCGGCGCGACGTGGCGTGGCCGGTCGGGGGCGCCCCGGATCCCGGCGAGATGGCGCAGATGACGGCACTGGTGCGAGGCGTCGACGCGGACCTGCGGGTCGTGGTCCTGCCGCGGGAGAGCCTCACCGCCGACTCGGCCGCCCTGCCGCGTCGGGGGGCGGTGCCGTTGGAGCGGCCCGGTGGGCTCCTCGCCCTGGGTGCCGACTCCTGGACCAGCGCCCTGGTCGCCCAGAGCCCGCAGGAGGCCGAGGAGCGTGGTGCGGGTGCCGCCGCCCAGCACCTCCTGGCCCATACCCTCGGCACCCACCTCGAGGACCCCACCGAGGTGCGGGAGCTCGTCGTCGCCCCCCCGCGGCGGACCCCGGCGAGCACCGAGATGCTCGAGCAGCTCAGCGACGGCTGGCGACAGGCCCCGTGGATCTCGTCCGTCTCGGCCCAGGACCTCCTGGACCGGGCCGAGGGCTCCCAGCAGCTGCGCCTGACCGGTGAGGGGCCGCAGGAGGCCGTGCTGGGCGACCTCGTCCAGCAGCTGAGGGCCCCCGAGAGCCCCGTCGACCCCGAGCGCGCCGAGGTGCTCGCCGTCAGCGCCGAGCAGCTCGACGACCTGACGACGGTGCTCGACGACAGCACGGCGCTGGACTCCTGGCGGCCGGTGCTCGACACGCTGTGGTCCGGGGTCTGGCGGGGCCACGAGGAGGGGTGGCTGCAGACCCGCGCCGTGGTGCGCGACGACATCCAGTCCACCCGCGACGGCATCTGGGTCACCCCCAGCAGCGTCAACTTCCTCACCAACCAGGGCGACATCGGCATCACCGTCGTCAACGACCTCGGCGTCGCGGTCGAGGACGTCGTCCTCGAGCTGGTCGCCACGAACGGTCGGCTCCAGGTCATCCAGCAGCCCGACCCGGTCGACATCGGCGCCGACAGCCGGGCGACCGCCTCCGTGACCGCACGGTCCATCACCCGCGGGGAGACGACGCTCGTCGCCCAGCTGAGCACCCCGGACGGCACGACCCTCGGGGAGCCCGTCGCGATCGAGGTGCGGGTCCAGCCCACCGGCATCTGGGTCTACTGGGTCCTGGGAGGCGTCGCCGGTCTCGTCCTCGTCCTCGGTCTCGCCCGGGCGCTGCGCAGCGCGCCCGACGGCCCCACCGACGGCCCCACCGCGGGCCCGGGAGGATCGACGTGAGCGACAACGGCACCGGCTCCAGCTCGTCCCTGGCCCGCTCCAGCGTCATCATGGCCGGGGGCACGCTGGCGTCCCGGCTGCTGGGGATGGCCCGCATGGCGCTCCTCGGCATCGCCATCGGGGTCCTCACCCCGGCGGGGAGCGTGTGGGACACCGCCAACACCATCCCCAACACCATCTACCTCCTGCTGGCGGCGGGGGTCTTCAACGTCCTCCTCCTGCCCCAGCTGACCCGGGCCATGACCCGGGGCCGGGAGGGCCAGGAGTACAGCGACCGGCTCATCACGCTCTCGGTCGCCATCCTCGTGCTGGGCACCGTCGTCTTCACGGCGGCAGCCCCACTCGTGACCAAGGTGTATGCCCTCTCCTGGGCCTGGGACGACCCCAAGCTGCAGCTCGCGGTCGTCTTCGCCTACCTGTGCATCCCGCAGATGCTCTTCTACGGCCTGCACACGGTCATGGGGCAGGTCCTGGCCGCCCACCACCGGTTCGCCGCGTTCACGTGGAGCCCGGCGCTGGCCAACATCGTCGCCATCGTCGGCATCGTCGTCTTCATGCGCCGCTACCCCGACGCGGGCACGATCGAGCTGCAGGACTGGACCCCCGGGATGATCGGCCTGCTGGCCGGGTCGGCGACGCTCGGCATCGTGCTGCAGGCGCTCGTCCTCGTCCCCGCCGTCCGGGCCACCGGGTTCCGGTGGCGTCCGCGGTGGGGCCTGCGGGGGGTCGGCCTCGGCACGGCGGGGGTGATGGCCGGCTGGGCGCTGGCCGACATGGCCGTCTCCCAGGGCGGGATGCTCGTCGTCACCAACCTGCTCAGCGATGTCATCGACCAGGTGCCGGACGCCCCGGGCAAGATCACCTACACCTACGCCTTCTCGCTGTTCGTCCTCCCGCACTCGCTCATCGCGCTGTCCCTGCTCACCGCGATCTACCCCGTCCTGTCCAAGGACGCCGCGCGCGACGACCTCACCGCGATGGCCGAGCACACCTCCCGCGGGCTGCGCCTGCTCGGGTCGGCCATGGTGCCCATCGCCCTCGGGATGGTCCTCTTCGCGCCCCTGCTCGTGCGGGTCGTCTACTTCGGCAGCACTCCCGCCGAGCACGCCGCCATCGCTGCCATCGTGGTCGCCATGGTCGTCGGCCTGGTGCCCTACGGCGTCTACCTGCTGTGCTCGCGCGTCTTCTACTCCTTCGAGGACGCCCGCACCCCGTTCCTCTTCCAGGTCGCCGTCACCTCGGTGCTCCTGACGATGTGCCTCGTCGCCGCCTTCGCGGCGCCGGCCCGGGTGGCCATCCTGCTGGGGCTGGGCCAGGCGCTCGGCCAGACGACGGCCGCGGTCCTGGGGCTGCGGGCGGCCCGCCGTCGCCTGCCCGCGCTGGGCCTGCGGTCCACCGGGGCCACCTTCCTGCGGGCGGGCGCCGCCGCCGTCCTGGCCCTCGCCCCGGCCTGGCTGGCCATGCGGCTGCTCGACCGGGGTGCGCCGCCCGACCCCACCTCGACCCAGCCGCAGGGGGTGGACGGCTTCGTCAGCGCGGCGGCGACCCTGGCGGTGGCGGGGACCTTGTTCCTCGTCGTGTATGCCGTCCTCGCCCACCGCTTCGGGGTGCGTGAGGTCGGTGACGTCGCCGCGCCCCTCCTCCGTCGGGTCCCGGGGCTGCGCCGGTTCGCCCCCCGGGGGGCGACGGCAGCGGTCACCGACATCGACCCGGCGCGGGTCGACACCACGGCGGCCGCGGACGCCGCCTCCTCGCTCTCCGGGCTGGAGGAGCAGCCGGCCGGCGGCCCGACCACGGATCGCCCGACCCGGGACGGCGCGGCGACAGCAGCCGGGCCGGGCGGTCGCGGCACACTAGGGTGGGACGACCACCGCACGCGCCCAGGAGAGGACACCAGCATGGATCGGCTCGAGGTCGGCACCCGCCTGGGTGACCGTTACGTCCTCGACGAGCTGCTGGCGGAGCGCGAGGGCGGGGGCCTGGAGTACTGGTCGGCCAAGGACAGCACCCTCGGGCGCCTCGTCGCCGTCACCGTGCTGCCCTCCGAGGGCCCGTCGGCGCAGGTCGCGGCCGCCGTGCTGGACGGTGCCCGGCGAGTCGCCTCGGTCGACGACCCCCGGCTCGTGCGCGTCCTGGACGTCGGCGACGAGGACGGCCTCTGCTGGATCATCGAGGAGGGGTTGTCCGAGGCGGAGTCCCTGGCCTCGCTGGTCGAGGAGCACCCGCTCCCCGCGGAGGAGGCCCGTCGTCTGGTCGGCGAGAGTGCTGCCGCTCTCGAGTCGGCCCGGCGCCGTGGGCTGCACCATCTCTACCTCAACCCGCACTCGGTCCTGCGCACGAGCGAGGGCGCCGTCAAGGTCTCGGGTGTCGGGGTCGCCTCGGCCCTCGAGGGCACCGACGACGTGACCGCGGACGAGGCCTCGCTCATCGACTCCGCGGACCTCGTCTCCCTGCTCTACACCGCCCTCACCGGCCGGTGGCCCGGCGAGGACCTGGCGGGCGTCCGACCGGCCCGACGTCTCGCCGACGGCACCCTCCCGGCACCCTCGGAGCTGGTCTCGGGGGTCCCTGGTGACCTCGACGCCCTCTGCCGGCTGGCGCACGGCTCGGAGGCCGACCTGCACGCGGCCCCGCACACGCCGGGCGAGCTCGTCCGTCAGCTCTCGCCCTGGTCACCCGAGATGGTGCGCGGAACCCCTCCGGGGGAGCTGGCCACCCCCGCCACGCCCCGCCGCCACGACGGGCACGACGGGCACGGTGACGACGCGGCGCGCGGTGCGGTCGCTGCCTCCGCCGCAGCCGGCGCGGCCACCGGGTCAGCCACCGGGGCGGAGGCCCACGGCTCGGGGTCCGACGGCACGACCGCGGACGCCACCGACGAGGTCCCCCGCCCCTACTACCGCACGGAGGCGTCCGCCGCAGCCCCCGCCGGGGCCCGCCCGGCGCGGCCGGACGACACGATGGGCGGCCTCCTGCGTGGCGGCGAGGCCAGCCAGGCCCGGGCCGAGCAGGCGCGCACCACGACGACGGCCCAGGCATCGCGCCCGGCGGCGGGTGCCGCTGCGGGCCTGCCGGAGGAGCGGGGGACGGGGGCGCAGACCGTGATGGTCCTCGTCATCACCCTGGCACTGCTCGGCATCGCCATCTTCCTCGGCTGGGGGGTCCTGCGCGGCCTCGGCGGCTCGGAGGAGGATCCCGGCACAGCCGCAGCCACGAGCTCTCCGACCGAGCAGCAGCCCGAGGAGGGCGACGACGCGGCCGCGACGAGCGAGGCCGCACCGCAGGACACCGAGCAGGCGGAGCCGGCCCCCGAGCCGCAGGGGCCCATCAGCATCGAGGGGATCACGTCCTTCGACCCCGAGGGCGACGGCGACGAGCGCAACGACCTGGCGCCGCTGGCCGTCGACGGCGACGAGGGCACCGAGTGGACCTCGCACACCTACCTGTCCGAGGGGTGGGGCTCGCTGAAGAGCGGCACCGGTCTCGTGCTCGACCTCGGGGAGGAGACCGAGGTGTCGGAGGTGGAGGTCGTGCTCGGGGAGGGCGACATGGGCGCGACGCTCTACGTCGCGGACACCCCGACGCTGGACGGCGCCACCGAGCTGGGCAGCGAGGACTCCGCAGAGGGGACGTGGACCGTCTCCCCCGACGAGCCGGCGACGGGGCGCTACGTCATCCTGTGGTTCACCCGGGCCTTCGCCGGACCGGACGGTGAGATCGTGCGAGTGGCCGAGATCACCGTCCGGTGAGCCCGACCGGCACCGTGAGCAGCGCCTCCGAGCTCGCCGGGCTGGACGACCTCACCCTCCTGCGCCGCCACCAGGACGGCGACCACGAGGCCTTCGGCGAGATCTTCCGCCGTCACCGGGACCGGATGTGGGCGGTGGCCCTGCGGACCACCCGTGACCCCGAGCTCGCCTCGGACGCCGTCCAAGACGCCTTCCTCAACGCCTTCCGTCGCGCCGGGTCCTTCCGTGGCGACGCGCAGGTCACCACCTGGCTGCACCGCATCACGGTCAACGCCTGCCTGGACCGCCTGCGGCGGAGCCGACCCACCGTCGAGCTCGAGGGGCACGAACCGGTCGACCCCCGGGACCGGCATACCTCGGTGGAGGTGCGTCTGGACGTGCAGGACGCGCTCGCCCGCCTCCCGGAGGGCCAACGGCTCGCGCTCGTCCTCGTCGACATGCACGGCCTGAGCATCGCCGAGGCGGCCGACGTCCTGGAGGTCGCCCAGGGCACCGTGAAGTCCCGGTGCTCACGCGGACGCGAGGCGATGGCGCGACTGCTGCACCTCGACGTGCAGGACGAGGGGCGGTGACCGTCGTGGCGTCGCACCGGCAGGGAACCACGCCCCCGTCCTGCTCGTCGTATCCCCGTGGGCCGCACCAGGGGCCCCGGTCCGGGCGCCACCCCGGACCTGACGCAGCCGCGACGCACGAGGAGAGGAGGTTCTTGCGCCATGCCCCCCGTTGACCCGCCCGAGGGCCACGACCCCGACGACCAGGAGCACGACCCCACCGGCGTCCGCGCCCTGCTCTCCGGACTGCCCGACCCCGGCCCGATGCCCGAACACCTCGTGCACCGCATCCAGACCCGTCTGGCGGTGGAGCGTGAGCACCTCGTCGACGCCGCCTCCCACCACCCGCTGACGGGGTCGGCGGACCGGGTGGTCGACCTCGCCGCCGAGCGGGGTCGGCGACGCCCCGGCCGGACGCTGGGGCTGCTGGCCGCCGCCGCAGCGGGACTGGCGATCACCACGGTGACCTTCACCCAGCTCCTCGGCGGGACGGGCACCGGCGACAGCGGGGCGCTGGCGCAGTACCCCTCCCGGGCGGAGTCCGACGACGCGGCCGTCGCCGACCAGGAGGAGAATGGCGGCGGCGACACCTCGGGCTCGGCGGGCGAGGACGGGACGGCAGCTGACGGCGCGTCGGAGGAGGACGCCACCATCCCCTCCGAGGAACGCACCGACGGCGCCGGCAGCCTGGGGACCCTGAGCGAGGTCGCATCACCCACCGTCGTGCCGGACCTGGGCGTGGTGGTCCACGACGACTACGCCGTCCGCATGGCTCAGGTCAGCGCTGGCGGCGCGGCCGCCGACGCCTCGTCCTCGCTGACCACGGCCCAGGCCACGCAGTGCTGGGGCGGTCTGCCCCCGGCGGTGGCGTCGCGCTGGGAGCAGAGGTTCGCCGCCCCGGCACAGCTGCGGTCCGACGAGGGTCCGCAGGAGGTCGTGGTCCTCCTCGGCCGGGCCCCGGACGGCAGCGGGCACGCCTGGATGGTGCCCCACGCCTGCGTCAAACGGCCGGGTATCGCTCCCCTCGAGCCGGAAGGCGACCCGGTCCCGGGCTCCTGACCGTCGCGAGCACGCCGTCCCGGCCCGTCACCGCACCGACCGGACCCCTGGAACAATGTCGTCCTAGGATCGGTTGACCCCCACGTCCGGACCATCGATCCGCCGTGCAACCCCCGCGAGGAAGGCTTCCATGACCATCGACCTGCTGCCCCGCCCCAGCGGCTCCGGCGGTGGTGACGCCACCGCCCTCCGTGAGGTGATCATCATCGGCTCCGGCCCGGCGGGCTACACCGCCGCCGTCTACGCCGCGCGGGCCAACCTGGCGCCGCTGGTCTTTGAGGGCAGCGTCACCGCCGGTGGCGCCCTGATGAACACCACCGAGGTGGAGAACTTCCCCGGCTTCCCCGAGGGGATCATGGGTCCGCAGCTCATGATGGACATGCGGGAGCAGGCCGAGAGGTTCGGCGCCGAGCTCGTCCGCGACGACGTGGTGGAGGTCGACCTCAGCGGGTCGGTGAAGCGGGTCACGGACGCCGAGGGGACGGTCCACGAGGCGCGGGCGGTGATCCTGGCCATGGGTTCCGCCTACCGCGAGCTGGGTCTGCCGCGTGAGCAGGAGCTCTCCGGGCACGGTGTCTCCTGGTGCGCCACCTGCGACGGCGCCTTCTTCCGTGACCAGGACATCGTCGTCGTCGGTGGCGGCGACTCGGCGATGGAGGAGGCGACCTTCCTGAGCCGCTTCGCCCGCTCCATCACCGTGGTCCACCGCCGTGACGAGCTGCGGGCCAGCCGGATCATGGCCGAGCGCGCCCAGGCCGACGACAAGATCTCGTTCGCCTGGAACTCCGCGGTGACCGAGCTTGAGGGCTCCCCCAAGCTGACCGGCATCCAGCTGGCCGACACGGTCACCGGCGAGCAGCGCCACGTCCCCGCCACCGGGCTGTTCATCGCCATCGGGCACGACCCCCGCAACGAGCTGGTCCGCGGGCAGGTGGAGCTCGACGACGAGGGCTACGTCGTGGTGCAGGGCCGGGGGACGGAGACCAGCATCGAGGGTGTCTTCGCCTGCGGTGACCTCGTCGACCACACCTACCGCCAGGCGATCACCGCCGCCGGCACCGGCTGCGCGGCGGCACTAGACGCCGAGCGCTACCTCGCTGCCCGCGACCACGCCCAGGGCATGTCCCACCACCTCGCAACCGCTGTGTCACAAGGAGATTCATGAGCATCAACCACACGTCCGACGCCACCTTCACCGAGGACGTCCTGCAGCACGACGGGCCGGTGCTCGTCGACTTCTGGGCTCCCTGGTGCGGTCCCTGCAAGATGATCGCTCCCATCCTGGAGGAGCTCTCGGAGGAGTGGGGCGACAAGCTCAAGGTCGTCAAGCTCAACACCGACGAGAACCCGCAAACCACCCAGAGCTACGGGATCACGGGCATCCCGACGATGCACGTGTACTCCGGGGGCGAGGTCGTCAAGACCATCGTCGGGGCGCTGCCCAAGAAGAAGCTGGCCAACGAGCTGGAGCCGTTCACCGCCTGAGCGCCTCCACACCCTGACGGGCTCGCAGCGTCCGTCATCCACAGCCGTCCACGGGGTTTGTCCACACCCTGTGGACGGCTTCGTGGTTGCGCGCCAGACTTGGTGGCGGGTCGGTGATCAGCGATGATGGGGTCCTCATGACTGATGACGACGGAGCGCTCGGCTGGCCGGGTAGGGACGACGACCGCGCGGACATCCTGGAGGGGTTCGCTTCGGCCGCCCTCGGCTGGCCCAGCCTGACGGCGGGCCCTGAGCACAACGGACGAACTGTTCCACGTGGAACTGAGACGTCGGTTCCACGTGGAACCGATACTGATGCGCCGGAGGCGACGGTGTCTGGGACGGGCCACGCGCCCGAACCGGTCGCGCACCCTCGAGCCGGATCTGGCACTGTTCCACGGGAAACCCCGCCCGCTCCTGCACTCCCGGCTCCCGCGCGTGGCACGGTCAAGCCCTGGCAGGGCACCCGGGTCATCACCGTGTCGAACCAGAAGGGCGGCGTCGGCAAGACCACCACGGCCGTCAACCTCGCTGCCGCCATGGCCGGGAGCGGACTTCGCGTGCTGGTCATCGACATGGATCCGCAGGGAAACGCCAGCACCGCCCTCTCCATCCCGCACAGCAGCGGTACGGCCGGCATCTACGACGTCCTCATCGACGGCGTTCCCTTGGCGGACGTGGTCCAGCCCTGCCCGCAGGTCCCGGGACTGTCCTGCGCGCCGGCCACCATCGACCTGGCCGGCGCCGAGATCGAGCTCGTCCCGCTGGTGGCCCGCGAGAACCGGCTGCGCCGGGCCGTGCAGTCCTATCTCGGGTCGGCGGCGGATCCCCCGGACCTCGTCCTCATCGACTGCCCACCCAGTCTGGGCCTGCTCACGGTCAACGCCTTCGTGGCGGCGCGCGAGCTGCTCATCCCGATCCAGTGCGAGTACTACGCCCTGGAAGGACTGAGCCAGCTGCTGAAGAACGTCGATCTCATCCAGCAGCACCTCAATGCCGACCTGCACGTCTCCACCATCCTCCTGACGATGTTCGACGGGCGTACCCGCCTGGCCTCCGACGTGGCCGACCAGGTCCGTGAGCACTTCGGGGACCGCGTGCTGCGGACCGCCATCCCCCGGTCCGTGCGCATCAGCGAGGCACCCAGCCACGGGGAGACCGTGATGACCTACGACCCGACCAGCACGGGAGCCCTGTCCTACGCCGAAGCGGCCGCCGAGATGCGCCGCACCAAGGAGATCTCATGACCGACCGACGACGTGGACTCGGCAAAGGCCTGGGGGCGCTCATCCCGCAGCAGCCGGCAGGAGACCTCGACCGTCCGCGGGATGTCTTCTTCCCCCGGGGGGACAGCGTCCCCACCGTTGCGGAGCACCCTCGCCCGACCGTCACGGACACCCCTGGTGCCGCGGACGGCGACGGTTCTGCTGGTTCCACGGGAAACGACGGCCAGCCACGCGCTGACCACGACGGCGCGCCCACGACGGTCGACGTGCAGGGCGACGAGCTCGCCCCGGTCCCTGGGGCGTCGTTCGCCGAGGTCGCCCTCGACCAGATCCGGGCGAACCCGCGGCAACCGCGGTCCGTCTTCGACGAGGACGACCTCGCCGAGCTGGTCGGCAGCATCCGCGAGCTCGGCGTGCTGCAGCCGGTCGTCGTCCGCCCCACGGACCCGGCCGAGGTGGCGGCCGGTGAGCCCCCCTTCGAGCTCGTCATGGGGGAACGTCGTCTGCGGGCCTCCCGCGCCGCGCACCAGACCACGATCCCCGCCATCGTGCGCGCCACCGAGGACGAGCACATGCTCCGGGACGCGCTGCTGGAGAACCTGCACCGCGCTCAGCTGAACCCGTTGGAGGAGGCCGCGGCATACCAGCAGCTGCTCGAGGACTTCGGGTGCACCCACGACGAGCTGGCGGGACGCATCGGCCGGTCCCGCCCCCAGATCAGCAACACGATCCGGCTGCTCCGGCTCCCCCCGATGGTGCAGCGACGCGTGGCCTCGGGGGTGCTCAGCGCCGGGCACGCCCGCGCCCTGCTGGGTCTGGCCGACGGCGCCGCCATGGAGCGGCTCGCCCAGCGCATCGTCGCCGAGGGCCTGTCGGTGCGGTCGGTCGAAGAGATCGTCATGATGGGTGACGAGGACCGTCCGGTCCGCCGCCGGAGCGCCGGTTCCTTACCGTCTCCGGAGCTGGAGCAGATCGCCAGCTCGCTCTCCGGCCGGCTCGACACGCGGGTCCAGGTCTCCATGGGTCGCCGCAAGGGCAAGATGGTCATCGAGTTCGCGGGCCAGGACGACCTGGAGCGAATCCTGGACCTGCTCGGGCGGGACGAGCTCGGTCCGTCGTCGACGACGGACTGACCCCCGGCTCCGCCCTACCCGGGGCGGACGATCTCCACGACCCGGACGGGACCTGCGGGAGTCCCGTCCGCCAGCACGTGCACCTGCGCGCTGCGCACCCCGTGCCGGCGCAACACCGGTCGCGCCTGCTCGAGCTCGGTGGCGGCCGCCTTCCCCTTGAGGGCGAGCAACCGGCCACCCTCGGCGAGCAGGGGGAAGCCCCACGCGACGAGCTTGTCCAGGGAGGCCACCGCCCGGGCGGTGACCACCGGCGCCACCAGGCCCACCTCCTGGGCCCGCCCCCGGTGCACCGTCACGTTGTCCAGGCCGAGCTCGGCGACGGCGTGCTCCAGCCACGTGGTGCGCCGCAGCAGCGGCTCCACGAGGTGCAGCCTCAGGTCGGGCCGGGCGATGGCCAGGACGATCCCCGGTAGGCCGGCGCCCGACCCGATGTCGACGACCTCGGCGTCCCCCTCGCAGAGGGCCTCGACGACCGCACAGTTGACCAGGTGCCGTTCCCAGAGGCGGTCCGTCTCCCGAGGCCCGATGAGCCCGTGGCTGATGCCGGTGGTGGCCAGGAGCTCGGCATACCGCGTCGCCACCGGGAGCCGCGCACCGAAGATCTCGCGCGCCTGGTCCGGGGGCGGTGGGGCGGCAGCGGTGGCCGGCACGGCGTCAGTCAGCCGGCAGGATGACCACGTAGCGCGAGGGCTCCACGCCCTCGGACTCCGAGGTGAGCCCCGCCGCCAGCACCTCGTCGTGCACGACCTTGCGCTCGAAGGCGGTCATCGGCTCGAGGTCCCGACGTTCCCCGGAGTCCTTGACCTCCGCGATGGCACTCCGCGCCTGGGTCACCAGGGCGCTGCGACGGTCCGCACGGTAGCCGGCCACGTCCAGCATGAGCCGGCTGCGCTCTCCGGTCTCGGCCTGCACGGCCAGGCGGGTCAGCTCCTGCAGCGCCTCGAGGACCGAACCGCCCGGGCCGACCAGCCGACGCGGCGCCGCACCGTCCTCGGAGTCGACGAGGGCCACGGCGGCGCGGTCTCCGTCCACGTCCACCTCGAGGTCGCCGTCGAGGTCGGCGATGTCGAGCAGCGTCTCCAGGAAGTCCGCCGCCACCTCGCCCTCACGGACGAGGTCGGGCGAGGCGCCACGGTCTGCCGTCGGCGACGACTCGGCTGTGACCTGCGTCACATCAGCGTCGGCGTCCTCCGCGTCGCCCGTGCCGCCCTGCTCGCCGGGCGCCGGCCCGTCCTGGGTGGGCTCCTGCGCCGTCGGCTGGTCGGTCTGCACCTGCTCGTCGGTGGTCGCCGTGTCGGTGTCGTTCGTGGTGCTCATCTGCACTCCTGTCTCGAGGACGGTCGGATCGGTGGGGGCCGTCCCGGAGGGACGGCGCCCGTCAGCGCTTCTTGCGGCGCTTCTTGCTCCTGGGCTGCGCCCGCTGGCCGGCCGCGCGCGCCTGCACCTGCGCCTGGGCCGCCTCACGCTCGGCCATGAAGTTGGGGTTCTTGAGCTGGACGCCCAGGGCGGTCTTGCCCTTGCGTGCCATGCGCGCCTTGTACTTCTCCTCGGCCGGGGTGTTCGGCGCCGGCATGTTGCGGATGACGAAGAACTGCTGCCCCATCGTCCAGAAGTTGCTGACGGTCCAGTAGATGAGCAGGGCCACGGGGAAATTGACGCCGGTGACGGCGAAGACGACGGGCAGGACGTAGATGAGGATCTGCTGCTGCCGGGCCATCGGGCTGTTGAGGGCCTCGGGCGACATGTTCTGCCGCATGAGCTGGTGGCTCGTGATGAACTGCGTCCCCGACATCACGAGGATGAGCACGAGGGAGAGGATCTTGGCCGAGAGGTCCTGGTCGTGCAGGAACGTCGAAGTGAGGCCCGCGCCGAAGATCTCCGACCCGGCCATCTTGCTGGCCAGCTCCCGCGTGAAGAGACCCAACGGCTCGATCTCCCCGCGGGAGACGGTCTCCGCGGTGTTGAGCAGCCGGAAGAGCGCGAAGAAGAACGGCATCTGGATGAGGATCGGCAGGCACGCCCCGAACGGGTTGGCCCCCGCCTCCCGGTAGAGCCCGAACGTCTCCTCCTGGAAGGCCTTCTGGCTGGCCTGGTCCTTCTTGCCCTTGTACTTCGCCTGGATCTTCATCAGCTCGGGCTGGACGATCTGCAACCGTCGCTGGCTCTTGATCTGCCGGATCATCAGCGGGGTCAGGAGCGCCCGCAGCGTCACCACGAGACCGACGATGGCCAGCACCCAGGTCCACCCGCTGGTGTCCGGCAGACCCAACCGGGTCAGCAACCACTCCAGCCCCACGAGGATGGCGGAGTCGAACCAGATGAAGGGGAAGAGGAGGGTGTCGAAGAATCCCATGCGGTCCTCAGGGTCGGCGGTGCGCGGCAGAGCCGCCCACCGAGGTGGAGGGCCCGGGGAGGTCCCCGGACGCGTCGGACGTGGAGGCGTCGGTATGCCGTGGGGGCACGTGGTCGACGCCGCCGGCCGCCCACGGGTGGCAACGCAGGACCCGGCGCACGGTCAGCCAGCCGCCACGCACCGGGCCGTGCCGCTCGAGCGCCGTCACGCCGTAGGCGCTGCACGAGGGGTAGTACCGACAGACCGGACCCAGCAGCGGTGAGACCGTCCACTGGTAGATCCGCACCATCCACACGAGAGGACGAGCGAGAACGCTGCGGCGTTCCCCCGGTCCGACCCCGCCGCGGTGGACGTCGCGCAGCTGCTCTCCGGTGCCCCCGGACGGTCCGCCGGTCACGAGCGCCTCGTCACAGCACGCGCAAGGGCCTGGTCCAGGGCGGCTCCGAGCTCGGCCGAGGTCGCCTGCGCCGCGGGCGCCAGCGCCCGCACCACCACGTCCGCGGCCGGGGGGAGGCCCTCCACCCGGTCCGCCACGAGGTGCCTCAGGCGACGCGCGGTGCGGTGGCGCACGACGGAGTTGCCGACCGCCTTGGACACGACGAAGCCCACGCGCGGGCACGTGTCGACGGACGCGACGGCAGTCGCGTCGGGTCGGGGCAGGCAGACGTGCACGACGAGGAGGTCGGTGCCGGCCCGCTGACGCCGTCGCCCGTCACCGCGACCCCGCAGGACCGATCGGAAGTCCTCTCCCGAGGTCAGGCGGTGGCGGCGCGCAAGCATGGACGCAGCGCCGGCGGTGCCGACGGCTCAGGCCGAGATGGAGGAGCGGCCCTTGCGGCGACGCGCGTTGAGGATGCTGCGTCCGGCACGCGTGCGCATGCGCAGGCGGAAGCCGTGCTTCTTGGCGCGACGGCGGTTGTTCGGCTGGAAGGTGCGCTTGCTCATCACTACTCCGGTCGGTGCTGGCGGTACAGGTCGGCAGGGCCGGGTCGGCCGCCAACGGAAGCCCGCGCACGAGGGCGGAGACGTCCAGGCACGGGCAGGCGAAAGCGGCCGAGAATCGGCCTGCTCCACGCTACGGGAGCGCGTCCACGCCGGTCAAACTGCGCCCGGTCCCGCCCACGCCGACGCGAAAACTCCGAATCTTGCCGACGACCGGGATGCCCGTCTCGACGACACGCCGGGCGGAGCACGATCGCCCACCAGGCCACTTGCGGGTCAGGGTCGCTGCTTGTTAGCGTCGGCGCTTCCGGCACATGTCCACCGCTTTATCCACATCCTGTGGACAACACTGTGGACGACCGCCATCACGCATCGTCGTCATCCGTTCGAGAGGGGGCTGAGCCCAGCCATGTCCTCACCCTCGACCGACGCGGACGACACCTGGGGGCGGGTCGTCTCGGCGCTCGAGGCCAACGGGCTCGGGGCTCGGGAGAAGGCGTTCCTGAGGATCACCCGCATGGTCGGTGTCCTGGACACGACGGTGCTGCTCGCGGTGCCCTACCCGCACACCAAGGAGCTCCTCGAGACCCGCCTGCGCCAGCCCATCGTGGACCTGCTCTCGCGCGAGCTGGCGCGGGAGATCCGGCTGGCCATCACCGTCGACGACGACCTGCGCCAGCAGGTGGAGGAGGAGGCCGACGACACCGACGACGACCCCCTGAGCCGGGAGTCGCTCACCCGGCCGGCCTCCCAGCCCAGCTCGTCGGCAGCAGCGCCCGCGTCCTCGGAGGCGAGGAACGGCGTCGGACCGGCCGCCTCGGGCAACGGCATACCCCGGCCCGCGACACCGGCAGGTCCCGCCGTCACCGGCGCCGCCGACGAGGCGCGGCTCAACCCCAAGTACACCTTCGACACCTTCGTGTCCGGGCCGTCCAACCGCTTCGCGCACGCCGCCTCGCTGGCGGTGGCCGAGTCCCCGGCCCGCGCCTACAACCCGCTGTTCATCTACGGCGAGTCCGGGCTCGGCAAGACCCACCTGCTGCACGCCATCGGCCACTACGCCCGCAAGCTCTACCCCGGGGTCCGGGTGCGCTACGTGAACTCCGAGGAGTTCACCAACGACTTCATCAACTCCATCCGTGACGACAAGGCCGGGGCGTTCCAGCGCCGCTACCGCAACGTCGACTTCCTGCTGGTGGACGACATCCAGTTCCTGCAGGGCAAGGAGCAGACGGTCGAGGAGTTCTTCCACACCTTCAACACGCTGCACAACAGCGAGAAGCAGGTGGTCATCACCTCCGACCAGCCGCCCAAGCGGCTGTCCGGGTTCGCCGAGCGGATGCGCAGCCGTTTCGAGTGGGGGCTGCTCACCGACGTGCAGCCGCCGGACCTCGAGACCCGCATCGCCATCCTGCGCAAGAAGGCGGCGCAGGAGGGTATGCAGCTCCCCGACGAGGTCCTGGAGCACATCGCCAGCCGCATCACCACCAACATCCGCGAGCTCGAGGGTGCCCTCATCCGGGTGACGGCCTTCGCCTCGCTGTCCTCCCAGCCCGCCGACGCCGACCTGGCGGCCCACGTGCTCAAGGACATCGTCCCGGGCAGCGAGACGGCCCAGATCACCGTGTCGACGATCATCCGCGAGGTCTCGGAGTACTTCCAGATCACCATCGAGGAGCTGTGCGGCACCTCGCGCTCCCGGACCCTGGTCAACGCGCGGCAGATCGCGATGTACCTGTGCCGTGAGCTCACCGACCTCTCCCTCCCCAAGATCGGCCAGGAGTTCGGCGGGCGCGACCACACGACCGTCATGCACGCCGAGCGCAAGATCCGGGGCCAGATCGGGGAACGTCGCGCGCTCTACGACCAGATCGCCGAGCTCACCGGGCGCATCCGGCGCGCCTCCCAGCGCTGACTCGCCGCTCCCCTCGCCCACGCTCTTGTCCACACCTGTGGATAACCCTGTGAGTTGCGGCTCAGCGTTCACCGCCGTCACACGCGTTCCTCCCCCCACCCCTCCCGCCTGCGCGCAGACCGGTGGTCCGGGTGTGCACGAGGTGTGGAGAAGCTGGGCATCGACGCAGGTCAGCATGGGGAAAGACGGTGCAGGGCGCCTCGGTGCCTGGGGAGGGCGCCGCTGCGTCCCCAGGCACCACCTCGCGCTCCACCGGTCCCTGCACGTGGTGTGCACAGGCCGGCCCCCGGCCCAGCACGCCCGCCCACCTGCGTCGACAGGCCCCTCGACCCGGGTTGTCCACAGGATCCACAGGCCCGATGACGATGACGAACACTCTCTGTCCCCGTGATGATCCTCCTACGTCCCTGGGGACGTGCTGCAGCAGGACCGGGGGGTTCGTGGCAGAGTTGCCCCGAAGACCACACAGTGCGGAAGGTTCCAGGTGTCGTGAAGTTTCGTGTCGAGCGCGATGTGCTCTCCGAGGCGGTGGCGTGGGTCGTACGTGGCCTGTCCAGCCGTCCCCCCGTCCCGGTGCTGGCCGGGGTCCTGCTGACGGCCGACCCCGAGGGCACCCTGACCTTCTCCGCCTACGACTACGAGGTGTCCGCCACGGTCACCGTCGAGGCCGAGGTGTCCGAGGGCGGTCAGGTGCTGGTGCTGGGCCGGCTGCTGGCCGACATCGCCCGCAACCTGCCCGCCAAGCCGGTCGAGGTGTCCACCGACGGTCCGAAGGTCTCACTGACCTGCGGCTCGAGCCGCTTCGCCCTCATCCAGATGCCGGTGGCCGACTACCCCCAGCTGCCGGCGCAGGCGGAGACCAGCGGGTCGGTCCCCGGTGACGCGTTCACCCAGGCGGTCAACCAGGTCTCCATCGCGGCCGACCGTGGTGACACGCTGCCGATCCTCACCGGGGTACGCGTCCAGATCGAGGGCGAGCGCATCACCATGCTGGCCACCGACCGCTACCGCCTGGCGCAGCGGGAGCTCACGTGGTCGCCGGGCAGCCCGGACGCCGACCACGTGTGCCTCATCCCCGCACGCACCCTCTCCGAGACCGCGAAGTCCTTGGGCGCCAGCGCGGCGGTCGAGCTCTCGCTCGGGGCGGCTGGCCGCGGCGACGGCCTGGTCGGCTTCGAGGCCGGCCGGCGTCGTACGACCACCCGGCTGCTGGACGGGGAGTACCCCAAGGTCACCTCGATCTTCCCCTCCTCCGTCGACAGCGTCGCCGTGGTGGACACCCAGTCCTTCATCGAGGCGGTGCGCCGCGTCGCACTCGTGGCCGAGCGCAACACCCCGGTGCGGCTGCGGTTCACCGACGGCCAGCTGGCGATCGAGGCCGGGACGGGCGACGACGCCCAGGGCAGCGAGGCCGTGGAGGCCACCCTCGAGGGTCCGGAGCTCGAGATCGCCTTCAACCCGCAGTTCCTCCTCGACGGGCTCGGGGTCCTCGGGCAGCCCTACACGCGGCTGTCGTTCACCCAGCCCTCGCGCCCGGCCGTGATCTCCGGCCAGGCCGAGCTCGACGGGGACGCCGACGACTCCTACCGGTACGTCCTCATGCCGGTACGGTTCGCGGGCTGACCCGACGCCACCAGATCACCACCCACCGAAGGAGCAGCAGATGAAGATCGGCATGATCGGCCTGGGCAAGATGGGCAACAACATGCGCGAGCGGCTGCGTCGTGCCGGGCACGAGGTCGTCGGGTTCGACCTCGACGAGAACCTCCGGGACGTGGACGACGTCGAGTCGATGGTGCAGGCCCTCGAGCCCCCCCGGGTGGTCTGGGTGATGGTCCCGCACGGCCCGCCGACCCGCTCCACGGTCGAGCAGCTCGGGGAGCTGCTCGACGAGGGCGACCTCATCATCGAGGGCGGCAACTCCAAGTACACCGAGGACCGCGAGCTGGATGAGCTCATGGAGCCCAAGGGCATCGGCTACGTCGACTGCGGCGTCTCCGGCGGCATCTGGGGACTGGACAACGGCTACGGCCTCATGTGCGGCGGGCGGGACGAGGACGTCGAGAAGGCCATGCCGATCTTCGACGCCCTGCGCCCCGAGGGCCCCCGCGAGGAGGGCTTCGTGCACGCCGGTGAGGTCGGGGCCGGGCACTACGCCAAGATGGTCCACAACGGCATCGAGTACGGCCTCATGCACGCCTACGCCGAGGGCTTCGAGCTGCTCATGGCCAAGGACATCGTCACCGACGTCCGGGGCTGCTTCCAGGCCTGGAGCCGCGGCACCGTGGTGCGCTCCTGGCTCCTGGACCTGCTGGTCAGCGCCCTGGGCGACACTCCCGGGCTCGAGGGCATCGACGCCTACACCACCGACTCCGGAGAGGGGCGGTGGACGGTCGAGGAGGCCATCGACAACGCGGTCCCGATGCCGGTCATCAGCGCCGCGCTCTTCGCCCGCTTCGCCTCCCGCCAGGAGAACTCCCCCGCCATGCAGGCCGTCGCCGCGCTGCGCGGCCAGTTCGGCGGGCACGACGTCCGGATGCTCGACGACGCCGACCTGGAGCAGGACCAGAAGGAGGTCCACGGGGGCGCCGAGCCGAAGAAGAAGGACTCCGACAGCCAGCAGCGCCCGGGTGCCCGCCAGGAGGGCGACGAGCCGGCCTCGTCGCCCGACGCCGGTCCTTCCTCCGGCTCCGGTGCCACCGAGGACGCGTCCGGGCCGACCTCCGGCACCGGCGACGCGCACTGAGCCGACGCGAGAGCGGTGCACCTGACACACCTGGAGGTCAGCGACTTCCGTAGCTACCCCGCCGCCGAGGTGGACCTGGAGCCCGGGGTCAGCGTGCTCCTCGGGCGCAACGGGCAGGGCAAGACCAACCTCGTCGAGGCCGCCGGCTACGTCGCGACCCTGAGCAGCCACCGGGTGGCCCAGGACGCTCCGCTGGTGCGCGCCGGCGCGACGGGCTCGGCCATCGTGCGGGCCACCGTCGTGCGGGACGGCCGGGAGTCGCTGGTCGAGCTGGAGATCGTGCCCGGCCGGGCCAACCGGGCCCGTCTCAACCGGGCCCCGGTCGGCCGCCAGCGCGACGTCCTGGGCACCCTGCGCAGCGTGCTGTTCGCCCCGGAGGACCTCGCGCTCGTCAAGGGGGACCCGGGCGAGCGACGCCGGCTGCTCGACGACCTCCTCGTCGCCCGACAGCCGCGGTGGTCCGCGGTCCGGGCCGACTACGACAAGGCGGTGCGCCAGCGCGGCGCCCTGCTCAAGCAGGCCGGGCACCTGTGGCGCGCACCCACCCGACGGTCCGGCGGCCCACGGCTGGCCCCCGGGGAGACCCTCGAGGAGGCCCGCGACGGCGCCCTGGCGACGCTCGCGGTCTTCGACGAGCAGCTCGCGCAGATCGGCGGCGCCCTGCTCTACGCCAGGCTCCGGCTGCTGCGGGACCTGCGTCCCTACCTGGAGCAGGCCTACCGGACCCTGAGCGACAGCGACACCCGCGCCGGGGCGACCTACCGCAGCAGCCTCGACCCCGGCACGGACGTCACCGAGGCCGTCGCCGCCGGCGAGGTCCCGACCCAGGAGGAGCTCACCGCGGCGATCCTCCAGTCCATCGAGGCGGTGCGGACGCAGGAGCAGGAGCGGGGGGTATGCCTCGTCGGACCGCACCGCGACGACCTGGTGCTGGCGCTGGGCGAGCTGCCGGCCAAGGGCTACGCCAGCCACGGCGAGTCCTGGAGCCTGGCCCTGTCGTTGCGGCTGGCCGGCTTCGACCTGCTGCGGCACGACCTCGGCACCGACCCCGTGCTCGTCCTCGACGACGTCTTCGCCGAGCTGGACTCCGGTCGGCGTGAACGGCTGGCCGGGCTCGTCGCGGAGTGCGAGCAGGTGCTGGTGACCGCGGCGGTGGCCGAGGACGTGCCCCAGCGGCTGCTGGGCCCCGGGAGCCGGGTCTTCGACGTGACCCTCGGCTCGGTGACGGCCCGGGCCTCCGGGTCCGCCCAGCAGGCCGAGGCCCCCGAGCAGGCGGCCGCGCAGCCATGACGGGCGCAGGGCCGCCGGTGGGTCCGGCAGGCGGTGACGGCGGCGGGGACACCGCTCCCACCGACGGGGCGATGGACGCCGCCCGGGAGGCGCTCTCGCGCGCCCGCCGGACCGCGCGCGACAAGGGACTGCGGCCCGGCTCGCCAGGACGCTCGCGGCGACGTCGTGGGGGCACCGGGGAGGAGCCCGACCCGCGGTCCCGCCGCGACCCGCAGCTGCTCGGCGACGAGATGGAACGGCTCGTCGCCGGTCGTGGCTGGGCCGGCGAGGTGCAGGTGGGAGGTGTCGTCGGCCGGTGGCGAGCGATCGTCGGGGACCAGGTGGCCGACCAGGTGGAGGTCGTCGCCTTCGAGGGCAGCACCCTCACCGTCCGCGCCCGTTCCACCGCGTGGGCCACCCAGATGCGGTTGCTCACGTCCACGGTGCTGACGCGGATCGAGGAGCTCGTGGGGGAAGGTGTGGTCGCCGAGATCGTCGTGCAGGGGCCGGCCGGGCCGCACTGGCGCAAGGGGCCGCTGTCCTCCGGGGGGCGCGGGCCGCGGGACACCTACGGCTGAGACGCGCTCCTGGCGGTCGCGACCCCGGGTGCGTGGGGGGATGCCTGATCGAGGGTCACTCCGCTCACACCGCCGTTGGGACGGCCCAGAGGACGGGGCACACGCCGGGGAAACTCGGATCCGCGCGGTGGAAAGGGTAGACTGAGACGTCTTTGACACATCCACCCGAGGAGCCCCCTTGTCCAGTGCCGGACCAGAGCACGGAGCGATCTCCGACGTCACCGAGGACCCGGCCATGCCGGAGCTCCCGGAGACGGCACCGCAGTCCGGGGCACCGGAGTCGCTCGCCACGGCCTCGGCCTACGACGCCTCGGCGATCACGGTCCTCGAGGGCCTCGAGGCGGTCCGCAAGCGACCGGGGATGTACATCGGGTCCACCGGTGCTCGCGGCCTGCACCACCTGGTGTGGGAGATCGTGGACAACGCGGTCGACGAGGCGCTGGCGGGCGAGGCCGACCGCATCGACGTGGCCCTGCGGGCCGACGGGGCGGTGCGGGTGCGCGACAACGGGCGCGGCATCCCCACCGACATCCACCCGGTGGAGAAGAAGCCGGCCGTCGAGCTCGTCCTCACCCAGCTGCACGCCGGCGGCAAGTTCGGCGGGGGCGGCTACAAGGTCTCCGGCGGGCTGCACGGCGTCGGGTCCTCGGTGGTCAACGCGCTCTCCGAGCGGCTGGACGTCGAGGTGCGCCAGCGCGGCACCGTCTTCACCCAGACCTACCACCTGGGCGTGCCCCAGGCGCCCCTGGCCGAGCACGAGCCCGCCTCGGACGCCGACCGGCAGACCGGCACGACGATCACCTTCTGGCCCAGCCCGGACATCTTCGACGCCGTCGACTTCGACTACGAGACCATCCGGGCGCGCTTCCAGCAGATGGCCTTCCTCAACAAGGGCCTGACCATCGCCCTTGTCGACGAGCGTCCCCGCGAGGTGCAGGTCGACGTCGACGCCCTGGACGACGACCCCATGGACGGGGAGGGTGAGGCCGACGACGACGGCACCACCCCCGGTCTGGAGCGCGGTGGCGCAGGGGCGGGCACGGGCCGCTCGCACACCTACCGCTACGACAACGGCCTGCTCGACTACGTCACCTACCTCAACAAGTCCAAGCGCAGCGAGCCCGTGCACGCCGAGGTCATCGCCTTCGAGAGCGCCGACGAGAGCCGCATGCTCAGCCTGGAGATCGCGATGCAGTGGACCGGCGCCTACACCGAGGCCGTCCACACCTACGCCAACGCGATCAACACCCACGAGGGCGGGACCCACGAGGAGGGGTTCCGGTCGGCGCTGACCCGCATGGTCAACGACTTCGCCCGGGAGCAGAAGCTGCTCAAGGAGAAGGACCCCAACCTCACCGGTGACGACATCCGCGAGGGGTTGACCGCGGTCATCAGCGTCAAGCTGGGCGAGCCGCAGTTCGAGGGCCAGACCAAGACCAAGCTCGGCAACTCCGAGGTGCGCGGCTTCGTGCAGACCGCGATGTACGAGGAGTTCGGACACTGGCTGCAGGCGCACCCCCGCGAGGGCAAGGAGATCGTCGGCAAGGCGGTCCAGGCCGCCACGGCGCGGATCGCCGCCCGCAAGGCCCGGGACGCCACCCGGCGCAAGGGCCTGCTCGAGTCCGGGGGGCTGCCCGGCAAGCTGCGCGACTGCCAGTCCAACGACCCGACGATCTCCGAGGTCTTCATCGTCGAGGGCGACTCGGCCGGCGGCTCGGCGGTGCGCGGCCGCAACCCGCACAACCAGGCGATCCTGCCGATCCGCGGCAAGATCCTCAACGTCGAGAAGGCCCGCCTCGACAAGATCCTCGCCAACCAGGAGGTGCAGGCCCTCATCAGCGGGTTCGGCACCGGCATCGGCGAGGACTTCGACATCTCCAAGGCGCGCTACCACAAGATCGTGCTCATGGCCGACGCGGACGTCGACGGTCTCCACATCCGGACCCTGCTGCTCACGCTGCTCTTCCGGTTCATGAAGCCGCTCATCGAGGCCGGCTACGTCTACCTCGCGCAGCCGCCGCTCTACCGGGTCAAGTGGACCAACGCCGAGCACCAGTTCGCCTTCACCGACCGGGAGCGCAACGCCCTCCTGGAGGACGGAGCGGTCAAGGGCTGGCGCCTGCCCAAGGACACCGGGGTGCAGCGCTACAAGGGCCTCGGCGAGATGGACTACAGCGAGCTGTGGGACACCACGATGAACCCGGACACCAGGGTCCTCCTGCAGGTCTCGCTGGAGGACGCCGCCAAGGCCGACGAGATCTTCGCGATCCTCATGGGCGAGGACGTGGAGTCCCGGCGGGCGTTCATCCAGCGCAACGCCCGGGACGTCCGTTTTCTGGACATCTGAGGATCGAGCGATGACGAAGACGTCCAGAAGACGCTGCATCTGAGCCGCCCCACCCCATACCTGAATCGACATAGGTGACCCATGGCTGACGACCAGACCCCCGACCTGCCCGACCTGCCGGAGATCCCGGACGCGTCCACCGCGGCCCAGAGTGCCGACGCCGCCCTGGAGGCGGCGGTGACCGGGGCCGGCGATCGGATCGAGCCGATCGACATCAACGCCGAGATGCAGCGCAGTTACATCGAGTACGCGATGAGCGTCATCGTCTCCCGGGCCCTGCCCGACGTGCGCGACGGGCTCAAGCCGGTGCACCGGCGGGTGCTCTACGCGATGTACGACGGTGGCTACCGCCCGGACCGCGGCTTCAACAAGTGCTCGCGCGTCGTCGGCGACGTCATGGGCCAGTACCACCCGCACGGAGACGGCGCGATCTACGACGCCCTGGTCCGGCTGGTGCAGGACTGGTCGATGCGGCACCCGCTGGTGCAGGGGCAGGGCAACTTCGGCACCCCCGGGGACGACCCGGCGGCGGCACCCCGGTACACCGAGTGCCGGCTGCACCCGCTGGCCATGGAGATGGTGCGCGACATCCGCGAGGACACCGTCGACATGGTCGACAACTACGACGGCAAGACCCGCGAGCCCGCGGTCCTGCCCGCACGCTTCCCGAACCTGCTGGTCAACGGCTCGGCGGGCATCGCCGTCGGAATGGCCACGCAGATCCCCCCGCACAACCTGCGCGAGGTCGCCGCGGGGGCGCAGTGGCTGCTGCAGCACCCGGACGCCTCCCGGGAGGAGCTGCTCGACGCGCTCCTGGGGATCATCAAGGGCCCGGACTTCCCCACCGGTGCGCTCATCATGGGCAAGAAGGGCATCGAGGACGCCTACCGCACCGGGCGTGGCTCGATCATCATGCGGGCCGTCGTCGAGGTCGAGGAGATCCAGGGGCGCACCTGCCTGGTCGCGACCGAGCTGCCCTACCAGGTCAACCCGGACAGCCTGGCCAAGAAGATCGCCGACCTCGTCAAGGACGGCAAGCTCAGCGGTGTCGCCGACCTGCGCGACGAGACCTCGGGGCGCACCGGGCAGCGGCTGGTCGTCGTGCTCAAGCGGGACGCCGTCGCCAAGGTCGTGCTCAACAACCTCTACAAGCACACCCAGCTGCAGCAGTCCTTCGGCGCCAACATGCTGGCGCTCGTCGACGGGGTGCCGCGGACCCTGCCGATCTCGGCGTTCATCCGGCACTGGGTCGACCACCAGGTCGAGGTCATCGTCCGCCGCACGCAGTTCCGGCTGCGGGAGGCCGAGAAGCGGATCCACGTCTACCGGGGCTACCTCAGGGCGCTGGACCAGCTGGACGCGGTCATCGCGCTCATCCGGCGCAGCCCGTCGGCGGACGAGGCGCTCAACGGGCTCATGGAGCTGCTGGGTATCGACGAGGCGCAGGCCCGGGCCATCCTCGACCTGCAGCTGCGCCGGCTGGCCGCCCTGGAGCGGGCCCGCATCCAGGCTGACCACGACGAGCTGGAGGCGCAGATCGTCGAGTTCGAGGCGATCCTGGCCAGCCCCGCACGACAGCGCGAGATCATCTCCACCGAGCTCGCGGAGATCGTCGACAAGTTCGGCGACGACCGGCGCACCACGATCGACCTCTTCGACGGTGACATGTCGATGGAGGACCTCATCACCGAGGAGGACGTCGTCGTCACCATCACCCGGGGCGGCTACGTCAAGCGGACGCCGGTGCGCGAGTACCGCGCCCAGCACCGGGGCGGGAAGGGTCGCCGGGGTGCGGCGCTGCGGGCCGACGACCTCGTGCAGCACTTCTTCGTCACCAGCACCCACCACTGGATGCTCTTCTTCACCGACCAGGGCCGGGTCTACCGGTCCAAGGCCTACGAGTTCCCCGAGGGCGGGCCGACCGGCAAGGGTCAGCACGTCGCCAACCTCATGGCGTTCCAGCCCGGGGAGAGCATCCGCTCGGTGCTGCCGCTGCGCGACTACGAGCAGGCGCCCTACCTCCTCCTGGCCACCAAGAACGGCCTGGTCAAGAAGTCGCGGCTCACCGACTACGACTCCCCCCGGTCCGGCGGGCTCATCGCCGTCAACCTGCGGGAGGGTGACGAGCTGGTCGGCGCCGCCCTCGCGCACGGCAGCGACGACGTGCTGCTCGTCTCCCGCGACGGCCAGTCGGTGCGCTTCCCCGCGGCCGACGAGATGCTGCGCCCGATGGGGCGAGCGACCTCGGGCGTGACCGGGATGAAGTTCCGCGGTGACGACGAGCTGCTCGCGATGCAGGTCGTCGCCGACGGCACCGACCCCTACGTGTTCGTGGTGTTCTCCACCGGGATGGCCAAGCGCACCCCCGTGTCGCAGTACCGCGTGCAGGGTCGTGGCGGGCTGGGGATCAAGGTCGCCAAGGCCACCGACAAGGCCGGCCCGGTCGTCGGTGCGCTGCTCGTCGACGAGTCGGACGAGGTGCTCGTGCTCACCGAGCGCGGCAACGTCGTGCGCTCGGCGGTGGGCGGAGAGCGGGGGGTCCGGGTCACCGGCCGCGACACCAGCGGCGTGCGCTTCGCCAACCCCGGACGGGGAGATGCGGTCCTGGCGATCGCGCGCAACGCGGAGGCGGCGGGCGAGGAGGAGCTCGAGGAGGCCGTCGAGGCCGCCGTGCAGGTCGACGGCGCGGATGCGGCGGTCCCCGAGGACGATGGCGTACCGTCGGGTCAGAACGAGGACACCCTGCCGTCCGGCGAGCACGTGGCCGACGGCACCGAGAGCTCTGAGACCGACAGCACCGAGAGCACGGAGGACGACGGCGCATGAGCAGCACTCCGGGCCCCTCGGGGTCCCGCTCCTCGACCGACGAGACGCAGGTGCACAAGAGCGCCGCCGGTGGGACCGGGGCTGGCTCCTCCCCCGGGGGCGGCTCGCCATCCACCCCCCGGGACGAGGGCGACGAGCGCTCGGCGGCCGCCAAGATGAAGGACGGCGCGCTCGCTCGCACCGCTCAGGGGCGCGACCTGGCCGCGCGCAAGGCCCGTGCCCTGCGCGGCGCGACCGCCGGCCTGGCCTCGGGGTCGGCCGCGGGTGCCAGCGCGGGACGGGGTGGGTCCACGGCCCGGGGCGCGAGCCCGCGCGACGGGGTCCAGGGCAGCACGGCCCGCACGTCGGGCAACCGGCCGCCGGGGCGCCCGGCCCCGCGCCGGGGCGGTCCGCGTCGGGTGCGCCTCACCGCGCAGCGCATCGACCCGTGGTCGGTGCTGAAGATCAGCTTCCTCGTCGCCGTGGCGCTGGGGATCTCCGGCGTCGTCATGGTGGCGGTGCTGTGGACGGTGCTGTCCGGGATGAACGTCTTCTCCACCATCAACGGCTTCCTCGCCCAGATCACCAGCGGGGAGGCCAGCGGCCCGACCATCGACCTCACCGACTACCTCGGGTTCAGCCGGGTCATGGCCCTGTCGGCGGTGCTGGGCGTGCTCAACGTCTTCTTGCTCACCGCGCTGGCCACCCTCTCGGCCTTCCTCTACAACATCTGCGCCGCCCTCGTCGGAGGCGCCCAGGTGACGCTCTCCGACGAGTGAGGTGAGCCGGCCGCCCGGTGCTCGGGCGTGCCGTCGGGGTCAGCGCACGATGTGCACCGGCACCATGCTCATGTGCAGGATGTTGCGCGTCGTCGACCCCAGCAGGAACGACGACAGCCGTCCGCTGCCCCGGTTGCCCAGCACCAGCAGCGCCGCGTCGGACGACGCCTCGACGAGGTTCTCGTCGGCGCGCCCGCTGGGGGTGGCGATCTCCACCGAGAGGTCGGGGAAGGCGGCCGTGAGGGCGTCCGCGGCATGCCGTGCCTGCCCCGCCGCCCGCTCACGGCGCACCTCGGCGGCCTCGTCGACCGACCGCATACCGTCCACGCTCAGACCCCACGGGTCGGTCGTCGGGCGCTCCCAGCTGCTGACGACGAGCACGTCCGCACCCCAGGCCTGGGCCCACCTCGCGCCGGCCTCGGCCGCCCGCTCGGACTCCGGGGACCCGTCGACGCCGACCACCACACGCGAGTCGGGTCCGGGCATGGAGGCCGGCCCCGGCACGACGGTGACCGGGCACCGGGCGTGGCCGGTGAGGCCGTAGGTGGTGGCACCCAGGAGGGTGCTGCGGACCCGGCCGAAGCCGCGGGACCCGACCACCACGCCCCTCGCGTGGGCCGAGGCCTCGTCGAGAGCCTGGCGAGGGCCGAGGAGGGACCCCTGGGCGGTGACCTCGAGGTCGGGGTGCGCCTCCCGGGCGAGCGCGGCGCCCTGCTCGGCGAGGTCCTGGGCCCGCTGGTGCTCGGCTGCCGGATCCCAGATGCCGATGGAGACGTCCTGCGCGTGGACGATGCGATCGGCGGCGTGCAGGACCACGAGGGGCGCGACCAGGCGGGCCGCGGCGTCAGCCGCCCACCGGATGGCGTCCTGAGAGCTCTGCGACCCGTCGAAGCCCACGACGATCGGTCGGGTGGTGCTCTGGGTGGTGGTCATCGTCCTCACCTCTCTGTTGTCTACTACATCTCATAGTAGCGCGACCGGGGGTGTCACGCCATGGACGGAGCGGCTGCTCAGCCACCCAGGGGCGGGAAGGGGCGGCGGCTGAAGACGGTCTCGACCGGCACGGCGAAGAACTCGGCGATCTGCAGGGCGAGGACGAGGGAGGGGCTGTACTCGCCCCGCTCGAGGTAGCCCACCGTCTGGTAGTGCACGCCCAGCGCCTCCGCCAGCTCCCGCCGGCTGATGCCGCGCTCGACCCGCAGCATCGCGATCCGGTTGTGCAGCGGCGGTGACTCGCTGGGCACGGGGGTCAGTAGCCCTTCGCCAGGACACGCTCGCGGGCCGCCTGGACGGTGCTGCCGGACTGCCGGCGCGCCATCCGGCGCAGCAGGACCGGGGCGACGAGCAGGCCCACCACCGCCCACCCGAGGAGGACCAGCAGCGCCAGCACGAGCCGGAACTCGCCCCCGATCTCGGCCGCGGCCGCCTCCGGCGGCAGCAGGACGGAGCGCACCGCGACCCCGATCCAGTAGAGCGGGCTGCACTGCGCGGCCCACTGCAGCGGCGCCGGCCAGCCACCGACCGGGTAGAACACCCCGGAGAGGGCGGCCACGGCATACATCGCCATCATCGCCCAGGCGAGGCCGATCATGGTGCGGAAGACCGAGCCGAGCACCGCACCCCACGGGAGCATGGTCACCACCCCCAGCAGGAAGACCACGAGGAGCAGCACCCACCCGAGGAGGTCGCGGGGCATGACGTCGGGCAGGAAGATCGCCGCCCCGACGATGGCCGGCAGCATGGGGATGAGCGCGTCGAAGGGCGCGACGAGGATCTTGGCGAGCAGGTGACCCGTCATGCCGTGGGGCACGGCCTTCGCGCGGAGCAGGGTGCCGTCCTCACGTTCGGCCTGCAGCTCGCCGGCGACCCCGAGGACGGCCGCCGAGATGACGCCGAAGGCGAGGAAGCCGCTGAAGATGTAGCCGCTCGCCCCGACCTGGGCGACACCGAGCTCGGCGTCCCGCAGGAACCACAGCACCACGAGGACCACGAGCGAGACGACGACGACGCTCAGGCCGGCGGGCGAGGTGTACTTCCGGACGAGGGTGATCCGGGCCTGCCGGGCGGCGGACCGGACCACGGCGGTCGGGATGGCCGTGGTCATCTCAGAGCCTCCAGGGCGGCGGTGGGCAGGTCGGCGCCGTCGTGCTCGTCGGTCTCGGAGCGGCGCACGATGTCGAGGTAGATGTCCTCCAGGGAGGCCGCGCGCACCTCGAGCACCTCGACCTCGCCCGGGCGGGTGCTGAGGAGATGCGCGAGGTATGCCGTGGGGTCGGCGTCCGCGTGCACGGTGACCTGCCCTGTCGCCCGGTCGCGCCACCGCACCTCGCTGGACCGCGACAGCTGGTGGCGCAGCGCGTCCGGGGTCCCGTCGGCGACGAGGTGTCCCCCCGCCAGGATGAGCAGGCGGTCGGCGATCTTCTCCGCCTCCGCGAGGTCGTGGGTGGTGACGAGGACGGTCGTGCGCAGGTCCGCCAGGTCGGCCACGAGGTCGTGGATGTCGCGCCGGCCGGCCGGGTCCAGCCCGGTCGTCGGCTCGTCCAGGAAGAGCAGCTCCGGTCGCCCGACGAGACCGATGGCCACGTCCAGGCGGCGTCGCTGCCCACCCGAGAGCTTGTCGATGCGGCCGTCCGCCTGGGTCGCGAGCCCCACGCGGCTCAGCAGCTCGTCGGTCGACCAGGGACGGGGCACGCTCGGCGTGGCGTAGGGGGCGTAGTAGCCCCCCATGACCTCGATGAGGTCGCGCACCTTCCACGTGCCGTGGTCGCGCCAGCTCTGCAGGACCACGCCGACCCGGGACCGCCACGACTCGGGGGCCGTGGCCGGGTTCTCCCCCAGCACCGTGACCTGGCCGGCGGAGGGCTGACGGAAGCCCTCGAGGATCTCGACCGTCGTGGTCTTGCCCGCGCCGTTGGGGCCGAGCAGGGCCACCACCTGGCCGGGGGGAACCTCGAGGTCGATGCCGTCGAGGACCAGGCGGTCCCCGTAGGACATGGTGAGGCCCTGGCACTGGATCGCCGCTGGGGAGGCCGACATGGGATCAATGTAGTAGACGTACTACATTTCGTTCAAGGTCTGCTACGGGGCGTGGAGCGCGTGGCTGGGTGTTTTGGCGGCGCTCCGGAGGGTGAGGTAATCTCGACCGTCGCGTGCCTCGCACGTGCCCGGGCCTATAGCTCAGTCGGTTAGAGCGCTGTCCTGATAAGACAGAGGTCACTGGTTCAAGTCCAGTTAGGCCCACCACCCACCTGCGTCGTCGCCGAGATCAGGAGTTGATCGACAGATGAAGCGCCTCCTCATGGTGGCCGCCGCCGCGGCCGGCCTCGTGGCCCTCAAGCGGATGCAGGACCAGCAGGCCGAGCGTGACCTGTGGGCCGAGGCCACCGACGACGTGCCCGGTCAGCCGGGTCAGTAACCCACCTCCCGCCGGACCCGGCTGCCGCCCAGCAGGAGCGGGTGCGCGGCGGTCGGACAACTTCATACCCCTCGGGGGCGTGGCGCAATTGGTAGCGCATCTGCTTTGCAAGCAGAGGGTTGTCGGTTCGAGTCCGGTCGCCTCCACCCAGGTCAGAGGCCCTTCCCGCTCCGCGGGGAGGGCCTCTTTCGTGCCCGTACCCCAGGAAAGTACGGCTGCAAACGCGTCGATTGTGGGCCTGACCTGCAGGTATGGGGTTACGCGCGTTCCCCCAGGCGTCCCCGAGCTGACGGAGGCGTCGCGCATGGCCTGGGAGCAGACCTCGCAGGTCCGCCCCATACCCCAGGAAAGTGCTGCAACGCCGTCATGCGCGGAGAAGGACGTCGAGGACGGCAGGGGCGAAGAAGCGGCGGCGGTAGGTCTCCCCCGTTGACGAGAGGACGCCGAGGTCGACCAGCTGACCGACGAGGCCGTTGGCCCGGCCGTAGGAGAGCTCTAGGTCGCGTTGGACCTGCCGCACCGTGAAGGAGGGGTGTGCGACCGCGTAGTCGACGAGGGTGTGTGCCTTGTCCGCGCGGAGAGATGAGCCGCGGATCGTCTCCTTCAGGTCTGACTGGACGTCGACGAGCCTCAGCATCTGCCCACGGGTGGTCTGAGCCGACTCCTCCAACCCTTGGGCGAAGAAGGAGATCCACTGGTCCCACTCTCCGGCGCAGCTCACCGCCAGGAGGCGGTCGTAGTACTCGGCGCGTCGTGCCTCGAACCAGGGCGACACCGTGAGGGTCGGCTCGCTGAGGACCCCAGAGGCGTAGAGCTGCAGGACGATGAGAAGGCGGCCGATGCGTCCGTTGCCGTCGTGGAACGGGTGCAGGGTCTCGAACTGGTAGTGCGAGAGCGCCGAGACGACCACCGGGTCCATGGTGTTCTTGTGGTCCGCGGCCATCCAACGCACCAGGTCGCGCACGTTCGCCTCGAGGTCCAACCCGGGAGGAGGGGGGACGAACCTGGCGGCCTTGACGGGGAGCTCCCCGACGGCAGCCGTCCGGCGTTGCCCGATGACGACCTGGATCCTCCTGATCTGCCCGGACGAGGGGCTCTCCGCCGGGGTGCCGCGGACCAGCGTTTGCTGGAGCTCGGCGAGCATGGGGACGGACAGGGTCCGCCCTTGGTTCACCCAGCCGAAGGCCAGGTCGGCCATGGTCACGAAGTTGAGAACCTCGCGCATCGTGAGGCTCACCGGGCCCTCGTCGTCGGCGGTCAGCACCGCGTGCAGGGGTTCGTAGGTGCCCTCGAGCGCCGAGGTGCTCTGGGCCTCCCTCTGCAGCGAGGGTCGCCGGAGCAGCTGGGGGTTGGGCAGCTGACGCGCTGTGCTGTCCAGTGCCGCGAGGGCTGCGCGCGCGTCGGCGACCCGCATCCAGGTCTGAGAGCTCAGGTCGGGCAGGTCATCCGTCAGGGGCGCGGGAACGAAGGCGGAGTGTGTCCAATCCCCGGATCGTGGGTGGACACCCGAGATCGGCACGAGGGTCCCGGTTCTCTTGTTCCCGAACATTTCGATGTCCACAATGTCAATCTACACGTACTTCACAGCAACTTCATCGGTGTGATGTGCAGCAAACGAACATGTCCCGCCCACAGCAGCCGTGATCGGGTCGTTACCTGCAAAGTCGCTGGTCAGGACCTCGTGGAGGGTCGCCTGGAGCTCCGCCGAGCACTCGCTGGCGCTGCCCGACATCAACGTGCCAAGCATCTGTGCCTGCAAGGGCTCTCGGCTCAGTCCGACACACCCTGCCCCGCGATGCGCCGCGCGGTCTCGTCGGGGTCGGCGCCGCCGGCGACGGCGATCCCCAGGGCGTAGGCGGCGACCGGCGCCAGCGGTCGGGCTGCGTCGTGCGCGACGTCCTTGGCCAGGTCGAGCACGCGCTCGACCGTGCGGAGGTCCAGCTGCACGCCGGCGAACGCCCCCACGGCGTCCAGCCACTCCCGGTGCTGCTCCTCGATGCCTTCGACGGATCTCATGCTCCCATCGTCGCGCCCTCCGGGCGACGCGCCAAGCCGCGGCAACCTACGGCAACCGGGCATGGACTATGACAGTGCGTCGTAGTATGAGGTGCATGAACGACTCGGAGTCCGGATCGAGCGACGTGGCGGGGCGGGGCTGGGGCCCGGCTGTGGGGCGCAGGAGGTTCCTGCAGTGGAGCGCCGTGGCCGGTGGGGGAGTCGGGCTGGCCGCGTGCACCGGTGCAGAGGAGGGGCAGACGGCCGCCGGGCTCCTTGCCCCCGAAGCGCCCCCGGACCGGACGGTCTGGAACGCCTGCCTGGTCAACTGCGGCTCCCGCTGTCCGCTGCGGTTCGAGGTCCGGGACGACCAGATCACCCGGGTCCTGCCCGACGACACCGGTGACGACGAGATCGGCACCCAGCAGATCCGCGCCTGCGTGCGCGGTCGCTCGATCCGGCAGCGGATCTACAGCCCGGAGAGGCTCAAGACCCCTCTGCGGCGCGTCGGTGAGCGCGGTGCCGGCGAGTGGGAGGAGATCACCTGGGAGGAGGCCTTCGACGACATCGCCGACAACCTGCGCCGGGTGCTGGAGGAGTACGGCAACGAAGCGGTCTTCCAGGCCTATGGCACGGGGGTCATCGGTGGCACGATCATCAACTCCTACGGCCCCTACGGCGGGGCGATCCAGCGCCTGATGAACATCCTGGGTGGTTCGCTGACCTACTACGGCGACTACTCCACCGGCTGCATCACCGAGGCGATGCGCGTGCAGTACGGCGGCTGGACCGACACCAACAGCCACGACGACTGGAAGAACTCCGAGCTGGTCGTCATCTTCGGCAACGACCCGATCGAGACCCGGATGAGCGGTGGCGGTGAGGTCTTCGTCACCCAGCAGACGAAGAAGAAGCACCACACCCGCGTCATCGTCGTCGACCCCAGGCTGTCGGACACCGCTCAGCAGCTGGCTGACGAGTGGGTCGCCATCCGGCCCGGCACGGACGTCGCCCTCATCGCGGCCCTGGCCCATGTGATGATCAGCGAGGGCCTGCACGACCAGGAGTTCCTGGACAGCCACTGCGTCGGGTTCGACGACGAGCACCTGCCCGAGGGCGTCCCCGCCGGGAGCTCCTACCGGGCCTACGTCATGGGCGATGGCCCGGACGGGACTGCCAAGACGCCGGAGTGGGCCTCCCCCGTCACCGGAGTGCCGGTGGGCACCATCGTCGACCTGGCCCGCCAGATCGGGCGAGCGGCCGGTCCGGTGGCGGTGATGCAGGGCTGGTCGGCCCAGCGCCAGCAGAACGGCGAGAACCAGTCACGGGCCATGTTCACCCTCGCCGCGATGACCGGCAGCATCGGTGTCCCCGGCGGCGGCACCGGGTCCCGCGAGGGCGCCTACATGCTCAGCCTGGCCAAGCCCTTCGACGCTATACCCAACCCGGTGACGACGCAGATCTCCCACTTCACCTGGACCGACGCCATCGAGCGCGGGCCGGAGATGACGGCCCTCAACGCCGGGGTGCGTGGCGCCGACCGCCTGTCGGTGCCGATCAAGTTCATCTGGAACTACGGCGGCAACACCCTCGTCAACCAGCACTCCGACATCAACCGCACCACCGAGCTGCTGCGCGACGACAGCAAGTGCGAGTTCATCGTCGTCATCGAGAACCAGATGACGGTCTCGTCCCGCTACGCCGATATCCTGCTGCCCGACCTGTCCAACGCCGAGCAGATGGACATCATCAACCAGGGGCACGCTGGCAACATGGGCTACACCATCCTGGCGGACAAGGCCATCGAACCGCTCTACGACTGCCGCGGGATCTACGAGATCTGCAGCGAGGTCGCCCGGCGGATGGGCGTGGAGCGGGAGTTCACCGAGGGCCGCACCCAGGAGGAGTGGGTCGAGCACACCGTCGAGGAGACCCGCAAGACCTACCCCGAGCTGCCGCCCTTCCAGGAGCTGCGCGAGATGGGCGTCTGGAAGATGGCCGGGGAGAGCGTGATCCCCCTGCGCGACTTCCGCGAGGACCCGGAAGCCAACCCGCTGCCCACCCCCTCGGGCAAGATCGAGATCTTCTCCGAGGAGGTCTGGGAGAACGCCAGGCGCTGGGAGCTCCCGGAGGGCGAGCGGATCACCGCGGTGCCGGAGTACGTGCGCACCACCGAGGGTGCCGAAGCCGCCCGCGCTCACACGACATACCCCCTGCAGCTGATCAACAAGCACTTCAAGGGCCGCACCCACTCGACCTACGGCAACGTGCCCTGGCTGCAGGAGGCCCACCCGCAACGGCTGTGGATCAACCCGGCGGACGCGACGGCCCGCGGGCTGGACAACGATGACTGGGTCAGGGTCTTCAACGACCGGGGCGCGACCCTGGTCGCCGTCAAGGTGACGCCGCGCATCGCCCCCGGGGTGGTCATGCTGCCGCACGGCGCGTGGTACGACCCCGGACCGGACGGCACCGACCGGGCCGGCACGGCCAACATCCTCACCAGCTGGCACCCGACCTCGCTCGCCAAGTCCAACCCGCAGTACTCCACGCTGGTGGAGCTGGAGAAGACGACCGCACCTGACCTGGAGGCATGATGAGCGACAACCTGGGGTTCTACCTCGACCAGAGCGTCTGCACCGGGTGCAAGGCCTGCCAGATCGCCTGCAAGGACAAGCACGACCTGCCCGTGGGCGTCACCTGGCGGCGGGTGGTCGAGTACACCGGCGGCACCTGGCAGCAGGACGGCGACACGATGGTGCCGAACGTCTTCAGCTACTACACCTCCATCGCGTGCAACCACTGCGAGGACCCGATCTGCGTGGCGGTCTGCCCGACCACCGCGATGCACAAGCGCGAGGACGGCACGGTGGCCGTAGACCCGGACAAGTGCGTCGGCTGCCGCTACTGCGAATGGGCCTGCCCCTACTCCGCCCCGCAGTACAACCCCGAGCTGGGGCACATGACCAAGTGCGACCTGTGCGCCGACTACCGCTCCGAGGGCAAGAACCCGGCCTGCGTCGAGGCCTGCCCCTCCCGAGCCCTGGACTGGGGCCCGATCGATGAGCTGCGCGCCAAGTACGGCACCGTCGACGCGGTCGAGCCGTTGCCCGACCCCTCGATCACCAGACCCCACCTGGTCATCACCCCGCACCGGGACGCCCAGCCCACGGGCAGCGGCACCGGCGAGATCGCCAACCCGACGGAGATCTAGTGCCGTGAACGTCCACGAGCTACCGCTGATCCTCTTCACCGTGCTGGCCCAGATGTCGGTCGGCGCATTCGTCGCCCTCGGAGTGGTCCAGGTGGTCGGCCGACTGCGCTACGGCAAGGCCGCCGTCGACGAGATCGCCGACCCGTCCCTCTACGCCATCGGGCCGGTCCTGGTGCTGGGGCTGATGGCCTCGATGCTCCACCTCGGCAACCCGTTCAACGCGCTGAACACGTTCCGGCATCTCGACTCCTCGTGGTTGAGCCGCGAGATCGTCTTCGGCATCGCCTTCTCCGGGCTGGGCTTCCTCTTCGCGGCCCTGCAGTTCCTCCGCTGGGGCTCGCCGGCGCTGCGGCAGGCGCTGGCCGCGTTGACGGCCGTCGTCGGGCTGGGGCTGGTCTGGGTGATGTCGATGGTCTACGCGTCGCTGCCGACCGTGCCCGCCTGGAACACCTGGGCCACGCCCGCACAGTTCTTCCTCACCACCTTCCTGCTGGGCGCCCTGGCGGTCGGTGCAGCGTTCATGGGCGTCATCATGTGGCGCCGGCAGGGGCTCGCCCGGCGGTTCGCCTGGGTCGAGCGACTGGCCCCGGTCCGCTGGCTGCTGTCCTTGCGGCGTCCGGAGGAGCCGCCGCCCGAGGCCGCCGCCGCGGGCGATGCCGGCCGCCGGGAGCTCGTCGAGGCCTCCCTGCGCTGGGTCGCGACCGCCTCCATCCTGCTCCTCGGGGTGCAGCTGGTCGTCATCGTGCTTCAGCAGCGGGACCTGGCCGCCGACCCGGGTATGCCGTCCGCCTCGGTCGCCGCCTACGGCACCGCCTGGTTCGTCGCGCGCCTCGTGCTGCTCGTGCTCGGTGCCGGGCTGCTCGGCCTCACGCTCTACCGCATGGTCGCCGACCACCGGTCGGCCCTGCTCGTGGCGACCGTGGCCACGGCAGCCTTCGCCACCGTGCTCGCCTCCGAGATCATCGGCCGCAGCCTGTTCTACGACTCGATGGCCAGGATCGGGATGTGAGCGTGCTTCCTGGGCCCGCCGGCGCGGCGCTCGCCGACGCGCTGGACGATGTCGCGGCAGCCTGGACGGTGCTCTCGACCGCCTTCGGGCGGGAGCCGGAGCAGGCTTTCGTCGACGCCCTGCGCAGCCCCGAGCAGCTGGCGGCCTGGCCCTACGAGGACCCGGCCACGAGCGGCGGGGTGCGGCTGCTCGTACGCTCCGGCCGGGGTCACGACGGGCGACCGGAGAGCCTGGAGGCGCTGCGCCAAGACCACCGTCGGCTCTTCGTCGGGCCCCGTCCGCTGCTGGCGGCGCCGTGGGAGTCGGTGCACCGATCGCGGGAGGGCCTCGTCTTCGACGTGCAGACCCTGCAGGTCAGGGACTTCTACCGCCGCTTCGGCCTGCAGAGCCCCTTGCTCAACAAGGAGCCGGACGACCACGTGGCGCTGGAGGCGTCCTTCGTCGCGACCCTCGCGCTGCGCGCCCTCGATGCCCTGGAGGTCGGGGATGCCGACGGTGCGGAGGAGCTGGTGACCGGCATCCGGAGCTTCACCGACCAGCACCTGCAGCAGTGGGTGCCCGACCTGCTCGAGCGCGTCGAGGAGCACGCCGAGACCGACTACCACCTCGGACTGGCCGGACTGACCCGTGGCGCGCTGGGCCAGTTGCACCACCTCGGCGTCGCCTCGACCCTGTCCTGATGCACCCGGACCCGGTCGCGACCGTCACCACCTGGGCCCGCGGGCTCCCGGCCGACCGGCGGGTCGTCCTTCGCTGCGCGGGGTCGGCGGACGGTGGGTCCGAGGGGGCGGTCGCTGGTGGGCCGCACGACCACGTCGTGCGCTGGGAGGGTTGCCTGCGGGCGCTGTCCCCCGCCCCCCTGGCCGAGCTGGTGGCCGCGGCTCCCCTGCTGGTGCTGGACCTCACGGGGTGCTCTTGCGGCGAGCCCGGACCTGCCGTCCGCACGCCTGCTGGCACCACGTCTACCGTCCCGACACCTGATGGCCCCAAGTCCATCGACCCCACGCCCGCCGGGCAGGCCGACCCGCCCGCGGCAGCCTTCCTTCAGCTGGTGCTGGCCGAGCTGGGAGCCGCCATCCGCCTGGAGGTCCTGGCCGCCGTGACGCCGGGACGCTCGGGCTCCCGGCCCGGGCCGGGGCGCGGCAGGGTCACGGACCGGACCAGCAGCGTCGACGCCCTCCCGGTCCGACGCCGTGCCCTCTTCGCCTGGGCCGCACCACGTCGGGAGGTGCACCGAGCCGAGGAGATCCCGACCGTCGAGCGCCTGGCCCCGGGCCCCTCGGACGGGCATGGCGAGGCCGGTGACCAGGTCCGCCTGGCCCGGGCACTGGTGGAGATCCGACGTCAAGTGGTCGGGTTGGCCGGTGGCGCCCACGCGATTTCGCCGGCCCTGCGCACCGAGCTGTCTGCCCGACCGTCCGCGCCAGCCTCACCCCACGCGGCGCCCCGCAGTCGCGACCTTCGGTCCCAGGGCTGCACAGCCTGCACCACCTGCGTGCGGAGCTGCCCGACCGCGGCGCTGGATCTGCGGCAGGGCGAGGCGGGGAGCGTCAGCCTCATGCTGGACCCGGCCGCGTGCATCGGGTGCGGCCGATGTCAGGCCCTCTGCCCGGTGGAGGCCATCTCCGACGATGGCCCGGTGACCTGGGCCCACCTGGCGCAGGAGTCCTCCGCCCCTCTGGAGACGATCCGCGTCCAGGACTGCGCCAGGTGTCGCACCCCCTTCGGTGGGGAGGGGACGCTGTGCCAGGTGTGCCGGATGCGCCGGTCCGACCCCTTCGGCTCCTGGCTGCCGCCCGGGTATGTCGCCCCGCGGGTCTACGCCCCGCCGTCGAGCTCAGTGACCGGTCTCGAGGAGCAGATAGGCCCCGACGACCTGGGCGACCGGTGACCAGACCGGTGTCCTGGCATCCGTCAGGGTGCTGAGCGTCCCGCGCACCTCGCTCCCCGTGCCGACCAGGCCCATCTGGTCCACCCGCAGGGTCTTCGCCGTGAGGACGTCCCCCTCCTCCCAGGCCGTCAGCTCGGTCCTGACCTGCTCGTGCACCGTCCGGACCTGACGACCTAGGCGCGACAGGTGGGGTTGTGCGGCGGCCGCCGCGTCCTCGGCCAGTTCGGCCAGGTCTTCCACCCCGCGCCGCCGGGCCCGTCGGACCAGCCCCTCGAGCAGCAGCACGCCGTCGGGCCGCCAATCCGCCTCCAGCCACGCGACGGCCTCGCCCAACCGGGCGATGTCGTCCTCGAGCCGTTCCGCCCAGGCGCCGGTGTCACCCGCGTCGGTGAGCCGCCTCAACGTCCCCCAGGCCCGCTCGCGACTGCGGCAGACGCGCACCATGGTCCGGACGGCCCCGGCGTCCGGCGTCCCCGGTCGTGTCTCCATGGCCTCATCGTGCCGCACCCTAGTCAGCCGAGTTCCGGGAGGCGCGCGGAAGGCGCTGAGCCCGCAGGTGTGTCTGGCGAGTGACGGCTGTGGCGACACGGCGGGCCTCCTCGGCGAAGGGCGCGGGTGAGGCCTCAGCCGCTGCGAGGACTGCTTCGGGCAGGCCTGTGCGCAGGCGCTCCACGCGGTCCACGGCCTCGGTCGCCTCCAGACCCAGGGAGAGACCGACGGCGACCCAGTCCTCGACGGTCACGTCGCGGACGAGCCAGTTGCGCCCCACCTTCATCGAGCTCCGCACCGCCTCGCCCCTCTTCAGGTACGGCGCATAGGACGCGACGTCGTAGAGGGGTGCCAGGGCCACCCGTGGCCCGCGCAGGAGCAGGGAGTAGTTCTTCGCGTGGGCGTCGGTCCCGCCCACCAGGACGTTGAAGGCGAAGGCGTCGAAGAACGCCGACCGCACGGCATCACGGTCCGCGAGGGCCAGCGTCGACAGGAGCGAGGCGACGTTCTTGACGCTGGGGCCGCCATCGGACTGGTACTTCTTGGTCGGTGGGTAGCTCATGGCCTGCAGCAGGTCTTCCTGATGGAGGCGCAACCACATCCCGTCCTGTCCGCGACCGCGGTCGTAGCGGGTGGAGACCAGCGTCCTGGCCCCGCCGACGTCGACCAGGTCCACCCGGGCGACGCGCAGGCCCAGCAGACCCGCGGCACGCAGGCAGACGAACTCGTTGACGTGCAGGTCCTCGAAGCGGGTGCCGGCGCGGGTCGGCTTGAAGACGTGCGTCGTCGGCATCGCGCCCTGGGGAACACCCCACCCGCCGTCGTCCAGACGGTGCAGCGCCACCTTGTTCTCCGCTCCCGCCAGGCTCCATCGTCCGGAACCGGCACCGACGTCCCAGCCGTGGTCCCCCACCGTCAGGCGCAGAAGAAGACCCGAGAGCTCGCCTTCGGTGAGCCGGCGGACGTCGCCCGTGCGCCGAGCTGCATCCGGTGGGTCGACGTCGACGGGAAGCACCTGCACGGCCCCCGCGGCATCGCGCCCGACGTGCCGGAGCAGGGCGAACGGGTTGCGCGCTGACACCTCGAACCTACGAGCCCACTCCTCCCGCACGGCGAGGTTGTCCGGGAGGAGCCCCTCGAGCCAGGCGGCTACGACACGGTTCGAGTGCCGCGACCCACTCAGCGGCATCGACAGCGAGAGCGGCGTGGGGTTGGCACGGGCGGTGTAGGAACTGTCGTAGGCAAAGGCGAGCGCCCCACCAGCGGTCTGCGCCAACTGTCCGGCAAGGACGCCGTCGAGGTAGACGTTCAGGAATGCCGTCATGAGCCGTCCTCGAAGAGACTGGCGAACGGGTCATCGTCCGTGGCCTCGGCCACGGGGGTGGTGACCAGGTCGACCGCGAGTCCGAGCGCGGCCAGGACGTCGAGCACCTTGCCCATCTCCGCGGAGGGACCCTTCCCCGCTTCCACGCGGGAGAGCCACTGGCGGGAGACCCCCGCCCGGTCCGCGAGAGCCTGCTGACTGAGCCCGGCCTCCCGGCGTGCTCGGCGCACCGCAGCACCGACGTCTCGGACCGTCCTGAGCATGCGACCCACCTCCAACCGTAGATGTCACAGATCTGTGACATCTCGGAATGTCACAGTACCACGACATGTGCATTTGTCGTCGAACCGCGACATCTTCGTTTGTCGCCCATGGGGCGACAGTCGGTCTAGCCAGCCGAGCCGCCCAGTCGTCCGCCGAGCTGGCGCAGTGCCTCGCGCGTGGCCTGCGACGAGACCTGGGAGTAGACCTCCATGGTCGGCCAGGGCCGAGAACGTCACCCACCCAATCTCACGAGGCGCCGCGTCTGTGCGTTCCCGGCGGTCTGCTTCCTGAGCCTGGGTCAAGTCCCGGGTAGTGGTGTAGCGCTGTGCTCCTTCGACAGGGGTTGTCAGGCGGTCAGCGCGGGTAGGGCAT
>NZ_CANMUA010000011.1 GCF_947500995.1 uncultured Serinicoccus sp.
CCGACGGCGTCAACGGTGATCTGGTCGGCGCGCATGCGACAAACCCGGGCCAGGGGTTGGGCGTAGAGCAGGACGAACAGGCCGGCGACGCGGGCGTAGAGGCGGATCGTGTCGTCGTGCAGGAGCAGCTGGACGTGCGACCACCTGTCCTCGTCGGAGAGGGTGACGGCGGGCTGCGTGGTGGGGCGGGTGGCCACGGACAGATCCCCTCCGAGGCCGGTGCGGGCACACCAGGCCAGGAACGGTCGCAGCGCGAGGGCGCGGGCGCGGTGCTGCTGCGCGTACCGGTCCAGGTCGTCCTGGTCGATGTCGGTCAGGTCGGTGCCGTCCTTGGTGAGCCAGTCCATGAAGCGGGCGGTGACGACGATGGTGGCCCGCGCGGCGGAGATCGCGCCGTGGGTGAGGGTCCCGTGCTGCTCCTGGCGGCGCAGCCTGCTCAGCACCTGCCAGCGGGCGAACCGGGCCAGGACCTCGGACTGCCCGGCCGGCAGGGTGCCCAGCAGCTCCGCCAGCCACGGGCTGACCCGCTCGAGCTCGGCGTGGAAGGGCGGCAGGACCCCCAGGGCGGTGAGCAGGTCGCGCAGGTAGCTGTTCGTCCTGCTCGCGGGCATGGCCTCGAAGGTCGCGTGGGAGATGTCGAGCTCGCCGCGGGCCATCGCGCCCAGGGTGGCCGGGCCGGTGGAGCGGGTGAACCAGTACAGGGTGGACTGGGGTCGTGGGCCCGAGATCAGGGCTTCGTACACCGGCCGCAGTCGCGGGTTGATGCCGCCATCGGGGCCGGACAGCAGCGCGGTGGCCTTCTCCTTCGGGGCGCAGTGCCCGCACAGCCGGCCCCACGGGGAGTCCTCCCGTCCGCAGGCGGTGCAGGCGTAGACGGCCTCGTTGCCGGTGCAGGCCGCGCACGCCGGCCGGCGCCGGTCGTCGTAGAAGGCCAGCACCCTGATGTTCGCGCAACCGGGGCAGGGCTGGGCTGTCCGGGCGAAGCGCAGGGTGCAGCGCTGGCAGACCGCCTTCTCCAGGACGACCCGGGTGCATCGGTCGTGGCGCCCGCAGTGCGCGCAGTCCTGGCGCGGCAGCTGCGGGCGCGGGCTCACCGGTCCTCGGGCGGGCGGCGGACCCGGGCCCGGATCGGACGCAGGTCACCGATGCCCGGTCCGCCCTCCCCGGTACCGGTCTTGGAGGCTTGCTCCTGCACGACGGTAGGGACCAGCAGGTCGTTCGGTTCGCAGTCCAGGATGTCGCACAGGGCCGCCAGGACCTCCATGTTCAGCCGTTGCGGGGTCCGGGCCACCAGCCGGTAGACGTGCTCACGGGACAGGTGGACCCCGCGCTCGGCCAGCAGCGGGACGAGCTCGGAGGTCTGGTACATGCCGTGGGTGGCCATCACCTGGCGCAGGTTCCACCCCATCACGGTGCGGACGGTCATCCCTGGTCCTCCTCATCGGTGGGTGCGTAGACGCGCTCCAGCGCGGCCTTGAGCGTCTTGTCCTTGAAGTCGTTGCTGACCGAGGCGTAGATCGCGGTGGTCGAGGCGTAGGCGTGCCCGACCTGCTCCTGGACGAACCGTTCGGGATAGCCGAACTCGACCAGGTGAGTCACGTAGGAGTGGCGCAGGCAGTGCAGCGACAGCACCGGGTCCAGGCCCGCCTGGTTGCGGACCGCCGCGAAGCGGGCGTCGAAGTGGCGCAGCGAGACCCGCGAGAGCCGCTCGGTCACCCACAGGGCCGGGTGGCCAGGCACGCCGAACAGCGGCCTTGCCTGCTCGACCCACTGGCGCATCCCCTCGATGGCCCAGTCGAACTCCGGCACCGCCAGGACCGTGCGGCGGCGCGGGGTTCCACCGCGGACAGCCTTGCCGTAGCGGACGTGGACCGAGCCGTAGGTGCCCCACCGGGTCACGTGCGGGTTGGGTCGCAGGTCGGCCACGTCCAGTCGGCACAGCTCGTTGCGGCGCAGGCCGAACGCGTAGGCGGTCTTGAAGACCTGCGCGTCACGCAGCGCGCTCAACGCTCCCTTGCGGCCCGAGGACGCGGCGCGTTCGACCTGGGCGTCCAGGTGGTCGAAGAGATCCTGCAGCTCGGCGTACGTCAACGGTCGCCGTGCCGGACGGCCCTCGTACTCGTTCAGATGTGCCACCGTGTTCCACTCGTGGCACACCTGTGAGGGCACCGAGCCGAACCGGTCGCGACACTGCCGGGGCCACTCGTACCGCGCGTCGGTGAGGTAATCGCAGAACATCCGCAGTCCCAGGTGGTACCCGCGGATCGTCGAGGGTGACCGCCGACCGTCCCCGCTGGCCAGGGAGACGGTGAAGTCCTCCACGTCCCCAGGACCCCAGGACCACGGGTAGGACTCGGCGAACTCGGTGAACCGACGGACCAACCGGACCCGGTCGCTGATGGTCTTCTCGCCCAGCAGCCGGGACCGCTGCTGACGACCCCAGCCGGTCAGCATCGCCTCGAAGACGGCGCTCTCCTCGTTCAGATGAGCCACCCCGGCGACCAGGACCAGCCCCGCCGAGCCCGGTATGCCGACCATCAGGACCGCCGATCCGTCGTTGCCTCAGAAGTCATAGTGTTGCTTCTGACGTTACACCTAGTTAGGCGTCCCTGGTCAACGGGCCCGCGGGGGCCGTCGAAGTCCCTACTAATCCGCAGACCACCCAACGGGTGTGACTTCTGACGCGATAATGCTCGCTTCCCCCGGGAATGCCAGAGGTGTGTGGGACATGAGCGGTGCGGTTATGGCCGGGCTTAGCGTGGTTCTCGGTCATGCTCAGGGTGCGTTCCGCTCGGGCTTGGTGTCGGAGTCGGTGCGGGTGAGGCTCGGAGCTGCTGGTCTGAGGGTGATTGGTCGGGTGTGAGTCCCTGGGTAGTGGTGGTCCGCTTTAGGTGGTGTCCGGAGGATCTTTGGAGATCGAGGAAGGCGCATTGTTATGCAGAAGCAGACGGTGAGGCAACTGGCGCGGGCGCGGGCTCGGGAGGCTCGGTCGAAGGTGGTCCAGGAACAGGCCAAGCGGGAGCGGCGGCTGGCGAAATGGGGTGAGGCGGTGGCCGTGGCCCTGGCTGAGCGGGACGCGGTGGTCAGCGACTGCGAGCAGCGAGCAGGGCGGGCGCTGCGATCGTTGATCGAGGAGGAGGGGCTGAGCACGCAGGAGGCGTTGGTCTGGTGCGGGGGTGGCACGCTGGCGGGACGGGAGGTCTACCGGCTCATTCGGGGCGTCGCCGACCAGGACGAGGGCGGCACCAGCGGCGAGGACCGGGGTGAGGAGTCACGCGAGGGTGCACCGGCCTCGGCGGGGCCGGCTGAGAGCATGTCGAGGTGAGGGTGGCGGTTGTCGGAGACCGTGCCTGCGCTAACTCCTCCCACTCGGCATCGGGCGCGCGCACGCTGGCGATGGCCAGGGTTGCGGGTCGACCTCGTAGAGGTTGCCGGAGTCGATCAGCTCCAGCCGGCGCCGCTAAGCCTCGATCCACCGATGAACTGGTGAGACTGGCTGCGTAGACGGCCCGGAGGACGACGGAGGCTTTGGTGTCGGTGAGGGCAGGTGGGAGCTGCCGGTCTGCTCGGCTTTTCCACTGGGGTTCCTGCTGGTAGGGACTGAGGGCTGGTGCTCAGGTCGGTGCGGGCGCCGGGTTGGGCAGGAGGGCGGCGTAGAGCGCCGTCCACGCGTCCTGCCATGGCCAGTCGCGGGGCAAGTGCAGGTGCAGTCGTCGGGCGGAGGAGGCGATGCGGGCGGGCAGGTTGATCAGCTTGCGCCGGATCGTCGGGGTCGTGGCCCTGGCCAGCTGGGTGCTGCCGGTGAGGGTGGCCGCGGCGCGGGTGAGGTTGAAGGCCATGGTCGCGGCGATGAGCCAGATGGCGTTGGCGGTGAACGTGCCCGAGGGCAGGTGCGCCAGGGCGGAGGCTTTCAGGTCGGCGTGCACGTTCTCGATGATCGCGTGACCCCGGTGGACCTGGTCGGCGGCCACGGTGCCTCGTTCGGTGACCGGGGTGGTGGTGAAGAAGGCGTGGAAGCGGAAGGTGTCGAACAGGGAAGCCTGCCCGTCCTTGGCCTTGTGGTTCAGGTCGGGGATGCGGCGCACCACCAGCCGGCCGGTGACCTGCTGGGCCTTCTTGGCCGAGGTGAACGCGGTGTAGGGCACCTCGGCGACTTCTGCCCGGGAGACCCAGGTCTTGGTGGTCTCGTCGTAGATCGCGTCGGTGTACCTGATCGTGGTCCAGGCGTCGTCGTCGATGCTGGCGATGGCACGTTTGACCGCGGGGTCCAGCCGGACGGTGATCGAGACCTGCGCCCCGGCCTTGATGGCGGCGCCCACCAAGGTGGCGGAGTAGAACGCGGAGTCGGCCCGCAGCAGCACGGGTCGTGCGGCCAGGTGGCTGCGCCGGACCAGCGCCAGGGCGTCGGTCGCGAGCCGGACCGCTCCGCGGGAGGAGCCGACGCAGCCCTTGCGCAGGCGTTGGGCGGCGATGACCGGGGCGGCTTGGTCGGTGGTCACGGTGGCCAGCAGCGCGTTCAGGCCTCGGACCCCGGTGTACCCGAACCCGGCGCCCTGCTTGGCGTAGCCGTGGACCTCCACGATGGTGTCGTCCATATCGAGCAGTACCGTCCCGGTGTCGCCGGCCTTGCCGAGCAACCCGCTCTGTTCGGCCATGGCCAGGGTGAAGCGGGAGGCGACCGCGTCGCCCTGGCGGACGTGTCCGAAGGTGAAGGCGCGCAGGAACGAACCGAGCGTGGAGGGAGCGTAGGGCCGGTCGAAGACCTTGCCCATCGCGCCGTGGCGCAACAGCCCCAAGTCCTCGATACTGTCCGCGCCGGCGGCCATCCCGGCCACCAGGGCGGCCAGTTTCGCCCCGGCGTTGGCGCCCTTGTCGGTCGGCAGACTCAGGTGCTCATCACCCAGGGCGCGCAGACCGGCTTCTTCGGCCAGCGCCATGACCGGGACCAGCCCAGCGGCCGACACCAGGTTGGGGTCATCGAACGTCGCGGAGGCCACGGGCAGGGTATGAGAGAGTTGCATCTACGAGATGCCCTTCCGGGTTGGGTGATATGTGCTCTAGACAAGTCGTATCTTCCCAAGTCAGAGGGGCATTCTCACTTCCCCACGCCGTCTTTAGCCCTCACCCCATCGGTGGATCCAGGCTAAGAAGCCCTGCCTGCCACGCAGCAGGTCCGAGATTCGGGCTCGCGCTTACATACTGGTTGTGCAGCGTGGCGATTGCCTGAGTTGCTACCTCGTCCACGTTCGCGGTGACGACGTCGTCCAGCTGTGCTCCGGTGGACGCCAGGTAGGCCAGCAGAGAGCCGCGCACGACGGACCTGACATCTCCTGCACCGACGTCGACTCCAGCCCCGCGGAGCCCCGACAGCTCCCTCAGGGCTGTCGCGAGCGCCTCTTCAAGGGACCCGTTTGGATTGGTCGCGCCGTCAACGACACGGCGGCAGACAACGACGCTATCCAGGTTCGACGGCTCGCGAGACCCCGCCTTGACGATGCTCGTCGTCATCTCGCCCTTGACGGGCTGGACGGCCGTCACAACGAGGCCCGAGCGGCGCAGCGACTCGACGACCTGCACCCACCCGCTAATCCGAGCTTGGTGAAATGTAAAGGCCAGCAGCCCGCCCGGCTTCAGCACTCTTGCGCACTCCGTCCAGACGGCTTCGATCGCTTTGCCGAACTCGTCAGGATCCGCGTTCTGGACTTCGCCCGCCCGCCGTGTAGTCGTGCTTTGGTCGTACCCGGCGTACGGGTGGATGGCCTGGAGCCAGGCGTGGAAGAAGTCGGCGAGCTCCGCATAGTGGACGTTGTCCATGTATGGCGGGTCGGTGACGATCAGATCGACCGACCCGTCGGGAAGGTCGGTGTCCGCCGAATTCTTGGTCCCGACATACGCGGTCTGTCCCGTGGTAGAGACGAACGCTTCCCAAGAGTCGACGATGGTTGCCGACAGAGGCTTCGACAGCCCGGTGACACGGCTAATTCCCACTCCGTCGACCACCAGGTCGGCGGGCTTCGTCTTATACTCGTGTGCCCGCTCCAGTCTGCTCTTGTAGAGCGTCGAGAACGCTCCGGACGACTGCGACGTCCCCCACGGGTGAGCCTCGAGCGGCGTACGCTCCGGCTTAAGGATGTGGTGGCTGAACATGTGCCGGACTGCCCCGGTGCCCTCGCCCTTGAACGACGTGAAAAGGTTGTTAAACTCGAGGGTTCCTGAAAACAGGGCACTGAGCGCCTCGCGCTCCGCCGGCGGGCCAGGCAGGTCCCGGATCGCAGTGGCGATCAGGGAAAGCGAAACGAGTTGACGCGCATTGAAGAAGTCGCGCCATTGGCGGAAGTTCCACTTCAGCGCCTGGTCGGTGTTGTTGCCGCGTGCGAGCTCGCCGCGCGGCAGCACCGCACTATCAGGAAGATCCTCTAACAGGTCGACGCACTCGGCATACAGCGCGCGGTCCCAGTCGGTGATCGCCTCGTAGACCTTCGAGCCGTCCGGGTTCGCGATCATCTTGGCGTACATCTCGTATTCGGGTCGCGCTTCATCTAGAGCCGACATCGTCTTGAAGCTGTGGCCCCGCGGGCAGTTGGCCACCTGCCCGCGGGCGGCACCGGCTGGAGTGACCGTGTGCCCGTTCGCGCACGTTTCTATGTCGAAGTCGTACCGGCTCTCCTTCACGGCCAGGCACTGCGGGCAAACGATCTGTGCCTTGGGTACCCGCTTCGGGTAGGCGTTCTTTGAGAAGACGGGCGAGTCGAACAGGCGCACGGGCTCGGAGCAGTGGGGGCACGCGACCGTCGCGACCCAGAAGTAGTACAGGACAGTGCGCCCGTCCTCCGTCCGGTGAAGTCGATCCACGTCCTCGCGGCAACTGTTCTCGACGGCTCTATACGCAGCGGTCAGGTCCCGCAGATTCCAGGGCTGCATGGCCTGACGCTGGACCAGCGTCGCCACGGGGTTGATGTCGAAACAGACGGGTCGGCCACCGAGCTTCAGCACCTCGACGCCGGTGACCCCGGAGCCGGAGAAGGGGTCGAGCACCACCACGCCGGTTAGGTCGAGACGCGACATGTACGCCTCCATTGCGTCGGCGTCCTCCGCGGTCACTGCAGAGGTGATGATCCCGCGAAAGACGGTGCCGAGTCGTTTGGCCCACCATTTGTGGGTGCTCGTCGCTGGCCGATGGACCTCCTTGCGCCACGACTCCTTCGTGCCGACCGCGCTGAGCATTGCGGCGGGAAAGGCCGATTCCAGACTGGATGGCGCCGGTACGATAGACGTCATGACCGACGCTCGTTCATGGATACCGTCTTGGAGTCGCCCGTCCCGCGCGACCGGTATGCCCGGAACTTGTGGACCGTCCCGGCATTGGGGTTCGGTTCCTTGTGCGTCAGCATCTCGTTCGTCTGTAGGTTGAACTCGTAGGAGACGAGCACTTCATCGACCTCTACCCGGTTGAGCTCGCCTACTTGGACGAGGCGGTCTGACTGGATCACGTGGTCGGCCGGGACGACAAGCGTGGCGAGCCCAGCAGTACCCGAAGCCAGTGCGAATGGGGTCGGCACGACATACATCTTGCGATCGCGGACCAGGATGTCGCCGTACGAGCCGAAGCCGCGGAACGACTTGTTCTTGTGAACGTACTGAGTGTTGGCGTTGAGGAAGCTCCCGTGGCAGATCACGAGGTCGACGACCGGGTATTCGTAGACGTCGCGCTGAGATTTCGGGTAACGGCCGAAGACGTAGAACACCTCACGTCCGCCGTGGTTGCCTGTGGGTACCTGGGAGTTAGAGTCGTAGTCGGCCTCGCGACCGGGGAACTCGAGGCCCTTGACCTCGTAACCCTCGGGATGGTTGATCAGTCGGAAGTCCGGGTAAGTGTTGCGTCCAGGATCGTCGTAGTTCAGCGCGCAGGCTTCGATGCGGGCCTGGACCCAGTTCTGAAAGTGATACTCCTTGTCGCTAGCCGAGACGCGTTTGATCAGGTCGCCGTCTGCTCGCGCACGCTCACACTCCAGGAACACCTGCTCGATTGCACCCACTGTCCACCCTTTGCTAATACGATCCGTCACAGGCTCGTCAAGGAGCGCCCGCTGGGTGTCAGGGTATCGAGGTCCTGCGACAGGGGAGAGAACCAGGTCGGCGCGGCGGGCCGCGGACTGGTGATCGGCCGGGGGTGCCTTTGAGCACCCTGGCTGCTGGTTGGTCTCAGCGTGTCGAGCCGGACCAGCACCTCCTCGGATCGGTCAACGGCGCGGCGCGGACCGCCTGTGAGCAAATGAGGGTGCACCGCGACCCACCCTGTAGCCCCGCTGGGCCAACGCTCCGGCTGGTCCTACCTCACTTCGCTGATCGGGCTGCGGGGCTCAGCGGCCGCTGGGTCGTTCTCGTGGACGCCGGAGCGGACCGGCGGGTGCCGCCATGGGCGCCCTAATCCCAGTTCCTCCTACACCGGGTCAGCGTCGAACATGCCGGCCTGCTCGAGTTGCCGTAGTAGGTCAAGCAGCGACGCGGCTTGGGTGGGCGCGAGCGCCACCCCCATCTCCAGGTGTTCGCTCAGTCCCAACGAAGTCAGGTTCGCGGTGCCGAAGTAGCCGGTGGCTCCGTCGGCGACGACAAACTTGGCATGCATCAGGCTGGGCAGGCCCGCGCTCCACCAGCGCGCGCTGACCGACCCATGTGCGCGTGCCTCCTTCAGCATCTCTTCGATGACGTCACGGTGTCCTGACTCGCTGCGATGGAGGTAGAAGGTGACTGGCACCTGGCGGATGTGGAGTGCTGGCAGCACCACTGGCTTGAGGAGATCCCACCCCCCTGCGTTCCAGAACGGCCCGCCGATGTGCAGGGTTCGGTCGGCGCGAGCGATGACGTCGTTGACTAGCAGGTCGAGACGTTGGCGGGGTTGCACGAGATGTTCCACGCTTCGGGGAACGGTGAAGACCAACTCGCGGTCGGGTGCGGGTGCTCGCTTTGGATGCGGCGCGGCGTCGAGGACGTCGATCAGGATCACGAGCTTGGCGGCCCGGACCCGGTTTCCCGTGCCGTCGGTGCGGAGGAGTCCCGCGTCGAGCGCCGCGGTGGTGAGGACCAGCGCCGGATCTCCCCGGACCCCAAGAGCAGTCAGGCAGCCCTGTCCCTGCGCGCCAAGGGTCTCAGCCCACGTCATCGCCTCGAGTGGGCTGCCGGCCATCTGCTGGAGCATGACGGCAAGGTCGACAAGCTCACGCACGTGCCGCCCCGGACCTCGATGTCTCCAGCACCCCGCAGTAGCGCAGGTAGTCATAGACGATCGCCCGGCTCAGGTCATCGTTGAAGTGTTCGCACCCGAAGGTGAGGTACACGCACCGTTCGCAGGCCCGCATCTCCTGCTGGTAGCAGATCGGGTCGTTCTCGCACTGGATGCTGCGGTCGACCACGCCGCGGAGCCAGCTGAGTGCCCGATTGTTCAGCAGCGTCCACAGAGAGCCGAGAGTGAAGTCCTTGAGGGTGTTCGCATACACGGCGAAGGTCAGGGTCTCTGGAACCAGCCACTCGGCAAGGCTTGACTCCGAGAACCCGACCTGGCCGTCATCGAGCCCGCGCAGGAGAAGGTGGCTGAGGGTGTGCACAAGCGTCTTAACGGTCTGCGCCGGCACTGGGTGCGCCTCTTCATTCGCGAAGATCTCGAGGAGCATCCGGCGCGCGCGGTCCTCGTCGCCCGGGACGGCGTCGGTCTCACCGCGCCCGTGCAGAAAGGTCAGCACCTCCTGAGCTGAGAGCGTGATCAGCAGCGCTTCGGTGCGGCTGCTGAGCGCGTAAACGGGGTACTTGCCGTCATGCTGCTTGCCGTGTCGGAAGCCGCGGATCGCTGCCTCGTCGGGGCCGTGCTTCTCGCGGGTGTATCCGAAGGCGACCTTGGCCACCGGGAAGTCCCACGTGACAGCGACCTCACAAATGCCCATTGCAGTGGCGAGCGCGTCGGCGGAGCCCAGCGCAGCGGCCCGTACAGCGTCGTGGGCCGAATCCGCCTGGGCCTTTTGGTGGGCGAGAGTCACGCGTGGCACCTCGGTGGTGTCGTACACCGCCGCACGCTCGTAGAAGGGGCGCCGCTCCGCTACGACGTCGAGCACCTGGGGTGACAGGTCTCCGAGGGCGGCCACACCGCTCTCCACCGGGCCGTTCTTAACCCGGAGGGTCTTGATGTCGGACTCCTCCAGCCCCATTGCCCGGTAGGCGCGCTCCTTGATGGCCCATTCCTCGGCGCTCATCCGCTTGCCGTCGAGTCCCGTATCGACCTCACGCATGCCGTCCTGCAGCGTCGGGATCAGGTCGAGGAAGTGTGCGACCGCGACCTGGCTGCGTGCCGGGTGCCGTTGGTAGGTCTGGAACACCGACGAGTCGATGTTTATCAGGTCCACGTAGTGCGCGCGGTAGGGGCGGGAGTCGTCGAGGGTATGTGCTCGCATGCGCACCACACCATCGCGTCCGGCCCAGCTCCCGCAGTTGCACGGGGACATGTTGGTCCGGGAGACGACTCCGCCGTTGCAGCCAGGCCCGTGGCAGCGCCAGGTGGCGGTTAGGAAGCTTCCCGTGTTGTCGAAGAACAGGTCGTCGTATCCGTGGGTGCTGCACTTCGGTACGTGGATAGCGCCGATCTGCCCGCAGTTGTGGGCGTTGTAGAAGCGGAGCTGCTGCATTTGACCGCCGCAGTAACGGCAGCGGGGGGATTTGGCGAGGTCTCCGGCGGTTCTGAAGCTGCGGACGCGGGCGCAGCTGCGCCGGCTGCACTCCAAGACGAGTGGGAACAGCTCCCAGCGGACTTGGTCGGGTCGCACGATGCGGTACTCCCGGGTCACGCCATCGCGGGGGAGTGGCAGCTCGTGCCGGTTCTCCTCCGACCACTGTTCGAGGTAGGTCGCGATGGCGTCGTAGATGACTGCTTCGTTGAGTCCGGTGAGTCTGTCGCCGTCAACGGTGACGACGCGGCCGTAAACGCGGTCCTCGTGTCGGAACACCGAACCGGGCAGGTAGCCCCACAGGATCTGGCTCTTGCTGCGCAGCATCAGCGCGACTCCTTCGTGAGGTCCGGGCGTGGGGCAGCGCTGTTTGTGGAGCCGGGCGGCGAAGGATGCGCACGCTCCTCTTCGTCGACGAGCTGGCCGGTTAGTCGTAGGAATGCCTCGCGGCTGTGAATCCAGGTGGCGAACTCGCCAGGCTCGTCGATGTCGCGGAAGTTCGCCAGCGGCTGGTTGTGGAATAGTGCTGTCGTCAGCTTCTCGCGTGCGGGGATGCTAAGGGCCTTAGATTCGGTGTCGTCCCACCGTGCCAGCGCGCGCGTGGCCAGCTCGGCCTCCATGCCGGCGTCGTTGACTCCCGTGACCGGGGTGGCGTAGCACCGCTGGAGTCGGTCGCGCAGCCGCTGGTCGATCGCGCCTCGGTTGGTGTTCCACCAGCGTTGGAAGTGCTTGGCTTGGCGGACGCCCTCCACCGGAGCGTGGAGGCCGTCCTCGCGGGCGAGGTCGTGCAGCAGTGCCAACGCGATGCCGGGCAGCGTGCGGTCCGCGACGAAGAACGCGTACTTGTTCACCGGCACCGGTGTGACCATCTGGTCGAGGAAGGTGTGGTAGCTCGGGAAGTTGCTGAACAGGGACCGTTCCCGGCGCGAGAACGTGTCGTAGACGGTGACGACCAGCCCCGCGTGGGTGCGTCCCGACCTGGCGGTTACCTGGATGTAGTCCGCGGCTGTGGTGGGCATGCCGGCCATCACCAGCATGTTCAGCCTGTCCAGGTCGACGCCGTGGCTTACCACGGAGGTGCCGACCAGCGCCCGGAGCCTGGACCCACGGTCAGTACTGAGCGTGTCGTCCTGGACGCGGCCGATGGCCGCCGCCAGTTCGGGGATCGGAACCTGGCCAGTGAGCACGACTTGGTCCAACGGTCCGTGCCCCTCGTTGTCAAGGGCGTCGGAAAGCAGCCCCAGCTCCTCGTCGAGTTTAGCTCCGTGCGCCTTGCTGTTCACGTATCCAAGAGCGACTTCGTAGTTGAACAGCAGGTCTGCGACGTCTTCCCTGCTGGGCGGCTGCTCCCAGAGACCCGGGGCGATGCCGAGGTCGCCGAGAGGGTCGGCAGAGTCCTCGAGTTCGGTGATCGCTCGAAGCAGCTCCGCATGGATGATGGCCGCGACGTCGTCCTTCCGCCGGTAGTGGGGCAGGACCCCGACGAACGTGCGCCGCACGTCAGGTGTGGTCTGGATGTAGAAGCTGCGGCTCCGTTCGAAGCCGCGCGAGGGGAACGCTCGGGGGATGCGTCCGTAGACCTGGCGCAGCTGGTCCTCGAACTGTTCGATGGTGGCGCTGGCCGCCAGCACCTTCGACGGGAGGCCCGACGGGCCGCCGCGCTGCAGCTCGGCGATGAGGCCCTCGTAGTGGCCGCTGAAGGCGCCAAGCTCTTCCTTGAGCAGATGCATCTCGTCTTGGACCGTCAGGGCAGGCACCGGATCCTTGACAGGGGGAACCGCCAGGTAGTGGGTTCCCCGCTTCGGGGGTGGGCACTGCTCCGGCCCCACCGCGCAGGTGCCGGCCGTGGGGACGCTGAAGTACCCGTGCTCCGAGCACCGAAAGCGGGGGCCACGGCTGAACGCGGTGAACTCGGGGAACCAGCTGTAGCCGGTCAGCTTGTCCACCGTGGAGATCACGATGCTCGGCAACGCGCGGTAGACCTCCTCGTCGGTGATGTGCAGTGGCAGGTCGCGGCCGCAGCCGCTGGCCCGGCACCGGTGCACCACCCGCACTCCGGGCTCGTCGTAGTCGAGTTCGACCTGCTCCTGGCCGCAGTACGGGCACTTGGTGACGATGCGGTCGTCCTCGTGGGTTGTGGCGAACTCGCCTGCGCGGGCCAGCCGCACCTCTGGTTCACGGCCGCGCCACCACGCCGACGGGTAATCTCCCAGCCGGTTCGGGGTTCCGCCGCTGCCGACCAGGTAGCCCAGCGCGAAGGGGTCAGCGTCCGGGTCCGCGATGTGCTTCTCGCCTCGCAGGTCCTCAGCCACGACGAGCACGCGCAGCATCCGGAACACCTGCTGGACCGAAAGCATCCGCAGAGGGAAGCGAAGCCAAGTGGTGACTCCGGCGTTCTTGCCGCGGAGCCGGTCGTAGAACAAGGCGGTGACAATGAGCCCGAGGTACGCCTCGGTCTTGCCACCGCCTGCCGGGAACCAGAGGACGTCGACATGGTCGAGTTCGCGCCGGTACTCGGGGTCGTCCTTCTCCCTGGCGACGAGCGCGGGGAGGTGGGTGACGATGTAGACCAGCTGGAACAGCCGCCAGGTGGAGAACGGTTTCCCCGCGTTGGCGCGCGCGAAGGTTTCGTTCGCCAGCTGAAATGCCTGGGCGAGTCGGGGGTCCTCGCGTAGCGCTCGTCGACCGAGCTTGAATCGGCGGAACTCGTCGCAGAACTGGGCGAGGTCTCGAGCGGCTTCGGCGTGGTGGGGCTGCCCCACCGCGGCGGCGACGAATCGCTCGAACTCGCCTTCGTAGTCCTCCATCGCCACCTGGATGCTGGACAGGATGGCGCTGGGGTCTGCGGCCAGCTGGTCCCATCGAGGAGCGGCGACATGGTCGTCGCGTGGCTCGATGACGGACTGAATGTGAGTGGGCAGGGTCTCGGTCCGCACGCCGTCGTTCGGCGTAGCGACCGCGACGCAGCCGGTACCGTGCCCGATCACGTCGGCTAGGTCAGCGAGTTGGTAGTCGTCGGGTGCCAGATCGAACCGTTGGGGCAGGATCGGAGTGGCCGCCGTGGGGTGGACCGTGAACTGGCAGTCGTAGGCCGTCAGGTCTTGCTGTTGCCGACCCTCGATGCGTGTCATGTTGCGCAGTGCCACGGTGACGAGGTACTCGTCGGCGCCCAAAGGTTGCGCAAACGCGGTGAGCTCCAGGTCGAGGTAGGAAGTCGGCTTCCAGTCCCTATCGAGGACCTCCTCGATGGCCGCCTGGAAGGCCGCTTCGTCAGCGAGTGCGGTGCGCGGGAGCTCGTTGCGCTTCGTACGAAGCGGCCGCATCGCGAGGGGGCTGGCGTAGTGCGAATCGACGACCTCGCGCACCAACTGGTCCATCTGGCTCTCCAACTCCACGACCGCACCGTCGAGGGGGACCTGGATTCGGGCCGAGGGAACCTTGACGTCCTGGCGGCGCCAGGCACCCAGAAGACGGGTCTTTCGTTCACGCTTCGGACGCTTGGTGGCGGGGGCGGCTCCGTCTTCACCGCCGGTCGGCTCGGTTGATGGTGGGTCGCCGCTCGGCGGGTCTGCGGCTGAGGTCGCTGCCTCCGATGACGTGTTGGAGCCCGAAATTGCGGTGTCGACCCCGGTGTCGGTCGTGGCGTCAGGTCCAGCCGTGAGGTCGGTCTCGGCGGCACCGAGGTAGGTGCGCTGCTCGTCTAGGGTGGCGATTTCCTCGAGGTACAGGGCGAAGGCCAGGTCGATGTCGAGCTCGATGGCCTCTCTTCCCGCCGCGCGCACCCGGAAGTTGAGTCCGAGTGCGGGGACGTCGCCGGTCTGGGCCGCGTCCTGTTCGGCGGTTTCACCGCCGCTCTCGGGGCCAGCCTCTTCCGCCGCGGTGTCTCCATTCTTCGCGACCGGCGGGGGCTGAACCCAGATGGGCTCCAGCACTCCGAGCAGTACGTTCGCGCGCGGCTCCCACGGCGGGCTGTGCCGGATGTCGGTGCGGTCGGCTAGTCGTAGGGCCAGCCGATCGATGAGCCAGTCGACGACACCCGCCTCGCGGCGGTTGCTAATGGACGCGTTCATGGGGGCGGACGGTGCGCGTCGTGCGGCTCCAAGCAACGAAGATCTCCTCAGGTTGTTCAGCACTCGATGGGGAGCAGCTTGCGCAGTTGGCTGGCCGGCACGCTGCGTGGTCCGCCGACGGAACGGATCTGGCGCAGCTCGAACTCCTCGAGCACCTCTGCAGGGTCGATGCCACCACACAGCTGCGACAATTTCCGCAGGTTCTCGCCAGATCGGCCGGTTGCCACCTCCGCGATGGCCCCGGAGAGGACGCGACCGAGGTCACGGTGCAGTCGGCGCAGCTCTGTCGCGATGACGCCGATGCGTTCCCAGGTGCGGTCCAGGGTGAGGTCGTCACGTTTCGTCAGCCACGCGACGCGTCGGATGTCGTAGACGTCGTCCGGTGCGATCACCCGCCCCTCGGCCCAATTCTTGCAGGTCTGTGCGGCTTGGACTTCGCTGCCCCGGGTGCGGAGTGCTCGGGCGACGGCCTCCCACGATCCGCACTGGTCGTAGAGCGCCCAGGTCGCCTTGCGGAACCGCTGCAGCACCATGGTCACGGCGGCCACGTCCGCGTCGCGGTGCGCGGCTTGGAGCAGTCGGCCGTACAGCTCCTCACGTGTCTCCCCGCGTGGGATGAGCAGTGTCGTTCCCGCGGTCAGCCCGGACACGGGGGCCGAGCTGTACCTGCTACCGACCAGGACCTCGGCGGTGCCGTCGGCCGGAAGCCAGTACTGGGTGTCCCCTGGTTCCAAGGTGAGTGGCCTGGCGAGCGCCGAGCGCGCCCCGGCGGGCGTCCGGGCATCGGTGCCAGGGTCCTCCTCGCCCCGGTCGACCTTGTCGAGGGCGGAGGTGAAGGCCGCGAACATGCGCTCCAGGTCGAACGCGGGCAGCGGCGTCACCTCGTCGTCCTCGCCACGGTTATCGACTGTGACGGGCCCGTAGACGGTCCGCGGTCCCGGTACATGGGGGCTGGGTGGGCAGTCGAGATTCAGCTCCGCGGCCGCCTCCTTGAGTGTCGCCTGCCACTCGGTGTCGAGGCCGAGCAGCACCCGGTCGGCCCAGTGCTTTTCGTCTGGGTCGACCACGAGCACGTGCTCTGTACCTTCCCCGCCGAGCAGACAGGCGCGCCGCCACGGTGGGGGAACTCCGAGATGGATCTCGACGGTGGGCTGCACCGCCCATGGCAACCGCTCGCTGTACGAGGCCACCCTCAACGTCGGAGCGTGAGTGTCGCTGCTCAGGAGCGACTCCAGTCCCGGCTCGACCTCGAGAAGGTCATGGGTGAGCGCCCGGGCAGCGGATCTGGTCTGTGTTCTCACGACCAGCAGGCGACCGGGTCGGTGCGCCCGCGCCCAGGCAAGCACCGCGCGGAGCATCTCGAACCGGGGGTTGTACTCCTCCAGCAAGTCAGCGAACCCGAGCACGTCGCGCCGCAGGTCCGGCCACAGTGTCTCTCTGAACCCGCTCCACTCCTTGGGGAGGTCGCCGTCCCGGCGGTCCTGGAGGGTTCGTCGCAGGGTCGTGGTGCTGACCCCGCGAAGCTCTTGGGCGGCATGAAGATCTGCGGTGGCAAGGCTGCTCCAAGTGCCTGTGAGGACATTCACCAGTTGCACCGCTTCGGCGACCCGGGGTGGGAACGGGAGGTGGGTGCGTCGCGCGGCGGCGATGCCGCTCAGGCAGCGGCGCCGCAGCCGGGTGAGCGCCGGTGCCAGGTATTCCGCAAGCGCGACGGGGCGGCGAGGTATGCACAGCAGAGCGTTCGTCGAGAGCGGGCCACCGTCTGGTGGGCGGCCGAGCTCCTGACCAACGTCGTGTCGCAGCCCTGGGGTCCAGCCCCAGCGTAGCCATCGATCGGGATTGTCTAGGGCCGCCGGCCAGGGTTCGCCGATCGTGCTGAGCACCAGGACGCGACGGGCATGGTGCTGAGCGGCCCAGGTGAGTGCGGCGTCGAGGGTGTCGGGATTACGGAAGCTGGTGCGATCTATGATGACCAGCCCGGGGCGGACCTGGGGAAGCGTTGGCCAGCCGAGCGAGGTGTTGAGGTAGAGCAGTCCGTCACCCCAAGCGCGGGCGGGGCTGATCGTGCCGCGAAGATCAGTCACCGTGCCGTCGGCACGGACGCGTTGGGCTCGCAGAGCTGTTGACAGGTTCTCCGCCCCGATCTTCAGGCGTCGAAGCCGGTCGGTGAGGTTCACGTTCAGTCCCACGACCAATAGTGGCCCGTCGAACCCCTGGCCGTGGAACTGGCCGCGTAGCCGCGCTCCCAGGCGGTTGAGCTGCAGCAGCGCACCAAGCGCCACGGCAACGTCGTGACGTCCCTGCGGCAGCGCCAGGACAACGTCTCGCTCGGTCTGCGCCAGGACGTAGCGGATCAGGTTCAGCGTCGCTTCATCGAGGGGACCGAGGTCTACCGATGCGCCACCGTCAGTAAACCGGAGGCGTCGTAGGCGCTCCAACAGGTCCGCGGGGTCAGGGACCGCGGGCACCAGAGCGTCCAGATATGGCACCTGAGCCCCCTGTCGCCGTCGATTCCACGTGTTGGTTCACAATAGTGACGGTCCCCGACACTCCGGCGACATCAGGGTGGTTCCCTCGGCGAAAGCCTTGAGTGCGGCGTGCCACCAGAGGGCTCGAGCTGCGGATGCCCACGGTTGTCCACGGCGGACTGCCAGCAGTCCCCTGCTAGACTCGGCAAGCCCGCTGGTCTTGCGACGTTGAATGGAACCTGCCGCGCGCCGCCGACGCACCTAGTACGCACCCATTCCAAGACCATGGTGGTCTGGCGCTGCCCTGACTGCGGCCATGAGTGGCGGAGTCGGATCGCCACTCGGGTGGCGAAACATACCGGCTGTCCCAGCTGCACCGCCGCCGCGCGCCGGGTCCGCCGTCGCGGTCGACGCAGTAACCCGCGACCAAGTTGGCGCAGCAGCCGGGGCCACAGGATGGCAGGTAGCACAAGCGTTCGATACCTTGAAGTCATGGCGGGTGGCATGTACGGGCGGCGCGGTTCAGGGGTTCCCCTGCGAGACCGCGGATCCGACATACCCCCGTCCCACGCTGCTCTGTCGCTCCCCTCCGTCCCGCCGGCGCGTTCACGGACACGGCATGCGTGGGCACGTCTGCGGCCGGGTGCTGCGGAGGTCGAAGCACTGGTGATCAGCTGGCAGAACACCCATGAGGGGTGGGCGGCCTGGGTGGTGTGTGCGGTCGAGGAGGACCAGGTGGTGACTGTGCGTCTGCCTGCTTCGCAGCTGCGTCCGGCCATCTGAGGGAACGCCTCTGCTTCGAGTGAGTCCCTGAGCCCGCCTGCGCCGCTTGAGGGGGTAGGGAGTCTGGCCCGTTGCCGGACGCCCCTGATCCAGGAGGTGGCCATGATCTGCGAGCCGTGCCGGCCTGTTCATTCGCCGGGCGGACTGCGTCGACTCCAAGGCCGGGCGGGAATACCCCTGGCGGCACTGCGTCTGCCAGCACCGCCGCCGCCTCCAGGTGGGCGTCCGCGACGTGGTCGAGGACGAGCCGGAGGGAGCGTCCGCGGATGAGTGAGGGTCAGAATCTCAGGCTCGGTCAGGATGACCGGGCCGAAGGGTGGGGTCGGTCCTTGCATGCCCTGGCCGAGTCCCGACGCGTCCTGGTAGGGGCGCGTGAAGGGGTCCAGGCGATGCAGGACGAGCTCGCTCGCGCGTCCCGGCTGCTGGAGGACGTCGACTGGGCGCAGCGCGGCGGCCAGTGGCCCCCGGCCCAGGACCGGCGGGCCTTGCTGCGCGCCTTCGCCGACCAGTGCGAGACCGCGGCCGCCCAAGGCGAGGACACACAGAAACGGCTAGCTTCCGCGCAACGGTTTCTCACCGCAGGGCGACAGGGGGCCGAGGCGATCGACCCAAGGACCGAGCAGGAGCAGGAGGACCCTCGGCGCAGCCAGCCTGCCGTGTAGAGTCCCGGCTCGACACGGCCGTCGGGTGTGGAGCCCGGCTCCACCGGGGTGTCCGGGTCCGCGGCGAAGCCGATGGCGGTCACGAGGTCGTCGGCCGGGAGGACCACCTCGCCGTCCGGACCCTCGAAGACGACCGCCTCGAGGCTCTCGGTACCCTGGATGTCGAGGGGGGACAGTCCGAACCACCACTCGATGCGGACACGCTCCTGCCGCGGGTGCACATCGGCGAGGGAGCGGACGGCCTCGACGCGAGCATCCTTGCCGTCCGCAGGGAGCGCTTCGACACCGTGCACGATGTGTCGCACACCCCGCAGGGTCGCCAGCTCCCGCACCATCACGGGGTCGAACCTGGCCGAGGCGGGGTCACTGCGACCTACCAGGTGCAGCGTGCGGACGCTGCCGCACAGTCGCTCCCGGGCCTCGTCGGCCACGTCGCTGTCCTCGAGGTCGTCGGGGTGCCGAGCCAGCATGCGTGCGACATCCATGGCCACGTTGCCGTGGCCCACGACCACCACGGTGGGGCCGAGACGGGGGGCCTCGTCGTCGGCACCTCGCCGTCGCCGTACGTCGAGCAGGCGCGTCTCCGGCATGTCGCGACGGGCCTGCACAGGTCGCTGGAGGAGGCACGGGTTGAGCTGGAACGCACCCAGGCTGCACTACTCCGGTCAGCTGCCGCAGCGCGTGAATCCGCCCCGACCAGCGGGGCGGTCGAGACCGTTCACACCGACCTGCTGAACCGCACGCTGCGCGCGGCGTCCACGGAAGGACACCGAGTTGATGACGTGGTCTCCCGGGTCTCGAGCCAGACCCAGCACCGTCTGGGGGCGATAGATCCCGTGGGACAGGCAGCACGCGAACGGATAAGGGCCCACCGGGACCTGCCGGGTGGTGGAGCCGGCCCACCCGCGCCAGGGGTCGATCGGTGAGAGGTGAGACCCAGGGGCCTCCTCGGCCGCTTTGGTAAGTAGGCGGGTTCACGTAAGAGCCCGGCGCGAGAGAAGGGACAACTGCCATGACACAACCGAGCACCTATGGGCTCGTCACCGCCGCCGAGGAGCTGCGCGAGGCCCAGGCGGCCACCGACAGGGTCGGCGACCTGCTGGACCAGGCCACCGCGCAGCTCGATGACCTCTTGGCCGACCCGGAGGTGACCGGTTCCCATGAGTGAGATCACCACAGACACCAGGAGTGACCTCGCCGACACCCGCTGGATCCTGGCTGAGACCCACTGTGCCCTGCAGGATGCCCGCCAGCAGCATTTGCAGATGGGCAAGAGCATGAATGATGCACGGTCCTGGCTGTCCCTGGTCGAGGGGGTCCAGCAGGACCGGGTCAAGAGCATGGACCGTGAGAGCCAGGGTGAGGCACTTCGCTCGTTCGCGGGCGCCTGCGAGGAGGCCGGCGAGGCCGGCCTGGGTGTGGACCGTCGGATCTCACGCGCGGTGGCCAACCTGAAGGCCGCGGTGGTGATGGTCGACGGTCTGCACCAGGGAAACACCCGCGAGCAGATCGATACTGGCCGGCTGCGTCGCCAGCTCATCTCGCTGCAGGAAGACCTGGAGACGACCCGACCGGTGATCCAGCGCGCCAGCGAACGGCTGGGGGCCGAAGCAGACCGCGCCCGCCAGTCTCTGCCGCGCCCCGGCCGGGACCGGACCGGGCCCGATCCCACCTTGGTCTCCGGTTCTCTCCTGGCCGCCTACTCAGACGGTCGGTACGTCGACCAGGAGCTCGACCGCGCGCAGGGCGTGGCCATCCAGGCGTCGCGGGACGTCGACGTCATTGCGCAGGCAGCCCGGGAACGGATGCGCACCCACCGAGAACTCTCCCGCGAGTCCACCCCCGGGCCATCGATGCAGCGATGACCGGCATGCCCCTCGTAGCCTCCCCGATTGCAGGGTCTCCACCTGACGGCCTGGTTGAACGACTGGAGGAGCGACTGAACGGTCTGCACGTTGCGGTGTCGACCTGCCAGGACGAGCTGGAACGCTGGGGAGCGCATGCCGTGCGGGAGCAGGTGGCCGCCCAGGTGGTCGTCGACCAGGCCGGCCTGTTGCGGCACCAGGTGCGCGACGCAGCCTCGGACGCCGCCTGGCTGCTGGCCCGGGTGCGCAATCTCGAACGGCGTCCCGGGGTCGCGCGGATCGCCATCTCTCCGGTGACGCTGGCCGTGGCAACAGCGGCGTCCTCGCTGCACGCGACGGTTCATGCGATGAGCCCGGCGTCCTCAGGCCTGTGCCGCGGTGAGCAGTTTATGGCGACGGTGGACACCTCCCTGGGCGCGTCACGTCGCTTCCTGCGCGTCGCCTGCAGCGCCCTCCTGGACGCGACACGACTCCTGCGCACCACCCAGCCAGGGGAGGGCGGTCCCGCTTCGACCGGTGACCACCGACCACACCTGCGCCTGGTGCCTGACACCGGCGCAAGCATCGAAGGAGATCCACGATGAAGACTCCCTCGACGGACCACCGCTCGGCTCACGCCGCAAGAGCCGCGCTGGAGGCCCAGCGTGCCGCGCGGATGCAGGACACCGCACGCGCCGAGACCTCGAGAACGCCCGGCGGCTCCAGGAGGCGCAGGCGCGCCAGAAACAGGAAGAGCTGGTCAGGGGGAGCGCCGGCCGAGAACGGCGTGACGCAGGGAACAACACTCTCAGCGGCCCGTCGTACTGAGCACGGCACTCGTCACCGGCGGACCGTCCCCGACGACCGGGGGCCCGGGCTGCAGCTGCGGATGCCGCAGCCGCACCGCGCGGTCCCGGGTGTTGTCGTCGGTGAAGGTCGCCGTCAGCAGGTCGGCGTAGACCCCGGCCAGGTCAGCCTGCAGGAGGTAGTGGTCACCGACCTGGGCGCGGGCGCGGTCCCAGGACCGGATGGACCACCAGGTGGCGAGCACCACAGCCATGACGACGGTCGAGACGTACATGGCAGGGTCCTCGGTGGCTCCCAGCCAGATCCCCACGCCGGCGTTGATGACCAGGCACGCCAGCATCACCCGGTGGCTCAGGAAGGCCGCAGCGACGCCCCACATGATGGCGATCCAGGTGATCCAGACCGTCCACGGGGCCAGCAGGACCATGATGGCTGGGTCGTGACGGGTCAGCCCGGAGCGCATCACCCCGACCTCGTGCGTGATGACCGCCGCCGCCTGTTGTGGTCGCAGCTGCCCTGACCAGAGCGCGTCGATCAAACCCCTGCTCACCACCACGGTGCGCCGACCGAGCGCGGTGACGCCCACCTGCTGGCCCGGACCGACCAGCAGCTCGAGCCGCTGCGGGGGGATGCCGTGTCGCAGCAGGATCTGGGCCACCGGCGCCAACGTGTGCCGCTGGTGGAGCCGGGGTGCGCGTGCGCGCAGGACGAGGCGGGCCAGCCATCTCTCGCCGGGCCCGGTGTCGGCGGCCGCGGCCACCAGGAGCAGGACCACCAGCGTCAGGGCCGCGGGACCGTACCGCCCCAGCTGGCGGACGGAGTCGTACCAGCCCAGCGCCAGCTCACCGACGACCAACCACATCGGGGCACTCATGAGCATCGGCACGACCAGTGCGCGCGCCCGTGCCCGCCGCGCTCTGCCCAGTGTCATCGCGCCACCTCCCAAGTGACCCACTGCCGCTTTACCGCCAGCTGATTTCGAATCGGTGAGTCCCAGGCCTTTGGTCCCCCGCTTTAGGGGGCATGAACAGCAGCCTGCACGTCGACACCGACAAGCCGCAGGACTTGTCCACAGGCCGGCCCTTCCGGCCTCTCCTCCCCAGATGGGGCAGTACTGGGCTCGACCCCGTCCCTGAACGCGTAGCCATGAACCGGACGCCGTCCGGAACGGTACAACCGAAGGAGATCGACCACATGAGCGACACGACACCCGACGCCGCCCGGGTCCTGGTGCACATGCACCAGCTGCTGTGGCAGGCAGGCACCGAGGCCGATCGGCGGGCCCACCAGAGCCGCGACCTGGACACGGTGGCGCTGGCGAACAACCTGACGTATGCCCGGGACCAGGTGTTCCACCTGGTCCCGGAGTCTTACCGAGATGCGCTCCTGGACCGGCCAGGCGCCGCCGGAGCCGATCCCGTCGAACTGGCCCGTCGTGCCGAGGAGCTGAGCCGGACAGCACCGGTCCACCACTTTCCCCCCGGCATCGTGTCGGTCGTCGACCTCCTCATCGAGACGGTGGGGGAGTTCTCATGAACCGGCGACGCCAGCCCACGATCTACCCGCCCAGCGCCGGAGAGCTGATGGACCGCGCCAACGTCCTGGCCCGCGACCTGCTGTACGAGGCACCCCACCGTGACGGTCGCGCGATGCTCCGGGCCTGGGGCGAGGTCGTCGAAGGGGCCAGCGAGCTGTGGCACCAGCTCCCGCAACGCTCGGACCTGCCCGGCAGCGGCAGGCAGGTCATCGACCAGCTCGAGCGATCGGCCAGAACGCTGCACCGCTCGGCCGGTGGTGGGATCGACGTCGACCCCACCCTGCAGGAGATCGGCCAGATGTTCACCGAGGCTGCATGCCTGATCACCTGCAGCGGCGTCACCGAGCGCCGCGAGCCGAACCGGTGGACCGATGCCCAGCTGCGCGACTCCTTCGCCGCGCGCGTCAACATCATGCACACCCTCTACGTCGCTTCCCACGCCGTCTCCGTAGCCCTTGCCAAGACCGCGGCGGAGGAGAAGGGCGACCCCCGTCTGCGGGTGCACCGGGTCACCGCTGAGGAACTACGCCACCAGGTCCTCAGCATCGAACAGATCACCCACTCCTACATCAACGGCCACTACCCGCAGGCGTTTCACGGAAGGCACCGCGAGCCGCCGGACGACACCAGGATCCCCGGCGCCATCGCCAGCTGGGACGTCCAGGCCCAACGTGCGCTGACCCGAGAACCGACGACCCACGCGCTGACGCGGGTGGCTGGGGCAGCGTTCAGCGCATCTGTGCACGTGCACGCGCTGTGGCGGGCAGTCGTCCAGACCGGCCACGTAGCCCCCCGGACGTTCGACAACGAGATCAGTCCCGCGCTGGAAACCATGATCGAGAAGTGGGGCGAGGCACATACGTACTTCCAGCAGCTCACCCACCCGCACGACTCGAGCCCTCTCGCGCTGAGCAAGGCAGGGTGGGAACTGGTGGACGCCATGCGAGAGGTCACCGCGACTAGGCGCATGCCCGCCTCGGTCGAGGACATCCGGGAACGTGTGGACGGTGAATCTCTGGTGAGATCGCTGCACCGGTTCCACGCCACCATGGCCGGTGTGGCAGGGGTTTTTCACGAGGCCGCGCGCAAGGCGCCCCTGCTGGTCGACGCCAGGGCGGCCAACGACATCGCACGAACGGCCTCCGAGGACAACGGTAGAGGGGTCCCACCGCCACAAGAGGCAACCGTTGCCCCGCGCGACGTCCTCCACAAACGAGCCATCCCGATCCCAGAAGGCATTCGGGGCCCTGCCGAGGAAGCCGGCGGCCAGGCAGCCCTGGCGACGCGAGTAGCGCTGCGCTCCACCCTGGCAGCCAGCGACGGCAAGCTGGTTGCCATGAGCATCCCCTCCAGCTGGACGCGCGCGGTCGGGACCGCCGGCCGGCTGTCCAGCAGCCAGAGGCATGAACGCCTCGAGGCGGCCGGAGGCACGGTGCATGCCATCAACAGTCAGGTGACCCGGTGACGGATGAGGGTACATGAAGGCGGTGCCCCGACCTGTGGACAGCCGGCCCAAGCAGTGCCGGGACAGTCGATGATCAGTCAGGTGTATCTGTCCCCCCTTCCCGCGGCAGGACGACGGTGGGTAGCCCAAGCAGAACCGATTTGTCACCACCTGAGTCCCAGGCGCTGGTTCATCCGCTTTAGGGGGTAGGAGGCACAAGACGTGTCTGCCGGAGAGCACGAGGGAAGTGATGACTGTGACTATTCAGCAGAGGTCGTGGTGGAACCCGCGGGGCCTTGCTGGCGCGCAACGGAACGGCGTAGCAGGGGCGGAGGAAGGACTGATCGCACCCGCGGAGATGATGTTTCTCACTGTCCAAGAGGTTGCCGACCTGCTTCGCGTCAGCCCCGGGACGGTCAGGGCGTGGGCAGCCAAGGGCGAGGGGCCGCCCTCGATCCGCTTCGGCAAGCAGATCCGGTACCGGCCTGAGAAGGTCGAGGAGTGGGTGCAGGAGCAGGAGCGTGCCCGTCGTGCTTGACCGGCGAACCTCTCCACGCACTGGTCAGGTCACGTGGAGGGTTCGGTGGTGGGAGTCGACGCCCGGTGGAGGCCGAAAACAGCGGAGCCGATCGTTCAAGAGCCGTGCGGCGGCGCTGGAGTTCCAGCACCAACGTGAACGAAAGCTGCGCCTGGGCGTCGAACACTCAGCCGGTCGCGTGCCGGTGTCCGAGGTCGCTGAGCGCTTTCTCTCTGGGCTTGTGGGCACCGTGGAATCCCGCACCGTGCAGGGGTATGCCCAGCACTGGCGCACTCACCTTGCCCCCGCGTTCGGCGCACGACCTCTCGAGCAGGTCACGTCTCCCATGGTCCAGGACTTCGTGTCGGCGCTGGCGCGCGAGCGGTCGCCAGCTACGACGAGACATGCGCACAGGGTGCTCAGCCTGATCTTGGATCAGGCGGTCGCCGAGCGGCGAATCGCTGTGAACCCTGCGCACGGCGTGCGCCTGCCCAGCCTGCCTCAGTCACGCGGAGACCATGTGCTCACCGTCAACCAGGTCGAAGAGCTGGCCGGTGCTGTGCTGCACCACGGAACCCTCGTCCGCCTCGCCGCGTACTGCGGACTGCGATGGGGTGAGGTCGCTGCGCTCCAGGTCGGTGACGTGGACCTCAGCTCACGTCGGCTTAGGGTCCAACGCGCCCAGGTTGAGGTCTCGGGGCGCGTTGAGGTCAAGCCGCCCAAGTCTCGGTATGGGCGCCGGCGCGTCCCGATCCCATTGCGCCTGCTTGACGACATGCGCGACGTGGTCGCAGGTCGTGCCGCAAGCGAACTGCTGTTCACCTCACCCGATGGTGGCCGGCTGCGGGCGTCCAACTGGAAGCGGTGGGTCGCGTGGTCGCAGGCCGTTGAGTCGGTCGGTGTGGACATCCGGTTTCACGACCTCCGGCACACTTGCGCAAGCCTCCTGATCCAGGCCGGCGCGACACCGGTGGAGGTGCAGCGCATCCTGGGGCACAGCACGCCGGCGACGACGCTCAACCTCTATACCCATCTCCTGCCGGACGCCCTCGACGGCGCGGCCGCACGGCTCGATGATTACCTGGGTGCGGAAGCTGTGGTGGCCAAGCTGGTGGCCAAGCCCCCGACTACGTTGCAAGACGGAGCACCATGAAAACCGGGTTGTGGCGCTGTGACCAGCAGTTATGCGGGAGTGGGCCCCGTGGGACTCGAACCCACAACCTACGGATTAAAAGTCCGCAGCTCTGCCAATTGAGCTAGAGGCCCGCAGCCGGTGAGAGGACCGGCCGCGACGTCCCAGGCTAGCCCCCGCTGCCTGCCTCCGGGGCCGGCCGCCCCGACGGGCGGCTCACCACAGCTTGTGCCACCACTTCGGCTCCTTCTCGCCAGGGTCGAGCGAGATGATCTCCACGCTGCTGAAGGCGCCGCTGTGGGCGATGGTGAGCCGCCAGCGACCGGGGTCCGAGACCCCCTCGTAGTCGCCGCTGAGGCTGCTGAACAGCGCGCTCCCACCCTGCACGTCGACCCCCACCCCCCGCGGGACGATGACCTTGCAGCTGGAGAAGATGTCGTTGAGGCGCAGCTCCACGACGCCCGAGGTGACCACCGCCTCGCGCAGGTCCAGCACCGTCTCCGAGAAGCCGCCGGACACGGTGAGGACCTCGGGGACCTGCCAGCGCCCGATGCGGTGGGTCGAGCTGAAGAAGCTCGTGATGCGAGCCGGGGCGGGGGCCGGCGGGTCGGCAGGACGCCGTGCCAGCCCGGCCTGCTCGGAGGGGACGCCCGGTCGCCAGTCGGGGGAGTCCTCGGCGGCCGGTCCGCCGACGATCGTCACCGGGCGGTCGACGTCGTCCCCGGTGCCCGTGACGGGCGGCCCCGGCAGGGGCGGCACCCGCTCGTCACCCTCGGTGTGGTGCGGGTCCCTGGCCCCTCGCCCGTCTGCTCCGTCCGTCATGCCCCCACCGTAACCGGCCCGCTCAGCGCCGATGCGGCAGCCGGACGTCGGTCCAGACCAGGCGGTGGTCGCTGGTGGGGAACGGGAAGGTGCCGACGAGGTCGTAGAGCGGGTCGTCGCTGGTCGGCCAGAAGACGCCGGCGTCCCGCACCGGGAGGGACCTGCTGGGCAGGACGTAGTCGACGCGCAGGTTGCCCGGCTCGGGGTCGTCGTTGAAGTCGGCGGTGTCGTAGGCAGGGTCGCCGACGTGGGAGTCGTTGGCCCCGCCCTGCACCTCGGCCGCCTCGACCGCGCCCTCGCTGTCGGGCACCACCTGGGCCCCCACGCGAGGGTGGTCGAGCAGCTGGTTGATGGCGCCGTCGCGGGAGTCGCCGTCGACGGGGTCGGCGTTGTAGTCGCCGGCGATGACGAAGCGCGCACCCGGACGCAGGCCGCCGGTGCGACCGCGGTCGTCGTAGATGTAGCGCGAGTGCTGCGGGCCCGCGACGTAGTCGGCCCAGAAGCGGATCTCGTCGTGGTTGCGGCGTCCGTTGCGGTCCTCCGGGCCGTCGAACGTCGGGGGAGTGGGGTGCGCCGCGAGCAGGTGGACCGTCCTGCCACCGACCCGGATCGGCACGTCCCAGTGCGACTTGCTCGACAGCCGCAGCGGCCGACGCTCCTGCGCGTCGTAGAACCCGCTCGGGATGAGGTTGCCCGGCATGTCGGTCCAGCGGAAGCGCTGGAAGGTGCGGACGGCGTGCGTCTCGATCGGGAAGCGGGAGTAGACGACCATGCCGTACTGGCCGGGGAACTCACCGAAGCCGTAGGCGTCGTCCGGCCCACCGAGCTCGCCGTCGTCGTTGAGGTCGAACCCGCTGGGGACCCCGGTGTTGGACGGGGCGACGTAGGCGTAGGGGTAGTCGATCGGGTCCGCGCCGTCCTGGCCGACCGCGAGGTAGTTGTCGCGGAAGAGGTCGACGTTGTCCCGGTCGTAGTCGAACTCGTTGACGAGCACCACGTCCGGGGCGGCGCGCTGGATCGTCTCGGCCACGTTGCGGGCCTGCTGGTCCTCCCCGGTGGAGAGGTCGGCGGTGAGCTGGCCCTCGCTCGCGCGGTTGAGGGAGGCGTTGAAGGTGGCGAAGCGCACGTCGAGCTCGACCGGGCGGTCCGGGCCGCGGGACGGCGCCGCGACCGCGGGGGTCGTCAGGGCGGCACCGACCAGGGCCGCCACCACCAGGGTGGAGAGGGAGCCCGTGCGCGTCGTCATACCTCTTACGGTAGGGGGTGGCACCGACACACCGCCAGCCCGTCGCTGTGGGACAGTAGGCGCATGAGCCAGACCTCCCCGGCCGCGGCGCCGCGGCTCAGCGAGACAGAGCGGCGCCTGGTCGAGACCAACGGCATCGAGATCATCGCCGAGGCCGAGCGGACGGCCAGCCCGCACGACCTCTTCTGGCCCTGGTTCGCCGCCAACATCTCGGTCTTCGGGATCAGCTACGCGAGCTACGTCTTCGGCTTCGGGATCAGCTTCGCCCAGGCCGTCCTCGTCACGGTGCTGGGGGTCGTCGCCTCCTTCCTGGCCTGCGGCATCATCGCCATCGCCGGCAAGCGCGGGTCGGCACCCACCATGGTCCTCTCGCGGGCCGCCTTCGGGGTCAACGGGCAGAAGGTGCCCGGGGTCTTCTCCTGGCTGATCTCGATGGGCTGGGAGACGTTCCTGGCCATCATGGCCGTGCTGGCGACCGCCACCGTGTTCACCCAGCTGGGGTGGGGAGGGGGCGCCCTCACCTCGGTGCTCGCGTGCGCGGTGATCGCCGCGCTCATCGTCGGTGCCTCCGTCGCGGGCTACCACACGATCATGCGGATGCAGTCGGTCCTGACCTGGCTGACCGGCGCCGCCACCATCGCCTACATCCTCATGACGCTGGACCGCATCGACCTCGCCGCCGTCACCTCGCGCGAGGCCGGCCCGGTCGAGGCGGTCATCGGGGCCCTGGTGCTGCTCATGACGGGGTTCGGGCTGGGGTGGATCAACATCGCCGCCGACTGGTCGCGCTACCAGCGTCGGGACGCCAGCGGTGGCGCCATCGTGCTGTGGAACACCCTCGGTGGTGCCCTGGCGCCGACCCTGCTCGTCCTCTACGGCCTGCTGCTCATCGGGTCGCAGCCCGAGCTCGAGGAGGGCATCGTCAACGACCCGATCGGCACCCTCGCGACGATCCTGCCGATCTGGTTCCTCGTGCCGTTCCTGCTGGCCGCCGTCCTCGCCCTCGTCAGCGGGGCGGTCCTCGGCATCTACTCCTCCGGGCTGACGCTGCTCTCCCTGGGCATCGACATCCCCCGTCCCGCCGCCGCACTCATCGACGGCACCATCCTCACGCTGGGCACCATCTGGGTCGTCTTCTTCGCGCAGAGCTTCCTCGCGCCCTTCCAGAGCTTCCTCATCACCCTGGGCGTGCCGATCGCCGCCTGGGCCGGGATCCTCATGGCCGACGTCGCGCTGCGGCGCCGGGACTACGACGAGCAGGCGCTGTTCAATCCCCGCGGTCGCTACGGCGACTGGAACTGGACCGCCGTCGGCATCATGGTCCTCGCCGCCGTCGTGGGCTGGGGGCTGGTCATCAACACCTTCGCCGACGCCGCCGCGTGGAACAACTGGCAGGGCTACCTGCTCGGTCCGCTCGGCCTGGGCGGCAAGGAGGGCACCTGGGCGTGGGCCAACCTCGGCGTGCTCGTGGCGCTCGCCATCGGGTTCGTCGGCTGGCTGGTCCTCGGCCGCGCCATCGTGCGCCGCCAGGAGTCCGAGGAGCGGGTATGACGTCGCAGCCCTGGTTGGTCGTGGTCGACGCCCAGCGGATCTTCGCCGACCCGTCCTCGGAGTGGTGTGCCCCGCGGTTCGCCGAGACGCTCGCGCCGATCCGCTCACTGGTGGACGAGCACGCCGACCGGGTGGTCCAGACCCGCTGGGTGCCTCCGCACGTCCGGCACGGCTCCTGGGTCGCCTACCTCGAGCGCTTCCCCTTCGCCGACCGTGAGCAGCACGACCCCGTCTTCGACCTGGTCGAGGAGATCGCCGAGCTGCGGCTGCCGCACACCGTCACCGAGCCGACCTTCGGCAAGTGGGGCGAGCGGCTGCACGACGTCGTCGGCGCCGACGCGCACCTCGTGCTGGCCGGTGTCGCCACCGACTGCTGCGTGCTCTCGACCGCCCTGGCCGCCGCCGACGCCGGCTGCACCGTCGAGGTGGCGGCGAGCGCCTGTGCCGGGTCCAGCGACGAGGCGCACGAGCGGGCGCTCGCGGCGATGGAGCTCTACGCCCCGCAGGTCACCATCCGCCGCTGACCCGAGGTGCCGGCAGCTGCCGGTGCAGGGCCAGGGCGCGCAGCGCCGAGGCCGCGCCGACCAGCGCGAGCACGACGAGGGCCGGGGTCCGCAGGTCGTCCACCTCCTGGAGGGGTACGCCACGCGCGAGGCGGACCACCTGCCAGGCCGTGACGAGACCGGCCAGGGTCAGCAGCGCCCGCAGCGTCGTCGCCACGGTCAGCCAGATCCACCGGAGCGGGCCGAGCAGCCACCCCCGACGCAGGTGGAGGGCCACCCGCCGACGGACCACGGCGACCGCCCACGCCAGCAGCCAGAGCGGGGTGAGCACCCCGATCCCCAGCAGCCCCGCCGCCCACCACCGCCGCGCCGCGGCATCGACCCAGTCCTGCGGCAGCCGGTCGACGATGCCCTCGGACCAGGCCGGCACGGCCGCGACCACGTCGTCGAGGGCGACGACGGACCCCACGGCCAGGAGGGCCGGCAGCAGCCACAGCAGACCGCAGCCGGAGCGCTCCGCACGCTCCCTGGTGGCGGCGTCCTCCGCGGCCTCCCGCTGCTGCCGCAGGTACTCGTAGTGGGCCCGGTCGGTGTGGAAGAACTCGGTCTCGTCCGGCGGCATGCCTCAGGCTAGTAGCCGCTGGACGACCACGTCCACGGTCTCAGTGCCGCGTGCCCAGCACCGCCAGGGTGGCCAGCCCGTAGGCTTCCTCGGCGTCCCGGTGGGCGAAGGTCGTGGGCGAGCCCTCGACCAGCGCGACCACGGCATACTCGATCCCCCCGTGGTCGTCGTTGCCCTCGTCGTCGCTGCGGCGCAGCCCCAGCCCGACGAAGTCGTGACCCAGCACCGCCCGCAGCTGGTCCTCCCGGGGGAGCCAGGTGGTGTCGTCCAGCGCCACCGAGTCCAGGGCCCACTCGGCGACCCCGTTGAAGCCGATCACCGAGCCGCCCACGAACTCGTGCACCTCCACGGTCATGTCGGCGAGGTAGAAGACGTCGTGCGTCATCCCGGAGCGGTCCACGACGAAGCGGTCCCCGGCGAGGGGCGACCAGATGAGGCCGGCCTCGTGCAGCCGGCGGGCGAGATCGACGCTGAGCATCTGCCCATCGTGCCCCACGCCACCGGGGCGACGCGCGGCGAGGCGGGCCCTCGGGCGCCCATCACCGACAATGGAGGAGATGGCCACCGACCAGACCCTGACCGACCGGCTCCCGTCCACGGGAGAGGGTGGCGGCACCCCCGACGCCGACACGATCTTCGACACCTTCGCCGCCTGGGCGGCCGACCGCGGCACGACGCTCTACCCCCACCAGGAGGAGGCGCTGCTGCACCTGCTCGAGGGCAGCAACGTCGTCCTCGCCACACCGACCGGCAGCGGCAAGTCGCTCGTCGCGACGGCGGCCTGCTTCCTCGCGCTGGCCCGCGACGAGGTCGCCTTCCTCACCGCGCCGATCAAGGCCCTGGTCAGCGAGAAGTTCTTCGACGCCTGCCGGACCTTCGGCGCGGAGAACGTCGGCATGCTCACCGGCGACGCAGCCGTCAACGCCGACGCCCCGATCGTCGTCTGCACCGCCGAGGTGCTGGCCAACATCGCCCTGCGCGAGGGGGAGGGCGCCGACATCGGGGTCGTCGTCATGGACGAGTTCCACTACTACGGCGACGGCCAGCGCGGCTGGGCCTGGCAGGTGCCGCTGCTCACGCTGCCGCAGGCGCAGTTCGTCCTCATGTCGGCCACGTTGGGCGACACGAGCCGGTTCAGCGAGGACCTCACCCGGCGCACCGGACGGCATACCGCCCTCGTCGCCGGCGCCGAGCGGCCGGTCCCGCTGCACTTCGCGGAGTCCCTCGCCATGACCCCGCTGCCGGACACGATCACCGAGCTGCTGGAGGAGCGCCAGGCGCCGATCTACGTCGTCCACTTCACCCAGCGGGAGGCGTTGGAGCGCGCGCAGTCGCTGCTGTCGGTGCCCAAGCTCGTCGACGCGGCCGAGAAGGAGGCGATCCGCACCCGGATCGGCGCGTTCCGGTTCACCGCGGGCTTCGGACGCACCCTGTCCCAGCTCGTCCGGCACGGCATCGGGGTGCACCACGCCGGGATGCTGCCGCGCTACCGCCGGCTCGTGGAGCAGCTCGCCCAGGACGGGCTGCTCAAGGTCATCTGCGGCACCGACACCCTCGGGGTCGGCATCAACGTGCCCATCCGCACCGTCCTCTTCACCGGGCTCGCCAAGTTCGACGGCTCCCGGCAGCGGGTCCTGCGTGTCCGGGAGTTCCACCAGATCGCCGGTCGAGCCGGGCGCCCCGGTTTCGACACCTCGGGGTATGTCGTGGTGCAGGCCCCCGAGCACACGATCGAGAACGCGCGCGCGCTGACCAAGGCCGGGGACGACCCGAAGAAGCAGAGACGCGTGCAGCGCAAGAAGCCGCCCGAGGGCTTCGTCTCCTGGAGCGAGCAGACCTACGCCAAGCTCGTCGGCGCCGAGCCGGAGTCGTTGCAGTCGAAACTGAGGGTCGACCACGCGGTCATCCTCAACACGGTCGCCCGCCGCGGAGACCCGGTCACCCACCTGACCCGGCTCCTGCGGGACAACCACGAGACCCCGGCGGCACAGAACCGGCTGGCCCGGCAGGCGGTGAGCCTGGGACGCTCCCTGCTGGACACGGAGGTGCTGGTGCGCCTGGACCCCCCGGGCGACGGGGGCCGCACCATCGACCTCGGGCCGGGCGTGGCGGAGAACTTCGCCCTCAACCAGCCGCTCGCGCCGTTCGCGCTGGCCGCGCTGGACCTCTTCGACCCGGAGGCCCCCACCTACCCGCTCGACGTGGTCTCGGTCGTCGAGGCGGTGCTCGACGACCCCATGCCCGTCCTGCTCGCCCAGCGCTACCGGGCCCGCGGGGAGGCGGTGGCGCGGATGAAGGCCGACGGGGTGGACTACGACGAGCGGATGGCCCAGCTGGAGGAGGTCAGCTGGCCGCAGCCGCTGGCCGAGCTGCTGCAGGCCACGCTGTCGACCTACCGACAGTCCCACCCCTGGGTGCGCGAGGACGCGCTGTCGCCCAAGGCGGTGGTCCGGGACATGTGGGAGCGGGCGATGAGCTTCACCGAGTTCGTCGGCTACTACCAGCTCGCCCGCTCCGAGGGCGTGGTGCTGCGCTACCTGACCGATGCCTACCGCACGCTGCGCCAGACGGTCCCGGAGTCGGCCTACACCGAGCAGCTGCACGACCTCGTCCACTGGCTCGGTGAGACGATCCGGCAGACCGACTCCTCGCTGCTGGAGGAGTGGGAGGCGCTGACCGACCCGGACCGGGTCGCGGAGGCGGCCCGGCAGGCCGCCGCCGGGGCGCCGCCGCCCCCGGCGCGGCCCATCACCGGCAACGAGCGCGCCTTCCGGGTCATGGTGCGCAACGCCATGTGGCGTCGGGTGGAGCTGGTCGCCGACGACGCCTGGGAGGCGCTGGGCGACCTCGAGGCCCAGGTGGCGGCCCTGCCCGAGCCGGCGATCGAGCCGCTCCTCACGCGGCAGGACTGGGACGAAGGGGTCGGGGCGTTCTACGACGAGCACGACCAGGTGGTCCTCGACGCCGACGCCCGCGGCCCCCAGCACCTGCGGGTCGAGCCGGTGCCACCGGCCCAGGCGCGGATCGGCGACGGCACCGCCCAGCGGGTCTGGCGGGTGACCCAGACCGTCACCGACCCCGACGGCGACCTGGACTGGGTGATCGAGGCCGAGTGCGACCTGGACGCCAGCGATGCCGTCGGCGAGCCGGTCCTGCTGGCGACGAGCTTCCGCCGGCTCTGAGGAGCGCGCCGAACTCGCCGGCGTCGCCCGCGCCGCGGGAGGCGGCTCAACGTGACGGGCGGCTCAACGTGACGGGTCGCGCAACCCGACGGATGGCTCAGTGCGACGGCCGGCCGACCGTCGCCGCCAGGGCGGTGAGCGCACCGATCCAGCCGTCGCGCATGGAGGTGTCCGCGTCGGCCTGGGCGATCTCGTGGGTCAGCACGACGAGGGTGCCGTGCGAGTGCCCGGTGAGCGTGATCGTCACCAGGTCGTCCTCGGCCTGACCCTCCCCGGTCTCCCACCGCCACGCCAGCTGGACCAGCGAGGGCGGCTCCAGCCGGGTGAAGTGCCCCGCGGCACCGAGCGAGGCGACCTGCGAGCTGACCGCGAAGCGACCGCCCTCGGTCGCGTCCACGGTGTGCCGGGTGTCCGGCAGACCGGGCCACCACCAGGTGGCGAGGACCTGCGGGTCCGTCCACGCGGCATACAGGGTCTGCGGGTCGGCGTCGACGTCCTGCGCGACGACGATCCTGGGGCCGGGGTAGCTGCGCGGCTGCGTCATCGGTCGTCTCCTCGGTCACCGGTCAGGTCCTGGTCGGTGCCGGGCTCCGGCTCCAGGCCCAGGACGGCCCGGATCGTCGGCACGCACTCCACCGTAGTGGCCCGGCGCCGGCCGTCACCCGGCAGCGGGTCCCAGTAGCGCAGGTGGTCGTGCAGCGGCAGCAGGCGGTGCCACCAGGGGTGGTGCCGACCCGTGTGGTGCACCGCCACGTCGCGGATGCCGGTGCCCAGGACCCCGCGCAGCGGCCCGCCCACCGGGTCGCCGAACGCGAGCCACCGCGCCGGGAAGTAGAGGTTGGTCCACCGGGTCGGCCCGAAGGGGGCGCCGTGGTTGCCGACGAGGACCGTCCGCTCGAGGTCGCCCCGACGCAGCACCGCGGGGTAGAAGGACGCCGAGCGCTCGTCGGCGTCCGCGGACGGGGCCAGCGAGGGCATCGGCGGGCACATGGGCAGCTCGAGGTCGTCCTGCCGGCGCTGCAGCGAGGAGGCCCGGGTGTCGAGCAGGAGGCGGCCGTGCGCCAGCGGCGACCCCAGGGTGAGGAAGTCGGTGACGAGCCAGGGCACGCCGCGCTCCCGGCACTCCCGCCAGAGCCGGCGCTGCACGTGCTGGAACACCTCGACCTCCCCGGCCTCCAGGCCCAGCGGGTCGCTGTAGTCGTGCACCAGGCGCTCGGCCTCCGGCTGCGGGCCGGCCTTCTCGAAGGTGGGGTGACGTGCCTCGTCCCAGAAGAGCCGCAGGATGTCGTAGCCGATGACCGAGCCGAGGGAGTGGCCCACCACGGCGATCTCGTCGTAGACGCCGGAGGTGTGCAGCCGCCGCATGAGCTCCAGCCCCTCGGTGCGGATGTCGGTGCGGGCGGCGACCCCCGACGGGTCGGGCGTGAGGTAGCGCTCGGCGTCCGCCAGGCGCCGGGTGAGCAACGGACGCACCGCCGCCTGCGCCCCGGCCAGCCCGGCGGCCACCCAGAAGGGCGGCTGGGTGAGCCAGGCCCGCACCCCCTCGCGGGAGACCATGACGACGGCGATGAGCGCCGCCACCGCGACCGTGAGCAGCAGCCCGAGGGTCAGCACGTTGAGAGCGGGGGCGGCGGGGCCGCCGGCCCACCCGGACCGTCGGCGCAGCAGCCGGCCCAGCCAGGCCAGGACCTGAGGCGCGCTCGACGTCGGCGCGTGGTGGGCCCAGTAGAGCTCGTAGAGGTCGGTCGGGGCGCGGCGGGAGGAGCGCCCGTAGAGGGCCATGCGGCGCAGCTCGAGGTTGTCGCTGAGCCGGTCCGGCTTGCTCCAGGCCGCGCGGCCCACGCCCAGACCGTCGAGGAAACCCCGCAGGGTGCCCGTCGGCTCCTGCTCGCCGATCCCGTGGATGAGGACGACCGCGCGGCGGACCCTCCCGTCGCCCTCCCCGGCGACCGGCCGGGTGGGCTCCCCGAGCCGGGCGTCGGCGGCGAGCGGGTCACCGGAGCGTGTCCCCCACCTCGTCGTCATCCGGGCACTCTCGCAGCGGGGTACGACAGACCCGGGCCGCCGCAGGTCAGGCCTCGTCCAGGACACCGCCGAGGTAGTCCAGCAGCGGGGCGCGCACCGGCATGAGGTAGGCGTGGTGGCCGCGGTCGCGGGCGAAGTCGACGACGCGCCGGGCGAAGTCGCGCTGCCAGCCGATCGAGGTGTCGAAGCCACGGGGGAAGACCACCCGGTTGCGGCGGCGCCAGTAGCCCATCGCCCCGTCCGTCGTCACCGACGTCGCGCCCCACCACACGGGCAGGTCGGAGGGAAGGACCGAGGCCCACGCCGCCATGAGGTGCACGTCGAAGAACGGCTGGGTGAAGATGCCGCTGGCGCCGGCCGCGAGCTTGCGGTCGAGGTAGCGCATCTCGGTGGTCATCGCCTGCCGGTAGGGGTCCAGGCCGGCGTAGATCGTCACCCCGGGCAGCTCGCTGCGCAGCCGCCGGATGACGTCGACGGCGTCCACCGGGTAGGTCGCGGAGTGGAAGTAGTCGGCGTCGTCGCCGGACACCACGAGCAGCTCACCGGTGCGCCGCGCCTCCTGCGCCATGGGGAGCTCGGCGTCGGGGTCCACGTCCGCGGCCCGGATGTGCGGGATCGTCCGGTATGCCGTGCCGTCGCCCCGGGTGGTCGACTCCCGGGCGACCTGGGTTGCCGCCCAGCTGCGCAGGTCGAACTTCACCAGGTCGGGGATGTTGACCGTGTCCACGGTCGTGAGGTGCTCACGGACCTGCAGCATCTCGCCGCGGACCGACTCGGCGCTGCGCGGGACGAGCTCGACGGAGATGCGGGACGTGGTGGACATGGTGGCCCAGTCTTCCAAGCGGTCGTGCGGGTCGGGAAATCGCCGCCGACGCCGCACCACCTACGGCGGCCGGGGATCAGCTCCGCAGGATGTCCAGCACCTCGTCGATCTTGGTCTCGACCCCGGTCAGCCGTGTCTCCACGGCATCCATGGTGGTCTCGACCCCGGTCAGGCGTGTCTGCACGGCATCCATCTTGGTACCGAGGTCGGCGATGTCGGTCCCGAGCTCGTCGAGGCGGTGGGTGTGCCGCTTCTGCGTGCCCTGGATGTCGAAGAGCATGGTGTAGATCTCGGAGACGTCGTTGTCGAGCTGGCGCACCTTGCGTTCGATGTTCATCGCCGTCATGACCGCCACCCTACGCCGTGCCGCGAGGCGCGGACAGGCTGAGCATCCATCTGTGGACGACGCCTTCTCGACAGACCGAGGGCCCCGCGGCAGGTGCGCCGCGGGGCCCTCGGATCGTGCGGTGGGGCTCAGCCCTCTTCGGTGACCATGGTGTCGAAGGCGTCGGGGTACTCCTCCAGGAAGGCGTCGATGGCCTCGGTCTCCTGGCCCTCGCCGTACTCGTTGACGACCATGTCCTCGAGCGCGCCGTACTCCTCGTCGTCCAGCTGGATGCCGGCGATGAGCTCGGCGGCCTCCGGGAACTCCTCGGCGAAGCCCTGCGTGCCGAGGAAGTGCAGCGCCTCGGCCTCGCCGAGCGCCCCCTCCGGGTCCTCGAGGGTCTTGATGTCGAAGGCGCTGTTGGCCCAGAAGGGCTGCCACAGCGTGACGACGATGTCCTCCTCGGCGTCGATGGCGCTCTCCAGCTCGGTGAGCATGGCGGAGGTCGAGGAGGTGACCAGCTCGTAGTCGCCCTCCAGCTCGTAGGTCGGCATGACCGAGTCCTGCGTGGCGGCGGTGAGACCCGCGCCCGGCTCGATCCCGATGATCTGCCCGTTGAACATGTCGGCATTGCCGGTGAGCTCGGAGATGGACTCGATCTCGGTGTAGGTCGGCACCGCGAAGGTCAGCTTCGCGTTGTCGTAGTAGGCGCCGAGGTCCTCGATGCGGTCGCCGTACTCCTCCATGTACTGGGCGTGGGTCACCTCGGGCCACGCCGAGGGGTACATGTCGACGTCGCCCTCGGCCAGCCCGGTGTAGAGCAGGGCGGCCTCGGTGAGCTCCTCCATCTCGACCTCGTAGCCGAGCTTGGTGAGCTGGTCCTCCAGGAGGTAGGCGGTGGACAGCCCGTCCGTCCAGGACGGGATGAAGCCCATGGTGATGGTGCCCTCGGCACCACCGGCCGCCGGCTCACCCGAGTCACCGTCACCGGTGTCGCCGCCGGAGTCCCCACCGCCGCAGGCGGCGAGGGTCAGGCTGGTGGCCAGGGCGGCCCCGGCCAGGGTCATCGTGCGGTTGCGTCGAAGCATCATTTCTGGTGGTTTCCCTTCGTATGGTGCGAGCGCCCGTCAGGCGCTCCGTTCGGTTCGGTCGATGTCACGGCCCGACCTGAGCGAGTCCGCGACCCTTGTCGGCGCCGCCCTCGACCCGCTCGTCGGCCTCGTCCTGCGCCGTGTCGCTGTCCGAGGCGTCGCCGCCGCCGTTGGACCGGCGGCGGAGCATGCTCAGCCCCGAGTGCGGGTAGTCGCCGGGTCGGCCCAGCGCGGCGGTCACCCGGTCGAGGTAGATGGCGATGATGACCACGGACAGGCCCGCCTCGATGCCCTGCGGCCCGTTGAGCGTCGAGATGGAGGCCACGACCTCCTTGCCCAGCCCGTCGGCTCCGGCGATGCCGGCGATGACGGCCATGGACAGCGACAGCATGATGACCTGGTTGACGCCGGCCATGATGGTCGGCGTGGCCAGGGGAAGCTGGATCCCGCGCAGGATCTGGCCCGGGGTGGCGCCGAAGGCCTGGCCCGCCTCGACGGTCTCCGAGTCCACCCCGCGGATGCCGAGCTCGGTGAGCCGGACCCCCGGAGGGAGGGCGAAGATGACCGTGGCGAAGATGCCGGGCACCACGCCGATGCCGAAGAACACCACGGCCGGGATGAGGTAGACGAAGGCCGGCATCGTCTGCATGAAGTCCAGCACCGGCCGGACGACGGCGCTGACCTGGTCGTTGCGCGCGGCGAGGATGCCGATCGGGACGGCGATGAGGATCGCCACCAACGTGGCGATGAGGACAAGCGCGAGGGTCTGCATCGCGGTCACCCACTGGTCCATCGCGATGACGAGCAGGAAGGTGATGACCGTGCCGAGGGCCAGCTCCCACGAACGGACCAGCATCCCGAGCAGGGCGAACACCACGACCAGGATCAGGGCCGGCACGGTCACCAGGGCGTCGGTCAGCGTGGTGACCAGGAAGTCCAGGACGGTCGACACGAAGTCGAGCAGCCACTCGAAGTTGTCGTTGATCCACTCGAGCACACTGTCCCCCCACTCGCCGACGGGGATCCGGGGGACGATCGAGTCGTTCTCGTTCATGCGACACCTCCGGTCGGCTGCAGCTGGGCGTCGGGGGTCGTGGCCGGCTGGCCGCCGTCCTCGTCCGCCGCGGGCGGGCTGGAGCGCAGCGCGGCGAGCAGGGTGACGCGAGGGATGACGCCCGCGACCTTGTCCTGCTCGTCCAGCACGATCAGGAGGGCGTGCTCGGTGGCGTGCCCGAAGAGGTCGACCAGGTGGTCCCCGGCACGGACGACGCCGACCTGCTCGGCAGGCACCACCCGCAACTCCCCGCCGTCCCGGACGGCGGTCGCCACGTCGCGTTCGCGGACGAGGCCCGCCAGCGTGCGGTCCCGGCGGACCACGGGAAGGATCGTGGTCTGGTGCTCGCGCATGAGCTTGTGCGCGGTCTGCGGACCCTGCTCGGTCCCGAGGACGGCCACCGGCGGCTCCATGATGTTGGCGGCCGTGAGCACCCGGGTGCGGTCGACGTCCTGGACGAACTCCGCGACGTAGTTGTTCACCGGGTTGTTGAGGATCTCCTCGGCGCTGCCGATCTGCTCGATGCGTCCGTCACGCATCATCGCGATCCGGTCGCCGAGACGCATGGCCTCGTTGAGGTCGTGGGTGATGAACAGGATCGTCTTGCCCAGCTCGTGCTGCAGCTCGATGAGCTGGTCCTGCATGTCCCGCCGGATGAGCGGGTCCAGGGCGCTGAAGGCCTCGTCCATGAGCATGATGTCGGTGCCGGAGGCCAGCGCCCGGGCCAGCCCGACGCGCTGGCGCATCCCGCCGGAGAGCTCGCCGGGCAGCGACCCGCCCCAGCCGCCGAGGCCGACCATGTCCAGCGCCCGGTCGGCCTTCTTCTCGCGCTCGGACCGGCTGACCCCGCTGATCTCCAGGGCGTAGGCGGCGTTCTCCCCGACCGTGCGGTGGGGCAGCAGCGCGAAGTGCTGGAAGACCATGCTGACCTTGTCGCGGCGGACCCGGCGCAGCTTCTCGCCGGTGAGCCGGGTGATGTCGTCGCCGTCGATCGACACCGTGCCAGCGGTCGGCTCGAGCAGCCCGTTGACCATGCGGATGAGGGTGGACTTGCCCGAGCCGGACAGGCCCATGACGACGAAGATCTCCCCCTCCTTGACGTCGAAGGAGGCGTCGATGACGGCAGGGGTCAACCCCTGCTGACGCAGGTCGGCGCGGGTGGCGCCGCTCTCGAGGGCGTCGACGCCGCGTTGCGGGCGGCGGCCGAAGACCTTGTAGAGCTTCTCGGCGGAGATGGAGGCCACGGGACTCCTGTGATCGGGGGCACACGGGTCCCAAGAAAGTAGCAACGTCAGATCCTCCACCGCAGGTCCAGAGGGGGTTCAGCGCCGCTTCGTGACAGGAACGTTACGTAGACAACGGTCAGGTCACGATGCGCGCGGAGCGGGAATGAGGTACAAGGCGCCGCCGTGAACAGCCTGTCCGACCGCTCAGTGGAGCAGCGGTCCCAGCCAGCGCTCCGCGGTGACGACGTCCCAGCCCTTGCGCCGTGCGTAGTCCTCGACCTGGTCGCTGCCGATCCGCCCGACGGAGAAGTAGCGCGACTCCGGGTGGCCCACGATGAGCCCGGAGACCGCGCTGTTCGGGCTCATCGCCCCGTGCTCGGTCAGCGTCATCCCGGCCTGCTCTTGCGCGTCCAGCAGCGACCACAGGGTGAACTTCTCGGTGTGGTCCGGCTGGGCGGGGTAGCCCGGTGCGGGGCGGATGCCGTCGTAGCGCTCCTTGATGAGGTCGTGCGGCGCGAGGTCCTCGTCGGGTGCGTAGCCCCACAGCTCGGTGCGCACCTCCCGGTGCACCCACTCGGCGAACGCCTCGGCGAGCCGGTCGGCCAGGACCTGCACCATGATCGCGCCGTAGTCGTCGTGCTCCTGCTCGCGCAGCCGCGCCGCGAGCGTGTCCGCCCCGTGGATCGACACCGCGAACGCCCCCACGTGGTCGCCCACGGGCGCCACGAAGTCGGCGAGCGCGGCATACCCGCCCTGGCGCCGCTCCTTCTGCTGCCGGAGGGTATGCAGCACCACCGTCGAGCTCCCCGCCGCGCCTGGTCCTGTGTCGAGCACGATGTCGTCGCCGTCGGCGGACCGCCGGGCGGGCCACAGACCGACGACGCCCCGGGGGGTGAACAGGCCCTCGTCGAGGACCCGGTCCAGCCAGCGCTGCCCGTCCTCCCAGGTCGCCCGGGCCTGCGCGCCGACCTTGGGGTCCTCGAGGATGCGGGGGTAGGACCCGCGCAGCTCCCAGGCGGTGAAGAACGGCGTCCAGTCCACGATCTCCACCAGCTCGGCCAGCGTCGGCTCGACCACCCGGGTGCCGAGCAGCCGAGGGGCCACCGGCACCGGGTCGGCCACCGCCCGGGTGCTGGCCCGGGCCTCCTCCAGCGGCACCAGCCGCACGTCCTTGGCGCCGTGCCGCTCGCGCAGCTCGGCGTAGGACCCGGCCACCCGGTCGCGCAGCTTCTCCTCGTGGTGGATGGCGTCCGCGACGACCCCCACCGCCCGGGAGGCGTCGACGACGTGCACGACCGTCCCCTCGTAGGCCGGGTCGATCTTCACCGCGGTGTGGGCGGGGGAGGTCGTGGCCCCCCCGATGAGCAACGGGGTGGTGAGGCCGCGGCGCTGCATCTCGGTGGCCAGCGAGACCATCTCGTCCAGGCTGGGCGTGATGAGCCCGGAGACCCCGATGACCTCGGCGCCGAGCTCGTCGGCGGTGGCCAGGATCTTCTCCGCGGGGACCATGACCCCGAGGTCGGTGACCTCGTAGCCGTTGCACCCCAGCACCACGCCGACGATGTTCTTGCCGATGTCGTGCACGTCGCCCTTGACCGTGGCCATGACGACCCGGCCCTTGCTGTGCCCACCGGTCTCCGCGGCCGCCGCCTCGAGGTAGGGGGTGAGGTGGGCCACCGCCTTCTTCATCACCCGGGCCGACTTCACCACCTGCGGGAGGAACATCTTGCCGGCGCCGAAGAGGTCGCCGACGACGTCCATCCCGGCCATGAGCGGGCCCTCGATGACCGCGAGCGCGCTGCCGAGCTCTTGGTAGGCCTCCTCGGCGTCCTCCACGGCATACGTGTCGACGCCCTGCACGAGCGCGTGCCGCAGTCGCTCGGCGACCGGCGCGTCGCGCCACGCCAGCTTGGCCGCGGCGGCGGCCGAGCGCTCACCCGGCGCGGCCCCCTCGCTCTCGGCCTTGATCCGCTCGGCCAGCTCGATGAGCCGCTCGGTGGCGTCCTCGCGGCGGGCGAGGACGACATCCTCCACCACGTCCCGCAGCTCGGGGTCGAGGTCGGCGTAGACCCCCAGCATCCCGGCGTTGACGATGCCCATGTCGAGCCCGGCCCCGATGGCGTGGAAGAGGAAGACCGAGTGCATGGCCTCGCGGACGACGTTGTTGCCCCGGAAGGAGAACGACACGTTGGAGACGCCCCCGGAGACCAGGGCGCCGGGCAGGTTCTCCTTGATCCACCGGGTCGCCTCGATGAAGTCCAGGGCGTAGCGGTCGTGCTCGCTCATGCCGGTGGCGACGGTGAGGATGTTGGGGTCGAAGATGACGTCGTGCGCCGGGAAGGGGTCGGCCAGCGCCGCGCTGGGTGTCGTCAGCAGGTCGTAGGCGCGGCGGCAGACCTCGATGCGGCGCTGGTAGGTGTCGGCCTGACCGGTCTCGTCGAAGGCCATGACGACGACGGCCGCGCCGTAGCGCCGCACCACGGCCGCCCGGCGCAGGAACTCGGCCTCGCCGTCCTTGAGCGAGAGGCTGTTGACGACGCCCTTGCCCTGGATGCACCGCAGCCCGGCCTCCAGCACCTCCCAGCGCGAGGAGTCGATCATCACCGGCACCCGGGCGACGTCCGGCTCCCCGGCCAGCAGGTTGAGGAAGTGGGTCATCGTCTCCGGCCCGTCGAGCATGCCCTCGTCGACGTTGACGTCGACGATCTGGGCGCCGGCCTCGACCTGCTGCCGGGCGATGGCGACGGCGGCGTCCCAGTCGCCCTCCCGGACGGCCCTCGCGAACTTCGGGCTGCCGGTGAGGTTGGTCCGCTCGCCGACGTTGACGAAGTTCACGTCCGGGGTGAGGGTGAACGCCTCCAGCCCGGAGGTCCGCAGGTATGCCGTGGGCTCGGGCGCGCGGCGCGGCTCGACCCCGTCGACCGCCTCGGCGATGGCCCGGATGTGCTCGGGCGTGGTGCCGCAGCAGCCGCCGACGATGTTGACCAGGCCCTCCCGGGCCATGTCGCCGAGGACCTCGGCCATCTCCTGCGGGGTGTCGTCGTAGCCCCCGAAGGCGTTCGGCAGCCCGGCGTTGGGGTGCACCGAGGTCAGGGCCACGCTCGCGCCCCCGAGCTCGCGCAGGTGCGGGCGCATCTCCTCCGCGCCGAGAGCGCAGTTGAGGCCGACCGAGGCCAGGTCGACGTGCTCGGTGGAGACCGCGAAGGCCTCCGGGGTCTGGCCGGACAGGGTGCGCCCGGAGGCGTCGGTGATGGTGCCGGACAGCATGACCGGGACCCGGGCGTGACCCACCGACTCCCGGGCGTCGAGCACGTCACCCACCGCGTGCAGGGCCGCCTTGGCGTTGAGGGTGTCGAAGACCGTCTCGACCATGAGCACGTCCGCGCCGCCCTCGAGCAACCCGTCGACCTGCTCGGCGTAGGCCTCGCGCAGCTGGTCGTACGTGATCGCCCGGAACTCGGGGCGTTCCACGTCGGGGGACAGGGAGGCGGTCCGGTTGGTCGGGCCGAGCGTCCCGACCACCCACCGGGGCTGGCCGGTCTCGGCCTCCACCTCGTCGGCGACCGCGCGGGCGACCCGGGCGGAGGCGACGTTCATCGCGTGCGCGAGGTGGCCCGCGTCGTAGTCGGCCTGCGCGATGGTGGTCGAGGTGAAGGTGTTGGTCGTCAGCAGGTCGGCACCCGCCTCGAGGTAGGACCGGTGCACCTGGGCGAGGACGTCGGGCCGGGTCAGCGCCAGCAGGTCGAAGTTGCCCCGGAGGGTGACCTCGCGCAGCGGCTCCCACGCGGGGTCCTGCGCCGGCCCGTGGAAGTCCTCCTCCTCCAGGCCCTGCTGCTGCAGCAGCGTGCCGTAGCCACCGTCCAGCACGAGGATGCGCTCGCGCGCGAGGGCGCGCAGGTCGGGGCGGGGGAGGGCAGACACCCTGAAGATTCTACGGTCGGGCCCTCCGGCTCACCCATTCCCGGCGTACGGACCCCCGCTCGCCGACGGCGACCACCCGGCGCCGCAGGACGTGCGGGCCGACCGACGACGCACCGCATACCGTGCGGTGCCCGCACGAGCGGTCACCCGCGCGGCCGGGTGAGACACTGAGGACGTCATGACAGCTTCCACGTCGCGTCCCCTGACCGCCACCTACCGCCTCCAGCTGCACGCCGGCTTCACCTGCGCCGACGCCCGGCAGGTGCTGCCCTACCTGCACGCGCTGGGGGTCAGCCACGTCTACCTCTCCCCGGTGCTCACGGCCGTCCCGGGCTCCGAGCACGGGTATGACGTGCTGGACCACACCGAGGTCAACCCCGAGATCGGTGGTCGGCCCGGTCTCGAGGCGCTCGCCGACGCCGCGCACGACCTGGGCCTGGGGGTGGTCGTGGACGTCGTCCCCAACCACATGGCGCTCGTCGCCCCGCTGTGGCGCAACCTTCCGGTCTGGGAGGTGCTGCGCGACGGGCCGACCGCCGCGCGGGCCGCCTGGTTCGACGTCGACTGGGACCACCTCGGTGGCCGGTTCGGCCTTCCCGTCCTCGGCGAGGACCTCGACGCGGTGCTCGCCCGCGGCGAGATCACCCTGGACACCGGTCGTGACGACGAGGGCCCGGCCGCCGGCCAGCCGGTCGCCCGCTACTTCGAGCACGTGCTGCCGCTCGCGCCGGGCACCGAGCAGCTGGCGCACGAGCACCCCGAGGGCCCGGGCTCCGCAGCCGCGGTGCGCTCCGTGCTGGACGCCCAGCGCTGGCTGCTCTCGTCCTGGCTCGACGCCGCCGACGTGCTGAACTACCGCCGCTTCTTCGAGGTCGACGGGCTCATCGGCGTCCGGGTCGAGCAGCCCGACGTCTTCGCCGACACCCACGAGCTGCTCCTCGACCTGCACCGCCGCGGCGTCGTCGACGGCTTCCGCATCGACCACCCGGACGGGCTGGCCGACCCCACGTCATACCTGCGGATGCTCAACGACGCCGTCCAGGAGGGCACGCCGATCTGGGTCGAGAAGATCCTCGAGGGGGACGAGCGGCTGCCGGAGGTGTGGGCCTGCGCGGGCACGACCGGCTACGACGCCAACGCGGCGCTGTCCGCCGCCCTCGTCGACCCCACGACCACCGACGTCGTCAGCGCCACGTGGGCGCAGACCGGGGGTGAGCCCGACCTGCACGTGGAGGTCGAGCGCTGCAAGCGGCTCGCTGCCACCGAGCTGCTGCGCCCCGAGGTCGCCCGGCTCATGCGGCGGGCGGTGCAGGCACTGCCGCGGCACGACGAGGACCGGCTGCGCGACGCGCTGGTCGAGCTGCTGGTCTCGGTGCACGTCTACCGCGCCTACGTCCGGCCCGGGGCCGCCCCGACCGAGGCCGACGAGGCGCTGGTCCAGCCCCTGCTGGACGGTCAGGAGCGCGCCCGCGCGGCCCGGCCCGAGCTAAGCGCGGAGATCGACGCGCTCACCGACGTCCTCGCCGACCCGCAGGGGTGCGCCACCGACCCCGCGGCCGCGGCCGACCTGTGCGTGCGCTTCCAGCAGACCACCGGCCCGGTCATGGCCAAGGGCATCGAGGACACCGCGTTCTACCGCTGGCACCGCCTCGTCGCGCTCAACGAGGTGGGCGCCGACCCGGCCGTCGGTCTCGACCCCGCGCACGGCGTGGCCACCCTGCACGCCTGGGCCCGCCACCAGGCCGGGCACTGGCCCGCCGGCATGACCACCCTGTCCACCCACGACACCAAGCGCAGCGAGGACGTCCGCGCCCGGATCCTGGCCGTCTCCGGCGACGGCGAGTCGTGGCAGGCCGTCTCCCGGCTCGCGCTCGAGGCCGCGGCCCGCCACGGGGTGGACGGGGAGACCGCACACCTGATCTGGCAGACCCTGGTGGGGGCCGGCCGGGTCGACACCGAGCGGCTGGACGCCTACCTCACCAAGGCGGTGCGCGAGGCCAAGGTGCGCTCGACGTGGACCGAGCCGGACGAGGACTACGAGGGCCGGGTGCTCGCGCTCGCCCACGAGATGCTCGGCGAGGGGGAGGGCGAGGGCAAGGGCGAGGTCTCCGAGGCGATCGCGGCCGCCGTCCGCGACAACGCGCCGACGATCCGCACCCTGACGCTGGCGCAGAAGATCCTGCAGCTCACCCTCCCCGGGATCCCGGACACCTACCAGGGCTCCGGCGTGGTGGACCTGTCCCTCGTCGACCCCGACAACCGACGGCCGGTCGACTACGACGAGCGCATCGACCGGCTGCAGCGCCTGGACGCCACGGGGTGGACGGGCGACCTGTCCGACGAGGTGCTCTGGGTGACCTCGCGGGTGCTGCGCCTGCGGTCCTGGCTCCCGCAGGCCTACGGCCCCGGGGCCGACTACGCCCCCGTCGACGCGGGCGAGCACGTGCTCGGCTTCCTGCGTGGCGGGGTGGCGGCGACCCTCACCATCCGGGCGCCCCGCGCGCTGGGTGCGGCCGGCGGTCTCGGGGGACAGCGCATACCCCTGCCGCCAGACCTCTGGGTCGACGCGCTCACCGGCGCGGAGCACCCGGTCGGCGAGGACGCGGACGGCCCGCTCGCGGCCGACGTCTTCGCCCAGGGCCCGGTCGCGCTGCTGGTGCGGGCCGCCGACCTGCGGGAGGGTGGCCGATGAGCGCGGAGCAGGTGCGCCTGTGGGCGCCCGACGCCGAGCAGGTCGAGCTGGTGCTCGGTGCCGACGGGGGCACGCGGGTGCCCATGGCGGCGTCCGGGTCGAGTGGTGGTGCCGGCACCGCGTCGGGAGACGGCTGGTGGTCGGTCACCGCCGACGTCGCCGCGCACGGTGGGCGCTACGCCTTCGCCGTCGACGACGGCGACCCGGTGCCCGACCCCCGCTCCCGGCACCAGCCGGACGGGGTCCACGCCGCCAGCGCGCTCGTCGACACCGGCGCCTTCCCCTGGACCGACCAGGGCTGGGGCGGGGTGCCCATGGAGCGCGCGGCCGTCTACGAGCTGCACGTGGGGACCTTCACCGAGGCGGGCACCTTCGACGCCGCCGCCGAGCGGCTCGGCCACCTCGTCGAGCTGGGGGTGAGCGTCGTGGAGCTCATGCCCGTGGCCGCCTTCCCCGGTCGGCACGGGTGGGGCTACGACGGCGTCGCGCTGTATGCCGTGCACGACGCCTACGGCGGGCCGCAGGGGCTGGCCCGTTTCGTCGACGCCGCCCACGCCGCCGGGCTCGCCGTGTGGCTGGACGTCGTCTACAACCACCTGGGCCCCAGCGGCAACTACCTGCGGCAGACCGGGCCCTACTTCACCGACCGGCACCACACCCCCTGGGGCGAGGCGGTCAACCTCGACGGGCCGGGCAGCGACGGGGTCAGGGCCTACCTGCTGGACAACGCCCGGATGTGGCTGGAGGACTACCACCTCGACGGGCTCCGGCTCGACGCCGTGCACGCGCTGCACGACGAGCGGGCCGTGCACCTCCTGGAGGAGCTCGCCGAGCTGGCCGACGCCCTCACCGCGCGCACCGGGGTGCCGCGCTCGCTGGTCGCCGAGTCCGACCGCAACGACCCCGCGACCGTCTCGCGACGCGGGCCGGGTGGTGCCGGAGGTCTCGGGCTGCACGGGCAGTGGGCCGACGACGTGCACCACGCGCTGCACGTCCTCCTCTCGGGGGAGTCCCAGGGCTACTACGGCGACTTCGCCGACCCGGGGGCCGTCCCCCAGGTGCTGGGTCGCACGCCCTTCTTCCACGACGGCACCCTCTCGACCTTCCGGGGGCGGGTGCACGGGCGCCCGGTCGACCTCGAGGTCACCGAACCCTGGCGCTTCGTCGCCTCGCTGCAGACCCACGACCAGGTCGGCAACCGGGCGGTCGGGGACCGGCTGCACCACGGCATACCGGCCGGTCGGCACGCGGTCGGGGCGGCACTGCTGCTCACCGCGCCCTGGACGCCGATGCTCTTCATGGGCGAGGAGTGGGGCGCCTCGACGCCGTGGCAGTACTTCACCGACCACGAGGAGGAGTGGCTCGCGCAGTCGATCCGGGAGGGCCGGCAGGCGGAGTTCGCCGAGCACGGCTGGGCCGGGGAGGTGCCCGACCCGCAGGACACCGGGACGGTGGCGGCCTCGACCCTGCGCTGGTCCGAGGTGGGTGAGGGGGAGCACGCCGAGGTGCTGGCGTTCTACCGCGCCCTGCTGCACTGGCGGCGGGACACCGCGCCGCAGGTGCGCGGGACCGTCGGCGAGGTGGCCCGGCAGCCGGACGGCACCGGTGGGGAGGTCCTCACGGTCGTGCGTCCCGGGGTCGCGGTCGTGGCCCGGCTGGGCGGTGAGGGCGAGATCCCCGTGCCGCTGCCGGCCGGTGACGACGGCGCACCGGTGAGGGCCGACCTCGTCGCGGCCTTCCCGGCCGAGGTCGGCGAACGGCTGCGGGGGGTCGTGGGCGGCCCGGACGGTGGTCGGGGCGGCACGCAGGACGACGAGGAGGCTGCCGGAGAGCTCCGGCTCGGCCCGGACAGCGTGGTGGTGGTGCGGCGATGAGCGAGGACGCGCCGCGTCGCCGGTTCCACCGGCCCACGCTGCGGCCGCCGGACCGGCTCGAGGACGCCTCCGAGCAGGTCGACCCGCTCGAGGTCGCCGAGGCGGCCCACCGCAGCGCCGAGCTGGTGGTCGGCCGGGGCCGCGCCGAGTCGGCCCGGGACAGCGAGCTGACCTCCCGACTGGTGGGGCTGGTCGGTGAGGTGGGGCTGGCCACGGTCGCCCAGCTGTGGTCGGACCGGCCGGCCCGCAGCCTGCCCGGGGCCCTGTGGCGGATCTACCTGCTGCACGAGTGGGTGCTGCGCCAGCCCGAGGAGGTCGGGCGCCGGTTCGTCGCCGGGTCCGGGCACACGGAGGTCTACCACGCGATCGCCGGGGTCGCCGAGCCCCCCGACCCGGACGCGCTGCGCCGCCTCACCGAGCAGATCCTCGGGGGCGTCTTCACCGGCGACCTCGCGATCGCCCTCGAGCGCGCCAGCGCCTTCTGCCACGTCATGGCGGTGGGGCTCGCCGACCCGGGGGACGACGGCATACCGTCCGAGCAGGTGACCCGGGCCGCGCGCCTGCGCGACACCGCCGACGACCTCGCCGCCTGCGCCGGCCTCTGGCGCCTGGGCGACCTGCACTGACCGCGAGGATTCCGCGCGCAGTCCCCGGCCCGCAAGGGCGCGACTGCACCGGGTATGTCGTGGAATCGCCCCGGGCGGCGACCTATCCGCTGCAGTCGCGCACCACCGGACGCGGGATCGGGCACGAGACGTCGTGACGAACCCGAGGGGCGTCCTCCGCACCTCCCGGTGCAGGTTTGGGGGAACCTCGGGCAGAGGCGTACCGTGGTCTGCGCGTGCCGGGCCGCGGCAGCCCCGGGCTCCAACACACGCCGCTTCGAGCGGCCACGCGCCGAGAGGCGCTCCCGGCCCGGCACGCACACTCTCCCCCTCCGGCCCCCCGGTCAGCTCCGCCGTCTGCCGCGAGCCCGGCGTCCCGCTACCGCGAGGGCCGGCGGGTCGGGGGCGGCTCAGCGGGGCCGGTACCTCGTCGCCGCGAGGACCTGGGCCGCCGTCCCGGAGCCGGTCATGGTGCAGGCCAGGACCTCGCCCTTGTCCATCGTCACTTCCGTGAGGCGCCGCAGGGCGCGCACCTCGGACCGCTCCATGCCCGCGGCGGTCCGCTCGAGCAGCGCGCGCACGAGGTCGGGAAGCAGCGGACCGTGGGTGCACAGCGCGGTCGAGACGCCCCCCTCGAACACCCTCCCCAGGTGCTTGCCCAGCTTGCGGGGGTCGCTCTCGAAGCCCTCCTCCGACAGCCCCTTCCTCGTCGTGACGCCCAGCCCGGCCGACCGCGCGAACGGCGCGAGGGTGTCGGTGCAGCGCACCGAGGGGCTGCTGAGCAGCCGCTCCGGACCGTATGCCGTCAGCAGGTCCGCGAGCCGGTGCGCCGAGCGGCGCCGCCCGGGTCCGGTGAGGGGCCGCAGCGGGTCCGGGCCGGACCAGTCGCCCCGGGCGACGGCCATGGCGTGGCGCACCACGAGGAAGGTCCACGTCGGGAGCCGCTGCGACTCGTGCAGGTCGACCACGGCCGCCAGCTGCTCCCGGTCCCGGTCGTAGCTCAGGCGGCGACCGGCCAGCGCCGGCGAGAGCCAGCGCACCTCGTCGACCTCGTGCTCCAGGGCCCCCTTCCCGCCGACGACCTCGCCCACCCAGTAGTGCACGAGCTTGTCGGAGCCACCGGACAACCGGTAGCGCGAGACCGGCAGCGGGGCCCCCAGCCGCACCCGCAGCCCGGTCTCCTCCCACGTCTCGCGCACGGCCGCGACCGGGTAGTCCTCCCCGCGCTCCAGCTTGCCCTTGGGCCAGGACCAGTCGTCGTAGCGCGGCCGGTGCACGAGGGCGACCTGCAGCCCTCCCTTGCGGACACGCACCGGCAGCACCCCGCCGGCGCGCACGACCGGCGGACCGGCGCCGCTCATGCCTCCGCGTCCCCCGCGGCATACATGACGTCGACCGCGGAGCGCTCGAAGCCGAGGCGCTGGTAGGTCGCGATCGCCGGTGCGTTGTCCCCGTCGACGTAGAGCGTGGCCTCCTGCACGCCGCAGGCGCGCAGGTGCTGCAGCCCCAGCAGCGTCACCGCGGTCCCGAGCCCCCGGCCCTGGTAGTCGGGGTCCACCCCGACGACGTAGACCTCGCCCGTCTCGGGGTGGTCGGTCTCGACCTTGGTCCAGTGGAAGGCCGCCATCCGGGCGCGGCCGTCGGGGTCGACCTCGGTGGTGTCCTCCACGACGAGGAAGCCCGAGGGGTCGAACCACGGCTCGTGCTGGCGGTCCTGCAGGTCCGCCAGGGTCGTGCGGCCCTGCTCGGCGTGGTCGGCGAAGGCTCGCGCGTTGATCGCGAGCCAGGCCTCGTCGTCGGCGCCGACCCGGTAGGCCCGCACGGCGAAGCCCTCGGGCAGCTCCACGTGATCGGGCAGGTCGGCCCACTCGCCGGCCAGCGGCCGGGCCATCTGCCAGAGCTCGCGGACGACCCGCAGCCCGCGGGAGGCGTAGAGCGTGCGCGCGTCCTGCAGGTCCCCGTGGCTCCACAGCCGCACCTGCGGCCAGCGCCGCAGCACGTGGTCTAGGAGGGCCCCGCCGACGCCGCGGCGTCGGTGCTCGGGGTCGACGACGAGCTCGGCGGACGGTGCCTCCGGGTCGCTGGTGTCGACGTGGCCGTAGCCGACGACCGGCCCCTGCGCGCCGTCCCGCACCACGAGGTGCACCCCCGTCTCGTGGCTGGCGCTGCTCTCCGGCAGCCGGCGTGCCTGCAGCACGGTCTGCTCGGACAGCGGTCTGACGCCGTCGTGGCCCGAGGCCCGCACGGCCAGGGCCAGCACGTCGCCCGACACGCGGCCGGGCAGTGCGGGGAGCTCGTCGATGTCGGGCTGGGGGCGATCTCCAGGCATGGGGGTCAGTCTGGCACGCAGATCAGCGCTCGGTGGTGCGCGCCCCGGTGAAGCGGTAGCCGACGCCGCGGATGGTCCCGATGAGCGACTCCCGCTCCGGCCCGAGCTTGGCCCGCAGGCGGCGGATGTGGACGTCCACGGTCCGCGTGCCGCCGTAGTAGTCCCCGCCCCAGACCTGCTGGAGCAGGATGTCGCGGGTGACCACCCGGCCCGGGTGCTGCACGAGGTAGCGCAGCAGCTCGAACTCCTTGAACGTCAGGTCCAGCGCCCGGCCCCCGGCCCGCACCGTCCAGCTCGCCTCGTCCACGACGACGTCCGCGACCCGGATGGTCTCCGGCTCCTCCGCGCCCCCCGCCCCGTTGACCGGGTCGGGCGCCGGACCGGCGTCGCGCGGCCCGCGGCCCAGGGCCAGCCGCAGCCGCGCGGACAGCTCGGCCGGGCTCGCGGTGGCGATGACCAGGTCGTCCATCGGCCACTGGTCGTCGAGGACCGCGAGGGCGCCCTCGCCGACGACGGCGAGCACCGGCACCCCCAGACCCAGGGCGGACAGCGAGCGCAGCACCCCGCGGGCCTGCACCAGGTCGGCGGTCGCGTCCACGAGCACGAGGTCCGGGTCGCCCCGGCTGACGAGGGTGCCGACGTCCATCCCCAGGACCGAGACCCGGTGCGGCAGCAGGGCCAGACCGGGCAGCACGAGCGCCGCCGAGGTGTCCTCGGCGGGGCGCGGGGTGAGCAGGACCAGGTCGGCCACGGACCCAGGATAAGGAGTCACCCCGCCTGCGGGCTCCACCAGGACGGGTGCGGCAAGATGGAGGTATGCCGTACCCCACCTCGAGCGCGCGGGTCGCCGATGCCCCCACGCCAGCACTGGTGGGGGCGCTGGCGGTGGTGGTGTGCGCCGTGGCGGGCCTGCTGGCCGTGTCGGCGGTCGCCGCGCCCTGGCTGCTGTCGGTGACCCTCGCGGCGTGCGCCGTGGTGGTCGCCTGGGGCTGGTCGGGCACCCTCGGGCTGCCCTCGCCGCGGGGCACCGCCGCGGTGCTCCTCATCGGAGGGCTCGCGCTGGTGGTCTCGGTGGGGGTCCGCCAGGAGGAGCCCTGGCTGGAATGGGTCCCGGCGGCCCTGGCGCTGGCGATGATCACCGCCTTCCTGCACCAGATCCTGCGTCGGGACGGCCGGCCCCGGGTGGTGCAGTCGGTCAGCGCCGTGGTGCTCGGGCTGGCCCTGGTGGCATGCGGGATCCTCATGGTCCCCGCGAGCCACACGGCGGGGGGCATCGGGCTCCTGCTGGGGGCCCTGGCCGCGTCCGCGGCCTCGTCGGTGACGGACCTGGCGGTCCGCTGGCGGGCGCTGGCCGGGTGGCTGCTGGCGCTGGCCATGGCCGGGGGTGCTGCCGCCTCGCTCGGCGTCGCGCTCTCGCTCGGGGCGCCGTGGGAGACCTGGGTGCTGCTCGGGGTGGCGGCCGGGGCGGTGAGCCACGCCCTGCGGGCCGTGCTGGTGGGGCTGCCCACGCTGGTGCACTCACGCCCCCGCCTGGTGACGGGCGTCCTGTCGGTGCTCGTCGTGGGCGTCACGCCCTACCTCGTGGGCCTGGCGTTCCTGCCCTCGTCCTTCCCCGGCTGAGCGTCCTCAGACCCGCCGGAGCTCGGCGGACATGTAGGACTGCATCTCGTGCCCGTGCGCGGCCATGTCCATGACCCACATGAGGTTGCTGTTGACGTAGCCGTAGAGCCGCTGCGCCGCGGCATACTCCGGGGAGCTGGGGCTGCGCACGATGCTGTCGGTGGCGACCTCGACCTTGGCCTGGCCGGTCTTGCCGTAGTACATCTCGACGACGCCGGTCGGGTGGGCGAGGAGCAGCTCGACGTCGCCGTCCGGCTGCGGTCGCCAGTAGCCGCTCTCGACGGCGAAGATCTCCTCCTTCTCGCCCTGCTCGTCGAGCAGCCAGGTCCGGGAGGTCCAGTGCAGGAACGGGCGACCGTCGTGGGTCACCTCGACCTCCTGGCCGAAGTTGCGGGACGTCATCGTCGGGTAGCCGACGACCCCCGCCCCGGCCCAGGTGCCGAGCAGCCAGGCGAGGGGGGCGTTGTCCGGGTGCATGGTCGGGTCGAGTTCGATGGGCACCCCACCATGGTAGGGACTAGCCGCCGAAGCCCGAGCGCGGGGACACCGGGTCGGTGTAGTCCTCCATGGTGTCGTTCTTCAGGTGCTCGGAGAGGACCTGCATCTGCTCGTCGGCCATGACGACGATGGAGCCGGCCACCGGGTGGTCGGCGATGCCGCTCCACGGCGCGGTCTCGAAGTGGATGTCGTCGCCGCGCACGCCGCGCATGGCGAACCCCAGGTCGCGCATGTCGCCCACCTGCAGGTCCGCGTCCACCGTGAGGTTCGTCGTCGCCGCGTCGACGAACCGGGAGAGCCGGGCCGGGTTGGTCAGCGTCTCCCGGGAGAGCGCCTCGGTCATGATCCCCTGGATGAAGGCCTGCTGACGCTGCCCGCGGGAGATGTCGCCCTGGGACAGGGCATACCGCTCCCGGACGAACTCCAGCCCGGTCGCGCCGTCCATGTGCATGACGCCCTCGGGGAAGCCGGGGGAGGCCTCGGCGACGTTGACGTCGACCCCGCCGATGGCGTCGGTCATCGCGCGGAAGCTCTCGAAGTTGACGATGACGACGTGGTCGATCGGCACGTCGATGAGCGGCTGCAGGGTCTGGACGAGCAGCGGGGCCCCGCCGTAGGAGTAGGCCGCGTTGATCTTGGAGGAGCCACCGGTGCCGGCGATCGGCACGAAGAGGTCGCGCGGGAAGTGGATGAGGTCGACCCGGTCGCGCTCGTCGTTGACGTGCATGAGCACGATGACGTCCGAGCGGCCGCGCTCCACGGACAGGTCGCGGCTGTCCGAGCCGATGATGAGGAAGTTCATGGCCTCCCCGGCCTCCGCGGGCCGCTCGGGGCTGGTGGCGACGAACTCGCTGGTCGGCACCTCGATCTCCTCGCCGTCCTCGCCCACGATGGGGGCGGCGGCGTCCTCCTCGGACTGCTCCTCGCCGGTCCCGCCGTCCGGTCCGACCGTCCCGTCCAGGTCGACCGACCCGTCGTCCTCGGCCTCGGCCTCGTCCTCACCGGGCCGGGTGGAGCCGAACCGGTCCGGGGAGATGGTCACGACCGAGTTGTCGTCGGCGTTGAGGTCCTCCCGCTCGATGTTGCCCTCGACGGTCCGCTGGAGGAAGAACGCGTAGCCGCCCAGGGCGAGGACCCCCACGAGCGCCAGCAGGCCCACCCCGACGACGAGGGCACGCACCGGGTGGCGTGATCCGCGGTCGCGGGTGGGCTGGTCCTCGCGGTGGCGGGAGGTGTCGTGAGCCGGCATGGGCCGGATTGTATGCCTGCAGCCTGCATGTTCTCCGTGACGACGGGCGCGTACCGTGGTGGTGGTGACCGGCCCGGACGTCAGGAGGAGGAGACGATGAGCGTGCTGCTGGAGCGGCAGGGGGCCGTGGACGGCACCGGGGTCGACGCGGGGGTGGCCGCGCACTACGGCAACCCGCACCGTGAGCAACGGCTGCTCGCCGAGGGGCTGGCCGTCGTCGACCTCTCCCACCGCGGCGTGGTCACGGTCACCGGTGCGGACCGGTTGAGCTGGCTGCACTCGCTGACGACCCAGCAGCTGGTCGACCTGCCCGCCCGGCGCTCGGCCGAGACGCTCGTCCTCTCGCCCAAGGGGCACGTCGAGCACGCGCTGCACGTCGTCGACGACGGCACGACCACGTGGATCACCACCGAGCCGGGCGCGGCCGCGGCGGTGGCGGGCTGGCTGGACTCGATGCGGTTCATGCTGCGGGTGGAGGTCGCCGACGTCAGCGCGGCGTACGCCGTGCTCGGCGAGCCGGTCGCCCGCGAGTCGGTCGACGGCGAGCCGGTCGCCTGGGTGGACCCGTGGCCGGGGCCGGTCGGCGACACGTTCTGCTACGGCCCCGAGGGGGAGGAGCACCCGGGCCACGGCCGCGCCTGGCGCGAGCTCCTCGTGCCCCGCTCCGAGCTCGCGGCGGCGGTGGGCGACCGGCCGCTCGCCGGCACCTGGGCGGCGGAGGCGCTGCGGGTCGCCGCCTGGCGGCCCCGGGCCGGCGTGGACACCGACCACCGCACCATCCCGCACGAGCTGGACTGGCTGCGCACGGCCGTCCACCTGCACAAGGGCTGCTACCGGGGCCAGGAGACGGTCGCCCGGGTGAAGAACCTCGGACGCCCGCCCCGGCGGGTCGTCTTCCTGCACCTCGACGGCTCGGGGCACGTCATCCCCGAGGCGGGGACCGAGCTGACGCCGCTGGAGGGGGGTCGTGCGGTCGGCCGGCTCACCACGGTGGCGCGGCACGCCGAGGACGGACCGATCGCGCTGGCGCTGGTCAAGCGCAACCTCGACCCCGGTATGACGCTGCTCGCCGACGGCGCGTCCGCCGCGCAGACGGTGGTCGTCGCCGGCTGAGCGAGGGCATACCCGGGCCTCCCGGGGTGCCGGGGCTCCGGGGACGGCTGGCAGGATCGGGCGCATGGCAGCCCACCCCCCGCAGACCTCCGACTCACCCCTGGCGTCCGCGCCGGTCGTCGCCGAGGTGGTGCGCAACGGCTTCGTCGAGTCCGTGCACCACGGCGTCGTCGCGCTGACCGGCCCGGACGGCTCGCCGGAGCTCGCCCTCGGGCCCGTCGACGCGCCGATCCTGCCGCGGTCCTCGCTCAAGCCCCTGCAGGCGGTCGCCATGCTGCGCGCGGGCGCCGTGCTGGAGGGGGAGCTGCTCGCGCTCGCCTGCGCCAGCCACTCGGGGGAGGAGCGACACCTCGAGGGGGCCCGGCGGATCCTCGCCTCCGTGGGTCTGGACGAGTCGGCGCTGCGCAACACGCCCGAGCTGCCGTTCGACGAGGACGAGCGGCGGCGCTGGGTGCGGGAGGGGAGTCCCGCGACCTCGCTGGCGCAGAACTGCTCGGGCAAGCACAGCGGCATGCTGGCGGCCTGCGTGGCGGCGGGCTGGGACACCGGCAGCTACCTCGACCCCGAGCACCCGCTGCAGCGGCTCGTCGTCGAGGTGGTGGAGGAGCTCACCGGCGAGCCCGTCGCGGTCTCGACGGTGGACGGGTGCGGGGCGCCCGCGCTCGGCGTGTCCTCCACCGGGCTGGCCCGGGCCTTCGGGCGGATCGCCGCGGCGGACGCCTCGACCGAGGAGGGGCGGGTCGCGGAGGCGATCCGGCGCCACCCGGAGTTCCTCGGCGGCACCGGTCGCGACGTGACCGAGCTCATCGCGGCGGTGCCCGGCCTCATCGCCAAGGACGGCGCGGAGTCGGTCTACGCCGTGGGGCTGGCGGACGGTCGCGGCCTGTCCGTCAAGATCACCGACGGCGGGGAGCGGGCTCGGGTGGTCGTCGCGACCGCCGCCCTGCGCCGGGCGGGGGCGCACGAGCTGGGTCCTGAGGCGGCGGACGTGATGGACGCCCTCGACGCGCGGGCGGTGGTGCGCGGGCACGGAGAGCGGGTCGGCGCGGTGCGCGCCGTGCTGCCCGAGGCGCGCTGATGCGGGCACGGGCGGTGTCCCCCGGGCACGGCCGGCCGGGGGCGGGCTAGTGCGGGCGGTGCTGCAGCGGGTCACCCGGGCTGCGGTGAGGGTCGAGGGCGAGGTGGTCGGGGAGATCACCCGTCCGGGTCTCGTGGCGCTGGTGGCCGCCACCCACGACGACGGCCCGGCCGACGTGGCGACGATGGCGCGCAAGATCGCCGAGCTGCGGATCCTGCGCGAGGAGCGGTCGGTGCTCGAGACCGGGGCGCCGGTGCTGGTGGTCAGCCAGTTCACCCTCTACGGCAGCACCCGCAAGGGCCGACGTCCCTCCTGGGGCGACGCGGCGCCGGGGGCGGTGGCCGAGCCCCTGGTCGAGGCCGTCGTGGCGGCGCTGCGGGAACGGGGCGTCGAGGTCGCCACCGGCCGCTTCGGCGCGATGATGGAGGTCGAGCTCGTCAACGACGGCCCGTTCACCCTGCTCGTCGACACCTGACCGCTCGAGCCAGGGCCCGTCACCGTCACCACCGCACAGGACGCGTGCTCAGGCCGCACCGGACGCGTGCTCAGACCGCACCGGACGCGTGCTCAGACCGCACCGGGCATACCCCCGACCCGGGGGGGGTCACCAGGGGCCGTAGGGACCCATGTGGCTGGACGCCCCGCCGTGCCCCTGGACCGACTTCACGGCCGGGCGGACGTCCGCGAGGTAGACCGCGGCGGCGACCACGGCGATGACGTTGAAGATCGAGAACGGGCTGAACATGAAGATGAAGCCGATGAGCGCCGCGCCGCCGGTGAGGAGCAGCCAGAACTGCTTGGTCCGCTTGCCCGCGGCGGCGAACGCGTCGGCCCGGGTGCGGGCGCAGTCGATGAGCGCCCACAGCATCATCCCGAAGACCGCGACGCCCACGACGACCTGCAGCAGGTTCTGTGCCTCGTAGATGGCTGGCATGCAACCACCCTACGCCGCCTGGCTGGACGCAGCCTGTCGGCGGCGGGCGACGTCCGGTGTATGCCTGGCACGCGTCCGGTGTATGCCTGGCACGCGTCCGGTGTATGCCTACCGCGCGTCCGGTGCGGGGGTGGAGGTCGTCGAGGTGGGGGCGACGGCGGGCCAGGCGACGGTGAGCTCACCGAGGCGCCACCGGGCGACGCCGCCGCTCACCGGCCAGCCGTCCCCGCGCAGGGCGCGGGCGGTGGCCACGAACCGCTGGCGGGCGCCGTAGCTCGCCATCGGCGCCGACCTCGCCCATGCGGACTCCAGCGCCCCGAGGAAGGCGTGCACGGGCTCGCCCGGGACGTTGCGGTGGATGAGCACCTTGGGCAGCCGCTCGGCGACGACCGAGGGCGACTCCAGCCCCGCCAGACGCAGCGACAGGGTGAGGGACAGCGGCTCCGGCCCCCCGTCCGGACCACGACGGACGTCCACCCAGCTCGCCAGCCGGCCCAGCTCGTCGCAGGTGCCCTCCACGAGCGCGCCACCCGGGGCCAGCCTCTGCGTCACCCGGGTCCAGGCCGGCGCCACCTCGTCCTCGGCATACTGGCGCAGCACGTTGAACGCCCGCACCACCGTCGGTCGCGCGTCCGCCCCCAGCGCCCCCGGCAGCGGCACCTCGAAGCCGCCGAGCGCGAAGTCCACCCCAGGCGGGTCCGCCAGCGGGCGACCCCGCTCGACCCGTACGGGGTCGATCTCCACCCCGACCAGCCGGACGTCCTGGCGCACCCGGCGCAGCCGGTCGGCCAGCTCCAGCACGGTGACCGGCGAGGCGCCGAAGCCCAGGTCGACCACCACGGGCGGCTCCGGCGCCGCCCGCAGGAGGCCGCCCAGCGCGTACCCCATCCAGCGGTCCACCTTGCGCAGCCGGTTGGGGTTGGTGGTGCCGCGGGTGATAGCGCCGACGGGTCGGCGGACGGGGCGGGCGGGCACCGACCCAGACTAGGTCGACCCCCGGCGCCGCGTGCCACACTGCTGGCGTGACGACGACCGCCGCCGACCCGCCGGTCCGCCGGGTCGCGATGGTCTCGCTGCACACCTCACCGCTGCAGCGGCCGGGCACCGGGGACGCGGGCGGTCTCAACGTCTACGTCGTGGAGACGGCGACCCGGCTCGCGCGTCGTGGCGTCGAGGTCGACATCTTCACCCGCGCGGGCTCCGACGGGTCCGGGAGCGTCGAGCTCGAGCCGGGCCTCGACGTGACGGTGCACCACGTCCCGGCCGGGCCGCGCGAGGGGGTGCCCAAGGACGAGCTCCCGGGTCACCTCTGCGCCTTCGCCGACGACCTGTCGCGGCACGTCGCCGGCCTCGCCGAGGGGCACTACGACGTCATCCACGCCCACTACTGGCTGTCCGGCCAGGCCGGCGGCCTCACCGCCCGACGCTTCGACGTGCCGCTGGTGCAGACCATGCACACCATGGCCCGGGTCAAGAACGCCGCGCTCGCGGCGGGCGACACCCCCGAGCCGCAGACGCGGGTCGCGGGCGAGCAGGAGCTCGTCGACCGGGCTGACGCGCTGGTCGCCAACACCCCGTCCGAGGCCCGCGACCTCGTGCAGCTCTACTCCGCCGACCCCGCACGCGTGCACGTCGTCCCGCCCGGGGTCGCCCTGGAGACCTTCCGGCCCGGGGACCGCGCCGCCGACCGCCGCGCCCTCGGGCTGGCGCCGCAGGACCGGGTGCTGCTCTTCGTCGGCCGCATCCAGCCGCTCAAGGCCCCCGACGTGCTGGTGCGCGCGGCCGCCGAGCTGGTCCGGCGTGACCCCGCGCTGCGCGACCGGCTGGTCGTCTCGGTGCTGGGCGGGCTCTCGGGCTCCGGCACGGCCACCCCGGGGGCGCTGCAGCAGCTGGCCGCCGCCGAGGGCGTCGAGGGGTTGGTGCACGTCGCCCCGCCGGTGACCCGTGCGGAGCTGGCGCGCCGCATGCGGGCCGCCGACCTCGTGGTCGTGCCGTCCCACAACGAGTCCTTCGGGCTGGTCGCCATCGAGGCCCTGGCCTGCGGCACCCCGGTCCTGGCCGCGCGCGTCGGCGGGCTGCCGCTCGCGGTGGGGGAGGCCGGCGTCCTGGTCGACGGGCACGACCCGGGCACGTGGGCGGACGCCCTGCAGCACGCGCTGCGGCGTCTCGAGGACGCGCAGGAGCGGGCGGCGTGGTCGGCGCAGGGCGTGGCGCACGCGCAGGGCTACTCGTGGGAGCGCACGGTGGACGCCCTGCTGTCGGCCTATGCTGCCGCGAAGGACCAGCACGCACGTCGGCGAGGAGGCCCGCATGGATGAGTCCGCGCAGACCCGGCTCCGCGAGCAGCTCGACGCCCTCGGGGTCGCCTGGGAGGTCGGCACCCGTCCGGGGGAGACCGCGGTCGCCCTGCCGGGGGAGCGCAAGCTGCGGACCGTCCTGTCCCTCGTCGTGGGGGAGCGCGCGCTGGAGCTGCGCGCCTTCGTCATCCGCAACCCGGACGAGAACCACGAGGCGTTCTACCGCTACCTCCTGCGACGGGCGCTGCGGCTGCCCGGCGTGGGGTATGCCGTGGACGCCAGTGGCGACGTCTACCTCACCGGACGCGTCCCGCTGGCCGGGCTCGTGGACGAGTCGGTGCTCGACGAGATGCTCGGCGCGGTGCTGGCGGCCTGCGACGAGCCCTTCAACGAGCTGCTGCGACTGGGTTTCTGGACCTCGATCCGGCGCGAGTGGGCCTGGCGGGTGGACCGCGGCGAGTCCACCGCCAACCTCGAGGCCTTCCGGGCCGAGCTCGAGTCCTCGACCGAGGGCCCGGTCGGTCGGCCCTGATCGGTAGGGTGGGCCGCATGAGCGAGGCCGCATACACCCTGATCCTGCTGCGCCACGGCGAGAGCCGGTGGAACGAGAAGAACCTCTTCACCGGGTGGGTCGACGTCGACCTCACGCCGACCGGCCACGAGGAGGCGCGCCGGGCCGGCGAGCTGCTGCTGGAGGAGGACCTGCTGCCGGACGTCCTGCACACCTCCCTGCTGCGTCGCGCGATCACCACCGCCAACACCGCGCTGGACGTCGCCGACCGCCACTGGATCCCCGTGCACCGGCACTGGCGGCTCAACGAGCGCCACTACGGGGCGCTGCAGGGCCTGGACAAGGCGCAGACGCGGGAGAAGTACGGCGAGGAGCAGTTCATGGCCTGGCGTCGTGGCTTCGACACCCCGCCCCCGCCCATCGAGGACGACGCCGAGTTCTCCCAGGCCGGCGACCCCCGCTACGCCGACCTCGGCGAGGACCTGCCGCGCACCGAGTGCCTCAAGGACGTCGTCGCCCGGATGCTGCCCTACTGGGACGACGCGATCGTCCCCGACCTGCGCGAGGGGCAAACGGTGCTGGTCGCCGCCCACGGCAACAGCCTGCGGGCCCTGGTCAAGCACCTCGACGGCATCAGCGACGAGGACATCGCGGGGCTCAACATCCCCACCGGCATCCCGCTGCTCTACGAGCTCGACGCCGACCTCGCGCCGACCACCCCGGGCGGGCGCTACCTCGACCCGGCGGCCGCCGCCGACGCGATCCAGGCCGTCGCCGACCAGGGCAAGAAGTAGACCTCCGGGGGGCTGCGCCCCCCGGACTCCCCCCGCCCGCGCCCGGCTGGAGCGGTCGAGTCAGCTGGTCTCGAACTTGTAGCCCAGCCCGCGGACCGTGACGATGTGCTGCGGGTGCGACGGGTCGGGCTCGATCTTGGCGCGCAGCCGCTTGACGTGCACATCCAGGGTCTTGGTGTCGCCGACGTAGTCGCTGCCCCAGACCCGGTCGATGAGCTGGCCCCGGGTGAGCACCCGCCCGGCGTTGCGCAGCAGCATCTCGAGCAGCTCGAACTCCTTGAGCGGCAGCGACACGGACTTCCCGTCCACGGACACCGTGTGCCGCTCCACGTCCATGCGGACCGGCCCGGACTCGACGGTGGACGGCATGAGCTCCTCGGGCTCGCTCTGCCGGCGCAGCACCGCCTTGATCCGGGCGAGCAGCTCGCGGCCGGAGTAGGGCTTGGTGACGTAGTCGTCGGCGCCCAGCTCCAGGCCGACCACCTTGTCGACCTCGGAGTCCTTGGCGGTGAGCATGATGACCGGCACGCTCGAGCGCTGGCGGAGGGCCCGGATGACGTCGACGCCGGACATGCCCGGCAGCATGAGGTCCAGGAGGACGAGGTCGGCGCCGTTGCGCTCGAACTCGGACAGCCCGTCCGTCCCCGTCTCGGTGACGGTGACGTCATACCCCTCCTTCTGGAGCAGGTAGGCCAACGGGTCGGAGAAGGACTCCTCGTCCTCCACCACCAGGATCTGGGTCATCGGGTCACCTTTCCTCGGTCAGGTCGGTCCGCCTTCGAGGCGGGTGTCGGGGCGTCGCCGTGGGCGGGGTCGAACACCTGGACGGGGCGCCCCTGCTGGTACGGCGCGGGGGTGCCGACGGCGCGCGTCTCACCGACGGCGGCGGGGAAGCGCAGGGTGAAGGTCGAGCCCTGCCCCTCCTCGCTCCAGACCGAGACGCTGCCGCCGTGCCCGGCCATGATGTGCTTGACGATGGACAGGCCCAGCCCGGTGCCGCCGGTGCGGCGCGACCGCGCCGGGTCGACGCGGTAGAAGCGCTCGAAGATGCGCTCCTGGTCCTGCGCGGAGATGCCGCGGCCCTGGTCGGACACCGAGACCTCGACCAGGTCGTCGATTCGCCGGGTGACCACCCCGACGCGGGTCTTGTCGTCGGAGTAGGCGATCGCGTTGGTGACGAGGTTGCGGATGGCGGTCGTCACGAGGTCGTGGTCGCCATAGATGCGCAGGTTCTCCGGTCGGCCCGCGGGGGCCGCCACCACCGTGCGCGCCCCGGCCACGACCCGGGCCTGGTCCACCGCCTCCTCGGCGCAGGCCGCGACGTCCACGACGACCATGTCGGCCAGCAGGTCACCGGCCTGGAGCCGGGACAGGTCGACGATCTCGGCCACCAGGCGGGTGAGCCGCTCGCTCTCGACCTTCATCCGGCCCGCGAAGCGGCTCACGGCGTCCGGGTCGTCCGCGGCCCCGGCGATCGCCTCGGCGAGCAGGGCCAGCCCCCCGACCGGCGTCTTGAGCTCGTGGCTGACGTTGACCACGAAGTCGCGGCGCACCTCCTCCACCCGCCGGGCCTGCGTGCGGTCGTCGACGAGGATGAGCGCCAGGCCGTCGCCGAACGGGGCCACCCGCACGGCCAGCAGCACCCTGCCGGAGGACAGCGGGCCCCGGACGTACTCCAGCTCGTCCTCGGTGACCTGGCCGTGCGTGAGCACCTCGGCGACGAGCTCGCGCAGCCGGGTGTTGACGAGGTCGTTCCCCCGGACCAGCCCGAAGGCCAGGGCGGCCCCCGTGGCGACGTGCACCTGCGCCGAGCGGTCGGCGACGATGGCGCCCGAGCGCAGCACCGACAGCACCTGCGTGGCGCCCTCGGGCACGACCCCGACCGGCGGGGCGCCCTCGGGGTCGCCGGCGGGGCGCCCGGCGGATCGCACGAGCGACCACACCAGCGCTGCCAGCAGCAGCCCCACGAGGAGCCCCAGGAGCCCGGCGGTAAGGGGGTTCACGATGACCAGCCTAGGGTCTGCTGCTGACCACCTCGTGCACGTCGGGTGCCCGGGGGGTGCCCTGTCCGGCGAGAGTTCACCCGGGGGTCGTGCGGCGTTCACGTGGGTCTGTCACGGTTCCACGCTGGTGGCACCTGTCCGGGTGTCCGACAATGGGGCAAGAGCCCCGTCCCCCCACCCCGACCCCGAGGAGGCAGGCATGCGCAGCGCGTTCACCGAGGAGCTCGACCTCATCAGCGGACAGCTGGTGCAGATGAGCCGGTTGTCGGCGACGGCGCTCCGGCGAGCCACGGCGTCCCTCATGGAGACCGACCTCGCCCTGGCCCAGGAGGTCATCTCCGACGACCAGCTCATCGACGCCCTGCGCCGCGAGCTGGACAACCGCGCCATCGACGTGCTCGCCCGGCAGCAGCCGGTGGCGACCGACCTGCGGCAGATGGTCACCGCCCTGCGGATGAGCTCGGACCTCGAGCGCAGCGGGGACCTGGCGCGGCACGTCGCCAAGCTGACCCGGCTGCGCTACCCCGCGCCCGCCCTCCCCGACGAGCTGCGCCCGACCTTCGCGGAGATGGCCACGACCGCCGAGGCCATGATCCTGCGGGCCGGCGACATCATCGACAGCAAGGACGCCGACGGGGCGGGCGAGCTCATCCGGGCCGACGACACCATGGACCGCCTGCACCGCGAGGTCTTCCGCCTCCTGCTCGAGCCCTCGTCGGCCCAGCCGACGCAGGTGACGGTGGACGCGACGCTGCTCTCCCGCTACTACGAGCGGTATGCCGACCACGCGGTCTCGGTCGCGCTGCGCGTGGTCTACCTCGTGACCGGGGTGTGGCACGACGAGCAGCTGCCCGGGGACGACGACCGCTACCCGGGGAGCGTGCCGCGCGAGAGCTGAGAGCCCGCCGGCGACGCACGAGGCCCCGGACCTGGTCGGTCCGGGGCCTCGTCGCTGGCGCTGCTGCTGCCCGGGGATCGGCTCAGTGGTCGCCCTCGTCGTGCTCCTCGGGAGGCTCGACCGGGCCGCCGGCGTCGTCGGCGAAGATGGCGTAGGGGCCCTGCGGGAGGAGCACGGGGGCGGTGGAGGAGAGCGTCTCTCCCTCACCGCTGACGCGGACCTCGACGTTCTGGCCGGAGGGTCCCTCCAGGGCGGGCACGACGACCCGCTCGCCCTCGGTGCCGTCGTTGGACAGGCCGCCGTCCAGGCGGGCCGAGGCGTGCGGGTCGACGGTCACCTCGGGGCTCAGGCTCTCCCCGGCCACGCTCACGGTCACCGTGAGGGGCTCGGCGGTCTGGTTGATGACGGCACCGGAGACCACGGCGGGTGCTCCGTCGCCCTGAGACACCAGGAGCAGGTCGCGCACGTCGAACGCCTCGCCGTTCACCTGCACGCCGTCCGCGGGGGCGTAGACGAACGTGGTCGCCTGGGGGGAGTTGACCGAGCATCCGGTGAGGGCCAGCGCGGCGAGCGCGCCGGTCACCAGGGCAGCCGGGAGGCGGGTGCGGGAGGTGCGTGCAGTCGTCACGAGGACAGCCTAGCGTCCGGGCCGCACGCCCCGCCCGTCGTCCCCTCGGCACCTGGCCGAGGCCCGGGCGGGGGCGGTCCCCGTCCTGCGTCGACCTGCCCCGCCACCTGCACCGACGCGGCTCCCCGACCGTCCGCCGGAGCCGCGGGCGGGCCCGGCGGAGGGTGCTGCGGAGGGGGGCGTCCCGGCATACCCCGGGGGCTATGGGGACCCCGCCCGGAGCACATCACCTGATGCTTGTCAACCCTTTGACCTGCGGAAACATCGTTCTCAGGATTACGTGACCTGCGCCACGCGTGGTATCCTGGGAGTCCGCCGAAAGGGGCTTTACCACGATGACGTTCAAGGTCGGAGAGACGGTTGTCTACCCCCATCATGGGGCCGCTCTCATTGAAGAGATGAAGACGCGAACCATCAAGGGCGAGGAGAAACTCTATCTCAAGCTCAAGGTCGCCCAGGGAGACCTGACGATCGAGGTGCCGGCAGACAACTGCGACCTGGTCGGCGTCCGTGACGTCGTCGGCAAGGACGGCCTGGACAAGGTCTTCGCCGTGCTGCGCGCCGAGCACACCGAGGAGCCGACCAACTGGTCGCGCCGCTACAAGGCCAACCTCGAGAAGCTCGCCTCGGGCGATGTCATCAAGGTCGCCGAGGTCGTGCGCGACCTGTGGCGCCGGGACAAGGACCGCGGTCTGTCCACGGGTGAGAAGCGACTGCTCTCCAAGGCTCGCCAGATCCTGGTCAGCGAGCTCGCGCTCGCCGAGAAGACCAACGAGGACACCGCTGAGGCCACCCTCGACGAGGTCCTCGCCTCCTGACGATGGGGCCGGACGTCGCCGCGGGTGGCGTCGGCATCATCCTCGTCGCCGCCGGGCGCGGCACCCGCCTCGGTGCGGGTCGGCCCAAGGCCCTCGTGCCTGTCGGCACCGCCGCCCGCGCGCGGCCCCTGGTCCTCCATGCGCTGGAGCGCGCGCTGGGCACCCAGGGGCTGCGGCACGTGGTCGTCGTGGCTCCGCCGGACCCGACCGGGTGGCAGCAGATGGTCGACCAGGTCACCGGTCCGGCCGTGAGCGTCGTGCCCGGCGGGGCCGAGCGCGCCGACTCCGTCGCGGGAGGCCTGGCCGCGCTGCCGGCCGACCTCGACGTCGTGCTGGTGCACGACGCCGCCCGCGCCTTCACGCCCACCGCGGTGTTCGACCGCGTCGCCGCCGCCGTGCGGGCCGGGCACGACGCCGTGGTGCCGGCGCTGCCGGTCACCGACACCGTCAAGCAGGTCCTTGCCGAGGGGTCCGTCGAGATCGTCGCCGCCACCCCCGACCGCGCGGGTCTGCGCGCGGTGCAGACCCCGCAGGGCTTCCGTCGCGCCACCCTGGAGCGGGCGCACGGGCAGGCGCGGGGCGAGGCACGGCATACTGACGACGCGGGGATGGTCGAGGCCACCGGCGGTCGCGTCGCGGTCGTCCCCGGCGACCCCCGGGCGCTCAAGGTCACCACCCCCGGCGACCTCGAGATCGCCGCGCGCTGGGTCGACGGGGAGCGCGCAGCGGCCGAGCCCCTCCTGGTCGTCCTCGCCGGGCTGCCGGGGGTCGGCAAGACGAGGCTCGCGCGGGCCCTGTGCCGGCGGCTCGCCGCGACCCACGTGCGGGTCGACACCGTCGAGCAGGCGCTGGTGCGGGCGGGGATGCCCGGCTCCGAGGTCGGGGCGCGGGGGTATGCCGTCGCGCTCGCCGTCGCCGCCGACCAGGCCACCGCACGGCGACCGGTCGTGGCCGACCTGGTCAACGCGGTGCCCGAGGCGCGGGCGGCGTGGGAGGGCCTCGCGGCGGACGTCGGTGCCCGGCTCGTCCGCGTGGAGCTGGTGTGCTCGGACGACGACCTGCACCGCAGCCGGGTCGAGGGTCGGGTCGCCGACATCGACGGGCACCGGGTCCCCACCTGGGAGGAGGTCCGAGCGCAGGACTGGACCGCCTGGGCGGGCGCCGAGCTGAGGATCGACACCGCGACCACCGGCGTCGAGGACGCCGCCACCCTCGTCGAGGAAGCCTGCCGATGACGACCGTCGTGCCGCGCACCGGGATCGGGGTGGACGTCCACGGGTATGCCGACGACGCCCGCGCCCTCTGGCTCGCCTGCCTGGAGTGGCCGGGGGAGCGGGGCATCGAGGGGCACTCCGACGGCGACGTCGCTGCGCACGCGGCGTGCGACGCGCTGCTGTCCGCCGCGGGGCTGGGGGACCTCGGCTCGGTCTTCGGCACCGGACGACCGGAGATGGCCGGGGCCAGCGGCCGGCAGATGCTCGCCCACGTGCACGAGATGCTGACGGCGGCCGGGTGGCAGGTCGGCAATGTCGCCGTGCAGGTCGTCGGCAACCGACCCAAGGTGGGGCCGCGCCGCGCGGAGGCAGCCGCAGCCATGTCGGCGGCCCTGGGCGGGGCCGCGGTGTCGGTGAGCGCCACCACGACCGACGGGCTCGGGCTCACCGGCCGCGGCGAGGGCGTCGCCTGCATCGCCACGGCGCTCGTCGTCCCTCGCGCCTGAGCCGCCCTCGGCGTGGCCGGCTGGCTGATGGGCACGAACAGCCACGCGCTGGCGGGCTGACGCGCAGCGTCACGCTGGCGGGCACGGGCAGCCAACAGGCTGGCGAAATGCCGAGGCTGATGGGGCTGATGGGGCTGACGGGTGGACCGGGCACGCTTGTGCGTCTGGTCGTGCGTCTCCTTGTGTCACAAGCGTGCTCAGAGGCACGTCCGTGACACAAGGAGATGCACAAGCGTGCGCCTGGGGGAGGTGACCGGCGCCGCGGACCCAGGGGCGGCGGTCTCAGCGGGGCGGCACAACGCGCACCTCGGGCTTCGGCGCCGGCGGTCCCAGGCGCACCAGGTCTTCGACCCGACCCATGAAGCTGCCCGGCCGCCGGTAGAGCGTCCATGGCGTCACCCCCAGCACGCGCAGCCCCACCCCGACCATGGCGCCGTCCTTCTCGACGGTGGTGGCCCAGCGGTCGCCTCCGCGGTCGTCGATGCCCTGGTGGAACTGCCGCGAGTGCACCTGCAGCACCAGCCCCAGCGCCTCGACGAAGCCGTCCGGGCAGCCCAGGAAGTGTCCGGTCGGCACGTGCACGAGCCCGACGTTGGTCTGCAGCGCGGGCAGATCAGGACGACTGTCCCACACCTGTCGCAGGGCAGCCTCCGGGCGCGACCACGCCCCGTCCCGGAAGGCGTCGAGCCCGCGCCGGGCCGCCGCCACCTCCGCCTGCGGCCGGTGCCAGAGCTCGAGATCGAGCTCGTGAGGTGTGGCGAGCCCGCGCTGGAGCACGGCGATCGAGAGCCTCTCCAGGTCCTCCCCCGAGACTCGCTCCCGGGCGGCCGCCTCCGCGACGGACCGGCAGGGGCTCGTGAGGGCGACCACCCCCAGCCGCTTGGCGGCGGGCACCGGGCGCGAGGTGCGGACGACCTCCAGGTCGCCGTGACGCCGCGCCCGCGCGGACTCCGGCACCAGGAAGAAGGCCCGCTCGATGCCCGGGACCCGGAGCCCCCACTGCCGCAGCGCCATCCGTCCGGTCAGCACCGCACGCTCGCCCGCCCAGAGCGCCGCGGCGGCCAGCAGGGTGTCCTCGTCCAGGGGTCCTCGGTGCGGTGCGACGACCCGGGGGTATGCCGTCTGCCACGTCGTCGAGCGTCGGTGCCGGATCTGCGCCGTGCTCCACCCGGCCTCCTGCAGCTGGGCGTGGGTCGCCAACCCGCGTTGTCCGGGGAGGGAGGGAAAGGGGGGCTCGGGCGACGGCATACACCCAGGGTGGCGCGAAACGCGCCTGCCCCGCTGCAGCCCTGTGGACAACGACGCCTGTGCGTCAGGTCGTGCGGTTCCTTGTGACACGAGCGTGCCTGGCGCAACGCCTGTGTCACCAGGTCGTGCACCACGAAACGCACGAGAGTGCGACGCGTGCCCGTCTCCGAGGGAAGGGGCCCGAGGGAGGCGCCACCGGTGGGACGTCCCCCGGCTGCGCGTGGGGGAGGGGACGGCATACCGTGGGCGCAGCATCGTGACCAGCCGTGAGAGAGGGACCGCAGCATGCCGCAGACCGTGAAGGGTGTCATCGCCCGCAGCAAGGGGGCCGACGTCGAGGTGGTGGACGTGGTCGTCCCCGACCCCGGGCCGGGCGAGGCCGTGGTGAAGGTCGACGCGTGCGGCGTGTGCCACACCGACCTGCACTACCGCGAGGGCGGGGTCAACGACGAGTTCCCGTTCCTGCTCGGGCACGAGGCTGCGGGGACGGTCGAGGCGGTCGGCGAGGGGGTCACCGAGGTGGAGCCGGGTGACTTCGTCATCCTCAACTGGCGCGCGGTCTGCGGTCAGTGCCGGGCGTGCGCCAAGGGCAAGCCGTGGTACTGCTTCGCCACCCACAACGCCAGCCAGAAGATGACCCTCGCCGAGGGTGACGAGATGGCCGGCACCGAGCTCTCCCCGGCCCTGGGCATCGGGGCCTTCATCGAGAAGACGCTGGTGCACGCCGGTCAGTGCACCAAGGTCGACCGGGAGGCCTCCGCCGTGGCGGCCGGGCTCCTGGGCTGCGGCGTCATGGCCGGCTTCGGTGCTGCCGTCAACACCGGCGCCGTGACCCGGGGCGACTCGGTCGCGGTCATCGGCTGCGGCGGGGTCGGGGACGCGGCGATCGCCGGCGCCTCGCTCGCCGGGGCCACGACGGTGATCGCCGTCGACGTCGACGACCGCAAGCTGGAGACGGTCAAGACGTTCGGCGCGACGCACACCGTCAACAGCACGGAGACCGACCCGGTCGAGGCGATCCAGGCCCTCACCGACGGCAACGGCGCCGACGTCGTGGTCGAGGCGGTCGGCCGGCCCGAGACCTACAAGCAGGCGTTCTACGCCCGCGACCTGGCCGGCACCGTGGTGCTCGTCGGCGTCCCCACCCCGGAGATGGAGGTCACGCTGCCGCTCATCGACGTGTTCGGCCGCGGTGGTGCGCTGAAGTCGAGCTGGTACGGCGACTGCCTGCCCAGCCGCGACTTCCCCATGCTCATCGACCTCTACCGCCAGGGGCGCTTCGACCTCGACGCGTTCGTCACCGAGACCATCGGCATCGGCGACGTCGAGTCTGCCTTCACCAAGATGCACGGCGGCGACGTGCTCCGCTCGGTCGTGGTCCTCGACGAGGGCGCCGCCGCGGGCGCGGAGGTGGGCGCATGAGCGCGCGCATCGACCACGCGACCACCAGCGGCACGTTCGAGCTCGACGGCGGCTCCTGGGACGTCGACAACAACGTCTGGGTGCTCGGCGACGACACCGAGTGCGTCGTCATCGACGCACCGCACGACGCAGACGCGATCGCCGAGGTCGTCGGGGACCGGCAGGTGCGCGCCATCCTGCTCACCCACGCGCACAGCGACCACGTCGACGCCGCGCTGGACCTCAAGGAGCGCACCGGCGCGCCGCTGCTCCTGCACCCGGGCGAGGCCCCGGTGTGGGAGCTCACCCACCCCGAGGCGCGCTGGGACCAGGACCTGGCCGACGGCCAGCGCATCGAGGTCGCGGGCGTGACGATCGAGGTGCTGCACACGCCTGGGCACGCGCCCGGAGCCTGCTGCTTCTACCTCGCCGACCTCGGCGTCGTCTTCTCCGGCGACACCCTCTTCCAGGGTGGTCCGGGCGCCACCGGCCGGTCGTTCAGCGACTTCGACGTCATCGTCGAGTCGATCACCGACCGGCTGCTGACCCTGCCCGAGGACACCGTGGTCCACACCGGCCACGGCGACACCACGACGATCGGCGAGGAGAAGCCGCACCGCCAGGAGTGGATCGACCGGGGGGAGTGAGCAGCACCGGAGTAGGCTGCGCCCCATGACCTCCCGCGGCGACCGGCTGCCCCTCATCGGGGTGCTGCTGCCGCTGCTGGCGGTCGTCGTGCTGCTCTCGGCCGCCACGACGCCCGACCACCTGCTGGTCGCGCTCGCCGCGGCCGCGGTGGTCGCGCTGGCGGCCGACCGGGGAGCACTCCCGCTGCGGGCCCAGGTCGTCTCCGTGCAGCACCACAACGAGGTATGCCGCGGCGCCGGCGTGCGCTCCAGCGACCCGGACCGCTCCGGCTGGGTCCGGCCGCGGGCACCCGGGCGGGGCTGACCCGGCTCCGCGACCCGGTCAGGACTGACCGTCGGCAGGAGCCGGGATGACCACCAGCCCCTGCCCACGGCATACCTCAGCGGTGTGCCCGCGCCCTCCGGAGACCCGCGTGTTCGCCTTCCTCGACCCCCTGCTCATCCACGTCCACGACCTGCTCGCCTCGCTCGACGCCTGGGTGCCGCCCGCCATCGTCATCATCGCGCTCACCCTCGCGGTGCGGCTCGCGCTGCACCCCATGAACCGTGGCCTCGCCCACGGCACCGTCCGCCGCCGCGACCTGCAGCCGCGCATCGCGGAGCTGCGGTCCGAGCACGGGGAGGACCCCCGCGCCCTGCAGCAGGCGATCCTCGACCTGCACCGCGAGGAGGGGGTCTCACCGCTCCCGGGCTGCCTGCCGATCCTCATCCAGATCCCCATCTTCTCGATGGTGTACCGACTGTTCACCGCCCCCGAGATCCACGGCCAGCACAACGAGCTGCTCGACCACACCTTCCTCGGGGTGGGCCTGTCCGAGCACCTCCTGACCGCCGGCGCGGGGGACCGCTGGGTCTTCCTGGTGCTCATCGGTCTCACCCTCGTCGTCGCGGCCTTCGCGGCCCGGCAGATGCGGCGGCACATGGCGCAGGACCGCGAGCGCTCGGCCGCGCTCGACCCCGGCGCCCGCGAGCGGCTCACCGACGCGCAGCGGGCGATGCAGGACTCGATGGAGCAGATGACCAAGGTGCTGCCGCTGATGTCGTTCCTCACCGTGCTGGCGGTGGTGTCGCTGCCGCTCGCGGCGGGCCTCTACCTCGTGACCAGCGCGGTATGGGGTCTCCTCGAGCGGGCGAGCCTGCGCCGCATCAGCGCGGTGCCACCCGCCCCCGCGGGCTAGGACTGCCCTAGGCTGGCGCGATGGACCAGCCGCGACAGCGCCGGTGGCGGCACGCGCCGAGGAGCGTCACCGTGATGCTGACCCTGGGCCTGGTGGTCTGCGCGGTGGCCCTGGCCGTCGTGGCGGGTGGTGGGTTGCTCTCGGGATGGGAGTTCTGGTCCGTCCTCCTCACCGTCGCCATGACGTTCAACGTCGTGATGATGGCGTTGCTGCTCTGGAGCTTCCACGCCCGCTACACCGAGGCCGACGGGCACCGGCTCCGCCACCACGAGCCGGTGGCGCGCTCGAAGTCGTTCGACCTGCCGTGGAGTCGGGTCGCGGACCTCCGGATGCGGGGAGGCGTGCTGAACCAGATGGCCTGGGTCGTCGCCGACGACGGCACGGAGTACCCCCAGGCCAGCCTCCCACCTCGCGAGTTCGCCGAGCTCCAGGAGTGGTGGCTCACCCACCGGGGCGACGGGCGGCCCGCCGACACGCTGCCGCCTTCCGCGACGTAGCCCACCGCCCGGCCACCTCGGAGGCCTACGCGTCTGGCTGGTTCAGCCAGCCGTGACGATCTCGGTGAGCGCGCCGACGAGGGCGTCGTCGAGCCGGGCCGAGCGCAGCTCGTCGGCGACCCGTGCGGGGCCGCCGCCGCCCTCGGCCAGGCCGCGCTGCAGCACCACCCAGGCGCGTTCCTTGGCCGCGTGCTCGACCTGCGCCGCGTCGAGCAGCGCGAAGCACTCGCCGAGCACGTCGGGCGCGCCCGGGTCGGGCAGCTCCACCGAGACCTGCTCGCCCACGGGCACGTCGCGCAGGGTGTGCACCTCGTCCGACCCGGCGAGGCGCACGCTCCAGGTGCGGGTGGCCGGCAGCACGCCGAGGTCGCCCTCGCCCGGGCCGACGACGAGCCGGCGACCGGCGTCGTCCCAGCGCAGGGGTGTGCGCGCGAGCAGGCGCGTGGCCTCGGGGCCGTCGTCGTCCTCGACGAGCAGGTGCCTGCCGTCGGCGCCGGGGAACACCACGAGCTCCAGGTGCTCGGGCAGGTCGACCCCGTTGACCGGCTCGCCCCCGGTGAGCGGCAGCACCGTGCCGACCCGCGCGAAGACCGCGGTGCTGCCCAGGTCGCGGTATGCCGTGAGCTCGCGACCGTGCTCGCCCGCGTCGTAGCGACGGCCCGTCTCGAGGTCGGACCACTGGCCCGGCGGTAGCCAGACCGGGGTCGCCGACAGCTCGACGCCGGGCAGGCGCGGGGTCACCGCGGGCGCGCAGAGCAGGTCCTCGCCGAAGAAGAAGGTGGCGCGGTGGGCATACGCCTCCGGGCGCCCGGGGTGGCGGTGGTAGACCGGCTCGACCAGCGAGATGCCCTCGACGGCGGCCCGCTCGGCCATCGTCGCGAGGTAGGGCAGCAGCCGGTGCCGAAGCCGTAGGGCCTCGCCCATGAGCCGCTCGCCCTCGGGCCCGAAGCGCCACGGCTCCTTGCCCTGGAAGGGGCTGGCGCTCGCGTGCAGCCGGTTGACCGGCGACCAGACCCCGAGCTGCACCCAGCGCACCGCCAGCTCGACGTCCTTGGCGCCGGCCCAGTGCCCGCCGATGTCGTGGCTCCACCAGCCGTAGCCGATGTTGGCCGCGCTCGCGGTGAACTCGGGCTGGAAGGCCAGCGACTCCCAGCTGATGAGCGAGTCGCCGGAGAAGCCGATGGGCGTGCGGTGCGAGCCGGGCCCGGCATACCGCGAGAAGACCAGCGGCCGCAGCCCGTCCGCCGCCTGCTGGGCGAAGTGGCGCTCGTTGAGCAGCCACAGCGGGTCGAGCCCGGGGAGCGCGGTGTGCGTGCCCTGCTGCCAGTCGATCCACCAGAAGTCGACGCCCTGCTCCGCGAGCGGGCCTGCGACGTGGGTGAAGAAGGCCTGCCAGAACCGCTCGGAGGTGGGGTCGAACTCGACCGGCTCGCCGCTCGCGGGGTCGATGCCCATGGCCCGGGCCATCGCCGGGTAGGCATCCTCGTGCCGCCGGACCCCGTCGGCCGGGTGGTCGTTGAGGGTGACCTTGAGCCCGCGCCGGTGCAGGTCGTCGAGGAAGGCCTGCGGGTCGGGGAAGAGCTCGCGGTTCCAGGTGTAGCCCGTCCAGCCGCTGCCGATCTGCGGGTCGACGTCCACGAGGTGCCAGTCCATGTCGATGACCGCGACCGAGAAGGGCAGCCGGTCGGCGGCGAACCGGTCCAGCAGCGCGGCGTACTCGTCGGCGGAGTAGGGGTGGTAGCGGCTCCACCAGTTGCCGAGGACGAAGCGCGGCACCCGCGGGACCGGCCCGGTCAGCGCGTGGAAGTCGCGCAGCGCGCCGCGGAAGTCCAGCCCGTGGGTGAAGACGTAGAGGTCGACGGCGCCCGGCTCGCGCGGGGTCAGGTCGGTGAGCTCAGGACCGGTGCGCACCAGGGAGCGCGAGTCGTCGAGCACGCCCAGCCCGCTGCGGGACAGGATCGAGGGCTCCAGCGGGACCGGCCCGTCGGCGTCGTCGAGGGTGCGCGTCGTGCCCGGCAGCGGTGCGTCCACGGGCTCCCCGAAGCGCCAGGTGGAGTGGTATGACGTGAGCCCGCCGCGCGCCTGCACGCTCAGCCCCGCGGCGGAGGGGTCGGCGCCGTCGTAGCGGACCTCGAAGCCGTCGCTGACCGCCCGGACCCCGCCGCGCCACGGCTCGACCTGCAGGGGCAGCTCCCCGCGGTCGGCGCCCCACAGGTCGCGGTCGACCACCACCTGGGTGGGGTCGTCGGTGAAGGTGCCGCTCGGGGACCACTCGATCCGCAGCAGGTGCGGGGTGAGGGCGGTGAGACGGCAGCGGTCGTTCTGGTGCACGATCGGCATGCCGCAACCCTAGGGGGCACGACCGGCAGGCCTCCGCAGAGCCTGCGCCGCTCCTCGTCCGGGCCCCTCGTCCGGGACAGGCCCGTCCCTCGGTCCCCGCCCGGTCAGCTGCTCGCGGCCGCGCCTCCGGCGGCGACGGCCGCCGCTGCCGCCGCTGCCGCCGCGGTCGCCGCCTGGATCGCCTCGGACACCGCGCTCGCGGCCCACCGCCCGCGGGCGACCTCCTTGGCCCGCCGCCGCAGCTCGCGAAGGGGGATGCCGTCGCGCGCCTCCGCGGGCAGGGCGTGCTGGAGGGCGTTGGTGGCGTGCAGCAGGGCCACGAGCGAGCCGGTGCGCCCGTCCGGCTCCTGCCGCCCGGTGAGGACCGCGAGCAGCTCGGCCCGCAGCCGGTCGCGCCGCAGCGGGTCGACGACCCGCCAGCGCGACCACCACCGCACCCCGAGGGCCCGGGCCTGCTCCTCCTGCATGACCTCGGCCCGGCTCAGCCGCTCCAGCGCCCGGCCCGGCAGCCCGCGGCCGATCCGCGCGAGGACGTCCTTGGGCTTCTTCCCGGCCCGCTCGGCGAACCGGCCGAGGGCCTCGTCGAGCAGCTCGTCGCCGGTGGGGGAGGCGTCGACGACGGTGATGCGGCCGCCGTCCAGACTGATCCGCTCCGCCAGGGCCAGCTCGCACAGCAGCGCCCCGGCCACGGCGAGCTCGGCGCGGCCGACCTTGTCGAAGCCGTCGTCGGCGCGGGTGACGAGCAGGAACTCCTCGGCGATGAGCATGGCTCGACGCTACCCATGCCCGCCGCCGCGCGCGTCGTCTCCAGGACGGAGATCGGACTCCGACCACGGGCGGAGGGGGACGGCGCCGCGGCGGGGAGGCACGGCATACCCGGTCCGACCCGTAACCTTGACTGTTGTGACCCTGCACCTGTTCGACACCGCCACCCGCGAGCTGCGGCCGTTCGTGCCGCTGGACCCGGACGGCCGGAGCGTCGGCATCTACATCTGCGGGCTCACCACCCAGGGCAGCCCCCACATCGGGCACGTGCGCTTCGCCGTCGCCTTCGACGTCCTGCGGCGGTGGCTGGAGCGCGGGCACGGCTACGACGTCACCCTCGTGCGCAACGTCACCGACATCGACGACAAGATCCTCACCAAGGCCGCGGACGCGGGCCGGCCGTGGTGGGCCTGGTCCTACCGGCACGAGCAGGAGACCAGCCGGGCGCTCGACCTGCTCGGGGTCCTGCCGGCGACCTACGAGCCGCGGGCGACGGGGCACGTCACCGAGCAGGTCGAGCTCGTCGAGACCCTCGTCGAGAAGGGCCACGCGTATGCCGCGCACGACGGCTCGGGCGACGTCTACTTCGACGTGCGGTCCTGGCCGGACTACGGCTCGCTCACCCGGCAGCGGCTCGAGGACATGGAGCCGGCCGGCGACGCCGACCCGCGCGGCAAGCGCGACCCCCGGGACTTCGCGCTGTGGAAGGGGCACAAGGAGGGCGAGCCGGAGACGGCGAGCTGGCCGACGCCGTGGGGCCGTGGCCGCCCGGGGTGGCACCTGGAGTGCTCGGCGATGGCGCGCAAGTACCTCGGTGACGCCTTCGACATCCACGGCGGCGGCGTCGACCTGCGCTTCCCGCACCACGAGAACGAGCAGGCCCAGTCGCACGCCGCCGGGCTCGACTTCACCAACTTCTGGCTGCACAACGCCTGGGTCACGGTCAAGGGCGCCAAGATGGGCAAGTCGCTCGGCAACGCGCTCGCGGTCACCGAGCTGACGAGGACCGTGCGGCCGCTGGTGCTGCGCTTCTACCTCGGGGCGGTGCACTACCGCTCCGTCATCGAGTATGCCGAGGGCTCGCTCACCGAGGCCGCCGCCTCGGTGGAGCGCATCGAGGGCTTCCTGGGGCGGGCGCTCGAGGAGCTCGGCGTCGCGGCCGCGGAGGTGGTGGCGCAGTCGCGGGCGCTCCCCGTGGACGAGGCCTTCCCCGAGGCGTTCCGGGCCGCGCTGGACGACGACGTCAACGTCTCCGAGGGCCTGGCCGTCGTCTTCGGGGCGATCCGGGAGGGCAACCGGTCGCTGGAGAGCGGCACCGGTGGTGACGCCGTCTCCGGCGGTGCGCTGCGGCATACCGTCCTGCAGGTGGTGGCCATGCTCGACGTGCTCGGCGCCAACCCCCTGGACGAGCGCTGGGGCGGCGGCCCGGGCGAGGACGACCAGGCCGGCGAGGTGCTCGCCGCGCTGGTGCAGGACCGGCTCGACGCGCGGGCACGAGCCCGGGCGGACAAGGACTTCGCGACCGCGGACGCCATCCGCGACCAGCTGACCGCGCTCGGCGTGGTCATCGAGGACACACCGGCCGGGGCCCGCTGGGCCCTGCGCTGAGGAGGAACAGACATGGCAGGCAACCAGCGACGCCGCGCGGCGCGCACGACCAACAAGAAGGGCGCCGTCGTCGGCTCCGGCGGGCAGCGGCGCAAGCAGCTCAAGGGCAAGGGCCCCACGCCCCGCGCGGCGGACCGCGTGGGGCACCCGGCGGCGCGCCGGGCCGGCCGCTCCGACGCCGCGGGCGAGAAGGCCGGCGGGCGTCCGGGGGGTTCGCGCGGTGGCCAGGGCGGCCGGCGCGGCGGGGCCAAGGGCTCGACCGAGCTCGTCGCCGGGCGCAACAGCGTCCTCGAGGCTTTGCGGACCGGGGTGCCGGGGACGGCCCTGCACGTCGGGTCCCGGATGGAGTCCGACGACCGGGTCCGGGAGAGCATCACGCTGGCCACCGAGGCGGGCATCGCGGTCATGGAGTCGCCGCGGGGCGAGCTCGACCGGATGACCGACGGGGCCGTGCACCAGGGCCTGGTCCTCGCGGTGCCGCCGTACGACTACGCGCACCCCGAGGACCTCATGAGCCAGCAGCTGCCGGGCGTCCCGCTCGTCGTGGCGCTGGACGGGATCACCGACCCGCGCAACCTCGGCGCGATCGTCCGCTCGGCGGGAGCCTTCGGCGCGCACGGCGTCGTCGTCCCGGCCCGGCGCTCGGCCGGTCTGACCGCCGCCGCGTGGAAGACCTCGGCCGGGGCCGCCGCCCGCGTCCCCGTCGCGCAGGCGACGAACCTCACCCGGGCGCTGGAGGCCTACCGCAAGGCGGGGTTCTTCGTCATCGGTCTCGACGCCGACGGCGACGTGCAGCTGCCGGGTCTGGAGCTCGCCGACCAGCCGCTCGTCGTGGTCGTCGGGTCCGAGGGCAAGGGGCTCTCGCGGCTGGTCCGGGAGACGTGCGACCAGATCGTCTCGATCCCCATGGCGGCGGTCACCGAGTCGCTCAACGCCGGCATCGCGACGGCGGTCACGCTCTACGAGATCGCCCGCGCCCGCACCCGCTGAGCCGCCGGGGCCAGGCCGGTCCTCGTCGCGCTCGGCCGGGTGGCCTCCGGAGCCGCTATCGTCCTGCTGTGACGAGATCGCCCGTCGGGGCCACCACCTGGGCGGTCGTCCGCCTCGCCTCGGCGGCCCTCATCCTGGCCGCCGTCCTCGCCCAGGCGCGGGTGACCATCGGGGGCGCGGCGGACGCGGGCCGCGACCTCGAGCTCACGACCATCAACTTCTTCAGCTTCTTCACCATCCTGTCCAACGTCGGGTCGGTCGTCGTCCTGACCTGGGCGGGGGTGTGGCTGCTGCGGGCGGGTGACCGCGGGTCGCGCCGGGAGCCGCCCGCCCTCGCGGTCGCGCTCGCGTGCGTGACGTCATACATGCTGGTCACCGGGGTGGTCTACAACACCCTGCTGCGCGGTATCGAGCTGCCGCAGGGCACGACGGTCGCCTGGTCGAACGAGGTCCTGCACGTCGTGGGCCCGGTGCTGCTCGCGCTGGACGTGGTCCTCGCGCCGGGGCGCCGTGGGCTGCCCTGGCGGGCGGTCGGGAGCGTCCTGGTCGTGCCGGTCGTCTGGGTCGCCTACACCCTCGTCCGCGGTCCGCTCGTGCCCAACCCGGTGACCGGAGCCGACCACTGGTACCCCTACCCGTTCCTCGACCCGGAGAACCCTGCGCTCACGCCCCCGGGGTATGCCGGGGTGTCGCTCTACGTCGTCGGGATCGCCCTGGTCATCGGTGCGGTGGCGACCGGCGTGGTCGCGGTGGGGCGGGCGCGCGGCCGGTCAGCGCGAGCGGGGCGGCATACCTGAGCGGGTCGTGACCTGCGCGCCGCCGACCTGAGGTCACGGACCCGGGTCCGCACGCGTGCGCTCACTCCGCGAGCTGTGCCCGGATCGGGATCTCCTCGGTGTCGACACCGAGGATCGAGATCTCGTCGGGCTTCTGCGGCAGCACCGTCGCGACGTAGTCCTGGACGGCCTCCACGAGGTCGACGTCGTGCTGGACGCGCTCGGAGAGGTACCACCGGTGCTCGAGGATCTCGTGGAAGAGCTCGGCGGGCTCCAGCTTGCTGCGCAGCTCGCGCGGCACCGTCCGGGTGACGGGCTCGTAGACCCGGGACAGCCAGTCGTGCGCGACGAGCTCCTCGTCGTCCTCCAGCCGGTCGGTCGCCGCGCGGTAGGAGTCCAGGTCGTTGAGCAACCGGCGTGACTGGTTCTCCTCGACGTCCAGGCCGGTGAGCCGCATGAGCCGCCGGGAGGCGTGGCCGGCGTCGACGACCTTGGGCTGGATGCGGATGTAGGCGCCGTCGATGTCGGTGGTCATCTCCAGCTCGTCGACGTCGAAGCCCAGGTTGTTGAGGCGACGCATGCGCTCGTCCACCCGCCACCGGTCGCCGCGCTCGAAGCGCTCCTCGCCGGTCAGCTCGTTCCACAGCAGGTCGTAGCGGTGCATGATGCGGTTGGCGATCTCGATGGGGTCCTCGCCCTCGTCCAGGGCGCCGGCCGCCTCGAGGTCCATGAGCTCGCCGGCGATGTTGCCGTGGGCGACGAAGAGGTCGTGCTCGCGCTGACCGGGGGAGAGCTGGGGGTGCAGCTCCGCGGTCTCGGCGTCGACGAGGTAGGCCGCGAAGTCTCCCGCGTCGCGGCGGAAGAGCGTGTTGGACAGCGAGACGTCACCCCAGAAGCAGCCGGCCAGGTGCAGCCGCACGAGCAGGACGGCGAGGGCGTCGAGGGTGCGCCGGGCCGTGTCGGGGCGCATCCGCTGGCTGAAGACTGCGCGGTAGGGGAGGGAGAACTTCAGGTGCCGGGTGACCAGGCAGGCGTCCAGCGGCTCGCCGTCGGCGTCGGTGCGCCCGGACACCACGGCCAGCGGCTCGACGGTCGGCAGGTCGAGGCGACGCAGGTTGCGCAGGGTCTGGAACTCCCGTCGGGCCAGCGGCTCGGAGATCTCCTTGACGGCGATGACCGCCCCCTGGAACCTCACGAAGCGCACCACGTGGCGGGAGATGCCCCGGGGGAGCGCGGCCAGGTGCTTCTCCGGCCACTCCTCCAGCGGCACCCCCCACGGGAGGTCGAGCATCGCCGGGTCCAGCTTGATGGCGCTGATGTCGAGCGGCATACCGCCCAGCGTAGGCCCGTCCTGGCTCCCCCGCACCGGGCGTCGCGAGTGGTTGCTCTGGTTCCCACCGGGCGTCGTGAATGGTTGCTCTGGTTCCCACCGGGCGTCGTGAGTGGTTGCTCTGGTTCCCACCGGGCGTCGTGAGTGGTTGCTCTGGTCCGCACCGGGCGTCGTGAGTGGTTGCTGACGTCGCTCCAGGCCGCGCACACCGTCACTCGGCGCGTGGCAGGAGCGGGAGCCTGCGGAACTCTCCCTCCCACCTGACCCAGCCGGTGAAGGGCCGCGACAGCGCTCTGGACCGGGCGGCGTTGATGCGCTGGGCCACGACCTCCGGGGTGTGCATGGCCTCCTCGGTCATCCAGCGCGCGACCTCCAGCCCCAGCCGCTCGATGCGTCCTTGGCGAACCGCCTCGGCCGCCAGGACGGACCGGGCCACCTGCTCACCGGTCTCCGCCGTCGCTCCCAGTCGGTACTTGCCCTGACCGTCGCACTCCGTGGCCACCTGCTCGTGGTCCAGGAGGCCGTCGAGGCGGGCGACGAAACGGAACTGCTCGTCATACAGCTCGACCTGGGGGATGGGCTGCGCAAGCTCGGCGAGGTGGATGACGCCGGCGGAGTATGCCTCGCCCCAGCTCTCGCGACGCCTGTCCAGCAGGTCGATGACCTGGAGCGCCCTGGGTCGGCCGACCCAGCGCCGCTGGGTGTCGAGGACGGCCCGGACCTCCCGGGCCGTGACCGTCGACGCGCGCACCGCCTCGTCGAGCATGGCCAGAGCGTGCGGGAGGCGTCGTGTGCGCAGGATGTCGGCGCAGGTCTGGGCGATCGTGGTCGTGCGCATCCCGTCCACGGTCGTGACGGGGACGTCGATCGTGTCCGTGTGGTGGATCGTCACACCTGGGAGCCGCCGCGAGCTCGGTGCGTCCTCGACGCGCACGAGCTCCACGTCGGCGTGCGGGGAGACGACCAGCGGCAGGTCGTGCACCACCCCTCCGCTCGCATGGCTGGCGACGCACCCGGGGTGATCGAGCAGGGCCTCCCCTAGCCGTTGCAGGTGGTGCCGCCGCGTGAGCTCCCAGCGCTCCCCGTCGGGCAGGGCGACTCCGGCCGCGGCATACCAGCCGCGGCGCAGGCGCACGACCCGACCGCTGCCGACGAGGCGACGCAGCTGCTGACGCGAGAGGCCGAGACCCAGCGCATCGGCATACCGGAACGGGGTCAGGGGGAGGTCGGTGAGCGTCGCCATCCGGTCACGTTGAGGGCGTCGGCACTCCGTTCGCCAGGGACGCGCGACGATCTGTGGACGGGCGCGGGCAGCCACGGACGATGTGGACAGCGTGGCCAACCATTGGCGACGCTCGGTGGGGTCCTGGGCAACCATGCGCGGCGCTCGGTGGGGTGGTGGGTAACCATTGGCGGCGCTCGGTGGGAAAGGGCGGGGCGCTCCCGGACGCGGCGAGGCCGCCTGCCCCGGAGGGGACAGGCGGCCTCGGTATGCCGTGCGCTCAGCCCGGCGACGCTCGCGGGGGCCTCAACCCAGCGGCGACTCGGCGCGGGCGGCGTCAGCCGCTGATGCGCTCGCCGGACTCGGCGTTGAAGAGGTGCACGTGGTCGCCCTTGGGGGTGAAGTGCACGATCTCGCCCTTCTTCGGCGGGGTGCGGCCGTCGACGCGGGCGATGAACGGCTTGTCCGTCGCCCCGGCGCCGGGCAGCTCGCCGTAGATGTAGGCGTCCGCGCCGAGCTCCTCGACGACGTCGATCTCGATCGGCAGGCCGCGGCCGGAGTCGGACAGGTCGACGTCCTCCGGGCGAACCCCGAGGACCAGCTCGGAGCCGGCCTTGGCGAGCACGTCGCGCTCCACCGGGTGGACGTAGTCACCGAGCTTGATGCCGCCGTCGGCGACCGGCACGGTCATGAGGTTCATGGCCGGGGAGCCGATGAAGCCGGCGACGAAGACGTTGTTCGGGTGGTCGTACATGTGCCGCGGGCTGTCGCACTGCTGCAGGATGCCGTCCTTGAGGACCGCCACGCGGTCACCCATCGTCATGGCCTCGACCTGGTCGTGGGTGACGTAGACGGTGGTGACGCCGAGGCGGCGCTGCAGCGAGGCGATCTGCGTGCGCGTCTGCACCCGCAGCTTGGCGTCGAGGTTCGACAGCGGCTCGTCCATGAGGAAGACCTGCGGCTGGCGCACGATGGCGCGGCCCATGGCGACACGCTGACGCTGGCCACCGGAGAGCGCCTTCGGCTTGCGCTCGAGGTAGGCCTCCAGGTCGAGGATCTTGGCGGCCTCCTCGACACGCTCACGGATCTCGCTCTTGGACTTGCCGGCGATCTTGAGCGCGAAGCCCATGTTGTCGGCCACCGTCATGTGCGGGTAGAGCGCGTAGTTCTGGAAGACCATCGCGACGTCGCGGTCCTTGGGCGGCATGTGGGTGACGTCCCGGTCGCCGATGAGGATGCGGCCGCCGTTGACCTCCTCCAGACCCGCGAGCATGCGCAGGGAGGTCGACTTGCCGCAGCCCGAGGGGCCGACGAGGACGAGGAACTCGCCGTCGGCGATCTCGATCTCGAGCTCGTCGACGGAGGGGTTGTCCGCCCCCGGGTAGATGCGTGTGGCCTTGTCGTAGGTCACCGTTGCCATGATGCAGCTCCTTCACCGGCAGGTACGTGCCGGACGATCCGTTGTAAAGGACGGACCCGGCGCCGGTCGACGCTGGGTCATCGCCGGGCGGCGAGGGTGGCGGTGGTATGCCGTCAGAGGCGCCGTTGCCGGTGACGCGCGTCACGTTAGCAGATCGTGACCAAGGCATCTCGTGCAAGTTCTTGCAAAGTCGGGGTGGGTACTTGCATACTTGCGGCATCGGTCGACGACCACCCACCTCGGGCGGACGCCGAACCGCGGCATCGTCGCCGCTCCTCGAGCAGCGCCGGGCCGGTGACCTCACCACTGTTCGAAGGAGAACCATGAAGCGCACCACCGGTGCTGTAGCCATCACGAGCGCGGCGGCGCTGCTGCTGTCCGCCTGCGGCGGCGACTCCGGCGAGGAGACCGCCGACCAGGGCTCCTCCGCCGAGGAGACCGCCGCCGAGGACGACGCGGCCGCCGAGGACGAGGAGGCCGCCGACGAGGAGGCCGCGGGTGACGAGGCCGCCTCCACCGAGGCCCCCGTCCGCGACGAGAACGCCGAGCTCGTCATCTGGTCCGACGACGTCCGCGCCCCCATCCTCACCGAGTGGGCCGAGCAGTTCGGCGAGGAGTACGGCATCACCACCCAGGTCCAGGTCGCGACCGACGTGCGCCAGCAGTTCAAGGACGCCGCCAACGTCGACCAGGGCCCGGACATCGTCGTCGGCGCCCACGACTGGCTGGGCGAGTTCGTCCAGAACGGCATCGTCGAGCCCGTCCAGATGTCGTCCGACACCCAGGCCCTCTTCACCGAGGACTCGCTCGAGGCGACGAAGTACGACGGCCAGATCTACGGCGTGCCCTACGCCACCGAGTCGCTCGGCCTCATCCGCAACACCGCCCTCGCCCCCGACGCACCGGCCTCCATGGAGGACCTGGCCGCGACCGGTCAGGAGCTCGTGGACGCCGGAGACGCCGACCAGGCCTTCGTCACCCCGGTGAGCAACGTCGGCGACGCCTACCACGCCTACCCCTACCTTTCCGCCTACGGCGGGGGCATCTTCGGCACCAACTCCGACGGTGGCTGGGACCCGGACAACGTCATCGTCGGCTCGCCGGAGTCCATCGAGGGTGGCGAGAAGATCGCCTGGATGGCCGAGGAGGGTCTGCTCAACGTCAACGTCGACTTCCCGACCATGGAGTCGCTCTTCGCCGAGGGTCGCACCCCCTACATGGTGGCCGGCCCGTGGGCGATCCCCAACGTCGAGGGCGCCGAGATCGACTACGCGATCGACCCGATCCCGGACTTCGAGGACGGCGGCGTGACCGTGCCGTTCCTGGGCGTCCAGATGTTCTACGTCGCCTCCGGCGCGAAGAACCCGACCCTGGCGCAGGAGTTCGTCAACACCTACGTCACCACCGAGGACATGCAGCTGGCGCTCTTCGAGGCCGGTCAGCGTCCCCCGGCCCTGCAGTCGGCGCTGGACACCGTCTCGGCGGACGACGCGGACATCAAGGCCTGGTCGGCTGCCGGTGAGGGTGCCTCGCCGATGCCGAACATCCCCGCGATGAACGCCGTCTGGGCCCCGCTGGGCCAGGCCACCTCCGACATCGTCGGTGGCTCCGACCCCGCCGAGCGCCTCGAGGCCGCTCAGGAGGAGATCGTCTCCAACATCGGCCGCTGAGCCGATCCTCATCCCTCGACCCGGCGGCGCGGACGCTGTCCCGCCGCCGGGCCGAGGCCCCCAGCACGACCCCCAACGCCACGCCCCAGAGCACCCCAGACGGCCGACGGCCTGAGTCAGAGAGGGACGACGATGTCCGAGACACGGAGCAGCGAGGTGGATGCCGCGCTGCACAACCTCGAACCGACCGGTGAGCGCCTCGAGTTCAGCTCGCGCACCCCGCTCTGGGTGCAGGTCGTCAAGTGGGGGCTGATCCTCCTCACGCTCGCCGTCCTGGGCTGGATGGCCCAGCAGGTCATCGAGGCCGGCTACTGGCTCATGGTCTCGCTCATCGGCTTCATCGCGCTGTGCGTCATCGCGGTCTACGCCACCAAGCGCGCCATCCCGGCGAAGTACCTCTTCCCCGGCGTCCTGCTCATGCTGCTGCTGCAGATCTGGCCGCTCCTCTACACGGTGCAGATCTCCTTCACCAACTTCGGCGACGGCCACATCAGCAGCAAGGAGGAGGCCGTCGCCTCGATCGTGTCGAACTCGGTGCGCGAGGTCGAGGGCAGCACCCGGTATGCCCTGAACATCGCCGTCCCGGAGGGCACCGACGTCGCCACCGGTGACCTGGCCTACCTGCTGACCGACGCCGACGGGGCGTACTACGTCGGCACCATCGACGGCCTGGAGGAGCTGCCGGCCGACGGGGTCGAGGCCGGCCCGACGGGGCGTATCATCTCGGCGCCCGGCTGGACCACGCTGACCCCGCAGGAGGTCAACGACCGATCCGACGACCTCGCCGACTTCGGGGTGCCGGTCTTCGACGACGCGGGGGAGCAGACCGCCGGCATCCGGCAGGTCGGCCTGTCCGAGGCCTTCATCGGGACCCCGACGCGGGTCTACGACGAGGAGGCCGACACCATCACCGACACCGTGACCGGCACGGTCTACGTCGCCGAGGACGCCAACTTCGTCCCGGAGAACGGCGAGGGCGCGGCCCTGCCCCAGGGGTGGCGCGAGTTCGTCGGGTTCGAGAACTACACCAACGCCTTCACCAACGCCACGCTGCGCGAGGGCCTGACCAAGGTCTTCGTCTGGAACGTCTTCTTCGCGGCGTTCACCGTCGTGGCGACCTTCCTGCTCGGCATGGCGATCGCGCTGCTCATGAATGACGAGCGGCTCAGGGGCAAGGGGATCTACCGCTCGATCCTCATCCTCCCCTACGCCCTCCCGATCTACGTCACAGCACTGGTGTGGGCGTCGATGTTCAACCAAGACTTCGGCCTCATCAACAACCTCTTCGGGCTGGACATCAACTGGCTCGGCAGCGCCTGGTGGGCGCGCGTCGCGGTGCTCATCACGAACCTGTGGCTGGGCTTCCCCTACTGGTTCATCGTCTGCACCGGCGCGCTGCAGGCCATCCCCAGCGACGTCAAGGAAGCGGCGGCCATCGACGGTGCCGGGGCCTTCGCGACCGTCCGGCGGGTCATCATGCCGCTGCTGCTGGTGGCGGTCGGGCCGCTGATGATCGCGTCCTTCGCCTTCAACTTCAACAACTTCGGGCTCATCTGGCTGCTCACCGAGGGCGGGCCGTTCGTCGGCGGGCAGAGCTCGATCGGCTCCACCGACCTGCTCATCACCCTGGCCTACCGGCTGGCCCTCGGCGGGGCCGCTCCCAACTTCGGCTTCGCCTCGGCCATCTCGGTCATCATCTTCTTCATGGTGGCCGTCATCAGCTACTTCGGCTTCACCCGTACCGCGGCGCTCGAGGACGTGAACTGACATGACTTCTCCCCAGGACCCCACCAGCAGCACCCTCGGGTCGGTCGACGCGCACGGCAGCGACCGGGGCCGCGGCGGTCGGCTCGGCACCGCCTCCGCCGACGTCTACACCGTCACCCGGAAGTCCCGCCGCACGTCCTTCCGCGCCGTGTGGTGGCGGCACGCGCTGGCCCTGCTCGCCCTCGCCTTCGCCCTCTTCCCGATCGTCTTCATCGTGTCCTCCGCGTTCAACAACGCGGGCACCCTGTCCACGTCCGGTCTGCTCCCGACCCGGTTCGGGCTGCGCAACTTCGACGCCCTCTTCAACGACGCCGCCCGGCCGTACTGGACGTGGTACAAGAACTCGCTCATCATCTGCGGTGTCGCGACCGTGGCCACCCTCGTCCTGGGGGCGGCGGCGGCCTACGCCTTCTCCCGGCTGCGGTGGACGGGGCGTCGCTTCGGCCTCCTGTTCATCCTGCTGGTGCAGATGTTCCCCGCGCTGCTGGCCTTCGTCGCGCTCTACATCACCTTCGCCACCGTCGGCGAGGTCATCCCGCAGATCGGTCTCAACACCCTGTGGGGCCTGCTGCTGGTCTACCTGGGCGGCGCGATGGGCGCCAACATCTGGCTGTTCAAGGGCTACTTCGACACCATCCCCAAGGAGCTGGACGAGGCGGCCAAGATCGACGGCGCCAGCCACGCCCGGGTGTTCTTCACCATCATCCTGCCGCTGGTGACGCCCATCCTGGCGACCGTCGGCATCCTCGCCTTCGTCGGCCTGTGGGGCGAGTTCCTGCTGGCCAGCATCTTCCTCACCGACGCGGACAACCAGACCCTGGCGGTCGGCCTCTACGCGACGCGCAACGCGGACCAGAACAGGTACTTCGGCCAGTTCGTCGCCGGTGCCCTCCTGGCCTCGCTGCCCGTCGTGCTGGTGTACCTCAGCCTCCAGCGCCTGCTCATCGGCGGCATGACCGCAGGCTCGGTCAAGTGAGCCGGGCGGTCGATCCTCACCACGACGGGTCACCGCTCTACGTCAGCGACCAGCACCCCGCGCCCGGCGCGGTGGTGTCGGTGCGGCTGCGGGTGCCGCGCTCCGCGGCGGTCCGCGCCGTGCACGTGCGCACGACCCCGGACGGCGAGCAGTTCTTCACCGATGCGCGGGTCGTGCACCGGACCGAGGACGAGGAGTGGTGGCAGGGCGAGGTCACGTGCCACAACCCGGTGACGACCTACCGCTTCCTGCTCGAGGGAGAGGAGGACGAGGAGGCTTCTGGGGGGAGGACGGGGGGCGGAGCCCCCCGTCGGTCGGCATATCGCTGGCTCAACGGCACCGGCGTGCACCTGCGCGACGTGCCCGACACCAGCGACTACCGTCTCGTCACCCACGCGCCACCGCCGGACTGGGCGCAGCGCGCGGTCGTCTACCAGGTCTTCCCCGACCGCTTCGCGCGGGACGAGGCGGTGGAACCGGTCGGCGACCCCGGCGGCCCGCGTGCCGACCTACCCGACTGGGCCGTGCCCGCCCGCTGGGACGACCCCGTGGCCCTCGACCGGGGCGACAACCCGGCCCAGGTCTTCGGCGGCACCCTCGACGGCGCCCGCGAGCGGCTGGAGCACCTCGTCGACCTCGGCGCCGACGTGCTCTACCTCACGCCCGTCTTCCCGGCCCGCTCCAACCACCGCTACGACGCCTCCACCTTCGAGGCGGTCGACCCCGTCCTCGGCGGTGACGCGGCGCTGCTGCGGCTGCAGGAGGCGGCGCACGAGCGCGGCATACGCGTCATGGGGGACATCACCACCAACCACACCGGCGACGCCCACGAGTGGTATGCCGCCGCGCGCCGGGACCCGGACGGCGAGTTCGCGTCGTGGTACGTCCGAGACGACGGCCGGCCGGGGGAGTGGGTGACGTGGCTGGGCGTGGAGAGCCTGCCCAAGCTGGACCACGCGAACCCGGCCCTGCGGGCGCGGCTCACCGAGGGGCCGGAGTCGGTCATCGAGCGGTGGCTGGGCGAGGGGCGCGGCTTCGACTCCTGGCGGGTCGACGTGGCCAACATGACCGGGCGCTACAAGGGCAGCGACCTCACCCACCAGGTGGCGCGGGAGACGCGGGCCGCGGTGGACCGTGCGACCGGCGGGCAGGGCCTGCTCATCGCGGAGCACACCCACGACCACAGCCGCGACGTCGACGGCGACGGGTGGCACGGGGTGATGAACTACTCCGGCTTCACCCGCCCGGTGTGGACCTGGCTGCGGGCGGCGGACTTCGCGCCGAAGTTCCTCGGCAGCCCCTTGCAGGTGCCCCGGCTCGGGGCCGAGCTCGTCGCCGAGACGATGCGGGACTTCTGCTCGATCGTGTCCTGGCGGGCGTGGACCCACTCGATGACCCTCGTCGGCTCGCACGACACCACACGCGTGCGCACCCTCGTCGGCGACGACGTGGAGCAGGTCAAGGTGGCGGCGGGGCTGCTGCTCACGCTGCCGGGGATCCCGATGATCACCTACGGCGACGAGATCGGTATGCCCGGCGACTTCGGGGAGGACGGGCGACGCCCGATGCCCTGGGCGTCGCGGGACACCGACGACGGGCTGTGGGACGCCGAGCTGGTCGAGCACTACCGCGCCCTCATCGCGCTGCGGCACGACAGCCCGGCTCTCTGGGGCGGTGGCCTGCGCTGGCTCTATGCTGAGGGTGACGTCATGGTGTTCCTGCGGGAGCACCCGGAGCAGACCGCCCTCGTGCACGTCGCGCGGGCGGCCCACGACGACGTCGAGATCCCGACCGCCCAGGTGGCCGGGGCAGGGGCCGCGCGAGGCCGGACGCCGCAGACCGCGGGGCTCGACGTGACCGCGGGCGGGGTGCGGCTGGCCGCGCCCGGCCCGACCGTGCAGGTGTGGACCTGGGCGACCGACGCACCGGCCTGGGAGCCGGTGCCCGAGACCTACCGAGGTGGTTGGTGAGCAGCACATCCGTCCCCGTGCGCCCCGGTGCGGGTGAGGGCGCCGGCGGCTCGCGCGGTCGGCTCGCCGACCTCGCGGCCTACGCCGGGGTGAGCGAGGCGACCGTCAGCCGGGTGCTCAACGACAAGCCCGGCGTGGCGGTGGCGACCCGTCAGGCCGTGCTCACCGCCGTGGACGTCCTCGGCTACGAGCGGCCCAGCAAGCTCTCCCGCAACAGCGCCGGCCTGGTCGGGCTCATCACCCCCGAGCTCACCAACCCGGTCTTCCCCATGTTCGCCCAGTCGATCGAGACGCAGATGGCGGCGGCCGGCTTCACCCCGGTGCTGTGCACGCAGACGCCCGGTGGGGTGCACGAGGACGAGTACGTCCAGATGCTGCTGGACCGCGGCGTCTCGGCCATCGTCTTCGTCAGCGGCTACCACGCGGACTCCCGGGCCGCCATCGACCGCTACACCGCGCTGCGGGAGCGGGGGCTGCCGATCGCCCTGGTCAACGGCTACCGCGAGGGCATCGACGCGACCTTCATCAGCCACGACGACCACGCCTCCATGCGGCTGGCGGTGCGGCACCTGCGCGACCTGGGGCATACCCGGATCGGCTTCGCGACCGGCCCGGCGCGCTACGTGCCCGTGCAGCGGCGCATCGAGGGCTTCCGTGCGGCGATGGCCGACCTCGACGGCAGCGACGGGGTCGACCTCGACGAGCTCATCTGCACGACCCTCTTCTCGGTCGAAGGCGGCGCGGCCGCCGGGCGCCAGCTCATCGAGGCCGGGGCGACCGGGATCGTCTGCGGCTCGGACGTCATGGCGCTGGGCGTGATGCGCGCGGCGCAGCAGCTGGGGCTGAGCGTGCCGGAGGACCTTTCAGTCGTCGGGGGTGACGACGTGCCGTTCATGACCTTCGTCGACCCGCCGCTCACGACGGTGCGCATGGACGTCATGGGGATGGCCGAGGCGGCGGTCACGGCGGTGCTCGAGGAGATCGCGGGGGAGCCGGTGGACCGGCGCGAGTACCTCTTCGACCCCGAGCTCATCCTGCGGGAGTCGACGGGGCCCGTCCGGCGCTGAGAGCGCTCCCACCGCTGGGTGAGCAACCATGCGCGGTGCCCGGTGGGGGTGAGGGGGACCATGGGCGGCACTCTGTGGGGGTGGGGGCAACCATTCACGGCGCTCGGTCGGTGATGGGGGCGGGTCTGGGGGAGGGGGTCAGGGCCGTGCGTGGCCGGCGCTCGCGCCGGGCGGCGAGCAGGGCCTGGAGCAGCGCGACCATCGCCTCCTCGTCGGCGACCCGGAAGCGGGCCTGCGTGTCGCCGTCGCCGACGTGCACCGTCAGCCGCCGCTGCGCACGCGCGGCGTCCGTGTCATCGGCCAGGGCCTGGAAGCCGTGCTCGTCGGTGAGGTCGTCGCCGGCGTAGAACACCGCCTGCGCCCCCACCTCGTCGGCCAGCGCCAGGAGGGCGACGCCCTTGCCGACGTGGGCGGCGGCCAGCTCGACGACACCCTTGCCGGGCGTCACCTCCAGGGAGGTATGCCGTGCCCCCAGCTCCCGGGCGGCGTCCAGGGCGGAGCGCGCCTCCTCGTCGGGCAGGCCCCGGGTGTGCACGACCCGGCCGGCGGGCTTGTCCTCGACCCGCAGGCCGGGGTGCTCCTCGCGCATCGCCGCGAGCTCCTCGTCGAGGGTCCCCAGCAGCGCCTGCTGGTCGTCGTCCAGGGCCAGGCCGCCCTCCGCGCGGGAGTCCTCGGCGCCGTGGCTGCCGATGAGCACGAGCGGGCCGTCGTGGGCCGCGCCGGAGAGCTCGCGCAGCGGGTCGAGGGCCCGCCCGCTGACCAGGGCGACCGTCGTGTCGGGGAGGTCGGCGAGGGAGGTGAGCGCCGGCATACCTCCCTCGACCGGGCGGGAGTCCATGGGGTCGACCACGAGCGGCGCCAGGACCCCGTCGAAGTCCGTGGCGACGAGCACGCGGTCGTGGGCGGCGAAGTCGGCGAGCGCCTCCACGAGGGCGGCGTCCAGCTCGGGCGAGCCGCTCACGCGTCACCCCTGGTGGTGCTGCGGGGCCGCTCCGGCGCCGACTCCAGGCCGCTGAGGAAGTCCTGCGCCCACGTCTGCACGTCGTGCTTGCGCACCCGGCGGCGCAGCGCCTTCATCCGGCGCTCCTTCTCGGCGGGCTCGTCGCTGATCGCACGCAGGATGGTCTCCTTGAGCCCAGTGATGTCGTGCGGGTTGCAGAGGTAGGCCTGGGGCATCTCCTGCGCGGCCCCGGTGAACTCGGAGAGGACCAGGGCGCCCTTGCCGTCGTGGCGGGCGGTGACGTACTCCTTGGCGACGAGGTTCATCCCGTCGCGCAGCGGCGTGATGAGCATGACGTCGGCGACCTGGTAGAGCGCGGCCATCTCCTCCCGGCCGTAGGACTGGTGCAGGTAGTGGATGGCGGTCGCGCCGAGGTGCGAGACGTCCCCGTTGATCCTCCCCACGGTGCCCTCGATCTGCTCGCGCAGGGTCCGGTATGCCTCGACCCGCTCCCGGCTCGGGGTCGCCACCTGGATGAAGGTCACCTCGTCGGGGGAGATGGACCCGTCGTCGTAGAGCTCGCCGATGGCCCGCAGACGGTGCCGGATCCCCTTGGTGTAGTCGAGCCGGTCCACGCCGAGGAGCACGACCTTGGGGTTGCCGAGCGAGGCGCGGATCTCCTCGGCGCGCTCCTGGACGGCCTCGGAGTCCGCCAGCTCGCGCAGGCCGACGGCATCGATGGAGATGGGGACGGCGGCCGCGCGCACCGTGCGGGGGGCGCCCCCGAGGCGGTCGTCGTCGGCCCCGCCCCACTCGATCTTCTCGCCCTTGGTGGTGGCGCCGAGCACGGCCCGGCAGGAGCGGCCGAAGTTGCGGGCGTCGTCGGGCCGCTGGAAGCCGAGGAAGTCGGCGCCGAGCAGGCCGCGCAGGATGCTGGAGCGCCAGGGCAGCTGGGCGAAGAGCTCGACCGGGGGGAAGGGGATGTGGTTGAACCAGCCGATCCGCACGTCGGGGCGCCGGTCGCGGACCAGGGCCGGGACGAGCTGCAGCTGGTAGTCGTGGATCCACACGGTCGCGCCCTCGGCGGCGACCTCGCACACCGCCTCGGCGAAGCGCTGGTTGATCTCGCGGTAGCAGGTCCACCAGGAGCGGTGGAACGTCGGCGGGACGATGACGTCGTGGTAGAGCGGCCACAGGGTGTCGTTGGAGAAGCCCTCGTAGTAGTCGGAGAGCTCCTTGGTCGACAGCGGCACCGGGTGCAGCCGCAGCTTGCCCTCGTCGAAGGGCTCGGGCGCCTCGCCGGGGAAGCCGGCCCACCCGACCCACGCGGAGCTGCCCTCCCAGTTGCGCATCACCGAGTCCATGGCCGTGACCAGGCCGCCGGGCGCGGTGCGCCACTCGGTGCTGCCGTCGGGGTTGGTGTGCTGGTCCACCGGCAACCGGTTGGCCGCGATGACGAAGTCGTACCTGGCGCTCGAGCCCATCGACATACCTCCAGGTGCGTGGTCGGATCGGTCCGGGGGTCAGCCTACGAGGTGCGCGGCCGGGCCGCCGGGGGAACCGGACCCCACCCTCGCGCGTTCATCCCCGGAACCGGCCCTGGCGCCGGCGGCCCCGCGCGCGTGCGCCACACCGGGGTCGCCCGCCAGACATCTGAGATCCAGGAAGACCCCCTACCGTGGAGTACGTGACCACCGAGATGCCGCGCTCGAGCCACCCGGACGTGACCCGCCCGGTGCCCTCCGGCGGCGGCTCCGCGGACACCCAGCAGATCGTCGTCCCCCGGCGGCTCGGCCCGTGGACGCTCCAGGAGCGCATCGGCGAGGGGGGTATGGGGGTCGTCTGGCGGGCGAGCGACGACCGGGGTCGCGAGGTCGCCATCAAGGTCCTGCGCAGCCACATCGCCCACGACGACGGCGCCCGTGAGCGGCTGCGGCGCGAGGTGCACACCCTGGCGCGGGTCAACCACCCGCGGGTGGCGGCCGTCATCGACGCCGACGTCGACGGCCCGGCGCCCTACATCGTCACCGAGTACGTGCCCGGGCGACCGCTGGACGTCGTCATCGAGGAGCGGGGTGGTCTCGGGCGGGAGCCGCTGCTGCGGCTGGCCCGGGGGCTGGCGGACGCGCTGCAGGCCATCCACGGCGTGGGCATCGTGCACCGGGACCTCAAGCCGGGCAACGTGCTGCTCGTGGGGGACGGCGAGCAGCTGGACCCGGTCGTCATCGACTTCGGCATCGCCCAGGTGGCCGACGACGTGCGGCTGACCTCGACCGGTCTGGTCATGGGCACGCCGGGCTACCTCTCGCCCGAGCTCGTCGACGGCGGCGACATCACCGAGGCCACCGACTGGTGGGGCTGGGCGGCCTGCCTGGCCTTCGCCGCGTCCGGGCACCCGCCGTTCGGGCGCGGGCCGATGACGGTGGTCCTGGACCGGGTCGTGCGGGGGAGGGTGCAGCTGGACGGGGTGGACCCCCAGCTGGCGCCGCTGCTCGCGCTGGCGCTGTCGCCGAAGCCCTCGTGGCGGCCGGACGCGGGCGAGGTGCTCGAGGCGGTCGAGCTGTATGCCCGGGACGAGGACGTCACCGGCGCGCTGCCCCGGGTGCCGCACGAGCCGGCTGACGGGGGGCCGGACCGGGGCGCGGACGCGACGCAGGTGCATCGTGCCGCCGGGGCGCCCGGATGGGCGGTGAGCTCGGCCGGCGTGCCCTCCGAGGACCGGACCCGGGCGACGCCGCAGGGCCCGCAGACCCGGCAGGCGCCGGTGCGCCGTCCCGACCCGACCCGGGCCGCGCCGAGCGGGCCGCAGACGAGGCAGTGGGACGGGCAGGCCGCCGGGGCCTACGCCGGCTTCGCCGGTGCGGGGCAGGCGCGCGAGCCGCAGCAGTGGCCGGCCGACCCGGGCGAGGCGCAGCGGTGGGCGCAGGACGGCCGGCGGGGCGAGGCTCCCCGGGCGTCCTATCCCGACCCCTCGCCGAACCAGCCGGTCGCCCACCCTGACCGCGTCGGCGGGGGTGGGGTTACGGCATACCCCGACGGCGCGCAGCGGCCCAGCCCGCTGGACCCGCACGAGCGACAGCCGGATCCGCGGATCGGGCGCAGCGCGCGCCGCGGGACCCTGGCGGCGATGCTCGTCGGCTTCACCGCGGTCGCGGCCGCGGCGCCGCTGCTGGCATGGGGAATGTATGCCGCGTGGGGCGTCCTCGCCCGCACCGTCGACCGCTCGCTCACCGGGCTGGTCCTGCGGCGGCACCAGAGCGGCCCGCGCCCCGGCGACGTGCCGATGGCGGTCATGGCCTCGCCGTGGCACCTGCTGACCGCGACCCTCGCGACGGTGCTCTCGCTGCTGCTGCCGCTGGGGATCGCCGGGGTGGTGGCCATGGTGGTGTCGGGGCTGCTCACGACGACCGAGCTGGCCCCGGGGGTGGGGTTCGCCCACCCGGTGGCCGTGGGCACCGGATCGCTCATCGGTGGGTGGCTCGGATGGTGGGGCCTCGGGAGCACCTCGCTGCGCCGCGGCTCGCGGACCGTGGTGCGTGGCGTCGTGCCGTCGGGGGTGCCGACGATGGTGCTCGTGACCCTGTGCCTGGCGGGCGGGGCCGGTCTGGCGTACTGGTCGCTGATGGACGGTGACATGGTCTCGTGGTGGCCGTTGACGGGCGGGACGAGCCCGCTGGACTTCCTACCGTTCGGGGTGCGCTGAGCCGTCGCGGCGCGCCGGGTATACCGCCACATCCGTCACACGCGATGCATTGCGTCACGTGAGACTCGTCACATTGGGCTTCCCAGGCGTGTCGCCTTGACCTAACGTGGGCCGGGCGTCTTGTCCCAGGCGTCACCCTTGCCCCAGACGGAAGGACCTTCCATGGCCCGCCACGCCCGCCACCGCGCCGCCCGCACGGGTGCCGCCCTGCGTCGAGCCGGGCAGGCCACGCTCGCCGGCACCGCCTCCCTCGCCTCGGTCGGGCTCACCGCCCAGGGCGCCGCCGCCGACGACAACGTGTGGGACCGCGTGGCGGCCTGCGAGTCCACCGGCAACTGGAGCATCAACAGCGGCAACGGGTTCTACGGCGGCCTGCAGTTCTGGCACCCGACGTGGAAGGGTTACGGCGGCCAGGAGTTCGCCGGCTACGCCCACCAGGCGAGCAAGGTCGAGCAGATCACCGTGGCCCAGCGCGTGCTGCGGGTGCAGGGCCCGGGCGCTTGGCCGGTGTGCTCGGTCCGCGCGGGACTGACCATGCAGAACGGGCTCGAGCCCTACCCGGGTGGTGGCTCCCCGGCTCCCTCGCCCGCACCGGACCCGGAGCCCGAGCCGCAGCCCGACCCCACCCCGCCCCCGGGCGAGGCCACGACGTGGACGGTGACCGCCGGCGCCGGCGCGAACATCCGCTCCGGGCCGGGGACGAGCTACGGGGTCATCGGCGGAGCGTCCAAGGGCACCCGCTTCCAGGGCGTGGCGAGCAACGGCTGGGTCAAGCTCGATGGCCGCTCGGGGTGGATCAGCGCCGGCATCATGAGTTCCGGCGGCAACCAGGGCGGGGGTGGCGGCGGCGGTGGCAGCGTCTCCGACATGTCGCCGCTCGTCGCCGACGGCATCCGCGGCCCGCTGACGACCAAGGCGGTCCAGCGCTGGGTCGGCGTCGCCGAGACCGGCGCGTGGGACACCAAGACCATCAAGGCCGTCCAGGCGAAGGTCGGCACAGGCGTCGACGGCGTGTGGGGCCCGAAGTCGCAGGCGGCCCTGCAGAGCTACATCGGCGTCTCCCGCGACGGCTCGACCTACATGAACCACCGCACGGTCGTCGGCCTGCAGAAGTGGCTCAACGCCAACGTCATCGGCTGAGACGGGTAGCATCGACGCGCTGTCCGGCCCTCGGGCTGGACGCGCTGGCGTGGCGCAATTGGTAGCGCACCTGTCTTGTAAATAGGTGGTTGAGGGTTCGAGTCCCTTCGCCAGCTCTGAATTCGCTTGTGGCACAAGCGACTTGGGCTCTGCATTCTCTCCCTGCAGTCTGCTGTTCGAAGAACAGGTGGGCGGACCACCACGTAGCCCCTGGCCTGCACCTTCTGTCGCAGCGCCGAGTGTCTCTCTTCGCGAAGCGTTGATCGTTAGTGCACGTATGCTGCACGCCCGACGGGGTGGGATCGGGGGGCGAGCGGGGGAGCGCGCGCTGGTCAGGCTGCGCAGCGTTAGGGCCAGGGCGTCCGGTGACGCGGGAGATGTGGTTCTGCCGCTGCCCGCCTTGGCGGGCAGCGGCAGAACTGCGCCCGGTTCAGCCTGTGGTTCCCTGGAGGAGGGCCTTCATCTCGTCGATCTCTACTTCCTGGCTCTCCGCAATGTTCTCGGCCAGTGCGACGGCCTCGGGGTGCAGGCCGTCCGCTACCTGAGTCTGAGCCATGCTGATGGCCCCATCGTGGTGCTCGACCATCATCTCCAGCCACATGGAGTCGAACTGGGAGCCCCGGGCACTGCCCAGGTCCTCCATGTCCTCGGGCGACATCATGCCCTCCATCTGCGAATGGTCCATGCCTTCCATGCCTCCGTGGCCGTCGGTCTCGGGCACGTCTTCGCCCCAGGCCTGCAGCCACCCGGTCATGGTCTCGATCTCGGGTGCCTGGGCCGCCTGGATCCGTTCGGCGAGCTCCCTGACCTCGGTACCGCCCTGCTCCAGGGCCATGTCGGACATCTCGACCGCCTGTTGGTGATGAGGGATCATCTCGGTGGCGAACCGGACGTCGGCGTCGTTGTGCTCCTCGGACGCGGCCGAGGAGGACGGGTTCGCCGTGGTCCCATCACTGCAGGCGGAGATGGTCAAGACGGCCGCAAGGGCCATGGCGGGCATGCTCAACAATCGGGTGGTGCGGTTCACTACTGCTCTGCTTTCGTCGAAGGTGGTTCAGGAGGTGGGATCGGTGCCGGGGAGCGTCCCGGCCCGTGGCCTCTTAGACCCTCATGACGCAGAGCTGGTGGATCGATACCTCCCCGTGGGGCGGGAGAAGACGTGGCACCTCTGGCGAGCGCGCCTGCGGTGCGCGCCCCCGCGTCCAGCGCGGACCTCCCCGGCGGGCCAGGAAGGGGGCGACAGCCACGGCCGCCGCGCAGAGGACCGCGAGGCAGGTCGTGGCCCAGTTCGTGCCCTCCGTGCCGTGACCCTGCTGATGGTGGGCTCGTGATGGCCCGCCATCGCTGTCGTCCTGACCGTGGGCGTCGAGGGCGTGCGTCTGGCCGGTCGTGCTGAGTGGTCGGTCTGCGACGTGCGGCAGGGCCGGCGATCGGTCGCTGACGTCGACACCGTGCATGAAGGCAAGCGTCACTAGGAGCCCGACCAGGGCCAGCACGCGCACGACGAGTGTTTGTGACCAGGAGCGGATCGGTGCAGATCGCCGTAGCGCCGGGGCGGAGGCGGGGCGAGGCTGCACCCTCCCAGAGTACGAGATGCCGTGGGCGGGTTTGGTGGGGCGGTCACCGGTTCCCGTCGCTGGAGAAACCGAGGTCTGCCTGCCCGGTGTAGGGCAGGGCGACCGAGTGTCCGAATCGGCCCCTCGAGGTAGTTGGCGGTCTGAGGTCTCTGATTCGTTCACTGAGCGAGCGAGACCCGAGTGCAGCAAATGCCCAGGTCAGAACGCAGCAGCGACGCTCGTGGCAGGCAAGCCTTGACGTGGTCGTTACCTGAGCGTGACATTTGGTGGCACCCCTGTGTAACCTCGAAGAGTCCTCCTCCCTGGGGGGACCCCCGAGCGCGACTGCCTAGTCCTGTCCGCGCGCCGATCGGGGCCGTGGCACGTACGACACCGCTTTGACAGGAGCGGGGGAACCACCTCTGGAGCCGCCCCTGCGGCTCCTTGGGGCGAAGGACCGGCCAACCCGGTCCAGGGGCACTCCAGCCCGAAGCCCGACAGCTCACCCCGCAGGCACTGGAGGAACTACATGACCCAGCGCACCACCGGCCGCCACCGTCGGCCCGGTCGTCTCCGCACGACCAGCATCACCCTGACCCGCACGGCGGCCGTGGCCGCGACGTCGACCGGCCTGCTGGCCGGCGCGGCGCTGAGCGCCAACGCAGCACCCGAGGTGCCCCAGGACCGTGACGGCCTGCTCCGTCTCGGTGTGGGCGTCAGCGCCGACCGCACGGTCACCGTGGACCGGCCGGCCGAGGCCGTCGCCGCCCCGTCCGACATCGAGCTCGACTCCTTCGGGATCGGCGGGTTCTCCGCCTACACCCCCCAGGTCGAGGTCGAGGAGCCGGTCCAGGCCGCGCCCGCCCAGCAGGAGCAGGAGCAGGCCGCCCCCGCGCAGCCGCAGCAGGAGCAGGTCACCGAGCAGGTCTCCGCCCGTGAGGAGACCAGCGCGAGCCGCACCAACGAGCGCGCCGCCACGCCGGAGCCCGCCGCCCCGGCCGAGCCGGCCGCCCAGTCCCAGCCGGAGCCCGCCGCGGCCCCCGCCCCGACCGGTGGCGTGCTCGGTATCGCCGCCGGCCTGGTCGGCACGCCCTACCAGTGGGGTGGCAGCACCCCGGCCGGTTTCGACTGCTCCGGCTTCACCAGCTACGTCTTCGCGGCGGTGGGCATCTCCCTGCCGCGCACCGCCGCCGCCCAGCAGGCGTACGCCACCCCGGTCAGCGACCCGCAACCCGGCGACCTGATCTTCTACGGGTACCCCGCCTACCACATCGGCATCTACGCCGGCAACGGCATGATGTACGACTCGCCCCGCCCGGGCAAGGTCCTCGATCTGCGCCCGGTATTCGACGGTGTCTCCGGCTACGGCCGGGTCGGCTGACCCCAGCCCGCCACGGCGAGCACGCTCCCGCCCCGACGACAGCCCCGGCCGCACCCCGTGTGCGGACCGGGGCTTCGTCATACCCGGAGGGTCAGAACGGCGAGATCGCACCACCGCTGGCTGTCGACCCCCCCCCGGCCGCCCTCGTGACAAAGACGGTCCTGGCTCAGACGCGGCCCCGGCCACGAGGTCGAGCCAGGGAAGTGGTGGACCCGATCTATGCCAGATCTGCAGGCGCGGGAAGGTCCGGACCGCCATGCACAGGCTGGGCGCGGCGTGGCCGCACATCAGGCGGTGGCAACGGCCCACAGGACCCCGGACCCGACACCGACCAGCGCGCTCAGGCCGGCGGTCACGACGGCGGTCCACCGTGACCAGGGAGCGGGCGGATCGCCGTCCTCCGGGTGCTCGGTCGTTGGGCGGGCGTAGAGCGCGGCGATCCACCGCAGGTAGTAGAAGAGGCTGACCAGGGTGTTCAGCAGGACCAGGACCGCCAGCCAGGCGTAGCCGGCGTCCCAGGCGGCGGCCGTGGTGGTGAGCTTGCCGACGAAGACCGCGGTGGGCGGGGTCCCGACCAGCCCGAGCAGCGCCACGACCAGCGCCGCGGCGAGCCACGGGTAGCGCCTGCCCACCCCACGGTAGGCGGACAGCTCGCGGCGCCGCGGGAACGCGGTGGTGACGGCGAAGGCCGCCAGGTTGGTGACCGTGTAGCCGGCGAGGTAGAGCAGCAGGGACGGCAGCGCCAGGTCGCTGCGGCCCGCCACCGTGACGGGCACGAGCAGGTAGCCCACCTGGCTGACGGTGGACCAGCCGAGCAGGCGCCGCGGGTCGGTCTGGGCGTAGGCGGCGAGGTTGCCCACCGTCATGCTGGCGACGGCCAGCACGCCGACGAGCAGCGGCCACGCCAGGGTGTCGGGCAGGGCGCCCACGAGTCGGTATGCGGCCACGACCGCCCCGATCTTCGGCACCGTCGTGAGGAACGCCGCGACGGCACCGCCGGCGCCCTGCGCGGCGTCGGGGACCCAGAAGTGCGCGGGGACGCCACCGGCCTTGAACAGCAACCCGCCCAGGACCCCCACGACACCGGCGGCGACCACCGCCCGAGGCGCGGCGGCCAGCGGGTCGGCCAGCCCGGCGTACGACGTCGTGCCGGACACGCCGTAGAGCAGCGTGACCCCGGACAACAGCAGGATGCCAAAGAGGGCACCGAGCAGGTAAGTCTTCATCGCCGCCTCGGCCGCCACGGCGGTCCCGGTGATCCCGATGAGGCCGTAGAGGGGGACGCTGGTCAGCAGGAAGCCGACGGCGACGACGAGCAGGTCATCGGCGCCGGCGAGGACCAGCGTGCCGGTCGTGGACAGGAGCAGCAGCGCGTAGGTCTCGCTCTCCCGCGGGCTGCCGTCGATCTCGTCCGCCGCCAGCGCCAGCACCACCAGGGCGCCCAGGGTCGCGACGAGGCGGGCCACCCCGGTGGACGGGTCCACGGTGAAGCTGCCCTCCATGGCCACCGCAGTCGGGCCGGCCAGGGCGACGGCGGCCATCGCAGCGGCGAGCACCAGGGCGGCCGAGGCGACGACCCGGGTGACCCACTGCCGCGTGCGGGGCAGGAACGACCCACCGAGCAGGGCGGCGAGGGCGCCGAGGAAGAGCACGATCTCCGGCAGGAGCAGGGCCGGTCGCATCGCCATGGAGTCCACCGCCGCCTACCTCCCGACGAGCTGCACGACGACCTCCGCGGCGGGCTCGACCACTCCGAGCAGCGGGCGGGGCAGCACCCCGATGAGCAGCGAGAGGGCGAGCAGCGGCGCGACCGCCCAGAGCTCGGGGGCACGCAGGTCGCCGAAGCCCCGCGAGGCGCCACGGGTCGGTCCGGTGAAGAGGCGTTGCAGCGCCCGCAGGAACAGCGCCGCGGTGATGAGGATGCCGACCAGCGCGACCGCCGTCACCGGGGCGACCGCGATGCTGCCGGCGAAGATCTGGAACTCGGCGATGAAGCCGGACAGGCCGGGCAGCCCGAGCGAGGCGAACGTGCCCACGGCGAAGAGCGTGGCCAGGCGTGGTGCGGTGCCGGCCAGCCCGCCGAAGGAGCCCAGGTCGTAGGTACCTGCGCGGTCCCAGACCACCCCCGCCATGAGGAACAGGGCGGCGGTGACGATGCCGTGGCTCACCATCTGGGTCACGGCGCCGGTGACCGCCACCGACCGCGCCTGCTCGCTGCCCTCGGCGACGATCCCGGCGGCACCGACGGCCAGGACGACATACCCCATGTGGTTGACCGAGGTGTAGGCGATCATCCGCTTGAGGTCGGTCTGGGCGAGCGCGACGAGCGCGCCGTAGACGACCGAGACGACCCCGACCACGACGACCACCCAGGCCCAGGCGCGCCAGGCCTCGGGGAGCATCGGCATCGCGATCCGGACGAAGCCGTAGGTGCCCATCTTGAGCAGCACACCGGCCAGGACGGCCGACCCGACCGCGGGGGCGTCGGTGTGCGCAGGGGGCAACCAGGTGTGGAACGGCACCGTCGGCGTCTTCACCGCCAGCCCCAGCAGGATGGCCGCGAGCACCAGGCCACCGGCCGTGGGCGACCCGTCGAGCGGGGTCTGCCGGGCCAGCTCGACCATGTCGAAGGTGTGCGGCTCGGCCGCGACGTAGAGACCGATGAAGCCGGCGAGCAGGGCCAGCGAGCCCAGGAAGGTGTAGAGGAAGAACTTCATCGCCGAGCGCCCTCGGTCCCCGTGGCCCCACCCGGCGATGACGAAGTACATCCCGACGATGGACAGGTCGAAGAAGAGGAAGAACAGGATGAGGTCGGCCGCGGCGAACAGCCCCAGGCTGACGCTCTGGAGGAAGAGGAAGAGCGCGGCCCGGGTCCGGGGGCGGTCGTCGTCGCGGAGCGCGAAGACCGCGCAGGCCAGGAACACCACCGCCGTCATCGCCATGAGCGGCAGCGACAGCCCGTCCACCCCCACGTGGTAGCTGCTGTCGACCCCCGGGATCCACGGCACCCGCTCCTCGAAGGCCAGCCGCCCCGGCCCCGGTGGCTCGTAGGCCAGCCACACCGCGGCGACGAGGGCCAGGTCGACGGCCGCGACCGCGACCCAGACCCACCGCGCGGCACCATCGCCGAGCCGAGGGAGGGCGACCAGGCCCACCGCGGCGAGCAGGGGCAGGAAGACGATCAGACTGAGCACAGTCACCTCACCATGAGCAGGAGCAGGACGCCGACCGCGAGGACCGCGACGGCCTGGACGTAGTAGTGGTGCAGCTGCCCGCTCTGGGGCCGTCGCGCCACCTGACCGAGCCGGCGGACGCGGGCGGCGAGTCCCTCGACCGCGCCGTCGACCCCTCGCTCGTCGGCCCGGGCGGCGACCCGGGCGAGCCGCGTGGTCCCGCGGGAGCCGGACTCGACGGCGCCGTCGAGCACCCGGTCGTCGAGCGCGGCCGCCCGGCGTGCCACGCCGACGGCACCGGCCGCGGCCGCCCCCACGGCACGGTCCAGCACCCGGTCGTCGAAGGACGCCAGGGCCCGGGCCAACGCCAGCGTGGGGCCGACGACCACGGCCCGGACGGCCAGCTCCAGACCGAGCCAGTGCCGCGCCCACCCGGGGCGGGGAGCGGGACGCCACCGGACGAGCGCGAGCACCGCGAGGGCGAGGGCCGCCGACACCCCCATCTCCACCAGACCGGGGTGCACGGGTTGCTCCCCGAGGGACCGGGCGAGGACGTCACCCACCGGGGGCAGCGCGAGCAGGCCCAGGGTCAGCGCCCCGAGAGCGAGCGCCAGCAGCGGCAGGGTCTCCAGCCGGCCGACGTGCCGGGTGCCCTCCTGCTCCTCGTCCAGATGCTGGACCACCCGTGCACGGTCCGCCGCGGGCACCCGTGCCCAGACGGTGAGCAGGATCCGGCCCGAGTAGGCGGCGGACAGGGCTGCCGCGGCCAGGCCCACGGCATACAGCCACGGCGACCGGGCCAGCGCCACGGCCAGCACCGCGTCCTTGGTCGCCCACAGGGCCAGGGGAGCCACGCCGGCGAGCGAGAGGGCCCCCACGGCGCTCGCCACGCCCACCAGCGGCCAGCGCCGGGCGGCCCCGCGCAGCCCGGTCAGCTGCTTGGTGCCCAGGGCGCTCAGCCAGGCCCCCGCGGCGAGGAAGAGCAACGCCTTGGTCGAGGCGTGCGCCACGAGGTGCGCCGCCCCACCGCCGACGGCGCCCAGCCCCGCGCCCATGACGACGAAGCCCAGCTGGGCCGCGGTGGAGGCCGCCAGGAGCTGCTTGAGGTCCTGCTGGGCCAGCGCCACGGCGCCCAGCAGCAGCGCGGTCGTGGCTCCGACCCAGGCGGCGGTCGGCCCGGCCCACCCCGTGGCGGCGAGCAGCGGCTCGGTGCGCAGCAGCAGGTAGCCGCCCATGGCCACCATGGCGGCCGAGTGCAGCAGCGCGCTGACCGGGCTGGGGCCCTCCATCGCCCGGGACAGCCAGAACGAGAACGGCAGCTGGGCGGCCTTGCCGAGGGCGGCGACGAGCACCCCGGCCGCGAGCACGTGCCGCCATCCCTCGCTCGCGGCGGGCAGGTCGGCGAGCGCCAGTCCACCGCCCCCGGCGAGGGCCGCCCCGGCGGCCAGGTAGAGGCCGACGTCCGCGGCCCGGGTCACGAGGAACGCCGTCGTGCCGGCGGAGACCCGGTGCTGCTCGTGCCACCAGAAGCCGATGAGCGCGAACGACGTGGCGCCCATGACCTCCCAGGCCAGGAGGAGCCCCGGCAGGGTCTGCGCGGTGGCGGTCAGCAGGGCGCCCGCGGCGAAGAGCAGCATGAGCCCGTGGAAGCGCGCCCGCGACCGCCCGATCTCGCCGGCCGAGAAGACCAGCACGAGCAGGGTGACGACCGCGACGGTCGGGACGACCAGCGCCGACAGGGCGTCGACGCCGAGGGCGAGGTCGGTGCCGACCATGAACGGCACCGACACCTGCGGCCCGCTGAGCGCCACGAGGAGAGCCAGGACGGCGGTCAGCGCCGCGGTGAGCAGGGAGACGGGCACGGCGACCCGCTCCGGGCGCATGACCACCAGGACCGCTCCGACGAGCGCGGGGAGCAGGACGAGGAGCCACAGGGCGGTCTGGGCGCTGCCGTGGCTCATCGGGACAGGTCCGTCGCCATGTCGGTCATGTCGGTCTGCCGGGCCCGGTGCAGCAGCACGGCGACGGCGAACCCCATGGCCATCTCCAGGGTCATGGCGGCGATGACGACCATGAGCAGGACCTGCCCGGTGGGGCCGGGGGCCAGGAACCACCAGCACGCGGCCGCCGCCAGGATCACGGCGTTGATCATCAGCTCCAGGCCCATCATGACCATGACCACCACCTGCTGGGAGATCGCGCCGTAGAGCCCGACGGAGAAGATCGCCGCGCTGATGAGCAGCGCCGCCTCCAGGGTCATCGGCCCACTCCTCCGGGCTGCGGGTCGTCCGGGGGGCGCTGCCGCAGGTCGTCGCCGAACCGGTCGTAGCGCGTGCGCGGCGCGGCCAGCACCACCCCGGCCACGATGGTGGCCACCATGACCGGGCTGATGACGGCCATGACGAGCATCTGCGGGCCCATGAGGGCCTCGCCGAGGGCCTCCGTGACCTCGGGTGGGGGGCTGCCCCGGCGGGCGGGCCAGTCCACGACGAGGATGCCGGCCGCCAGGAGGAGGAAGGTGAGGACCGCGGTCGCCACGGCGGTCCGGTTGCTGTGGACCATGCTCATCGGCATGAGGGCCGGGTTCATCCCCATGAACATCACCATGTAGACGGCCATGACCGCCATCTCCATGACCATCATGAGGATGACGACCACCCCGACGTAGCTCTGCTGCAGGAAGAGCACCTGCACACCGACCGCGACGAAGGACACGGCGAGGGCGTAGGTGGCGCGGGCCATCGAGTCCACGACGAAGACGGCGGCGCCGCTGAGGACCGCCACGACCCCGAGCGCCACGAAGGCGATGTCGACGAGCACCGTCAGGACCTCCATACCGTGACGACGGCGACGAGCAGGTCCTGCACCAGCGCCGCGGGGAGCAGCACGATCCAGCCGATCTCCATGAACAGGTCGGGGCGCAGGGCGGGGAGCCGCCGACGCACCCAGACCAGCAGCGCCAGCACGGCCAGCGTCTTGACCAGCGTCCAGGCCCAGTCGGGCAGCAGCGGCCCGGCCCCGCCCCCGAGGAACATCGGCACGGCGAAGGCCGCGCCGGCCGCGAGCAGGGCATACCGCCCCGTCTCGAGCACCAGGCGGTCCACCCCCGACAGCTCGGCCCGCACGCCGCCGGCGACGTCGGTGCCCAGCGCCGGCGCGAACGGGCCCCACACCGAGAAGCCCGCCACGCCCAGCAGGTAGACGAGGAACGCGACCGGCATCCAGGCCGCGAACCACAGCCCGTCCTGGGCGGCGGCGACGGCACCCACGTTCAGGCTGCCCGCGGCGATCGCCGGGGCGACGAGGGCGAACATCAGCGGCAGCTCGTAACCCAGGCCGTGGGCCAGGAACCGGTAGCCCCCGACCAGCGCGTGCGCCGAGTTGGCGCCCCAGCCGACCAGCCACACCAGGGCCCAAACCATAACGTCCATCGCGTTGAACCACACGACGCCCACCGCCAGGTCGGCGACCGTCCACCGCCCCAGCGGCACCACGGCGAGCATGAGGGCCGCCGCGACGAACAGCCCCGCCCCGCCGGTCCGCCAGAGCAGGGTGTCGGCCTGCACGGTGGTGCGGCGACGCTGCCGCAGCAACCGGGACGCCTCACCCAGGGGTCGGCCGGCTGCGCCCAGGGCACCACCCGCTGACGCGGAGCGCGCAGACAGCACCCCGTCGAAGGCGGCTGCGGCCAGGGCCAGGGCTCCGAGCACCGCGACCACGGCGACAGCCCAGGCGGGCGCCACCGTGACGACCGCCGGGCCTGCGGCCGCGGGGAGCGAGGTCAGGAGCGGCTCACCCACGGGTCGCCTCCGGACGCGGTGCCGGTGCGGCGCTCAGCCCGCCGAGGCCGAGACCGGCCAGCACCAGCCGCGCGGCCGCGAGGTCGAGACCGACGACCGGGTCCGCCAGGGCGTCGACCGGCACGGCCTGGCGGCCTCCGGGCGGCGCCGGCTCGTCGACGTCGTCCAGCAGGTGCAGCAGCCGGTCGTAGGCGTCGCCCCCGGCATCCTCCGGGAGCCCGAGACGGCGGACGTCGTCGGCGGTCAGCGGCCCCAGCCCTCGCAACGACCAGCGCAGCATCCGGGAGCGCCGCACCCGTCGCCGCAGCCGCGCCAGCCCGGGAGAGGCCGTCGGGCGGTCGGTGGTGGTCGGGCGGGCGTCGCCGGTCGCCGGCGCGTCGCGCACGCGTCGTGCGCACTCCGCGGCGTCCTCCCAGCCGGCGAGCGCCAGCACGGACACCACCCGGTCCAGCGCCCGGGTCCGCCGGTCGGCCGCGTCCCCGTCCTCGTGCTCTGCACCGAGGAGCTCCGCGCGGGCACCGGTGAGGACGTCACCCTGGAGGGAGCAGCGCAGCACCAGACCTGCCGGCCAGTGCGGCAGTACGGGGCCGAGCCGGACCGCCAGGACGTCCATCTCCAGCTCGTCCCGATCCTCGTCGCCCTCCGCCAGGGGGATGCCACCGGGGGACATCTCCATGTCGTGGCCGCCGTGGTCCGCGTGGTTTCCGTGGCCCTCGTGCCCGCTGGGTTCGTCCGAACCCTCGTCCCCGCCGTGGTCGGCGTGGTCGGAGTGGCTTTCGTGACCGCTGGGCTCGTCCTCCGCCTCCCGGCCGGCCAGCAGGTCCGGCGCCCCGGGCCGGTCGCGGGCGTCGCGCCGGTGGTGGTCGTCGTCGAGTAGCCCCGCGTGCGCGCCGGGGAGGGCGTCTGTCAGCTCGGAGCGGTTAAGCACGTCGATCCGTACCCGGGGGCCCGGCAGCTGCTCCCACACGAGGTCCACCGCCTCGGCCAGCCGGGGCCCCGGGGTCCCGCACACCACGAGCACGTCCGCGTCCGCCGGCGAGCACGCGAGCCGCCACCCCCGCTCGAGCACAGCCCGCTCGGTCGCCATGCGGAGCCCGTCCCACCCGGGCACCTCGACAACGAGAACGTGCGCGTGCCGGGCCGCTGACCGGGCCAGGACCTCCCTCAGACCCACCGGAACGCCCCCTCGCGCCAGGCCCAGACGACCGCGACGAGCAGGGCCCCGAGGAAGAGGAACATCTCGACCACGGCGGACCACCCGACCTGGGCCACGACGACGGCCCAGGGGTACATGAACAGCATCTCGACGTCGAAGGCGAGGAAGACGAGCGACGCGAGGTACCACCGCACGTGGTAGCGGGACAAGGCGTGCTGCTGGGGGACCCAGCCGGACTCGAACGGCAGCGTGCGCAGCGGGTCGGCGGTCACCGCGGTGGCCCGGTGCAGCGCGAACATCCCCGCCAACGCCACCAGGCAACTGATGGCCACGCCTATGAGAGCCAGATACATGAACTTCCCTAGAAGCCGTTCGATGGTGTTCTTGTGTCGTCCGTCTGCCGCGGCCCTGCCGCATCGACACTGCCCGACAGGTGGACACCACCAGACCTGAGTGGGTCACGTGCGGCTGTCGCAGACCGAAGAGGGGGCGTCCACCCTTCGGTCGGACGGCGACGGTCATAGCGCCGGGCGCGCCTCATGGCTTCTGCCCCGGCGGATGAGGCCGAGACCAGCCTCTGACCGCAGACCCGGGCAAGGTCTCGGCCTCCTTGGGAGAACGGCTCAGCGCCTGCCACTGACGGCGTAGTCGCCGGCATCGGACAGGGCGGTACGGACGCGCTCGGTGCCAAGTGCCTCTGTGCTCGCGACCCGGACCGAAGACTCGCCTCCCGGGACAACGTCCACCTGGACTGCTGAGACCTCATCCAGTGCCTCCAACTCCTCGGTGACCGAGGTAGCGCAGTGATGACAGGTCAGTCCGGTCACGAGGTAGGTGGTCTGCACCAGCGCTAGTGATCTCTCGGCCGACCCGGTCGCGCTCCCTGCCTCGGTGGCGCAGCAGGCGCACGACGTCGCTTCAGCGGTGGTGGGCCGCTCGCCGACCTGTGTCGACTGTGTCCGAGATGTACACATGAGGTCATCCTCCGTCGGGGTGAGGGGTGATGGTTCTGCTCGTGGCGTGCTGCAAAGTCGTGTGGCGCCGATGATACCCTACCGGGGTATGGGTTCAGACAGAACTGGCTGCACACGTGGTCCGCGGACGCCCGCTCTTCAGTCTCACGTGGAGATCGCCATCAGAACACTCTCGAGAACGACAAAGAAGCACCTCGGGACCGCGAAGTCGGCCACGATCGCTTTAGCTGCATCGTTGGTGCTGTCGGCCTGCTCCTCTGACATCACGCCCGCCTCTGAGCAGTCAGGTGCCTTTGGCGGAACGGCGGGCCAGAACGCCGGGGTCCTGGATCAACCCATCACCCACATCCACGGAGTCGCGCGCGACCCCATCACGCAGAGTGTCGTCATGGCCACCCACGAGGGCGCGTTCGAGCGCCGCGACGGCGGCTGGTACGGGCGGGGGGACGTCGTCGACCTCATGGGTTTCGCCATCGCTCCGGACGGCACGTGGTTCGCCTCCGGTCACCCAGGATTCGACACCGACCTGCCCCAGCCCGTCGGTCTCATCGCCTCGACAGACCGGGGCCAGACATGGCAGACGTTGTCGCGAGGGGGCGAGAGCGACTTCCACGTGCTGGCGGTAGGACCTGCGGGCGTTCTGGGCTTCGACGGAACGCTACGCGCCAGCGCAGACGGCACCCGTTGGGACGAAGCGTCGATCCCGGCGCCACCCGTGGATCTTGCCGTGAACAGAGCCACCGGTGCCGTGCTCGCCACCACCGAGCAAGGTCTGCTGCAATCCACCGATGACCTCGCGACCTGGGCCCCGCTAGATCCTCCGGAGAGCGTCGTGCTCGTCGACTGGGTGGACGAGGAGACCATCGTCGCAACGACGGCGGCGAACAGGGTGCTCCTCAGCCATGACGCGGGGCAGTCTTGGGAGGCTGGTTCGCCGCTCTCGGTGGAAGTGCAGGCCCTCGGTGCGCACCTCCTCCCCAGCGGCAAGACGGAGATCCTTGTCGCGACCCAGAACGGTGTGCTGAAGAGCCTCGACTTCGGATCCACATTCGTGCAAGTGCCGTAATTGGGGTAGCGCGTCCCGTTGAGCCTACCTCCGGACGTCAGCGTTCCTGGTCGGGGTCGGTGGTGTCCCCGCCGCTGCGGCGCAGCGCACGGACCTTGTCCCGGTCCTCCAGCTCCTTCTCCTCGTTCGTGCGGATCTTGGCGTCGTCCTCCTCGTTCGTGCGGATCTTGGCGTCGTCGCGCGGGGGCAGCTGGATATCCTCCTCGGCCTCGATGCCGGCGAAACGCCTATGTTTGGAGGATGTGCCCTGGTCAGCGCGCTATGGCTGGGAGTCTTGTAAATAGGTGGTTGAGGGTTCGAGTCCCTTCGCCAGCTCTGAGATCGCTTGTGCCGCAAGCGATCTGGGCTCTACAGTCTGCACTTCAGTCTGCTGTTCGCAAAACAGTAGCGTGGCCTGCCGTATGCCTGTGACCTGCGGCTTCGTGACTTCGCCATGACCGGGGGTGCCCCGGCCCCTTCGAGTCGCTGATGCACGTATGCTGCACGTCCGTCAGGACGCCCAGGTCCTCTAGGCCCAGGTGTCTCAGCTGCCCTCAGCCACGAACGGACACCGGGGCGGGCTCGGCTTGCGCAGCGATCACCCCGGCGACGGTGGGTGTTCACTCGTCGGTCCGCGCAGTGACCCGTATGACCCCGTGGGCGCCGCGCTCGGCGTCGGCCATGGCGTGGGAGACGAACGGGTAGGACCCCGCCTCGGGGAAGGTCAGCTCGACGAAGCCGCCCTGGGCGGCCATGAGGCCCAGGGTCTGTGCCCCTGCGTCCTCGGTCGGACCTTCGGGGCTCCCGAGACGCCAGGCCCCTTCGGCGTAGACGGTGTCGAACTGGCCGCCGACGACGTGGAAGGACGTCGAACGGTTCGGGCCAGCGTCCAGCACCCAGAGCCGCACGCGGTCTCCGACCACGGTGTCGAGAACGTGCTCGTCGTACTGGTTGGCGATGCCGTTGAAGGTGACGAAGCTTGGCCGGTCCGACGCGGCTGCCACGGCGTCGACCTCCGCCGCGGGCGCGCCGTCCTGGACAGTGGCGGGGGAGAGGTGCACCTCGGACTGGACGAGCAGGTACTCCCGGTCCACCGGTGGCAGGCCCTCGGGTGGGTCGATGATGACGGCGCCGTGCATGCCGGCCGAGATGTGGCTGGTCATGGGCATGGTCGAGCAGTGGTACATCCAGATCCCGGCCCGCTGTGCGGTGAAGTTATAGACCAGCGACTCCCCGGGTGGGATGGTGCGCATCGGCTCGTCAGGGGCCAAGGCCCCGGCGTGGAAGTCGATCGAGTGGCCCATCGTCCCGTCGTTGACCAGGGTAACCTCGAAGACGTCCCCCACCTTGCCGCGCAGCGTCGGACCCGGGACCCGACCGTTGAAGGTCCAGCGGAGCTGGGTGATGCCGGGGGCGACCTCGAGCTCCTCCTCGGTCGCCCTGAGGGTGAGCTGGTGCGTGGTGCCCGCCTTCGTCGTCACCGGCGGCAGAGCTGGGTCGACCGGGTCCGTCACCGGGGTCTGCGGGTCGAGGTGCATCGAGGCTGGGCCGTCGGTGTCGTTTCCCTCGGTGTCGTGGCCGGTGTGGTCCTCAGCGGCGACGGACACCTGGTCGTCCCCGGTCACCACGACGTCCAGGACCATCCCCATCTGCCGGTGGCCCACGATCGTGCACCAGCCCTGCGCCGGCTCACCGACGACACCCAGGTCGAGCGTGGCGGACTCGCCGGGGGACAGGCGGGGCGTGCGCTGGCCGAGGACCTGCAGGTCGTGCACGGTGGTCGGGTCGGTGTTGGTCAGCTCGACGACCAGACGATCACCGCGGGTCACCTCGATACGGGCGGGCTGGAAGCGCATGTCGACGGCGGCCACCTGGACGGTGGTGGTGGCGCCGGTGGGGGCGACCGCGACCGCCCGACCGGTCGACGTGCCCCCCGCCAGACCGGCTGCGGCAGGGTCGAGCGCGACGCCGACAGACACGGCGAGCACGAGCGCGGACACCGCAGCCACCAGCTGCCCGCCGGACCAGACTGACGGCATGCGGTCGGGCTCGCCGGCGGGGGCCCTCGGCGTGGGGGCCGCCCCGGCCGGGCGTTCTCCCCGGGCGCGGGCCGTCTCCACTTCTTTCTTCGCGCGCACCGCGGCGCGGATCCCGGCGAGCATCAGCGGGATGAAGGCGGCAAGGGCGAGTAGGACGAGCACGGACAGGATCACGCGCACGATGCTCGGGACGGGCAGCAGGCACAGGAGCAGGCCGGCGTTGACGACGACGAGCCGCGCGGTGCCCCATCGGTCGAACCACGCCTGCCCGGCGCGCACGACGGTCTTGCCGCCGCCGAGCACCGACGGGACCAGGTAGGACAGCGCTCCCGGCAGCAGCTGGGCGGCGAACCCGACGACGAGGATCGCGGTGGTGGGGCCGAAGCCGTCGGTGAACTCGGCCCATGTCTGCGTGGTCGAGAGCCGCACGAGGACGACCACGATGCCGGCCAGCCACCAGCCCAGCGACAGACCGACCGAGGCCGGGGCGAACTCGCGCGGGCGGGCGGTCCGAGCCGGCGCGAGGACCGCGGAGGCCCACCACGCCAGCGCCAGGGCGTACAGGCTCAGCGCGGCGACGGTGACCCACCGCAGGTCAGCCAGGGCACCGGCCACGAGCAGCGCGATCGCGCCGGCGAGTCCGGGCAGGGCCTGGTGCGCGCGCCGTTCCGCCTCGGGTCCGATGGGGGTGCGCAGCATCGTGGGCCACAGGGTGAGCAGGGTGCCGGTGACGGTGAGCCCGACCCAGCCGAGGACGTTGACGGTGATGTGCGCCAGCAGGAGGCGGCCGTGCGTCGTGTCGTCGAGACCCAGCGCGAGGGTGGCGCCCAGGGCGACGCCGACCGGCAGGCAGACGGCCGCGGCCAGGTAGTACCGCACGGTCACCCGGAACCGGCCCGGTAGCGCCGAGCGCAGTCGGCGGGAGAGCTGAACGCCGTGCCAGACGACGGCGGCGGTGACCATCGCGGCGCCCGTCGCGGTGACCCACCACTGGACCGTGGGCACGCCGACCAGGGTGGTCGTGGTGCCGACCAGGAGCAGGACCAGGCGGTGGTTCTGTCGGCGACGGTCGTCCAGGCCGGGTGCGGTCTTCAGCAGCGCCTGGCTGAAGTGGGTGCTCCACACCATGATCGAGTGCGTCAGGGCGCCGAGCAGCACCAGGTGCACCATGAGCCACCGGGAGCCGGGCACGAAGGGGTGCACCAGGGTCGTGATCACCGCGAGCACCATCCAGAGCACGCCGGGGTAGTCGCGCAGCGGCCACCTGCCCCGTGCGCCGCCCGGACGGGCGGGACCGGTCGGTCGCGGGGCGTCGGGGACGGCAGGGCTGGTCAGGGCAGGCATGCGGGCTCGTGTTCCTCGGTCGTTGGGGTGGGGGAGCGGTGGCGGGTATGGCGGGTGCGTGCGGCTCGGTGGCGCCGTGCGCCGGCCGAGGTGATGGCCGACACCGTGACGAAGAGCAGGACGGCTGCGACGTTGCCGATGAGCGCGGCGTGCCAGCCGGTCGTCGTGCCGACGGCCACCGTCAGGACCCGACCGAGCAGGGTGGTGTGCAGCAGGACCAGGGGGCCCCACATGAGCGTGGTGTAGGGCAGGCGCACCCGCAGCACGGCGGGCAGAATCACCGGGGCGTGGGCCAGGATCATCGACATCGCGAAGCCGAGGAAGGTGGCGTGGACCACGATGTCGTAGCCGGCGGCGGAGGACGCCGGCGACCCCGTGAGGACCAGGCCCAGTCCGGTGACGGCCAGCCACCCGTACCCCATGAGCAGCGCGGCCGCGGCGAAGCGTGGCAGGCCGGTCGAGCGGACCAGCCGGCGCGCCACGTCGTGACGCCCGAGCCAGGCGGTCAGGAGCAGCAGGGAGACCCCCAGCAGGCGCCCTCCGGTCGTGGGCCACAGCACGGCCGCGACGGCGGCGCCGCTCAGGCCTGTGGCGTGGGCGGTGAGGGTGGCCCGGGCAAGGGTCGGCATCGCCAGGCGGGCCAGCTCCACGCGCTCGGCGGCGATGGTCAGCACGACGAAGCCGGTCAGCAGAGGCATGACGGCTGCCACCTGGACGCGTGTGAGCAGCAGCGCGGCCGCGGCGGCGAGCACGGCGCCAAGAGCCTGCACGGCCACGAGCGGGTCGCCGTTACGCCGCCACAGCGCGAGGTAGACCACGACGAGCAGCAGCATGCCCTGCGCGAGCAGCAGCCGTCCGAGCAGCGGCTGGGGCAGCGTGACCAGGGCGAGGGCCCCGGCGCCCAGCAATGCAGGCGCGAGGAGGGACCAGGCCGCGCGTAGGGCGACGGCACGTTCGAGGGCGATGACGGTGCCGAGGAACCCGAGCACCATGAGCGGCCCGTGCAGGACCGCGAGCCGCGCGCTGCCGACGGGGGCGGGCAGACCGGCCAGGGTGAGTGCGGCGTCCAAGCCGCCCAGCAGGGCCAGTCCGCCGCCGGCGATGAGCAGCGGGGCCCAGCGCGGACTGCGGCCGGCGGGGCCCGCGCTGCTACTCATCCTCGGCCCGGTGCCTGTCCTGGGGCCCCGGACGCGGGTGCCAGGGCCGGTGTCACCTCGTCCACCTCAGCCCAGTCGGGAGAGTCCAGCGCGATCGCCGCAGCGGGGAACAGGCCGTTGTCCTCCCTGTCGATGTGGTGACGCAGGTCGTGCAGGAAGGTGTCGACGAGCACGGGGTCGACGTCCGCGCCGGCCCGCCGGATCGCCTCGAGCTGGGCATCGAGCGTGGTGTGCTCCGAGCAGAGGCTCTCGATGTGGTCGGTGAACTGCTCCTGGCGGCGCAGTACGGCGAACAGCCCGGTCTCCTCGTCGCGGGTGTGCGGGTGTAGCAGCGCCTCGACCCGGTCGACGGCCGCCACGACTTGCGGGGTACTGCCGCCCTCGCACGCCCGGCGCAGCTCACCGGAGGCGTTGATGATGTCGGTGTGCTCGGCCATGAACCGGCCGATGACCCCGATCGACTCACAGCCGCAGTAGGTGCACATCTCAGGCGGCGCGGGTGAACCGCAACGTCCAGGCCTCGGGGCCGCGGACCTGGTAGTCCCAGCTGATGGCCTCGCCTTCGCGGTCGGCGATCTGGGCGAGCAGCGGCAGGGGGTCGTGCGGGGCGACGAGGTCCATCTGCTGTCCCGGACGGAGCCCGGACAGGGCGCCGAAGATGGTCGCGTGGCGGATCGCGTGGGGGATCTCGCGGGCGTCGAGCGCGGGCACGCCCTCGTCGGTGCAGCCGCAGCCGCAGCCGCCCTCGCGGACCTGGGTGAGGGGGAGCTCGGTGTGGGTCATGGGGTCCTCCGGTGTTCGTCGTGGACGGTGGTGGGAAGGTGGCAGGCAGCCGGTCAGCCGGGCTTGGGGGCGCCCGGGCGGGCGTAGCGCATCCAGGTGATGGCCACGCACATCACGGCCCAGGCGATGCCGATCAGGTAGAAGAGGGTCGGGCTCATGATCGTCAGGCCGACGCCGAAGAGGAACGGGCCGAAGGCGGCGATCGCGGCCGTCCACCCGATGACACCGCCGGCCTGCCGGCGTTCGAAGATCATGGGCATCTGCTTGAACGTCGAGGCGTTGCCGATGCCGGCGAAGAGGAAGATCGCGAGCATGCCGAGGAGGAAGTGCCGGAAGTCTCTGCTCAGCGCCTCGGCGGAGCTGGTGTCCGGGGTCAGCGCCGGGATGGTCACGGCGATCGAGGCGATGAGTCCCAGCCCGGAGATGAGGGTCCAGATGGCGCCGCCCATCCGGTCGGTGAGCGGGGAGAACAGCACCCTGGCGCCGGCGCCGATGAGGGGGCCGAGGAAGACGAAGGCGACCACGTCGGGCACGTCATACCCGGGGATGAGCATCTGTGCGTCCGGGCCGGAGCCGCTGACGATCTGTTCGTTGCCGATGCCGTAGAGGTTGGCCATGAGCAGCCCGAACTGTGCCGAGAGCCCGGAGAAGGTGCCGAAGGTCATGATGTAGAGCACCGTCATCCACCAGGTGTCCTGGTTGGAGAAGATGTCGAACTGCTGGCGGATGTTGGCCTTGACCGGGACCGACTTGAGCATCGTCCAGGCGAGCACGGCGCCGACGACCATGAGCGGGATCCAGACGAACGCCGCGTTCTGGTACCAGACCTGCTGGGCCTGCTGGCCCGGCATCTGCAGCTGCTGGCTGCTGCCGAAGAGCGCCAGGGCACCCAGAGCGATGAGGTAGGGCGTCAGCAGCTGGACCAGCGAGACGCCGAAGTTGCCGATCCCGGCCTGCAGGCCGAGCGCGGTGCCCTGCTTCCTCTTCGGGAAGAAGTAGGAGGTCGAGGGCATGAAGCCGGAGAAGGCTCCGCCGCCGATGCCGGCGAGGAAGGCGAGGACCATCAGCTCCCAGTAGGGGGCGGTCGGTGCCTGCACGCGCACGCCCCAGCCGAGGGTGGAGGCGATCAGCAGCAGGGTGGTGAGGCTGACCATCTTGCGGGTGCCCAGCATCGGGGGGAGCACCATCCACACCAGGCGGAACAGTCCGGCGGACAGGCCGGGCATGGCGGCCATCCAGTACAGCTGGCTCTTGGTGAACTCATACCCCAGCGCGTTGAGCTTGGGGATGATCGCGCTGGGCAGGAACCAGGCCACGAAGGCGAGCGTCAGGCAGAAGGTGGTGATCCACAGGGTCCGCCAGGCCAGACCCTGGTCCCAGGTCTGCTCGTTCTCCGGGTCCCAGGACTGCAGCCACTCCCCTCCGGTGTGGCGGTCGTCGACGGTGCTCATGCGCGGGTCTCCTCAAAGGTGGTGCCGTGGGTGGAGCCGGCCAGGATGCCGGCGGGGGCGGGCTGGGGGCCCTGTGTCGGGACCTCGATGTCGGCGGACACCTCGGGCGAGCGCTCGTGCAGCATCCGCACGACCGTCAGGTGCATCCACACCAGGCAGAGGGCGGTGAGCAGGAAGATGACGAAGAAGGTGGACGTGGGGAAGCCGGACCAGGCCGTGGTGTAGGCGAACAGCGGCGGGAGGAAGAAGCCACCCAGGCCGCCGAGCATGCCCACGAGGCCGCCGACCGGGCCCACGTTGCCGGGGAAGTACTCGGGGATGTGCTTGTAGACCGCGGCCTTGCCCACGCCCATGGCGCAGCCGAGCAGGAACAGCAGGAGGGTGAAGGGCACGATGTGCATCGCGTAGCCCAGGTGCTCCGACTGCGTCCCGTCCGCGTGGTTGATGACGACGTGCCCGTTGGGCATCATGAGGACGCCCGAGGTGGCCAGCATGACGAAGAAGGTGCCGTACATCGCCCGCCGTGCGCCCCAGCGGTCGGAGAACCAGCCGCCGACGGGCCGCAGCAGGGAGGCGGGGAAGATGAACACCGCGGTGAGCAGGCCGGCTGCGGCCAGGGAGACGCCGTAGTTGTTCATGTAGTAGAGCGGCATCCACGCGGACAGCGCGACGTAGGCGCCGAACACGGCGACGTAGTAGAGGCTGAACCGCCACACCCGCACCTGCGACAGCGGCGCGAGCATCTCGCCCAGGGGCCTGCTGGCCCCGGGCATCCGGTCCTGGGAGGGGGTGAGCAGCCAGAGCGTTGCCGCCATGACCAGCAGCAGGACGGCGTAGACGACGGGGATGAGCCGCCAGCCGCCCTGCAGGCCCAGGACCACCGTGGTGCCGGCGGTGGCCGCGATGATCGGGGGGCCGATGAACTTGGTTACCGACGCGCCGACGTTGCCGGCGCCGAAGAGCCCGAGAGCGAACCCCTGCCGCTCGCGCGGCGCCCAGGCGGCGTTCCAGGCGATGCCCACGCTGAACGCGTTGCCGGCGAAGCCGACGAGGAACGCCAGCACCAACAGCATCGCGTAGCTCTCGGCGAGGCTGACCAGGAAGGCCGGCACCGCGGTGACCGCGAGCATCGCGGTCATCACCTTGCGTCCGCCGATCCGGTCGGCCAGCATGCCCGCCGGCAGGCGCCACATCGCCCCGTTGAGCACGGCCAGCGCGCTGACCCAGGAGAGCTGGGTGTCGGTGAGCCCGAACTCCTCCTGGATGGGCTTGCCCAGGATCCCGAACATGAGCCACACGGCGAACATCAGCGTGAACGCCACCGTGGACGTCCACATGACCCGGTTGGCACCAGAGGGCGAGGCCGACACCGGGTCGGCCACGGGAGCAGTGATGCTCATCGGCTCTCCTTATTTGAAGGATCGGAATCATCTAAATACTGTCCGGGGCCGATCCTACACCGCGTAGGAGGCGGACACACGCCATCGGGACTGTGGCGTACGCTACATCGAATTCAAGCACGACGAGGTGTCGTAATACGGGACTCACCTGCGGCTTTGCTCGTGTTCGCCCAGTCGAAGGTCCTGATTGCGCAGGGCGTGACGCGTGGCTTAGATTGAGCGGGAAGTGTCCACTAAAAGGAGTCCACGATGTCCGGTACCGAGCCCACCGGGCCCACGCGCGGGGCGGACTCGCTGATGGCGTCTGCCGTCCGGCGCTCGATCGTCGAGCAGCTGCGGGCACTGCCACGGCTGGCGGTGTCCGGCCGCCCTACCCGTGACACCGGCCTCACTGCTGCCGAGCTCGGTGAGGAGCTGGGGCTGCACAGCACGACGGTGCGCTTCCACCTCGACCAGCTGGTCGGCGGAGGTCTGGTGCAGTCCCATGTCGTGCGCAGCGGTGGCGCGGGCCGTCCGGCCAAACGGTATGTGGCCTCCGCCGTGGCGCAGGCCGCACCGGAGCCAGCGGTCGAGGGCCCGTTCCAGGTCCTGGCGACCGTGCTGGCCAGCGCGCTGGACCCCACCCAGGGCGAGAGCCCGACCCCTGAGGAGGCGGGGGCCCAGTGGGTGCGTCGACGGCTGGGGGCCGACGGGAGGGAGCCGCTGGCCGAACCCGCCCGCACCACCGGTGAGTGGGTGGGCAAGGTGGGGGCTGTGGTGGACCTGCTTCAGGAGTGGGGCTACACCCCCGATCTCGAGATGTCTGGCCGGCAGGGCGACGTGCGCATCACGCTGCGCGACTGTCCCTTCCTCGACCTGGCCCGGGAGAGCCCGGAGGTCGTGTGCGGAGTGCACCGGGGGCTGCTGAGGGGTGCCCTGGAGGTGGCCGGCGAGGACGCGGCGGGCGTCAGCCTCCGTCCGTTCGTGGCCCCCGCCACCTGCCATGCGCTGCTGCTGCGCGACCGTATACCGCCAGGCGAGCCCATCGAGCCCGGACCCGCGCGCTGGGGGTCCTCTCAGCACGCCGCCTGGGCGAACGATCCCGAGACCCCGACCGACACCCCCGCCACGACACCAGGAGACCCCGCATGAGCGACACCACCTCTGCCCGCCTCGACGGCCCGCTCAGCGACGCCCTGGTCGGGACCCGCCGGTTCTTCACCCGGGGGCGGGTCTCGAAGGACCGGCGGACGCTGAGTCTGGAGGGCGGCCGCAGCGGCGACTCCTTCTACCGTGACCGCTGGAGCCACGACAAGGTGGTCCGTTCCACGCACGGCGTCAACTGCACGGGCTCGTGCTCATGGAAGGTCTACGTCAAGGACGGGATCATCACCTGGGAGGCCCAGCAGACCGACTACCCCTCGACCGGCGCGGACAAGCCGGAGTACGAGCCGCGCGGCTGCCCCCGCGGGGCGGCCTTCTCCTGGTACACCTACAGCCCGACCCGGGTGCGCTACCCCTACGTGCGCGGCACCCTGCTGGAGATGTTCCGAGCCGCCCGCCAGCAGTACGGCGACCCGGTGCTGGCGTGGGCCTCGATCGTCCAGGACGAGGAGAAGGCACGGGCCTACAAGACGGCGCGCGGCAAGGGCGGCCTGGTGCGGGCCAGCTGGGAGGACGTCGTCGACCTCGTCGCGGCCGCGCACGTCTACACCGTCAAGCGGTTCGGCCCCGACCGTATCGCCGGCTTCTCACCCATCCCGGCCATGTCCCCGGTGTCCTACGCCTCCGGTGCCCGGTTCCACGAGCTCATCGGCGCGCCGATGCTCTCCTTCTACGACTGGTACGCCGACCTGCCCAACGCCTCCCCGCAGATGTTCGGCGACCAGACCGACGTCCCCGAGTCCGGCGACTGGTGGGACGCCGGATACCTCATCATGTGGGGCTCCAACGTCCCATTGACCCGCACCCCCGACGCGCACTGGATGGTCGAGGCGCGCTACCGCGGCCAGAAGGTCATCGCGGTCGCGCCGGACTACGCCGACAACGTCAAGTTCGCCGACGAGTGGGTCGCCTCCGCCCCGGGCACCGACGGTGCGCTGGCGATGGGTATGGGGCACGTCGTCCTGCGCGAGTTCTTCGTGGACCGCCAGGTCGACTTCTTCACCGACTACAACCAGCGCTTCACCGACCTGCCCTATCTCGTGACGCTCGACGACGCCGGTGACGGTAGCTACCGTCCGGGCAAGTTCCTCGTCGCCGGCGATCTGGCGGACCACCCCGAGGCGGGCAGCGAGAACGCCATGTGGAAGCCGGCCGTCCTCGACGGCGCGACCGGTGAGGTCGCGATCCCGAACGGGTCGATCGGCCACCGCTTCGGCGAGGAGGGCGAAGGCCGCTGGAACCTCGACCTCGGCGACATCCGCCCGGTGCTCTCGCTCTACGGCGGCACCGCGGAGGCGGTCGAGGTCGCGCTGCCACGTTTCGACAACCTCGAGGGCCACCAGGTGCTGGAGCGCCGCGGCGTGCCGGTCCGCCGGGTCGGAGACCGGCTGGTCACCACGGTCATGGACCTCCTGCTCGCCCAGTACGGCGTGGGCCGCGACGGGCTGCCCGGCACCTGGCCGTCCGGCTACGACGACCCCTCGGCCCCAGCCACCCCCGCCTGGGCCGCCGAGATAACCGGCGTCCCGGCCGAGCAGATCATCCGCATCGGCCGCGAGTGGGCGCAGAACGCCATCGACACGCAGGGTCGCGGGATGATCCTCATGGGCGCCGGCATCAACCACTGGTACCACTCCGACCAGATCTACCGGGCCCTGCTGGTGCTGACCTCGATCACCGGCTGCCAGGGCCGCAACGGCGGTGGTTGGGCGCACTACGTCGGCCAGGAGAAGGTCCGCCCGATCATGGGCTTCCAGCACCTTGCCTTCGCGTTGGACTGGGTGCGCCCACCGCGACACATGAACCAGACCGCGTACTGGTACGTCCACACCAGCCAGTACCGCTACGACACCTTCGACGCCGACGCGGTCAACGGCTCGACCGGCGCCTTCACCGGCAGGTCCACGATGGACCTGCTCGCCCAGGCGGTCCGGCTGGGCTGGGTCCCGTCCTACCCGCAGTTCGACCGGAGCTCACTGCAGGTCGCCGACGAGGCCGCCGAGGCCGGCATGGCCGCCGCAGACTACGTGGCCAGCCGCCTCAAGGACGGCACGCTGCGGTTCGCGGTGGAGGACCCGGAGCACCCGGACAACTACCCCCGGGTCCTGTCGCTGTGGCGCTCCAACCTGCTCGGCTCCTCGGCCAAGGGCAACGAGTACTTCCTCAAGCACCTGCTGGGGACCGACCATGCGGTGAAGGCGACGCAGGCCTCAACAGAGCACCGGCCGCAGGACGTGGCCTGGCCCGAGCAGGCCGGCGAGGGCAAGCTCGACCTGCTGCTGACCCTCGACTTCCGGATGACCAGCTCCACGTTGTTCTCGGACGTGGTGCTGCCGGCCGCGACCTGGTACGAGAAGCACGACATCAACACCACCGACATGCACCCCTTCATCCACTCCTTCAACCCGGCCATCGCCCCGCCGTGGCAGGCCAAGAGCGACTGGGAGGCGTGGAAGGCCATCGCCAGGCGGTTCTCCGAGCTGGCGGTCGAGCACCTGGGCACCCGCAAGGACGTCGTCACCAAACCGCTGTGGCACGACACCCCGGAGGCGATGGCGACCGTGCACGGCCGGGTCCAGGACTGGCGCACCGGCGAGGTCGAGCCGGTCCCGGGACGCACCATGCCGGTGGTCGCCGAGGTCGAGCGCGACTACACGACCGTCTACGACAAGATGACCTCGATCGGCCCGCTGCTGGAGAAGGTCGGCATGCTGACCAAGGGCGTGAAGTACGAGGTCGACCGCGAGATCGACATCCTGCGCCGACGCAACGGCACCGTCCGCGGTGGCGTGGCGGACGGGCAACCGAGGATCGAGACCGACATCCAGGTCGCCGATGCGATCATGCACCTGTCCGGGGTCAGCAACGGCCACCTGGCGACGCAGGGGTTCCGGTTCCTGGAGAAGCGGACCGGCACCCAGCTGCACGACCTGTCGGCCGAGCACGAGGGCAAGCAGATCACCTTCGCCGACACCCAGGCCGCGCCGGTGCCGGTCATCACCTCCCCGGAGTGGTCCGGCTCGGAGAGCGGTGGGCGGCGCTACGCACCGTTCACGATCAACATCGAGCGCTCCAAACCGTTCCACACCCTGACCGGGCGGCAGCACTTCTACCTCGACCACGACTGGGTGCAGGGGATGGGTGAGTCCCTGCCGACCTACCGTCCCCCGCTGAACATGACCACGCTCTTCGGCGAGGACCCCGTCGGTCGGCAGAGCGAGCACGAGGGCGCGGTCGCGGTTGCGGTCCGCTACCTGACCCCGCACAGCAAGTGGTCGATCCACAGCGAGTACCAGGACAACCTGTTCATGCTCTCGCTCTCCCGGGGCGGGCAGACGATCTGGATGTCCGACGTGGATGCCGCCAAGATCGGCGTGCGCGACAACGACTGGATCGAGGCGGTCAACCGCAACGGCGTCGTCGCCTGCCGGGCGATCGTCAGCCACCGGATGCCCGAGGGCACGGTCTTCATGCACCACGCCCAGGACCGGCTCATCGACGTCCCGCTGACCGAGACCGACGGTAAGCGCGGCGGCATCCACAACAGTCTCACCCGGATCCTGCTCAAGCCGAGCCACATGGTCGGCGGCTATGCCCAGTTCTGCTACTTCTTCAACTACATCGGGCCGATCGGCAGCAACCGTGACGAGGTCACGGTGATCCGCCGGCGCACCGCTCCGGTGACCTACTGAACCACCCGACGCACGACATACCGACCTGAGGAAGAGAGAGAACATGCGCGTCATGGCACAGATGGCCATGGTCATGAACCTGGACAAGTGCATCGGGTGCCACACCTGCTCGGTCACCTGCAAGCAGGCGTGGACCAACCGGCAGGGCACGGAGTACGTCTGGTTCAACAACGTGGAGACCCGGCCTGGGCTGGGTTACCCGCGCGGCTACGAGGACCAGGAGGTCTGGAAGGGCGGCTGGGAGGTCACCGCGAACGGCCGGCTGAGGCTCAAGGCCGGCGGCCGGCTCACGAAGCTGCTGAACATCTTCTCCAACCCCAAGATGCCCTCGATCCAGGACTACTACGAGCCCTGGACCTACGACTACGAGACGCTGCTCAACGCCCCGGCGCAGGACACCTTCCCCGTCGCGCGGCCCACGTCGCTCATCTCGGGCAAGCACATCAACATCGAGTGGTCGGCCAACTGGGACGACGACCTCGGCGGGTCCACCGAGCACGCCGCCAAGGACCCGATGCTGAAAGGCATCGAGGACAAGGTGAAGTTCGAGTTCGAGCAGACGTTCATGTTCTACCTGCCGCGGATCTGCGAGCACTGCCTCAACCCCAGCTGCGCGGCCTCCTGCCCCTCCGGCGCCATCTACAAGCGCGAGGAGGACGGCATCGTGCTGGTCGACCAGGACAGGTGCCGCGGCTGGCGCATGTGCGTCACCGGCTGCCCCTACAAGAAGGTCTACTTCAACCACAAGACCGGCAAGGCCGAGAAATGCACCTTCTGCTACCCGCGCGTGGAGGTCGGCATACCGACCGTGTGCGCCGAGACCTGCGTGGGCCGGCTGCGCTACATCGGCCTCATGCTCTACGACGCCGACAAGGTGCTCGAGGCCGCTGCGGTCGAGGACGAGCACGACCTCTACGAGGCGCAGCGCAGCGTCTTCCTGGACCCCCGTGACCCTGCGGTCCAGCGCGAGGCCGAGCGCGCGGGCATCCCCGGCGACTGGATCGAGGCGGCGAAGAAGAGCCCCGTCCTCAAGCTCATCACCGACTACAAAGTCGCGCTGCCCCTGCACCCGGAGTACCGCACGATGCCGATGGTCTGGTACATACCGCCGCTGTCGCCGGTCGTCGACGTCATCAAGGACACCGGTTACGACGCCGAGGACAAGGACAACCTCTTCGCAGCCATCGACGCGCTGCGCATCCCGATCGAGTACCTCGCCAACCTCTTCACCGCGGGCGACACCCGGCCGGTCGAGGCGGTGTTGCGCCGGCTGGCTGCGATGCGGTCCTACATGCGCGACATCAACCTGGGCCGCGACCCCCAGGCGCACATCGCCGAGGCGGTCGGTATGGAGGAGGAGGAGATGTACGAGATGTTCCGCCTCCTGGCGATCGCCAAGTACGGCGACCGCTACGTCATCCCCACAGCCCACGGGGAGCAGGCGCACGCCCTGGAGGAGCTGGCCACGGACTGCCCCGTGAGCTCCTTCGACGAGGAGCTGCTCGACTCCTCCGGCCCGTTCGGCGAAGGCTCGGGCCGCGGCGCCGTCACCCCGGTCGCGGTGGAGAACCTCAAGATGCTCCAGGAGCGGGCCCAGTCGGAAACCCTCGTCTCGGGCGGCGGCAAGCGAGGTCGCGTCAACCTGCTCAACTGGGACGGGCGCGGCATGCCCGAGGGTCTCTTCCCCCAGCGCCAGAAGGGCGTCGAGCCCCCCTCGGGTGGCGACAGCCCGCAGCAGCCCACCGACGACCGGTCCGTGCTCGAGGACGGCCAGGCCCGGCCGGACAACGTCGCTGGCGCGGACGGAGGGCAGCAGCGATGATGCCCTGGCGGCGCCACCGGCGCAGCAGCCCCCGGTTCGACGCGCGCGCGCAGGCCGACGCCTGGCAGCTGTGCTCGCTGCTGCTGGACTACCCCGGCGAGGACCTGCCCGGGCACCTGACGGCGCTCCGGGAGGTGGCCGGAGGCCTGCCGCCGTCGGCCGGCGAGCCGCTGACTCGGTTCCTCGAGCACGCGGAGGTCGTCGGCCTGCCCGAGCTGCAGCGCGACTACGTCGACACCTTCGACGTCACCCGCAAGTGCGCCCTGCACCTGACCTACTTCCTGCACGGGGACACCCGCAACCGGGGCGTGGCGCTGGTGCAGTTCAAACAGCTCTACCGCCAGCACGGTGTCGAGCTGGACGACGCCGATGCAGAGCTTCCTGACTACCTGCCTGTCGTCCTGGAGTTCGGCGCGACTGTCGCCCCCGACACGGCGTGGAAGGTCCTCAACGACCATCGGGTCGGCATCGAGCTCCTCCGGCGGGCCCTGGACCGGCGCGGCTCACCCTGGTTGGACGTGGTTGCGGCCCTTCGGGCCACCCTGCCCGACCTCGACGGCGACGACGAGCAGGCCCTCGCCCGGCTCATCGCCCAAGGACCGCCGCAGGAGACCGTCGGGATCGACGACGCGCCCTACGCCATGGACCCCGCCCTCGACGGCCTGCGCACACCCCCGACCGACGGGTGCGCGCCCCCCGGCAGCGCACCGCACACCCCCCAGTCCCTCGGCCCGACCATCCCCGTAGGAGCCCCCCGATGAGCACCTTCCTCTGGGTGATCTTCCCCTACATCTGCCTGGCGACCTTCGTCGTGGGCCACGTCTGGCGCTACCGCTACGACAAGTTCGGGTGGACCACCCGCAGCTCCCAGCTCTACGAGGACAAGCTGCTGCGGATCGGTAGCCCGCTGTTCCACTTCGGCATCCTCTTCGTGGCCGTCGGCCACTTCATGGGGTTGATCGTGCCGCAGAGCTGGACCGAGCGGGCCGGGATGAGCCAGGAGCTGTACCACATCGTCGCGCTGCTCGGCGGGCTGCCGGCAGGCATCGCCTGCCTGGTCGGGCTGGCCATCCTCGTCTACCGGCGCCGTACCGTCGGGCCGGTCTTCCGCGCCACGACGGTCAACGACAAGGTCATGTATGCCGTGCTCGCCGTGGTCATCGTGCTCGGCATGTGGAACACCATCGCGGGCACCTTGCTCAACCTGGGTATCGCGGGCGACCACTACAACTACCGCGACGGCGTCTCGCCGTGGTTCCGGCAGATCTTCTGGTTCCAGCCCGACGCCTCACTCATGGAGGGTGCACCGCTCGGCTTCCAGCTGCACGCCCTGCTCGCCTTCCTGCTCTTCGCGATGTGGCCCTTCACCCGCCTGGTGCACGTCTTCTCAGCGCCGATCGGCTACTTCACCCGGCCCTACATCGTCTACCGCAGCCGCGACGAGCGGCCCGGGACGGCGACCGGCACCCGGGCGCAGAAGCGCGGCTGGGAGCGGGTCCCGTGAACGAGCACCCCGCGATCGACGACCCCGGTCAGTCCCGCGCCCAGGGCACATCGGGGGTCGTCGACCTGCGCGCGGAGGGTGAGGAGCTCCTGGACCAGGCGCGCTCCACCGGCCGCGGCCGGGCGGTGCGGGCGGTTGTGCGCCAGCCCGGGCAGAGCCTCGTCCTGCTCGGCCTACCCGCCGGCGGCGGCCTGCCCGAGCACGAAGCGCCCGGTCCCGCCTCCCTGCTCTGCCTCTCCGGCCGGGTGGTCCTCTCCAGCGACGGCACGTCGCACGCCCTGTCCGCAGGCACGGCGTGCGTCATACCCCCGGAGCGGCACGAGGTCACGGCCGCTGTGGACAGCGTCTGCCTCCTCGCGCTGTCGCTGCCAGGCTCCTGAACGTGCCCGGGCAGGTCGTGGACCTCCTGGTCCTGGCCGGCGGTCGCGGCACGCGGCTCGGAGGCCGGGACAAGGCGGCCCTGGAGGTGGGCGGCCGGTCGCTGCTGGCGCGGGTGCTGGAGGCGCAGCCGCTGCTCGGAGGCAGGGTGGTGGTCGTGGGTGATACTCCTGTGCCACCGGGCGTGCTCCGGACGGTGGAGGAGCCCCCCGACGGGGGCCCGGTCGCCGGTATCGCCGCCGGACTGGAAACGCTGCGCAGCAGCGCCCAGGGCGAATCGGCCCTCGACGGCCCGTGCGACGGGCGGGTCGGTGCCCGACCCGCCGACTGGGTGGCGGTCGTGGCGGTCGACCAGCCTGGCGCCGCGGTCGCTCTGGCCGCGCTACGCGCCTCGTTGGACGGCGCGGCGGAGCACGTGGACGCCGTCGGTCACCAGGACGCGGAGGGCCACCGCCAGTGGCTGCTGGCCGTCTACCGCCTGGTCTCTCTCGAGAGGGCGTTGGGCCGGCTGGGAGAGGTTCGCGACGCCTCGGTGCGCCGCCTCGTCGCCGACCTACGCTGGTATGACGCGAAAACCGGGCGGGAGCACCTCGGGGACATAGACACCTGGGCCGACGCCCAGCACTGGGAACATCGCCTGCGGCGGGAGCCGACGATGACGGACGAACCACACACGAAGGGATAGACGATGGCGACCGTGAGGTACTTCGCTGCCGCCGCAGAAGCGGCCGGCACCGAGACTGAGCAGGTGCCCGCCGAGGACCTGGGCAGCCTGCTCGACCAGCTCGCCGAGCTGCACGGCGCCGAGCTCGCCCGCGTGCTCTCCTGCAGCTCAGTGCTGCACGAAGGCCGCTACGTCAGCGACCGGTCCCTACCCCTGGGCCACGACGCCGTCCTGGACGTGCTGCCGCCCTTCGCCGGCGGCTGACCGGCCTCAGCCGCCGATGGCGCTCATGGGCCGGGGCGGCTGCAGGAAGTCGGGCTGGTTGATGCCGTGCCCGGGCAGCTTGGCCGTGATGGAGGCGCGCAGCAGCGCGGCCAGCTCGTCGTCCGAGGCGCCGTCGCGCAGGGGGGTGCGCAGGTCGGTCTCCCCGGCGGCGAAGAGGCAGTTGCGGATCATGCCGTCGGCGGTGAGCCGCACCCGGTCGCAGCTGCCGCAGAAGGGCATGGTCACCGAGGCGATGGCGCCGACCGTGCCCAGCGGCTCGACCTCGGGGCCGGCCCCCCACGGCCGCACGTCGAAGAGCTCGGCCGGTGCGCTGCCCCTCGACTCGTCCGGTTGCGGGGTGAGGTCGTAGCCGGTGCGCAGCTTCGCGAGGATCTCCGCGCCGCTGATCATCTGCGAGCGGTCCCAGCCGTGCTGGGCGTCCAGCGGCATCTGCTCGATGAAGCGCAGCTCGTAGGCGTGCTCCAGGGCGAAGGTCAGGAGGGCCACGACGTCCTCGTCGGCGTCGTTGATCCCGCGCATGAGGACGGTGTTGATCTTCACCGGGACGAGCCCGGCCTCGGCGGCCGCGTGGATGCCGGCGAGGGTGTCGGCGAGGCGGTCCCGCTTGGCGAGCGCGATGAAGACGTCGCGGCGCAGGGTGTCGAGGCTGACGTTGACCCGGGTCAGGCCGGCCTCGCGCAGAGCTGCGGCGTTCTTGGCGAGGCCGATGGCGTTGGTCGTCATGGACACCTCGGGCGTCGGGTCCAGCGCGGAGATGCCGGCGACGACGTCGACCAGGTCGCGGCGCAGCAGCGGCTCGCCGCCGGTCAGCCGGACCTCCTCGATGCCCATGGAGACCGCGACGCCGGCGAGGCGCACGACCTCCTCGGTGGTGAGCATCGTCGCCCGGGGCAGCCAGGGCACGCCGTCCTCGGGCATGCAGTAGGTGCAGCGCAGCGAGCAGCGGTCGGTCACCGAGATGCGCAGGTCGCGGTGCACCCGGCCGTAGCCGTCGACCAGCGGCTCGCGGATCATCATCAGTGGTCGCCCCCCACGACTTGATCGACCAGGTGGCCGAGCAGCGGCCCGATGATGTCCATCCCCTCGGTGACGGCCGCGGGGCGACCGGGCAGGTTGATCACCAGGGTGCCGCCGACACCGCGCTCCTGCGGCCAGTCGACGACCCCGACCACGCCGCGGGACACCGCCGCGAAGGGGGTCTGCCGGGAGCCCTCCCGGCGCATCAGCTCGGCCATGCCCGGGTTCTCCCGCGTGATGACCTGGCGGGTCCCCTCCGGCGTGAGGTCACGCGGGCCCATGCCGGTGCCACCGGTGGTCACCACCAGTCGGGCTCCGTCGGCGACGGCGTCACGCAGCGCCCCGGCCACCGACTCCACTCCATCGGGCACGACCACGGGGCCCTCGACGGCATACCCGAGCGCCTGCAGTGCCTCCGTGAGGCGGCGGCCCGACTCGTCCTGGCGGAGCCCGGCCGAGGACCGGCCCGACACCGTGACGACGGCTGCCGTCCTTGTTGCTTGAGACACGTCGCGTGGGCTCATTCTTCGACCCTAACGGGCTCCGACGTCGGACTCGTGAGCGCCTCCATGGATGCGTGGATGACCGTGGGCCATCACTCGACGATGTCACCTGGGCGTTGCGCACTTTCAGCATTGACGGCCCGGGTAGTCACGTCCACGATGGCCGTCCTGTCGAGTGGTCCGAGGTGTGAGGGCGCCGTGGCCGGCAACGGCCCAAATATCTGCCGCTCACCTCGGTCGGGATGAGCGTCCAGCGCCCATACCGTCGTGGTGCTAGTGCTAGTAGCTGCTGACCTGTCGGCCCGGCCCTTCTGGGAAGCCCTCGAGGGGTGGCTCGACGGTGTAGCCGAGTCCGGCCAACGTGTCGGCGGCGTGCTTCTGGTTGTCGCGTATTGCGGCGGCAAGTTGGTGATGGCGCCAGTCTTGACGACCCTGGGCTAGGTGCGACTCCCACTGGTCGGCTGCATCGATGCCGAACTCGTCGACGAGCATTTGGAGGACGTCCTCCAGTGCGGGGCGGAAGCGAGCACCGCCAAGAGGGAAGTGAAGGTCCTCGACGCGGCCGACGGCGCGGCCTCGAGCGCGGCGCTTCGCCCTAGGGGTCCGCTCACCAGCACGGCTCATGGCGTGCGTGAAGGCATCCCGGTGAGCGTGGACGTGAAGGTGTGAACACGGGATGCCGCTCTGGGGGGACTTGACGAACTCGTAGCGAAGCAGGGGCGCTCGATCCTCTACGGACGAGACGTGGACCTGCGATTTGTGAACGGCGAGGAAGTGGCCGGGTGCATCCCATCCGCACTGGAACTCAACAGCGAGGCGGAGTAGAGGCTCACGGCCTGCGGTCAACACGATCCCCATGCGATCGGTAGTGCTGACCGTCAGGCGGTCCCCCTCATCGAGTCTGGTAGCGGTGAACGCGACGTCAAAGCCGACAACTGCCCCTATGGTCCCGCTCAGTTGCTCGGCGAAGTGTCGTGCAGCCTCGTCCAGATTGGGCTGCCTCACCCGAGTAGAAAGTCCAAATGTGCCAGACGACGCGCCGCTTGTGCATGTACGTCGTCGTAAAGACCGGACAGCAAAGCGTCACGGATGAGGTCTCGGTCCTCGGTGTCGAACATGGCGAGCAGCTCGTCGCGCTCGGCTTCGGCCTCGGAGCGGGTGAGAGTTTGGACGACGGTCATTGCACGCCCCTTCCGGGTCTTGAGTCGCTGCTCCTCACTATGCCACTGGCCACCGACAGCCGCGCGGCGGGCTCGCCCACTCCCTGGGCTTGCTGCTTCAGTCGGTCCTGCGGCTCGACGGCTCCCGCCTGCCGCGCTCCTGTCGAGAGGGGCTACTGCGCGCTCGGTGGCATTGTCCGAGTAGCGGCACCGACATATCTCCGGCACGAGTGCGCCGTGGCAACCTTTCCGCCGGGCCTCGGGGCCAGTGGGCAGCGCACTGTACTTGGCATGACGGGTGATGCTGACCGCCTGTTCCGAGTGGTCACACGACCTCGCGAAGTCGAGACGGCCGCCGAAGGGGACAGTGCGGGGAAGGGCAAGCGGGCTTAGGCTTGCATAAGGCGCGAAGGACAGCCGGACGACCTTCGACCGGCTCCGCTATGAGTTCCTGGCTGCGGGTGTGCACGACTCTCCCCCGCCGGGTGATCGGCGGAGTAGTGGCCAAGTCGAGCCATGAGGCGCCAGCCATGATGCACGTATGATGCACGAAACGGTCTGAACGCCTCTCTTCCGGCTGGTTGTGCAGGTCAAGACGTTGTAGCCGGGAGTCTTGTAAATAGGTGGTTGAGGGTTCGAGTGTAAGAGTCCCGTGGAGTGGTGGGGTTTGGGTGGCCGGTGTGGTGCCCTGGTGTGAGGGGGTCATCGGCGAGATGCTCG
>NZ_CANMUA010000012.1 GCF_947500995.1 uncultured Serinicoccus sp.
GGCCTCGGTGAGGACGGTGCAGATCGGCTCGACCCCGAACTGGTCCTTGTGCTCGTCGATGTAGGAGATCAACGACTCGATGGGCGGTCGAGCTCCGCCGCGAAGAAAGCCGACGCCGACCGCAGGATCGCGTTGGCCCGGCGTAGCTCCCGGTTCTCCTTCTCCAGCTGCACGAGCCGCTCGTGCGCATCGGTCGCCGTCGTCGAGGACCCCGCTGCCGGTGCTGGGCCACGGAACCAGTTCCGCAACGTGGCACCCGGGATGCCCAGCTGCTCACCCACCTGGTTGCAGGCGCGCTTGACCGGCAACCCCGGACTCTCCCGGATCGTCTCGTTCACCGCGCGTATCGCACGCTCACGCAGCTCGTCGCTGTACTTCCTCGGTGCAGGCATGACTCCACTCTCCCGTAGAGATCAAGACCCTCCACCAAACCCGGGGCGGTTCAGGCTCTCCGGACTTCAGCCTGGCGCAGTACGTGAACGACCGTCCGTATGCGGCGTCCTCGTTGCTTGCCGTTGCGTTGGCCAAGGTGTTCAGCACCGCCCGTAGCGGGCGTGGGGGCTCCCGACAGGAGCTGGCGGACCGGCCCATCCCGTTGGAGGTCACCATCCCGGTCCTGCCGTGCCGCGGCGGGCCTCCCATCGCGCACCGCCTCTTCGAGCCGCTGGGCTGGACCGTGGAGGCGCTCCCCATCCCGCTGGATGAAGGGTTTCCTGAGTGGGGAAGCTCCAGGTACGTCCGGCTTCGCCTCACCGGCGAGGTGCGCCTGGCCGAGATGCTCAACCACTTGCATGTCTTGTTGCCGGTGCTGGATGAGTCCAAGCACTACTGGCAGGGGCCTGATGAGGTGGACAAGCTGATGCGGTCCGGGGCTGGCTGGCTGCCGAACCACCCGGAAAAGGAACTGATTGCGCGCCGCTACCTCGGTCGCGCCGGCGCCCTGAAGCGTGTCGCCCTGGCGCGGTTGGCTGAGCTTGGAGATGACGACGTCGAGATGGTGGACCCGGTCGAGGACGAGGAGGTGCGGCTGCCGGAGCAGAACCGCCTGCCGTTGAACGCCCAGCGGTACGCCGCGGTGATCCAAGTGCTGATCGAAACTGGCGCACACTCGGTCATCGACCTGGGCTGCGGTTCAGGCCAGTTCCTCGACCGGCTGGTCAAGTCCGGGGCGTTCACCCGGGTCGCTGGGTCGGACGTGTCGGCACGGTCGCTGCAGTACGCCGCCGGGCGTCTGCGGCTGGAGCAGATGAACGAGCGGCAGGCCGACCGCATCCACCTGTTCCACGGCGCCTTGACCTACGAGGACGACCGGTTCGCCGGGTTCGACGCCGCTGTGCTGATGGAGGTCATCGAGCACGTGGACCCCTCGAGGCTAGAGGCTGTAGAGCGGGTTGTGTGGGGCGCCGCCCGGCCCGGGCTTGTCGTGGTGACGACCCCGAACAGCGAGTACAACGTCCTGTACGAAGGGCTTGTGGGGATGCGGCACCCTGACCACCGGTTCGAGTGGACCCGCTCGGAGTTTGCTGAATGGTCCGAGCATGTTGCCACCGCCTACGGCTACACGGTGCAGCGGCGCGGCGTCGGAGAGGTCGACCAGACACTTGGCGCGCCCACGCAGATGGCCGTCTTCACCCGGCAGGAGGGCCGAGATGAGTGATGACTCGCAGGAACTCTCGATCACCGTGCCGAACATGGGTCTGGTCGTGCTGATCGGCGTGTCAGGCAGTGGAAAGTCGACGTTCGCCCGGACCCACTTCAAGCCGACCGAGGTCCTCTCCAGCGACTTCTGCCGCGGCCTGGTCGCCGACGACGAGAACGACCAGTCAGCCACTCCAGATGCGTTCGACGTGCTGCACTACATCGTCGGCACACGGTTGCGCCGCGGGCTGCTGACCGTGGTCGACGCCACCAATGTGCAACGGGCCGCCCGGGCCTCCTTGGTCGGGCTCGCCAAGAGCCATGACGTTCTCGTGGACGCCATCGTGCTGGACGTGCCTGAGTCCGTCGCGGTCGAGCGCACCACGGCACGGCCGGACCGCGACTTCGGCCGCCACGTCATCGCCCGCCAGCACCGGGACCTGCGGCGGTCCCTGGGGAAGCTCAAGAAGGAAGGGTTCCGGCGGGTCCACGTGCTGGATGACACCGACCAGGTCGACGCGGCGCAGATCGTGCGTGAGCGCCCGTGGAACGACCGCACGGACGTGCACGGCCCCTTCGACATCGTCGGCGACATCCACGGGTGTGCCTCGGAGCTGCGGACCCTGCTCACCAGGCTGGGCTGGACCATCAGACTGGACGACACCGGCGCCGCGGTCGGAGCCTCCCACCCAGAAGGCCGGCAGGCCGTCTTCGTCGGCGATCTGGTCGACCGCGGCCCGGATACTGCTGGCGTGCTACGCCTGGTGATGGGCATGGTCGCCTCCGGCGACGCCCTCTGCGTGTCCGGCAACCACGAGGCCAAGCTGCTGCGTGCCCTGCGCGGGTCGAAGGTGACCGTCTCCCACGGCCTGGCCGAATCGCTCGCCCAGCTCGAGCAGGAGCCCGAAGACTTCCGAGCACGGACGCTGAGTTTCCTCGGTGGGCTCATCAGCCACTACGTCCTCGACGAGGGGAAGCTCGTGGTCGCCCACGCCGGGCTGAAAGAGGCTTACCACGGCCGGTCCTCTGGTCGGGTCCGCGCCTTCGCGCTCTACGGCGACACCACCGGGGAGACCGACGAGTTCGGTCTGCCCGTGCGCTACCCCTGGGCGCAGGAGTACCGCGGCAGAGCCATGGTCGTCTACGGCCACACTCCCGTGCCGGAGGCGGAGTGGGTGAACAACACCATCTGCCTGGACACCGGCGTCGTCTTCGGCGGCTCGCTCACCGCGCTGCGTTACCCCGAGCGCCAGATCGTGTCCGTACCGGCCGAGCAGCAGTGGTACGAGCCGGTCCGACCGCTCGCACCCGCGGCCGGTGACCGCGAGCCCACGGCGCTCCGGATCGGCGACGTCGACGGCACCCGCTGGCTCGAGACCGTTCACGCCGGCAAGATCAAGATTCCCGCAGAGAACGCCGCCGCCGCCCTAGAGGTGATGAGCCGGTTCGCCGTCGACCCGCGCTGGCTGATCTACCTGCCCCCCACCATGTCACCGGTCTCCACCTCCACGAGCGAGGAGTTCCTGGAGCACCCCGAGCAAGCGTTCGAGGAGTACGCCCGCTGGGGCGTCACGCGCGTCGTGTGCGAAGAGAAGCACATGGGCTCACGCGCCATCGCCGTCATGGCGCAGGACGCGCAGGTGGCTGAGCGGCGATTCGGCGTCAGCGACGGCACCACCGGCGCCCTCTACACCCGCACGGGACGGCCGTTCTTCGCGGACACCACCGAGCTACTCGAACGCCTCCGCCTTTCGGCCGCGCCGCTGTTCGAGTCGCTGAACACGGACTGGCTCGCTCTCGACTGCGAACTCCTCCCCTGGTCAGCCAAAGCGCTCGACCTCATCAAGACGCAGTACGCATCCGTCGGGGCGGCCGCCACCCACGCCCTGCCCGAAGCCCTCGATGTCCTTGAGCAAGCCGGAGCACGCGGCCTCGACGTCGAGGCCCTCACGCAACGGTCGGAGCGCCGCCTGGCCAACGCCACGAGGTTCCGGGAGGCGTATACCGCCTACGTACGGCCGACGCAGGGTCTGGACGGCGTGACGCTTGCTCCCTTCCAGATCCTGGCCGCAGAGGGACGCGCCCTGGCCACGACCGAACCCCACGACTGGCACCTCGCCGAGCTGGCCAAGCTGAGCAGCGACCTCATCACCCCGACCCGCCACCAGTTCGTCGACCTCGCCTCCATCCAGGAGCGTGGAGAGGCGACCCGTTGGTGGAACGACCTGACCGCAGGCGGCGGAGAAGGAATGGTCGTGAAACCGGCTCACCTCACTGACGCCTCGGTGCAACCTGGCATCAAGGTCCGAGGCCGCGAGTACCTGCGCATCATCTACGGACCCGACTACACCGACTCGCTCTCACTCTTGCGCGACCGGAACCTGGGGAAAAAGCGGCAGCTGGCCCGACGCGAGCACGGCCTCGGACTCGAAGCCCTCACCGCTTTCGTCGAACGGGCTCCACTCTGGAAGGTGCACCAAGCCGTCTTCAGCGTCCTCGCGCTGGAGTCCGAGCCCGTCGATCCCAGACTGTGAGAGACGGCGACCACGAGCTGTAGCGAACGGGCGGACCAGATGGGAAGTCGAAGAGCCTGTTGTACCGGACTCCCCCGATGGTCACGCAACAAGGCGGACTGTGCTGCCGCGTGGCGCATGTCCGCAGCCTGGCGCTGTTGGGCACGGTCGGCAGAACCATCACCCCCCCTTGGCCCACGATGCGAGGGCGGTCCATCATGGACCGGGTGACGGAGCCGGAACGAGCGAGATGCTTCACGTGCGGTGAGGGCGCTTTCGAGCGCGTCGAGGATGAGTCGGCGCGTGGCGCGGTCCTCGAGGGCGGGTATCACGGGATGGTCGTCCGGCTCGAGTACCGATGCGCCACGTGCGGCGAGCACACGAGACTGATCCCTCCCGGACGAGACGAACCCTTCCCGACCCGAGGTTAGCCTTCGTTCACCGGTCACCCGCTCACGCGGCGTCACGACCCCGTGTGGCTGGGAGTTTCCGTCGTCTCGCAGGGTTGTCGCGTGGCACGGCTGGTGTATGCCGATGGCGATGCGGCGGGAGCCCGATCAGCATGGGTCGATGGGCACCTTCGTCGCGATCCTCGGAGCCGCGGTGCTCGGTCTGCTGATCGTCAGTTCGAGCGGCCCACTGGCGGCATTCGTGCTCGGCGGTCTCCTGCTGGTCGCAGGCCCCTTGGCGGATGCGCCAACTGCCACCGCGCAGGAGTCGACTCCACCACCCCGCTCGACGTCGAGGTCACGGTGAGCCAGGACGAAACCCCGATCAGCGGACCCACCTCCGTTCAAGTACCCACGAAGAACGCAACCGAATGGGCCGTTATGTGATCCCACCGCATACGTGGCCACGGTCGAACTGTCCACAGAGCCTTGAGCAGTCCCTGGCGCGCAGAGGCGCGAGCGTCTGAACGTGACGCTGGCCTACTAGGGCCCCGCCGGTCGACGCAAAGACGGCACAGTCGGGCATGACGAATGCAGGATGGCAGCTCGGCGGGCGAGAAGGCTGACTGTCACGCCGCCTACGAGGGCCTCAACTGTCTGATGGCACCAGCACAAGTTGGCGGATCCGTAGGCTTGTGTGATGCAGGTGCTGATCGTCGACGGGGCCAATGTCGTGGGCAGTCGCCCGGACGGGTGGTGGCGTGATCGGGCGGGCGCGGCCCGGAGGCTTCATGGTGCTCTCACGGCCGCGGACCTGAGCGGCTGGGACGAGGTCGTGTTGGTCCTCGAGGGTGATGCGAGGCGAGGCTGGCGTCCCGGCCAGCACGGACGCCTACGAACGGTTCACGCCGCGCAGGCGGGCGACGACGCGATCGTTGAGGAAGTCAAGAACGAGCACGCCACCGGTAACGGACGCGGAGTCACCGTGGTGACCGCCGACCGGGCGCTGCGCGAACGGGTCCAGGCCGCCGGTGCCAGCGTGAAGGGTCCGCGGTGGCTTCTCGATCGATCGTCACCGAGCGGCCGGCAGGACGTCTCCTAGGACGTCGCTGGGAGCAGAGGAACCGAAGGCACGCCTCTCGCCAGCGCGGTCCGTCAAGCCGGGTGACGGCCTCGCGTTGCCATGAGATGAGCGACTTCTTCGAGGTCCTCCCGGTGCACGCCGGGAAGGACAAGATGCTCCCCCTGCGTCAGTCGCAGCCGGACGATCTGGTCATGACGGCTGTGCACCTGCACACCCTCGATCTGAGCCCACGTCACATGCTTCGCTCGAAAGCCGTCGTAGGCGCGGACACCACGGTGCTCTTGTATGTCGATCGCCACGCGCCGAAAGAAGACGAACGCCTTGGACAGGAAGACGACTGGAGAACAGCACGAGTCACAGCCGCTCAGGTCCTACGGGCGTCACGGCACGACCCGCACCGGAGAGACGCGCTGGTCGAAGGTGCCGTCGCCGATCTGGCCGTACGAGTTGTCGCCCCAGCACCGAACCTGTCCCTCGGTAGTGACCGCGCAGGCGTGCGCATACCCGGTGGCGACCCGGACCGTGGTCCCCCGGCCGAGACCGTCGACCGGACCCGGCGTGGGGCGGGAAGCACCGCTGCTACCGGTCCCGAGGGTGCCGTCGGAGTTCGCGCCCCAGCACACGGTGGCCGACAGGGAGGACAGCGCGCAGTTGAAGCCCGAGCCGCTGGCGTCGACCGCGATCGTGCTGCCCGCGCCCAGGGTGGCGACCTCCACCGGCACCAGCGACCAGTACTGCCCGCCGCCCTCATGGGGATAACCCAGCTCACCCTGGGCGTTGTCGCCCCAGCACCGGACGGCGCCCCCGGCCGTGACCGCGCAGCCACCGTGGACGCCAACGGAGACCTGGGCCGTGGTGCCGGTCCCCAGACCGCTGACCTGGCTGGGACGGTTGCGCTCGACCTGGGTGCCGTCCCCGAGCGCGCCGACGACGTTGGCGCCCCAGCACTGGGCAGCACCGTCGGTGCGGGTGGCGCAGGTGCTGAGGTGGTTGGCGTCGACCTGCCGGGTGGTGCCCGGCCCGAGCCCCGAGACCAGAGAAGGCATGATCGTGGAGCCGCCCTTCTCCATACCGATTCCCAGCTGGCTGGAGGAGTTCGAGCCCCAGCACCGCGTGGCCCCGGTGATGGTGACCGCGCACGCATGCTTCCGCCCCGTCGTGAGCTGCACGGTCGTGCCCGCCCCGAGCCGGGGGATGTCGACCGGCACCGTGGAATGCGACCCGTAGGGGCCCCCGAGCGTCCCGTCGTGATTGGACCCCCAGCACCGCACGGCACCGTCGGTCGTCAGGCCGCACCCGAAGGCACCGCCCAGGGCGACGGAACGAGCGCTGCCGGGTCCGAGCCCCGTCACGGACACCGGGGTGGCGCTGTCGGTCGTGGTGCCGTCCCCGAGGGCGCCCGAGCTGTTGGACCCCCAGCAGCGCACGGCTCCAGCTGCGGTCACCGCGCACGACTGTCCGCCGCTCGCCGCCACCTGGGTGCTCACCGGCTCCTGCCCTGGCCGCGCGGCCGCCGAGGCGGCTTGCAGCGTGTCGTCGCACACGGCTGAGGGGCCACCGAGTGCCAGCACGCGGTCCGGGGTCACCAGGGACAGATACGTAGCGACGCTGGCGGGAAGCGCGCCACAACGCCGGTTGACCAGCAGCACCGGGCCGTCTGTCAGGACGCCAGCGGCAACCGCGTCGGCCAGCGTGTCGCCGCGGGCGAGGTATACCGTCGACGGCGCCTCAGGGAAGGCGCGACCGGCGATCGTCGCCGCAGTCTCGTAGCGGTTCCTCCCGTGCACGCGGTCAGGACGCTGGTCGGCGTAGGGCAGCTGCTCCAGGGTGGCGTCGGCGACGACCGTCGAGCCGCCGAGACCGACCGCCGTGTTGGGCAGAACCCGGGAGAGCTCGATCAAGACGGATCTCGGGAAGGACCCGTCGGGACGGACCAGCAGGACCGGACCGTCGGTCAGCGATCCTGCCGCCACCGCGTCGGCGTAGGCGGTGCCGCTGGCGATGTAGACAGGCTCTTCGGTGAAGACCGGCTCCTCGGTGTGCGCCGGGTAGGCACGCTCGCTGATGAAGGCCGCGGTGTCGTAGCGGCCCTCACCCGCTATCCGGTCGGTGCTCCGTCCGGCAGCTGCGGCGCGCAGCGTCTTCTCGCACACGGCACCGACCCCGCCCAGCGCGATCACCTGCCGGGGTGCGAGCCGGGAGATCTCCCTCTTCACGGCGCTGGGCACGGCACCGCAGGGGCGGACGAGCAGGATGGGCCCGTCGGTCAGCATGCCCCCCGCCACCGCGTCCGCGAACTCATCACCCCGGGCGAGGTAGACCACCTCGGCACCCTTCGGGAAGGCGCGCCGGGAGATGGCGGCCGAGGTGGCGTAACGGTCCGAACCACCCACCCTGCCGGTGGACGCGGACGCCGCCGCGACATCGGTGACTGCCGCTGACGCAGGACCGGCGATGGAGTGATCGCCCTGGACGCCTCTCTGGCCCCGGTCCAGCGCCTGCACCGGCGACAACCCCGTCAGCAGGAGAAGCACGAGCGTCACGACGGTCACCCCCCACCTGGCCATCGGCCGTGTCACCTTCGCCGCCATGTCGTCCTCCCCCACCGTTGGGCGTGCTGATCTGTGCTGAAGATAGGGCATACCGCGCATTCCTGCCGGATGCGCACCACCCGCTGGCCACCAACGGGGGGACCAAACACCTTGGGCAACACACGGATGCTCGCCCCGGGCTCGGGGTGTGAGGCATGAACTCGGCCACCAACAACGACAGCCGGCGAAGATCAGTCCGCTCCTTCGCTGCCCTGTTCGGGCGGGCGGCGCTGCCAGACCGGGGTGTGGCTACGGTGACGCCGTGGAAGTCTTCCGTCCGGCGCGCCCGACCGGCACGGGCGTGCTCGTGCTGGCCGGCTCGAGTGGCCGCGTCGATACCCAACGCGCCAAGCTCCTGGCGAACCATGGAGCCCTCGCACTCCCCATGCAGTGGTTCGGGGGACCTGACCAACCACCCGGCCCGTGGCAGGTCCCTGTCGAGACCTTCACCTCAGCCTTGGACCTCCTGGCCGAAGAAGCCGATTTCCTCGCGATCGTCGGGGTCTCCTTCGGGGCCGAGGCGGCGCTCGTCACCGCATCCCTCGACCCGCGTGTGGGAGCCGTCGCCGCCTTCGCGCCCTCGCACGTGACCTGGCCCGCCTACGACCCAGCGCAGCAACAGTGGGTCTCCCACTGGAGCTGGCAGGGCCGCCCCCTGCCCTTCGTCCCCATCCCAGGACCCTCCACCCGCACACCGGACCACGGTCCGCCGAGCTACCTGCCGCTGTACCGAGCGTCGATCGAGGCTGCCACCGCCGAAACGCTCGCACAGGCCACCATCCGCGTCGAGGACATCCCGGACGTGCTGGTGGTCAGCGGCGGCGACGACCAGGTCTGGCCCTCCGCCGACTTCGCCCGCGCCATCACGAGTCGGCGAACGTCGCACCGCCTCGACACCTGCCATGTGCACCTGCCCGAGGCTGGGCACCGCACCATCCTTCCAGGGGAGGACGCACCGGTCGGCGGACGACGTATGGCGCGCGGCGGGACCCCCGATGCCGATCGCACGCTCGGCGCGATGGCCTGGCCCCACCTCCTGACAACCCTTCGACTGCCCAGCCACGCGGCGTAGGCCACCCATCCGGGCGAGGGACAGGACCTCGTACACGCGAGCGGGTCGACCGGAGGGACGGTCTGGCGCCCGACCCACCCGCGCCCGCCTTTGGGAATATCGCGGAGGACATCCCTCTTGCTCCCGTGGTGAGATCAGCCCCCGTCGCCGCGCCCCCCGCCCCTTCCCGGCCCAGCACCGAACCCTCCCCGCTGGGCCGGTTGCTGCTGTTCGGGGCGCTCGTCGCGATCGGGCCGCTGACGATCGACATGTACCTCGCCGCCTTCCCGGCCGTCGTGGACGACCTGTCCACCACCGAGGCCACGGTCCAGCTGACGCTGACAGCAACCCTGGTCGGGCTCGCCACCGGCCAGCTGCTCATCGGAGCCTTGTCGGACTCCTTCGGCCGGCGCCGACCGCTGATCGCGTCGCTGAGCCTCTACGTCGTCGTGTCGGCGGCCATCGCGATCTCCTCCTCCATCGAGGTGCTGCTGCTGCTGCGCTTCGTGCAGGGCTTGACCGGCGCGGCCGGGATGGTGCTGTCCCAGGCCATGGTCCGCGACCTCTACAGCGGCTCCCGCATGGCGACCTTCATCTCCCGGCTCTTCCTGGTGGTCGGCGTGGCCCCCATCCTGGCGCCCACGCTGGGCGCCCAGTTCCTGATCTTCGGCAGCTGGCGGACCATCTTCTGGGCGCTGGGAGCCTTCGGGCTGCTGCTCGCGCTGCTGGCGCTGGTCTTCGTCAAGGAGACCCTGCCGCCCGAGCGACGCCGTCACTTCGGTCCGCGGACCCTCTGGGCGAGCTACCGGGTGCTGCTCTCGGACCGACGCTACGTCGGCCTGGTCCTGACGGCATGCACCGCGATGGGCTGCCTGTTCGCCTACATCTCCAGCGCGACCTTCGTCTTCCAGGGGCTGTACGGGATGAGCACCCAGCAGTATGCCTTCGTCTTCGCCGCGGGCGCCGGAGCGCTGACCGTCACCAGCCAGATCAACGGGTCCCTGGTGCGCACGGTGCACCCGGCCTCGGTGCTGCGGGTGGCGCTGCCCTCCATGCTGGGCATCGCCCTGGCCCTGCTCACCGCCGCACTGGTGGACCTGAGCGTGTGGGCCATCGTCGGAGGCATCGTCCTGCTCATGGGCTCGGTGGGATTCGTCATGCCGAACAGCCCGAGCATCGCGCTGGCCGACCACGGCGAGCGGGCCGGAGCGGCTGCCGCCCTGCTCGGGGCGACCAACTTCGTCTTCGGCGCGCTCATCTCACCGGTCACCGGGCTCTTCGGGGTCGACTCGGCGGTGCCGATGGCGGCCATCATGGTCGTCTGCGCCGCGGCGTCGCTGTTCTTCTACACCGTCCTGGCCCGCCCGCAGGACATCCTGCGGGACATGCCCTGGGAGTGACCCCCGCCCCATACCCCAGCGCCAGCAGCGCGATGGCGGCGCTCTCCATCCGCTGGAACCACACCGGCAAGGTCACGGTCCCAGTATCCATCTCTGGATCTCCGGTCCGATCCGCCGCGGCAGCTGCAGGACGGTGCGCAGCCGTCAGTCTCGAGCGGCCAGGATCTGGACGCCATCACCCGTGAGCTCGCCGGGAGCGGTCGGTCGACCGGACACGGCGAGGAGCAGGGCGATGGCAGGGCCGCGGACCTCGGGGCCGTCCCCGATGTGGCGTCCTCCGGGATCGGGGCAGAGACGCAGGCCGCGCACACGCTCTCTGCCCCCACCGAGACCAGCGCCGGTCCTCGCCATGTACGCCACCGCGGTCGTCACGTGCTCGACCGGATAGGTGCGGTGGATGCCCAGGGGACGACGGATGTCCTCGCCGTGCACGTAGGCCTCCACCAGCCTCGTCGCCAGAGGTCCCGGCGGGCGGTCCCTGCAGTCTGTGGCCGCTCGGAACGCGTCCAGCGTTTGGGCGGGGTCGGGAGCCTTGTGCTTCGCCACTCCGTCGTCGTTCGCGCGGTCGAAGTCGAAGCGGGCCAGGACCATCTGACGCGCGAATCCGAGCCGGGTCGTGCGTGCCGAGTCGGTGAGATGGGCGACGACGTCGTGCACCGACCACCCACGGCACATCGACGGCGTCTGCCACTGGTCCGGGGTGATGCCCTCCAGGTCGGACACCAGCGCGCGCCGCTCCTCGTGCACGGCCTGCCAGATCACGGTTCGATGATCCACGTCGTCCTCCTCCAGCTCACCTGCACCCTCGCCCTCAGTCGTCGATCTGCGCCCTGCCCTCTCGCTGCAGGGCAGCGAGCCCGGCTCGCATCGCCTGCAGCGACTCCGGAGTGTGCCCGATCCACCCGACCACCTCGCCGACCACGCGCAGCGGCTCCCTCGAGCGGAAGGACCGGGTCGGATTGCCCGGGAACTTCTGGTCGGTGACGTTGGGATCGTCCTCGACGGCGCCGGTCGGCTCCACGACGTAGATCCGCCCCGGGCCCGCACCGGCAGACAGCTCGGCACCCCAGGTCGCCGCGTCCAGGGTCTCGGTGAAGTAGATGTAGTTCATGACCCGTCCGGCCTCGAAGTTGGACTCCCGGCCGGGGGTCAGGACGTCGCCCACCGCCAGGTCCGCCTTGGTGCCGTGCAGGTATACACCCTCCTGGTAGACCTCGAAGGGTACCGGCTCCCTCGCCTCGTTCACCCCACCCAGGCTAGCCGTCCCTGGAACCGACGGCCCTGCCGCCGACGCAGAAGGCCCCTCGTCTGCGTCTGCGCAGACCAGGGGCCTCATACCTCACCTCGAACGGGGTGGACGTGGGGGACTCGGTTTGCTCTCGGAGGACGCCGAGCCGTGGCTCGCCGACGACGGCGCGCGATCGCAGCCGTCGCCCGATGGGAGCGGATCACCGGACGACCCGCTCCCTCCCCCGCGCTCCTGAACGGCACCGGCCCCCGACCGGCGTCACAGTTCGTGCAGTGGCGCATGGGCCTTGAACCTGGCTGGGTCGCCGACCCCATCCACGGCATGACGCCGAGCCAGCAGATCACTGCGTGAGGCAGCGGGGTTCGACCGTCACAGGCGATCGCCGCGCTCGACCTCCTGGTCAGATGGAAAGACGCGGGGTCATCGAACGAGCGCTGAGCCAGTTCGCTGGCCGGCCCGCTACAGTTGGGGCTTGGAAACCAATGTCTAGTCGGCTCCGAAGGGGTCGAGTCTTCGATCCTCTAGCGAGCCGTGTGCTCGCCTCGCAGGATTTCCGCCAGGCACACGATCCGTGTTGCGGCTCCTGCGACGACCTTCGCCGGGGGCCTGTCTGGCCCTACGAGACGAAGGGCATTCCGTGTCTGTCAATGTCAGCTACGCCGACGAGGCGGCGATCCGCGATCACTACCAGCACATGCTGGACTGCTGGGGCGATTCGGTCGCCTACGCCGAGTGCTTCACCCCCGAGGCGGACTACATCATCGCGGACGGGATGATCGAGCACGGTTGGAAGGAGATCGTTGACGGCCACAACATCATCTTCTCGGCGTGGGCGCGCAACAGCCGCCTGATCGGCCGCATCGAGAGCATCCGTTTCATCACCGATGACGTGGCCCTACTGATCGCCCGCGGGCACATCGAGTACCTGGACAACCGGTCCAGCGACGGCAACAAGCGCACCGTCTACTCCCTGGTCGCCCAGCGATTCGAGGGACGCTGGCTGTTCGCCGCGTACCAGAACACCCCGCTGGCCGGGCACTAGCCTCGATCCACAAGCCCGCTGTCGGCGCGACCTCGTTCGGGCCGCCGAAGCCATCTTGGTCCTGCGCTTCGTCGGGGTAGGTCTGCGGTCCGGGTGAACCCCGGTGGGTTCGGCGGCGTCGGCCCGTCACAACCTCTGCGCCAAGGGGCGCAGCACGCGGCTCGGGGTACAACGCGCTGTTTCTGAGTGCGGGGGACGAAATCGGCCTGGCCCGGCAACGACCATCTTCGAGTCGGGGCCACCTGGCCCTGGCGACCCGTCTCCGCAGTCGGCACGTGTGTGCCGACTGCGGACGGCCAACGCCAGCATGGTCTAGGTGCCAGCTCAGTGCGGACCGGCAACAACGTCGTCCGCTGACCAGCAGGGCCACCTCCGCGCCCGCCATACCGTCGCACGGCGTTCACCCGCTGGGCGAGACCGGGAGTGGCCAGTTCGAGTGCCCAGTTCCCGGGTCGGCGGTTGCTCAACACCCCATGGAAGAGCGCTTCCTGCACAGCCTGCGACGAGACGGGGGCCTCGGGGGGGCCTTTTGCAGCTCAGAGACTTGCGATGGGAGTGGACGTGAAGGGACTCGAACCCCTGACCTCTCGCGTGTGAAGCGAACGCTCTAACCAACTGAGCTACACGTCCGGACGTGCCCGCGGGCACGAGGAGGCAGTCTAGCCTCCCCGTGCCCGAGCGGCGAAATCGCCTCAGCTGGTGCTGGCGGCGGTGTAGACCTGCTGCTCGACGCTCCCGAAGTAGGGGCCGTACATGACGTCCCTCTCCCCCTGGTAGCCGAAGGAGTTCACCGAGTTCAGGACGCCGCCGGTGATCCAGCCGCCGCCGCTGGAGCCGCCGGTCATGGAGCAGGGCAGCCGGTGGTCCGTGGTGCCGCGGGTGTCCTGCCCGGCGACCCCGGAGCAGCGCCACAGCTCCTCCCCGTCGTAGGGGCTGGCGGCCGGGTAGCCGAAGGCGTCAAAGGTGAGGCCGTAGCCCTGGTTGAAGGCGATCGGGTAGTCGCCGGTGACGTCGGTGAGGCTCTGGCCCCCCTGCTCGGCCATGACGGCGAAGCCCACGTCGTGGTTGAAGTCGCCGCTGTTGACCCACGCCGCGGGCGCCACGAGCGACTCGGCGACCCAGGTGCCGTACGGCCGGGCACCGTTGTCGTAGGCCGGGACGAAGGCGAAGTTCGTGGCGTAGGAGCCCGGGCCCTCGTTGAGGCAGTGGCCGGCCGTGGTCACCACGTCGCCGTTGGCGCTGTCCGTCGCGGTTCCCGAGCACACGTAGTTGGCGCCGCCGAGGGTGAAGAAGACCTTGCCGAGCTCGGCCTGCGCAGGCGCCTGCACCGCCTGCGCCGAGCTCTCCGACCGGCCAGGCTTCCCCTTGCCGTCGGGCTTGGCCATCTCCCGGGGGATGGCGTTCTTCATCCGCTCGGGGGTCCAGTAGGCCCGCACCTCGGCCTGCGCCGTCGTCGTGGCGGCGGCGGCGTGCCGGGCGACGGCCTTGTCCTGGCCGTCTCCCTCACCGTTGCCGGGTGCGGCTCCCGCACCGGTGGCACCGACCATGGACAGGGCCACGGCACCGGTGCCGATGAGGGCCAGGGTGCGCTTTCCAGCAGGACGCATACGTCTACTCCTTGTGAGAGGGACGGACGCCGTCGTTGGCGTCCTCTCTCGAACGTAGCCACGTCGCGCTGCGGATGTAACCGCTTACAGGTCAAGCCTCGGCAAAGTTTGGGTCAAGGGTCGAGGGTCCTGGCAGCCCGCTCCGCGAAGACCTTCAGGGCCCGCTGCGCCACCGGACCGGGCTCCTCCCCCAGCTCACGGGGCGCCAGGCCGGGCACGGCCAGCTCCTCCCCGCTGGTCAGCAGCACCGGGTCGTGCACGTCCAGCCGGTGCAGGGCGGTGATGTCGCGGATGCTGCTCGACAGCCAGATCTCGTCGGCCTCGGCGAGCACCGACAGCGGCAACGGCTCCTCGACCACCTCGACGCCGTCCTCTCGCAGCCACTCGACGACCAGCCCGCGGGTGACCCCGGCCAGCGGCCCGGAGCCGAGGTCCGGCGTGCGCACGGTGCCGTCGGTCACGACGAAGACGTTCGTGCCGGTCCCCTCGCACAGCATCCCCGCGGTGTTGGCCAGGATCGCCTCCGAGTGCCCGCGCGCCTTCGCCGCCGCCAGCGCCACGACGTTCTCTGCGTAGGACGTCGACTTCACCCCGGTCAGCGCCCCCCGCTCGTTGCGGACCCACGGCACCACGAGCGCCGAGGTCGTCGCAGCGATCGGGTCCTGCTCGACCGCGGTGACGACATACGTCGCCGCACCCGGGACCCGGTCGCTGCCGAGCGGGCCGAGGCCGGCGGTGACGGTGTAGCGCAACCGGCCGAACGGCATACCTCCCTCGGCGACCACCGCGGCGATGCCCTCCTCGACGCGCTCGCGGTCCAGGGGCTCCAGGCCGAGCGCCGCGAGCGAGCGGTCCATGCGGTCGTGGTGCCGCGTGAGCGCGAAGACCTCCCCGTCGACGACCTTGCAGGTCTCGAACACCCCGTCGCCGACGGTGATCCCGTGGTCCAGCGCCCGCACCGAGCCCTCCGGCCCGACGAGCGCACCATCGACCCACACCCGCACCGCGGAGAGTCCACCGGCAGCGGTCAGCGAGCTCGACGTGTCCATGGACGCAGCGTAAGGCGTGGCTATCGTGGGACCCGTGAGCACCTCCCTGTATGTCGCGTCCGCCGAGCCCCGCTCCGGCAAGTCGGCGGTGGCGGTCGGGCTCCTCGCCCAGCTGTGCGCCCTCGGCGGCCGGGTCGGTGTCTTCCGTCCCGTCGTGCAGGACCGCGAGCAGGACCCGCTGCTGCACCTGCTGCACCCGCTGTCGACGTCGGCGTCGGCCATCGAGGACGCCGTCGGGGTGACCTACGACGACCTGCACCACCAGCACGACGCGGCCATCGGCGAGATCGTCGACCGCTTCCACCGGTATGCCGCCGAGCACGAGCGGGTGCTCGTCGTCGGCTCGGACTACACCGGGGTCACCGCGCCCACCGAGTTCTCCACCAACGCCGGGATCGCCGCGCACCTCGGCGCGCCCATGCTGCTCATCATCCCTGCCGCCGGCCGCAGCGTCGAGGACACGGCCACCGCGGCCGCCGTCGCCGTGCAGGAGGCGCTCAGCCGGCACGCCTCCGTGGCGGGCGTCCTCGCCAACCGGGTCGACGACGACCTGGACGAGGTGTCCGCCGCGGTCCGCGACGCGGTGGCCGAGCAGACCGCCGGCACCGGGAGCGACCCGGCCGTCCTCGCGATGCCCGCCGACCCGCTGCTCGCCGCCCCCACGGTGGGCGACCTCATGGCTGCGACCGACGGCATCCTCCGGGCCGGGGACGAGTCGCTGCTCGAGCGCGAGGCCACCGGGCTCATCGTCGCCGGGATGACCATGCCCAACGTCCTGGACCGGCTGCGCGAGGGCAATGTCCTCATCTGCCCCGGCGACCGCGAGGACGTGCTGCTCGGCGCCATCCTGGCGCACCGTTCCTCGACCTTCCCCTCGCTCGGGGCGATCGTCCTCAACGGCGGGCTGCGCCCCAGCGAGCAGGTGTCCCGGCTCGTCGAGGGCCTCGCGGTCGAGCTGCCGATCATCGGCTGCGAGGGCGGGACCATGCGCACCGCGATGACCATGCACGACGTCGTCGGCCGCATCACCCCCCGCTCGCAGCGCAAGATCGAGCACGCCCGGTCCCTGGCCCAGCAGCACGTGGACATCACCCGGCTGCTGCCCGTCGGCGACGACGTCGACCGACGGTCCGCCGTCGTGACCCCGTTGATGTTCGAGCACGGGATCATGGCCCGCGCCCGCGAGACGGGCTCGCACGTCGTGCTGCCCGAGGGCGGGGAGGACCGCATCCTGCGGGCGGCAGACACCGTCCTCGCCCGCGGGGTCGCCCGGCTGACGCTGCTGGGCGACGAGGCACAGGTGCGCGAGCGGGCCGCGGCCCTGGGCCTGCGCCTGGACGCCGCCGAGGTCGTCGACCCGCTCACCAGTGACTGGCGCGAGGACTTCGCCCGGACGTATGCCGAGCTGCGGGCGCACAAGGGCGTCACCCTGGAGCAGGCGCAGGACATCGTCACCGACCCGGCCTACTTCGGCACCCTCATGGTCAAGACCGGGAGGGCCGACGGCATGGTCTCCGGGTCGATCACCACCACCGCGCACACCATCCGGCCGGCGCTGGAGGTGATCCGCACCGCCCCCGGCGTCTCGGTCGTCAGCTCGGTCTTCTTCATGTGCCTGGCCGACAAGGTCCTGGTCTACGGCGACTGCGCCATCAACCCCGACCCGGACGCCGAGCAGCTCGCCGACATCGCCATCTCCTCAGCCGCAACGGCCGCGCAGTTCGGCGTCGAGCCACGGGTGGCGATGCTGTCCTACAGCACCGGCGGGTCGGGCAGCGGCGCCGACGTCGACAAGGTGCGTGCGGCTACCGACCTGGTCCGCGAGCGGGAGCCCTCGCTCCTGGTGGAGGGGCCGATCCAGTACGACGCCGCGGTCGACCCCGCCGTCGCCGCCACCAAGCTCAAGGACTCCCCTGTCGCCGGCCAGGCCACCGTGCTCGTCTTCCCCGACCTCAACACCGGCAACAACACCTACAAGGCGGTGCAGCGCAGCGCCTCCGCGGTGGCGGTCGGGCCGGTGCTGCAGGGCCTCAACGCCCCCGTCAACGACCTGTCCCGGGGGGCGACGGTCCGCGACATCATCAACACCGTCGCCATCACCGGGATCCAGGCGGGGGCGGACCGATGAGCGACGAGCAGGCCGGAGGCACCCGGGGCGGCGCTGGGGCGCTCGCCCGGAGTGGCGCGGGGGACGGCGCCGGGAGCGGCGCTGGGGGCGGCGCCCCGGTCGTGCTCGTCGTCAACGCCGGCTCCTCGTCGGTGAAGTACGAGCTGCTCGACCCGCGCACGGGGGCATCGCAGGCCAAGGGGCTGGTGGAGCGCATCGGCCTGAGCGACGGCGTGGCGCGCCACACCGTGGGCGGGACGACCCACGAGCAGGTGCTGGACGTGCCCGACCACGCGGCGGCGCTGGAGCTGGCGACCCGCGCCTTCCAGGAGCACGGTCCGACCCTGGCCGACGTCGACCTGCTCGCCGTGGGCCACCGGGTCGTGCACGGCGGCGCGGAGTTCGCCGACCCGACCCTCATCACCCCGGAGGTGCTCGCCACGATCGACCGTCTGGTGCCGCTCGCGCCGCTGCACAACCCCGGCAACCTCGCCGGCATCGCCGCCACCCAGGAGGCCTTCCCCGACGTGCCCCAGGTGGCGGTCTTCGACACGGCCTTCCACCAGGGCATGCCGGAGGCCGCCGCGACCTACGCGGTGCCGCTGTCGTGGCGCGAGGAGCACCGGGTTCGGCGCTACGGCTTCCACGGCACCTCGCACGCCTACGTCTCCCGGCGGGTCGCCGAGCTGCTGGGTCGACCGCTGGAGGACGTGCGCAGCATCGTGCTGCACCTGGGCAACGGGGCCAGCGCCGCCGCGATCGACGGCGGCCGCAGCGTCGACACCTCCATGGGCATGACCCCGCTCGAGGGGCTGGTCATGGGCACGCGCCCGGGCGACCTCGACCCCGGGGTCGCCGGGCACCTGGGCCGGGTGGCCGGCCTGTCCACGGAGGAGGTCGAGCGCGCGCTCTCCAAGGAGTCCGGGCTGCTCGGGCTCACCGGGTCCGCGGACTTCCGCGGGGTCATGGCGCGGCGGGCGGACGGGGACCCGGCGGCGGTCCTGGCCTTCGAGGTGGTCGTGCACCGGCTGCTGCGCTACGTCGGGGCCTTCGCCGCCGTGCTCGGCGGGCTCGACGCCCTCGTCTTCACCGCGGGGGTCGGCGAGAACAACGCCGAGCTCCGCGCGGCCGTCCTGGAGCGGCTCGCCGGATTCGGCGTGCTCCTGGACGCACCCGCCAACGCCGCCGCCGACGGCGAGACCCTCATCACCACCGCGCAGAGCCGGGTCGCGGGCTACGTCATACCGACGGCCGAGGAGTGGGAGATCGCCCGCCAGGCCGCCGCCCTGGTCGCCCGCCCCTGACCCCTCCTCCCTCCCCCACCGAGCGCCGCGAATGGTTGGCGCCACCACCCACCGAGCGCCCTGAATGGTTGGCACACGCCTGATGACCGCCGTCTGAGACGAGATGGCGTCCTCGCACCATGAGGTGGGCGCCCGGACGACGCAAGAAGCAACCATTCATGACGCCCCGTGGCACCAGGGACAACCATTCATGACGCCCGGTGGCACCAGGGACAACCATTCACGACGCCCGGTGGGTATGCCGCCGGGCCGGGTCGGTCAGGACACCCGGTGCGCCGGGGCGCCCGGGGTGGCTCGCAGGAGGTGCGGCGCCTGCAGCCCCTCGGCGAGGAAGGCCCCGTGCACCGCGGCAGCGACGTCCTCCACGTCGCCCCGCCGCACCAGGGCCAGCGCCGAGCCCCCGAAGCCGCCACCGGTCATCCGCGCACCCGCCGCCCCGGCCTGCAGCGCCGCGTCCACCGCGAGGTCGAGCTCACGGCAGGAGACCTCGTAGTCGTCGCGCAGCGAGACGTGCGAGGCCACCATGAGGCGGCCCACCTCCTCGGCGTCCTCCGCGCCCAGGGCCGCGACGAGGTCGAGCACCCGCACGTTCTCGGTGAGCACGTGCCGCACCCGGCGCTGCGCCTCCTCGTCCCCCTCGAGCCGGCCCAGCACCCCGTCCACGTCCGCGCCGTGCAGCTCACGCAGGCTGGCGACCCCGAGGCTGCGGCAGGCGCGCTCGCAGGCCTCCCGGCGCGCGGCGTACTGCCCGTCGGCCAGGCTGTGGTGAGCCCGGGTGTCGATGACGAGCACCTCGTGGTCCGGCAGCGTCCACGGCACCGGGGTGAGCGAGAAGTCGTCGCAGTCGATGAGCAGGGCGTGCCCGTCCACCGCGCGCAGCGAGACGGTCTGGTCCATGCCGCCGGTGGCCGCGCCGGCGTAGTCGTTCTCCGCACGCACGCACACCTGCGCGAGCTCGGCCCGGTCCACCGCGGCCAGGCCCGGCACCAGCTCCGCCAGGGCCAGGGCGCCGGAGCAGGACAGCGCGGCCGACGAGGACAGGCCCGCGCCGAGCGGCACCCGGCCGTCCACGAGGATGTCGGCGCCGACCGGCCCGCCCGCCTGCTCCGCCAGGATGGCGACGACACCCGCGACGTAGGCCACCCAGCCCCCGGGTGACCCCGCCCGGATCTGCGCCACCTCGCCCTCCCAGGCCTGTCCGGGCGCCTGCCGGGACACCACCCGCAGCCGCCCGTCCGGCCGGGTCCGCACGGCGCAGTAGGTGCGGTGCGCGAGCGCGAAGGGCAGGCACCACCCGCCGTTGTAGTCGGTGTGCTCGCCGATGAGGTTGATCCGCCCGGGAGCGGCCCACACGCCGTCGGGGGCACCGCCGATCTCCACCGCGAACGCCGCCCGCAGGCCCGGCTCGACGTCCTCGTCGGCCGCCGCCGGCGACCACATCACCTCGTCCGTCACAGTCCCACCCTCTCCAGGTAGTCGTTGCGCAGCGCACCGCGCGGGTCCAGGCGTGCCGCCAGCTCGAGCATCCGGCCCCGCTGCGGGTAGAGATCCTCCAGGCGCCCCGCCAGGGCGCGCTCGTCGAAGAGCTTGCCCCAGTGCGGCCTCGCCCCGAGCGGGTCGAGCCCGTCCTCGATCCGGGGCAGGAGCGCCTCGACGGCGGGCTGGACCCGTCGCCAGGTGACGTGGAAGGCGATGCTGTCCTCCTGCGCGGGGTCGAGCCACTGCCGCCCGCGGGACACGGTGCGCATCTCCGCGCTCAGGGCCAGCTCGGCGAGCTGGCCCGCCATCCCCCGCAGCAGGTCGAGGGCCGGGCCGACCGACGCGCGCGACAGCAGCCACTCGGACTGCAGCTCCTCGCCGGCCGAGGGGGTGAACCCCAGACGGAAGTGCGGCAGCCGGTCCAGCCAGGCCCCGGGCACACCACCCTGCTGCGTGCAGTGCTCGGGCCGCCCGCCCCGGATCATGTGCCGCGGGCCGTCCGCCGGCCGCAGCCCGAGGCCGTCGACGCCCGGGGCGCCGGACCCGGTCCGGGGCCCGTCCACCCGGTCCTTCACCCAGACCTGGGTCGTCCGGTCCGGGTCCCGCCAGTCGGTGAAGACCGAGACGCTGGTGCCCAGCCCGGTGACGGCGTCGAGGTCCTCCACCACCTGGTCCCAGGTCAGGCCCTCGTAGACCGTCTGCGCCACGTCGTAGGTCGGCTCGACCTCCAGCTCGACCACGGTGACGGCGCCGAGCATCCCCAGCGACACCACGGCGCCACCGAAGTCCGCGCCCCCCCTCTCCAGCCGCACGTGCTCGCCCTCGGTGGTGACCATCTCGACGGCGGCGACGCCCTCGGCCAGCGACGCCGCGCCGTCGCCCGAGCCGTGGGACCCGGTCGCCACCGCTCCCCCGACGGTGATGTGCGGCAGCGAGGCCATGGCGTGCAGCGCCCACCCCTGCTCCTGGATCCAGGCCCCCACCTCGCCGTAGGTCAGGCCCGCCCCGGCGCGTACGACACGTCGGTCGCCGTCGAGCTCCAGCTCGGTGGGCAGCCGGCGCAGGCCGACCAGGGTGCCCGTCGTGTCGGCGATCCGGTTGAACGAGTGCCGCGAGCCGAGGACCCGGACGCGCCGCGCCCCGGCCATGACCTCGGCCAGCTGACCGGTGCTGGTGGGCTCGACCAGCTCCTGGGCCGAGTAGGCGAGGTTGCCGGCCCAGGTCCGTCCCGGTGCTGGTGCCATCCGCTCAGCCTACGCCCGGGCCGCGCGCCAGACCTGTCCGTGCTCGGGGTGCAGGGGCTGCATCGGCAGGCCCACCTCGGCGAGCACCCGGCCGGGCAGCACGACCCCGTCCACCGCCCACGGCACCACCCCGGGGCCCGCGCGCAGCGGCTCCTGGCCGGGCCGCTCCAGGGTCACCCGGTAGCGCGCGTCCGGGTCGAGGCCGGGCAGCCGCACCCGGTGCGGACCGGTGGTGGCGGGCCGGGCCAGGGCGGCGATCTGGTAGAGCGCCTCGGACCGGTCCTGCGCCACCGTCCCGTGGACCCAGGTCACCTCGTCGTGGTGGTCGCCGTTGACGACCTCACCGGTATGCAGCAGCTCGCGGTGGGCGCGGTGGAAGGCCACCCACGCCGCCAGCTCGGCGAGCTCGGCCTCGGTGCAGGTGGCCAGGTCCCACTCGATCCCCAGGTGGCCCCACAGCGCCGTCCCGGCGCGGAAGTCCAGGTCGTGGCGGCGGCCGGTGGTGTGCGAGCGGCCCGAGGCGATGTGCGTGCCGACGAGCTCGGGTGGCAGCAGGAGCATGGTGCCGCGCTGGATCTGCTGCCGCTCCAGCGGGTCGATGCAGTCCGAGGCCCACACCCGCACGGTCCGCTCCAGGATCCCCAGGTCGACGCGACCGCCGCCGGCCGAGCAGGACTCGATCTCCAGGCCGGGGTGGGCGGCCAGCAGCTCGTCCATGAGCCGGTAGACCGCGAGCGTGTGCTCCCGCACCCCCGGCTCGCCGCCCGGGGTGTGGCCGGCGTCGTTGAGGTAGCGGTTGTGGTCCCACTTGAGGTAGGCGATGTCGTAGCGGTCCAGGAGCGCCCGCAGCTGGTCGCGCACGTGGGCGTAGGCGCCGTCGTGGCCGAGGTCCAGCACGTGCTGCTGGCGCGACTCCAGACCGCGACGGCCCCCGGCGGAGAAGATCCACTCCGGGTGCTCCCGCGCCAGGTCGGAGTCCAGGCTCACCATCTCCGGCTCCACCCAGAGGCCGAACTCCATCCCGGCGCCGTGCACGTGCTCGATCAGCGGGTCCAGCCCGTCCGGCCACACGTCCGGCGAGACCACCCAGTCGCCCAGGCTGCTCGTGTCGTCCCGGCGCCCGCCGAACCACCCGTCGTCGAGCACGAACCGCTCGGCCCCCACCCGCGCACCCCGGTCCACGAGGTCCTTCAGCCGGTCCAGGTCGTGGTCGAAGTAGGTCGCCTCCCAGTTGTTCAGGGTCACCGGGCGGGGCCGGTCGGGGTGGTGCGGCCGGCCGCGCAGCCAGGCGTGGAAGCGCCCGGCGACCTCGTCCAGCCCGGTGCCGTGCGCGGCGTACAGCCACGGGGTGGTCAGCTCCCCGCCCGCGCCCAGGCGCACCTCGCCATGCTCGAGCCGCTCCCCCGACCCCAGGACGCGCGAGCCGTTGAAGAGCCGCTCGGCGTAGGTGGTCTGGTTGCCGCTCCATCCCAGGTGCACCGCCCAGGCCTGGCCGTGCCCGAAGCCGAAGCCGGGCTCCCCCGCGCACAGCAGATGTACCGCGTCCAGGCCGGTGCGCCCGGTGCGCACCTCCCGGCTGTGCACGCCGACGGCGAACGGCTGGCGCTGCGGCACCCGCTCCATCGTGTGGCGTCCGGCGAAGTCCAGCAGCTCCCCGGCCCGCTCCGGCACCGGCAGCGCGACGCGGACGGCACCCACGTCATACGTCTCCTCGCCGGTGTTGGTGAGCGTGGCCCGGGTGCGCAGCAGCCCGCCCGGGTGCAGCTCGAGCTCGAGGACGACGGCGAGGTATGCCGTGTCGTCCGTCCCGCGGACCCGGACCCGCTGGGTGCCGTCCGCGGCCGAGGAGACCTCGGCGGGCCCCTCCGTGCGGAAGGCGGGCGACCAGTCCCGTCCCTCGCGCGACCCCTCGACTCCGGGACGGCCGAGCCAGGCCCGCGCGTGCTCGGGCAGCAGGCTCACCTGGTCGGCGAGGTCGAAGGGGCTGTCACCGCGGGCGACGCGCCCGGCCGTGGTGACCGCCTCCAGGTCCTGCTCGTCCAGGTCGCCGAGGTCGGCGCCCCAGTGGCGGACCACCGGGAGCAGGTCGTCGGCGAGGTCGAGGACGAGGGAGGTGCCGGCGGCGCGCAGGTGCAGCAACGAGGTCACCGCCCCACCCCACTGCACCGGGGCCGCCGGTGTCCAGTCGAAGGGTGGACCCAACGTTCATGTCTCGTCCACCCGGTCGCAACGTCGCCTCGTTAGCGTCGCTGCGGTGGCCAAGGAGCTGGAGTTCATCAAGGGCGTCGACAAGCTGCACGCGTTCTACACCGAGCACGTGCGGATGCTGGCCCACGCCTACGACCTCAGCGACGAGGACGCCGCCCGGATCCTCGACCGCTTCGACTTCAAGAACGTCTCGCGGTCCATCCTGGCGCCGGCGCGGGTGGACCTCTTCGAGGCACCTCCCGAGCTCTGAGCCGGCCCCCGACCGGCCGACCCCGCTAGCTGCCGGGCCGGTCCAGCCGGACCTCGACGACGCTCTCCGTCGGCGCCGTCAGCCGCGCCTGAGCGCTCGCGTCGTCGCCGTGGACGGCCACGACATACTCCCCGGGGGTCGGCAGGTCCAGCTCGAAGGTGCCGTCCTGGCCGGTGAGCAGGGCGACGTCGGGCACCGGGACGGGCCCCGCCTCCAGCGCCACCCGGGCGCCGGGGACGGGGCCGCCGACGGCGTCGAGCACGACGCCACGGATCCGTAGGGTCATCCGGCCGGTCAGCCCTTCCAGAGCTTGAGGTTGTCGAACACGGGCTTGTTGATGCGCGTGCCGCTGTTGCTCCCGGACCCACCGTAGGCGTGGATCGCCACGGCGTAGCGGCCACCCTCGTGGAAGACGTAGACCCCGCTGCCGCTCTGGCCGCCGGCCGTGTCCAGGGTGTAGTACACCTTGCGCGCGCTCAGCGCGGCGACGCCGCTCCAGTGGTACCACTGGGTGCCGGAGGGCTTGTCGCCCGGGTAGCCGGACAGGTTGAGGCTCTTGGCGTTCAGCGTGGCGTCCGACCAGTTGGCGAAGCCCAGCCAGCCGGTGGCGTTGCCCTTCGGCTCGGTGAGCAGCAGCGCCCCGTAGTCGAACTCGTGGTCCGGGCCGGTGGTCCAGCCGTGGACGCTGCGCAGCTGGGCACGGGGCACGAGGAAACGGCCGTAGGGCAGGCTCGCGCCGTTGCGCCCGGGCATGACCTCGATGCTGCGCACCCACCCGTGCCGCTGGGTGCCCGGGGCGTGGATGAACACGCAGTGCCCGGCCGTGATGATGCTGCTCGGGCCGTTGAACCACCCGGTGCCGATCCACTGGGAACCGTCGTTGGCGGTGATGAGCAGCGAGCAGTGGACGCGCCACGGGTAGCTGCCGGTGGCGGTGATCTGGACCCGGTTGTCCGGGCCCTGGACGGTCTCCGCGTCGATCGGGGGGCCGTAGGTGGCCTCTCCGACCGGTCGCAGGCCCGACGTGTCAGGGGCCTGCTCCACCGCGTCGAGCGCCTGGGCCATGACGGCCGCGACCGGCTCGATGTCCAGCCCGGCAGCAGCCTCCTCGGGCGCACCGTCACCGGCCCCCGGGTCCTCGGTGAGCTCCTCGGTGCCGACTTCGTCGACCGGTTCGGCCTCCGGGGCGACCGGCTCGTGCGGGTTGATGTCGTCGTGTGACATGGGTTCTTCTCCTCCTCGGGCGCACCGGCCCCTGCGCCGGTGCATGATGAGAGGAGTCGGGTGGGCGCCGTCAGATACCCGGCGTCGCGGGCGAGGAGGCCCCGCAGGGCCGGGGCTCGCGTCTCAGAGGTGTGGCTGCACGAGCTCGACGTAGCGCCGGGCCATCGTCGCGACGACGTCCGCCCCCGGGGCGGCCCAGACGTCGGCGTGGAAGATCTCCACCTCGACGTCGCCCTGGTAGCCGGCGTCCGCGACCCAGCGGGTGAAGGCGGGGAAGTCGATGTGGCCGTCGCCCATCATCCCGCGGCTGAGCAGCGCGTCCGCGGGGAACGGCGTGATCCAGTCGCACACCTGGTAGCTGACGATGCGGCTGCCGGCGCGGGCGACCTGCTGCTCGACCCCGGGCTCCCACCACAGGTGGAAGGTGTCGACCACGACACCCACCGTCTCGGGGTCGAAGTGCTCGGCGATGTCGAGGGCCTGGCCCAGCGTGGACACCACGCCCCGGTCGGCGGCGAAGATGGGGTGCATCGGCTCGATGCCGAGCCGCACGCCGTGCTCGGCCGCCACGGGCTGCAGCGCGCCGATGGCCTCGGTGGCCCGCGCCCTGGCTCCGGGCAGGTCCTTGTCGCCGTCGGGCAGGCCACCGGGGACGAGCACCAGGGTCGCCGCACTAAGCGCGGCGGTCTCCCGGACGGCCTCCACGTTGGCCTCGTGGGCGGCGGCGACCGCCTCGGGGTCGGCGCCGGTGAAGAAGCCGCCACGGCAGACCGAGGAGACACGCAGACCCGCGTCCCGGACCCAGCGGACGGCCGTCTCCAGACCGACCTCGGCCACCGGCTCGCGCCAGACACCGATCGAGGGCAGCCCGGCGGCCAGGCACCCGTCGATCGCCTCGCGCAGCGACCAGCCGGCGCAGGTGCGCTGGTTGAGCGAGAGCCGGGCCAGCCGGGGGTCGCCCGGCTCCGGGGTCGGCACCGAGGCCGGGCGCCCCGACGGCACGTCGAGCGGGACGGTCCCCGCCTGCGCCACGGTCACGGCGTCAGCCCCGCGCCGGCGAGCCACGTCCGCATCCGCTGCGCCGCCAGGTCGGGGTCCGGGAACAGCTGCGCCTCGTCGGCCAGCTCGAAGAGGGTGGCCAGGTGCACCGCGCTGCGCGCCGACTGCAGACCACCCACCATGACGAAGCCGGGCTGCTGCCCGGTCAGCCAGGAGAGGAAGGCGATGCCGGTCTTGTAGTGGAAGGTGGGACGCTCGAAGATGTGCCGGGACAGCGCGAGCGTCGGCGCCATCTCCCGGTCGTAGGTCTCGAGGTCCCCCTCGTCGAGCGCCGCCAGGGCCGCTGAGGCCGCGGGAGCGATGGCGGCGAAGGCTCCCAGGAGGGCGTCGGAGTGGTGCGTGCCGTCCCCCCTGATGAGCTCGGGGTAGTTGAAGTCGTCCCCGGTGTAGAGGCGAACGCCCTCGGGCAGGGCCGCCCGCAGCCCGACCTCGTGCTCGGCCGACAGCAACGACACCTTGACCCCGTCGACCACGTCGGCCCGGTCGTGGACCAGGCGCAGGAACGCCTCCGTGGCCGCGGGCACCTCGCTGCTCCCCCAGTACCCGGACAGGGCGGGGTCGAACATCTCCCCCAGCCAGTGCAGGATCACCGGCTCCTGCGCACGGTCCAGCACCGGGTCGAGGACGCTGCGGTAGTCCGTCTCGCCCTCGGCGACCGCCGCGAGCTGCCGCGAGGCCATGACGATGACCTGCGAGCCGGTGCCCTGCACGAAGTCCACCTGCTCCAGGTAGGCGTCGCGCACCGCCCCCAGGGTCGTCGCGTCCGGGGCGTGGTCGGTCCCGGCGCCGCTGGCGATGCGGGCACCCAGCTCGGCCGCCTGGGCCGCGCTGCGGGTGACCAGCTCCTGCACCGCCGCCCAGTCCAGCCCCATGTTGCGCTGGGCGGTGTCCATGGCCTCGGCGACGCCGAAGCCGTACCGGAACAGACCCCGGCGGAAGGCGAGGGTCGACTCCCAGTCGACGCGGGCCGGCGCACCCGGGGTGTTGTCCCCGTAGGGGTCGGCCACGACGTGGGCCGCCGCGAAGGCGACCCGGCTGGTGTACGGCTGCGGGTGCTCCTGCCACTCCCTCGGGGCGTGCAGGGCGACCTCGCGCCAGCGGCCGTCGGCCCCGGGCAGCGCGACCGTGCCCGACCCGGTCGTGGTGGGCGCCCGCCGCGCGGTGGCCGTGCTCACGCCACCGGCTCCGTGGCGCGCAGCTCCTCCATCGACGCCTGGTCCGCAGGAGGCGTCGCGACCTCGCCCATGTCGACGCTGCGCCGCTCGGACGACGACCGCAGCCCCGCCTCGACCAGCTGGAGCCCGCGCACCCCCGCGGCGAAGTCGTAGGCGTGCGGCCGGCCGGCGTGCACGTCCATGAGGAACTGCTCCCACTGCGCCCGGAACCCGTTGCCGAACTCGGTGTTGTCGGGGATCTGGGCCCACTGCGCCCGGAAGTCCTCCTCGGTCGGCAGGTCGGGGTTCCACACGGGCTTCGGGGTGCTGACGGCGGGCTGGATGCGGCAGCCGAACAGGCCGGCCACGGCTGAGCCGCGGGTGCCGTCCACCTGGAACTCGACGAGCTCGCCGCGGTCGACGCGCACCGCCCAGGAGGAGTTGACCTGGGCGATGACCCCGCCCTCCAGCTCGAAGATCGCGTATGCCGCGTCGTCCGCGGTCGCGGTGTACTCCCGGCCCTGCTCGTCCCACCGGGTCGGGATGTGGGTGACCGCGCGGGCGGTGACGGACTCCACGGCGCCGAAGAGGTTCTCCAGCACGTAGTTCCAGTGGCAGAACATGTCGAGGACCATCCCGCCGCCGTCCTCGGCGCGGTAGTTCCAGCTGGGTCGCTGGGCGGGCTGCACGTCGCCCTCGAAGACCCAGTAGCCGAACTCGCCGCGGACCGACAGGATCGTCCCGAAGAAGCCGGAGTCGATGAGCCGCTTGAGCTTGACGAGGCCGGGCAGGTACAGCTTGTCGTGGACCACGCCGTTGATGACGCCCGAGGCTGCGGCGGCGTCCACCATCTCCTGACCGTCCGCGACCGTCTCGGCGATGGGCTTCTCGGTGTAGATGTGCTTGCCCGCGGCGATGGCGCGCAGGATGGCGCCCTTGCGCTCGCTGGTGACCTGGGCGTCGAAGTAGACGGTGGCGCTCTCGTCGGCGAGCGCCGCGTCGAGGTCGGTCGTCCAGTCCTGGACGTCGTGCTGGCGGGCCAGCTCCTGCAGCTTCTCGGCGTTGCGTCCGACGAGGACCGGCTCGACCTGGATGCGGTCGCCGGAGGGCAGCTCCACCCCTCCGGCGTCCCGGATGGCCAGGATCGAGCGGACGAGGTGCTGCCGGTAGCCCATCCGGCCGGTCACGCCGTTCATGATGATGCGGGTGGTGTGGGTGGCCATGGTGTCAGGTCCTTTCGGGGGCGGGGCTGCTCAGCTCGGGTGAGCGCGCGCCGGAGGGGTTGGGGTCCTCGGCGGGGTCGGCGCTGCGGGCGCCGCCTCCCCCGAGGTAGAGCTCGGCGAGCTGCGGGTCCTCCAGCAGCTCGGGGGCGGGGCCGGTGATGTGCACCCGGCCGAGGTCGAGGACGCAGCCGATGTCGGCGGTCTCCAGCGCGCGCCGCGCGTTCTGCTCGACGAGGAGCACCGCGATCCCGGCCTCCCGCATCCGCACGACCTGCTCGAAGACGACGGAGGTCGTCTTGGGGTCCAGGCCCATGCTCGGCTCGTCGAGGAGCACGACCTTGGGGCTGACCATGAGCGAGCGGGCGAACTCGACCTGCTTCTGCTGGCCGCCGGACAGCGCGCCGGCCAGGGCCGCCCACCGGTCGGCGACGACGGGGAAGAGATTCTTGACGAACTCGATGCGCTCCTGCACCTGGGCCTTGTCCTTGACGGTGTAAGCCCCCAGCGAGACGTTCTCGGCCACCGTCATCTCCTTGAAGACGCTGTGCCCCTGGAGCACGTGCGAGAGCCCGTGCCGGATCATCGACTGCGGACCGGCCCCGGTGACCTCCTCGCCGTCGACGACGATGGAGCCCGAGCGCGGCGCCAGCATGCCGCTGGCGACCTTGAGCACGGTGGACTTGCCGGCACCGTTGGGGCCGACGAGGCAGACGACCGAACCGGCCGGCACCTTGACCGTCAGCCCGCGCAGCACCAGGGCCGCTCGGCCGTAGCCGGCCTCGATGTCGTTGAGCTCGAGAAGGTGGTCAGACGCCAAGGTAGGCCTCCAGCACTCGGGGGTCCTGCTGGACCTCGGACGGCGTGCCCTCCGCGATGGGGGCACCTCGGTCGAACACGACGATGTGGTCGGACAGACTCATCACCATGTCCATGTTGTGCTCGACGATGATGAAGGTCCGCCCCTCGGCGTTGAGCTCCTTCACCAGGGTGCCGATCCGCCCGATGAGGGCGGGGTTGACCCCGCCCGCCGGCTCGTCGAGCAGGATGGTGTCGGGCTCGCCCATGAGCACGCCGGCGAGCTCGAGCAGCTTCTGCTGGCCGTAGGAGATGTCCTGGGCCAACGAGCCCTCCAGGTGGTCGATGCCGACCCGGCGCAGCAGCTCGCGAGCCCGCTCCACCTGGCGGCGGTTCTGGCTCGACCCGACCAGCTGTCCGAGCCCTGTGGGACGGACGGCGACGAGGAGGTTCTCCAGCACCGTCATCCGGGGGAAGGTGCGGCACAGCTGGAAGCTGCGTCCGATGCCGGCGGCGCAGATGCGGTGCGGCGCCCGCCTGGTGATGTCCTGGCCCCGGAACCGCACCGTGCCGGAGTCCGGCGCGATCATGCCGGTGACGATGTTGAAGAAGGTCGACTTCCCGGACCCGTTGGGGCCGATGAGGGCGTTGACCTTGCCCTCGTGGAAGGTGACCGTGGCGCCGTTCACGGCCTGCACGCCGCCGAACGCCTTGGACAGGCCCTCGGTCTGCAGGCTGGGGCGCACGTCCTGCTGTACGCTCATGATCGTCCCTTCCCGGTCGTCGCGTGGCGAGGGTCCTCGACCGGCTCGCGCTCGGAGGTGGCCTCGGTCTGGGCCCGACGCTCGGCGTCGATCGCCCGGTTGCGCTCGAGCAGCTGGGCGGCGCTCTCCTCACGGATCGAGGTGGCCGCCGGGCGCAGGCGGTGCACTAGCCCGAGCACCTCGGGCACCACCCCCTCCGGCATGAAGAGGACCACGACGGCCAGCAGCAGGCCCAGCGCCACGAGGTGGAACTGGCTGTCGCCGTACTGCGCCTTGAAGACCTCCATCGCGTAGCCGACGACCACCGCACCCACCACGGGGCCCACCAGCGAGCGGATACCCCCGAAGAGGGACATGAGCACCATGTAGGAGCCGGTGAGGATGGAGAACTGGAAGACCGGGTCCAGGTTGCCGAACCAGAGCGCGTAGAGGCCGCCGGCCAGGCTGGTGAAGAACGCGGAGATGACGAAGACGACCAGCTTGTAGCGGAACGTCGGCACCCCGAGGGCCTCGGCCTTGTCCTCGTCCTCGCGGATGGCCTTGAGCCCGGCCCCGAACTGCGAGCGGTCGATGAGCCACCACACCACCAGGGCGATGCCGATGAGGACGAGGAAGAGGAAGTAGAACCTGGTGTGCTGCTCGGGCCGCAGCACCGAGCTGTCGAACGGCCGAGGCACGCGCAGGCCCTCCGACCCGCCGGTCACCGAGGCCCAGCTCTGGAACACCAGGAGCAGGATGAGGACGAGCGCGATGGAGACGATGACGAAGGAGGCGCCGCGGACCCGCAACGAGGCGATGCCGATCGGGACCGCCAGCAGCGCCACGACGACCGCTCCCAGCACCAGCGCGACCCAGGGGTTGATCCCGGTGTGCGTGGTGAGCAGCGCCACGGCATACCCACCCAGACCCGAGTAGGAGGCGTGGCCGAGGGAGATGTAGCCGGTGAACCCGCCGACGAAGTTCCAGCCGACGGCGAACGCGGCGTAGCTGGCGATGACGACGGCCACCGAGAGGATGAAGGCGTCCGGCGCGAGCCAGGGCACCATGAGCGCGAGCACGATCGCCACGACTCCCAGACCGGCCTTGGCCAGGCCCAGCCGCCGGTCGAAACGCTCACCGGCGCTGTCGTCCGGGCGCCCGGTGTCCGGTGCCGTGGGGGTCGGGGTGGCGAGGTCAGAAGCGTTGGGCAAGGCGACCTCCGAAGAATCCCTGCGGACGGACCATCAGGGTGATGAACAGGGCGAGGTAGAACACGGTCTGGGCCCAGGTGGTGCCCAGCGGGATCTGCAGCAGGCTCTGGCTGAGCCCGAGGACCAGCGCGGCGATGGCGGCGCCCGGGATGCTCCCGAGCCCTCCGACGACGATGATCGCCATGAGCGGGCCGATCCAGTGCCAGTGCAGCGAGGGGTAGATCGTGGAGTCGAGCGCCAGGGCGGTCCCGCCGATCGCCGCGGTGGCGAGCCCGAGGCCGAAGCCGTAGCCGGCGACCTTCTCGGTGTCGATGCCCAGCAGCGCGGCGGCCTCCTTGTGCTGGATGGTCGCCCGCAGTGCCTGGCCGAAGCTGGTGGCCTTCATGAGCAGGTAGAGCGCCAGCAGGCTGACCGCCGCGAGCCCGAACGCCACCAGCTTGACCACGGCGATGTTGGCCCCGAAGACCTCGAGGCTGGCGGTCGAGTAGCTGAGGCTGATCCGCCGCTGCGTCCCGGTCCAGACGAAGCCGAGCATGCCCTCGATGATGAGGGCGATGGCGAAGGTCAGCAGGACCGACATCATCGTCAGGGTGGCGGGCTTGAGCCGGGACAGCAGGAAGCGCTGCATGACCACGCCCAGGAGGAAGAACAGCGGCACGGTGGCGATGAGCGAGAACAACGGGTCGATGCCGGTGGCGCGGTGGAACGCCCAGGCCAGGTACGCCGCCAGGATGAGGAACGCGGAGTGGGCGATCATCACCACGCGCATCACCCCGAAGTAGAGCGTCAGGCCGGCGGCGAGCAGGGCGTAGAGGCCCCCGAGCAGGATGCCGAGGATCACCGCCTGGGTGATGAGGGCCGTCACGAGAGGTTCCCTTCTGAGCGGTCGTGGGCGGGGGGCCGGAGGAGGGCGGGGGTCACCAGTCCTGCTTGGGGTAGGACAGCTCGGCGTCGCTGGCGTCCTCGGGCAGGACGATGACGATCTCGTCGTCCTGCCACTGCTGGATGAGGTGGGCGGCCTGCGGGCGACCCTCGGCGTCCCAGGACAGCGGGCCCACCACGGTGTCCACGGTGTTCTCGCGCAGCCAGTCGATCATCGACTGCTGGCACTCCGGGCTGGGGTCGGCGCAGTCGTTGGCCTCGGCCGCGGCCGCGACCACCTGCATGGTGGTCCAGGCGTTGGCCTCGTCCTCGTTGGGCGGGTTGCCGTGCTGCTCGGTGTAGAAGTCCACGAACTCGGCGTTCGAGGGGTAGTCCGCGTCCGGGGTGTAGCCGGTGGGCGACAGGATGCCGTCGGTCTGCCCGATGGCCTCCGGGAACTCCGGGTTGGTGGGCGCGGTGGAGAAGGCCGCCAGGCGGGGCTGGTAGTCCAGCTGCTGCAGGGCAACGATGAGGTTCACCGCGTCCTGGTACTGCGTGCCGCCGACGAGGATGTCCGCGCCGGTGTTGGCGATCTTGTTGGCGATGCTGGAGAAGTCGGTGGTGTTGGGCGGGTAGACCTCGTCCGCGACGGTTTCAATGCCGCCCTCCTCCAGCTTCTCCTTCAGCCCGTAGGCCGTGCCCTGGGCGAAGGGGTCGTCCATGGAGGCGTAGGCGGCCGTGGTGGGCCGCTCCCCCTCGGGCATCGCCAGGATGTGCTCGGCCAGGTAGTTGTAGTGGTCGTTCGCGATGGCGGGGGCGGCGTAGAAGAGGTTGTCGAAACCCTGGGTGAAGACCTCCTCGGCGGCACCGGCCGGCTCGACGAAGAGGAAGCCGTAGTCCTGCGCCACCTGCGCCGCCGGCACCACCAGCCGGGTGGAGAACGGGCCGACGACGATGTCCACCTGGTCCTGGTTGATGAGCTTCTCGTAGTCGGAGGCGACCCGGTCGGCGTTGGACTGGTCGTCGTAGATGATGAGCTCGACGTCACGACCCAGGAGGCCGCCGTTGGCGTTGGTGTACTCCGCCCAGGCCTCGTAGCCGCGCTGGACGCCCTTCCCGGGCTCGGAGAAGTCACCGGTGAGCGGGAGCGAGATGCCGATGGTGACCGGGCCCTCGTCCCCCTCCTCCCCCTCTCCCTCGGCGGAGGAACCACCGCCACCACCGAGGCCGCAGGCGCTGAGCGTGAGGGCTCCGGCGGCGGCCACGGCCAGGGCGGCGCGTCGGCGGCCCGGCCGGCTGACCCTGGTCGAGGTCCCCCCGGCCTGGTCGACGGACATCAGGACGGATCGGCGGGTGCTGTGCTTCATCTGGCGCTCCTTTGCGGCCCACGGGGGAAGGTCAACCGATTACGCAAACGTTTGCACAAACGATTGCGTTGTACGATAACGTGCGTCCTGGGCGTTGGCAAGGAGGTACCGGTGCGGGTCTTGACCGCGCACCGGGCCCGCGGACCACCAGGCGCACCACGAGGACGAGGAGTCGATGATGACCGGAGCGGCGGCACCACGGTTGGTGGACATCGCGCAGTCAGCGGGTGTCTCGGTGGCCACGGCCTCCCGTGCGCTGAGCGGCAGGCAGGGCGTCAGCACCGCCGTCGCCGAGCGGGTCAAGGAGATCGCCGAGTCCCTGGGCTACATCGGCAACGTCCACGCCCGGTCGCTCGCGGGAGGCACGAGCTCCAGCGTCGGTCTGGTCGTCCACGAGGTGGCCGACCCCTACTTCTCCGAGATCGCCAGCGGCGTCATGCGGGTGGCCGGCCAGCGGGGGCTGTCGGTCCAGATGTGCCACAGCGGACGGGACCCGCAGATCGAGCTGCGGCAGCTGCGGACCCTCATCGCCAACCGGGTCGGGGTCATCGTCGTGGCGGGGTCGGGCTACCTCGACCCCGAGGCGGAGCGCAGCATCCACCGCGAGCTCACCCGGTTCACCCAGGCGGGCGGCCGCGTGGTGGCGATCGGCCGCCACCAGCACGCCACCGACGCCGTGCTCCCGGCCAACACCGACGGGGCGCAGGCCGTCACCCGCCACCTCCTGGCGCTCGGCCACCGCCGCGTCGCCGTCGTCACCGGCTCGCTGGGGCTCACCACCGTCGCGGACCGTCTCACCGGCGTGCAGCGGGCGCTCGCCGAGGCGGGCATCGCCCGCGAGGACGTGCCCGTCGTCGAGGCCCCCTTCACCCGCGACGGGGGCAAGACGGCCACCCTGGAGGTGCTCCAGGAGCACCCTGGCAGCACCGCCGTGCTCGCGCTCAACGACGACATGGCCATCGGTGCGCTGTCCGTGCTGCGGTCCCGGTCGTTGCGGGTGCCGGACGACATGTCGGTGACCGGCTTCGACGACGTCCCGGTGGCCGCCGACCTCTCCCCCTCGCTGACCACCGTCCGGCTGCCCATGCAGCAGATGGGGGAGAAGGCGCTGGAGCTCGCGCTGCGCCCGGCCACCAAGCGGCCCCGCCGGGTCGTCATGCCGGCCACCCTGGTGGAGCGGGACTCCAGCGGGCCGCCGCGCCGCTCCTGAGCCGTCCGGGCGGCAGCACGGGACGGCGCGAGACCGCCCGGAGTGCCGTCCTGACTAGCGGGCGTGCCCCTCGGACAGCCGCCGGCCGCGCTCCTCGCGCACCAGCTCCCACGTCCGGACGATCCGTGGCGCGGTCATGATGACCAGGCCACCGACCATGTTGAGCAGGGTGACCCACCAGAACCACCCGAACCACTGGCCCACCGAGATGTCGGCACCGGCCTCCATGGCGCCGAAGATGAGGACCGAAGAGAGCGCCCCGTGGTGCATCTGCAGACCGACCACGAGAAGCCCGCCGATGAGCGAGATGACGGCCGTCATGACGTCGGAGCTGGTGCCCTGGTTCATCCGGGTCATGAGGGTGATGGTGCTCCCGGCGAGCAGCGCCAGGGCGATCGTCTCCATGGTGAACCCGGCGGTCACATAGGCGACGGCTGAGCTGACGAGGTCCTCGTGGAACTGGGGGAAGGCATACACCACCAGCCACATGAACAGCCATCCCCCGGCCAGGTTCGTCACCAGGGTGACCGACCACAGCCGGACCAGCTGGGCGAAGGTGCCATGGCCGGCGAGGACGGCGTTGACCGGGAGCATGAAGTCCTCGGTGAACAGCTCGGAGTGCGCCAGCCGCAGCGCGAGCAGGCCGATGCCGAAAGCCAGACCGGAGAGCAGCGTGCTACCGGTGGCGTGCATGACCGCGAGCATCGCCATGATGCCCAGCCCGACGTCGATCCCGCCGAAGAGGCCGGTCACCACCAGTCCGCGGTTGGTGCGCTTGAGCCGCTCCTCGCCCTCGGAGACGGTGGCGTTGAACTCCTCGTGCAGCTCCTCCTCGAGCCGGCGCTCCACTCCCCCGACCTCGACGGTCTCGTACTCGTTGCCCTGGCCGCCGGCCTCCGGCTCGGTGCTCTGGTCGAGGTCGCCGTCCTGCGAGCTCATCGGGTGCGGTCCTGGGCAGCTGGATCGGTCATCCCCCCATCCTGCCTGCTCGACGGGACCTCCCGATCCACCCCGAGCGGGGACCGCCGGTGGCGCACGCGCGGGAGGCCCCCCCGGTGGTGGTGGGCGGAGCACCACCACCGGGGGGCCTCGTCAGGACGGGTCAGGCGCGACTCAGGAGCAGCTCACCGCCTCATGGTCGACCTCGTAGCGCTCGTAGTGGCCCACGCCGTCGTAGAACGCGTAGCCCGCCACGGTGACGGTCCCGGCCTCGATGGAGCCCTCACCGGAGCGGAACACGTGGTAGACGGCCTTGCCGTCCTTGACGTTGGTCCACTTCTTGTCGCCGAAGGCGGTCGTCGCCCGGATGTCCACCCGGTGACCGTCCTCGTTGACGACGTGCACCGCGACCACGGCGGTCCTGTTGGAGCACTGGGCGTTGGTCGAGATCCGCAGGTCCACCTCGTCGGTGGGGGCTGCCGGAGCCACCAGCGTCAGCGCCGCGGTGTCCGACACGTTCCCGTGGCCCTTGGACCGGACCGACACCTTGATCGTGTAGTCGCCGGGCGCGAACCCGGAGACGTCGAACGAGGTGGCGAAGGTGCCGTCGGTGACCGGGACCTCCCGACCGACGACCTTGCGGCCCTCGGCGTTCTGGAGCTCGGCATACACGGCCTCCACGTCCTTGCGCCACCCGGTGCTGCCCGGGGTCGCCTCACCCGTCACCTCGACGGGCTCGTCGGTCGAGACCTCACCACCACCACCGGTGATGGTGACGCTGGGCTGCACCACGGGGACCTCGGCACTGTCACCGGTGACGGTGACGCCGCGGATGCGACCCACGTTGTCGAACGAGCCGAAGCCGACCCGGCCGGAGTCGAAGGTGTCGTCCGTGGCGGTGAGCAGCGGACGCTCCAGCCCGTCGAGGTAGACGGCCACCCTGCCGGTGTCGGCGCAGTGCACCAGGCGGACGTCGTGCCAGGCGTCGTCGGTGACCGCGGGCGGGGCACCGATGGTGCCGTCCCACTGGTCGTCGATCCGCTCCCGGTCGGCGCCGTCGACCTTGAAGATGCCGTTGTGCGCGTAGATGGTGTTGTCCTGCGACAGGTGCGCGTAGTAGTACTCCGTGTCCGACCGGTAGCCGAAGACGAGGATCACGTCCCTGTTGTTGACCGACACCGGCTCGTCGAGCCGCACCTGCGCGTCCATCACCACCGAGCCCAGCTCGGGGCCCTCCGTGAGCACGGCGTACTCGAACGGCCGGCGGATGCCGTCGTCCGGGTTGGTGCCGGCCTCGGCCAGCACCACCGCGTCACCGGGGAACTCCCACTTCTCGGGGGTCCGGGGCGCCCAGTTCGAGGCGTCCATGACATCGGTGACGACCGTGTCACCCGGGGTGCAACCCGGGTCGAACACCGGCTGCTCCTCCGGCACCTCGAACAGCGCGTACTGCGCCGCCATCTGCTCGGCGCTGGGCACGGTGTCGAGGAACATCAGGTCGTCCATCCGGCAGTCGCAGGGGTTCCGCTCCTGGGTGTCCTGGGGGAAGCTCCCACCGATCTTGATCCCCGCGGGGTTCGTGTCGGAGGTGGCGCCCGAGCCCCAGCGGTTGGACGCGGTGTAGTCGCCCTCGAGCGGCTCGCCGTTCATATAGAGCGCCATCTCGCCCTCGACGAAGTCGAAGGTGGCCGCCAGGTGCACCCACTCGCCCTGCTCCAGGATCTCGTCCCAGGGCAGGTCCGCCGCATAGGTCCACGAGCTCGCCCCGTCGACCCGGCGGCCGAGGGCCACGAGCTTCTGCTCGCCGCCCACGTCGATGACCTCCAGCAGCGCGCGCACGCCGTGCCCGTCGGAGTCGCCCGACAGGACGCCGGCCAGGCCGATCGCGTTGTAGCGGTCGTCCGGGTCGCTGGTGTTGGAGTTCGGTGCCGGCAGCTCACCCGTGGGCTTGAACCACCCCATGACCGAGGTCTGCTCGGCCCCGGCGAACCGGGACAGGCTCTGCACGCCGTCGGCGTCGTAGATCCCGGCCTTCCAGTCGTCGTCGGAGGCCTGGTCCGGGCTCAGCTGCTGCGTCTGCAGCGCCTCGCCGGCACCCGGGTATGCCGCGTCGGCCACCCGCATCTCCACCCCGCCGTTGACGAGGTCGATGTCGGTCCCGGACGGGCCCTGGTCGGCCTCCTTCGTGGCGTCGCCCGCGACCGGGTGGGCGAAGTCGTAGCGGGCCACGACGTCGGCGGCGATGCCCTCCAGGACGTAGGGCGAGGACAGGACGTCCTCGCGGGCGCCGGTCACCTCCCAGACCTTGCCGTCGGCCTTGGACACGAGGTAGAGCTCGCCGTCCGCGTCCGAGCCGAAGCGCAGGTCCACCCGGCTGTCACCGACGAGCTCGGCGAAGGTCGTCTCCTCACCGTCGGCGAAGACCTTGAGCTGCTCGATGTCGGCGAGGTCCTCGAGGTCGCCGTCGTTGCGGTTCATCTCGTCGGCCTCGGTGGAGAGCACCCAGCCCCGGACCAGGTCCGTGAAGAGGTACTTGCCCTGCAGCTCCTCGATCTCACCGCGGTAGACGAAGCCGCCGTTGAGCGCCACCCCCGCGTCACCGGTCTGCCCAGGGTCGCGGTTGTGGTCGTAGGCCGCGACCGGGTAGGTGAAGTCGAACTGCTCGGCGTCGTCCTCGGGCAGCGGGAAGATCTGCCGGTTCTGCGCCACGAAGGGTCCTTCGCGGTCGGACCAGCCGAAGTTGTCGCCCGGCTCCACGGCATACACCGACTCGACCTGCCACTCGCCGATGTGCCCGAGGTACATCGTGTTCTCGCCCTCGGGGTCCCAGCTGATGCGGTGCGGGTCGCGCAGGCCCACGGCGTAGATCTCGCCGAGGGCTCCCTCGGTGTCCACGAACGGGTTGTCGGCGGGTATGCCGTACTGCCCGTTGCTGCTGTCGTCGCCCATCGGGTCGATCCGGAAGATCTTGCCGTGCGGCGTCGCCAGGTCCTGCGGGTTGTCGTTGCCGACGCCGTTGCCGCCGTCCCCGGAGAGGATGTAGAGCATCCCGTAGTCGGGGTCGCCGGGGCTCACGGTCGGGTTGAAGGCGATCTGCTGCAGGGTGTGCACGCGGCCCGCGAACGGCACCCGCATCAGCTCGCGGCTCGTGCCGGAGAAGACCTCGGCCGCGGGGTCGTCGGCGGTCCACTCGGTGACCACGCTGTGGTAGCCGGTGCCCCCGAAGGCGGGGAAGTCCGGCTCGTCCTCGGTGAGCGCGCTGCCCGCCTCGGTGTGCACGGTGTAGAAGATGCCGTTCTCGGCATACTCCGGGTGGTGCTCGACGAAACCGAAGCCGGTGCCGAGCCCCGCGTGGTTGTGGAAGTTGTCCACGAACTGGTCGCGGACGTTGAGGTAGGGGGTGTAGTTCCCCGTCTCCTTGTCCACCATGTAGAGCATCTCGTTCATGTCCGGGATCGCCAGCCGGCCGGAGCCGTCCGGCACCTCGTCCAGGTGGGTGATGCGGTTGTGCCGGATGAGCCGCTGGTCGCTGGCCGCCGGGGTGGTCGAGGACTCCGGGAGCTGGACGAGCTCCTCCACCTCGATGCCGAGGACGGAGGGCTCGGGGTCGGGCAGCGGGTTCAGCAGCGGCTGCTCGGGGACCTCCCCGGCCTCGCAGTCGGCGGGGTTGCCGCTCGGGATGGCGAGGTTCTCCCCCGCGGTGTCGATGCCCACGTCGTCGAGGTAGAGGTCACCCGGGCTGCGCGAGCCGTTGATCCAGAAGAAGCGGTCCAGGGCCCCGGAGACCGGTGCGCGGAAGTCGAACTGCTCCTCGGCGCCGTCGGGCAGGCGGGTCTGCTCCTCGTAGGGGCCGCCCTGGCTGTAGACGGCGACCTCGTCGGCGTCGTTGTCGGCGACGATCCACACGCACTGCCAGGAGTCCTTGCCCCAGATGCCGACGGACTCGAACGCCCCTCCGTCGCGGGCGCGCAGGATGTCGTCGTTCTGGTTGTTCACGTAGGCCCGGCTGTCGGTGTAGGTGCCGGGCACGTCGACGTCGGTGATCCCGAAGGAGGTGTCGACCGTCTCCGTGCGCAGGAACCGGAAGAACAGCGTGCCGGTGTCACCCTCCTCGATGGGCGGGATCTCCCGGTAGGTCTTCTCGCCGGGTCCGTTGAGCCGGCCGACGAAGTTGTTCTGGTTGAGCGGGTCCTGCACCACCGAGGCGGCCGCCGAACCCACCCAGCCGTCCTGGCCGTCGAGCGGGCCGGGGGTGTAGGTCTCGAAGTCGAGCAGGGCGGTGAAGTCCGCCGCCTGCTGGTCCGTCCCGCCGGCCTCCTGCGTGGCCGGCTGGACCGCCAGGGCGGCAGGTGCGAGGCCGGTGACACCGACCGTCGTCGCGAGCGTGAGGGCTGTCCATCTCCGGGACCGGAGTGGTCGGAGCCGTGACGTCATTGTCTCTCCTCAAGGTGCGTAAACGTTTGCGTTGCCGTGCCCTGACAGGTATAGGTCACCGCGACGGGGCCGTACAAGGGTTTGCGTGAATTTACGTCCGGAGGCCCGTCAGGCCCTCGCGCCGGTCACCTCGCGGCGATCGTGCCTCGCCCGCCGCCGGTCAGGAGCAGGACGCCGAGGAGTGCACCGGCCCCGAGCACCGCGAACGCGCCGCGCAGTCCCAGGCCCTGGGCCAGCAGACCGAGGACCACCGGGCCGGCGCCCAGCCCGAGGTCCACGAGCACCCCGAAGGTCGCTCCCACCGCCCCGGGCCGGTCGGCCGGCATCCGCTCGGTCAGCATCCGGAAGAAGGCCGGGGTCAGCAGGACGGCACCGAGCGCGAGCACCACGGTCCCGACGCCGAAGGCCGGGGCACCTCGGGCCGCACCCAGGAGCAGGAGGCCGGCACCGGTGAGGCCGAGCGCGGCCGCGGACAGGCGCGTGGCGGCCCACCGGTCGGTGAGCCTGGCGAGCAGCAGACGGCCGACGACGACCACACCGCCGTAGACGGCCAAGGGCCACGCGGCACCGTCGAGACCCACGTCGCGAGCGCGCAGCGCCGCGAAGGCGAGGAAACCGGCCGAGCCGGCCACGCCCCCTGCGAACGCCAACCCCGGCAGACGCACGGAGCGTGGGAACAGGGCCGTCGAGCCCGCCGGAGCCGCGTCTGCCGGTCGGCTGGGCAGGGCACTGCCGATGACGGCGGCGAGCAGGCCGATCCCGGCGACGCCGAGCCACGCGGCCCGGTACCCGCCCAGCCCCAGCAGCCCCTCACCGATGGCCGGCCCCACCGCCACGCCCACGAACAGCGAGAGCGAGCTGTAGCTCAGCGCCTCCCCCCGGCGCGTCGAGGGCGTGATGTCGAGCAGTGCCGCCATGCCGGCGACGAAGACCACCGCCTCGGCCACCCCGGTGAGCACCCGCAGCGCCAGCAGGCCGGCCAGGGAGCCGACCAGCGTGTGGGCCAGCAGCACCGCGGCCAGGAGCAGGGCCCCCGCGACGAAGGGTCGACGGGGGCCCCAGCGGTCGACCACGCGTCCTGCCGCCGGCCGGAGCACGAGGGCGGTGATGCTGAAGGCCGCGACGGTGAGGCCCACGGCGAGAGGCCCCGCGTCCAGCCGGTCGGCGGCGTAGAGCGGGACGAGGGGGATGAGCGCCCCGATGCCGATGAAGTAGGCGAGCTCGGCGAGGACGAGTGCGACGAAGGCCCCCGTCAGGAGACGACCACCTGACGGCGCACCCTCTGGCGGCGCCGCAGCCATCCGCAGAATCTAGCAGCGGCACGGCGGGGTGCGAGGGCGCGCAGAGTGGTCGGCTCTGCCGGCGGCGGGGCGCCGCTGCGGCCTGGGTAGGGTCGCTCGGGTGATGACCGCACGCCGCCTCGTGGAGGACGCCCGGACGCTGCTCGTCGACTTCGACGGCCCGCTCGCCCGCCTGTTCCCCGGTGCGTCGTGGGCCGAGCTGGGCGAGCGGGTGCGGGCGGAGGCGCACCGGCTCGGTGGAGCGGAGCTGGCTCAGCGGCTGGAGGGCGAGGCCGACCACGTGCAGTGCCTGCGCCTGGTCGACGAGCAGTCCCCCCGGCTGCTCGCCCCCCTGGAGGAGCTGGTCACCGAGCTCGAGCTCGACGCCGCCTCCCGGGTGTCCCCCCGACCCGGGGCGCTGGCCCTCATCGACCGGACCCTCGAGCGCGGCGCCTCCTTCGCCATCGTCACCAACAACACCCCCGAGGTGGTGTCGCGTGTGCTGGACCGTGCCCGACCGGGCACGAGCGGCCGGCTGCACGTGGTCGGACGCTCCGCCGGCCACGTCCGCGACCTCAAGCCGGAGCCGGACCTGCTGCTGCGGGCGATGCGCCTCCTCGGCGCCCGCCCCGAGGAGTCGGTCTTCCTCGGGGACTCGGTGACCGACGTGCAGGCCGGGCAGGCGTCCGGCGTGCCCGTGGTCGGCGTGGCCGAGGAGGAGAGCCGTCGTCAGGAGCTCCTGGCCGCGGGCGCGGTGGGAGCCGTGGCCGGGGTGGACGCCCTGCTCCCCGCGCGGCAGCCGCGCCGACCCTAGCCCGGCGCCACCGCGACCACCACCACCAGCACGAGCGCCGCCACCGGGATGAGCGCGGTCTGCACCCTGTCGACCAGCAGCAGCGTGCGGGCGACCGCGGGCCGCAGCCGCGACAGGGCGACGTCCCTCGCGGCGGTCGTCGCCCGCAGCCAGCGCAGCCCGATGGCGACCGAGACGATGTGCGGCACGCCCGAGCTCATCCGTCGACGCGCGTGGTGCAGGTCGGCACGGGCGACGGGCAGGGCCGCCACCACGCCCAGCGCGGTGGAGGCCACCCGCAGACCGAGGGCCAGGACCACCCCCACGAACGGGCTCAGCAGGGCGGCGACGATCTCCGGCACCGTGGCGAGGTGCAGCTGGGAGACGTCCTGGGTCGTGCCGGTCCACACCACCCACGCCACGCCCAGGATGAGGCAGGGGATCCAGAGCCGACGGACCATGCGCACCACGAGCAGCGCCCACGCGTCCGAGACACCGCCCACGGCCCGGCCCGCGAGGGACTCGACCTCGTCCGTGACGGCCGTCGGCGCCGGCTCTCGCCGGCTCCGGCCCTCGGGGTTCCGACGGACCCAGCCAGTCACCTGTCTCACCTCCGTCACCTGTCGTCAACACCCTGCTCCCCCCTCCGCAGGAGAAGATCGCCGGTCACGACCATAATGTGGAGGATGGGTGAGCAGGCGAGGACCGCACCGCGGCGGGTCGAACGGGTGGCCGACACCCGGCTCCCGACCGACCACGCGACCTTCCGGATGACGGCATACCGCGACGACACGGGGATGGACCACGTCGTCCTCAGCCTCGGCGTGAGCGACGACGACGGCCCCGACCTCCCGCCGCCCCTCGTGCGGGTGCACTCCGAGTGCCTCACCGGGGACGCCCTCGGGTCCCGCCGCTGCGACTGCGGCGAGCAGCTCCAGCAGGCGCTGCACCTCCTCGCCCGAACCGGCCGGGGCGCCGTCGTCTACGCCCGCGGGCACGAGGGCCGGGCGATCGGCCTCGGCGAGAAGCTGCGGGCCTACGCCCTCCAGGACCGGGGGGTCGACACCGTCGACGCCAACCTCGCCCTCGGGCACCCCGCGGACGCCCGCACCTACGACCACTGCGCCGCGATGCTGCTCGACCTCGGGATGCGACGCGTCCGGCTGCTGTCGTCCAACCCGGCCAAGGAGCTGGCGCTCAGCGCTCTCGGGATCGAGGTCGTGGAGCGGGTGCCGCTCGTCGTCCCGGACCGCGAGGAGAACGCCTTCTACCTGGCCACCAAGCGGACGCGGATGGGGCACGACGAGGCGGACCAGGACGAGTGGGAGCAGGACGAGTGGGAGCAGCTGCTCGCCGGGCGGATCCCGGCGTCCGGTGAGCTCGGACACCGCTACGGCGACCTCAACCGGGCCGACGGCCCCCTCGTCCTGGCCCAGCTCGGCCAGAGCCTCGACGGCTTCATCGCCAGCCGCACCGGCGACGCCGCGTTCGTCACCGGCGAGCAGGACCGGGAGCACCTCCACCGGCTGCGCGCCCTCGTGGACGCGGTCGTCGTGGGCGCGGCCACCGTGGCCTGCGACGACCCCCGCCTCACGGTCCGAGCGGTGCGCGGGTCGAACCCCGTCCGCGTCGTGCTGGACCCGCGCGGCGTGACCCCGGCCGACGCCTCGGTGCTCACCGACGGCGCGGCGCCGACGCTGTGGGTCCTCGGGGGCGACACCCCCCTCGGCCCGGTGGGTGAGCACGTCGAGGTGCTCCGCTGGCCCGACGACGGGCCGATGGAGCCCCGAGCCGTGCTCGACCTGCTCGCCTCGCGCGGTCTCCACCGGGTGCTCGTCGAGGGTGGTGGGCGGCTGGTGTCGGCCTTCGTCCGGGCCGGAACCGTGGACCGGCTCTACCTCACCACCGCACCCGTGCTCATCGGGGACGGCGTACCGGGGCTGCGCGTCGCCGGCGAGGACCTGCTCTCGGACGCCCTGCGCCCGCCCGCGCGCCGCTACCAGCTCGGCGACGACATGGTCACCGAGCTGGAGCTGCGGCGCCGGGGCGCCGTGCCCTCGGCGCTGGCCGCCGACGTCCCGGACGCCAGCTGATGTCGGCGCAGGCGCCCGCCACGCGGCTCCGCGGCGGCGGGGTGGTCGGCTCGGCCGTCGTCCTCCTCCCCCTGGCCCTGTGCGTGGGCCTGGTCACCCGGGTGGGGCCCGGTGTCGGTGTGGGGGTGCTCGCGGTGGCCGCCGGCCTGGTGGTGCCGGTCGTGGCCACCGGGGCGCTGGTGCGGCGTCGTCCCGCGGCGGTGAGCCCGCCGGACGTGGTCACCCTCGCCCGGGTCGCGCTGACGGGTGTGGTCGGGACCGCGACCGTGCTCGTCCTCGCCGGCCAGCTGCCGGCCCGCACCTGGGCCGTCGCCCTGGTCGTCGGCGCCGCGCTGCTGCTGGACGCGGTCGACGGGTGGCTCGCCCGCGCGACCGGGACCGCGAGCGCGGCCGGGGCTCGGCTGGACATGGAGTCCGACGCGGCCCTGCTCCTCGTGCTGTCGGTGCTGGCGGCCGTGACGCTGGGCTGGTGGGTCGTGGCGATCGGCGCCATGCGCTACCTCTTCGTGCTCGCCTCCTGGGTGCGGCCGGCCCTGCGGGGAGAGCTGACCCCGAGCCTGGCGCGACGGACCGTCGCGGCCGTCCAGGGCATCGCCCTGTGGGTCGCCCTCGTGCCGCTCGTGCCCGCCCCCTTCGCCGCAGCGGGCACCGCCGTCGCCCTGGCAGCGCTCACGGCCTCGTTCGCGCACGACGTCGTCGACCTCGAGGCGCGCGGGTGAGCGGCGGAGCCGGGACGGCCCTGGCCTACTGGGCCACCGCGCCGGGTCGGGGCGAGCTGCGCCGGGAGCAGCTGCCGGAGCCGGGCCCGGACGAGGCCCTCGTGCGGGCGTCGTTCAGCGGCATCAGCCGCGGCACCGAGCTGCTCGTGCGCCGCGGCGGCGTGCCCGACTCGCAGGTCGACCGGATGCGGGCGCCCTTCCAGGAAGGAGGCTTCCCCTTCCCGGTGAAGTACGGCTACCTCTCCGTCGGGGTGGTCGAGCGCGGCCCGCGCGCGTGGGTCGGGGTGCGGGTGTTCTGCCTGCACCCGCACCAGGACCGGTATGTCGTGCCCGTGTCGGCCCTCACCCGGGTCCCGGACGACGTGCCCTCGTCCCGCGCGGTCCTCGCCGGCCCGACCGAGACGGCGCTCAACGCCCTCTGGGACGCCCCGCCCTGCGTGGGCGACCGCGTGGCCGTCGTGGGCGCCGGGCTCATCGGCGGAGCCCTCGCCCTGCTCCTGCGCCGCTTCCCGCTGAGCCGTCTCCAGGTGGTGGAGGCCGACGCCACCCGGCGCCGGGAGCTGGTCGACGCGGGCCTGGACGCGGTGCCGCCGGAGGAGGCGCTGGACGACTGCGACCTGGTCTTCCACGCCTCGGCCAGCGAGCCGGGCCTCGCGCTGGCGCTCGCCCTCGCCGGGGACGACGCCGACGTGGTCGAGCTGTCGTGGTTCGGCTCCCCCGCACCGCAGGTGCCGCTCGGCGAGGACTTCCACTCCCGCCGGCTGCGGCTGGTCGCCAGCCAGGTCTCGAGGGTCGGTGACGCCCGCCGCCACCGGCGGGACCCGGCGGCCCGGCTCGCCACGGCCCTCGACCTGCTGTCCGACCCCGCGTTCGAGACCCTCCTCGCCGGGGTCAGACCCTTCCCGGCCATGCCCGCAGCGCTCGAGGAGCTGGAGCACGACGACGACCTCTCCGGGTGCGTCGTCCTGTCCTACCCCGACGCGCAGGACCCCGAGACCGACGCCCCCGCCCGACACCCCTGACCCACGAGGAGCACGATGTTCGGACTGACCGTCAGCGACCACGTCATGATCGCCCACAGCCTGCCCGACCCGTTCTTCGGGCCGGCCCAGGGGCTGCACGGCGCCACCCTGGTCGTCGAGGCCACCTGGCGCCGACGCGAGCTGGACGAGCACGGGGTGGTGGTGGACATCGGCGAGGCGGGCGGCCACCTCGCCGCGGTGCTCGACCCGCTGCGCTACCAGAACCTCGACGAGCACCCCGCGTTCGCCGGCCGGCTCAGCACGACCGAGGCCGTCGCGGCCCACGTCGCGCACGCGCTGGCCGACCGCGCCGACCCCGCCATCGACGGCATCGGGGTCGTCGTGCGCGAGCATCCGCAGGCCTGGGTGACGTATGACCTCGACCTCCGCTCGTGAGCGGGGTCCGTCGCGGGCGCTGATCCTGCCCGGAGACCTCGCCGGGCCCAGCGGGGGCAACCACTACAACGACCGGGTCGTCCGCGAGCTCGACGCCCGAGGGCTCGCGGTGGCGGTCGAGCGACTGCCCGGGGCGTGGCCCCGACCGGCCGAGCCTGACCGGTCGGCGCTGCGCGAGGCGCTGGGACGGTATACCGACGTGGTGGTCGACGGGATCATCGGGTCGGCCGCACCCGAGGAGCTCGCGTGGGCCCGTGCGCACGGCGTCCGGGTCGCGGTGCTGGTGCACCTGCCGCTGCCCGCCGAGGGCGGCACGAGCGCCCCGGAGCGCCGACTTCTGGAGGAGACGGAGCGGGCCGCGCTGCACGCCGCGGACACGGTGGTGGCGACCAGCGACTGGGCCCGGGACGACCTGCTGCGCCGCTACGGGCTCGCCGGGGTGCGCTCCGTGCCTCCCGGCGTGGACCTGGCGCCGCCGGCGGCCGGGAGCACTCCCCCGCACCTGCTCCTCCTCGGCGCGGTCACCGCCCGCAAGAACCCGCTCGTCCTGCTCGACGCGCTGCGGACGCTGATGGACCGCCCCTGGACCGCCTCCCTCGTCGGGCCTCCGGGCCCGGACGAGGGCTACGTCGCGACGGTACGGGAGCGCTCGGCCGAGCTCGAGGGCCGCGTCCGGGCGCTGGGCCCGTGCCGCGGCGAGGACCTCGAGGAGATCTGGGGCGCCACCGACCTCCTGACCCTGCCCTCCCGCGCCGAGACCTACGGGATGGTGGTGACCGAGGCGCTGGCGCACGGCATACCGGCGCTGGTCCCTGCGCGGACGGGGGCCGTCGAGGCGCTGCACGGGTCGGGCGAGCGCGACGGTCTGCCCCCGGCCGGAGCCACGGTCGACGGAGCCGACCCGCAGGCCTGGTCCACGGCCCTGGCCCGGTGGCTCGACGACGAGGGCCTGAGGCGCGCCTGGCGGGCGGGCGCGTCGGCCCACCGGGATAGACTCCGTGGGTGGGCCACGACCGCGACGGACTTCACCCGGGCTCTGCGGTGGTAGCCCGTCCCGTCCCGGCCGACTGGCTGGCGCTGCGACGCCGCGCCGACCACCGCGCCCGCGAGGACGCCCTCGACCTGCTGGAGCTGCTGACCCACCACCTGCGCGCCCGCGGGGTCGACGAGCTCGTGGTGGTCGACGTGGGGGCCGGCACCGGTTCCAACCAGGCCTGGCTCGCACCGCGCCTGCCCGGACACCAGCGGTGGGTCCTGGTCGACCACGACGCCGACCTGCTCGAGCACGAGACCTCGACCGGGGCCGACGACCGCATCACGACCGAGCGCGCCGTCGCGACCGTGGAGGACCTGCCCTCCCTGGTCCCGCAGGACGGCACGGCCCTGCTCGCGTGCGCAGCCCTGCTCGACCTGCTGTCCGCGGCAGAGATCGAGACGCTCGCCCACGTGGTCGCACCGGACGCGGCGCCCGGAGCGGCTGCACTGCTGAGCCTCACCGTCACGGGCGAGGTCGTGCTCACGCCGGGCCACCCCGCCGACGCGGTCGTCACGACCGCCTTCGACGCGCACCAGCGGAGGGAGGGTCGGCCCGGGCCGGACGCCGCGGAGGTGATGGCCCGCGCCCTGCGCCGTCGCGGCGCCCGCGTGGAGTTGCGGGCGACGGACTGGCTCCTGGGCACCGAGAACGAGCCGCTCCTGCGCCGGTATCTCCACGACCGCGCCGCGGTGGCGGTGGAGCACGACCCCGGGCTCGCTCCCGTGGTGCAGGGGTGGCTCGAGGAGCGGTCGCTCCAGCTCGAGGCCGGCTCGCTCCGGGCGCGCGTCGGCCACCTCGACCTGCTGAGCCTGCCGCCCGAGCCCGTCGACGAGGGCGCCGGGGCGGCGCCGCGGAGCCGGTGAGCGACACCCTGGTCGCCAGCCGGCCACGGCCCCGGCGCGTCCGCCTCGTGGTCGGTGCGACGCTGCAGGTCGGGCTCACCCTGGGCCTGCTCGGCCTCGTCGTCACGCAGTGGGGGCTCAGCCCCTTCACCTCCGCGGCCCGTGCCCTGCCCTGGTGGGCGGTCGTGGCCGGCCTCGGCCTGGGGGCGGCCGGCGTGGTGCTCCAGGCGCTGCGCTGGCGGCTCGTCGCCCGGCACCTCCAGATCTCCCTCCCCGTGGGTCCGGCCGTCGCCCGCTGCTGGCAGGCCGCCTTCCTCAACAGCGTGCTGCCCGGAGGAGTCGCCGGCGACGCGCTCCGGGCGGCCGACGACAGCAGCGACGCCGAGGCGCCGGACGCCCGGCGCGCGCTGGCCAGCGGTTTCGCCGCCGTCGCCGCCGAGCGCCTGGTGGGGACCACGGTGGTGCTGGTCGCGGCGGCGGTGGCCCTGCTGGGCCCGGTCCCGCTGGTCGGGGTCGCCTGCCTGGCCGGCGGCGTCGTCACCGCGGCCGTGGCCTGGAGGTGGCTGCGGGTGCTGCCGCTGCGGGACCTCGCCCTCGTCCTGCTGCTGTCGGTCGCCGGGTGGGCCGCCTTCGTCGGGATGTTCGTGCTGGCCGTCGTCGTCGTGGCACCCGACGTGGAGGTGTCCCTGGCACCGGGGCTCGCCACCGTGTCCGTCGCGGCGATGTCGGTCCCCGTCACGGTCGGCGGGTGGGGGACGCGTGAGGCCGCCGCGGGGTGGATCTTCATGGTGCGGGGGCTCGACATGGGCACCGGGGTCACCGTCTCCATCGGCTACGGGATCCTCGCGCTGCTCTCCACGCTCCCCGGTGCCGCGATCCTGGCCGTGCGCGTCGTGCCCCGGTGGCGCGAAGCCGGTCGGGCCCGCCATCGACGGCGCGAGGGGTGATGCGGCGCGGTGTGCGTCGGCCTGCAGGTGCCGGCGCCGTCCGGTCTCCCCGGACCGTCGTCCCCTACCCTGGAGGTCGTGACGACGACACTCTGGTGGCGGTCGATGCCCCGGGCGCGCCCCCGCCGGGGAGGGATGCGCTGAGATGACGAGGCACCCGGTCCGCACCGTCGACGCCCTCGTCGCCGCAGGTTCCTGGGGCCTCAGCGTGACGGTGCTGCTCTGCCTCCCGCTCCTCGCTGCGGGCGAGCCGGCCTCCGCCGACTCGCTCCCGGCGGTGGCAGGCGCGGCCTGGTGGGCGGGACTCGCACTCGTGTCGGTCCAGGCGCTCGTCCTGCTGTGGCGGCGACGGGCCCCCCGGTCCGTCCTGGTGCTCGTCGCCGCCGGCGCCCCGGCGGCGGCGCTCGCGGGAATGGACGCGGGCACCGGGGTCACCTCCGTGGCGGTCATCGTCGCGGCGTTCGCCGCCGTCCTGCTCATGGGGGTGGTCCGGGCGCTGCCGGCAGCCGCTGCCGCGGCGTTCCTCGTGGGCTCGGCCCAGGCGTTCGTGTCCTGGAGCGAGGCCGGCGCCGTCCTCGCGGTCCTGGGCTCGTCGGTGGTGCAGGGGGTCGGGACGGTGGGCCTCCCCCTGGCCACCGCCGTGTTCGTCCGGGCCCGCCGCGACGTCGTCACCGCCCGAGCGGAGCAGGCCCAGGCCGTCGTCCGCGAGCACGACGCCCTGGTGCAGGTCGCCGTCGCACGGGAACGGACGGCGACCGCTCGTGAGCTGCACGACATCGCCGCACACCATCTCTCCGGGATCACCGTCATGACCGGTGCCCTGGGCCGCCAGATCGACACCGATCCGGAGGGCGCGAAGCGGGCCGTCGAGCAGGTGCGGCACCAGAGCAAGGCCATGCTGCGCGACCTCCGCAGCCTCGTGACCCTGCTGCGGGAGGACGGCGGTCCGACGGGCGCCACCGCCCCGGAGACCCTCTCCTCCCTCCCGGCCCTCGTCGAGGACGCGCGGCGAGCCGGCACCGACGTCGAGCTCACCGTGCTCGGACCCGGGCCCGGCGACGTCCTCGACGGCCGGTCGGGTCCGCTCGCTCAGTTCGGCGCCTACCGGACCGTGCAGGAGGCGCTGGCCAACGCCGCCCGGCACGCCCCCGGCGCGCGGTGCGAGGTCGTCCTCGACACCCGGGACGCACGGACGACCCGCGTCCGCGTGGTCAACCACCCGGCTCCGGCTGACGCTCCGACATCGCCGGGCACGGGCTACGGTCTCGTGGGTATGCGGGAGCGTGCCAGCCTCACGGGTGCCCACCTCTCCTACGGCCCCACCGAGGACGGTGGGTGGTGCGTCGACCTGTCCCTTCCCGGTGCGCAGGCCGGCACCGACCACCCGGACCCGGGGCACGGAGGATGATCCGCATCCTCGTGGCCGACGACGAGCCCCTGGTGCGGGCCGGTCTCTCGGCGCTGCTCTCCTCCGAGCCGGACATCGACGTCGTCGCAGCCGTGGCCGACGGCGTCGAGGCGGTGGAGCGGGCGCGGACCGAGCATCCGGACGTCGTGTGCCTCGACATCCGGATGCCCCGTCTCGACGGCGTCGCCGCCACCCGGGAGCTCGCCGGACCCGACGCCTCGCCCCCCATCCCCGTCCTCATCCTCACGACCTTCGACACCGACGAGCACCTCTTCGGGGCACTCGACGCGGGCGCCTCCGGCTTCCTCCTCAAGGACGCGGAGCCGGACGAGGTCATCGCGGCCGTCCGCTCGGTCGCCGCCGGGCACGGCACCATCGCCGACGGTCTGACCCGCCGCGTCATCGGCGAGCTGAGTGGACGCCGACGCACCCTCCCCGTCACCGCGGCGCGGGCCAGCGACGTCCTCACCCCCCGTGAGACCGACATCCTCCTGCTGCTGGCCGAGGGCCTGTCCAACGAGGACATCGCTCGCACCCTCGTCCTGGAGATCTCCACCGTGAAGTCCCACCTCGCCCGGATGATGCCCAAGCTCGGTGTCACCTCGCGCCTCCAGGCGGTGGTCTGGGCCTACCAGACCGGGCTCGTCACCGTGGGCGGCACCCCGGACCGGCCGGCCCTCCATCCAAAGGATGAACCCCCGCGGTTCCATCCTTAGCGGCTCGTCCCGCCCTCCCCCGCTCCCTACCGTCGATGGTGACCGATCCCCCTCGACCAGGAGCCATCACCGCCATGCCCACCCTTCCGTACGACGTCACCACCTCCACAGCGCTTCGTCTCGTCGACGTGCACAAGACCTATCCGGGCGGCGCCAGACCCGTGGCTGCCCTGCGCGGGGTCACCCTCGACCTCGCGTCGGGCACCATGACCTCCGTCGTGGGCCAGTCCGGGTCAGGCAAGTCCACCCTCCTCCACGTCGCCGCCGGCCTCGACGTGCCGACCTCCGGACGGGTCGTCATCGGCGGCCACGACACCACCGGCCTCTCCGCCGACGACCTCACCCGGTACCGCCGGGAGCACATCGGGTTCGTGTTCCAGTCCTACAACCTCATCCCCCACCTGAGCGTGCTGAACAACATCGGTCTCCCCCTCGTCCTCGCCGGCCGGGAGGCCGACCCGGACTGGATCGGCCAGCTCGTCGACGCCCTGGGGCTCGCCGACCTCGTGGGGCGGCGCCCTGGTGAGCTGTCCGGTGGACAGGCACAACGGGTGGCCATCGCCCGGGCCCTCGTGGCCCGTCCCGCCGTCGTGTTCGCCGACGAGCCCACCGGCGCCCTGGACTCCCGCACCGGGGCCCACGTCCTCGGCCTGCTCGCTGCCACCGCGCGCCGGTTCGACCAGACGGTCGTCATCGTCACCCACGACGCCCAGGTCGCGGCGACCGCGGACCGGGTGCTGTACCTCGCCGACGGCCTGGTCGTCCACGACGAGACCGGCGCCAGTGCCGAGCAGGTCACCTCCCGCCTCCTCGCGATCGGCCGGTGAGCGCCATGTGGACCCTCGCCAGGGCCGGCGCCCGCGCGCATCGCGGCGGGCTCATCGGCACCGCTCTCGCCCTCGGACTCGCCGCCACCCTGCTCACGCTCACGGGCGTCCTCCTCGAGACCGGCGTCCGCGCCGGCACGGGCGACCCGCTGTCGCCCGGGGCGCTCGCCGGAGCCCAGCTCACCATCCTCGCCTCCTCCTTCGCGGGAACCGCGCTCGTCGTGGTCCTCGTCGTCGTGGCCACGACCGTGTCCCTGGCCCTGCGCCAGCGCCGACCGGAGTTCGCCCTCCTGCGTGCCGTCGGGGCGACCCGCGCACAGGTGCGGGGCATCATCGCCAGGGAGACCCTCCAGGTCGGCCTGCTGGCCGTGCCCCTCGGAGCCCTGCCCGGGCTGGCGCTCGCCCAGGCTCTGACTCCTGTCCTCGTGGACGCCGGGCTGCTGGTGCCGGGTTCGCGGCCGGCTCTCTCGCCGCTGCCGGTCCTCGGCGCCGTGGTGGTGCTCCTGCCCACCGCACTGGCCGCGGGATGGCTGGCGGCGCGCGAGACCCTCCGCCAGACCGCGACCTCCGCCGTCCGCGACTCCGCCGTCGAGGAGGGCCCGCTCGGAACGGGACGTCGGATCGCTGCGATCGGCACCGCGGCACTCGGGCTGGCCACGGCCTTCACGCCCCTCGTCCTCCCCGGGGTGATCGGCAGCGCGGTGGCGGCCTCGTCGGCCCTCCTCCTCCTCGGCGCCGCCGCCCTCGCCGGCCCGGCTCTCGTGGCCTGGTCCGTCGACGCCCTGACGCCCCTGCTGGGAGGCCACCGGCATCCACCGACGCAGCTGGCCATGGACAACCTGCGGGGCTTCTCGCGACGGCTCGCAGCGGTCGTCGTGCCGCTCGCCCTCGTCATGTCGACGGGCGTCATCCAGACGAGCACGGACACCGCCGTGGAGCGGGCCGCCCACCGTCAGCTCGCCGCCTCGCTCGGCGGAGACCTGGTCGTCGGCGCAGGGTCGCCGCTGCCCGCGGGCACCGCCGAGCGCGTCGCCGCGATGTCGGGCGTCCACGAGACCACGGCGCTGTCCAGCACCCCGGCCCAGGTCCGGACCGACGACGAGGACCTCGCCGGACTGGCCTGGGAGACGGTGACCATGCGCGTGGTCTCCCCGGACGCGCCCGCCTCCTTGCTGGACCCCGGGGTGTCCGACGGGTCGCTGGTGTCGCTCTCCGCCCCGAACACGATCGCGGTCAGCTCCGACGCCGCGCTCGAGACCGGCGCCCGCGTCGGCGAGGACCTGCAGGTGCGCCTTCCCGACGGTGAGCACACGTTCCGGGTCGTCGCGGTCTTCGACCGGGGGCTGGGCCTGGGCCCGTACCTCATCGGTGGGTCCACCGCCCGGGACCACGGCGCACCGGAGCAACCGACGACCCTCCTCGTCGGCGGACCGTCGGGCGGGCCGACCAGCACCGAGCGCCTCGCCGCCGAGATCGAGGCCCTGGACCTGCCGGTGGCGACCACCGAGGACGTCGTCGCGACGTCGACCGCGCCAGGGACGGCTCAGCAACGCCTGGGGACGTGGCTGCTGCTCATGCTGCTGGCGTTCGTGGCGCTCGGGGCGGCCAACACCCTGGTGCTCACGACGGCCGGCCGTCGCCGTGAGCTGGCCCTGCTCCACCGCACGGGTGCGACCCCTCGGCAGCTCGTGGCCATGGTGCTCCTCGAGTCCCTCGCCACGGGGACCGCGGCCTGGCTCATCGGCGCCGTGACGGTCCTGCCGGGAGTCCTGGGAGTCAGCATCGGCCTGCTGGGTGCGACCGCTCCCGTCGTCCATCCCGTCACCGTGGCTGCGCTCAGCTGCACCGTCATCGCCCTCCCCCTGCTCGCGTCGGTGCCAACAGGCGTGCGGGTCGTCCGAGGCGTCACGGGGTGAGCGGGTGCGTCCCCCACGGGTGGCGCGGCGGGTGCCGCGGTCTGCCACGGTCGCAGGACGAGCAGGGAGAGGCCCCTCAGGCGTCGATGACCACCGGCACCACCAACGGGTTGCGACGGTGCGTGCGGAACGCCCACCGCGAGACGGCCCGCGCGATCCGCTGCTCGAGCTCGTGGACGTCCCCGATCCCCTGGGAGGCGGCCTCGGCGAGCGCCTTCTCGATCGCGGGGACCGAGGCGCCGAACATGCGCTCGTCGGTGCCCAGACCGCGTGCCAGGAAGTCCGGCGCCTCGGTGAGCCTGCCCGTGTCGGCGTCGACGAGGGCGACGACGGTCACGGTGCCCTGCTGGCTGAGGGTGAGCCGGTCGCGCAGCTCGTCCTCGGTGACGTCGCCGACGTTGCCCGCCGAGACGTAGACGTAGCCGGCGCGGACCTTGCCGCTGACGGTGGCCCGCCCCTGGACCAGGTCCACGACCATGCCGTCGTCGACGACGACGACGTGGTCCGGGTCCATCCCGGTGGCGATGGCCAGGTCGGCGTTGGCGCGCAGGTGTCGCCACTCACCGTGGACCGGCATGACGTTGCGCGGCCGGATGATGTTGTAGCAGTAGACGAGCTCGCCGGCGCTGGCGTGGCCGGAGACGTGCACCTTGGCGTTGCCCTGGTGGACGACCTTCGCGCCCCAGCGGGTCAGGCCGTTGATGATGCGGGAGACGGCGTTCTCGTTGCCGGGGATCAGCGAGCTGGCCAGCAGCACGGTGTCGCCCTCGCCGATACGGATCTGGTGGTCGCGGTTGGCCATCCGCGACAGCGCGGCCATCGGCTCGCCCTGGGAGCCGGTGGAGACGAGCGTGACCTTCTCGGGCGGGAGGTTGTCGAGCTCCTTGACGTCCACGACCAGCCCGCGCGGCACCTCGAGGTATCCCAGGTCCTGGGCGATCTTCATGTTGCGCACCATCGAGCGGCCGACGAAGGCGACCTTGCGCCGGTGTGCCGCGGCGGCGTCGATGACCTGCTGGATGCGGTGGACGTGGCTGGCGAAGCTGGAGACCACGATCCGCCCCGGCGCCGTGCGGAACACGGTGTCGATGGCCGGGGACAGGTCCTTCTCCGCGGTGGTGAAGCCGGGCACCTCGGCGTTGGTGGAGTCGACCATGAACAGGTCCACGCCCTCCTCGCCCAGACGGGCGAAGGCGCGCAGGTCGGTGATGCGGTCGTCCAGGGGGAACTGGTCCATCTTGAAGTCCCCGGTATGCAGCACCGACCCGGCCGCGGTGCGGACCATGACGGCCAGCCCGTCGGGGATGGAGTGGTTGACCGCGACGAACTCGCAGTCGAAAGGACCCAGGCTGAGCCGGTCACCCTCGGCGACCTGGGTGGTCCGGGGCTTGATCCGGTGCTCCTTGAGCTTGGCGCTCACGAAGGCCAGGGTGAGGCGCGAGCCGACGACGGGGATGTCCCCCCGCTCCTTGAGCAGGTAGGGCACCCCTCCGATGTGGTCCTCGTGACCATGGGTGAGGACGACGCCGACGACGTCCTGCCACCGGTCCTGGAGGAAGGTGAAGTCGGGCAGGATCACGTCGACACCGGGCTGGTGCTCCTCGGGGAAGAGCACGCCGCAGTCGATGATCAGCAGCTTGCCGCGGTGCTCCAGCACGGCCATGTTGCGGCCGACCTCGCCCAGGCCGCCGAGCGCCACCACCCTCAGGCCGTTGCGGGGCAGGGAGGGCGGGGCGCCCAGCTCGGGGTGCGGATGGCTCAACGGATCTCCTCGGTTCGGTGCGGCGGACGGGGCCGTGGGACGGCCTCGCGCTTGGTGCCGACGCGTCGATGGGCGCGCCGGGAACACCAAAGCCCCCGACCGGCATACCTGCTGGTCAGGGGCTAGTTGGTGGACGATACTGGGATCGAATAAGTTCCACCGCCAAACCCCGATACTGATGTTGACCTGCGGAAAGGGGCTCTGACCTGCGTGTTCGGAGAACAGTATCGCATGACGTGGGAGGACATAAATCGACACCGATGTACTCTGATCCTGCACGTATCCTGCACGAGAGGAAGCACATGCCTGGTCGCAAGAAGCGCGGCTTCGGCCAGTTGCGCCGTCTCCCCAGTAAGCGATGGCAAGCGTTCTACACGGGGCCAGACTGCAAGTTGCACTACGCCCCCACCACCTTCGAGACCGCTGAAGACGCCGAGGCATGGCTGGCCGCCGAGCGTCGATTGACAACGGGCGATGAGTGGTCGTCGCCCAAGGAGCGCGTGAGCCTCCGACACCAGCGCGAGGCCACCACCCTCGCAGCCTACGTCGAGAGATGGCTGAGGCATCGCGAGCTCAAGCCACGCACCCGCGAGCACTATACGCAGCTCTTGGAGCGGCAGATCCTCCCAGCCCTTGGCGCCCTTCCACTTCCGGCGATCACGCGCGAAGTGGTCGGCGACTGGTATGCAGACCTCGATCCCCAGAGACCGACGATTCGTGCACACGCCTACGGCCTGCTTCGCACCATCATGGGCACCGCGGTGCTGGACGAGAAGATCGCGGCAAACCCCGTGCACATCCGGGGTGCCGGGAACGCCAAGCGCGCCACCAAGACCGAGCCTGCAACCCTCGAACAGCTCGCCAGTCTGGTGGGCGCTATGCCGGAGCGATACAAGGTCATGACCTTGCTCGCCGCGTGGTGCGGACTGAGATTCGGGGAGCTGACGGAACTGCGCCGCAAGGACGTCGACCTGACGAGCGGCGTTGTCAAGGTGCGCCGTGCCGTCACCCGCGTTGGTGGGAACTTTGTCGTTGGCACTCCAAAGTCTCAGGCAGGCATCCGGGACGTGGCGATCCCCCCGCACCTGCTGCCCGCTGTGCGTGAGCACTTTGCCGCGAACGTGACGGGCCAGGACGGCCTGCTGTTTCCGGCTGCTGGGGACCCTTCCAAACACTTGGCCCCCGCCTCGCTCTACACGGTGTTCTACCGGGCGCGCGAGGTCGCCGGCAGGCCTGATCTCCGCTGGCATGACCTGCGCCACACCGGCGCAGTGCTCGCTGCTCAAACGGGCGCGACGCTGGCCGAACTCATGGGCAGGCTAGGGCACTCCACCCCGGCAGCTGCAATGCGTTACCAGCACGCCGCACAGGGCCGGGACGCTCAGATAGCAGCGGCTCTATCATCCATGGCCAAGGGAATCACCTGAGGTGTGCGAGCGACTCCGCCGCCTTCGATTGGTGCACATCGTTCCCTGCAGCTCCTCACAGCACCAAAAGTTCACTGTCACATACCCGTGCAGCAGTCCCACTCCCGCCAGCGCCTCGAGTGTCAGGGCCTCTCGCCACACCGACTGCTCACGACGCCGGCGAGCCGACCCGGGTCACCACCAGCAGCAGCGTCCCCGCCGCGGCTAGTCCCCCGAGCACCGCCCCCCACGTCGACGAGCAAGAGCCAGCTACTCACTATCGGTTACGCCTCTCCCCTCGGACTGATGACCCCTGCATCTATTGACTATCGTGGGTGATGGTCAGGGTCGCTGGGGCTCCAGCCGCTGAGTCAGCCGTCCATTTGGTCGCCGCGTAACCGGTCTAGCGCCTCGCGCACCGCCTTGGTTAAGGGGTGCTCCGTGCCCATGACTCGGGTTGCATCCTTCAGCAGCTGCTCGAACTGGGTGATCGCGTCTTTCACCCGCCCGTCCCCAGTGAGCCAGGACGCGAGGTTGTACCGGGTGGTCAAGGTGTCCGGGGCATCCGGCCCGAGCACCCGCGTACGGTCCTGCAGCAGCTGCTCGAACTGGGTGATCGCGTCTTTCACCTGCCCGTTCTCACCGAGCCAAGACGCGAGGTTGCCCCGGGCGGTCAAGGTGTCCGGGGCATCCGGCCCGAGCACGCGGAGGAAGTCCTCCAGCAGCTGCTCGAACTGGGTGATCGCGTCTTTCACCTGCCCGTTCTCACCGAGCCAGGACGCGAGGTTGCCCCGGGTGGTCAAGGTGTCCGGGGCATCCGGCCCGAGCACCTGCATACGGTCCTGCAGCAGCTGCTCGAACTGGGTGATCGCGTCTTTCACCTGCCCGTCCTCACCGAGCCAGGACGCGAGGTTGCTCCGGGCGGTCAAGGTGTCCGGGGCATTAGGACCGAGCACCCGCATACGGTCCTCCAGCAGCTGCTCGAACTGGGTGATCGCGTCTTTCACCCGCCCGTCTTCACCGAGCACGGTCGCGAGATTGTTCCGGGTGGTCAAGGTGGCCGGGGCATCCGGCCCGAGCACCCGGCTGCGGTCCTGCAGCAGCTGCTCGAGCTGGGTGATCGCGTCTTTCACCTGCCCGTCCCGACCGAGCATGAACGCGAGGTTGTTCCGGGTGATCAAGGTGTCCGGGGCATCCGGCCCAAGCACCCGGATGAAGTCCTCCAGCAGCTGCTCGAACTGGGTGATCGCGTCTTTCACCCGCCCGTCCCGACCGAGCACGGCCGCGAGGTTGTTCCGGGTGGTCAAGGTGGCCGGGGCATCCGGCCCGAGCACCCGCATACGGTCCTGCAGCAGCTGCTCGAACTGGGTGATCGCGTCCTTCACCTGCCCGTCCCGACCGAGCCAGGACGCGAGGTTGTTCCGGGTGGTCAAGGTGTCCGGGGCATCCGGCCCAAGCACCCGGATGAAGTCCTCCAGCAGCTGCTCAAACTGGCTGATCGCGTCCTTCACCCGCCCGTCCTCACCGAGCCAGGACGCGAGGTTGCTCCGGGTGGTCAAGGTGTCCGGCGCATCCGGCCCGAGCATGCGCATGTGGTCCGTCAGGAGTTGCTCGAACTCGGTGATCGCGTCTTTCACCCGCCCGTCCTCACCAAGCCAGGTGCCGACAGCGTGTCGGGTCTCGAGGGGAGCATCGCAAAGACGTGGGAAGAACTCTAGGGCAAGCGTGATGGCTTCCCGGTAGCGGTACTGTGCAGCTAGCTGCACGCCAAGTGTCAAGGCCGCGACCTGAACGGCATCGGAGATGGTTCCGTCTGGTGGGGTCAGATCGAGGAGCCACTGCGCCAAAGCCAAGTTGTGCACCGATGGTGGCATTGCCGAGTTGTCGTCGGCTCGCTCGGTGATGGCCTCGGTGAGGACGTGTCGGGTGGCGTCGCGAAGTCGAACGATCTCGTCCTGTCCGAGCCCGAGCTCGTCGTCGGTGATGGACTCGTGGACTGGGGCGAGCAGCATGTGCTCCCGGACCCAATGGACGTCGTTCTCGTTCAAGCACCAGGACAAGGGCGTCACGGCGTGCTGCAACGAGTTGACGAGCTCGTGTTCCCCGACGCCGGCCAGCTCGGCTGCCGCCGCCACCGTCGACGGGTCGTAGGTGGGAATCGCACCGTCGGCGTCGCTGTGCAGCGTTGCCTCGACCCGGCTGGCGATCGCCCTAATGAGGGCGCTCCTGACGGGGGCTGGGAGCTCGTTCCACCGCATGCGCATGACGTCTTGTACTGAGGCCGGTAGCTGGTCGAGCTCGCCAGGGCCGAGTTCGATTCGTCCCTTGGCCCTGCCGATACGTCGCTTTACTTGTTTCGAGGTGAGCCACAGCTTGATGAAGTGCGGGTTTGGCATCCGCGCTGCCAGTAACGCCGCCGTTTCACGGTTGGTCCGCGGCGCCTGCTCCAGGACCAACTGGACCAGGTCAGACTCGTCCAACGGTGCCACGGGCACCACCTCTAGATGACTGGCGGCGGTCGCGTTGGCGACCCACCGGCTGTACTCGCAGTTGTGGGCGCCTTCGGGCCAGGCCGTGCCAATCACCAGGACCGGCTGCTTGGACGTTGGCCGCCCCAGCGCATCGAGCAACTCAGCGAGGTCGGGGCCCATTCGGTGAAGATCCTCGATGACGACGACCTGAGGCAGACCAGGGTGCGACAGCTCCCGGATGGTGGCAGCCAGCTCCTGCGCCGCAGACGTACGAGCCTGACCGACTTTCAAGCCCATGTCCGTGGTCTGCGCCAGTTCGGCCCGCTTCTCCAGGTGCTGACGTGCCTGTCCTATTCCGCGGGCGGAGTACTTCACCACCAGGTTGGCTCCGGGGACAAGGCCGGCGACGTCAGCCAGGAGGTCGATGCCCTCCCCGGCCACGTCGGTGCTCAAGGCGCGGATAACCTGCTTCGCCCGGTCACCCAAACGTTCGAACGCGCCCGTCGCCTCGAGCTTGGCCTGGGCAATGCCCGGGACGTGCGCTTTCAGCTGTGGGTACGATGCCGCTACGACGTCCATGTTCGCGCCGGTCTGCAACCGCTCACACCCGAAGCTCCACCACCCAAACGCCGGCAGCGCACCACCGGCGCGCACGAACTCCTCCGGTTCCGGGCCAAGAACCTTGCGGCCCGGCATCGGATCCGCACCGCCGGCACCGGCCACCCTTGTCAGCGCTGGCAGTTCGGGCCAATACCCAGGGTCCGGCTGCCTATCCCGAAGCGTGCCGTACACCTCTTGGACGATCCTCGACTTCCCCACCCCCGACTCCCCGGTCAGCACCACCACCCGAGGCCGGGCGGTACCACCACGCGATACCTCATCAGCCAGGGAGACAAGGTCTCTCACGACCTGCCGGTGCGCACCGAAGAACATCATCAGAGCATGTCAGAGGAGGCCCCTCGCCGCTGACCGGATGATTAGCGAAGATCCGTCATCGGCGCGTCGCACGAGCGTTCATAGCAGCCAGCCACCACACAGGAGCAAGGGTCTGCTGTGGCCGGGCCACGGTGCGTGCTCGGGTCGACGCGTGGGGGCTGTCCTAGCCTCCTGGAGGCTCCTCGTGCTCGGGACCAGCCCGCTGGCCTGGAACGCTGCTGCAGAGGCACGTCCGACGTCGCTCGAGTGCTGCCGCGCTGTCCCGTGAAAGGCGGGGCAGTGGGATGGGGCGGTTCAGCATGAATCTCTCGGGGCCATGACGAGCGAACTGTCAGCAGCAGAACTGGTTGGGGTCCTTTTCCTGAGCAAGGTGTCTCATGACGGCGCGTTGTGCGGCTCGGGCGCCAACAGTCATACGTCAAGGGGTGCGGGTGACCTGTTCAACGGCGCCCTCGTCCAGGTCCGTGAACACGATCGACCAGTGTTTAACGCGTTTCACGCTCTGGGAGTCGGGGTCTCGCAGGTAGCGCACAGTACGGAACCGGTGCTGATCAATTCACAGGCGCTTGACGTCCCGGCGGTCTCGGCGGTGTCCAGGTCCACGGTGGTGAGCATCCGCATCACCGTGTGTCTAGTTTTCAAGCGCCGCCGACACCGTGGGACAGGACGGGTCTCCCATGCCAGGTCCGGCAGGTACCCGCATCACGGAGCGGTGCGGGAGACAGGACCAGCGGGCGGGGTGCAGTTGGTTGTTCCCTGTCCGTACCGCGCCTGCTCACGCACGAGGCGGAGCCGTCCGGGATCCGGACGTGGGCCGATCCGCTCGATCACTGAACTAGCACAGTAGTTCGGTCTGCCGGCGATGGTGCTCACGGCTTGGTCGAGTTGCCGGGCGGCCCGAAGCGGGCCTTCGGCCTCCAAGGCGGTCGACTGCATCAGTACCCTGGGCAGCGGCACCGGTCGCCTCAACTGCACGCTGCGCGGCGACACTGGCGTGGAGCGGGGGTCCGGCACGCGTCCTTGTTCGATCATCGTGGCGATCATTCTTGAGGCGCCTCGCGCGTCGACCACAAGGCCCGGGTTGCGGGTCGCGGTGACGAATGCGTCGGCGATGCCTACTGCACTGAGGTGGTACTGGCGCAGCGCGGCTAGGGCTGCTCCCATGTCGGTTCGTGCGGTGATGACTTCGGGTGTGGCCGGTCCGAGGCGGTCTTTGGTCAGTTCTCCGAAGGAGGTCCGCAGATCGACGCTGGCGTGCTGCAGCGCCCCCGCTCGCCCTTGCACGGGGTGTGTCAGGACGTCCCAGGTGCTGGCAAGAGAGAGCCAAGAGTTTCCGGCGTGCTCCAGTGCCGGGTCCAGCTGGGTGCGGTGCTCCCGGGCGTCGATGTGGCCTGCGTCCGCGGCAATGCGCCAGAGGGCGCGGGCATAGGTGGTCGTGACGTGCATGGTGGCTGCCACGTCCCGTAGGTCGCGTGCCGTTGGTTCACTGGTAAGTACGCGGTGGGCATGGATGTCGAACGCGCTGACGTTGCTGCCGAGGCGGTCCGGGTCCGACCAGTCGCGGTGCGTCTCGGTGAGCGCCTCCGGGTAGGAGCTCTCGTGGTAGCCGAGCGCAAGGCTGGTCGGGATCTCCATTCGCCGTCGGAAGTCCTCGTCCACGGGTGAATGTCGCCTCAACCCGACCGTGGTGGCGTGCCCGGTCAGGTAGACGACGTGTGTCACCTGCACCCTGGTGGCGAACGCATCCCGAAGGTGGTCGGGGGTCGGGAGCTTCCGCACGTTGGAGTTCTCGATGGCCTCGGCCGCCCGCACCATCAGGGACCCGATGGCCTCGAGGTCACGATCGGGCTCGAGTCGTTGGCCGGTACGCCTGGCGTGCAGGGCACGCGCGTCACGGCCTAGTGCCTGAACATGCGCCTGTATCTGGTCGAGCACCCCGACCTGGGGCTCGGCTGACCCAGCCTGGGGAATGGCGCGCCAGAGCCGGCAAGAGTTCCCGACGAGGGTGTTCCAGGACCGGACCATCGGTAACCCGTCACGATCAGGAGCGTCGTAGAGAAGGGACCGGGCTCGGAGCTCGGCTTCCTGCAGGAGTTCACCGACACTAGGCACGGCAGCGGTCCCGGATGGTGTCGTTCAGGGCCGCCACCAGCGCCGTCGTCCCAGGCGAGAACTCATGGATCGGCCGCTGCCGGGTGGCAAGCTCTGCCTGCCGTATCAGCTCCCGAGGGTCCTCACCGGTAGGGTCACCGTGCTGGTCTGCTCCCAGGTCGATGCCGTCAGGCAGCAGAGACAGGGCCAGCCCGTTCAGCCAGCCGGCCTCGAGTGAAAGCTCGGCCATGACCAACCCGGCCGGGTCCGTCCCTGGTGCCACCTGCGCGAGGGCCTCTCGCTCAGCCTTGCGAAGCAGGTTGGTGGCCCGGATGAGGGCCTCCAGGGCGGCCGGTGTCGTCAGGTCTGGTCCGCGGGTCTTCATCGCTCGTCCTTCGGGGTGATAGGTGGTGCTTCAAGGTGTTGCGCCCCATCACCGCAGTTCGGCGCCCCGGGTGGGAGCTGTTCTGCCAATCTGTGGATAGCTCCTCGGGTATGTCAGGGCCGTGCGCAACAGTGGTCTCACCATCCGCAAGCCGGGCAGCGGCCGCCTCTGGCATCACCGATGCCGGATTCGCGTCATCGCAACTAGTGCTCGACTGGCACGGTGAAAGCAGGTGCGTGACGATGAGCATCATCCGAGCCCGGGTCCTCCGTCGTGGCGCCCTGGCCTTGCCGCTCACTGTCAGTGCCGTGCTCTTGCTGGTCCTCGTGTCTCTCCCTGCGCCTTGGGGCACCGCGGTGCTGACCGGGGTTTTCCTGGTCGCGTTCTGGGGCCTGACCGGAGTGGGGGAAGTGGCCGTGGTGCGCGCCCTGACGTTCGCCAGCCGAACCAAGCTGCACCAGCGGTACACCCTGGCCGGGGTCGCTCGCGTGCTTCAGGACTGCGGAGTGGATCCGGTACAGCTGTTGGTGGCCCGATGGGGAGGGGTGTGCGCCCGCGCGTACGGCCGGCGGACCGTGGTCGTCGGCCGGTCTTTGGTCGAGGAGGTGGCTCGCGGACGGCTCCCCTGCGCCGACGCCGCTGCGCTCATCGCGCACGAGGTGGGGGTCCAGCGCGTTGGGCTAACACGCACCGACGCCGCCCTCGGGGTGATCCTGCTGCCGTGGGAGTTGGTGGCCGGCGCCATGATCGGTCTCTGGCGGGCCCTGGGGGCCACCCTTGCGCCGTGGGTCCGCTGGGCCAGCCTCGCGATCGCCTTCGGGATCCAGATCTGGCTCGCGGCCACAGCCGATGCGCGACACCTCGCTCCTGCGCTGTTGCTCGGAGCCATCTTCGCCACGTGCGGGCTCAGCCAGGCCTGGTCCCGGGCCCGCGCCGACCTTGGTGACACCTACCTCACCCAGCACGGGCTGGGAGCCATCTACGCCACCATCCTGTGGCGCAGCTTCCCGGACGACCGCTCCCGCGACCGAGCAGTCCGGTTGCTGCACCCGCCGGCACCCCAGCCTTCTGGTTCCAGCCCCGTACAGGCCACCATGCGATCCGGGCTCTGAAACCTCCTCGGATCAGGGAACGGCCCACAGATGCTGACACCCAGGCCCCGCGCCTGGTGTTGCGTGCTCGAGCAGCCCTTGCAGGTCTGCGGCAGCGGCCGCAGCCGCCTTCAGGAACCGGCGAGTCATCACGGCCGACAGCTGCGCGGTGGCGTGCAGGTCGTCTTGCCGGCACAGCGCGGTCGCGACGGGAGAGACGGTGTGACCCGCCGCGTCAAGCAAGGACGCCACAGCTGCTGCCGCCAACCGTGTCTCGTTCCACGCAGGCGTCGTCGGCACGTCCTCCAGCACACCGCGGGCCAGGTACGCCGCGTCGGCAAGGGTGCGCCGCAGGTCTACCGCTTGATCTATCACCACCAACGTCGGACTCTGCGTGGCGGCCACCTCAGCCCACCCGTCCACATCACTCAACCGCGCCGCCACCAACTGGATCACCTCCCGCACCCTGCCGAGGGCCGTCATTGGCTTTGGCGGGATGCGACCGGGCACAGCCGAAGTGCTCACCGGGCCACTCCGGTCGTCCGGGCAAGCGCGGGCTCAGCGATCCTCCTTGCAGCCTCCATCCTTGCCCGAGCCGCGGATGCGACACCGTCGGCATGCCGGCCGATCCGCTGAGTGCCCTCGGCCACCACATCCAGCCGGTCACCAGCCTCGTGGGTGAAAACCGTCGCCCCCCTCAGAGACTGGCGCCAGGCCTCGGCCGTCGTCTCGACCTCGACCGGCCCCCGCGCCGGATTCCCCTCCCGTGCCGTCAGTGCAGCACGACCCAGTGAGCTCACCGCCTGCTCCAGTGACATCTCGACGTCATTCAAGGCGCTCGTCAGATCACGTGTCCGCCCCCACAGCGTCGTCTGATCCACCCGCTCTTGGGTGGACGCCGGCGACCATCCCTCGACCAGCACTCCCGCTGCCTGTAGGGCCGCCCGGACGCGCACCACGGCGCGACCAGCCTCTCGACCAGTCTCAGCCGCGTCCACACAGGACCGTGCCAAATCCTGCACCCGTTGCCCGAGCTGGACTCGGCCGGGTCTCCCAGCCTCAGTTGACCCTGGCTGTCGTTGCGCCCATTCGACCTCGGCCAGGATCCGCACCGCACGGGAGACGCCATCCTGCAGCTGACCCAAGCCGTCACGGGCCGACAACAAGGCCGCTCGCGCCTCGATGACGACGTCGACGACCTCTCGCGCGTCCCGATCCCACCGCGCGAGCTCACTCACCACCAGCACCGGCGCCCTCGCCTATAAGCACCTCAACCCGGTACATGGCCTGGCCGGCGTGCGCTGACCACGTCAACGCCTCGGCCAGATCGTCCCGCACGGACGTAGGTGTCTTCTCGTGCTCGTCAGAATCGGTCATTCCAGGCACCTCAGCTTGATCTCAGCGGCTCCGCACGAATGTGAAGCCCTCCTACGACCTACAAGCCGTTCAGCACCCCGACACAGCCTCACCGATCGCACGCGCCGCCTTGCGGTGACCGACAAAAGCCCGAGCTGAGTGTCGGCGCTATCCGTCCAGGCGTTCTCGATACGGGTGTAGAAGCCAAGGGTAGCCAGAGACCGGTGGCGGGTCTGGTGGGCGATGGCGCGGTCGGTGATGCCACGCATGTGGGCGTAGGTGACGAACCCGGCCCGCAACGAGTAAGGGATGTACCCGGCCGGGTCGAGGTCGGCTCGAGCGACGGCGTCGGCGATGAGGGTGTTCGCGGCCCCTGCGGTCAGCGGCCGGTCCAGGGCACGGTTCTTCTTGGATACCGGCCGCAGCAGCGACCCGGTGGCGTCCGGGTCCTATAGGCCGGCCAGCGCCCGCCAGGTGGCAATCGCGGTTACCGGACCGCAGGCCGGGTGGCCGCTGCGGGGGATGACGACGACCTCGGCGTTCTCGCCTTACCGGTTGGTCCTAGACCGGGGCCGCGTGAGTACGAGCCCGTTGGGGTGCTCCGCGAGGTGCTCCAAGTAGATCCCGACGAGTTAGGACCGGCGCAGCGCGGCGACGAGCCCGACCAGCAGCAGGATGCGGTCTCGGGCGCCGCCCAGGTGCGGCTCCTGGGGGCGCTTCGGGTCGGTCCAGGTGCGGACTGTTGCGCAGGCATCCAGGACGGTGAACAGATCCGGGGCACCAGCGGACGGAACTGCACCCTTCGTGCGCCGTGAACCCGGCGGATACCCTCCGAAGCCGCAACCACTAGGGCGTGCCTAGTCGGGTCCGGCAGCTCCTCGAACTAGTGCGCGTACCTGATCGCTGAGAGGCAGCTGGACAAGGTGCCTACCGTCGCGCCGCGCTCGGCCAGAGACGCCAGGTATCAGGAAGTGGCGACCCGCCAATCCGCAACTTGCCTGGTCAGGATGTTCCGTGTCCGGCCGGCCGCGACGTACCCGCGCTCGGCCTCGTCGAACTCCTTGGCCACGGGCACACGGCTCAGCAACGCGACCGGGTCCACTGCCACCGGCGCCCTGGACGGTCCGCCCTCCCGAGCCTGCTTCCCGTGCGCCGCTCTGGGGTAAGAATGCCGCCTCTTCATTACCGTTGGCCCTTTCCAAACAAGCGTCGTAGGAGCAGGCCGACCACGATGACCCTGGCGATCCAGGTGCGCCCTCCAAGAGCGTGAACTCCCCCGCCGGCAGCTGGTTCGGCGTCGGCGGTCAGGGAGGTGAGAACCAGTGGTGGGGCACTCCGAGGGAGTACCCCACCGTCGCGCAGCGATAGACCCAGCAGTAAGGAGAAACACGAGGCGAGAGCTATGATCGCGCCGCCGGGCAACCAGGACGGCAGGTCTTGCAACGTGGGACCCGACAGTTCTTGCCGGGCCTGCCACCATGACAGCCCGGTGAGCACGCCCAGCGACAACCCGCCGATGGCAGTGATCAATGCCAGCGGGAAGTTTCTCCATGAGGGCCACCCTTGGACGATGAGATCCTGACGCTGGAGGTGGTTCCCTGCGGCGACAACTTCGGCAACTCGGTGGCGAGCCATCCGAAAGCCCACCACCTGCCCCACCCCGAACAAGGGGGCGGCCACGAGAACCAAGGGCGCAACTATTCGATCCTCGGGTGGCACCGGTAAGGCGGCCACGAAGTGGTCGGCCAGTGGCGCGGACGGGTGCTCGGCCACCGAGGTGCTGAGGAACCACCCCGTCGCGATCCAGAGGAAGGTGGCCATCGCCAGTAGGAGGCTTCCGATAGTGAGGCCGCGAGTCGGGACGAGATTTATGCTGGTCAACTGCGCGAGTGAGTGGCGATGCAGGTCGCGAACGACCTGACGTTGCGCGCCCGTGATCGCGCGGTTGTCCATCTCCAGGACTTGCCTCCACTGGGCCTCCGCCGACCTGAGCCGGGATCGTCTGGTTAGGGCCACGACGAAGGTGCCGACGGTGGCGACCGCCGCTAGTAGCGTCGCGGTCGGGACCAGTGCGCCCAGCAGCACAATTTTTCACCTCCAGGCCCGTTAGACACCATTATATTCCTTGTGGTGGGTGATAGCCGCTCGCACTCACGGCGGCAACGGCAGTCCAGACACTAGGGTGCGGCACATGGGATCGTGGGTAGATGGCGGCGCCACCGAACGAGTGCTGAGCGACTTCGGAGTCGCTTGGGATGAGGTCAGCACGGGAACCCCGGCGAGTCGGGTGCTCATGTTGCGCGGAGGGACCGGGTCGGGACGGACGGGGCTGCTCCAGGCCTGCTATGAGGTGGCCGTCGCCAGGCGTAACGCCGGGCAGTACTGGCCTGCCGACATCGACGCGGGAGCGGATCCCGTCGCGGGCAGAGACACGGTCTTTCCCGACCCGGGCCAGTGCGCGCCAGGTAACCGGTTGCCGTGGATGTGGTGGGGGCTGACCGGGCAACTTGGCACCGTCGAAGCCGGTAAGGGTCAGCTGGATGCCCACGCCAGCGAACTACGGCAGGCACTGAAGGACCTGGACGAGATCACGCGGAAGCGGTTGAAGCTGCTGGGAAGGACGAGTGTCTTGCTAGCTGGCCTGGTGCCTGGGGTGGGGACCGCCGTCCAGGTGGTGGAGGTCGGCGCCGGCGCAGTGGACTTGGCCACGAACGCTGACCTGTTCCGGGGCCCCGGAACCGTCCTTACCGAGGCTCTCGCCAACCAGCCCGCCGCACGGACGACTGCACGACCTGACACGGTCACGCCGGCGCAGGAGGAGGGCAGGTTCCTGGCGGTGCTAAGCTCGCTGTTACCGCTGGTGGTGGCGGTGGACCAGGCCGAGGACCTTGACCGGGAAACGCTGGAACTGCTGAACGCCCTCGTACGCAGCCGCGGCTCGCGAGTCCTGGTGGTTCTTGCAGTGAACACCGACTTCCACCCCACCCACCCCGAACAGTGAATCGCCCCGGGTCTGATGGAGGCTCTCAACCCTGGGAAGGATGATGAGCACCATGCCAGCACCGAGGAAGTACAGCGTCGAGCTCCAGCAGCGGGCGACGAGGATGGCGATAGACGCCCGGAAGGACCCTGAGACTGCCCGAGGGGCGATCAAGCGGGTCGCCGATCAGCTGGGGGTGCACCCCGAGGCGTTGCGGAACTGGGTCCGGCAGGCCGAGATCGACGGTGGTGTCCGGGCCGGCACCAGCACCGATGACGCGCAGCGGCTGGCCGAGCTCGAGCGTGAGGTGCGCGAGCTGCGCCGAGCCAACGAGATCCTGAAGACGTCCGCGGCTTTTTTCGCGTCAATGGCACGCTGATGGGGTCCGGTCGGGTTCGCTCCTTTTTTCGCTGCTGCGGCGGATCCCCGTCGTTGGCTGCT
>NZ_CANMUA010000013.1 GCF_947500995.1 uncultured Serinicoccus sp.
ACCGAGCATCTCGCCGATGACCCCCTCACACCAGGGCACCACACCGGCCACCCAAACCCCACCACTCCACGGGACTCAACTCTGATGGTTGTGGCCGATCGCGCACCTTATCGGGCGTTCCTCCCCATCTAGGCAATCCCACGCGGTGGCCGTAGCGCAACTGCAGCACCTACCCTGATGCGCTAACCCGAGGGTGGCGGGAGTCTCCGATTTCTTGAGGACGCGCACGGGGCGCGTGCCTGTCGCGAGGTCCTGAAGGGTCATCCGGTCTGGTCGAGCCGCGGCGGCTGCGTAGGCGATGTGGAGGGGGACGAACAGCGGCGAGGTCAGGAGGAGAACTATCGAGGTGCGGCCGAGGGCGCGTCCGCAGCCGGGGACTCTGTGGCTGTCGCCCCGGACGAACCTGCCGCCCACTACGCGCTTGCCGACGCTGCTCCCGGTTCTTCCCAGCACCCATGTGTAGGCCAGCGTCACCGCGAGAGCAGCAGCCAGGAGGAGGAACCCGTCCAGGCCCGCCAGCACGCCCCACCGAACCGATATACCTGCGCCCGGTCCTGCTCAAGGAGCACGGCCGCACCAGCTGACCGTCGGCCGCCGCGGTCCCTGGGTGGCGACCACTCTCAGCACAATGACGGTACGGGACTGCTGAAGGTTCGGTTGACACCTGATCTGTGGGGCCGAGAAGGCTCCGCTGGGAGGATGTCGACATGCCTGCACCCCATCCGAAGGAGTTCCGCGACGACGTGGTCGCGGTAGCCCGCAAGGGCGAGGCTCCGATCGCTAAGCTCGCCGCTAACTTCGGGATCTCCGAATCGTGCCTGCGGAACTGGCTGCGCCAGGCCGACGTCGAGGACGGCGTACGGCCCGGCAAGACCGCGGCGGAGAACGCCGAGCTGAGAGAGGCCAAGCGCAAGATCCGGCTCCTGGAGCAGGAGAACGAGGTGCTGCGCGCGCTGCGGCGTACCTGTCGCAGGCGAACTTGCGGCTGGGTCAGTCCCCAAAATGACGTTCCCGCTGGTCCTGGACCTTGCCGACGCCGGGATCCCCGTCGCGGTGACCTGCGGGCTGCTGGGGGTTCTCTCGGCAAGCCTTCTATGCCTGGAAGGCGATCCCTGTCTGTGAGCGGGACCTGATCGACGGCCATGCCACCAGAACTGCACTCGAGGTCCACCGGGACGACCCGGGCCTCGAGGACCGGTTCATCGCCGACGAGCTCACCGACGCCGGCCACGAGATCTCCGAGCGGCGGGTGTGGAAGGTCTGCTCGCAGGCCGGGATCGTCTCCGCGCACGCCCGCACACGGGGCCGGTTCAAGAAGCCGGGCCCGCCGGTCCACCACGACCTGGTCCAGCGGGACTCCACCGCGACCGGGCCGACCCGGCTGTGGCTGACCGACATCACCGAGCATCCCACCGCCGAGGGGAAGCTCTACCTGTGCGTGGGTCAAGGACGTGCGGTCTCGCCGGATCTTCGGCTACGCCATCGACTCGAGGATGACCAGCCACCTCGCCGTGGATGCGCTCGAGATGGCTACCGTCCGCCGCGGTCGCGACGCCGTGGCTGGCTGCGTGGTCCACGCCGATAGGGGCAGTCAATTCCGCTCCCGGCCCTACGTCGCCGCATTGCACCGCCACGCGCTGCGCGGCTCGATGGGCCGGGTCGCCTCCTCCGCGGACAACGCCGCGATGGAGTCCCTCTTCTCGCTGGCTCCAGAAGAACATCCTGAACGACCGCCGCTGGCAGACCCGCGACCAGCTCCGCCTGGCCATCGTCACCTGGACCGAGCGCACCTACCACCGCCGGCGCAGGCAACGCGCCCTCGGCAGGCTCACCCCGGTCGAGTTCGAGACCATCAACCGTGCCGCTCACGCGGCCTGAAACACCACACCGGAAGTGTCAACCAGACCTTCAGCAGTCCCCCCAGCCCTAGGTGCCTGGTTCGAGTCTAGTCGGGGGAGCCAAGCGAGAGTCTCCGGGCCAGCGCAAACGCGGGTAAGGAGGTTCTTCTCTCCTTCGGGTGGGGCACGTGTGGACGTCGGTGGGGGGTGTGCCGGCCAGGTCAGGCTCCCGCCCCGACCCCCTGCCCGTCCCAGACGTCGTGCACGTGCGCGGCCAGGGCGCTCTTGCCGATCTCCGTGGACGTGTACAGCGAGGCCAGCTCGGTGCCGAGCATCATCTCGCCCGCGATCAGGCCGCTCCGGTTGACCAGCTGCACCAGGGTGTCGCGTGCGGCGAGGCTGGTCGGCGGGACGGGTGGCTCGGGGTGGTACCAGCCCTGCGCCTCCAGCACGGGCGCGACGTCCAGGTAGCGGGCGGGGGCGGGCACGTCTTCTGCGACGGAGGTTGCGTCGGCACGGAGGCTCACCCACGACGCCTCCGGGACGAGCGTGCCACCGTCGAGCTCACGGGCGACGAGCCGGAGGGGTTCGCCGGCCGGCTGTTCCGGTCGGCCTACCGCCAGGGCGTCGACGGCTGGATGCTCGGTGGTGGCCATCACGCTCCCTGGTGAACGAGGTCACACCCTGGGAGTTGGTGATCTGCGCCTGCCCGCCGCCCGGTGGCAATGGTCTCCTGCGGTCAGCCGCCGGCTCTGGCCTGGGCGCCGAGGGCGGCGCCCACGGCGCGCTGGCCGGCCTGCTCCTCGTCCTGCGTGGTCGCGCCACCACCGGGGGTGCCGCGGCGCTTGCGACGCTGCCGGCCCTCGATCCACTCGGCGAGCTTGGTGATGGCGTAGTTGATGAGGATGAAGATGACGGCGGCGACGAGGTAGGCGGCCAGCGTGTTGGCGTTGGCCGAGCCCAGCTGGCGGGTCCGGCTCAGCAGCTCCGGGTAGGTGATGATGTAGCCCAGCGCCGAGTCCTTCGTGATGACGACGATCTGGCTGATGAGGGCGGGGAGCATCGAGGTCAGCGCCTGAGGCACGAGGATCGAGCGGCGCACCTGGGCCGAGCTCAGGCCGATGGACAGTCCCGCCTCGCGCTGGCCGCCCGGCAACGAGCCCACGCCGTTGCGGACGATCTCGCAGATGACCGAGGCGTTGTAGAGCACGAGTCCGGTGACGACCGCGATGAACGTCGCGTTGGCGCCGGTGAGCCCCAGGGTGTCCATGAGGCGGACCATCGTGGGGTTCTTCACCAGCATCTGCCAGGTGAAGATCATCATGATGAGCACCGGGACCGCTCGGAAGAACTCGACGAAGACCCCGCTGGCCCACCGCACCGGCGTGAGGTCGGACATGCGCAGCATGGCCAGGGCGATCCCGAACACCATGGACAGCACGACGGCCACCGCGGCCGCCTGCAGAGTGGCCAGCAGCCCGGGGAGCAGGTAGAAGGTCCAGGTGTTGCTCTCCAGGAACGGCGTCCACTTGGCCGCCTCGAACTGGCCCCTGTTGGCCATCCGGATGAGGACGAGCACCAGCAGCCCCAGGAGCACGAGGGTGCCCAGCACGCCGTAGAGGAGGTGGCGGGCCCGCGCCTTGGGCCCGGGGATGTCGAAGAGGACCTGCTGCGCGCTCATCGCTTCACCGCCAGCTTGGCGGAGAGCCAGCTCGTGCCGAGCCCGACCGGCAGGGTGAGGATGACGAAGCCGATGGCGACGATGAGGAAGATGAGGATGCCGGCGTCCGGGCGGAACTCCATCATGTTGCGCATCTGGTAGGCGATCTCCCGATTGCCGATGGCCACCGCCACGGTGGTGTTCTTGATGAGGGCGATGAGCACGTTGCCGATGGGGGTGATGCCACCTCGGAACGCCTGGGGCAGGATCACCTCACGCAGGCTCTGGCCGAAGCCGAGCCCGATCGAGCGAGCGGCCTCGCTCTGGCCCACGGGGATGGTGTTGACTCCGGAGCGGATCGCCTCGCAGATGAACGCCGCGTGGTAGACGGTCAGCCCCAGGACGGCGAGCCAGAAGTTGTTCTCGAGGATGAAGTTGGGGTTGTTCTCTCGGGGCACGAACTCGATCCCCAGCTGCAGCCACAGCCCCAGGTTGGCGAAGACGATGATGAGGGTCAGCGGGGTGTTGCGCAGGAGCGTGACGTAGGTGGCACCGAACCAGTTGAGGACCGACACGGGCGCCAGGCGGAGGATGGCCACGACGGTCCCCACGACCATGGCCAGCACGAAGGACACGGCCGCGAGCCGGATGTTGAGCCAGAACGCCCCGAGGACGTTGAACTGCTCGATGAGCTCCAGCACGGGCAGCTCCCTCCAGGGTGGTGGCTGCGCCGGGGCCCAGACGGGCCTCGGCCCCGGCGCAGCGAGACGGGTCAGTCAGTCAGGCGCTCAGGCGCAGTGACCGCCGGCCTCCGGCGGGTTGAGGTCGGCGTTGGGGGTGTAGTCCGCCGCGCCCAGGTTGTCCTCGATGATCTGGTCCATGGTGCCGTCCTCCCACAGCCCGTTGAGGATCTCGTTGATCTCCTCGCACCGGTCGGAGTCCTGCGGCAGGCCGACGCCGTAGTTCTCCTCGGAGAAGGTGTTGCCGACGACCCGGAACTGGCCGGCGTACTCGTCCTGCGCGGCGAAGCCGGCGAGGATCGTGTCGTCGGTGGTCAGGGCGCCGATCTGGCCGGAGGCCATCGCCTCCATGCACTCGGAGTAGCTGCCGTACTCCTGCAGCGCCACGCCGTACTCCTCGTTGACCCGGGCGGCCGAGGTCGACCCGGTCACCGAGCACAGGATGGCGTCGCCCATGGAGTCCGGCCCCTCGATGTCGCTGTCGGTCGGCACGAGGAGGTCCTGGCCGGCGACGAAGTACGGCCCGGCGAACTGGACCCGCTCCTTGCGCTCGTCGGTGATGGAGTAGGTGGCGAAGATCATGTCGACCTGGTCGGACTCCAGCAGGTCCTCGCGCTGGGCGGAGATCGCCTCCTTCCACTCGATCTGGTCCTCGGTGTAGCCGAGCTGCTCGGCGACCGCCTTGGCGACGTCGACGTCCATACCGGTCGGGTCGCCGCCCTCGTTGAGGCCCAGACCCGGCTGGTCGAACTTGATGCCGATGGTGACGGTCTCGCCGTCGGTGCCGCCCTCGGCGGCGCTCTCCTCGCTGGACCCGCCGTCGCCGCCGGCGTCGGCCTCCCCGCCGTCGTCACCGCCGCAGGCGGTGAGGGTCAGGGCGGTGGCGGCCGCGAGCGCCGCGATCCGGAAGGTGGTGGAACGCATGGGATCTCCTTGTGTCGTTGCTGCTCAGTGGGTCAGAAGCTTGCCGAGGAAGTCCTTGGCACGGTCGGACTGCGGGTTGGTGAAGAACTCCTCCGGGGTGTTCTCCTCGACGATCGCGCCGTCGGACATGAAGACCACGCGGTCGGCGGCCTTGCGGGCGAAGCCCATCTCGTGGGTGACGACGATCATCGTCATGCCGCTCTTGGCCAGGCTCGTCATGACGTCCAGCACCTCGTTGATCATCTCCGGGTCGAGGGCCGAGGTGGGCTCGTCGAAGAGCATGACCGTCGGGTCCATCGCCAGGGAGCGGGCGATCGCGACGCGCTGCTGCTGGCCGCCGGAGAGCTGGGCGGGGTACTTCTCGGCCTGGTGGTCGACGCCCACGCGCTGGAGCAGCTCCATCGCGCGCTGCTTGGCCTCGGCCGCCTTCTTCCGGCGCACCTTGATGGGTCCCAGGGTGACGTTCTCGAGGATCGTCTTGTGACTGAAGAGGTTGAAGCTCTGGAAGACCATGCCGACGTCAGCCCGGAGCTTGGCCAGGGCCTTGCCCTCGCTGGGCAGCTCGTCGCCGTGGATGGTGATCGTGCCCGACTCGTAGGACTCGAGCCGGTTGATGGTGCGGCACAGCGTCGACTTGCCGGAGCCCGAGGGCCCGATGACGACCACCACCTCGCCCTCGTGCACGGTGAGGTTGATGTCCTTGAGGACGTGCAGGTCGCCGAAGTGCTTGTTGACGTCCTCGAGCACGACGAGCGGCGCGCCCAGGCCGGTGCCGGGCGACTCACGGGAGTCGGTCATGTCGCGCACCCTAGACGGGTATGCCGTCACCGGGCAGCAAGTTCGAGGTGTTGTCACCGACTTGTGACCTTCGGCGTGGCGCCGCGGGTCGGGCGCCGGGGCTCGCGGACGACCGGTCCGGGGGAGTGGGCCAGGTGGGGCTTGAACCCACGACCGACGGATTATGAGTCCGCTGCTCTGACCGGCTGAGCTACTGGCCCGCGACGGCCGAGTCTAGTGAGGCCGTGCGGCGCTCACTGCCGCAGGTAAGACTCCAGGTGGTCGCGCTCGGCCTCGAGGGCGTCCAGCCGGGCCTTGACGACGTCACCGATGGAGATGATGCCCAGCAGCCGGCCGTCCTCCACGACGGGGAGGTGGCGGAACCGGCCTTGCGTCATCGTGGTCGCCAGGTGGGTCAGGTCGTCGTCCATGGTGCAGGTCTGCACCGAGGTGGTCATGAGGTCGCTCAGCGCTGCCCCGCTGCCGGCACCGCCGCGCAGGTGATGCACGACGTCGCGCTCGGACACGATGCCGGCCACCGCCTCGCCGTCCACCACCACGACGGCGCCGATCTTCTGGTCGTCGAGCACCTCCAGCAGCTCGGCGAGCGTGGCCGTGGCGGGCAGGGTGGCGACCGTGCTGCCCTTCTTCTTGATGAGGTCGGCGACGCGCATGGCGCGAAACTAGCAGACCGCCTGACGCTGCGTCACGCATCTGCGCAGGTCGCTCGGCGCCGAGCCCCGCGACGCGTGGGGCAGGTGGGACGCAGAAAGTTCACCGTGCCACTTGCTCCCTGCGGGACGAGAGAGCACAATGAGACCCAGCACGCGGCATACCGCGGTCGCCTGAGCAGGTCGAGGTCGTTGGGGAAGACGTCCCTCACCACACAGGAGGCCAGGATGTCCGTCGTCATGCCACGAGTCATGACTCGCGGGGTGGTGTTCATTCACTCCACCCCGACTGCGTTGTGCCCGCACATCGCCTGGGCGCTCGAGGGCGTCCTCGACACCCGGGTGGCGCTGGACTGGGTCGGCCAGCCGGCCGAGCCCGGGACCATGCGCACCGAGTTCGCCTGGACCGGCGAGGCCGGCACGGGTGCCACGATCGCCAGCGCGATGCGCGGCTGGGACGGCCTGCGGTACGAGGTCGTCGAGGAAGCCAGCCGCGGGAGCGACGGCGTGCGGTGGACGCACACGCCCGGACTCGGGATCCACACCGCCCGGCTGTCGGCCAACGGCGATGTCGTCGTCAACGAGGACCGGCTGCGGCAGATCATGGAGTCGGCGGCCGGCTCGACCGCCACGCTCACCGTCGAGCTGGACCGTGCGCTCGGTGCCGCGTGGGACGCCGAGCTGGAGGTCTACCGCCACGCCGGCGAGGGCGCCCCGGCGACCTGGTTGCACAAGGTCGGCTGAGACGGCGCGGACCGCCGGTCACCTGTGAGGCCGGCGACCCGCGTCATCGAGCGGTGGCCTGTGCTGCGACGCGCTCGTGCACCTCGATCATGCGCTGCGCGCTCACCGGCCAACTGAACCCCTCGGCGGCCGCCCGTGCCCGCGCGCGGGCCGAGGGTCGCGCGAGCAGCTCCTCAATGCCGTCGGCGAAGGCGGTGGGGGTCGAGGGGGCGACGACACCTCCGTCCCCGACGACCTCCTGCAGGGCCCCCTCGTCGCAGCAGACGACGGGGATGCCGCAGGCCAGCAGCTCCAGGGCGGCCAGACCGAAGGTCTCCAGCGGACCGGGGGAGATCGCGAGGTCCGCGCGCCCCAGCTCGACGGCGAGCTCGCGGCGGTCGGTGACGTAGGAGTGGAAGGTGACCGGGAGGTTCTGGGCCCGGCGCACGAGGTCCTCCAGCATCGGGCCCGCCCCAAAGACGGTGAGCTCGACGTCGCGCCCACGGCGGACCAGCTCGCGCACGGTCTCGATGGACAGCGCCGGGTTCTTCTCCGGCGACAGGCGGCTGCAGTGCGCGATCCGCAGGGGCCCGTCCGCACCGGGCGCGGGCCCGTCGGCGAGGTCCCGGGTCGGCACGAAGGTCTCCAGGTCCACCCCGAGCGGCACGACGTCGGCGGCTAGGCCGTTGCGGTGGAACTCCTGCGCCGCGAACGCGCTGGGGCAGACGATCGCGTCGTAGTCCGCGGCGCTGAGCCGGTTGATGCCGTCGGCCGCCCAGTGCGCCGGACGCTCGGGGAGCGGGGTGCGCCGGACGAGGATCCCGGTCATGTTCTCGTGGCTGATCATCACCGACCCGATGCCGCGGCGGCGCGCCCAGCGACCCATCCACCGGGTCGTCGACCGGTCGGAGACCTCGATGACGTCGGGAGCGATCGCGTCCATGAGCCGGGACAGGCCGAGCCTGCTCCACATGAGGGAGTAGCCGGTACCCGGAACGGGGGTCGCGGGCACGCGGTAGACCAGCCCCTGGCTCTCCTCGGCGATCTCCTGCCCAGGACCCGGGACAATGAGCGAGGCCCGGTGACCGGCCTCCTGGTAGAGCTCGCCCCAGTGCCGCAGCGCGGTCTTGATGCCGCCGGACGTCGGGCTCACGAAGTTGGCGACGCGCAGGATGTGCATGAGGGGGCGAGCCTACCCGGCGGCCGGGCCGCGGCTCAGGAGGCCGAGGTGAAGGTCAGCGCGACGTTGACGCCGCCGAACCCGAAGGCGTTGTTGACCGCGGCGAGCTGGCCCTCGGGCAGCGCGCGCGCCGACCCGGTGACGACGTCGAGGTCGATCTCCGGGTCCTGCTGGTCCAGGTTGAGGGTCGGGGGCACCTGCCGGTGGTGCAGCGCGAGGACGGTGAGCAGCGCCTCGAGCGCGCCGGCGGCTCCTAGCAGGTGACCGGTCATCGACTTGGTCGCGGTCACCGCGATGCTGCCGGTATGCCCGCCGAAGGCCCGGTGGATCGCCCGGGTCTCCGCGACGTCCCCGACCGGGGTGGAGGTCGCGTGGGCGTTGATGTGGGCGATGTCGGTGGTGGCCAGGCCCGCGTCGGAGATGGCCTCCTCCATGGCCCGGGCGGCCCCGGCGCCCTCGGGCTCGCCGGCGGTGATGTGGTAGGCGTCCGAGGACATGCCGAGCCCGTCGAGGTAGGCGTAGATCCGGGCCCCGCGCGCCAGCGCGTGCTCCTCGGCCTCCAGGACCATGACGCCGGCGCCCTCACCCATGACGAAGCCGTCGCGGTCGACGTCGTAGGGCCGCGAGGCGGCCTGGGGGTCGTCGTTGCGTCCCGACAGGGCGGTCATCGCCGCGAAGGCGGCGATGCACACCGGGTGGATGGCCGCCTCGGTGCCGCCCGCGACCACGACGTCGGCGCGGCCGGCGCGGATCATGGTGAGGGCCTGGCCCATCCCCTCGGCGCCGGAGGCGCAGGCGCTGACCGGGCAGTGCGCCCCGGCCCGGGCGCCCAGGTCGAGGGAGACGGCCGCCGCCGGGCCGTTGGGCATGAGCATGGGCACCGTCAGCGGGAAGACCCGCCGCGGCCCCTTCTCCTTGAGGACGTCCCACTGGCTCAGCAGGGTGTGGACGCCGCCGATGCCGGAGCCGATGGCGACCCCGAGCCGCTCCGGCTCGACCTCGGGCGCGCCGGCGTCGGCCCAGGCCTCGCGGGCGGCGATGAGGGCGTACTGGCCCGAGGGGTCGTTGCGGCGCACCTCGACCTTCTTGAGCACCTCGAGCGGGTCGGTGTGGATCGGGGCGGCGAAGGTCACCGGCAGCTCGTGCTCGGCGACCCAGTCCTGCTCCAGGGTCCGGACACCGCTGCGGCCGGCCACGATCGCCTCCCACGTCTCCGGCGCCGTGCCCCCGACGGGGGTGGTGGCGCCGAGGCCGGTCACGACGACGCGGCGCGCGGTCTGGGTGGTGTCGGTCATGGGTGGCGGCCTCCTGGGACGGGACGTGCGTGGTCAGGTCGACGACATCAGGGTATGCCGTCGGGCTGGGTGCGGCCCGGTGCGGCGCGGTCCGCGCGGCACCGGGCCGGTGCGGGGTCAGCCCTGGTGGTTGGCGATGTAGGACACCGCGTCCTTGACGTGGGTGAGGTTCTTGACCTCGTCGTCGGGGATGCGGACGCCGAACTTGTCCTCCGCGTTGACGACGATCGTCATCATCGACAGGGAGTCGATGTCGAGGTCCTCGGTGAAGGACTTGTCCATCTGGACCTCCTCCGCCTCCAGCCCGGTCTCCTCGTTGACGATCTCGGCCAGACCCGCGAGGATCTCCTGCTCGCTCAGTGCCATGGTGCGTTCTCTCCTAGCGTGGACAACAGTTGCCGACCCGGGATCCTGCTCACCCGCCGGGTCACGGGAGTCATCGTGGTGCGCTCAGGGCATCTCGACGACCTGGGCGGCGTAGACCAGCCCGGCGCCGAAACCGATCTGCAGGGCCAGGCCCCCGTGCGGCGCCTCCCCCTCCTCGAGCATGCGGCTCATCGCCAGCGGGATGGAGGCCGCCGAGGTGTTGCCGGTCTCGGCGATGTCGCGCGCGACCGGCACGTGCTCGGGCAGCTCCAGCGCCTTGACCATCGCGTCGGTGATGCGCATGTTGGCCTGGTGGGGCACGAAGGCGTCCAGGTCGGCCGGGGTGATGCCGGCGGCCTCGACGGCTCGGCGGGCGACCGGGGCCATGGAGAAGACCGCCCAGCGGAAGACGGTCTGACCCTGCATGGTGAAGGCCGGCCAGTCGAGTCCCTCGGTGCGGCCCGGGTCCTCCATGGCGGGGCGCAGGTCGGTCCAGGACTCGCGCTGGGTGATGGCGTCGGCCCGCTCGCCGAGGCTGCCCCAGATGGTGGGCCCGATGCCCGGCCGGTCGGCGACGCCCACGACGGCGGCGCCCGCGCCGTCGCCGAAGATGAAGGCCGACCCGCGGTCGTGCTTGTCGGTGAAGTCGGAGAGCTTCTCCACGCCGACGACCAGCACGGTGTCGACGCTGCCGGCGCGGACCATGTCGTTCGCCTGGGCGATGGCGTAGCAGTAGCCCGCGCACGCGGCCGAGATGTCGTAGGCGGCCGGGTCGGTCATCCCCAGGCGGTCCGCCAGGACGGGCGCGGCGGCCGGCGTCTGGAAGGGATGGGTGACGGTGGCCATGATGACGGCGTCGACCTGGCCGGTCTCGACGCCGGCGCGCTCCAGGGCCTGGCGGGAGGCGGCCTCGGCCATGTCGACGACCGACTCGTCGTCCCGGGCGAAGCGCCGGGTGACGATGCCCGAGCGCTGCCGGATCCACTCGTCGCTGGAGTCGATGTGCTGGATGATCTCCTCGTTGGTCACCACGCGCTCGGGCCGGTAGGCCCCCAGGCCCAGGATCCGGGCGTGACGCAGCGTGGTGGGTGCCGAGAGGGCGGGTCGCGTGCTCACGGGCAGGCCTCCTGAGATGGGCGGGGACAGGTCACGGGACAGGGGTCAGGCGGCGCCGTGCTCGCGCACCATGCGCGCGGCGGCGTCCAGGTCGTCCGGGGTCTTGAGCGCCAGGGTCTCCACGCCCCGCATCCCCCGCTTGGCCAGACCGACGAGGGTCCCGGCCGGAGGGAGCTCGATGAGCCCGGTGACGCCCATCGAGAGCAGCGCCTCCATGGTGAGGTCCCACCGCACCGGGCCGGCGACCTGCGCGATGAGCCGGCGCAGGACCTCGCCGCCGTCGGCCACGACCTGCCCGTCGGCGTTGGACAGCAGCGGCACCCGCGGGTCCTGCGGGGCGAGCGCCTCCGCGTGCCGGGTGAGCCGGTCGACGGCCGGCTGCATGTGGTGGCTGTGGAAGGCGCCGGCGACCGGCAGCGGGACGACCCGGGCGCGCGTCGGCGGCTCCTGCTCCAGGGCGGCCAGCTGCTCCATGGTCCCGGCGGCCACGACCTGGCCCGCGCCGTTCATGTTGGCCGGGGTGAGGCCGTGCCGGTCCAGGGACGCGGCGACCTCGGCGGGGTCGCCGCCGACGACCGCGGACATGCCGGTCGGGGTGAGGGCGGCCGCCTCGGCCATGCCCAGCCCGCGCTCGCGCACGAAGCTCATCGCGTCGTCCGGTGCCAGGACCCCGGCGATGGCGGCCGCGGTGATCTCGCCGACCGAGTGGCCGGCGGTCGCGGACACGTGCTGCGGCACCTGGTCGTGGTCGAGCACCAGGGGGAGGGTCGCCAGCCCGGCGCTGACGATGAGCGGCTGGGCGACGGCGGTGTCCTTGATGGTCTCGGCGTCCGAGGTGGTGCCGTGGGTGACCAGGTCGAGCGAGGCGGCGGCGGCCAGCGCCTCCAGCCGCTCCCGCACGGCCGGCTCCTCGAGCCAGGGGGTGAGGAAGCCAGGGGTCTGGGAGCCCTGTCCGGGCGCGACGATGACGAGCACGGTCCTACTGTGCCGGTGAGACCCTCCAGGACGCGACTGCGCGACGCACGATAATGCCGGGGGAACTTTGGAGGGATCCTCCAAACGACGGTGTCTCGTGGTCCTGGACGGGGTATGCGGTGTGCCGGGTCAGCGGCCGCCGCGCCACAGCCGGGGGCCGGTGCCCATCCGCCCCAGGGCCAGGGCGACCTGGAGCACCCAGGCGTCGCGGGCGTCGTGCGGGTCCAGGCCCACGACCTCGCCGACCCGCCGCAGCCGGTAGCGCACGGTGTTGGGGTGCAGGAAGAGCAGCCGGGCGGTCGCCTCCAGCACCATGCCGTGGTCGAGGTAGGCCTGGACCGTGTCGAGCAGCGCGGACGGGTGGTCCCGCAGCGGGGCGTAGACCCGGTCCACGAGCATGCGGCGCGCCGGCCCCTCACCGAGCAGGGAGCGCTCGGCGAGCAGCTCGTCGGCGGCGACCGGCCGGGGCGCGTCGCCCCAGGCCGGGGCGGCGTCCACCCCGGAGAGCGCGGCCCGGGCCGACCGCCCGGCCGCGAAGAGGTGGGGCACCCGGGGCCCGACGACCACCGGTCCGTCGCCGAAGGAGTCGGCCAGCCGCTCGACGTCGCCGAGCGGGTCGGTGCTGCCGCCGAGCACGCAGACGAGCCGGCGGTCGTGGGCGGCGCCGAGCGCGGAGCGGCCCAGCGTGCGGGCCGCGGTCCGCAGCGCCTCCACGGCGGTGCCCGGGTCGCCCTCGGGCAGCAGCCCGGCCACGACCGTCACGTCCGTGACCTCGTCCCACCCCAGCTCGGCGGCCCGGGACGCCATCGCGTCGTTGGCCTCGCCCCGGACGACGGCGTGGACGACGAGGGTCTCCAGGCGGCTGTCCCAGCCGCCGCGGTGGTCCGCGGACCGCGCGTAGACGTCGGCGACGGCGAACGCCAGGTCCCGGGAGTAGCGGAGCACCGCCTCCCGCAGGGCCTGCGTCTCGCCCTCCTCGACCAGCTCGGGCACCGACTCCTCGACGGTCGCGATCGCCGTCCGGGTGAGGTCGAGGGTCTGGCGCAGGGTGATCGTCGCGGCCAGGCTCGGGGGCGCCGACGCGAAGATCTGCCCGGGTGGCGGTCCCGGGTGCGCACCGTCGGCATACCAGTCGAGCAGGGCGCTGATGCCCGCCTGCGCGACGAGCCGCACCCAGGCCCGGTCGGCGGCACCCAGCTCCCGGAACCACGCGTGCTCGGCCTCCATCCGCCCGGCGGCACGACCGGCCAGGTCGGCGGCGTGGCGGGAGAGGTCGCGGTCGGGCACCCTCGCGAGCCTAGTCGGAGGCTGACAGGATCGAGGTATGCCGACCGCGTCCCCGCTCGTCCTCGCCCACCGCGGAGCCTCCGGGCTGCTGCCCGAGCACACCCTCGCCGCCTACGAGCTCGCGGCTCGGCAGGGCGCCGACTACCTCGAGCTGGACCTCGTGGCGACGAGGGACGGCGCGCTGGTGGCCCGGCACGAGAACGACATCTGGGGGACGACAGACGTGGCCGACCACCCGGGCCTCGCGGGACGTCGACGCCGGGAGGTGGTCGACGGCACCACGGTGGAGGGCGTCTTCACCGAGGACCTCGACCTCGAGGAGCTGCGCACCCTGCGCGCCAGGGAGCGGCTGCCGCAGCTGCGCGGGACCGACCGGGACGGGGAGTGGCCGGTCCCGACCTTCGCGGAGATCGTCGCGCTCCGGGCGGCGCTCAGCGAGGAGCTGGGGCGCGAGCTCGGGCTCTACGTCGAGCTCAAGCACCCCACCCACTTCGCCGGGCTGGGGCTGTCCCTGGAGGAGCGGATGCTGGCCGACCTGGAGGCCGGCGGCCTGCTGTCGAGGGACGCGCCGGTGTTCGTGCAGTGCTTCGAGCCGGGCACCCTGCGGCGGCTGCGCGGCGAGCTCGGCTGCCGGCTGCGCCAGGTGCTGCTGGCGACCGCGCCGGAGGACGTGCCCGCCGACCTCGCCGCCTCCGTGGAGCCGCGCACCTACGCCGACCTGCTGTCGCGCCCGGGCCTGGAGGAGCTGGCGGGCGTCGCCGACGGGGTCGGCCCGCGCAAGCAGATGGTGCTGCCCTGGGCGCAGGACGGGACCCTGGGGGAGCCCACGCCGCTCGTCGCCGACGCCCACGCGGCCGGGATGGTGGTGCACGCCTGGACGTTCCGGGCGGAGAACGCGTTCCTGCCGCCCGCGCTGCGCCGCGGCCCCGGCGGGGCAGCCGCCGGGGGTGGCGACGCCGAGCCTGATGCGGACCGGGCGGCGCACGGGGACCTCGCCGCCGAGGTGCGGGCTCACCTGGCGGCCGGGGTGGACGGCATCTTCACCGACCACCCCGACCTCGTGGTGCAGGCCCTGCGGGAGGGTCCCCCGGTCGGGGGGTGACCCTCAGGCGTCCCCGCCGGTGGTGCCGGACGTGCCCGCGGTGACGTCGAGGAGGCGGTACTTCTCCGCCGCGTCCCGCGGCACCTGCGGGTCGAGCTCCCCCCGGTCGGCCAGCATCTGCAGCGCCTTGACCGCCATCGACGGGCCGTCGATGTGGAAGAAGCGGCGCGCGGCCGGACGGGTGTCCGCGAAGCCGAAGCCGTCCGCACCCAGGGCGAAGTAGTCCTCCGGGACCCAGGGCGCGATCTGGTCCTGGACCGCGCGCATGTAGTCGCTCGTGGCCACGACCGGCCCGTCGCCCTCGGAGAGGCGGCGGGTGACGTAGGGCACCCGGCGATCCTGCTCGGGGTGCAGGAAGGCGTCGGTGTCGCACGCCATCGCCTCGCGGCGCAGCTCCGACCACGACGTCACCGACCACACGTCCGAGCTGACGCCCCAGTCCTCCCGCAGGAGGTCGGCGGCCTCGAGCGCCCACGGCACCCCGACCCCCGACGCGAGCAGCCTCACGTGCTTGCCGTCCTGCTGCTCGCCGGCGGCAATGCGGTGCATCCCCTGGAGGATCCCCTCGACGTCGACGTCGTCCGGCTGCGCGGGCTGGCGCATCGGCTCGTTGTAGACGGTGAGGTAGTAGATGACGTTCTCGGGGTCCTCGCCGTACATCCGCTCCAGCGCGCGGGGCAGGATGTGCGCCATCTCGTAGGCGTAGGCCGGGTCGTAGGCGACGACCGCCGGGTTGGTCGAGGCCAGCAGGGGGGAGTGCCCGTCGGCGTGCTGCAGCCCCTCACCGGCGAGCGTCGTGCGCCCGGCCGTCGCCCCGATCATGAAGCCTCGGGCGAGCTGGTCTGCCGCGGCCCAGATGCTGTCACCGGTGCGCTGGAAGCCGAACATCGAGTAGAAGATGTAGAACGGCACCATCGGCACCTGGTGGGTGTCGTAGGACGTGCCGGCGGCGCTGAACGCCCCGACCGAGCCGGCCTCGTTGATCCCGACGTGCAGGATCTGGCCCTGCTCGGACTCCTTGTAGGCCAGCATGAGGTCGGCGTCGACCGAGGTGTAGTTCTGCCCGTGGACGTTGTAGATCTTGGCCGTCGGGAAGAAGCTGTCCATGCCGAAGGTCCGGGCCTCGTCCGGGATGATCGGCACGACGTGCTTGCCGAACTCCTTGTCGCGCATCCACTCCTTGAAGATGCGCACCAGGGCCATCGTGGTGGCGACCTCCTGCTTGCCCGAGCCCTTCTTGGCCACGTCGTAGACCTTGGTGTCCGGCAGCTTCAGGGAGGAGCCGCCCGGCTGGCGCTTGGGCAGGTAGCCCCCCAGCGTGCGTCGCCGCTCCTTGAGGTACTGGATCGCCGGGTCGTCCTCGCCCGGGTGGAAGTACGGCGGGGCGTAGGGGTCGGCCTCCAGCTGCTCGTCCGAGATGGGGATCTGCAGGCTGTCGCGGAACGCCTTGAGGTCGTCCAGCGTGAGCTTCTTCATCTGGTGCGTGGCGTTGCGCCCGGCGAAGCTCTTGCCCAGGGAGTAGCCCTTGATGGTGTGCGCCAGGATCACCGTCGGCTGACCCGTGTGGTTCATCGCGGCCTGGTATGCCGCGAACACCTTGCGGTAGTCGTGCCCGCCGCGCTTGAGCTTCCACCAGATGTCGTCGTCGCTCCAGTCCTTGACCAGCTCCTTGGTGCGCGGGTCGCGCCCGAAGAAGTGGTCGCGGATCCACGCGCCGTCGTTGGCCCGGAAGGTCTGGAAGTCGCCGTCCGGGGTGGTGTTGAAGAGGTTGACCAGCGCGCCGGAGGCGTCCTGGGAGATGAGGTCGTCCCAGCCGCGGCCCCACAGGACCTTGACGACGTTCCACCCCGCGCCGCGGAAGAAGCTCTCCAGCTCCTGCACGATCTTGCCGTTGCCGCGCACCGGGCCGTCCAGGCGCTGCAGGTTGCAGTTGACGACGAAGGTGAGGTTGTCGAGCTCCTCGTTGGCCGCCACCTGCAGCAGGCCGCGCGACTCCGGCTCGTCCATCTCGCCGTCGCCGAGGAAGGCCCAGACGTGCTGCTGGCTGGTGTCCTTGAGACCGCGGTTGTGGAGGTACTTGTTGAACGACGCCTGGTAGATGGCGTTCATCGGCCCGATGCCCATCGAGACGGTCGGGAACTGCCAGAAGTCCGGCATCGACCGGGGGTGGGGGTAGGACGGGACGGCCGTGACGTCGTCCTGGAGGCCCTTGCTCTTCTCCTGCCGGAAGCCGTCGAGCTCGGTCTCGCTCAGCCGGCCCTCGAGGTAGGCCCGGGCATAGATCCCCGGTGAGGCGTGGCCCTGGAAGAAGACCTGGTCGCCACCGCCCTCGTGGTCACGACCGCGCCAGAAGTGGTTGAAGCCGACCTCGGTGAGGGTGGCCTGCGAGGCATACGTCGAGATGTGCCCGCCGACCGCGATGTCGGGGTGCTGCGCACGGTGCACCATGACCGCGGCGTTCCACCGGATCCAGGCGCGGTACCGGCGCTCCATGTCCTCGTCACCGGGGAACCACGGCTCCTGCTCGGGGGAGATGGTGTTGATGTAGTCGGTCGTGGTCAGCGAGGGGATGCCGACCTGGGAGTCCCTGGCCCGCTCCAGCATGCGCAGCATGAGGTAACGGGCCCGCTGGCGCCCGCCGGTGCTGATCGCGGAGTCCAGCGATTCCAGCCACTCCTGCGTCTCCTCGGGGTCCGTGTCGGGGACCTGGCTGGGCAGACCGTTCAGGATGGGGCCGGTGGAGCGCTCCTGGGCCATCAGGGTTGATCCTTCCTGCAAGGGGGTGTCCGGCCCAGTCTGTCACGTCCCTGACGCCGCGTCCGTGGTGGCCGACCCGGGCCCGCCTTTACGTCACCCGCGCCACTCTGCTTGTCTTGTTCCACCATGGACGAGCAGAAGAGGACGGAGCAGCAGGACGTGACCGACGACGCGCAGGGGGAGGCCCCCCTCGCGGGAATGCTGCGCAAGCTGGGGCTGCGGGCGGGCCAGGTGGTCGTCGAGTACGGCTACGACGACGACGTGGAGGAGGCCGTCCGCCAGGCCGCCGCCGCGGTGAGCGGGGCCCCGCTGGAGGAGGACGACTACGACGGCGTCGTCGACGTCGTGCTGCTGTGGTGGCGCGACGGGGAGGGCGACCTCGCGGACGAGCTCATGGACGCCCTGACGACGATGGAGGAGGGCGGCTGCATCGTGCTGCTCACGCCCGGCGCCGGACGCGAGGACCGCGTCCCCGCCGCGGACGTGCAGGACGCCTGCACCACCTGCTCGATGACGGCCTCCGGCGCGGTCAACCTCGGGGAGTGGCTGGGCCAGCGCCTGGTGGGCCGCAAGTGAGCGCTGCACCACCCGCCCCGGTGGAGGTGGGCCAGGCCGCCCCCGACCTCACGCTCACCGACCAGGCGGGGGAGCGGCACACCCTCTCCGCCGCCGTGGCCGACCGGCACGCCCTGCTCGTCTTCTACCCCTTCGCGTTCTCCTCGATCTGCACCGGCGAGCTGCTGGAGATCCAGCTCAACATCGACGAGTTCGTCAACGACCGGGTGCAGGTCTTCGGCCTGTCCTGCGACCCCGCGCCGGCGCTGCGGGCGTGGGCGGCCCACGAGGGCTACCGCTTCCCCCTGCTGTCGGACTTCTGGCCGCACGGCCAGGTGGCGCGCGACTACGGCGTCTTCGACGAGGAGTCCGGGATGGCCCTGCGCGGCACCTTCCTCGTCGACCCCGGGATGCGGGTGCGGTGGTCGCTCGTGCACGGACCGGGCGAGGCGCGGCAGATCGGTGCGCTGCACGAGGCGGTACGCCACCTGCAACAATGACGGCACACCCACCACAACAGGGGCCTGTAGCTCAGCTGGTAGAGCGCCGCGTTTACACCGCGTAGGTCGTCGGTTCGAGCCCGGCCGGGCCCACGTGAACGCCAGCACGCAGCAGACCGGTGTCGCCCTGGCCGACGTCGTCGCCACCCTCGAGGACCTCTACCCCACCGCGACCGCGCAGTCGTGGGACCGCGTGGGGCTCGTCGCCGGGGACCCGGAGCAGCGCGTGCACCGGGTGCTGCTCGCGGTCGACCCGACGCTCGAGGTCGTGGCCGAGGCCGTGCGCACCGGCGCGGACCTCGTGGTCACCCACCACCCGCTGCTGCTGCGGGGGATCCACTCCGTCGCGACGACGTCGGCGAAGGGGGCGACGGTCACCGAGCTCGTGGTCAACGACGTGGCGCTCTACTGCGCCCACACCAACGCCGACGTCGCCGACCCCGGGGTCGGTCAGGCGCTGGCCGCGGCGAGCGGCCTGGCCGCCACGCAGGCGTTGACCCTGGCCGAGGGGCAGGAGCTCGGCCGGGTCGGCGAGCTGCCCGAGCCGGTCACGCTGCGCACCCTGGCGCAGCGGCTCGCGACGGCGCTGCCGCCCACGGCCGGTGGGGTGCGGGTCAGCGGCGACCCCGACGCGCCGGTGCGCCGGGTCGCCGTGCTCGGGGGTGCCGGGGACGGTGAGTTCGAGGCGGTGCGGCGCGCCGGTGCCGACGTCTACGTCACCTCCGACCTGCGGCACCACCCGGCCCTCGAGGCCCGGGAGGAGGCGCGGGCCGCGGCCCGCGCCGGGGGCGCCGCGACGCCCTACCTCCTCGACGCCGGCCACTACGCCACCGAGTGGCTGTGGCTGCCCGGCCTGCGCGAGCTGCTGCTCAGCCGCCTCGACGTCGAGGTCGAGATCTCGGGCGTCTGCACCGACCCCTGGGACCTCGTCGTCGGCGCCCGGCCGGACCACGACCGCACGACCGACCACCCCGTCGAAGGAGACCACCCGTGAAGGCAAGCCCCCAGATGCAGGCCCGGCTGCTCGAGCTCCAGGAGCTGGACACGCGCATCTCGCAGCTGGAGCACCGCCGGCGCTCGGTCCCCGAGCTCATCGACATCGCCCGCATGGAGGGCGAGCAGCCCGGGCTGGAGGCCGAGGTGGTGCGGACCAGCACCGAGGTCAGCGACCTGGAGCGGGAGGTGGCCCGGGCCGAGGCGGCCGTCCAGCTCGTCCGCGACCGCGCCACCCGCGACCGGCAGCGCCTGGAGGCCGGCACCGGCAGCGCCAAGGACCTCCAGGGCCTGCAGCACGAGCTGGAGTCGCTGGCCCGGCGGCAGGGCGTCCTGGAGGACGAGGAGCTGGAGGTCATGGAACGCGTCGAGCAGGCCCAGGGGGCCCAGCAGGCGGCGAGCTCGGCCCTGCAGCAGCACGAGGCCCGGCTCGGGGAGCTGCGCGAGGCGCGGGACGAGAAGGTCGCGGCCGTCGTCGCGGAGCGTGAGGAGGTGGCCGCGGGACGCGACGCCATCATCGCGGACGTGTCGGCCGAGCTGCTCGCGCTCTACGAGCGGCTGCGGGCCCAGACCGGCTCCGGCGCGGCGCCCCTGCAGCAGCGGCGGTGCGGCGGGTGCCGGCTCGAGCTCAACGCCGTCGACCTCGGGCGCATCCGTTCCGCCGCCGAGGACGAGGTCGTGCGCTGCGAGGAGTGTGGCCGCATCCTGGTCCGGACGGCGGAGTCCGGCCTGTGAGCACCGGGGCCTCGGCCCCGGGCAGCGGTGCGGAGCCCACCCACGGCGCGGCTGCCGGCGGCGCCCGGGCGCCCGGGCCGGCCGAGGTCGAGGCCGCGAGCGAGACCTACCTCTCCGACGAGACGCTGCCCGTCCTCGAGGGCAGCACCCGGCTGGTGCTCGTGCGCCACGGCGTCACCGACTTCACGCAGGCGCACCGGATGGACGGACGGGGTGGCGCCGACCCGGCGCTCAACGCCACCGGGCGGGCCCAGGCGCGGGCCGCCTCCGGTGCCGTCGCGGAGCTCCTGGGGCGCTCCGTGCCCGCGCCGGTCCGGGTCGTCTCCTCCTCCCTGGCGCGGGCGCGGGAGACCGGCCAGCTGCTCGCCCAGCGCCTCGGGGTCGAGCGCGAGGAGGACCGGGACTGGGACGAGCAGGGCTTCGGCGACTGGGACGGCCAGGCCATGCCCGAGCTCGCGGCGCGCCAGCCCCGCGAGCTCGTGCGGCTGCGCACCGACCTGGACTACGCCCGCCCCGGCGGGGAGTCCCGGCGGGCCCTCGACGCCCGGGTGGCCGCGGCCCTGGGGCGGGCGGTGGCCGCGGGCGGGACGGTCGTCGTGGCCACCCACCGCGTCGCCATCATGTCCGTCCTGTGCCGGGTCCTGGGGGTCGAGCACGACCGGGGCTGGAGCATCGCGACGGGCCCGGCCTCGCTGAGCGCCGTCGAGGTGTGGCCCGACGGCGGGGTGCAGGTGACCTTCGTCAACGACACCCACCACCTGCGCGGCCTGGCCTAGGGTCGGGGCCATGAGCGCGGCACCGGACGACCTCACCCCCATGGAGCGCGCCCGGGTGGCCCCGGAGGAGGGGTATGCCCTCAACCGGTCCAACTGGGACGGCCGGGCGCAGGTGCACGCGGCCAGCGGGCACTACGACCTCGATGGCTGGGTGGCCGACCCCACCCGGGTGGGCGCGGTCGTGCGCCGCGACCTGCAGATCCTCGCCCCGCACCTGCCGGAGGCGCTGCGGGACGGCGGTGACGGCATACCTCGTCTGGACGGGCTGGACGTCTGCCACCTGCAGTGCCACCTCGGGACCGACACCCTCGGGCTGGCGCGGCGCGGGGCCCGCTGCACCGGGGTCGACCTGTCGCCGGCGTCCCTGCGGATCGCCCGCGACCTCGCGGAGCGCGCCGGGGCGGACATCCGCTACGTCGAGGCCAACGTCATGGACGCGGCGGCGGCCGTGGGCGCGACCTTCGACCACGTGCACACCTCGATCGGGACCCTCTGCTGGCTGCAGGACCTCGCCACCTGGGGCCGGCAGGTCGCGGCGCTGCTGCGCCCCGGCGGCACCTTCCTGCTGCGCGACGGCCACCCCATGCTCCTCGTCATGGGGGACACCGACCCGGGCACGATGACCCCGGCCTACGGCTACTTCCCGCTGCCGTCGGGGGAGAGCTTCACCTACGCCGACGGCACGACCTACACCGACGGCGACGTCGCCCCCATCACCCAGCCGCGCAACGTCGAGTGGCCCCACCCGGTGAGCGAGATCCTCGGGGCGCTGCTGGACGCCGGGTTGCGGCTCGAGCACGTCGGCGAGCACCAGGACCTGCCCTGGCCGGCGCACCCCGCGATGACCCCCGAGGGCGAGGGGTGGGTGCTGCCCGAGCCGTGGCGCTCGCAGGTGCCGGTGGCGCTCAGCGTGGTGGCGCGCCGCCCTGGGTGATGGCGCTCAGGAGGGCAGGGCGTCCAGGACCCAGGGGGACCCGGGCCGCCGCGGCTCGTGCAGCTCGACGTCGAAGGCGCCACCGAGCAGCTCGGGCAGGGCCCGCGGGCTCCTCGGGTCGGCGGCGTCCTGGCACAGGGCCCGGGCGACCAGGCCGCGGGTGTGCTTGGCCATGTGGGTGGCGCCGGGCACCCGCACGTGCACCCAGCGCCGGGCCAGGTCGGAGGTCGGGGCGGGGGTCCAGGCCGCGGCATACGTGCTGGAGCGGCAGTCCACGACTGACCCGCGCCCGGCCGCCCCGGCGAGCACCGGGTCGAGGTGCTCCCGCCAGAACCCCGCCAGCGGGCCGACCCCGGGCAGGTTGACGCCCATCGACAGGCGGTAGGGCGCGAGCCGGTCGGTCATCCGCACCACGCCGTAGAGCGCGGAGACCACCCGCAGCCGCGACGTGGCCCGCCGCGCCGAGCCGGGGTCGAGGGAGGACAGGTCCAGCGCGTCGTAGAGCACGCCCGAGTAGAGCTCGCGGGCCGGGAGCGTCGGTGCGGTGCGCAGCCGGGTGTTCCGGGCGATCTCGGCCGTGAGGTTCGGGCTGACCCCGAGCACCGCCGCGGCGTCCGGGGCCTCGCTGACCTGCGACAACGCCGTGGCCACGCGATCCCGTGCCCGGGTCAGCACGGGGGCGGAGAGGGACTCCGGGCGCAGCGCCGAGCCACGGGTGCGGGTCTGCTTGGACTCGGACGGCGGGAGCAGGATGAGCACCGCGTCAGCGTAGGTCAGGTGTCGGTGCGCCGACGTAGGGTGGGCGTCATGGTGGAGCGTGCGACGAGCCTGGCCTGCGACCCGACCGCGTCCGGGACCGGCCGGCTGCTGGCCCAGGCGTTCCAGCAGGTCCGCGACGACCTCGAGGTGCGCCAGACCTTCCCGGAGGCGGCGCTGGCCGAGGTCGAGCAGGCAGTCGCCGCCCCGGACCTGCCTGGACGCGACGAGACCGGGGTGGAGCTCATCACCGTCGACCCGCCCGGCTCCATGGACCTCGACCAGGCCATGCACCTGGAGCGCGACGGGTCGGGCTACCGGGTCCGCTACGCCATCGCCGACGTCCCCGCGTTCCTCGTCGAGGGGGGCGCGCTCGACGCGGAGACGCGGCTGCGCGGGCAGACGATCTACTGCCCGGACAGGCGCGTGCCGCTGCACCCTCCGGCCCTGAGCGAGGAGGCGGCGAGTCTGCTCCCCGACGCCGTGCGACCGGCATACGTCTGGGACATCCGGCTCACCGCGGAGGGCGTGCGGGACACCGCGGAGGTCTACCGGGCCATGGTGCGCTCCCGGCGCCGCTACACCTACGAGGAGGTGCAGCGGCTCGTCGACGGCGGGGAGGCGGAGGAGACGCTGCTGCTGCTCCGGGAGGTGGGCGAGCTGCGTGCCGCCCGCGAGATCGCCCGCGGGGGTGCGAGCCTGCCGATGCCGGAGCAGGAGGTGGGGACCGGGGGCGAGGAGGGGTGCGACTACACGTTGCGCCTGCGCCCGCTGCTGGCCGCCGAGGACTGGAACGCCCAGATCTCGCTGCTCACGGGCATGGTCGCCGCCCGGATGATGCTCGAGGGCGGGGTCGGCATCCTGCGGACCATGCCCGAGCCCGGTGAGGGAGCGGTGGCGCGCTTCCGCCGGGAGGTCGAGGCGCTGGGCGCCCACTGGCCGGAGGGTATGCCGTACGGCGAGTTCCTCCGCACCCTCGACCGGGCCGACACCCGGCACCTCGCGATCGTCAACGCCGCCACGTTCCTCTTCCGCGGGGCGGGCTACACCGCGTTCGACGGCGAGCTGCCGGCGGAGGAGGACCGTCTGCAGGCCGCCGTGGCCGCGCCCTACGCGCACGTGACGGCACCGCTGCGTCGCCTGGTCGACCGGTTCGGGCTGGCGGTGTGCGAGGCGCTCTGCTCCGGGGCCGAGGTCCCCGCCTGGGCCCGCGAGGCCCTCCCGGGGCTGCCCGCCGTCATGGAGGAGACCGGCCGGCGCGCCCGGGCGGTCGACCGGGCCTGCCTGGCGTCGGTCGAGGCGGCCGTGCTGCACGACCGCGTGGGCGAGGACTTCGCGGCGGTCGTCGTCGACGGCGTCGACGGCGACCGGGTGCAGGTGCAGCTGCTCGACCCACCGGTCAGCGACGTCGCGAGCGGCACCGCCCGGCTGGGCAGCGCCGTCACGGTGCGGGTGGAGCGGGCCGACATCCTGGCGGGCGAGGTCGACCTGCGCATCGTGGGGCAGGAGGCGTGAGGGCCTCGCCTCCCGGGCCCGACGGGGTGCGCGTCGTGGCCTCCGACTGCGACGGCACGCTGCTGCGCTCGGACGGCACGGTGTCCGAGCGGACCCGGGCGGTGCTGGACCGCTGCGCGTCCGCCGGAGTCCGGGTCGTGCTGGTCACCGCCCGCCCGCCCCGGTGGATGGACGAGCTCGGGGACCTCGGGGTCGAGGCGGTGGCGCTGTGCGGCAACGGCGCCTTCACCTACGACGTGTCGCGGCGCGAGATCATCGGCCACCGGCTCATGCCGACCGAGCTCGTGGGCACGCTGCTGGCCGAGCTCAAGGAGGCCCTGCCCGGGGCGGCGCTGGCCACCGAGTCGGTGCGTGGCTTCGCCCGCGAGCCGCACTTCCAGCGGGCCAACGACCGGGCCGACGGGCAGTGGCTGGTCGGCGACATCGGCCAGCTGGCCCAGGAGCCCGCCGGCAAGATCCTCGTGCGGCACCTCGACTGGTCCACCGAGCAGATCAGCGCCCGGGTCAAGCAGGTCGTGGGGGAGCGCGCCGAGGTGGCCGACTCCGGGGCGGTGCAGCTGGGGGAGATCACCGGTCGGGGCGTCACCAAGGCGCTGGCGCTCCTGACCTGGTGCGCCGAGCAGGACCCACCGGTGGCGCCGCAGGAGGTGTGGGCGTTCGGGGACATGCTCAACGACATACCGATGCTGGAGTGGGCCGGGCGCGCCCATGCCGTCGCCAACGCCCACCCGCAGGTCCTGGCGCTGGCCGACGAGGTGGTGCCGAGCAACGACGAGGACGGCGTGGCGAGCAGTGTCGCGGCGCTGCTCGACGCCCGCAGCATGTGACAGGATCAGGGTATGACGGACACCAAGCAGACCACCCCGGCCAGCACCCGACGCGGCAGCTTCGGCGGCGGGCTGACCGCCTTCATCATCGGCCTGCTGGTGGTGACCGCGATCTTCGTCCTCGTCGACCTGGCGACGGGCGCGCTGCACTTCTGAGGCTCCCGGCGGGGGTGGATGAGCCGGCCGGTACGCCGGGTTCTGTCCCCTCGCGCCGTCACCGGCACGGCGAGGGTGGCGACCATCCATCTCGGGTGCGCGTTGCCGCGCACCTCCAGCGACCTACCCGTGCGCTCGGGCGGGCAGCCCTCGGTCGCGCACTGTCTGGTCTTGCTCCAGGTGGGGTTTACCGAGCCACGTCAGTCACCTGACGTGCTGGTGGTCTCTTACACCACCGTTTCACCCTGACCCACCGCCGAGGCGGCGGGCGGTCTGTTCTCTGTGGCACTGTCCCGCGGGTCACCCCGGGTGGCTGTTGGCCACCACCTTGCCCTGTGGAGCCCGGACGTTCCTCGGCGGGTCACCCGGAGGTGCCCGACGCGGCCGCCTGGCCGACTCATCCACGTCCGCCAGGATAGCGGTCAGGGGCGCACGCCGTAGACTCCACCCACGTGACGACGACGAATCCCACGCCGGCCGACCTGCGCCGCTGGCGGCGCCACCTGGCCGACGAGCACGCCAACATGCGTGCCTTCCGCGACCTCGCGGCCCGCCGCCAGGGCGAGGAGCGGGCCATCCTCACCGGGTTGGCCGACGCCGAGCAGCGGCACGCCGAGCACTGGGAGAGGCTGCTGGGGGAGCGGGCGCACCCGGCGCCCCACCCGACCTTCGCCCACCGGCTGCAGACCTGGCTGGCCCGGCGCTTCGGCATGGTCTTCGTGCTCGCGCTGCTCCAGCGGTCCAAGTCGGACAACCAGTACGCCGGCGAGACCGACGCCGCCTCGTCCATGGCGGCCGACGAGCAGGTGCACGAGGAGGTCCTGCGGGGCCTCGCGGCACGAGGCCGGCTGCAGCTGTCCGGCAACTTCCGGGCCGCCGTGTTCGGGGCGAACGACGGGCTGGTGTCCAACCTGGCGCTCATCATGGGCATGGCGGGCACCGGGGTGTCCGGCGCGGTCGTCCTGGCGGCCGGGATGGCCGGCCTGCTCGCGGGGGCGCTGTCCATGGGGGCCGGTGAGTACATCTCGGTGCGGTCCGCCCGCGAGCTGCTCGCCGCCTCCCAGCCCGCCCAGGGCACCCGGGAGGCCCTGGGGGCCCTCGACCTGCAGGCCAACGAGCTGGAGCTGGTCTACCGCGCCCGCGGGCTGGACCGGGACCAGGCGCGGACGCGTGCCGCGAGCGTCCTGGGCCAGGTGGAGGCGGCCGGCCGGGCGCCCCGCGACGCCGTGCCGGTCGCCGCCACCGACGCCGACGAGCAGGACGCCGTGCTCAACCCCTGGGGGGCGGCGCTGGCCAGCTTCGGGTTCTTCGCCTCCGGGGCGCTCATCCCGGTGCTGCCCTACCTGCTCGGTCTGACTGGGTATGCCGCGGCCGGGGTCGCCATGCTCGCCGTCGGGGTCGCGCTGCTGGTGACCGGTGGTGTCGTGGGGGTGCTGTCCGGCGCCTCGCCCCTGGGCCGGGGCGTGCGCCAGCTGCTCATCGGCTACGGCGCCGCGGTCGCGACCTACCTGCTGGGGCTGGCCTTCGGGGCGGCCGGGATCGGCTGACGCATCCGGCGCGGGCTGAGCGCGCGTCCGGTGCGGGCTGAGCGCGCGTCCGGTGCGGGCTAGCGCGGGAAGGTCGTGGCCCCGGCACCCCGCAGGTCGTGGACCGCGACCCCGCCGTCCGCGCCGAAGTCGCCGATGTGCTGCAGGTACATCCCGCGGCCGCGGTCGTTGAGCAGCCCGTCGTGGATCGGGACGACGCCCTGGGCGGGGGCGATCCGCCGCACGAAGGCGATGGCCTCGGCGACCTTGCCCCACGGCGCGCTCACCGGCACGCCGAGCAGGTCGACGGGCCCGGGATCGCCGTCCAGCGCGTCTCCGGGGTGGTAGAGCACCGGCTCCCCCTCGGCCCGGACCACGACGCCGGTGTTGCCGATCCGAGGCACGTAGGGGTGGATGACGGCGTGCCTGTCCCCGACCCCGGTCAGCGTCACCCGGCCCGGCGAGTCGGCTGGGCCGAGCTCCACGGACTCGCCGGCCGAGAGCGTCCCGACGCGGTCGGCATACGCGGACTCGGCGACCGACTGCGCGGTCTGTGCCTCCATGAGCACCCGGGCCTGCGGGTTCGCGGCCAGGAGGGGCGCGGTGCGCTCGGGGTCCAGGTGGTCGGGGTGCTGGTGGGTCACGACGACGGCGGTGAGCCCGGTGACGTCCTCCACGGAGGAGAACACCCCGGGGTCGAGCAGGATGCGCTGGTCGGCGACCTCGACGAGGAGGCAGGCGTGTCCGAGGTGGGTGATCTGCATACCGTCACCCTAGGGGTGGGCACGTAGCCTTGCTCCTCGTGGAGTTCCTCAACGGCACCGAGCCGGTGCACGACCTGACCTACAACGACGTCTTCATGGTCCCGTCCCGGTCGTCGGTGACCTCGCGGCTGGACGTCGACCTGTCGACCGCCGACGGCACGGGCACCACGCTGCCCCTCGTGGTCGCCAACATGACCGCGGTCGCGGGACGCCGCATGGCCGAGACCGTGGCCCGCCGGGGTGGCATCGCGGTGCTCCCGCAGGACATCCCGCTGCCGCAGGTGCGGGCGACGATCGGGGCCGTCAAGGACAGCCACCCGCTCTACGAGACGCCCATCACCATCGAGCCCGGCGCCCCCGTCGCCCAGCTGCTGTCGGTGATGTCCAAGCGGGCGCACCAGGCCGCGGTCGTCGTCGAGGACGGCTCCCCGGTCGGTATCGTGCTGGAGTCCGACACCGAGGGCGTCGACCGGTTCTCCTCGGTCCGGGACGTCATGCAGCCCCCGCGGGTCGTGCTCGAGGAGGGCGTCGAGCCGCGCGCGGCCTTCGACCTGCTGGAGGAGACGCGCGCGGGGATGGCCCCCGTGGTCGTCGACGGGCACCTGGCCGGCGTGCTGACCCGCACCGGGATCGTCCGGTCCGGGATCTACGCGCCCGCCCTGGACGCCGCCGGCCGGCTGCGGGTCGGGGCCGCCGTGGGCATCAACGGGGACGTCGCCGGGCGGGCGACCGAGCTGCTGGACGCCGGCGCGGACGTGCTCGTCGTCGACACCGCCCACGGTCACCAGGACAAGATGATCGACGTCCTCCCGGCCGTGGTCCGGGCGCGCGACGACCACGAGGCCGCCACCGGCGTGCGGGTGGCCATCGCGGCGGGCAACGTCGTCTCCCGGACCGGCACCCTCGAGCTGGTCGAGGCGGGGGCCGACATCGTCAAGGTCGGGGTCGGGCCCGGGGCGATGTGCACGACCCGGATGATGACCGGCGTGGGCCGGCCGCAGTTCTCCGCGGTGCTCGAGTGCGCCGACGCGGCCCGCGAGGTCGGCGCCCACGTCTGGGCCGACGGCGGCGTCAAGTACCCCCGGGACGTCGCCCTCGCCCTCGCGGCCGGCGCCGGCTCGGTCATGGTGGGCTCGTGGTTCGCCGGGACGCTGGAGTCGCCCGGCGACCTCATCCGCGACGCCGACGGACGGCTCTACAAGGAGTCCTTCGGTATGGCGTCCGCGCGCGCGGTCCGCAACCGCACCCGGGAGATGTCGGCCTTCGACCGGGCCCGGGCCGCCCTCTTCGAGGAGGGCATCTCCTCGGGCCGCATGTTCGTCGACCCGGCCCGTCCCGGGGTGGAGGACCTCATCGACCAGATCGTCTCCGGGGTGCGCTCGGCCTTCACCTACGCCGGCGCGCGCACCATCGGGGAGTTCCACACCCGCGCCGTCGTGGGCCTGCAGGGCGCCGCCGGCTACGACGAGGGGCGCCCCCGGCACACCTCCTGGTGAGCCCGCGGGCCACCGCGGGCACCCGGACGTCGGCGGTCGCGCCGGGGCGCGGCATACCCCGTGACGGGGTCAGCTCAGGTGCTTGGCCTGCCAGGCGGCGCCGATGATGCCGGCGTCGTTCTTGAGCATGGCGGGCACGATGGGGGCCCGCGTGTGCAGGAGCGGGAGGTACTTGTCCGCCTTCTTCGACACGCCCCCGCCCACGATGATGAGGTCGGGCCACAGCAGGTCCTCGACGTGGGAGTAGTAGCGCTGCAGCCGCTCGGCCCACTCCTCCCAGGAGAGGTCCTCGTCCTCCCGGGCGCTGCTGGCGGCGCGGGTCTCGGCGTCGTGGCCGTCCAGCTCGAGGTGCCCCAGCTCGGTGTTGGGCAGCAGCTCGCCGTCCATGAAGAGCGCGGTGCCGATGCCGGTGCCCAGGGTGGTGAGCAGGACCACGCCGTCGTTGCCGCGCCCGGCGCCGTAGTGCATCTCCGCGACCCCGGCCGCGTCGGCGTCGTTCATGACGTGCACCCGGCGGCCCACCGCCTTGCTGAAGAGGTGGTCGGCGTCGGTGCCGATCCAGGACGGGTCGATGTTGGCGGCCGTCCGGACGGTGCCGTGGTGGACCACGGCGGGCACGGTGATGCCGAGGGGGGCATGCTTGTCGAGATCTCCGGCGAACTTCTCGACGATCTCGGCGACCACCTCCGCCACAGCATCCGGCGTCGACTCCTCCGGGGTGGGGATGCGCTGACGGTCGGTGGCGAACTCACCGACCTCGAGGTCGACCGGTGCTCCCTTGATCCCGCTGCCCCCGATGTCGATCCCGAGGACGTCGTGCTTCTTGCCCATGCTTCCTCCCACGTGGTGACGGACCACCGAGTATGCCGTGCCTCGGGTCGGCACGGTCCGTGGACCGGCGCCGCGGTCAGGGGAGGGTGAGGATCTCGGCGCCGTCGTCGGTGATCAGCAGGGTGTGCTCGAACTGCGCCGAGGGCCGGCCGTCCGCGGTGAGGATCGTCCAGCCGTCCTCCCACTCGGTCCACTCGGGGGTGCCGAGGTTGAGCATCGGCTCGATGGTGAAGGTCATGCCGGGCTCGATGAGGGTGTCGTAGTCCGGGGCCGCGTCGTAGTGGGGGATGACCAGCCCGGAGTGGAAGGCCTCGCCGACACCGTGGCCGGTGTAGTCCCGGACCACGCCGTAGCCGAACCGGCTCGCGTAGCTCTCGATGACCCGGCCGATGACGTTGATCTCGCGCCCCGGCCGCGCCGCGCGAATCGCGCGCGCCAACGCCTCCTGCGTCCGCTCGACCAGCAGGCGGGTCTCCTCGGCGACCTCCCCGCACAGGAACGTCGCGTTGTTGTCGCCGTGCACCCCGCCGATGTATGCCGTGATGTCGATGTTGCAGATGTCGCCCTCGCGCAGCTCCCGGTCGTCGGGGATGCCGTGGCAGATGACCTCGTTGACCGAGGTGCACAGCGACTTCGGGAACCCGCGGTAGCCCAGGGTCGAGGGGTAGGCGCCGTGGTCGAGCAGGAACTCGTGGCCGGCCCGGTCGATGGCGTCCGTCGTCATCCCGGGACGCACCATCTCCCCGCACAGCGCCAGCGCCTGCGCGGCCAGCCGCCCGGCGTGCCGCATCGCCTCGATCCTCTCGGCGTCCTTGACCTCCGAGCCGCGGAACGGCGCAGGTGCCGGCCGGTCGACGTACTCCGGGCGGTCGATCGAGGCGGGCACCGGCAGGCGGGGGCTGACACGTCCGGGGGCGATCGGGGCGAGGGTGGGCATAGGGTCCATCGTAGGTGCCGTGCCTCCCGCCGGAGGCATGCCGTCGAGAGCACGTGGAGGCGAGCGATGCAGTACTGGTACAACACCAAGAGCGGCCAGGTGGAGTCCGAGGTGGACGACGAGCGGGCCCGCAGCGCCGACCTGCTCGGCCCCTACGCCAGCGAGGGCGAGGCCGCGCGCGCGCTCGAGATCGCCCGGGAGAAGACCGAGCGCTGGGACGAGGAGGAGCGCGAGGACGACAACTGGGACAACAACCCGTTCAACGACCAGGGCTGACCCGGGCGGCCGCAGCCGGCGTCGGGGGAGAGGGCGGGCTCAGCGGTGCAGCTGCGGCAGCACCTCGCGGCCGAACACCTCGAGCCACTCCTGCTGGTTGCGCCCGACGTTGTGCAGGTAGACCCGGTCGAAGCCGAGGTCGAGCAGGCTCTGGATGTGCTGACGGTGCACGTCCGGGTCGGAGGAGATGACCATCCGGCCCTCGAAGTCCTCCGGTCGCACGAGCTGGGCCATCGCGGCGAAGTCGTGCGGTGAGCGGATGTCGGCCTTGCCGAACTTCATCCCCCCGTTGGGCCACTCGCGCACCGCGTTGTCCAGCGCCTCCTCGTCGGTCGGGGCCCACGACAGGTGCAGCTGCAGGACCTTGGGCATGGTGTCGGGGTCCTTGCCCACCTCCCGGGCCCCGTCGGCGAACTTCCCCAGCAGCATCTCGATCTTCTCCGGCGGGGCGCCGACGGTGATGATGCCGTCCGCGTGCCGGCCGGTCTTCCTCGCGTTGACCGGGCCCGCGGTCGCGACGAGGATCGGCGGCGCCTCGTCCGGCATGGTCCACAGCCGGGTGGTCTCCATCCGGAAGAACTCGCCGGCGAACTTCGTGTCCTTGCCTTCCAGGGACGCCCGGAAGAGCTGCGTGATGAGGTCGACGGCCTCGAACATCCGGCGCGAGCGCTCGCCGGCCTCCGGCCAGTAGCCGCCGAGCACGTGCTCGTTGAGCGCCTCGCCCGCGCCCACCCCGAGCCAGGTGCGCCCGGCATACATCGCCTCCAGGGTGGCGGCGGCCTGCGCGACGACGGCCGGGTGCCAGCGGAAGCTGGGGCAGACCACGCCGGGGCCGAGGTCGCCGGTGGTGCGCTCACCGACCGCGGTGAGGACGTTCCAGACGAAGGCGGACTGCCCCTGCGAGGGCACCCACGGCGCGAAGTGGTCGGCGGCCATGCACCCGGAGAAGCCGTGCTCCTCGGCCGCGGCGGTGAGCGCCACCGCCTCGGAGGGGTGGAACTGCTCCAGCATCGCGGCATACCCGACCGTGAGTTCGCTCATGCTGCTCAGCGTATGCCTCGTCCCCGGCGCCCGCAGCGCCCCGGTAGCGTGCCCCGGGTGGACGAGGTGCTGGTCGAGCGGGTGCTGCGCGCGGTCGAGCAGGTGCCGCCCGGACGGGTGGTGAGCTACGGCGACCTCGCCGCGCTCGTGGGCATCGGCCCCCGCCAGGTCGGCTCCATCCTGCGGCACTGGGGCGACAACGTCACCTGGTGGCGGGTGACCAGCCACGCGGGCGACTTCCACGCCGACCTGCTCGCCCGGGCGCGGCCGCACTGGGACGAGGAGGGGATCCGGGTCAAGCCCAACGGTCTGGGGTGCCGCATCACGGACTACCGGGCCGACCTGAGCGCCCTCGCCCGGGACTACGCCCGGGCCACGGCGGACCTCGCCGATGGGGCAGGATGAGGTCATGAACCGCCAGCAGGAGTATGTCCTCCGCACCATCGAGGAGAGGGACATCCGGTTCGTCCGGCTCTGGTTCACCGACCTCATGGGCACCCTGAAGTCGGTGGCCGTCGCCCCGGCCGAGCTGGAGCAGGCCTTCACCGAGGGCATCGGCATCGACGGCAGCGTCATCGAGGGCTTCACCCGGGTCTACGAGGCCGACATGATCGTCCAGCCCGACGCCGACACCTTCCAGGTGCTGCCCTGGCGCGACCGTACGGCCCGGATGTTCTGCGACATCAACATGCCCGACGGCACGCCGGCGGCGACCGACTCGCGCAACATCCTCCGGCGGACCCTGGACCGGGCCGGCGAGCAGGGGTTCACCTTCTACACCCACCCCGAGATCGAGTTCTACCTCTTCAAGGAGCCCTACGACCGCACCCTCGGCCCGGTCCCGGTGGACCAGGCGGGCTACTTCGACCACGTCGCCCGCGGCGACGGGCACGACTTCCGGCGCGGGGCGATCGAGATGCTCGAGCAGATGGGCATCTCCGTGGAGTTCAGCCACCACGAGGGCGGACCCGGCCAGCAGGAGATCGACCTGCGCTACGCCGACGCCCTGTCGATGGCGGACAACATCATGACCTTCCGCACGGTGGTGCGGGAGGTGGCGCTGCACGAGAAGGCGTTCGCGACCTTCATGCCCAAGCCGCTCGCCCAGCACCCCGGGTCGGGCATGCACACCCACGTCTCCCTCTTCGAGGGCGACAGCAACGCGTTCTACGAGCCGGGCGCCGACTACGAGCTCTCCCAGACCGGTCGCCGCTTCATGGCGGGGGTCCTGGCGCACAGCCGGGAGATCTGCGCCGTGACCAACCAGTGGGTCAACTCCTACAAGCGCCTGTGGGGCGGCGGGGAGGCCCCTGCCCACGTCTGCTGGGGGCACAACAACCGCTCCGCCCTGGCCCGCGTCCCGATGTACTCCGTCGGTCGCGGTCACTCCCGACGGGTCGAGGTGCGCTCGATCGACGCGGCCTGCAACCCCTACCTCACCTACGCCCTCGTGCTGGCCTCCGGCCTGCGGGGGATCAAGGAGGGCTACGACCTGCCGCCGGAGGCCGAGGACGACGTCTGGGTGCTCACCGACGCCGAGCGGCGGGCCATGGGCATCGACCCGCTGCCGCAGAGCCTCGGCGAGGCGGTCGCGGTGATGGAGGGCTCGGAGCTGGCGGCCGAGGTGCTCGGCGAGCAGGTCTTCGACTTCTACCTGCGCAACAAGTGGCAGGAGTGGGGCGACTACCGCTCCCAGGTCACGCAGTTCGAGCTGGACCGCTACCTGCTCCACCTGTGACCGGAGGGTATGCCGTGCCACCACCGGACAGCACCCGGCCGGACGCCGCCGTCGACGGGCGACCCCGCAGCGGGAACCGTCCCGGCGGCACGCAGCTCGGGGCCGGTCGGCTCGCCCGCGGTGGCTTCCAGGACAGCGGGCGGGCCGGCCGGCTGCTGGAGGAGGTGCTCGGCCGGCTCGGCGATGCCGGCGACGAGCCGGAGATGGACGTCGCGGGGCTGCTCGCGGACCTGGGGGCGAGCGCCGACCCGGACGCCGCCCTGCTGCTGCTGGTGCGCCTGCTCGACCCGCGGTCGACCGGGGCGGACGGACGGCGCTGCGACGAGGTCACGCTGCCCGTCGTGCGGGCCGGCGGGGAGCCGCGCCGCCGGCTGCTGTCCCTGCTGGGCGGCTCGGTCGCGCTGGGCGAGACCCTCCTGCGGCACCCCGAGCACGTGAGCGACGTCGCGGAGGGGCTCTCCCCGGAGCCGTGGAGCATCGTCGAGGCGGTGCGCGGGCAGCAGGGACGCGCCGGGATGGACGCCCTGCGGGTCGCCTACCGGTGCCAGCTGCTGCGGGTCGCGACCGCCGACCTCACCTCGCCGGAGCCGGTCACCCTCCTGCCGGCGGTCGGCGGGGCCCTCGCCGACCTCGCGTCGGCCGCGCTGGAGGGCGCGCTGCTGCTGGCCAGGGCCGAGGTCGAGGACGAGCAGACCTGCGCCCTGACCGTCGTCGCCATGGGCAAGACCGGGGGCCGCGAGCTCAACTACATCTCCGATGTCGACGTCATCTTCCTGGCCGCCCCACGGTCCGGCGCCCAGGAGTCCGCGGCGCTCGCGGTCGGGGGTCGGCTGGCCACGGCGGTGATGCGCATCTGCGGGGAGTCCACGTCCGAGGGCGCCCTCTGGCAGGTGGACGCCGCGCTGCGGCCTGAGGGCAAGAACGGTCCGCTCGTGCGCTCCCTGGACTCGCACCGCGAGTACTACCAGCGGTGGGCCAAGACCTGGGAGTTCCAGGCGCTGCTCAAGGCCCGGGTCGTCGCCGGCGACGGGGACCTCGGCCGACGCTGGCTCGAGCTCGTCGAGCCCATGGTGTGGGAGGCGGCGGGCCGGGGGAACTTCGTCGACGAGGTGCAGTCGATGCGCCGCCGGGTCGAGCAGCACGTCCGCCGCGACGAGGTCGACCGGCAGATCAAGCTGGGACCGGGTGGGTTGCGCGACATCGAGTTCAGCGTGCAGCTCCTGCAGCTCGTGCACGGCCGGGCCGACCCCGCCCTCCGCTCCCGGACCACGCTGGAGGCGCTGGCCGCCCTGCGCGACGGGGGCTACGTGGGGCGGGAGGACGCCCAGGCGCTGGACGAGGCATACCGGCTGCTGCGGTGCCTGGAGCACCGCGTGCAGCTGCACCGGATGAAGCGCACCCATCTCATGCCGACGGGGGAGGCCGACCTGCGGCGTCTCGGGCGCTCCCTGGGGGAGCGCGGGGACGCCGACCGGGCGGTCCTGCAGCGCTGGAAGGGGGTACGCCGCGAGGTCCGGCGTCTCCACGAGCGGCTGTTCTACCGTCCGCTGCTGTCGGCGGTGGCGCGGCTGTCGTCCGACGAGGCGCGGCTCTCGCCCGAGGCGGCCCGCGCGCGGCTGGCCGCGCTCGGCTTCCGCGACCCGGCCGGCGCGATGCGCCACCTGGAGGCGCTGACCGAGGGCGTGAGCCGCCGGGCCACGATCCAGCGACACCTGCTCCCGGTCATGCTGTCCTGGTTCGCCGACGGGGCCGACCCCGACGCCGGGCTGCTGGCCTTCCGCCGGATCAGCGACGCGCTCGGCACCACCCACTGGTACCTCGGGATGCTGCGCGACGAGGGCAGCGCCGCCCAGCGGCTGGCCCGGGTGCTCTCCTCCAGCCGGTATGCCGTGGACCTGCTCATCCGGAGCCCGGAGACGGTGGCCCTGCTCGGGGACGAGGCGGAGCTGGTGGCGCCCGACAAGGACGCCCTGGTGGCCCGGATGACCGCCGCCGCGACCCGGCAGGAGAGCGCCGGGGAGGCCTTCGCCTCCGTCCGCTCGGTGCGGGCCAGGGAGCTGGTGCGGATCGTGCTGGGCGACCTGGCGGCCGGCTGGGAGGGGCCGCTGGTGCGCCAGGCCCTCAGCGACCTCACCGACGCCTACCTCGAGGGGGCGCTCGGGGTGGCGACCCGCCGGGTGCTGGCCCGCCGGGGGGAGGAGGCCGCCGCGGCGCTGCTCCTCGTCGGGATGGGGCGCCTCGGTGGCCGTGAGGTCGGCTACGCCAGCGACGCGGACGTCATGTTCGTCTACGAGCCGCTCCCGGAGGCATCGGCGGAGCTGGCGGCGGAGCAGGCGGTCGAGATCGTCACCGAGCTGCGCAAGGGTCTCACCGGTCCCGGCCCCGACCCGGTCCTCGAGCTGGACGCCGGCCTGCGCCCCGAGGGCAAGGCCGGACCGCTCGTGCGCAGCCTGGAGGGGTACCGCAGCTACTACGAGCGCTGGTCGGCCGGCTGGGAGTCCCAGGCCCTGCTGCGGGCGCGCCCCGTGGCCGGGGATGCCGGTCTCGGGGAGGCCTTCGCCGAGATGGTCCGTCCCCTGCGGTGGCCGGACGGAGGGATCGACGACGCCGCGGTCCGGGAGATCCGCAAGCTCAAGGCCCGCATGGAGGCCGAGCGGCTGCCCCGCGGCGCGGACCCCCGGACCCACCTCAAGCTGGGCATGGGCGGGCTGTCGGACGTGGAGTGGGTGGCCCAGCTGCTGCAGCTGCAGCACGCCCACGACCATCCCGGCCTCCGGACGACCAGCACCATCGAGGCGCTCCGTGCGGCGGGCGAGGCGGGGCTGCTCTCGGACCAGGACCAGGTGCCGTTGGTCCAGGCCTGGTGCGTCGCCTCCCAGCTGCGCGACGCCGGCATCGTGTGGCGGGGACGTCCGGTCGACAGCGTGCCCAGCCACCTGCGCGACGCGGAGGGCATGTCCCGGGTCATGCGGCGGGGCCCGGGCAGCGGCGCGTCCCTGGCCCAGGACTGGAGGCGGACCGCCCGGCACGCCCGCGAGGTGGTGGAGCGCCTGCTCTACGGCAACAGGCCACCGCGGCCGGGCGCCGAGGGGGAGTCCCCGGGGCGTGCCGTCGGCTCGCCCACCCGGACCCGGCCGGACGCGCCGTCCCGGGACCGGCGCACCGACGGCTTCGGCCGCCCTCGCGTGGCCTCGCCGCCGCGCGACGCCGGCCACTTCCCCCCGCCCCGCCGCGACCCGTTCGGGCGGTCCCCCCGCGGTCGCCGTGGCGAGGACGGACCCGGCCCCGCCGGTCCGTAGGATGTGCCGGGTGAGCCGACCCGACGATGTGACGACGTCCGGACGCTCCCAGGGGCTCGTCCTCGCGTCCGGCCCGCGGCACGAGGTCGATGCCTGGGTGGGCGCCAGCATCGTCCCGGTCACCGTGGTCCCGCTGCAGGGCTGGGTGGCCGTGGTCACCCGCGGCCCCTCCCGTGCCGGGCCGCCCTACGAGGACGGTGGGCTGCTCAGCGCCTGCCGGGCGCTGTCCGCCAAGGCCGCACCGGGACTCGGGTTCTTCGAGGTGGACGGGCGCGCCCTGGTGACGCTGCACCAGCCGGGGCGGCGCCGTCGGGTCCGCTGGGTGGTGTGGGAGCCGGAGAAGGGCCTGTTGCGACCGCCGGGCCTGGACCTCGCCGGACCTGCGGAGATCGTCGGTCTGGCGGGCGCCGCCCCGGCCGTGCGGGACGAGCTCGTGGACCTGCTGCACGAGACCCGGGTGCGCCCGGCCCGCATGCTGCAGGCCGTCATGGCCACCCTCGGTCTGCCCGGCACCCGCCTGGTGGAGGACCCCGCCCACGCGGACGCGCTCCCGGGTGCGGTCCGCAGCGAGCCCGACCCTCAGCAGGTCGGGTGGTTCCAGGACGCCGTCCGCGACTCCGTCCGCCTGCGCCGAGAGCTGGGCGTGCTGTCGTGACCCGTGGCCTGACCCTCCTCCCGGCGGTGGACGTGGCGGCCGGTCGGGCGGCCCAGGTCCCCGGTGACGCCGGGGCTCGTCCGTCGGAGGTGGCCCTGTCCCTCGTGCGCGAGGGTGCTCGGCTCCTCCACCTCGTCGACCTGGACCACGCCTTCGGCCGAGGTGGCGACCCCGAGCTCATGGCGGGTCTGGTCGAGGAGCTGCCCGTCCCGGTGCAGCTCTCCGGCGGCATCGCCGGGCCGGAGGACCTGTCCTGGGCGGAGAGCACCCGCGCCGTCCGCGTGGTCCTCGCCAGCTCGGCCCTGGCCGACCCCGCCCTCGTCGAGGAGGCGGCGCGCCGGCTGGGGGAGCGCCTGGTCGTCGCGATCGACGTGCGCGACGGCGACGTCGTCGCCCGGGGGACGACGGTGCGGCTGGGCCCGGTCTCCGAGGTCGTCGCCAGGCACGCGGTCCTGCGCGAGGGCAGGGTGCGCGTGCTGGTGGCCGACGCGTCCCGCGACGGCCGGAGGACGGGGGCCGACGTGGCGCTCTTCAGCTCGGTCGCCCGGCTCGTGGGCTCGGCGGTGACCGCCTCCGGAGGGGTCGCCGGCCTGGCCGACCTGCGGGCGCTGCGCGACTGCCCGGACGTGGACGAGGTGGTGCTGGGAGCAGCGCTGCACGAGGGTGCGTTCACCCTGCACGAGGCCCTGGAGGCCTGCCGGTGACCGGCCGCTTCTCCCAGCACCGGCCGCAGGACGGCGCCGACACCGGCGGCGTGCCGTGGGCCGGCCGCACCCTGACCGGTACCGGCTTCGACGGCGACACCGGGGAGGCGGACGCGGTCCTGGCGGGGCTGCTCGGCGGCGGCGACGCCGAGGCGACCGACGTGGTGGCCGCCGTCGCCCGGGCGCGGCTGGTCGTGCCGATCGTCGCGGTGGCCGCCGAGGTCGACGACAGCTCGGGCACCCCCGTCGACGCGCGCAGCGACATGGCCTCGGTCACCCTGGTCGCGCCGGACGGTCAGCGCGCGCTGCCGGCCTTCACCAGCACGCGGGCGCTCACCGCCTGGGACCCCCGCGCCCGTCCGGTGCCGGTGACGGCGCAGCGAGCCGCCCGGGCCGCGCTGCAGGAGGGCTGCGAGGTGGTACCGCTGGACCTCCCAGCCCGACCGGGCCCGGCCGCCTGGACGCTCACCGGGAGCATGGTGCGCGCGCTCGCGACCGGGCGGTCCTGGGCTCCGGCGCACCGCGACGAGCACGTCGCGCGCGCCGTGGCGGCAGCGGTGGCGCAGGAGGACGCCGTGCGGGGGCACGACCTCGGCGGGGAGGGGGGCGAGCTGGTCGTGACGCTCGCCCTGCGGCCGGGGCTCACCGGACCCGAGCTGGAGGGCGTCGTGGCACGGCTCGGCCGGGGGATCGGGCTGGAGCCCGAGGTGCGCGAGCGCATCGACGCGGTCGCGTTCCGCCTGCGCACCGCCTGAGCAGAGGCCGGCCGACGCACCACCTCGAAGGAGCCCGGCACACGGGAGCGCCCCACCGGCCGCGGTGCGGCGGTGGGGCGCTCCGGTCGATCTGCGGCGTCGGCGCGCCGCCGTCTCAGCGGTGGCTGCCGACCAGATCCTCCCGGGCCTCGCCCAGGGACTCGACCTGCGGCGTGCCGCCGTCGCTCTCCCTGACCTCGGCCTCGGTGGCGATCTGCTCGATGCGCTCACCCACGCCCTGGTGGATGTTCCGCCAGTACTCGTAGACGCGCTCCCGGATCATCGGGTCGCACGCGCCCATCATGCCGCCGACCGTCTGGGCCAGGCGCTCGCGCTGGGCGTCGTCGTAGACCTCGCCCACCAGCAGGGCGGCCTGCCCGGTGTCGCTGTCGTCCTCGCGCAGGTCGTAGGCCTGGCGGACCAGCTCGCCGTCGGCCTCCCAGCCGTTCTCCACGGGGCCGGTCCGGTCCGACCACGGGCGACCGTAGGAGTTGGTGACGTAGGTGGGCTGGCTCCCCGAGTGCAGGTAGGCCATCGGTCCGTCGAACTGGTAGGTGTTGACCTGGACCTTGGGCTGGTTCACCGGCAGGTGGGTGAAGTTGGCACCGATGCGGTGCCGCTGGGCGTCCGGGTAGGAGAACACGCGCGCCAGCAGCATCTTGTCGGGGGAGACGCCGGTGCCGACCACCTGGTTGGACGGCGAGAAGGCGACCTGCTCGATCTGGGCGAACCAGTTCTCCGGGTTGCGGTTCAGCGTCATCCTGCCCACCTTGACGAGCGGGTAGTCCGAGTGGGGCCACACCTTGGTCAGGTCGAACGGGTTGTAGCGGTAGGTCTTGGCCTCGTCGTACGGCATGACCTGCACCGACAGGGTCCAACTGGGGTGGTCGCCGCGGTCGATCGCCTCGAAGAGGTCGCGCCGGTGGTAGTCGGCGTCGGAGCCGGCGAGCCGGTCCGCCTCCTCGTTGCTGATGTTGTGGACACCCTGGTCGCTGTGCCAGTGGTACTTCACCCAGAAGCGCTCCCCCTGCTCGTTGACCCACATGTAGGTGTGCGAGGAGTAGCCGTTCATCTCGCGCCACGTCCTCGGCAGCCCACGGTCGCCCATGAGGTAGCTCACCTGGTGCGAGGACTCGGGGTTGGCGGTCCAGAAGTCCCACTGCATGTTGGGGTCGCGCAGCCCGCTGTCCGGGGTGCGGCGCTGGGACCGGATGAAGTTCGGGAACTTCAGCGGGTCCCGCACGAAGAAGATGGGGGTGTTGTTGCCGACGATGTCCAGGTTGCCCTCGTCGGTGTAGAGCCGCACCGAGAAGCCGCGCACGTCCCGCCAGGTGTCGGGCGACCCCTGCTCACCGGCGACGGTGGAGAAGCGGGTGATGACCTCGCTGGAGGCCCCCTGCTGGAAGATGCCGGCCTTGGTGTAGGCCGAGACGTCCTCGGTGGTCTCGAACGTGCCGAAGGCGCCGGAGCCCTTGGCGTGGGGCAGGCGCTCCGGGACCTTCTCCCGGTCGAAGTGCGCCAGCGCCTCGACGAGGCTGACGTCGTGCAGCATGAGCGGGCCGTTCGGCCCGACCGAGAGGCTGTTGCGGTCGGAGTCGTGGGGCGCGCCGTTCGACGTGGTTCCTCCGGTGGGCTCGGGGCCCTGGCCGGAGTGCTCGGCGTTCACGTATCCGGGGTAGGTCATACCTGCTCCTTGGGATGGGTGGATGGGACATCGGTGGTCTGGTGGGTCGCGCGGTCGCGACACGCGGGGCACAGGCCCCAGTAGATGACCTCGGCCTCGTCGACCGCGAACCCCGCGGCGCTCGCGCCGGCCGTGTCGACGCAGGGAGCCGACCCGACCACGCAGGGCACGTCCACGAGCACCTCGCAGTCGCGGCAGACGACGTGGTGGTGGTTGTCCCCGAGGTCCAGCTCGTAGCGCGCCACCGCGTGCGCCGGCTGGATCCGGCGCACCAACCGCGCGGAGGCGAGGACGCGCAGCACGTCGTACACGCCCTGGACGGACACGCCCCGGTGCTGGGCCCGGGTGAGCCGCACCACGTCCGTCGCCTCGAGATGGGGGTGACGGTGGAGGGTGTCGAGGACGGCCAGGCGAGAAGGTGTGACCCGCAGACCGACGCCCCGCAGGGTGTCGGCGAAGGCGGGTGACGGGGTCATACCCCCACCCGATCACGAAAACTTGAACGACTCAAGTTGGGGTGGCGCCCGGCGCCCCTGGTCAGCGAGGGGCAAAGGTTCGGTATGAAGATCGTCAAGTTCGTTGCGCCCTGTGAAACCGCCTCCATAGTGTCGACGACGAGCCGGGGCGTCCGTCCTCGGCAGACCATGGGTGGATCCGGGGATGGTGGTAGGCCGCGTCGCGGCCCTGTCGGGACTGCTGGACGACGGTGGCAGACCTGCCGCGTCGACGAACGTACCGTTGAAGAAAGTAGGGCAGTTGATGCACTCATCATCCCCACGGCGCTGGTGGGCCACCCTGGCCACCGGCGCCTTGCTCGTCCCGGGCGCCGCCACGCTGCCGGCGTCCGCGACGTCGGTGGCCGCCGGTCCCGACGAGAAGATCGAGGCGGCGGTGGACGCCGCGCTGGAGAGCCAGGGGCGCTCGGACGTCTGGGTCCGCTTCGGCGACCGGCCCGACCTGCAGCAGTTCGCCTCGATCACCGACTGGGACAAGCGGGGCCAGGCGGTCGCTGATGCGTTGCAGGCATCCGCGACGCAGAGCCAGGCCGACCTGCGCCAGGATCTGGACGACGCGGGGGTGGAGTACCGCAGCTTCTGGGCGACCAACTCGATCCGCGTCGACGCCGCCGACCTCGACCTGGTGACGTCGATGGCGTCCGAGCAGGGCGTCGAGGGCATCTACGCCCCGATGGAGATCGAGCTGCCGCCCCTCAAGGTGGAGGAGCCGCAGATGGCGCCGGCCGCCGTCGAGTGGGGGGTCGACGACGTCAACGCTCCCGAGGTGTGGAACGACCTCGGCATCCGCGGAGAGGGCGTCGTCGTCGCCACGATCGACTCGGGTGCGCAGTACGACCACCCGGCGCTGGTGAACTCTTACCGGGGCAACAACGGCGACGGCACCTTCGACCACGACTACAACTGGTTCGACGCCGCCGGCACCTCGCCCGACGCCCCGGCGGACGGCGACGGGCACGGCACCCACGTGACCGGCACCATGGTCGGCGACGACGGTGGCGACAACCAGGTGGGCGTCGCCCCCGGCGCCACGTGGATCGCCGCCAACGGCTGCTGCCCCAGCGACGCGGCGCTCATCGCCTCCGGCGAGTGGATGCTCGAGCCCACCGACCTCGAGGGCGAGAACCCGGACGTCTCGAAGCGCCCGCACATCATCAACAACAGCTGGGGCACCACCGCCCCCTCGAACGCCCCCTTCATGGAGGACATCATCGAGGCGTGGGCGGCCAGCGGCCAGTTCGGCGTCTTCGCCAACGGCAACTCCGGCCCCTCCTGCGAGAGCTCCGGCTCACCGGGCAGCCGCATCGTGGCCTACAGCGTCGGCAACTACAACATCAACCACACCATCTCCGGGACCTCCGGTCGCGGCGCGGGCCAGGACGGGGAGATCAAGCCCAACATCTCGGCCCCCGGCAGCGCGGTGCGCTCCTCCGTCCCCGGCAACGGGTATGCCGTGTACAGCGGCACCTCGATGGCCAGCCCGCACGTCGCGGGCGCGGTGGCGCTGGCGTGGTCCGGCGCACCGGCCCTGATCGGTGATGTCGAGGGCACGCGCAACCTGCTCAACGGCACGGCGATCGACACCGAGGACCTGCAGTGCGGCGGCACCGCCGAGGACAACAACGTCTTCGGCGAGGGCCGGCTGGACGCCCTCGAGCTGGTGACCTCCTCGCCCATCGGGGACGCCGGCACGCTGGAGGGCACCGTCACGGACGCCAGCAGCGGCGACCCGCTCGCCGACGCCTCCGTCGTCATCGAGGGCGGCACCGAGCGCGAGCTGCTCACCGGTGAGGCGGGCGAGTACTCGGCGACCCTGTCCTCGGGCGACTACGACCTCACGATGAGCACGTTCGGGTATGCCACCGAGACCGCGAGCGCCACCGTCGAGCCGGGTGGGACGACCACCGTCGACGCGGCGCTCGAGCCGGTCCCGAGCGGGACCGTGACGGGCACCGTCACCGACGGCTCCGGCTACGGCTTCCCGCTCTACGCGCGGGTGAGCGCCGAGGGGACCCCCGCGGCGGCCTACACCGACCCCGAGACCGGTGAGTTCTCGCTGGACCTGCCCGAGGGCGAGACCTTCGAGCTCACGGTGCAGGTGCAGTACCCCGGATACCTCTCCACGACGGTCGAGGCCTCCGCCGGAGGCGAGGGACTCGACGTCTCCGTCCCGGTCGACGCCGCGACGTGCACCGCCCCCGGGTACGCCTACGACGTCGACGGCGTGACCGAGAGCTTCGACGGGGCATCCGCGCCCGAGGGCTGGGAGGTCGTCGACGAGGCAGGGACAGGTGAGGTCTGGCGGTTCGACGACCCGGGTGAGCGCGGCAACCTCACCGGTGGTGAGGGCGGCTTCGCGGTCGTCGACTCCGACTTCTACGGGTCGGGCGGCAGCCAGGACACCTACCTCGTCAGCCCGTCCGTCGACATGAGCGACCTGTCCGAGCCCGTCGTCGGCTTCCAGCAGGACTTCTACGCCCTGGGCGCGGACCTGGCCGACGTCGAGCTCAGCACCGACGGTGGCGAGACCTGGACGACCGTCCTGAGCCAGGACAACTCCGTCCGCGGGCCCATGGAGCAGGTCGTGCAGCTGCCCGACGCGGCAGGCGAGTCCGACGTCAAGGTGGCCTTCCACTACCACCAGGCCTCCTACGCCTGGTGGTGGCAGGTCGACGACGTCTTCCTGGGCAACCGGGCCTGCTCGCCCACCGGCGAGGGCGGCTACGTGGTCGGCAACGTCTACGGCGAGGAGGACGGCGAGGGTGTCGTCGGCGCGACCGTCACCAACGTGGACGCGCCGGAGGAGTCCGGCACCACGATGGCGACCCCGTCGGACGACAACCTGGACGACGGCTTCTACTGGCTGTTCTCGGCCTCCCCGGGGACGCACCCCTTCGAGGCATCGGCCCGCGGCTTCGCCTCCACCACGCAGGACGTCACCGTCGCCGCGTCCGACGCGGTGCGCGCGGACTTCGTCCTCGGCTCCGGCTTCGTCGTCGTGGACGAGAGCGAGATCGAGGTCTACCAGCCGCTCGGGTCCACGCGGAACCACCGTTTCTGGGTGAACAACACCGGGTCCGGCGCCGCCGAGGTGACCATGACCGAGCAGGCCGGCGGGTTCGAGATCCTGCGCGTCGACGGCTCCACCGAGCGCATGGGTGCGGCCTACGAGGGAGACGAGGGTGAGGTCGTCACGCTCGACGTGGAGACCTCGCTGGCCGCCGGGGCCACCGGAAGGTTCGGCAGCACCGGTGCGGCCGACCCCGTCCGCGTGGCCGCCGACCCGTGGACCCCGCTGGGCAACTACCCGCGGGTGGCCATGGACAACCGCGTGGTGAACCTCGACGGCGACTGGTACACGCTGGGCGGCACGACCGGCTCGGCGGCCTTCGCCGACGTCAACCGCTACGACCCCGCCGCGATGGAGTGGGTCGAGTCGGCAGCGCTGCCCGAGCCGGCCTCGGCGATCACCGCCGGTGCGGTCGACGGCCGGATCGTGGTCACGGGTGGCTGGGTGGACGGCGGCGTGTCGAGCGCCACCCACACCTACGACCCCGGTTCCGACTCCTGGTCGTCGGCGGCGCCGGCCCCGGAGGCCCGGTCGGCCGCCGGGACCGCGGTCCTGGACGGGATGCTCTACTCGGTGGGTGGCTGCACGACGGCCGACTGCACCCCGATGAGCGACACGGTGATGGCCTACGACGCGGCCGACGACAGCTGGCAGCAGCTCGCCGACTACCCGGTCGCGGCCGCGTTCGTCGTCTGCGGCGGGGTCGACGGTCAGGTGCTGTGCTCGGGTGGCAACCCGGGCTCCGGCGGCATCGCCGACACCTACGCCTACGACCCGGGCAGCGACAGCTGGACCGAGCTGCCCGACGCGCCGGCCGACCACTGGGCCGCTCAGGTCTCCGCCGCCAACGGCCAGCTGGTCGTCAACGGTGGGGTCCAGGGTGGCGCCGTCACCAACGCGAGCTTCGCGCTCGACGGTGCGTCCGGTGAGTGGTCGGAGATCCCGGCCAGCAGCGCCGCGGTGTACCGCGGTGGCATGGCCTGCGGCATCGCCAAGGTCGGTGGCTCCACCGGCGGCTTCACCCCGATCGACGTGGCCGAGCAGCTGCCCGGCTACGACGACTGCGGGTCGAGCGCCGCGGACGTCGACTGGCTGACCGTGGACCCGATGGAGTTCACCCTCGAGCCGGGTGAGCGGGTGCGGGTCACCGTCACCACCGACGCCACCGTCGCCCAGCCGGGGGACTACACCGCCGGTATCGGTATCCGGACCAGCACCCCGCAGGACCTCGAGCCGATCGACGTGACGATGCATGTCACGCCGCCGCGCAACTGGGGCAAGATGCAGGGCACGGTCGAGGGCATCGAGTGCGACACCTCACGGGTCGGCCTCGGAGGCGCCGTCGTGGACCTCACCCCCAACAAGGGTGACGACCCCGGCTACAGCCTCATCACCGAGGACGACGGGTCCTACGCCTCCTGGGTGATCACGGGTCGGTACCAGACCATCGTCGCCAAGGACGGGTACCGTCCGACGGTCGACGACGTGCGGGTACCGCGGGGCCGGATCGTGACGGAGGACTTCGCCCTCCGCAAGATCGGGTGCTGACGGGAGGCTGACCGTCAGGTCAGCAGCCCTCCTACCAGGCGGCCCGTCCCGACAGTGCTCGGGGCGGGCCGCCTCCGTCTGCTACCCTGGGGAGTGACCAGTCGGGCGTTCGCGCGCCCGACGTGCAAGAGAGGCCCCCGCCTCCACCCGCGTCGACCGTCCAGGTCGCCGGGTCCCGGTCCCGCACGGTGTCCGCACCGGGCGGGTGAGACGTCCTCGCGATCCGTCGCGGGCAGCGTCTCCGTCGGCCTCTTGCGCACCCGGTGCCAGGAGGCCTTTCTGGTGCCCGGGGTCGTCACGACACGACGACGAAGGAGCAGGCACATCAGCGAGCCTCGCATCAACGACCGCATCCGGGTCCCGGAAGTGCGGTTGGTGGGCCCCAACGGGGAACAGGTCGGCATCGTGCGCGTCGAGGACGCGCTGCGGCTGGCGGCCGAGGCCGACCTCGACCTGGTCGAGGTCGCCCCGATGGCGCGCCCTCCGGTCGCCAAGCTCATGGACTACGGCAAGTACAAGTACGAAGCCGCCATGAAGGCCAGGGAAGCCCGCAAGAACCAGGTCAACACGGTCATCAAGGAGATCAAGCTCCGGCCGAAGATCGACGACCACGACTACGGCACCAAGAAGGGCCACGTCGTGCGCTTCCTCAAGGCGGGCGACAAGGTCAAGGTGACCATCATGTTCCGTGGCCGCGAGCAGTCCCGCCCCGAGCTGGGCTTCCGGCTGCTGCAGCGGCTGGCCGAGGACGTCGTCGAGCTGGGTCACGTCGAGAGCGCGCCCAAGCAGGACGGCCGCAACATGGTCATGGTGCTCGGTCCGACCGCCAAGAAGGCCCAGGTGCGGCAGGCCAAGCGTCGGGACGCCGAGCGCGCCCAGGGTGAGCAGCCCACCGGCCCGGCGGACGACGGGGCGGCCCTCGCCGGCGACGCCCAGTGAGCCTGCGGGCACGAGCGCACGGCTCGGGCCCGCGACCACCGGCACACCCCACAGAACCACGCCCGGCACCCCGGGCGAGACGATGACGACGAAGGAGATCGGCTCATGCCGAAGATGAAGACCCACAGCGGCGCCAAGAAGCGGTTCCGCGTGACGGGTTCCGGCAAGCTCATGCACCAGCGCGCGCGCCACGTGCACAAGTTCCAGGAGCGCAGCAGCCAGGCCGCGCGCCGGCTGGTCAACGACAAGGAGGTCGCGCCCAGCGACGTCCGCAAGGTCAAGAAGATGCTCGGTCTCTGACCGGGCGCCTTCCCCTCGAACCCACCCCCTGAAGCACTAGTCAAGGAGTACTCACGTGGCACGCGTGAAGCGGGCGGTCAACGCCCACAAGAAGCGCCGGGTCGTCCTGGAGCGCGCCAGCGGTTACCGCGGGCAGCGCAGCCGGCTCTACCGCAAGGCCAAGGAGCAGGTCACCCACAGCCTGGTCTACAGCTACAACGACCGGCGCGCCCGCAAGGGTGACTTCCGTCGCCTCTGGATCCAGCGCATCAACGCCGGCGCCCGCGCCCACGGCATGACCTACAACCGGTTCATCCAGGGCCTCAAGGCCGCCGGTGTCGAGGTCGACCGCCGCATGCTGGCCGAGCTCGCCGTCCACGACGAGACGGCCTTCGCCGCGCTCGTCGAGCTCTCCCGCGCCAACGTGCCGGCCGTCGGCACCGCGGCGGAGTCCGCGGCCTGAGCCGCCGAACGACGCACCGACGCCCCAGCGCATGAGCGCCTCCGACCGTCCGCTGCTGAGCAACGCTCGCAGCGAACGGGTCCGGGAGGTCTCGGCACTGGGGCGTCGTGCTGCCCGCACGCGGTCGTGCCGGTTCCTCGTCGAGGGCCCGCAGGCCGTGCGCGAGCTGCTCGGGTATGCCGCGGGGCACGCCCGTGCGCTCTACGTCACCGCGGCGGCGGGCGAGCGGCATACCGAGATCCTCGACGCGGCACGGCGCGAGGACGTGCCGACCTGGACGTGCACCGAGGAGGTGCTGGCGGCGATGGCCGACACCGGCTCGCCGCAGGGGGTGCTGGCCGTCGCCGAGCAGGTCGACGTGCCCCTCGACCAGGCGCTGGACGCCGTGGGGCCCGGGGACTTCGCCGTCGTGCTCACGCACGTGCGTGACCCCGGCAACGCGGGCACCGTGCTGCGGGGGGCGAGCGCCTTCGGTGCCGCGGCGGTGCTCGTGAGCGCCGCCTCCGTGGACGTGCACCATCCCAAGGTCGTGCGCTCCACCGTCGGGGCGCTCTTCCACCTGCCGGTCAGTGTGGGGACACCGGTGGGGGAGCTGCTGGACGCGTGCCGGGCGCGCGGGATCCGGCTGCTCGCCGCCGACGGAGCCGGGGAGGTCCGGCTCCCGGACGCCGACCTGGGCGGGCCGCACGCGTGGGTCCTCGGCAACGAGGCCTGGGGGATGCCCGCCGAGGTGCTCGCCTCGTGCGACGTCGGTGTCTCGATCCCCATCGAGCGGGCCGAGTCGCTGAACCTCGCGATGGCCGCGACGGTCTGCCTGCACGCCTCTGCGGCCGCCGGGGAAACCCGGTCGTGGGGGCGCACGGCGCCCACCTAGACTTGCGCAGGTGTCCGACGCCAACAGTCAGCCCAGTCCAGCCGGTATGCCCGCAGGCACCGACGAGGGAGGGTCGCCGCGCGAGGGGGGCGGCTCGGCGTCCTCGGGGCCCGCGCTGACCCAGGAGAGCGTCGAGGCCGACGTCGCCCAGGCCCTCGAGGCGATCGCCCGGGCCGGCGACCTGGACGGGCTGAAGGAGGCCCGGCTGGCGCACGCCGGGGACCGCTCGCCGCTCGCTCAGGCCAACCGGGCCATCGGCGGCCTCCCGGGCCCGGAGAAGGCCGCGGCCGGCAAGCTCGTGGGCCAGGCACGGGGGCGGGTCAACCAGGCGCTGGGGCGGCGCCAGCAGGAGCTGGAGGCCGAGCGGGACGAGCGCATCCTCGTCGAGGAGGCCATGGACCTCACGGTCGCCCCCGGGCGCCGGCCGCTGGGTCGTCGCCACGTGTTGACCGTCACCGCCGAGCGCATGGCGGACGCGATGGTCGGCATGGGGTGGGAGATCGCCGAGGGGCCGCAGGTCGAGGCCGAGTGGTTCAACTTCGACGCGCTGAACTTCGACAAGGACCACCCGGCCCGGCAGATGCAGGACACCTTCTTCGTCGAGCCGGCGAAGGCGGGTCTGGTGCTGCGCACGCACACCTCACCGGTGCAGGCGCGGTCGCTGCTCGAGCGCGGGGTGCCGCTGTACGTCGCGGTACCCGGCAAGACCTTCCGCACCGACGAGCTCGACGCCACGCACACCCCGGTCTTCCACCAGCTCGAGGGGCTGGCCATCGACGAGGGCCTGACGATGGCCCACCTCAAGGGCACCCTGGACCGGCTCGCGGAGGCGATGTTCGGAGCCGGGATCGTGAGCCGGCTGCGACCGGCATACTTCCCCTTCACCGAGCCCAGCGCGGAGATGGACTTCCGCTGCTTCGTCTGCCGGGGGGAGCCGACCGCCCCGCCCTGCCGGACGTGCGGCGGCACCGGCTGGATCGAGTGGGGTGGTTGCGGGATGGTCCACCACAACGTGCTGCGCGCCTGCGGTGTCGACCCCGAGCGCTACCAGGGCTTCGCCTTCGGCATGGGGGTGGAGCGCACGGCGATGTTCAGGCACGGCATCGCGGACATGCGAGAGCTCATCGAGGGAGACGTGCGCTTCAACGCGCAGTTCGGGATGGAGATCTGATGCGGGTACCGGTCGACTGGCTGGGCGAGTACGTCACGCTGCCCGAGGGCGTCACCGGCGAGCAGATCGCCGCCGACCTCGTGGCGGTGGGGCTGGAGGAGGAGGGGCTGCACACCAGTGGTGTCGGCGGCCCGCTCGTCGTCGGCCGGGTGCTCGAGATGACCCCCGAGGAGCAGAAGAACGGCAAGACGATCAACTGGTGCCAGGTCGACGTCGGCGACGCCAACGGCAGCGGCGAGCCCCAGGGGATCGTCTGCGGGGCGCACAACTTCGCGGTCGGCGACCTCGTCGCGGTGATCCTGCCCGGCGGCAGCCTGCCGACCCCGCAGGGTCCGCTGACGATCAGCGCCCGCAAGACCTACGGGCACGTGTCGGCCGGCATGATCTGCTCGGTCCGCGAGCTCGGCATCGGTGAGGACCACGACGGCATCCTCGTGCTGCCGCGCCTGCTGCCCGCCGAGGTCGTCGCGCGACTGGCTCCCGGGGACGACCTCATCGGGGTGCTCGGGCTGGACCGGGAGACCGTCGAGGTCAACGTCACCCCCGACCGCGGCTACTGCTTCTCGATCCGGGGCATCGCCCGGGAGTACTCGCACGCCACGGGCGCGGCATACACCGACCCCGCCTCGCTGCCCGTCGACCGCGGCGAGGGGGAGGGGTATGCCGTGCGGCTCGCCGACGAGGCCCCGCTCGAGGGGATCCCGGGCTGCGACCGCTACCTCGCCCGGGTGGTGCGCGGCATCGACCTCACCCGGACCACCCCGGAGTGGATGGCACGCCGGCTGACCGAGGCCGGTATGCGTCCCATCGGGCTGGCGGTCGACGTGACCAACTACGTGATGCTGGCGCTCGGCCAGCCGTTGCACGCCTTCGACCTGGCCACGCTCGGCGGGCCCGTCGTGGTCCGCCGGGCCCGCCCCGGTGAGCGGCTGACGACGCTCGACGACGTGGACCGCGCCCTGGATCCCGAGGACCTGCTCATCACCGACGGCGGCGAGCGGGTGCTCGCGCTGGCCGGGGTCATGGGCGGCGAGGACGGCGAGGTGACCCCGGGGGTGACGACCGACGTGCTCATCGAGTCGGCGCACTTCGACGCCCGGTCGGTCGGCCGGACGTCGCGCCGGCACCGGCTCTCCAGCGAGGCGGCCAAGCGCTTCGAGCGGGGGGTGGACCCGGACGTGACGGCGGCCGCCGCCCAGCTGGCGGTGGACCTGCTCGTGGAGCACGGGGGCGGGAGCGCCGACCCGGCGGTCACCGATGCCGACCAGCGGCCGGAGCGGCCGGTCGTCGACCTCGACCTCACGCTGGCGAGCCGCTACGTGGGGGTCAACTACGACCTGCAGCGGGTGCTGGAGATCCTGCGGCTCATCGGGTGCGAGGTGCAGGGGGAGGCCGCCGACCGGGTGGTCACCGTCCGGCCGCCGAGCTGGCGTCCCGACCTCACCGACGCCCCCGGGCTGGTCGAGGAGGTCGCCCGCATCGACGGCTACGACAAGATCCCGTCGGTCGTCCCCCGGGCGGTCGGCGGACGTGGCCTGACCCACGGCCAGCGGGCCCGTCGCGCGGTGGCGACCGCCCTGGCGGGGCAGGGCCTCCAGGAGGTCCTCACCTACCCCTTCGTCGGCGCCGAGCGCTTCGACGAGCTCGGGCTGGAGGATGACGACCCGCACCGCGATGCGGTCCGGCTCGCCAACCCGCTGTCGGACGAGGCGCCGCTGCTGCGGACCGCCCTGCTGCAGACGCTGCCGGAGGCGCTGCGCCGCAACGTCTCGCGGGGCAGCCGCGACGTCGCCCTCTTCGAGATCGACAGCGTGACCCTGCCCGCGGGCGAGGCGCTGGCCCCGGTGCCGGGTGTCGGTGAGCAGCCCGACGACGAGGTCCTGGCCCAGATCCGCTCCGCCGTGCCCGCCCAGCCGTGGCACGTGGCGGTCATGGCCGCCGGCCAGGCCGACCGGTCCGGGTGGTGGGGCCGGGGTCGCCCGGTCGATGTCGTCGACGTCGTCGGGTGGGCGCATGCCGTCGCGGACGCCCTGGGGGTGGAGGTCCGCCGGGAGCAGAGCGAGCGGGCGTCCTTCCACCCGGGCCGCTGCGTCGACCTGACCCTGGCGGACGGGACCCTGGTGGGCTGGGCCGGCGAGCTCCACCCCACGGTGGTCCAGCGCCTGGGCCTCCCGGCGCGCACCAGTGCCGCCGAGCTGGATCTCGACGTCCTCGTCGCGGCGAGCGACCACCGGACCCAGGCCAGCCCGTTGTCCACCCATCCCCTCGCGACCTCCGACGTCGCGCTGGAGGTGCCCCGCGGTGTCCGCTTCAGCGCGATCGAGGAGTCGCTGCGTGCGGGGGCGGGCGAGCTCCTGGAGAGCCTGGAGCTCTTCGACGTCTACGCCGGTGACCAGGTGGCGCAGGACCGGCACTCCCTGGCCTTCCGGATGCACTTCCGGGCGCCGGACCGGACCCTGACCACGCAGGAGGTCAACGAGGCGCGGGATGCGGCCGTCCGACGGGCCGCCCAGGACCACGGGGCGGTGCAGCGGTGAGCGCCCGGGTGGCCCTGGTGACCGGGGCGTCGCGCGGCATCGGCGCCCTCGCGGTCGAGGCGCTGCTGGGCGCGGGGTGGCGGGTCGTCGGCATGTCCCGCTCCGGCACGGTCGCCGAGGGCGCCGAGGGGGTGCCGTGCGACGTCACCGACGCCGACCAGGTCGCCTCGGCGGTCGCCCGGGTCGTCGAGCAGCACGGCCGGATCGACCTGCTCGTCAACAACGCCGGCCTCATCGAGGCCGAGGTGCCGCTGTGGGAGGCCGACGTCGAGGAGTGGTGGCAGGTGATGGTGACCAACGTGCGCGGTCCGTTCCTGCTGACCCGGGCGGTGGTGCCGCACATGATCGAGGCGGGGGGCGGCCGGGTCGTCAACATCAACTCCGGGTCGGGCACCAAGGAACGCGCCGACCTCACGGCGTACTGCGGCTCCAAGTCGGCACTGGCCCGCATCACCGGCGGTGTGGCGGCCGGCGGCGCCGAGCACGGCGTCCTCGCCTTCGACCTGGCGCCGGGCGTCGTCGAGACGGACATGACCCACTCGATGCGGATGCACGAGGGCCGCACCGAGTGGACGGCGCCGGGCGACGTGACCGACCTGCTCCTCGCCCTCGCCTCGGGCGAGCTCGACGGCTTCTCCGGCCGGATGGTGCGCGCGGGCGCGGACGACCTCGACACCCTGCGCGCGTGGTCAGCACGCGGCCTGCCCGAGGGCGCCCGCATGCTGCGCCTGCGGCCGTGGGGCGAGGACGACCCGTTGGCCACCTGACGTGAGCGGCTTCGGCGTCCGGACGCCGTGGGAGGACCTCCCCGCCCCGGTCCACGACTGGGCCGCGCGGGTCCTCGGCGGACCCGTCGTCGAGGCGGTCTCGCAACCGGCCGGCTTCTCTCCCGGGTCGGCGGACCGGGTCCGGACCGCCGAGGGTCGGCGCGCCTTCGTCAAGGCGGTCGGCTCCCGACCCAACCCGGACTCGCCCGACCTGCACCGCAGGGAGGCGCGCGTGCTGCGCAGCCTCGCCGCCGAGGGGCTGGACCTCGCCCCCGCCCTCGTCGCCCACCTCGACGACGACGGCTGGGTCGCCGTCATGACCGAGGAGGTGGAGGGCCGGCACCCGCACGCCCCCTGGACCGGGGCCGAGCTGGAGGGCACCCTCACCGCGCTCACCGAGCTCGCCCGTCACCGGGCCCCGGCCTCCTGGCCCGACCTGTCCGAGGAGCTCTCCGCCGAGTTCGGCAGCTGGACCCGGCTGCGGGACGACCCGCCCGCCGACCTGGACCCCTGGCTCGGGGCGCGGCTGGCCGAGCTGCACAGCCTGTCGTCGCGCACCCTGGGCCGGCTGTCGGGCGACACGGTCGTGCACACCGACGTCCGCGCGGACAACCTGCTGGTCGGGACCGACGGGCGGGTGCGGCTCGTCGACTGGCCGTGGGCGAGCCGTGGGGCCGCGTGGTTCGATGCCAGCTCGCTGCTCGTCGACGTCTGGGCGGTCGGGGAGGTGGACCTCGGACCGCACCTCCCGGCGATCCTGGCGCTCGGCGCGACGCGCGAGGACGTGCTCGGTGTCGTCGTCGGGCTGGCGGGCTTCCTGCTCGACGCGTCCCGGCGCCCGGCCGCACCCGGCCTGCCGACCCTGCGTGCCTTCCAGCGGTCCCGGGGGGAGGCGGCCGTCGCGGTCGCGCGGGAGCTCTGGGACGTCACGAGGTCCTGAGACGCCGGAGGCCCCGGGTCAGGCCGTCCCTCCCCGACGGGTGTCCAGCTCGGCGACGAGACGCCGAGGAGCGGTCGCGCGGTAGGACTCCTCGACCAGCTCGGCGACCTCGGTCCAGTCGGTCCCCGCCTCGAGGTCGACGGCCACCCAGCCCGCAGGTCCGAGATACGCCGGCCGGAAGCACCGCGGCTCCTCGAGCAGGGCCCGCGCCTCGTCGGGGTGGGGCTTGACGACCAGTGCCTCCGGGTGCCGCTCGTAGGCGCCGTCCACCTTGATGGAGGCCCCCAGGTAGGCGAACACCCGCTGGGTGTAGAACGCCGGGTGGCCGTGGCTGGTCTTCTCGGCAGCCCCGGGCAGGGACAGGCAGATCCCCCGGAGACGGGTCAGCACGTGGCTCTCCGGGTCCACCATGAGCGGGTGCGCCATGGCGGCACGGTACCGTCGCCGGGGCCGCCGCAGTGATGCATAAGCATGCAGACATCGGTATACTCGTGCACCGTGACCTCGATCCCCATGACCCGTGCCGCGCGGCACCAGCGCATCAGCGACCTGCTGGAACGGCACGCGGTGGGCTCCCAGGGGCAGCTGCTCGACCTGCTGTCCGAGGACGGCATCTCGGTCACCCAGGCCACCCTCTCCCGCGACCTCGTCGAGCTGGACGCGGTCAAGGTGCGACGGGGGCGGCAGCTGGTCTACGCCGTGCCCGGCGAGGGCGGTGACCACACCCCCCGGCCCGCCCAGGACCAGGTGGAGGTCAGCCACCGGCTCGCCCGCCTGTGCCAGGAGCTACTGGTCAGCGCCCGCTCCGTCGGCAACCAGGTGGTGCTGCGCACGCCGCCCGGTGCCGCGCAGTTCCTCGCCTCGGCCATCGACCGCAGCGACGCCGAGGACATCCTGGGCACGATCGCCGGGGACGACACCATCCTCGTCATCACCACCGACCCCGCGGGTGGCCCGGACACGGCGCACCGGCTCCTCACGCTGGCGGCCGAGCCCGAGCAGCGCGACGGCACCTGACAGACTGGTGACATGACCGTGAGCCTGTGGGGAGGCCGCTTCACCGGCGGCCCCAGCGATGCGTTGGCCGCTCTCAGCAAGAGCACGCACTTCGACTGGAGGTTGGCTCCCTACGACCTGGCCGGGTCGCGGGCGCACGCCCGAGTCCTGCACCGGGCCGGGCTCCTGTCCGACGACGACCTCGAGGCCATGCTCGCGGCCCTGGGGCAGCTGCTCGCCGATCTCGGCTCGGGTGCGTTCGTCGCCCTCGACACGGACGAGGACGTGCACACCGCGCTGGAGCGGGGGCTCATCGAGCGTGCCGGGCCGGAGGTGGGAGGACGGCTGCGGGCCGGGCGGTCCCGCAACGACCAGGTGGCGGCGCAGTTCCGCATGTACCTCCGGGACCAGGCCCGCCTGCTGGGCGCCCGGGTGCTCGAGGTGGTGCAGGCGCTCGTCGACCAGGCCGCGGCCCACCCCGAGGTGGCGATGCCGGGGCGGACCCACCTCCAGCACGCGCAGCCGGTGCTCCTCGCTCACCACCTGCAGGCCCACGCCTGGGCCCTCGTGCGCGACGTGGAGCGGCTGGTGGACTGGGACCAGCGCGCAGCGGTCTCGCCCTACGGCTCCGGCGCCCTGGCCGGGTCCTCCCTGGGGCTCGACCCGCAGTCGGTCGCCCACGACCTCGGTATGCCGCGCGCCGTCGACAACTCCATCGACGGCACCGCCTCGCGCGACTTCGCCGCGGAGTTCTCCTTCGTCATGGCGATGACGGCGGTCGACCTGTCGCGGATCGCCGAGGAGGTCATCCTCTGGGCCACGGCGGAGTTCGGCTTCGTCACGCTCGACGACGCGTTCTCGACGGGCTCGAGCATCATGCCGCAGAAGAAGAACCCTGACGTCGCCGAGCTGGCCCGGGGCAAGGCGGGCCGCCTCATCGGTGACAACGCCGGTCTGCTGGCCACGCTCAAGGGGCTGCCGCTCGCCTACAACCGGGACCTGCAGGAGGACAAGGAGCCGGTCTTCGACGCGGTCGACACCCTGGAGGTGCTGCTGCCCGCGGTCTCGGGGATGGTGGCCACCCTCACGTTCCACCCCCAGCGCCTGGAGGAGCTCGCGCCCCAGGGGTTCTCGCTGGCCACGGACGTGGCCGAGTGGCTGGTGCGCGAGGGCGTGCCGTTCCGGGTCGCGCACGAGGTGGCCGGTGCGTGCGTGCGGCACTGCGAGGAGCGGGGCATCGGCCTGGAGGACCTGGACGACGCCGCGCTGGCCTCCATCAGCCCCCACCTGCACCCGGGGGTGCGCACGGTGCTCACCGTGCCGGGCTCCCTGGCCTCGCGCAACGCGCACGGGGGCACCGCCCCGGTGCGGGTGACCGAGCAGCGGGCGCACCTGCTCAAGCAGCTCGCGCGGCTCCGGCACTGGGTGCGCGAGATGCCCGCCATCCGTGACTGATCTTCCGGCCGTGCCCTCCGGGGCCCCCGGCCAGGGCGGGGACGGGAGCCTGCTGCCGCGCAGGGAGCTGTCCGGCCCGGTGCTGGAGGTGGCTCCCCGGCTGCTGGGCTGCGTCCTCACCCACGACGGGGTAGCCGTCCGGCTGACCGAGGTGGAGGCCTACGCCGGCTCCTCCGACCCCGGGTCGCACGCCTACCGCGGACCCACGGCGCGCACCGGGGTGATGTTCGGTCCCGCCGGCCATCTCTACGTCTACCTCAGCCACGGCCTGCACTGCTGCGCCAACATCGTGACCGGTCCGCCGGGCACGGCGTCGGCCGTCCTGCTCCGGGCGGGGGAGGTGGTCGCCGGCGCGCCGCTGGCCCGGCGTCGGCGTCTGCAGGGGAGGTCCAGCCCCGTCCCCGACCGCGAGCTGGCCCGCGGGCCGGGCAACCTGGGGCGCGCGCTCGGGCTCGACCGGCGGCACGACGGGCTGGACCTGTGCGGTCCCGGCTCCCCGCTCTCGCTCCGGGTGCCGACGGGGGCGGCGCGCTCGGAGCTGCCTCCTGCCGTCCGCACGGGACCACGCGTCGGGGTGAGCGGGGAGGGAGGCTCGGCCGAGCTCTTCCCGTGGCGCTTCTGGCTGACGGGGGAGGCGACGGTGTCGGCATACCGGGCGGCGGCCCCGCGCCGTGCCGGGTCGCGCAGCACGTCGGGGCGTCGGTCGGGCCGACAGTAGGCTGGCCCCACCACGACGCGATCTCGTGCCCCCACGACCGGAAGGACCCCACGGTGACCCACATCCTCGACGAGCTGCGGTGGCGGGGCCTGGTGGCGCAGACCACCGACGAGGCCGCGCTGCGCCAGGCCTTCGACGACGGACCGATCACCGTCTACTGCGGCTTCGACCCGACCGCGCCGTCGCTGCACTTCGGCAACCTCGTCCAGCTCATCGTGCTGCGCCACCTCCAGCGCGCGGGGCACCGGGTCATCTGCCTGGTCGGCGGGTCCACCGGGCTCATCGGCGACCCCAAGGCGACCTCGGAGCGGGTGCTCAAGACCAAGGACGAGGCTGCCGCCAACGTCGCCCGGATCCAGCAGCTGGTCCGGCCGTTCCTCGAGGTCGAGGGGGACAACCCGGTCATCATGGTCAACAACCTGGACTGGACGGCACCGCTGAGCGCGCTGGACTTCCTGCGTGACGTGGGCCAGCACTTCCGGGTGAACCAGATGATCCGCAAGGAGGCCATCGCCGCGCGGCTGCAGAGCCAGGAGGGGATCTCCTACACCGAGTTCAGCTACCAGCTGCTGCAGGGGCTGGACTACCTGCACCTGTTCCGCGAGTACGGCTGCACGCTGCAGACCGGAGGGCAGGACCAGTGGGGCAACCTGACCGCGGGGGTGGACCTCATCCACCGGGTCGAGGGTGCCTCGGTCCAGGTGCTCACGACACCCCTCATCACCGACGAGAACGGCATGAAGTACGGCAAGTCCGAGGGCAACGCCGTGTGGCTCTCGGCCGACATGACCTCGCCCTACGCCTTCTACCAGTACTGGATCAACGTGGCCGACGAGGAGACCGGCAAGCTGCTGCGTGTCTTCACCGACCGGGACGCCGCGCAGATCAGCGCGCTGGAGGAGTCAGCCCGCGAGCGGCCCCACCTGCGCGAGGCGCAGCGGGCCCTGGCGGCGGACGTCACGACCCTCGTCCACGGGGCGGCGGCCACCGCGCAGGTCGAGGCCGCGAGCCAGGTGCTCTTCGGGCGGGCCGACCCGGCGACGCTCGAGGCCGGCACGCTCCAGGACGCCACGGCCGAGCTGCCCGGTGGGTCGGCGGACGTCGGCGACAGCGTGCTCGACGCCCTGGTGCGCACCGGACTGGCCGACAGCAGGGGAGCTGCCCGCCGACTCGTCGGCGAGGGAGGGGTCAGCCTCAACAACGCCCGCGTCGACGACGTGGACCGTCTGCTGGCCCAGGACGACTTCCTGCATGGCCAGGTGGCCCTGCTCAAGCGCGGCCGCAAGAGCCTCGCAGCGGTCCGAAAGGCCTCCTGACCAGCAGATTTGTGGTCGGCGCCCAACGTCACCTAGAGTTTCCTCTCGCCGCACCGACAGGGAGGCACGGACACCGAGAGGTGGCCGGTCCCGGGTACGGCACCACGCACCGACGGCGTCCGAGCAGGGCTCGGACGGGATTTGACTCCCGGAAGCGCAGGTGCGTAACCTAGAAGAAAGCCCCTGACATCACGGCGCGAAAGCGCACGGATGATGGTGTGTGTCCGATTCTTGAGAACTCAACAGCGTGTTTGTTTTTTGATGCCATGTTTTGTTTGCCATGGCTGGTGCC
>NZ_CANMUA010000014.1 GCF_947500995.1 uncultured Serinicoccus sp.
TGCGCGCCGACCAGATCCCAGCCTCCACCCACATCCAGCAGGCCGCCTGAGACGCCGGCCTTGACATAGGAGCATCGGGGAACTCGACCCCCGCAACCGCTGATCATGGGGTTCATCGACACCATGAAGGCTCAGGGCCACGCGGTCGAGTCGATCTGTCGGGTGCTGCGCGAGCAGGGCTGCCAGGTCGCCGCGCGGACCTACCGCAGCTGGAGGCAGCCCGGCCGCGTGGTCGCGGCACGGACGCTCTCCGACGCTCACGTCGTCGCCGCCGTGCGGCAGGTCGCCTGGACCACCGACCGGCACGGGCGACGCAAGCTGACCCCGGAGGGCCTCTACGGGCGGCGGAAGATGACCGCCTACCTGCGCCGCACCGACCTGCCCGAGGCCAGCGCGGGGTCGGTGGACCGGGCGATGAGCACGCTGGACCTGGTCGGGGTGCGCCGCGACAAGGGCACCCGGACCACGATCCCGGCCAAGGACGGCATCCGCGCCGCTGACCTGCTCGACCGCGACTTCACCGCCTGCGCGCCGAACCGGGTCTGGGTCACCGACTTCACGTACGTGCGGACGTGGGCCGGGTTCACCTACGTCGCGTTCATCCTCGACGTCTACGCCCAGCGGATCGTGGCCTGGCACGCCGCGACGACCAAGCACACCGACCTGGTGATGATCCCGCTGCGGATGGCGCTGTGGCAGCGCGACCGCGAGGGCCACCCCACCCCCGCCGGTGAGCTGATCCATCACTCAGATTATGCCGAGGACTGGGTTAAGCCGAGGCCTGTGCGTCTGGCCTGCGTGTGAGGGGGTGGCCGGCTGGTTCCTCGGCTTAACGACCTGGGCTACCGCAGGTCGTAGAGGGCTTGGAGCTTTTCCTGGGTGAGTGGCTGTGTGGGTGGGGTGCTGATCGCGGGGGTGGCGGCGTCGACGGCCTGGCGCATCATGTCCAGGGTCGCGAACGCGTAGAACGCCGATGTCGTCGAGGCGCTCTCGTGGCCGAGCAGGCGCATGATGATCGGCAGCGGGATGCCTTGTTGGTAGAGGTCCATCGCCTTGGTCTTGCGCAGCATGTGGCAGTGGATGCTCGCCGGGACGGTGGGGCTGGTGGCTCGTGCGGTGCTCGCGGCTGTCTTCAGCACGGTGGCGACGGTGTCGACCGACAGGGCGGTCGGCTGCCCACGGTGGTTGCTGTAGAACACCGGCCTGCTGGCCGGGAGTCGGTCTTGGTCGGGGTGGAACTCGGCCAGGTAGACGCCCAGGTGCGCTGTCGTGACGTCGGCCAACGGCACGGTGCGGGTCTTGTTCCGCTTGCCGGTCAGCCTGACGTGGGCCGGCTTGTCCAAGCTCAGGTCGGCCAGGGTCAGGTCGGTGATCTCGCTGACGCGGGCGGCGGTCTCGTAGAGCAGGATCAGCAGCATCCGGTTCCGGCGCGACTTGACGGTCTTGCCGGTGAACGCGCCCAGCACGGCCCTGGTCTGATCACCGGTGAGGTACTCGACCGGCCTCCTGGGGCTGGCCGGGGCTCGCAGGGCTTGGGCGCCCTGGTGGAGCGCGACCAGGGTGATGTCCTCGGCCGCGCTGTAGGCCAGGAACGCCTTGACCGCGCTGAGCCGCAGCGCGGTCGTGTTCGGCGCGTAGCCCTTCTGCTCGCTCATCCAGGCCAGCCACGCCTTCAGGTGGGCCCGTTCGAGGTGGTCGAAGCTGACGTCCTCACGGTCCACGCCTTCGACTCGCTCAGGTAGCCGATGAGGCACTCCAGGCTGATCCGGTAGGCCTGGACCGTCCTGGGTGAGAGCCGCCGGGCCCTGGGCATGTAGGCGTGCAGGTAGTCCCTGGCGAAGACCCAGAAGTTCGGGGCGTCGGTGTCCGGGTCGCGTCTCATTCGAACCCCACCTCCGGCAGCACCGAGGCGGCCGAGGAGACCGTGTCGGCGTAGGCGGTCATGAAGTCCGGGGAGGTGTGGACGTAGTAGTAGGTGGACTCGAAGGTCGCGTGTCCCATGTAGGCGGCCAGGTAGGGCAGCAGCGCGGCCACGTCCTTGCCCTGGGCCGCCCACCGCTCGATGTTGGCGTAGGCGAAGTGGTGCCTGAAGTCGTACGGGCGGGGAGCCTTCCCGCCGGGACGCCGGACCAGGGCGGCCTGGTCCCAGATCCGGTTGAAGATCACCCCGACCGCGGCAGGGCTGACCTGGGTTCCGACCGCGGAGATGAAGAACGTGGGCCGTGCCGGGAAGCGACGACGGGAGAGGTGGTCGCAGGCCCGCAGCACCTTCACGACGTCCTCGGTGACCGGGAGCCGGCGGCTGCGCTCACCCTTGGCCGAGACGATGTCGACGCGAGCGTGGGTCAGGTCGACGTCCTGGGTGGCCAGGGCACGGGCCTCCCCGGTCCTGATCCCGCAGCAGTGCATAAGCGTGAAGAACGCGACCGCCTGCCACGCCCACGGGGAGGCGGCGCGAAGGTGGGCCGCGGCGGTGAAGAACGCGTCGATCTCGGCCGTGCTGAGCAGGTAGGGGTGGGCCGGCACGAAGGGTGCCTTCCACCGTTCGGAGAGCACGTAGGCGTCGGTGTGGCCGTGAGCCTGCAGCCAGCGGCCGAAGTCGCGGATGTAGGACATCCAGGATGGGTAGGCCCCGCAGCGGGACAGCCGGTCGGTCACCCAGCCCTCGACGGTGACCTGGTCGAACGTGTCGAGGCCGCGCTCGGCGCACCAGGCGTCGAACTTCCGCAGGTACCAGACCCGGGAGGCGCCGTGGAAGCCCATGGCCTCCTTGAACGCCAGATACTCATCCAGCTGTGCGGCGAAGACGCTGGTGAAGCCGTGACCGGTGCTCATGATCGTCCACCGACGGGCACGGGCAGCACGCACTCGAGCAGGCGGTCGGCATCCAGGCTCAGGTAGGTGCTCGTCGACTCCTGGCTGGCATGGCCCAGCACCGCCGAGATCGTAGGCAGGGGGACGCTGGCGGCTAGCAGCTTGGAGGCGGCGTTGTGCCGCAGGAACGAGGTCCCGGCCTTGACCTGGGCGAGGCCAGCCGTGCGGAACGTCTGTGCGATCACCCGGTAGATCGAGGCATGATCGGCCAGCCCGGTGTACGGGGCCACCGACCGCAGGAACACGTGATCGTCGCCCGAGGCGGGTCGTTCGTCAAGGACGTAGTCCGCCAGCCTGGCCAGCACCAGAGCTGCTAACGGCACGGTCAGGGGGTTCTTCGTCTTCTGCTGCACGATCCCCACCGTCGCGCCGCGCCAGTCGATGTCGCTCAGCCGCAGGGCGACGATGTCGCAGGCACGCAACCCTGTAGTCAGCGCCAGCAACGTCAGCGCGCCGTCCCGGGCGGACACCGCCGGGCCGGTGCACGCCTGCACGACGTGCTGGGTGTCGGCGTCGTCGAGGACGGCAAGGATCCGGTGGGAGCGCCTCACGCCGGCCAGGCCTACCGCGTCCACCAGGTCGGTGCGCCCGGTGAACTTCAGGAACGGGCGGAAGTTCGACACCACCCAGAACAAGGATGACCTCGCCCACCGCTCGGTCAGCGACTCCAGGAACGCCAGCACGCTGGCCCCGTCGGCACCGTCCAGGCCGGTGACCCCCTGGTCCTCCAGGAACACCAGGTAGGCGCGGGCGATGCGCCCGTACGCCGCGCGCGTGGCCGGGGCCAATCCCCGATCGGCCATGTCCTGCTCCCACGAGGCATCGAGTGCCACGAACTGCTCCGAGGCTGGTCGAGGCCCCCCACCACCGCGCTTCCGCGTCGCCAGGTCGAACCGTCCGGTCAGGACGTAGGTGTCGAGCAGGGCGACCAGTCGGTTGTAGTCCAACCGGCGCTGAGCGCTGAACCGCCCGGTCCGGGGACTGACCGTCAGCCTCGCGAACGCGGCCCCCAGCGCAGGGGTGTACACGCCGCCGCGCGCCGCGACGAACCCGGTCAGTGCCCTGATCGTCTTCTCGTACTGGCCGACCGTCGACTCCTGGTAGCCAGCCGTGCGCAGCCCGTCCAGGACCACCGCGCCGAGCTCCTCCACCGTCGCACCCATGACCGTCTCCTTCCGCTGGTTGCACGAACACAGCGGACGCTAGCCACGGACCCCCGGCCGTTAAGCCGAGGAACCAGCCGGCCACCCCCTCACACGCAGGCCAGACGCACAGGCCTCGGCTTAACGCACTGCTCGGCATAATCTGAGTTCAGCGGAATTCCGCTGAACTCAGACGCGGGGTCGCAATATACGAGTCTGAGGCTGACCGAGCACCTCGCGCTGGAGGAGATCCGGCCCTCCATCGGATCCGTCGGCGACGCGTACGACAACGCGCTGATGGAGACGGTCAACGGCCTCTACAAGGCCGAGTGCATCCGCACCACGGTCTTCCACGACGGGCCCTACAAGAGCATCGCCGACGTCGAGTACGCCACCGCCGGCTGGGTCGACTGGTACAACACCCGCCGGCTCCACAGCTCGCTGGGCAACGTCCCACCCACGGAGTACGAGCAAGCCCACTACGCTGCTCTCAACCGAGAGCCGCACCCCGTATAGGACCGGCAGAGAACCTGGGGCGGTTCATGAGCTCTCCGGCGCCGTAAGGTGCGGCGTGCACACCCAGGACCTTGCGGGTCTGGGCGTCGATGACGAGTTTGAGGACCCCCCGAGTGTCCTCGCTGACCAGTGCGCGCGGAATGTCCTGTGCACCCAGGATTCGGCAAGTCGCAGTCGTGGCCGAGCTCGAGGGCGCGGGCTTCGGTCAGTCCGGCGCTGGCCATCTGCGGAGTGGTGAAGGTGACCCCCGGCAGGCCGCGCGGTAGTCCACCGTGGAGGGCTCACCCAGCGCACCGGCCGCGGCAACTCGGCCAGTCTTCGCGGCGACGTAAACGTACTGCGGCGCACCGGAGACATCCCCGGCCGCGTGCACGCGGTGGTTGGTCGTGCGCAGGTTCTCATCCACGAGGATGAATCCGCGTGCGTCGGTGCCGATCCCGGCGGCCTCCAGCCCCAGACCGCTGGTGCTGGCGCGGCGGCCGGTGGCGATCAACAACCGCTGGCCATGGACTTGAACGCCGCTGTCGGTGGTGACGATGACCCCTCCGGCGTGAGGCGCTACTTCCCGCCCGCATTCCTCGAGCACCGTGATGCCCTCCTCCTGGAAGGCGGTGCGGAGCACGTCAGCGACCTCGGGTTCGGCGTAGGGGGCCACTCGGCCCACGAGGGTGACGTCGACGCCCAGGTGTGCCCAGAGCTGGGCCTGCTCCAAGCCGACGTACCCACCACCGAGCACGACCATGGAGGTGGTGGGCAGGTCCTGTTGCTCCATGGCGGTGGTCGAGGTCAGGTCGGCCGGCTACGTAGATTTGGACTTGCAGCGATGATCGGTATTGGTCGATGCTAGCGTCCATGCGGGATGAACGGCAACGAGGCAAGACCGAGGCCCAGGGAGGGCAGCTGTGCTGATGAACCGGATCGAGACGATGCTCGTCGACAGCCCACCCCGGGCGTGGCTGCAGCGTTCGTACGAACTGCCGCTGTTGGAGCGTCTGGGCGCCCGGATCGCCGGCCTGCGCGTGGTCGAGATCGGTTGTGGGCGCGGCGCCGGTGCCGAGCTGCTGCTGCAGCGGTGGGGCGCCGCGCACGTCACAGCGGTGGATCTGGACCCGGTGATGGTCCAGCGTGCCCGGCGGCGCTTGGCGCGGTTCGGGTCGCGGGTCGATGTGCGCGTCGGTGACGCACGCGCGCTGCCGGTCGCCGACGCGGCGGTGGATGCCGTCGTGGACTTCGCGGTGGTCCACCACGTCCCGGTCTGGCGCGAGGCGGTGGCCGAGGCGGTGCGGGTGCTGCGCCCGGGCGGGCAGCTTGTGTTTGAAGAGGTCACCCGCCACGCGTTGCAGCGCTGGTCCTACCGCACGTTCCTCGAGCACCCGAAGGTCGACCGGTTCAGCGCCGAGGAGTTCGTCGAGGCGCTGGGGGAGCTGGGTCTGTCGCTGCCGGTCCCTGCTGTGACGCGGTTCTTCGGTGACTTCGTCCTCGGCGTCGCCGTCAAGCCGGCGGCCGCGAGCCCAGGTCCGCTGTGAGCGGCCATACGATCCTCGGTCTGGCGCTGTTCGTCGTGTGGGCCTTGCTCGCCGGGGGTGGGTCGCATGGCCGTCCAGCGGCGGCGCACCGGTGACAGCGGATTCCGCTTCGCGGCCGCCGCGCGCGGCACCCGGCAGTGGTGGGCCAATCGCATCAGCGGTGCGGGTTCTCTCCTGGTCGGCGTCGCCGCACCGGTCGCAGACCTACTCGGGCTCGACCCGGTGGTGTCACCGCTGAGCTCGCCGGCCCTGCGCACTGCAGCGGCCGTGGTGGCCGCGTCAGGCATCTTCTGCACCTACGCTGCGCAGCTGGCCATGGGCACCGCCTGGCGCATCGGTGTCGACCCGACAGAACGCACCGAGCTGGTCACCTCCGGGCCTTTCGCGTTCGTCCGCAACCCGATCTTCACCACCGCTCTTATCACCTTCACCGGGCTCGCGTTGGCCTCCCCGAGCCTTGTTGCCTTGGCGGGCCTGGTCCTGGTCTATGCGGGCATCCAGATGCAGGTCCGCGCCGTCGAGGAGCCGCACCTGCTGGCCACGCACGGGCGGGCCTATGCCGACTATGCCGCCCGCGTGGGGCGGTTCGTCCCCGGGATTGGACGCCTGCGTCCGACTTCTTGAGTTCCAGGTAGCCACGCTTTAGGCCCTGGTGCCCCAGGGACATGACGTCGCTGGAGGCCAGCGATTGCGGGATGGCGTTTCAGGTCGGGTCCGTCTTGGCCACGGGCGTCGGTCACTTGACGGCCATGATCTTGCTGGTAGTGGTCGGAGTCGACGTTCTTGGGGTTGCTGGCGTTCATCAGCCGCATTCACGGTGTAGCGGAAGGCGTCACGTGCTCACCCCCGAGTAGCTGTGCAGGCCGGTGATGAGCAGGTTGACGACGGTGTAGTTCAGGATGATGCAGAGCATGCCGAGGAGTGCCACGTAGGTGGCGTGTCGTTTGGTCCAGCCGCTGGTGGCGCGGGAGTGCAGGTAGGCGGCGTAGACGACCCAGATGATGAAGGTCCAGATTTCCTTAGGGTCCCAGCCCCAGTAGCGGCCCCAGGCCACCTCGGCCCAGATCGCGCCGGTGATGAGGGTGAACGTCCAGAGCGGGAAGGCGAAGATGTGGATCCCGTAGGTCATCGTCTCCAGTTTGTCTGCCTGGGGCAGGCCGGCCAGCCAACCCCGGATGCGGTTTCTCTTCTCGGCTGAGTCGCGGAGCAGGAAGGCGACGCCGAGGGCGGCCCCGATGATGAACAGCGCCACGGACAGCGTGGCGAGGGTGACGTGGATGGACAGCCACATCGTGTTGTCCAGGGCGGGCATGAGTTGGGAGGCCTCGGTGTACCAGATCTTGCCAGCGCCAAGGACGGCCATGACTGGCAGCACGACGAAGGGACCGAGCCACAGCCGGTCGCGTTTCAGGCTCCACGTGGAGTAGACGATGAGGGCGAAGGATGCGGCGACGATCGCGAACTCGTACATGTTGCCCAGCGGCCAGCGTTGTACCGACAGGCCACGCAAGATCGTGCCGCCGACGACTCCGAAGGTCGCCAGCCAGGTGAGTTGGACCCCGATGATGCCCCAGCGGCGGGTGACCTCGGCGGGATGACTGACTGTTGGTGGCTCGACTGCGGCGGTGGTCGGCGTGGTCGAGTCCGTCAGTCCAGTGGCACAGTCGTCAACGACTGTGTCTGCTGGCTGCTCACCGTCGGCGCCAACACCCACGCGGACCTTCTCGCGGGCCTTGATTTTATCGTGGCGTTCCCTGGCGGTTCCGGTGACGGCCAGGTGTGCCGAGAAGGAGATGAGGGCCAGCGCGAGCACGGCCAGGCTGGCCCAGATGGCGATGTCGCTGGACAGGGCCAGCTGTGGGTCGGTCATACCGTGTCCTTGTCTCGATGGTGGGTTTTAGGAGTATTGGTCCGGCCACCCGTGGTCCCGGTGATCCGGAGCAGGACGTCGTCGACGACGGCCTGGAGTCCGGGGTCGCTGCCCTTGGACTGGCCACCGATGCTCACTAGTGTCTGCATCGGACCATTGATGGGGTGTTCAGGGTTGATCCGTACGTAGATCCGGCGTCGCTTGATACCGAGCATCAGGGCCAGGCCGACGGTGGTGGCGATCGCGAAGCCCAGGGCTGGTATCCGGCCCGGGTCGTGCCGCACCAGTAGCCCGGCCCAGCGGATTATGCCGTCGAACTCCACGGTGGTGCCGTCGGGTAGCTCGAAGTACTCGCCCGGGCGGATCAGCATCGCGACGGGGTTGCCCTCCTCGTCGGTGAGCTGGGTCATCTGGTCGGTGTCGATATTGAAGACCGACTGCGGGCGCCCGTCGGGGAACAGGTTTCCCTCGAATGCCGTCAGTGCCAGCACGGGGTCGACCAGGCCGGGGAAGGAGGACGTCATCCCCAGCTCGGGATCAATGCGCAGGGTCGGTAGGAAGCCGCCGACCAGACCGAGGCCGGGGTCTCGCGCGGTGACCTTGATGGCGCCCTCGCTGGCGTAGTTGTTGTCCTGTGGGAGGAAGGTGACCGCGTCGGAGTAGAGGACTTCTCCGTCGGGGTCGCGGATGGTCACGATGGGGGCGTAGCCGTTGCCGAGCAGGAAGATGGAGTCTCCGGCCACGGAGATCGGGTGGTTGACTGCGAACTCCTGCTGCTCGGGTTCCCGGCCGGGGACCTCGACGGTGGCCAACCCGTCGAACCTGCGGGGTTGGCCGAACTGGGCGCCTTCGGCCTGACTCTCGAAGGCTACGTCGAGTTTGTTGAGCTCCACGGTGAACGTGGGAATGTCCCCCTCACCGGCCAGCGGGCTGAAGTTGAGCGTGTCGAAGGTGCCGGCAGTGGCCGTCCACGACTGCCCCTCCTGGATGATGATCTCCCCGCGCCAGCCGAACAGGTTACCGGCGGCGAAGGCGACGATCACACCCAGCAGAGCCAGATGGAAGAGCAGGTTTCCGGTCTCCTTCAGGTACCCCTTCTCGCCAGTGACCCAGAGATCGCCGTCTTCGGCCTCGCGCAGCCGGTAGCCCTTCGCCTTCAGCGACTGCCGGGCTGCGGCCAGTACCTCGGGTGCCTCGGCGGTGAGGGTTCCGTCGGCGCGGGCGTGCAGCCTGGCCAGGCGCCGGGGTGCCGGCGGCGGCTGGGCTCGGATCGAACGCCAGTGTTGGCGCATCCGCGGGATGATGCAACCGACCAGGCTGATCACCAGCAGCAGATAGATCGAGGCGAACCACGGGGAGGAGAACACATCGAAGAGGAACAACCGGTCCAGCCAGGGCGCCAGGTCGGGGTTGTTCTCGAAGAAGGTGCGCACCTGCACCGGGTCCACGGAACGTTGCGGGAAGATTGAGCCGGGGAAGGACGCGGCCGCCAGCAGCAGAAGCAGGTAGATGGCGGTGCGCATGCTGGTCAGCTGCCGCCAGGCCCAACGTGCCCAGCCCAGTGCGCCGAGCCGGGGGCCGCCCAAGGTGGTGCGGTCCTTGGGATAGGACGGCTCGATCCGTTCCGGTGTTCGCGTGCTGGCCATGTCAGATCACCGTGGTGAAGTTGCTGGTCAGTCGGGTCTGGACCCACGCCATGGCCTCGGCCCAGATGCCGGCGATCATGAGCAGGCCGAGGAGGACGAGCAGCCCGCCGCCGACGCGCTGCACGAGCAGGTAGTGGTCGCGCAGCCAGCGCGAGGCGCGGCTGGCCCAGCCCAGCCCGGCGGCGGCGAGCACGAACGGCACCCCCAGTCCCAGGCTGTATGCGGTGCCCAGCACCAGGGCGCGGCCCACCTGGTCGTCCCCCGGGAGGATCGAGGTGCCGAGCGTCTGGATCGCGGCGAGCGCCGGTCCGGTGCAGGCGCTGAATCCCAGGCCAAAGGCGACCCCGAGCAGCGGAGCCCCGGCGATCCCGGCGGCCGGTCGCCATCGCACCGAAACTGATGCTGTCGGCTGCAGCAGCATGACCAGGCCGAGGCCGAGGACGACCGCGCCGGACAGGCGCAGCAGCAGCCCCTGGTGCTGCGCCAGGGCCATGCCCAGGGAGGAGATGACCACGCTCATCGCCATGAAGACGGCCGAGAAACCCATAACGAACAGCAGCGCCCCGACCGTCGGGCGCCACCGCCCCGGCGCGTGAGCGCCCGACATGGGCGACGCCATTCCCGAGAGGTAACCGACATAGCCGGGGACCAGCGGTAGCACGCACGGCGAGGCGAACGAGACGAGACCTGCCAGCGCGGCGATCGCGGCGGCCAGCAGCAGCGGCCCGCTGAGAACGACCTCGCTCACCGGGCGGACTCACTCTTCAGCACGTCCTCGACCAGGCCGCGCAGCGTCGACGCCTCCACGGGTCCGCTGACCCGGGCGGCGAGGCGCCCCTGTCCGTCGAGGACCATCGTGGTCGGCGTCGCGACGGCCAGCCCCTGCAGCTGGGCGCGGGTGCGCCCGCCGTCGTCCTGGAGCGAGGGGTAGGACACGTCGTACTTCTGCTGGAAGGCCAGGGCGCTGGGTACCGAGTCACGGCTGTTGACCCCGATGAACTGCACCGGCTCACCCGCCTCGGCGAACTCGGTGGCCACCTCCTCCAGGTCCGGCGCCTCCTCCACGCACGGCCCGCACCACGACCCCCACACGTTGACCACCACGACCTCGCCCAGGTGGTCCTGCGAGGACCACGCCTCGTCTTCCAGGGTCGTCCCCTCCAGGGTGATGACGGTCTCGCGCTCCTCCGGCGCCAGCACCTGGATGGTGCCGTCACCGGCGACGTATCCCTTCTGGTCGCCCTGACGCATCTGGTCGTTGATCGTCGAGCCCTCGCCACCGCAGCCGGCCAGGACCACTGCTACGGCCGCGAGCAGGGCCAGGAGGTGCCCGCGGGTCACCGGAGCAGCCCGTCGAAGTCGCCGTGTGCCCCGTTTGCGAGCATGCCTCGCGGGCGCACGACCGAGATCGTCTGTCGGCGAGGCCGTCGACCGCTGGCCGGCTCGAGGGGGTCGGGGCGTCCTGCTCGTCCACCGCCTCGCTCCACCCGGGGTCGCCCTATGGTGCCCATGCCGCTTACCTTCCATCCGCTACCACTCTGCCTGCCGAACGCGATGGTTGAGGGTCGCCACGGTGGTGACGAGCCGGCCACACGGCCGCCCGTGCGACTCTACCCTTTGCTGACAGCAGCGTCACTCGCTACCATCGCCGCATGTCGATTCTAACCCCGCCCGGTGGGTCCCAGCCTGACCCGCCAGGAGCTGGGGGCAACCAGAGGCGCTCCAACCGCCTTGCGGCGCGTGGCCCTCGAGCAGCAGGCGTGTCCGGTTCTGCCCCGGCCGATCCCCGCCAGCGGGTGTCAACGACCCCTGGTGGGCGTCGTGTGGGATGGACAGCAGCGTCCGTGACGAAACTGGCACCGCGTCGCGCCGTCCTGGTGGCCGGTGCCGCGGCGGTGGCGGTGACGGACCTGTTGGTCAAGGCGTGGGCTGAGAGCGCGCTGGAGGCGGGGCTGGCCCTGGGTCCGGTCGACCTCGTGCTGAGTCACAACCCGGGGGTGGCGTTCTCCCTCGGCGCTGACGCGCCGGCCGCACTGGTCGTCGCGCTCACCGGCCTGGTCATCGTCGCGATCGCCGTCGTGGCCTGGCGGGCCGCTCCGACGTGGGACTGTTGGCGGCTCGCCGCAGTGACGGCGATTCTTGGTGGTGGGTGCGGCAACTGGATCGATCGCTCCCTTGACGGTGTGGTGACCGACTATCTGCACAGCGGGTGGTGGCCCACGTTCAACCTGGCTGACACCGCGATCGTCACCGGGGTCGTCTTGCTGGCGCTGCTCGAGCTGCGCTCACCACGGCAGCCGGCCGGGACCGACACCAGTGGCTGACCGCGTGGCCACGTCGCCCGCCTGACCCACCACACACGACCGAAGGCATCACCCTGTGCTCACCTCAGTCCTGCAGGCCTTCGGGCTGTTCATGGCCACCAACATCGACGACATCATCGTGCTGTCACTCTTCTTCGCCCGGGGCGCCGGCTTGCGCGGCACGACCAGGAAGATCGTCGTGGGTCAGTACCTGGGCTTCGGCGGCATACTCGTCGCCTCGGTACTGGTCTCCCTGGGCGCGGTGACCTTCCTGCCCGAGTCGGCGATCGCCTACTTCGGGCTCATCCCGTTGCTGCTCGGCCTGCTGACCGCATGGAAGGTCTGGCGCGGCGACGGAGACGATGACGACCGGGTCGCGGACAAGACGATCAGCGCCCTGACGGTCGCCGGTGTCACCTTCGCCAACGGCGGTGACAACATCGGCGTCTACGTCCCCGTCTTCGTCACCGTCGGCGCCGGCGCGGTCGTGGCCTACTGCGTCGTCTTCCTCGTCCTCGTCATGGTGCTTGTCCTGCTCGCCAAGTTCGTCGCCACCCGTAGGCCCATCGCAGAGGTCCTGGAACGCTGGGAGCACGTCCTGTTCCCTCTGGTCCTGATCGGACTCGGCGTGGCGATCCTCGTCGAAGGTGGCGCCTTCGGCCTGTAGGTAGGGGCGCATCGGTCCCTGCCCTGTCCGAATGGCGATTGTCGCACCGGGCCAGAGTCTTCTCAGGGTCTGGCTCTACGATCCGCGTCGGGACTTCCCGCATCCTCGGCCAGACTGGCCGATCGTCCGTGTCGCCTGATGAAGGAGTGCCCGTGCGGCGCAACGTGATCCTGTCCCTCCTGCTGATCGCCGTCTTCGTTGCGGTGGTGGCCGTCGCCGTTGGCGTGACCCGCCCGCCGTCCGGCACCGGTGTCGCGGACTCGGCGCGAACGAGCTCGGCCGTGCCGGTCGTGAGGGAGGACAGCCACGTGCTCTCCGACGCCGGTGAGGGCGCGCCGGTGCTGGTGGAGTTCCTGGACTTCGAGTGCGAGGCGTGCCTGGCGGCCTACCCGCTGGTGGAGCAGATCCGCGAGGAGTACGCCGGGGAGCTGACGTTCGTGGTCCGGTACTTCCCGATCCCCAGCCACGCCAACGCGATGAACGCGGCGGTGGCGGTCGAGGCGGCGGCCCAGCAGGGCCGGTTCGAGGACATGTACACGCGGATGTACCAGACGCAGAGCGAATGGGGCGAGCAGCAGGACTCCAAGGCGCCGCTGTTCCGGCAGTTCGCCCAGGACCTCGGGCTGGACATGGCCGCCTACGACGCCGCCGTCGCCGACCCCGCCACCCAGCAGCGCGTGGAGCAGGACCGGCAGGACGGCATGGCACTGGGTGTCCAGGGAACCCCGACCTTCTTCCTGGACGGTGAGCTGCTGCAGCCCACCTCCGAGGGCGACTTCCGCGCCCAGATCGATGCAGCCGTCAACCGCTGAGCCCGCCGCGCTCACCGCTCCTTCCCAGGAGCCCGGCGCGCCGGTCGGGAGGGCCGTGGGGTGGGTCCTGCTCGTGTGCGGCTGGGTCGGTCTGTCGGCGGCGTTCGTGCTGCTGGTGGAGAAGATCCGGCTGGTCGCCGACCCGAGCTACGTGCCCAGCTGCAGCATCAGCCCGCTGCTGAGCTGCGGGTCGGTGATGAGCACCCCCCAGGCGGAGCTGTTCGGGTTCCCCAACCCGATCCTGGGCGTGGCCGGCTTCGCCGCCCTGGTCACCGTCGCCGTCACGATCATCAGCGGCGCCCGGCTGCCGTCCTGGTACTGGATCGGCCTGACCGCGGGTACGGCGCTGGGCACGGTGTTCGTGCACTGGCTCATCTTCCAGAGCGTCCACCGCATCGGTGCGCTGTGCCCGTACTGCATGGTGGTCTGGGTCGTCACCGTGGCCGCGTTCGTCGCGGTACTGGCCCGGTGGTCCCGCGCCGGGGCGCTTCCACGGTGGGTCGGAGACTACGCCGTCACGATCGTCACGACATGGTGCCTGGTGGTCGCGGCTCTGATCGCCGTCCGGTTCTGGGACTACTGGATCACCCTCGCCTAGGACGCTTGCCGCGGCTCAGGCGCCGGGACGGCCGGCATCCGGCTATGATCGGCGCATGACGATGACATCACAGAGCGCACCCGCGCCAGGCGACGGCACCCGAGCTGAAGGGCTCGACGCGGCGGCCGCGCTGTTCCACGGTCTGTCAGACCGGTCACGGTTGGCGATCCTGCAGCACCTGACGCTGGGGGAGCACAAGGTGCGCGACCTCACGGAGCACCTGGGGCTGGCGCAGTCCACGGTCAGTGCGCACCTGGCCTGCCTGCGAGACTGCGGCCTGGTGGTCTCGCGCCCGGAGGGCCGGGCCTCGATGTTCTCGCTGACCAGTGCTCCGGAGCTGCTGGACGTGCTGGACGCGGCGGAGCGCCTGCTCGCGACGTCGGGGTATGCGGTCGCGCTGTGCCCGAACTACGGCGCGGGGACCGCGGGGAACCCGGCCCCCGAGCAGCTGCGCCCCCACGCCGGGCAGGAGGCGGGGGCGTGAGCGGGCCGCAGACGCCGCAGCGGGAGGTGGCGGTGGACGCGTGCGGATGCGAGGCTCCCGTCGCCCCACCAGCTCGAGCAGGAGAGGTCGAGGAGCCGGCGACCCGGCTGTGGCAGGTGCGGGAGGTGCAGCTGGGTCTGGCCTCCGGTGCGCTGCTGCTGGCCGGGTTCCTCGCCGGGCTCGGGGGATGGGAGACCGTCGAGCTTGTGCTCGCCGCGGCGGCGCTGCTCGTGGGTGGCTCCACGTTCGTGCCGGGTGCGCTGCGCCGTCTGGCGCGCGGCAAGCTCGGCGTGGGTCTGCTGATGACGATCGGCGCGGTCGGGGCGACCCTGCTGGGGCAGGTCGAGGAGGCTGCTGCGCTGGCGTTCCTGTTCTCCCTGAGCGAGGGCCTGGAGGAGTACTCCCTGGCCCGCACCCGGCACGGCCTGCGGGCGCTGTTGGACCTGGTGCCCAAGGAGGCGAGCGTGCTCCGCGACGGCCGGGAGCTCGTGGTGGACCCGGCACAGCTGGTCATCGGCGACGTGATGGTGGTGCGGCCCGGGGAGCGGCTGGCGACCGACGGGACCGTGCGGACCGGTCGAAGCGCCCTGGACACCTCGGCCATCACGGGTGAATCCATGCCGGTGGAGACCGGGCCGGGCAAGGACGTCTTCGCCGGGTCGATCAACGGCACCGGCGCCCTGGAGGTGGAGGTCACCTCCACCGCGCAGGACAACTCGCTGGCCCGGATCGTGCACGTCGTGGAGGCCGAGCAGTCCCGCCGCGGCGCCACCCAGCGACTGGCCGACCGGATCGCCCGCCCGCTGGTGCCGGGCATCCTGGTCGCCGCAGGCCTGACGGCCCTTCTCGGCGCGCTCCTGGGCGACCCGTCGGTGTGGGTGCACCGGGCCCTGGTGATGGTCGTCGCCGCCTCTCCCTGCGCGCTGGCGATCTCGGTGCCGGTCACCAGCGTCGCCTCGATCGGGGCCGCCAGCCGCCGCGGGATCCTGGTCAAGGGTGGCGCCGCCATGGAGACCTTGGGCAGGGTGCGCACCGTCGCCCTGGACAAGACCGGCACCCTGACCCGCAACCGGCCGGCCGTGGTCGACGTCGCCACCAGCGCCGGGACCGACCGGGAGCAGGTGCTGGCCTGGGCGGCCGCGCTGGAGGCCCGCAGCGAGCACCCGCTCGCCGCAGCGATCCTGGCCGCCGCCGACCGGGCGCCTGCCGCGCAGGACGTCGACGCGGTGGTCGGCGCCGGGCTGGTCGGGACCGTGGACGGTGCCCGGGTCCGGCTGGGCAAGCCCGACTGGGTCGACCCGGGCACCCTGTCCGGGGACGTCATCAGTATGCAGCGGGCGGGGGCGACCGCGGTCGTGGTCGAGGTCAACGGTCAACCGGTCGGCGCGATCGCCGTCCGGGACGAGCTGCGGCCGGAGGCGGCCGAGGTCATCGCCCGCTTCCGCGACCACGGCTATACCGTGGCCATGCTCACCGGCGACAACCACGTCACGGCCGCTGCCCTGGCGGACCAGGCCGGGATCGAGCAGGTGCACGCCGACCTGCGCCCGGAGGACAAGTCGAAAGTGGTCACCGGGTTGCGCGGCCGCGGCGCGATCGCGATGGTCGGCGACGGCGTCAACGACGCACCAGCGCTGGCGACCGCGGACGTCGGCGTGGCGATGGGCGCCATGGGCACCGACGTGGCGATCGAGACCGCCGACGTGGCCCTAATGGGCGATGACCTGCGGCTGCTGCCGTTCGCGTTCGACCACGCCCGCCGCACCCGGACGATCATGCTGCAGAACGTCGTGCTGTCCCTGGTCCTGATCGCGGTCCTCATCCCGTTGGCCCTGTTCGGTGTGCTTGGCCTGGCAGCCGTGGTGCTGGTCCACGAGCTGGCCGAGGTCCTGGTCATCGCCAACGGCGTCCGCGCCGGACGCACCCGGCAGCTGCCCACCCTGACCGCCTCCCCGGCGGATCCCGCCCGTCTGGAAGGAGCGACTGCATGAGCGCCGGTCACGACCACGGCGTCGGGACCAGCCACAGGGGCCGGCTGGCGGTCGCGTTCGCGATCACCGCGACCATCCTGGTCGCCGAGGTGATCGGGGCCCTGTGGACCGGCTCACTGGCGCTGCTGGTCGACGCGGGGCACATGCTCACCGACGCCGCCGGGCTGGCCATGGCACTGGTCGCCGCGTCACTGGCGCTGCGCCCACCCACCCCGGCCCGCACCTGGGGGTTCCGCCGTGCAGAGGTCCTCGCCGCCGGCGCCCAGGCGACCGTGCTCCTCGGGGTCGGGATCTACGCCTTCGTCGAGGGCGTACGGCGGCTCTACGAACCGCACGAGGTCAGCTCCACCGGCCTGCTCCTCTTCGGCATCGTCGGCCTGGCCGGCAACATCGCCTCGATGCTGGTCCTCAGCACCGGTAGGGCCGCGAACCTGAACATGCGCGCCGCCTTCCTCGAGGTCGTCAACGACGCCCTCGGGTCCGTGGCCGTCATCATCAGCGCCATCGTCATCGCGACCACCGGGTGGGTCCGCATCGACGCGATCGCCGGCATGGTCATCGCCGCCCTCATCGTGCCCCGGGCGATCGCCATCCTGCGCGAGGCCGGCCACATCCTGCTGGAGTCGACCCCCAAGGGTCTGGACCTGGACGACGTCCGTGCCCACCTGCTCGCCGTCCCGCACGTTCAGGACGTGCACGACCTGCACGCCTCCACCATCGCCACCGGACTGCCCGTGCTGACCGCCCACGTCGTCCTCGACGACGAGTGCTTCGCCGACGGTCACGCCGCCGAGATGCTCGCCCAGCTCCAGGACTGCGTCGCCGCCCACTTCACCGTCAGCATCGAGCACTCCACCATCCAGCTCGAACCCCCGCACCACGCCGAACGCGAGCACGCCGCCCATGCATAGGCTGGCCCGTCCGGTCCGGACGGGCCATGGATACTTCCTGCTGGTGCTCGCGGCACGCATGCTGCTCGGTCTGCTGGGCGGTGCCGCCCTGTGGCTGGCGTTCCCGGGGCACGACGTGTGGTGGCTGGCGATCGTCGGGTGCGCCGCGCTCGCGCTGGCCACCGCAGGGGCGTCCTGGTGGGCCGGCGCGCTGTCCGGGTTGCTGCTGGGACTGGCCTGGTTCACGCCGATGTTCACCTGGGCCGGCACCTACGCCGGCGCTCCGGCCTGGCTTGCCATGAGCGTGGCCTCCGCCTTCTACCCGGCCGCCCTCGGCGTGCTGCTGACGCTGCTGCAGCGCACGGGCGCGGTCCGCCCCGTCGTCGGTGCCGCGGCGTGGGTACTGATGGAGTGGGCCCGCTCGGTAACACCGTTCGGCGGCTTTCCCTGGGCACGGCTGGGCTTCAGCCAGGCGGACTCACCGATGCTCGGCGCCGTCAGCCTCCTGGCAGTCCCGGGATTCGGCTTCCTCCTCGCCTTGACCGGTGGTCTGCTCGCCGTGGCCGTGCAGCGGTTCCTCGCACCTGGGCGCACGCACCTGGGCAGGGCCACCGGAGCGCTGGTTGCTGCCGCTGTCCTGGTGGTCGGGCCGGTGCTGGTTCCCCGCCCGACCGGGGGAGAGCCGGTGCGCGTGGCCGCGCTCCAGGGAGACATCCCCGAGGGGTACACCCGGACCCTGACCGCCGAGCCGGGGACGATGCTCAACCGGTATGCCGACCGCACCCACGAGCTAGCGGCCCGTGTCGACGCCGGCCAGGCTGCGGCTCCGGACCTGGTCGTGTGGCCCGAGGGCGCCACCGACCTGGACCCGCTGGACCCGCGGGTCGGCCAGGCGGCCACCGACCAGATCATGGCGGCAGTGGAAGCCGTCGGCGCCCCGCTGGTGCTCGGTGGCCTGTCCCGACAGGGCGGTGCCGGGCCACCCGCCAACATGGTGTTCAGCTACCTGCCCGGGCTAGGGCTCGACCAGACGTACAGCAAGATCTATCTGGCGCCCTTCGGTGAGGTCATGCCGCTGCGCCCGCTCCTGAGGCACCTCAGCCCGTGGGTGGACCGGATCGTCGACCTCAGCGCCGGCGACCGCCCCGGCGTGGTGCCGGTGCCGCTTGCCGACGGCCGGCCCGTGGACCTGGGACTGGCCATCTGCTTCGAGATCGTCGTGGACCGGGCAGTGCGCGACCTCGTCACCGGCGGCGCGCAGCTGCTCGTGGTCCCCACCAGCAACGCCTGGTTCGGCGACGGAGACCAGTCCGCGCAGCATCTGGCCATCTCCCGGGTCCGGGCGGTCGAGTACGGCCGCTCCGTCGCGCACGTCAGCAACGTCGGTGTCTCCGGACTCATCACCCCGGACGGAGTCGTTCACCAACGCAGCGACCCGTACACCCAGGCGACCCTGCTGGGGCAGCTGCCGGTGCGCACCGAGCAGACCCTCGCCGTCCACACCGGCCCCTGGGTCGTACCCGCCGCCGCCCTCGTCGTCGCCGTTGGGCTCTTCTGGCAACCACGGCGACGGCTGCCTCGCCGTGGATCACCCGGGGCCCACACAGGCGCCTGATCCAAGGTGGGGGCCATCACGCCGGGGGCGGCTTATCCGTGGCGTACGGCAGAGAGTCCGACCCCGACGGCCACGCTCGCCGCGAGGAAGAGCGTGAAGAAGCGATACAGGCCCACGGCTGCTCCCCCGCCACGCACCGCGGTCGCGAAGAGTACGAGGGCCGCCAGCAGCACCAGCCCCCCAACGGCGACCACCACGGGGATCCCGGGCATACCACCGACAAGAACGATGCCGCTACCGAGGTTCCACGCCATGACCTCGGACCAGACTCGCCACGACGCCAGGTCCGACCCGCCCACGAACGCCTGACCGCCAGCAAGAACGATCTGGCCGACCCCGACCACTAGCACGAGGTAGGCAGCTGCCCATGACCCCATGGGCAGCGCCAGAGGCCCTGTGACGGCAGCGAGCAACCCACCCAGCACGACCCCCACGGACCCGAGGTCCAGGAAGGGTCGATAGCTGGTCCAGACCTGCCGGTCCACCACGAACTCGGCTGGCTCAGCACGGGACATGCGATACCTCTCCGAAGACTGCAACGACCCGGTCCCCGCGACTCCGCGGCCCCGGGCGACGGATGAACCACGCCTCGGCGGGGCAACCAGAACCGGGGCACCGCAGGTACAGCGGCAACCTGCAAGCACACGGTAGGTGTCAATGGCCAGTTGTAGGCGACCGGTGCTTCACCAGTTGGCCGCTGAGCCGAGTTGGACAGGCTCGCCGGTCACCGGCGTTCCGGACACCACATCTGCAGCCCGACGAGGGCCCGGGCTATCGGCACGATGCGCAAGGGCAACCGCACTGAGGGCAGGCTGCAGGGCATTTACGTGCGCCGGTTCCGCGCGCTGGAGCCGACCGCCGATGAGACCGCGGGCCACGTGTTGTGGCAGGAGAAATAGCAGTCTGTCGGGAAGTCTTGCGCTCGTCCCGTTCCGGACCGGGACGGTGGTTTCGCGTCACCGTCACCCCGATCGCTGGCGGGACTCAGGTGGACCTCGTCCTCGGCAGCGTGGTCTGGGGCAGGTCGCAGCGGCTGCTACGACCCCCATCATCCGGCTCGGGCAACTGCTCGCGAGCCGCAACGCTCTCTATCGACTCGGGATGGTGATCGAGGAAGATGCGGGGAGCGCCCCCCGCTAGCCGCCCACGAACCGATGCTGCCGACCCCCAGCCAGCCTGGTCTGCAGATCAGGGCCGAGATTCCGACAAGTTGTTGAGACAGCCGGAGTCTCACCAAGATGTCGCTGCGCAGGTCAGTGGGCTGCGCGCCCGACAGGTCGCCCGAGAACCTACAACAGCCGGCCCCACGGGGAGTCCTCCCTCCCGCAGGCGGTGCAGGCGTAGACGGCCTCGTTGCCGGTGCAGGGCGCGCACGCCGGCCGGCGTGCGGTGTCGTAGAAGGCCAGCACCCTGATGTTGGCGCAACCGGGGCAGGGTTGGGCGGTCCGGGCGAAGCGCAGGGTGCAGCGCTGGCAGACCGCCTCCTCCAGGACGATCCGGGTGCACCGGTCGTGTCGCCCGCAGTGCGCGCAGTCCTGGCGCGGCAGCCGCGCCCGTGGGCTCACCGGCCCTCGGGCGGGCGGCGGACCCGGGCCCGGATCGGGCGCAGGTCACCGATGCCCGGACCGCTGTCCCCGGTCCCGGTCTTGGCGGGTTGGTCCTCGACGACGGTGGGGACCAGCAGGTCGTTGGGTTCGCAGTCCAGGATGTCGCACAGGGCCGCCAGGACGTCCATGTTCAGCCGTTGCGGGGTGCGGGCCACCAGCCGGTAGACGTGCTCTCGGGACAGGTGGACCCCGCGCTCGGCCAGCAGCGGGACGAGCTCGGAGGTCTGGTACATGCCGTGGGTGGCCATCACCTGGCGCAGGTTCCACCCCATCACGGTGCGGACGGTCATCCCTGGTCCTCCTCATCGGTGGGTGCGTAGACGCGGGCCAGCGCGGCCTTGAGCGTCTTGTCCTTGAAGTCGTTGCTGACCGAGGCGTAGATCGCGGTGGTCGAGGCGTAGGCGTGCCCGACCTGCTCCTGGACGAACCGTTCGGGGTAGCCGAACTCGACCAGGTGAGTCACGTAGGAGTGGCGCAGGCAGTGCAGCGACAACGCCGGGTCCAGGCCCGCCTGGTGGCGGACCGTCGCGAAACGGGCGTCGAAGTGGCGCAACGAGACCCGTGAGAGCCGCTCGGTCACCCACAGGGCTGGATGTCCAGGCACGCCGAACAGCGGACGGGCCTGCTCGACCCACTGCCTCATCCCTTCGATGGCCCAGTCGAACTCGGGCACCGCCAGGACCGTGCGGCGGCGCGGGGTACCGCCGCGAACGGCCTTGCCGTAGCGGACGTGCACCGAGCCGTACGTTCCCCACCTGGGCACGTGCGGGTTGGGGCGCAGGTCGGCCACGTCCAGGCGGCACAGCTCGTTGCGGCGCAGGCCGAACGCATAGGCGGTCTTGAAGACCTGCGCGTCCCGCAACGCGCTCAACGCTCCCTTGCGGCCCGAGGACGCGGCCCGTTCGACCTGGGCGTCCAGGTGGTCGAAGAGATCCTGCAACTCCCCGTAGGTGAGCGGACGCCGTGCCGGGCGGCCCTCGTACTCGTTCAGGTGCGCCACCGTGTTCCACTCGTGGCACACCTGCGAGGGCACCGAGCCGAACCGGTCGCGACACTGGCGGGGCCACTCGTACCGGGCGTCGGTGAGGTAATCGCAGAACATCCGCAGCGCCAGGTGGTACCCGCGGATCGTCGAGGGTGACCGACGACCGTCCCCGCTGGCCAGGGATACCGTGAAGTCCTCCACGTCCCCAGGGCCCCACGACCACGGGTAGGACTCGGCGAACTCGGTGAACCGACGGACCAGCCGGACCCGGTCGCTGATGGTCTTCTCACCCAGCAGCCGGGAGGCCTGCTGACGACCCCACCCGGTCAGCATCGCCTCGAAAACGGCGCTCTCCTCGTTCAGATGAGCCACCCCGGCGACCAGGACGAGCCCCGCCGAGCCGGGTATACCGACCATCAGGACCGCCGATCCGTCGTTGCCGCAGAAGCCATATTGTTGCTCCTGACGTTACACCTAGTTGGGCGTCCCTGGTCAACGGACACGCGTGGGGACGTCGGAGTCCCTACTAATCCGCAGACCACCCGGCGGGTGTGACTTCTGACGCGATAATGCTCGCTTCCACCGGCAATGCAAGAGGTGTGTGGGACTCGGAGCGGTTGAGCGCGGTGGTCAGGGGTCTGCGGTGGTGCGGCAGGTGGACGTGCTCGTTGGTGGCGGTCGGGGAAGTGGAGATGCTGTCCGGGGTGGTGGCTGGGCTTGTGGGTGGTGACAGGTGTCGGTTTCGTCGATGGTCGGGAAGGTCCGGTGATTGGGATGGGTAAGCAGACGGCGCGGCAGAAGGCTCGGCGTGCGGCTCGGGAGGGTCAGCAGCGCTTGGCGGCGGAGCGCAGGGAGCGGGAGAAGCGGTTGGGCGACCTGGGGGTGACGGTGGCCGAGGAACTGGCGCAGCGGGACATCCTGGTGCGGGCCAGGGATGAGCGCATCCGGGCGGCTGAGGTGCGGGCAGGGAAGGCGCTGCGGTCGATGGTGGAAGTCGAGGGACTGACGGTCGGGGAGGCGCTCCGGTGGTGCGGGGCTGGCCTGGAGGCGCGGGAGGCGGCCCGGTTGCGTCAACTCGCCCAGGACCAGAGCGAGAAGGGAGAGCAGGCCCAGGGTCAGGAGCCGGCCGGGGCAGGACGCTGCGGTGAGAGCGCCCGCGCACGGGCCGGTGCCTGACGGCGCGGGCATCATGGGGTGATGGCGCGGTTGGAGGGTGCGGGACTGGCTGCCCTGGGTGCCGCGCTGGCCGACGGCGGGACGGTGGCCCGGTGGCAGGCCAAGGTGGTCGAGGTTCCGGGGTCGGGGTGCCGGTGGTGGACCGGCGCGATCAGCGGGCGCGGGCACGGCAGGTTCTACTACGCGCCCGACCGGGTGGTCATCGCGCACCGGTTCGCCTTCGGCCTGGCCCACGGGCTGGACGCTCTGGACCAGGTCCGGGTGCTGGGGCACCGGTGTGACAACCCGCTGTGCCAGCGGGTGCACCCCGGCCACGTGGTGGCCTCCTCGTATGAGGAGAACCGGCGGGAGTGGGTGGCCCGTCGGGACCTGGCGGGATCGCCGTTGGGCGACCCCCGGGGGGCGCGGCGTCGGGCGCGGGAGTTGCGGGACCTGGCGCGGCAGGACCCTGCCCTGGTGGCTGCTGACCTGGCCCGGTTGCGGGCGCTCTACGGGGAGCAGCTGTTGTTGTGGTGAGAGGCCGGGGTCAGTGACGTGGCGCGGACGTGGACCAGGCGCACCGGGTGCCCGCCCGGGTGGGTGGTCCAGGCCGTGTACCGGGGCGGCGGCGAGGGGTGCGGGCACTCGTTCCACAGGTACTCGACGTGGCCGCCGTTGCTGCTGCTGCAGGTGGGGCAGGTGAACGGGTCGGTGGGGCAGTGCTGGCAGGTGCACCGGTCGATGATGGCGGTGGGCACGGGCTGGCCATGCAGGTCGGCCACGCTGCCGGTGTAGACGTACCCCGCTGCCGGGACGGGCTGGTGGCTGGTGGCGGTGCTCACGGTGTCCCTCTCTGCCGGGTGAGGGAGGTCGAGTGTGCGTGGTGGTGGGTGCAGGCCCCGGCCCGGTTCGAGGGGAGGGATACCGGGCCGGGGCCTGCGGTCTGGGGTGCGGCCTCAGAGGGTGGCGGTGGCGAACGCCCAGGCGGCGTCCTTGGCCTGGTTCGGGCCGCTGGTGGTCAGGAGCCGCTCGGCTCGGGCCTGGTCGGCGGGCCGGTCGGTGGACCGGACCGGGGCGTGGTGGTCGACGTACTCGACCACGGCCTGGTAGCCGGCCCAGGCGGTGCCGCGCACGGTGGCCTGGGTGACGGCGTCGGACCACAGGGCGAGCAGGGCCTGTTCCCGCTTCTTGGCGGTGGTGGCGGTCCGCTTCGACGCCCTGGCCGGTGGGGTGCCGAAGACGGCCCGGGACAGGTCGATGAACCCGGCCTCGGTCATGGTCGTGTTGACCAGCTGCTCGGCCTGGGCCTCGAAGTCCTCGACGTACTCAAACGTCAGCCCGAGCGCCTGCCGGGCCTGGGCGACCATCGCCTTGGCGTTGGTGGTGTGCCTGATCGAGATCATGCCGTGGTTGCGGCGCAGCGCGGCGCGCTGGGTGTTGGCGCAGACGACCCGGATCGGGGTGACCATGACCCGGAACGCGGACGACCCGTCGTGGCTGTTGAGGGCGGCGATGTTGACGTCGACGTCGTCGACGCCGCCGACCTTCATGGTGCGGGGCAGGCGCATGGTGACGAAGACCTGCCGTCCCCCGCGCAGCGACCCGGCGGTGTCGAAGACCGCGCCGCCCTCGTCGGCCAGCAGGTTCAGGAACTCGCAGTGCTCCTCGTTCTGGATCGGCACATAGCCTTCGCCGACGACGCCCAACGCCTCGGGGGTGCCGGTGAACGGGTTGGTGCGGATGGTGGCCTGCTTGCCGGGGACCTCGATGACGTGGACGCCGTCGTCGGTGACCTCGGTTGTGGTGACCGGGGCCTTGCGGACCCGCCAGCCGCCGAGGTGGCCCAGGGTCATCGCGTCCTGCGCGGTGAACGCCATCCCCCGCACGGTGGTGCCCAGGCGGTGCCAGGCGTCCTTGTGGGCAAAGATGGCTGCGGCCTGGTCATCGTGGGTCTCGATCTGGTGCGACATGGTGGGTCCTCCCCTGTGGTGGCGGTGGCCCTGGTGGCCTTCCCGCTCACTTCTGAGTCTTCTCAATCCGGGACCGCAACGGGCGGGGTCGCCCCGATCTGTGGACGACCCCGCCCGGTGGACCCGGGGTGTGGACGGCTCAGGCGGTGCCGTCCTCGGCGGGGTCCTCACCCTCGTCGGTGGTGACGGTGAGCAGCTGCTCGACGTCGCAGGCCTCGTAGCCCCACCCGGTCAGGGCGGCCATGACCCGGCGGTCCCACTCGTCGGGGACGCGCCAGGTGTGCACGTCGGTCTTGTCCTCCCAGGCGGTGAGGATCGCGGCGAGGGCCCGCATCGTCGCGGCCTTGGCGCTGGCCGGTTCGTCGGCCAACTCGCGGGCCTGGGCGTGCCCGCCGAGATAGGACACCAGGGGGGCGCCGTCCTCGGTCGGGCGCAGCATGCTCCGCAGCCGGGGATGGGAGGACTCGAACGCCTGCTTCAGCCAGTGCGGCCCGGTCAGCACCGCGTGGCAGATCAGGTCCTCCGCGCCCTTGGGCGGGGTCTTGCGGGTGACGAACTGGGCCAGCCACTGACGGCGCACCGTCTCTGCCGATCGCCACGCGGTGTTGTTCTCCCGCACCAGTCGGCGCTGCGCCCGCTTCGCCTCCGCCTGCGCGGCCTCATCCACCGGGCCACCGCCGGTCCCGGTGCCAGAGTCCTGTCGCTGGGACAGGCGGTAGTCCCACGGGGTGACCAGCCCGGCCGCTTGCGGGTCGGTGCAGATCCACACCGGCACCAACACCTGCACCGCCTGCCGCTCGTCCTCCCTGGCGTCGAGGTCCTCGGCGTCGTCGTCCTCGAGGTCGGCCCCGCCGTCGTCCTCGCTCTGCGTGTGGTCGTCGGTGTCGGGGTAGTCCCAGTCGAGGCTGACCGCGACGGCGGCACCAGGCACCCCGGGCCAGTCCTGCTCCGCGACGGGCTGCCCGTCCTCGGCGCGGACCAGGTCGCACAGGGCCAGGTCGCGCCACCGGGCCGGGTAGTCCACCACGTCGAGGGCGGGCAGGCCCTCGTCCTGGCGCAGCCGCTCGGCCTCGGCCTGGACCAGGTCGCGCTCGGCGCGGGCGTCCCGCAGCCGCTGCACCACGTGGGTGATGCCGTACCCACCGAACCGTAGGTGAGGCTCCAGCGTGGCCATCGCCCACGGCTCGTCCTCGAACTCCGCGACGGCGGCGGCCTGCTCCAGGGTCAGACCCTCCCCGGTCATCCGCTCCTTCGCGGTGGCCGACCCGGCGACGCTCAGGACCGTGTCCACGGTGCCCCGCTTGATCGCGGTGCGCTTGGCGATCTGCGCGGCGGACACCCCGAGCAGCGCGAGCTGCTCGATCGCCTCGTGCTCCTCGGTCGCGTGCATGCCCTCCCGGTGGATGTTCTCGGTCAACTGATCGGTGATCCGGTCCGTCTCACCGGGGCGCTCGATCACCCGCACCGGGACCGTCCCGGACGGGGTCCCGACCCTCGCGGCGGTGAGGGCGCGGCGCTGGCCCCGCTCCACGACCAGGGAACCGTCCTGGTCGGCCCACGCGGTGATCGGCTCGATCACCCCCCGGGCCTTCACCGACGCGGAGAACTCCTTGGACTCGCGGGTGTCGGTGCGCACGTTCGTGCCGATCACCAAGGCGGCCGGGTCGACCTCGTAGACCCTCCCGGCCTCCCACCCCCGGACGTCGGCCTCGGCGGCCTCGGTGATGGTGGTGGTGTCGGTGCTGGTGGTGGTGCTCATGTCGGGTTCCTTCCCCTCGGATGACAGGTGTTCCTGCACCACCCACACTGCCAACCGACACGCCCCGGCAGGGCCGTCCTAGAGAATCTGTGGACAGCCGACCAAACCCGCTCTGACCTGCGGAAACGCGACGCCAGGCTCGACGCGCCCCGACGCACCAGCCGCCCACTTCGCCACCTCCAGGCGGATACCCTCAGAGGGAGGGTGACGAACATGAGGGGGCGCACCCACCGACCGTCAATGCACCCGGGAGGGTGTTAGTGTCCCGTGTCAAGTTCTTGGCAGGTTTTCGGGCTCGGGAAAGTTGGGTGAGCACGGGTCGGCCTGGCGCAGGTGCA
>NZ_CANMUA010000015.1 GCF_947500995.1 uncultured Serinicoccus sp.
GAACCGTCGCCCTCGAAGAAGGCGACCGGTAGGCAACGAGCATCACCTCAAAGCCCACCACTCAGCGGGGCTCTGTCGTTCGAGTCCCTTCGCCAGCTCTAAAATCGCCTGTGTGGCAAGCGATTTGGGCTCGACGGCTGCACTTCAGTCTGCTGTTCGAAAAAACAGATGGTTCGGTGCCCCAAGGACCACTGACCTGCGGGTTCTTCGTCTGGTGCGGTGCAGCTGCGTCTTGGACGTGCGAATCGCTGATGCACGTATGCTGCACGCACAACGGGGGCAGATGGTCGAGGCTGGTGTCGGTTCACTGGCACGGACTCTCAGTTGCTGTGATTGCGCAAGGATGGACTTGCTTCAGTGGGCGTGCTTTGCAGGTCGTGACGTGGACTGGAAGACATAGGCTGTTCACAGGTGCGGCACAGGTGGGCTGGAGTCCCCCGGTGGAGAGTGAGGCCATGACGATGTCACCTGGCGCGACGCCTGCCCAGCCTCTGACCCGGGTGGACGGGACACCGGTGCGCGTCTTGGTGGTGGATGATGAGCCCGTCCTGGCCGACCTGTTGCGGATGGCCCTGCGTTATGAGGGGTGGGAGGTGCATACTGCTGGCACCGGGTCTGCGGCGCTGCGGGAAGTTCGCGACTTCGGCCCTGACGTCGTTGTCCTGGACGTCATGCTTCCTGACCTGGATGGGATGGCCGTGCTGCGCCGGCTGCGCTCCCAGGGGGAGGACGTGCCTGTGCTCTTCCTCACCGCGAAGGACGCGGTAGAGGACCGGGTCGCGGGGCTCACGGCGGGTGGTGACGACTACGTCACCAAGCCGTTCAGCCTCGAGGAGGTGGTCGCCCGGCTGCGTGGTCTCGTGCGACGCACCCAGGCCGTGGTCGCCAGCGCCCCGGACCCACGGCTGGTCGTCGGTGATCTCGTCCTGGATGAGGACAGTCACGAGGTGTGGCGCGGTCTGGAGTCGATAGAGCTCACGGCGACCGAGTTCGAGCTGCTCCGCTTCCTCATGCGCAACCCCCGCCGGGTGCTCAGCAAGGCGCAGATTCTGGACCGGGTGTGGAACTACGACTTCGGCGGACAGGCCAACATCGTCGAGCTGTACATCTCCTACCTGCGCAAGAAGATTGACGCGGGCAGGGAGCCGATGATTCACACCCTGCGGGGCGCCGGGTACGTCCTCAAGCCGGTCACCGCGTGAGCGGAAGGCCCCCGCGGTCGGCGGCGTGGACCCTGAGGCGGCGTCTGCTGCTCGCGGTCCTGTCGCTCCTCGCGCTGGTGGTGACGGCGGTCGCCGTTCTCAGCATCGTGACGGTGCGTGGGGTTCTTATGGAGCGGGTGGACGCCCAGCTCGTCGCTGCAGCCCAGCGCGCCGGCGACGCCGCCGACCGTCCACCCGGCGGTGGGGAAGGACCCCCACCCGACGGTGGCCAGCCCGGGGAGGTACCTGACTTCCTGGAGATCCCCGGGCAGCCGGAGGACACGCTGGGGGCGCGCATCGTGGCGGGGGAGGTGGACCGTGCCGCGGTGCTCGACCAGGCGGGCACCGGTCAGCCCATCGACGCGGCGACCTCGGCGCCGCTGCTCACGGTCCCGGTGGACGGCAACCCGGTGACGGTCGACCTCGGCCCGGAGCTGCTCGACTACCGGGTGGTAGCGGTAGACACGGACTCAGGGGAGGTCATCGTCACGGGGCTGTCCTTATCCGGTGTGCACGACACCGTGGACCGGTTGGTCCTCACCATCGCTGCTGTCGCCGTGCTCGGCCTGCTCCTCGCGGGGGTCGCCGGCACCGTGGTGGTCCGAGGCGCCCTGCGCCCGCTGGACCGGGTCGCCGCGACGGCCGCCCGGGTCACCGAGCTGCCCTTGTCCACCGGCGAAGTCACCCTGCCGCACCGTGTGCCGGACCAGCACACCGACCCGCGCACCGAGGTGGGCCAGGTGGGTGCCGCGCTGAACCGACTGCTCGACCACGTCGCCGCGGCGCTCCAGGCGCGCGAGGCCAACGAGCGCCAGGTGCGCCAGTTCGTCGCCGACGCCAGCCACGAGCTGCGCACCCCGCTGGCGGCGATACGCGGGTATGCCGAGCTCACCCGCCGCGTCCCCGACCCGGTGCCGCCCGACGTGCAGCACGCACTGTCCAGGGTCGAGTCGGAGGCGGTGCGCATGTCGGGTCTGGTGGACGACCTGCTGCTGCTCGCCCGGCTGGACTCGGCGGCCGCGGGCGGCGACGGCCCCGGGCTCACCGGTACCGAGGAGGTCGACCTGTCCTCCTTGCTCCTGGACGCCGTCGGCGACGCCCGCGCCGCCGGACCGGACCACCGCTGGGAGCTCGACCTGCCGCCCGAGCCGGTCGTCGTGACCGGCGACCGTGGCCGTCTGCACCAGGTGCTGGCCAACCTGTTGTCGAACGCCCGCGTCCACACGCCCCCGGGCAGCACCGTCACGGCCACCCTGCGCCCTGTCCGCGAGGACGGCGTACGACTGGTGCGGCTCTCGGTCACCGACGACGGCCCGGGCATCCCCGCCGACCTGCTGCCGCACGTCTTCGAGCGTTTCCGGCGGGCCGACACCTCCCGTTCGCGGGTCTCCGGGAGCAGCGGGCTCGGTCTGGCCATCGTCGACGCGGTGGTCCGGGCCCACGGCGGCCAGGTCACGGCGACCTCGGCCCACGGCCACACCCAGCTCACCGTCCAGCTTCCGGCGGTCTCCTAGCGGGAACCCTGGGAAGAACCCCCGGGGAGCATCGAGCAGCCGTCCGCTCGCCTCCGACGAGCATGAGGGCCCCGAAGATGAGGGACCGAGAAGGGGCTCGACGGCGGGGATATCCGGCTCTTCGTCTTTGAGGGTGGGGTCATAGGTTCAGGCCGCCGCCGATGAGGAGCATGCGTAGGCGGTAGTTCTCGAAGTTGGTGAGGCCTCGGGCGATGCGTCGGTGGAGCTCGATGAGGCCGTTGATGGCCTCGGTGCCGCCGTTGGTGGCGCCGGTGTCGAAGTAGGCCAGGAATGCCTCCTTCCACTTGCGCAGGGTCCGGCCCAGGCGGGCGATCTCGTGGATCGGGCAGGAGGGGAACGAGTCGACGATGCGCTCGGCGATCTTGCGGCCCTCGGCCTTGTCGACCTGCTTGTACGCGGCGCGCAGCTGCTGGGCGCACTGCCAGGCCAGGTCGACCACCTCGTGCTCGGCGCGGGCGGCGAACGCCCGCTCGATCCGGGCGCGCTGCTTGTCGGTGAGGTTCTCAGCGCCGGCGCGCAGGATGGTCTGGATCCCGTACAGCGGGTCGCCTTTGCGGCCGCGGTGGCCGGTGGTGTCCTGTTGCACCCGCCGCCGCACCTCGTCCACGCACTTCGTGCCCAGGGCGACCACGTGGAAGGCGTCCAGGACCGCGGTCGCGTCGGCGAGCTCGTCGTCGATGGCGCTCTTGTACCCCTGGAACGGGTCGAGGGTGGCGACGTCGACGCCAGCGGTGAAGTCCTGCCCGCGCTGGGTGAGCCAGCCGGTGTACGGCCTCTTCGACCGGCCCGGGACCAGGTCCAGCAGACGTGCCCTGACCTGCCCGTTCTCATCGACGGTGAGGTCGACCATGCCGGTCAGTTCCTTCGGGCCTCGCCCGCCGTCCTCGGGGGCCTTGGTGGACACGTGGTGCCACACGTGCTCATCCACCCCGAGGGTGGACACCCCGGCGAAGCGGGACTCGTCAGCCGCCGCTGCCGTCAGGATCGGCTTGATCGCCGACCACACGGTGCGCCACCGAACGCCGAGCTGACGGGCCACGCCCTGCACCGAGGCGTGCTCGGAGCGGATCTGGGCGATCGCCCACCGCGCCGCCCGCGTGGTCAATAGCCCGCGCGAGCGCACCAGGTCAGGCACCTGCTCGGTGAACGTCCGCACCTCGCAGGCGTCCTCGCGGCACCGGTACCGGCGCGTGCGCCACAGCAGCACGACCGGGGTGTCGAAACAGGGCGCGTCGACCAACCGCACCACCCGCCGGCTGTGCGCCTCGGCCACCGTCCCGCACGTCGGGCACCCCGCCGGTTCCGCGGCTGACTCGATGGTCACGGTGAGCAGCTCGGGCTCCCGACGGACGTCGGTTACGTGCAGCCCGTCCAGCCCGACGAGCAGGTCGCAGTTGTGGCAGTACGCGCCGCCGGTGCCCAGGGCACGGCAGCACGACGTAGGCTGATTCACGTCGAGGTCCTTGGAGATCAGGAGAGGTAAGAGTCCTCTGATCATCGGGGACCTCGACCCCGGCCCGGCCTCACCCAGCGCGTCGGCGCGCCGCCCTCACCCCACCCTCAAAGACGAAGAGCCGGATATCCGAGGTCGCCTGCTTGCGGTAGGGCTGTGGTGTTCCATCGTGAGGACTGTTGCTGCGACAGTCTCAAGAAGCATGGGGCGGCTCCCGGCTAACCGCTATGGCGCGACCCCCAAGACGGAACGATGAGCTCGATCAACAACAGGTGCGCCGCAGCAGACCAATCACCCATGCGCGTCATGTGACTGGGCCGAGGGACGGTCACTCACATCGTTCGCCCTGCGCCCAGGTCGCGATACGACACAAGCGGGGCCGACCACCAGGTGGTGGTCGGCCCCGTCGTTCTCGGGTGGGTCAGCCGCGGGGGGCAGGCGCCATGCCGCCCCCAGGGCCGCCGGGCTGCACGGCCAGCTGGTCGGCGGAGGTGATGGTGGTGCCGTTCGCCGTGACCTGTGCGCCGTCCAGGGTGAGCTCGCCGTTCACGTCGACTGGGCTGTCGCCGCCGTTGGCGGCGCTAGTGATGGTGATGGTGCCGCCGGTCAGCTCAGCGGAGCCGTTGACGTCGAGCCCGTCGGTGCCGGCCGCGACCGTGATGGTCCCACCGGTCACCTGGAGCAGCGAGCCGTCGTCGGACTCGCTCCCTCCCTCGACCCCGTCGACGGCGGTGGCGTTGATGCCGTCGTCGGAGGCGGTGACGTCCACGCTGCCGCCGGTGATGAGGATCCAGGCGGACTCCATGCCCTCGACGGAGGAGCTGACCGTGACCTCGCCCGAGGAGACCTGCAGCGTTTGCTCGCCCTTGATGCCGTCGTCGCCGGCGGCGACGGTGAGCGTGGCGCCGTCCACGAGCACCCAGCCTCGGTCGGTGTCGGTGGTGTTGTCCGACTTGACGCCGTCGTCCCCGGCCGTGATGGTGATCGTGCCGCCGAGCAGGTCGACGTAGTCCTTCCCGCGCAGGCCGTCGTCGACGGCCTCCAGGGTGAGTTGTCCGGTGCCGGGGGTGACGAGGAGTCCGTCGCTGGAGCTGATGGCGTCGTTGGCGCGTCCTGTCACGGTCAGGGACCCGGACCCCGCGAGGGTGAGGTCGGAGGCCGACGCCAGGGCGGCGACCGGGGTGGAGTCGTCGGCGACCTCGTAGCCCTCGCCGTCGGTCAGCGTGTTGTCGGTGCCGTCCGCGAGCACCACGGTGACCTCGTCCGCGCTGACCACCGACAGGGCCGGGCCGGTGGTGCTGGTGATGTCGACGCCGTCCAGGACGAGGGTGACGGTCTCGTCGTCCGGGGCGGTCACGACGACCTGGCCGTCGCTGAGGTCCCCGGAGATCCGGTATACCCCACCCGCGCTGACGGTGATGACGTCGCGGTCCACCGCCACCCCGTCGGAGTCGGTGCTGCTCGCTCCGTCGGCGAGGGTGACTGCCCGTTCCTCGCTGGGGTCCCAAGTCAGGTCGTCCTCGTCCCAGTGTGTATCGAGGGCGCCGAGGCCGGTCGTCGTCCCCGAGGTGCCGCTGTCCTCCGAGGCCGCGGCGGCGTCCTCGGCTGCCGTCGCGCTGGCTGCGGATGTCGCGCTGGCCGTGGACGAGGTCTGGGTCGTGGTGGTGCTGGTCGAGCCGAGCGACTGTGCGGTGGCGCCGAGCCCGGTGCAGGCGGTGAGGGTCAGCGCGGCCAGGCCGGCGGTGCCGCTGGTGATGAGGCGAGAGAGGTTCATGGTGGTCTCCTTGGAGGTGGTCAGCCCGCGAGGGCGAGGGATGTGGTGCGGTGGAGGTCGGCACGCAGCCGTGCGGTGGTGCGGTGCCAGCGGTTGCCCGTGAGGGCGTGTGTGAGGGCCATCCCGGTGGCGTACTTGGACAGCCGGACCGGGCGGATCCCGGCCGCCCACAGGAGCCGGTCGGCGCGACCGGGGCGGGAGTCCGTCTTGGTCTCCACGACCACGAGGTCGTCGAGCCCGGTCCAGCGGTGGGCGGGCTCGGACTGGGGGAGTGTCCAGGACAGGCCGGTGTCCAGGGTGACCCGTGCACCGTCGACGGCGTCGAGCAGCGTGGTGCGCCGGTACGTGGTGACCAACGTGGGATGCAGCCCGGCCGTGGCGCTGGTGCCGACCGTGAGTCGCTCGGCGACGAAAGCGAGCTCTGCGGCGGTGAGCGCCGGTTCGCTGGTCACGGTGGCGCCGTCGCGCAGCAGTCGTTCCTTGACCGCGACGCCGCGCATCCCTCGCGTCTTGACCTCGAGGTAGGAGTCGCCGGTGTCGAGGTAGGTGCGGACCCGCACCTTGGACCTGCGGCGACGACCGGTCGCGGCGGCCCGGTAGCAGTCCAGGTCGGGGGTGTCCAGATAGGTCGAGCGGTAGCCGAACTCACGTCGGTCGCCGATCTGCAGCACCTGGACCGCATCCGCGTCCGTGTCGGCGAGGGTGCCGACGAGGTAGTCGACGAGCGAGGAGGGCACCAGGTACTTCCGGTCGGTGCGACTCATCAGCGCCGCCCGCTCGGTGAGCTCGGCCAGGGTGACCGGTCGCAGGGCGTTAACAGCGCTCATACCAGGACCTGCCCCTCGGTGCGCACCACGTGCCGGCGAGCGACCTGGTAGCGGACGTCCACGGTCGTGCTGTCGTTGACCAGGTCGGTCCGGACCACGGTCGCGGCCGTCACCTCTGCGCCCAGGAGCTGGGCGACGTGCTGGACCAGGAGCGACTCGTTGGGGAACGTCCGGTCGACGACCAGCACCTGTCGTCGGTGACCGGACAGGAACGCGGGGGAGTCCACCACCGCCATCGTGGTCACGATGAGGGCCATGAAGGTCAGCGCCAGCCAGGGGGCGGTCGTGCTCGCGAGGCCTCCCACGAGACCGAGCGCCAGGACGGCGAAGTAGTAGGCGATCTCGTGCTGGGCGAGCTCGTCCGACCGCAGCCGAATGATCGACAGCACCCCGAACAGCCCGAGACCGAGCCCCGCGGTGACCGAGGACCCCGCGAGCAAGGCCGCGACCGCGAGGACTCCGACGTTGATACCGAGGAAGGCGACCACGAGGTCGCGGCGACGGTGGCGGGGCCAGTAGATGCCGATGGCTAGGACGGTGGCCGCGACGACGTCGGCGGCATAGAGCATGAGGGTGCTCATCGAGGTCTCCTCCAGTGATGGGCCCGGGTCTGCCGGGCGGGTACCCATCACTCTGGGAGGCTCGCGTATGCCTGGACTGTGGCGTTCCTGTGGACAGGCTATGTCTGTCGTCGGCGCTCTCGAGATGTGCTTATGGGGTAGAACGGAACTGCCAGCCGTCACCTCTGCGGGGTCTCTGCTCGGCATCGACGGCGGGTGGCGCGCCAAGTGGCGAGGGTCTCGCGTGGCAGCCGACGCTCGGTCCCGGTCAAACACGGAGTTGGCCGCTCTCTCCGGAACCTAGTGGCCACGAAGAGCCCTGAGGCGACAGCCATGATGCACGTATGATGCACGAAAAGGTCTGAACCCATCATTTTCGGCTGTTAGTGCAGGTCAGGACGTTGAGGTCGGGAGTCTTGTAAATAGGTGGTTGAGGGTTCGAGTCCCTTCGCCAGCTCTGAGATCGCCTGTGCCAGGCGATTTGGGTTCTGCTGTCTCCGCTTCGGTCTGCTGTTCGGAAAACAGGTGGGTCCGGCAGCCGGGCATCTCTGACCTGCGATTTCGTGACCCAGTACAGTGCGGGGGTGCTTGCTCCATTTGAGTTACTGATGCACGTATGCTGCACGCGCGACGGGGCGGGGGCAGGGGCTTGAGACTGTGCAGTGGGGGACACCGCACAGTCTTTCAGCATCGCTCAGGTCGACATGCGGTTGTTACCGGTCCGTGCAGCGGTCCCCAACTTCCCGATATTCCTATTCTCGTTGCTCGGCCGTCCAGTTCAGCGTGTAGGCGCGCGCCCAGCGATTGGGGTAGTGATACGCCCGTCGAGGACCGTGACGAGGTCATCCAGGGTGTCGCGGTGCGCGAGGTCGTGGGTGACGAGCAGGGTGGCGGTGTCGCGTTCGCGGGTGAGGCGGGAGATGAGTTCCATGATCTTCGCTCCGCGTTCTTGATCCAGGGCGCTGGTCGGCTCATCGACGAGGAGGACTTCGGGTTCGTGGACGAGGCCGCGGGCGATCGCGACCCGTTGCCGTTCCCCGCCGGAGAGCTGGTGCGTGCGCTTGCCTGCGTGCTCGGTGAGGCCGACGGCGTCGAGGAGTTCGTCGGCACGGGCGTCGATCTTCGCTCGCTTGTTCCGGCTGGTGCCGCCGCCGAGCCTGGCCATGACCTGCAACTGCTCGCGCGCCGTGAGCGCGGGCAGCAGGTTGGACTGCTGGAACACGATGCCGATGCGCTCACGGCGCAGTTGCGTGGCCTCGTGCTTCGAGAGCTGGGCGGCGTCGGTCATGTCGCTGCTGTTGCCGATGAGAACTCCGCCAGAGTCGGGGCGAAGAAGGGTCGCGGCGACGGCGAGGATGCTGGACTTGCCCGACCCGGAGGGGCCGGTGATGCCGGTGACGGTGCCGTTGGTCCCGCGGAGGGTGACGTTGTCAACGGCGGTGATGCGGTTCTCCCCGTCGGGGAAGGTGAGGGTGACGTTCTGTAGTTGGATCATCGGTTGCTCCCAAGGGCGGTGAGGGGGTCGGCTTTGGTGACGGAGCGCAGCGCGAACGCGGCTCCTGCGAGGCCGAGGACCGCCATCACGACGGCTGGGGCGAGAGTGGTGATCGGGCTGATGATGAACGGGAGCGCCTGCCCCGCGAGGGTGCCGAGCCCGATCACGCCGGCGAGGCCGACACCGATCCCGGCGACCAGAACGATGGACGCCTGGCCGAGTGAGTCGCGCACGAGCGACCCGGTGGTCGCACCGAGGGCTTTGAGCACGGCCATGTCGCTGGCACGCTGCATCGTCCAGACCGTGAAGAACGCGCCTACGACGAGGGCGGAGATCCCGAACAGCATCGCGATCATCAGCCCGAGCGACCCGATCTCGGATCGGAACGCTTCCAGGGCGGTCAGGCTCGCCAGCGGTGTTTCGGCGACCGTGCCGGTTGCTGCACCTATGGTCTCCCATTCTGCGTTTCCGGTGACGGCGAGCACCGTCGCTTCGCCTGTGCCGCCGACGCGCTTACTTGCCTCGCTCCACGCCTCCGGGGTCAAGGCGATGACCGGGGTGTGGCTGTACCAAAGATCATCGCCGACGACGCTGACGGTGAAATCAGTGCCGGTGATCGAGATCGTGTCACCAGTCTCGACGCCGAGACCATCGGCGGCCCCGGAGGAGACACCGACCTGGTCGTCGTGAACCGGGGCGAGGTCGAACAGGGGGTTCGACTGGGTACCGGGGGCATGCTGTGGCAGCCCGTAGAGCGCAACCCCGGTCGGGTCGTCGATGCGGCTGGCCGAGGCCCGCGATTGGACGATCCCGATGGGTGTCACCGACTCGACCCCGTCCGCCTGTTCCCATGCTGTGACTTTTTTCTCGTCGAGGGAGGAGGTTGCGTAGCTAGGGTCGCCGTTCTCGGGCTGCTGCAGCACGAGCCGGTCCCCGGGCAACTGCAGCACGGAGGAGATGTTCTGTGCGGCCAGACCCCCGGTGAGGCCGGAGAGGAAGCCGACGAGCAGGGTGATCAGGGCGACGACGGCCCCGATGAGGAGAAACCGGCCGCGGGCGAACCGCAACTCTCTCCACGCGACGAACACGATGATGCCTTTCCGCTCGCGCACTCTGCCCGAGCTACCCTTCAACCCTCCTTCGCGCAGGCAGGGCCGGACATCGCCCAAACCACGGGATTCACGGTCAAACTTTCGGTTGATGGCCGGGCAACACCGCTCGCATAGGCTTGGAGCGTCATGTCGCATTCGACCCTCGCCCCGGTGTTCACCGGTCTCCGGTTCGGCCTGCACACCCTCCTGATCGGGCTCGCGGGCTTCACGGTGGTGCGCGCATACGTCGTCTCCTCGCCGGCTGCGACATGGACACTGGTCATGGGGATCGCGTTCGTCGCGGTGTATCTCGCCGGTGCATGGGCGGCGCGGACACAAGGCGAGTCAGGAGTCTCCCGGCGCGGTGACGCCGTCGGCTGGATCGCCGCGCTCACGCTGTTGTGGGCGGTGCTGATGTGGCTGAGCCCCGATGGGGCGTACCTCGTCTTCCCGCTGTTCTTCCTCTACCTCCACGTCCTGCCCGGACGTGGAGGGGTCGCGGCGATCGTGGTCACGACCGCGTTCGCGATCCTCGCCCTCGGCCTCCATCTCGGGTTCAGCGTCGGCGGGGTGATCGGCCCACTGGTGGGCGCCGGCGTCGCCCTACTGATCGGGCTCGCCTACCGTGCGCTTCGGCGTGAAGCCGAAGAGCGCGAACGGCTCGTTGCCGAGCTGATCCGCACTCGGCAGCAACTCGCCCAGACCGAACGCGAACAGGGCGCACTGGCGGAGCGCGCCCGGCTCGCTCGTGAAATTCATGACACCGTCGCCCAGGGCCTGTCCTCGATCCAGATGCTGTTGCGTGCCGCTGAACGCGACACCCCCGAACCCGGTGCCGGGTACGTGCGACTCGCCCGTGAGACCGCGGCCGACAGCCTCGCGGACACGAGGCAGATCATCCGCGAGCTCACCCCGACCCGCCTCGGCGACGGACTGGCCCCCGCCCTGCACCGCCTCGGTCAGGAACAGTCCGACCGCGCGTCCATCCCAGTCGAGGTGAGTGCCGAGGAACTCGACCTGCCGATGGGAACCCAGATCGCGCTGCTGCGCATCTTTCAGGGCGCGCTTTCGAACACGATCCGCCACGCGAATGCCACCCGGATCACCGCCGAACTCACCCGAGACAACGCCACGGTATCTCTGGTGGTACGCGATGACGGCCGCGGCTTCGAGGTGTCCTCCGCGGTCGCCGACTCGCACGAGGCTGACTCCTTCGGGTTGCACGCCATGCGTGAGCGCCTCGAACAACTCGACGGCACCCTCACCATCGCCTCGGCCCCTCAACAGGGCACCACGGTCACCGCGCGACTGCCGCTTCTCACCGGAAGCGAGGCGGCATCGTGATCCGGATCGTGCTTGCCGATGACCACCCCGTCGTCCGCACGGGCTTGCGGGCGATGCTCTCAGGCGACCCCGACCTCGACGTGATCGGGGAAGCGGCAACCCCTGACGATGTCGTCGCCCTCGCGAGCGATCTGGTACCGGACGTGGTGCTCATGGACTTGCAGTTCGGCACCGACCAGACCGGAGCCGACGCGACCCGCCGCATCCGCGCACTCAACCATCCGCCTGCCGTGCTGGTGCTCACGAACTACGACACCGACAGCGACATCCTCGGCGCCGTTGAAGCCGGAGCCAGCGGCTACCTCCTCAAAGACGCCCCACTCGAGGAGCTCCTCGCTGCAATCCGCGCCGCAGCCGCAGGCGAGACCGCCCTCGCCCCCGCGATCGCGGGACGACTGCTCGCCCGGATGCGTTCCCCGCAACCCAACCTCAGCGCCCGTGAGACCGAAGTGCTGCGACTCGTCGCAGACGGCGCGACGAACAACGACATCGCGGCACGACTGCATATCAGCGACGCGACCGTGAAATCACACCTCGTGCACATCTACACCAAGCTCGGCGTCTCCTCCCGCACCGCCGCCGTCGCTTCTGCACGCGACTCCGGCCTACTGCGGTGAAGGCAGGGACTGTCCGCTGAATGGTGTTTCTGGCCTGACACGCCGGCACGGCTGGCGGGGAAGGTCATGCGATGACCGAGAAGATCACGAGCGTGAGCTCGATGCCCAAGAAGGTGAAGAAGACGGCCTCGCGCAGCGAGGCCGAGCAGGCCGCGGTCCGGGAGCTGGTCAAGGCCGCCCGGGCCCGCGGTGAGGACCTGACCGGCCCGGACGGGCTGCTCAAGTCGATCACCGCGATTGTCCTAAAGACCGCGCTGGAAGAGGTGAACCGCCCCGGGTTTGGTGGAGGGTCTTGATCTCTACGGGAGAGTGGAGTCATGCCTGCACCGAGGAAGTACAGC
>NZ_CANMUA010000016.1 GCF_947500995.1 uncultured Serinicoccus sp.
CCTGGCCGGGCCCGATCCTGCCGTCAATGAAACACGTAGCCGCGTGGAGGACGGCTACGCTCGTCCGACTTTGCCGCGTGGAGGACGGCTACGCTCGTCCGACTTTGGCACCCTTCTGTGTCAAGCGGGGGTCTTGATTGGGGTTCTATGGTGGTGGGTGACGGGTCCGGGAAGTGACTGATCCGAAGTGTCGGTTTGGGGCTGTGAGCCGGCCGCGCTGGATATGTGTGACGCGCCCCGGTGTCCTCCCGGGCCCGTCGCTGAGGTGGTGACGATGTCGTCAAGCATGGTTCGGTAGACGATGTCGGACAGCCGCCGTTTCAGGCAGCGCATCGCCTCGTTCGGGCGTTTGCCGGCCGCGACCTTGCGGTCGTAGTAGGCCCGTCCCTGGGTGGTCCTCGTCCGCAGCTGGACGACCGCCATCATGTGCAGCACGTGGTTGATGTGCCGGTTCCCGCCGCGGGAGAGACGGTGCCGGGCGTTGTCGCCGGAGGAGGCGTCGATCGGGGCCGTGCCGTTCCAGGAGGCGAAGTGGCCCCTGGTCGGGAACCGGGTGATGTCACCGACCTCGACCAGCAGCCGTGCCGCGCCGGAAGGACCGATGCCGTGCAGGCCCAGCAGGGTGGTGCCGGTGGTCTTGATGAGCTCGACGAGCTCCTTGTTCGCGGCCTTCTTGCGGACGTAGATCCGCTCGAGGTCGACCACCAGCTCCATCGCGACCCGCTTGCGCGTCCTGCCGACCGGGTCCTTGGGCCGGACGCCGGTGAGGATCTTGCGGGCCTGGGCCGCGGACAGGTCCTTCTTGGCCCCACCAGGGACGATCTCCAGCAGCAGCGCGTGCAGCTGGCAGACCATCCGGGTGTGGTCCTCACCCAGGCGACGTCGCCGGTCGACCAGCAGCCGCAGCACTTCCAGGGTCTGGTCGTGGACCACGCTGCGCAGCCCACCCATCCGCACCCCGACCAGGGCGATGGAGTGGGCGTCGGTGTCATCGGTCTTACGGCCCTGCCCGGTGGCGAACACCCGCATCCGCGCGGACAGCTTGGCCGGCACGTCCAGGACCTGCTCACCTATGGGCAGCAGCCGGGCCACGACGTGCCGGCCGATGCCCTCGCAGCCCTCGATCGCCCAGGTCCGCTCCGACCACCGGTTCGCGTACTCCACCAGGGCGGCGAAGCCCGCCTCGTCGGTGGTGAACCGACCGTGTCCGACGATCGCCTCGTCGGCGGTCATCACCTCGATCGTGACCGTGCGTTTGTGCGGGTCCATCCCGATCACCACCGGACCCGGTGTCTGCTCGTCCATGAGCTGCCTCCTTCACGACGCGACATGTTGTGTCGGTCAGGAGGGCACCGCTACTACCAGCAGAGCAAACCCTTCTTCAGCCTCTCCCGACCATGTCGGTGGCCGGGGCAGCGCACGCCAATAGAGAGTCACACCACCAGGGTGGACAGCCGCGAAAGAGCGACCACCCCGACCACCTGGACCGAGCCTGGCCGGGCACCGATCCTGAGGTCAACAGAACTAGTAGCCGCGTGGAGGACGGCTACGCTCGTCCGACTTTGCCGCGACTGGCTCGTGGCCATCTCTACGGATACGAAATGGCAACGCTGTCCTCGATGGTGCGGAACCTCGTGTCGTCGGTTCGGGCTCTGCATACCTCGGGTCGCGGCAGTTCCGGTGTTGAATGGGGTCGTGGCTCGACGACGTGAGCGTCCCCGGGGGGCCCACCGGCGCGGCCGTCGACGGCGCGGGCTGCGGTGGGGTATCGCGGCTATCGCTCTGCTGCTGGTACTGCTCGTCGGCGGGCCTCAGCTGGTGTTGTGGTCATCGGCGCCTGTCGCGGCGAAGGACTGCCAGGTCGGTCCGGCCCCGGACGCCCTGGTCCGGGCGGCCTCGCAGACGTCTGTGGAGTCCAGGCGTGCGGCATACCCGACCCCTCTGAACCAGACCGGTGGCACGGTCACGGACGCCAGCTGCTTGACGCGCACTCCGGTGCACGGGGTGACCCGTCCGCGTGACGAGGCAGGGGTCCGAGCTGCTCTGGCGTATGCCGATGAGCGCGGGCTCGCGGTCTCGGTGGGCGGCACCCGGCACGCCATGGGCGGTCAGGCGTCCTACCCCGGTGGCCTCGTCGTGGACATGCGGGGCATGGACGCGATCACCGTCGACGAGCAGGCCAGGACCGCGGTCGTGCAGGCCGGGGCGACCTGGCAGCAGGTGCTGGAGGCGGTGCATCCCGCGGGTCTCGCGGTGGCGACCATGCCGGGTATCGACGTGCTCAGTGTTGGCGGCACGGTGTCGGTGAACGCTCACGGGCTGGACTTCAGAGCCGGCAGCCTGTCCTCGACGATCGCCTCGGTGCGGGTCATGCTCGCCGACGGCAGCGTGCACCAGGTGAGCCCGCAGGAGGAGCCCGAGCTCTTCGCGGCCGTGGTCGGGGGCTACGGGCTGGTCGGGGTGATCCTCGACGTCGAGCTCAACCTCGTCGACAGCGAGATGTACCGGCTGCGCACCACCGTCGTGGACTACCGGGACTTCCCGGCCTACTTCGCCTCGGAGGTGGCCCGCGACGACACGGTCCGGATGACGTACACGCACCTGTCGACGGCACCGGGCAGCCTGCTCCAAGAGGCCATCGTGTACGCCTACGAGCAGGTGGAGGAGCCCGAGCCAGTGCCACCGCTGCGAGAACGAGCCTCGGACCGGGCGAGCCGCCTGATCTTCAACCTGGCCCGGACCGGAGACCTGGGGCAGCGGGTGCGGTGGACGGCGCAGCGGGAGGTGCTGCCCCATGTCCGCGGGTGCCTGCGCTCACGCAACGAGTCCCTCCGCGAGGCCGAGGCGTGCATGGTGGGACGCAACCAGGCGATGTACGAGAGCCTGGGCTTCCTGAACAACCGCCTGCCGCAGTACACCGACGTGCTGCACGAGTACTTCCTGCCGCACGACCAGCTTGTGCCCTTCCTGGACGAGCTGCGGGCCCAGCTCGGTGAGCACGACGCCCGGCTCCTCAGTGCCTCGATCCGTTCGGTGCACCAGGAGGACGTGATCCTCGACTACGCGCAAGGAGAGCGATTCTCGGTCGTGCTCTACCTGAGCCAGGAGGTCAGCGACACCGGGAACGAGGACATGGCCTCGCTCACCCGGGCCCTGGTCGAGGCTTCGCTGGCTCATGGCGGCACGTTCTACCTGCCCTACCAGCAGCACTACACCCGCGACCACGTCGCGCAGGCCTACCCACGCCTCGAGGAGTTCTTCCAGATCAAGCGCCAGTACGACCCGCACCTGCGCTTTCAGAACAGCCTCTCCGAGCGCTTCATGTGAGCAAATGCGCCGCCGCCAACCTCAGAGTCAAGGTCGCGGTCCCACGCCCCGACGCATGACATCCCCCGCGATCACGAGCACCACCAGACGGCTCTGCCCCCGCTCGCCGGCGCTCTGCTGGAGGACGAGGTCCTCCTTCGGAGTGCAGGCCGTACCCTGCCGTCGGCAGCCATTCGCATCTGCCGCGACGCGCGTGGGGTTCGAGTGTCGCTGTTGGTGGGTTCGTCAGGTGCGGATGTTGAGTGCGGTCGTGTCGATCCAGGCGCTGTCCTGGTCTGCGGGTTGGAAGCCCATGCCCGTGAGCAGTCGTGACTGCGTGGTATCGACTCTCAGGCGCTCCGCGCCGTGGTTGCCGGCTTCGTCAACACAGACCGTGGCGAGGTCACGAGCTACGGAATCTGGCACATTCCTAGCGAGGTCCAGCACAGCAAGCTCCGCGTCACCGTTCGCGAGCCTGCCGACAACGGCCTGACCAACGACCGAGCCACCGCTCGCGCTATTCACGTGAGCCTGCAGCCACGCCGTGAGCAACCCGCGGCCACCCAGCGTCCTGGCGACGCTGACGTCCCAGCCGCACTGGGCCAACCATCCACCGTCGCCATAAACCCGCGAGACGTAGTACCGGTGGTCTGGCTCATAGCTCGGACCGTGCAACTCGATGAAGTCGGGCTCACGGCGACGCTGGGCGCGTCCGACATAGCCGGTATCCAGCTCCTCGGTCAGCCACCATGACACCTCGGTGGCCCATTCCTCGGCCGAGCCGATGGGTTCCCCGGTGCTGCGGCCCACATGCGGAGACCACGGAATCACGACGCCGAAGACGTGCCGGTTCCCGCGCCAATGGAACAACACCACGACATCGGGACCCTGCGGACGGACCTCGACCAGGCGGAAACCATCGGCCACATCACGTCCGACCAACAGGGGCCTGAGCGCAGCAAGGGCTTCCTCCTGCGAGTACGACACTGCCACAGTCTGCCAGGACGTATCCCGCCAGCCGATACGCTGCCGTGACAGTTGGTAGGGAGGACGCGATGACACAACGCACACTGCAGGTTCTCCCGGTCCTTGCCCTCCTGCTGAGCCTCGTCGCCTGTGAGCGTAGCGGGGTTCACGACGTCACCCTGTACACCCATTGCGGCATCCACGAGTTGCAGTTCGAGGACCAGTGGTACGAACGTGCGGGTGGCCCTCTTGATGACGGATCCGGCAATCCCCCACCCGGCTGGGACAACCCAGAGCAGGAGGGCACCGTCACCCGGGTCGACGCATCGACTCTCCTCTTCAGTGACGAACCCGGGCACCGCGAGGAGTTCGTCCTACGCGAAGGGGCCACCAGCCCCAAGCAGAGTTGCGACTAAATGGCGTTCGGTCACGAGCACATCCGACTCTACTGAACCGCCCCGGGTTTGGTGGAGGGTCTTGATCTCTACGGGAGAGTGGAGTCATGCCTGCACCGAGGAAGTACAG
>NZ_CANMUA010000017.1 GCF_947500995.1 uncultured Serinicoccus sp.
CAACCTGGCCTTCTGGCGCGGCCACGCGGGCGATGCTCCCGAGGCTGTCACCGAATTGGAGGAGCTGCTCCCCGTGCAAGAGCGGGTCCAGGGCCCAGAGCACCCCGATACCCTCACCACCCGGGGCAACCTGGCCTTCTGGCGCGGCCACGCGGGCGATGCTCCCGAGGCTGTCACCGAATTGGAGGAGCTGCTCCCCGTGCGAGAGCGGGTCCAGGGCCCAGAGCACCCCGATACCCTCACCACCCGGAAGAACCTGGCCACCTGGCACCGGAAGGTGGACAACGCTGACCCTGATTACCCGCAATAACGAAGGCATTATGGCGGGTAATAGAGCGCTAGTGGGTGCGGGTCCTTGGCATTGAGCGTCTGCACCGCAACGATGCACCAGTGACCAAACCCAAGCAGCACCGTGCCGGCCCTCACGGTCCTCCTGTCGCGGCGGGCGTGGCGCCGTCGGACCATCAGGAGTGGGTAGACCTCCTGACGCTGGCCGCCCGGACCGGGACCCGGATCGACCTCAGTGAACTGGAAGGGGCCCCAGACGTCCCCGGCCAAGGCGTGACCGTGCGCCGTGACCTCGCAGACCTCGACCTGCCGCAGGGGTGGCAGCTACCCCCGGCGTCGGACTACCCGACGGCCGCGCACGTGCCCGCGTCAGCTGTCCGCGAAGTCCTACTCGATCCAAGCCTGAAGCCTGACCCACGAGGACTATGGATCCACGGGGCAGTCCTCACCGGAACCCTGGACCTGGCTCATGCCGCCGTCAACCTACCGTTGGCGCTGACCTTCACCCACCTCCAGGACGTTCCCAATCTCGAGTGCGCCACACTCCCTACGCTCGACCTCTCCGGCAGCTGCCTAGCCGGCGTGATTGGAGACGGACTCAGAATCGGCGTCGGTGGATTCGTCGCTCAATGGCTGTATAGCGACGGCGAGCTCAGACTGCTTGAGCTCGAAACACCAGGCCAGTTGGTCCTGGATGAGGCGAAGTTGAGCAACCCAGAAGGGTTCGCCCTGGCCCTGGACCAGGCGCAGGTGGGTGGGGGCGTGTTCGCGCAGGGCCTGGTGGCCACCGGGCAGGTACGCGCCCGGGGTGCCAGGATCGAGGGTGTGCTGGGCCTGCAGAAGGCGGAGTTGAGCAACCCAGAAGGGAACGCCTTGTCCCTGGACCAGGCGCAGGTGGGTGGGGACGTGTTCGCGCGCGACCTGGTGGCCACCGGGGAAGTACGCGCCCTGGGTGCCCGAATCCAGGGCCAGTTGGTCGTGGATAAGGCGAGGTTGAGTAACCCCGACGGTCACGCTTTGTCCCTGGACCAGGCGCAGGTGGGTGGGGGCGTGTTCGCGCAGGGCCTGGTGGCCACCGGGCAGGTACGCGCCCTGCATGCCCGAATCGAGGGCCTGCTCGAATTGCAGAAAGCAGAGTTGAGTAACCCAGAGGGGAACGCCTTGTCCCTGGACCAGGCGCAGGTGGGCGGGAACGTGTTCGCGCCGGGACTGGTGGCCACCGGGCAGGTACGCGCCACGGGCGCCAGGATCGAGGGCCGGCTGGATCTGACTGAGGCCAAGTTGAGCAACGCCGACGGTGACGCTTTGTCCCTGGACCAGGCGCAGGTGGGCAGGGACGTGTTGGCCCAGCGCCTGGTGGCCACCGGGCAGGTACACGCCCCGGGTGCCCGGATCGAGGGCCGGCTGGACCTGACTGAGGCCAAGTTGAGCAACCCCGACGGTGACGCCCTATTCCTGCATGGGGCGCAGGTGGGCGGGGGCGTGTTCGCGGCGGGCCTGGTGGCCACCGGGCAGGTACGCGCCTCGTGTGCCCGGATCGAGGGCCAGTTGGGGCTGCAGAAGGCGAAGTTGAACAACCCTGACGGTGACGCCTTATCCCTGGACCAGGCGCAGGTGGATGGGGGCGTGTTCGCCCAGGACCTGGTGGCCACCGGGCAGGTACGCGCCCTGAGTGCCCGTATCGACGATCATCTGTCCCTGCGGAACGCTGAGTTCAACAACCCCGATGGTTACGCCTTGTCCTTGGATGGGGCGCAGGTGGGTGGGGGCGTGTTCGCCGAGGGCCTGGTGTCCACCGGGCAGGTACGCGCCCCGGGTGCCCGAATTGAGGGACAGCTGGTCCTAACTGAGGCGAAGTTGAGCGACCCCGATGGTGACGCTTTGTCTCTGGATGGGGCGCAGGTGGGTGGGGACGTGTTCGCCGAGGGCCTGGTGTCCACCGGGCAGGTACGCGCCTCGGGTGCCCGAATCGGGGGACAGCTGGTCCTAACTGAGGCGAAGTTGAGCAACCCCGACGGTGACGCTTTGTCTCTGGATGGGGCGCAGGTGGGTGGGGGCGTGTTCGCCGAGGGCCTGGTGTCCACCGGGGAGATCCACGCCTCGGGTGCCCAGATCAAGGGACAGCTGGTCCTGGCTGAGGCGAAGTTGAGCAACCCAGAAGGGAGGGCGCTCAACCTGTTCGGGGCGAGGATAGGGGCATTGCTGCTGGCGGGGACGTCCCGGTGGACTGGATTTCTCGACCTCCGCGAATCCTCTGTCGTGTCTCTGCGCGCAATGGACAAACCTAGCGAGAGGGTCAGGCTCGAAGCGCAAGGATGGACAGTCGGTGAAGTCGGCGGGCCGCTGCGCGACGACCCGGACGCGTTCGCGACCTGGCTCGACACAGCCGCTGAATTCACAGCTCAGCCGTGGGCGCAGGTCGCCGCCTTCTATGACCGGGCCGGTCAACCAGGCCATGCGCGCAAGATCAGGGTCGGAATGGAGAAGCGTGCCACCCGACAGCTACCGCCCTTCATCCGGCGGCTCAGGCACATCTTCTACGGGGGCACCGTGGGCTATGGCTATCACCCGTTCAGGGCCCTGCTGTGGCTACTCGCCATCGGCGCCGCCGCATTCGCCGTCGGGCACTTCGCCCCCGACGGGGCCTTCGCTTTAGTCGATCCCGGCGACGCCCAGCCGCAGGCGCTGCCAGCTGGCCCCAACCCATGGATACTCGCGCTGGAGACCGCGCTCCCCGCCGCCGCGACCGCCACGAGCGAACAATGGGCCCCGGTCACACCATGGCTCCACATCATCCTCACCGCGCTCAAGACCGGCAGCTGGCTTCTCACCGTCCTCTTCCTCGCCGGAATCACCGGTCTTCTGCGCAAGCGCTCTTGAACGCCGGCAAGCCCGAATGCACGGACAGACCACGGGAGTTAGTCATACGGCACTCAGGCGATGCGACGTGTGTTCGATACCGTGGGTGGATGGCGGGCGGCATGTACGGCAAGCGGGGCCCGGGAGTCCCGTTGCGGGACCGCGGCCGCGTCTCGGTGACGACGGACATCGCGGCCCCGGCGCTGCGCCCGGCCGGGCAGGCGCCGGCGACCCGGCATGCCTGGGCTGCGTTCGAGGATCTTCCGGACCCGGTTCCGGTACTGGTGATCAGCTGGCACCGTTCAGCTACTGGGTGGCAGGCGTGGGTCGTGCTCGTCGTCGACGATCAGGCCGTCACCCGGTTCCTGCCCGCCTCCCAGCTGCGTCCCGCCCACACTTCCTGACTTCTGAGGACTGGCCCCAGTGTCGTGGCCGTCGTTGTACGTTCACCACGTGCCCTACCCCGGCCGACCCTCGAGCCACGACGCCGACCCCGAGCTGGCAAGGTCCGCGGCGCCCGGCCGCTACCTGCCCGATTACGTGAAGGCCTACGTCGTGCGCGAGTACGAAGCCGGGCGGTCTTTACGTGAGCTGGCCGAGCTCACCGGCCGCTCCCACGGCGCCGTCCGCAACATCCTGCAACGCGCCGGCGTGACACGCCGCGGCCGCGGCGCACCCCCTGTCTCCCCGAGCCGGCCCTAATGTCGCGTTCCAAACTTCTTGGCAGACCGGTTATGAAGGCATGATCGGCGTGACCATGAAGGAGATGACCCGTGGGA
>NZ_CANMUA010000018.1 GCF_947500995.1 uncultured Serinicoccus sp.
TTTTTTATCGGAGAGTTTGATCCTGGCTCAGGACGAACGCTGGCGGCGTGCTTAACACATGCAAGTCGAACGATGAAGCGGTGCTTGCACCGTGGATTAGTGGCGAACGGGTGAGTAACACGTGAGTAACCTGCCTTCCACTCTGGGATAAGCGCTGGAAACGGCGTCTAATACTGGATATGACATTGCCCTGCATGGGGTGGTGTGGAAAGATTTAGTTCGGTGGTAGATGGACTCGCGGCCTATCAGCTTGTTGGTGGGGTAATGGCCTACCAAGGCGACGACGGGTAGCCGGCCTGAGAGGGTGACCGGCCACACTGGGACTGAGACACGGCCCAGACTCCTACGGGAGGCAGCAGTGGGGAATATTGCACAATGGGCGAAAGCCTGATGCAGCGACGCCGCGTGAGGGATGACGGCCTTCGGGTTGTAAACCTCTTTCAGCCTTGACGAAGCCCTCTTTGGGGGTGACGGTAGGGGCAGAAGAAGCACCGGCTAACTACGTGCCAGCAGCCGCGGTAATACGTAGGGTGCGAGCGTTGTCCGGAATTATTGGGCGTAAAGAGCTTGTAGGCGGCTTGTCGCGTCTGCTGTGAAAGCCCGGGGCTTAACCCCGGGTCTGCAGTGGGTACGGGCAGGCTAGAGTGTGGTAGGGGAGACTGGAATTCCTGGTGTAGCGGTGGAATGCGCAGATATCAGGAGGAACACCGATGGCGAAGGCAGGTCTCTGGGCCACTACTGACGCTGAGAAGCGAAAGCGTGGGGAGCGAACAGGATTAGATACCCTGGTAGTCCACGCCGTAAACGTTGGGCGCTAGGTGTGGGTCCCATTCCACGGGGTCCGTGCCGCAGCTAACGCATTAAGCGCCCCGCCTGGGGAGTACGGCCGCAAGGCTAAAACTCAAAGGAATTGACGGGGGCCCGCACAAGCGGCGGAGCATGCGGATTAATTCGATGCAACGCGAAGAACCTTACCAAGGCTTGACATACACCGGACGACTGCAGAGATGTGGTTTCCCTTTGTGGCTGGTGTACAGGTGGTGCATGGTTGTCGTCAGCTCGTGTCGTGAGATGTTGGGTTAAGTCCCGCAACGAGCGCAACCCTCGTTCCATGTTGCCAGCAACACCTTTTGGGTGGTTGGGGACTCATGGGAGACTGCCGGGGTCAACTCGGAGGAAGGTGGGGATGACGTCAAATCATCATGCCCCTTACGTCTTGGGCTTCACGCATGCTACAATGGCCGGTACAAAGGGCTGCGATCCCGTGAGGGGGAGCGAATCCCAGAAAGCCGGTCTCAGTTCGGATTGGGGTCTGCAACTCGACCCCATGAAGTCGGAGTCGCTAGTAATCGCAGATCAGCAACGCTGCGGTGAATACGTTCCCGGGCCTTGTACACACCGCCCGTCAAGTCACGAAAGTCGGTAACACCCGAAGCCGGTGGCCCAACCCTTGTGGAGGGAGCTGTCGAAGGTGGGACTGGTGATTGGGACTAAGTCGTAACAAGGTAGCCGTACCGGAAGGTGCGGCTGGATCACCTCCTTTCTAAGGAGCTTGAAGTTCGAGCGTCTCCTGCCTGTGGGTGGGGGTGCTTGCGCCCCGTGGTGCACCCGAGTGTGGTGTCCGGGGTTGCTTCTGGGTGGAACATCAAGATTCTGTCGCCCCGTGCCGGGGTGGTGTCGCTCGTGGTGAGTACGGGCTGTCCTGGGTGTGGTCCCCTTCGGGGGGCTGGTGCCTGGGTGGTCGTGGAAAGTTGGGGTGGTGTCGCCTGGTGGGGGTGCAAACACGCTGTTGGGTCCTGAGGGATCGGGCCGTCGTCTCCTGTCGTGCACCTTTGGGGTGTGTGGCGGGGGGTGGTGTGTCGGGTTGCTCATGCTGGGGCCACGTGCTGGGTGTCATACCCGCTTCCACCTGATCGGTGGGGGTGTGTGGTGGCGGTCTGGTTGGTGGTGGCTGGTTGTTGGTTGAGAACTGTACAGTGGACGCGAGCATCTGTATCTTTGTTGCTTTTTGTTAAGTTTTTAAGAGCGCACGGTGGATGCCTTGGCACGAGGAACCGAAGAAGGACGTAGGAATCTGCGATAAGCCTCGGGGAGTCGATAACCAGACTGTGATCCGAGGGTGTCCGAATGGGGAAACCCGGCCAGCTTCATCGCTGGTCACCCGCACCTGAATATATAGGGTGTGTGGAGGGAACGTGGGGAAGTGAAACATCTCAGTACCCACAGGAAGAGAAAACAACATGTGATTCCGTGAGTAGTGGCGAGCGAAAGCGGATGAGGCTAAACCGTAGTTGTGTGATACCTGGTAGGGGTTGCAGCTGCGGGGTTGTGGGAGTGGCGCGTACCGGGTCTACCAGCCTGGTGCACAGTAAGAAATCGCGTGGTGTAGGTGAAGGGTCTGGAAAGGCCTGGCGTAGACGGTGAGACCCCGGTAGCCGAAACACCCGTGACTGTGTGTGCCGCCTCCCGAGTAGTACGGGGCCCGAGAAATCCCGTACGAATCTGGCAGGACCACCTGCTAAGCCTAAATATTCCCTCGTGACCGATAGCGGACAAGTACCGTGAGGGAAAGGTGAAAAGTACCCCGGGAGGGGAGTGAAATAGTTCCTGAAACCGTGCGCTTACAATCCGTCGGAGCCATGCCTTGTGTGTGGTGACGGCGTGCCTTTTGAAGAATGAGCCTGCGAGTTAGTGCTCAGTGGCGAGGTTAACCCGTGTGGGGAAGCCGTAGCGAAAGCGAGTCCGAACAGGGCGCCCATAGTCGCTGGGTCTAGACCCGAAGCGGAGTGATCTACCCATGGCCAGGGTGAAGCGCGGGTAAGACCGCGTGGAGGCCCGAACCCACTTAGGTTGAAAACTGAGGGGATGAGCTGTGGGTAGGGGTGAAAGGCCAATCAAACTCCGTGATAGCTGGTTCTCCCCGAAATGCATTTAGGTGCAGCGTCATGTGTTTCTTGCCGGAGGTAGAGCTACTGGATGGCTGATGGGCCTTACCGGGTTACTGACGTCAGCCAAACTCCGAATGCCGGTAAGTGAGAGCATGGCAGTGAGACTGCGGGGGATAAGCTTCGTAGTCGAGAGGGAAACAGCCCAGATCACCAGCTAAGGTCCCTAAGCGTGTGCTAAGTGGGAAAGGATGTGGAGTTGCGAAGACAACCAGGAGGTTGGCTTAGAAGCAGCCACCCTTGAAAGAGTGCGTAATAGCTCACTGGTCAAGTGATTCCGCGCCGACAATGTAGCGGGGCTCAAGCACACCACCGAAGCTGTGGCATCAGTACTTTCGCTCAGCATCACCTTTCGTGGGTGGTGTTCAGGCGTGCTGATGGGTAGGGGAGCGTCGTGCCGGGAGTGAAGCATCCGAGTGATCGAGGTGTGGATCCGGCACGAGTGAGAATGCAGGCATGAGTAGCGAATGAAGAGTGAGAAACTCTTCCGCCGAATCACCAAGGGTTCCAGGGTCAAGCTAATCTGCCCTGGGTAAGTCGGGACCTAAGGCGAGGCCGACAGGCGTAGTCGATGGACATCCGGTTGATATTCCGGAACCGGCGAAGAACCGACCCATACCGAATCCGGGGATGCTAAGCGCCTGAAGCCACCCAACGGCT
>NZ_CANMUA010000019.1 GCF_947500995.1 uncultured Serinicoccus sp.
GCCACGGGCTGACCCGCTCGAGCTCGGCGTGGAAGGGCGGCAGGACCCCCAGGGCGGTGAGCAGGTCGCGCAGGTAGGTGTTGGTCCTGTCGGCCGGGAGCGTGTCGAAGGTCGCGTGGGAGATGTCGAGCTCGTCGCGGGCCATCGCGCCCAGGGTGGCCGGGCCGGTGGAGCGGGTGAACCAGTACAGGGTGCTCTGTGGTCGTGGCCCCGAGATCAGGGCGTCGTACACCGGCCGCAGTCGCGGGTTGATGCCGCCGTCGGGGCCGGACAGCAGCGCGGTGGTCTTCTCCTTCAGGGCGCAGTGCCCGCACATCGGCCGCTGTAGGTTCTCGGCCAAGTTGGCCATTTCTCACCTAGTTGTCAGTCGCGTGTCAGTTTTCTCACGCATCTGTCAGGCGGGGCACGATGGCTGTGTGCATGTGCGCGAGGTCTCCTTGCGGTACTGCGACATCGCCGGTCCCGCGGGTCCTGGTGGCGCTGTTCAGACGGGTCCCGCCACTGATTCGAGCTAGGCGCTGCAGTCACTGGGGTCGATACAGTTACTGCTGTATAGTTCAGCGTGTGCTGACCATTGCTTCTCGTCTCGATGTGATGAACCGGTTGGGTCGGGCGCTGGCCGATCCCACCCGGTCACGACTTCTCCTGGTGCTGCTCGAGCGGCCGGCCTACCCGGCGGAGCTGGCGCGCGACCTGGGCCTGACGCGATCAAACGTGTCCAACCATCTGACCTGCCTGCGGGACTGCGGCATCGTGGTCGCCGAGCTCGAAGGCCGCCGGACACGCTATGAGATCGCGGATCCGCACCTGGCACGGGCGCTGACCGCCCTCGTCGAGGTGACCCTCGCAGTGGACGAGAACGCCCCGTGTCTGGATCCGGCCTGCTCGGTCGCCGGATGCTGCGCCGCCGAGGCTGGCGCATGATCGTGTCCTCGGTCCTGCAGGCGATCGGCCTGTTCATCGCGACCAACATCGACGACATCATCGTGCTCTCGCTGTTCTTCGCCCGCGGCGCAGGGCAAGCCGGGACCACGGCCCGGATCGTGCTGGGCCAGTACCTGGGGTTCGCGGGCATCCTTGGCGCGGCAGTGCTCGTCACCCTGGGCGCGGACGCGTTCCTGCCCCCGGCAGTCATCCCGTACTTCGGACTCATCCCGTTGGTCCTGGGTCTGTGGGCCGCATGGGAGGCCTGGCGCGGGGACGATGATGACGACGCCAAGGTCGCCGGCAAGAACGTCGCGGTCTGGACCGTCGCCGGGGTCACCTTTGCCAACGGGGGAGACAATATTGGCGTCTACGTCCCGGTCTTCCTCAGCGTGGGACCGGCGGCCGTGGTGGCCTACTGCATCGTCTTCCTCGTACTGGTGGCGGTCCTGGTCGTGCTGGCCAAGTTCGTGGCCACCCGCCCCCCGATCGCCGAAGTCCTCGAGCGGTGGGAGCACATCCTGTTCCCCATCGTCCTGATCGGACTGGGCATCGCCATCCTGGTCGGTGGCGGAGCCTTCGGCCTCTGACCAGGGCCGACGGGGCTACGATCGTGCGCCAGTTACCCGGCCTCCGCATTCCGAACACTCCTGACGTTCCACGGAAGCCGACGGGGCGCAGTGCGTCGATGAGTTACCTCTGTTGCAACGAGTCGCGGTACGGATGCCCATGGACTCTCACGGCACGTCAACCCTTGGATCAGTTCCGCAGAATCGGCTCCGAGGCGACCAGGCGTGGGATGGCCTTCACGTAGATCATCATGCCGAGGAGCTCGACCATGGTTTGGGTGACGACGACGAGCGGAACCAGGCCCAGGGGCGCCGGCAGGGCCAGCGCCAGCGGGAGTACCACTAGCGAGTTTCGAGTGGCGCCACTGAAGATCACGGCCCTCGTGCTGCCCGAATCGAGCCGTGCGACTCGTGCGCACGCCATCCCGAGGGGAACCATCACCACCAGAAAGGCTACGTAGAGAGGGACGACGGCCAACAGCGCGGTGACCTCTTGCCCAACTGCGTGGATCTGCGATGCGATCACCACAGCCAGTGTCGCCATCATGAACGGGACCATCATCGCCTGCATAACGGTCATCACGGTCTTGCCGGCTGCCCATTCTTGGGACAGCCACTGGGTCAAAGCCGCCAAGGTGAGCGGGACGATGATGAGCCCGATGAGCGCTTCGAGGAAGGGGCCTGGCTCGATGGCCGAGACGAGCTCCGGCCCGACGAATAGGAGCAGGTAGAAGGGCAGCAACAGCATCTGGGCCAGCATGAGCAGCGGCGCTGTAGCGAGCAGACGCTCACTGGAGCCGCCTGCCAGCCCGGCGAAGACGATCACGTAGTCGATGCACGGGGTCAGCAGCACCAGCAGCACACCCACCAGCAGGGCCGGGCTGTCGGCCACGAACCGCGACAGGGCAAAGACCACGGCGGGAACGATGACGAAGTTGAGGACCAGGATCGTGGCGATGAAGCGCACATCGCGCACGGCCTGACCGATCGCCGAGAACGGGATCCCCAGGAACGTGGCGAACAGCAAGAGCCCGAGCACGGGAGTGATGGCATTTTCAAGAGGCCCGGCGGCAGCGGGCAGCGACCAGCCAAGGATCGCTCCACCTGCGATGGCGAGGAGATACAGGCCAATCTGGTGGCGCTCCATCGCTTGGATCAAGGGGGTCAACGGCACCGTGCCAGCGTAAAGAGGCCCGCGCTGGCGACTCGTACCTGGGGACGGGTCCACGCTCGGCGTGAGCGTTGTTCAGGCGCAGCAGCTGGTGGGGATGGTGGTCCGGAACAGGCCGGCCGCTATGCGGAGGGCTTCGCTCATCGTGAGGTAGGGCGCCCAGGTGTCGGCCAGGTCGTCGACGGTCAGCCCGAACTTGATGGCGTACGTCGCGGCGAGCATGAGTGAACCGCCCCAGGTTTGATGCCGCTCCTGTTTGAGTCCAGGAGGATGAGCACCATGCCCAAGAAGATCGATGAAGAACTGAAGGCGCGCGCTGTGCGTCTGGTGCAGGACCACCGCGGGGAGTACTCCTCGCTGACGGCTGCCGCGGCGGTGGTGGCCAAGCAGCTCGGCGTGGGGAAGGAGTCCGTGCGCCGCTGGGCGATCCAGGCCGAGGTCGACAGCGGCCAGCGCCAGGGACCGACGAGTGAGGAGCTGGCGGAGATCAGGTCGCTGAAGAACAAGGTCCGCCGCCTCGAGGAGGACAACGCGATCCTGAAGGCCGCGACGGTTTTCTTCGCCTCAATGGCACGCTGATGGGGTCCGGTCGGGTTCGCTCCTTTTTTCGCTGCTGCGGCGGATCCCCGTCGTTGGCTGCT
>NZ_CANMUA010000020.1 GCF_947500995.1 uncultured Serinicoccus sp.
GTGAACCCCGCTACGCTCACAGGCGACGAGGCTCAGCAGGAGGGCAAGGACCGGGAGAACCTGCAGTGTGCGTTGTGGCATCGCGTCCTCCCTACCAGCTGTCACGGCAGCGTATCGGCTGCCCGGATACTCGATAGATGACCTCGACATACCCGTGCGACTGAGGCTGCGAGAGGTCATTGCCGTCGAGGTGCGCCGCGCTCCCACCAGTCGATCGACAGTTCGTCCTGGAACGGAAAAGTGCTCGGCTCGTTGGACCCAAGGTTGCAGAATTTCCACAACTCTTTCGCCGCTCGCGAGTACTGATAGAGGACCTGGTCGACAGCGAAAGCGTCGAGTTGGCCGGCGCGGAACTCGTCAACAGCCTGACCTACACGGCCAACCAGCTTGGCCAGCTCGACCTGGTGATAGGCGGCCATCTTCTCCCGGGCGGCGCGCCGCTCCGCATTGGTGGCCACGACTCCGAGGCTACCCCGGCACGGCTCGTCCACCGGACCCAAGCGACCGATCCAGACCCTGACACCCCTCGCGGCAAATCCGGTCGTTTCCATGCCGGCTTGACGACGTTATCTTTCTTCGAGACGTCTGAGGTGTCGAGCCAGCGAGAATGGTGCCCATGACACACGTCGCAGAGCTCGGGGGTCAGACCGTGCGCGTTGGCGGACAGCCGCGGCGCGTCCTCCTACAACGCCTTCGAGAGTGTGGCGTGCGACTCAACGCCCACGCCGAGACACTGCTTGAGCACCCAGTGTTCGATGATCCACGGAGTGAGGATCTGCGGTTCGTCGAGCGGACCGCGCAGCAACTTGGATTGCCGGCCGGCGGTACCCAGTCGCAGGTCTTCGAGGCGACACGGAAGCACGGCTTCCAGCTCTGCCCGGTCATCAGCGGCCCGTTCCTACGGCTGGCCACCATGCATCAGCTAAACGCACCCGATTCCGTCTTGTCCGGGGGTCGAGCACCGACCGGGGCCATCCACGTCGCCGCGAAACCGCTCAGTGACGACGAGCTGTACCCAAAGGGCTTCTATCTGCGCGTCGTCGATCACGATGTCTGGCTGAGGGGGTACCGGTGTGACGACACCTACGAGTGGGACCCGCAGCAGCGGCTGGCCCTCGTCGAACCCTAGGACCGACCTGCGGCATGAGCGCGCATGGCCCACAGGGACCGGGCCGCGCGCGTGGCAGGCTGGTGCAATGCCCGTCGACCCTGGCCTCTACTTCCAGCTGACGACAGACGAGCTTCGCGAAGTGACCCGCTTCGCTCTAGCCTCGGCAGAGGAGGCCGTCGCACTGTTGGACGCGCCGGTAGATCCCCGGATCATGGCTGCGATCGAGGCGGCGAAACTGTTCGCCGCAGGCGATCCACGGTCCAAACTGCAGCGAGTGGCTGCTGTCGAGGCCCAGCGTGCAGCGAAGGAGATGCATGCCACCGTCGCGTCACACGCTGCGTCGGCCGCCGGCGACGCGGCAGCGTCCGCGTATCTGCACCCCTTCGCGAAGGGCGACCAAGTGGCACACATTCTGCGCAGCAGCGCGCACGCAGCCCTGGCAGCGGAAGCGGCAGCCGGTGATCCAGCGGCAGCAGGCACTGCCTTGACCAGAGCCCGTACCCGCGCCACGCCCACCCTCCTGGCCGTCCTGAATCGCTATCCCGCTTTTCCACGCGGCCGAAGTCGGGTCAAGCAACTCGTGAGCGACCTCGACCTGGCACTTCGCGAGCAATAGGTGGTCCCCGACTCATAGCTGGGCGGTCGCGCATCACGCCGACAGCGGCATGACCGCGGATGTCGCCGGTCGGCGCCGCCGTGGGAGTCACGGCGAGGACCGTGTCGGTCTGACTGGTCGTTGCCGCGCTGTCAGGTCAGACGCTCGGGGCATTCAAGTGGACCAGGGTGGAGGCGTCATAGAGGGAGTTCGGAGGCGCATCACCGGTCACAGTTCCTGCCGGCGCTCTGGGCGACGGCGAGTACAGTCCCGTACAACAGTCCGAGGACGCAAGTATCTGGGGGGCCTCGCCAGTGCTGGCGGCGACGCACCGAGGAGGCAGGAGGGTCGGATGTGATGCGAGGCATCAACTGGAAGGCCGCGGCGGTGTTCTTCTTCTTTGCCGCCGTCCTCTATGCCGCGAGCATGCTCATGTTCGGGGAACCGCTCCTGCTGTCGATCCTGGGAGGGGTGGTCTGGGCGGCCTTCTTCGTTCCCGCCATGTTGTGGCTCGGCATGAAGATGAATCAGCGCATGATGGCCCGCCGTCCAGGTGCCGCAGGTTCGAGAGTTCACGAGCCAGGACACGACGGGGACGAGGTCAAGTCCCGGGTAGTGGTGTAGCGCTGTGCTCCTTCGACAGGGGTTGTCAGGCGGTCAGCGCGGGTAGGGCAT
>NZ_CANMUA010000021.1 GCF_947500995.1 uncultured Serinicoccus sp.
TGCACCTGCGCCAGGCCGACCCGTGCTCACCCAACTTTCCCGAGCCCGAAAACCTGCCAAGAACTTGACACGGGACAGTCCCACCCTCCGAGTTCGAGACCAACCACTGGGCAACCCTGCACAGCGAGCACTACCGTAAGAACCCGGTCCTCACCGAGGTCCGAACCACCTAACCGAGCCTCCACGAAACCCGGGGCGATTCACAGACCCAAGCCGGGGGCGAGGACAACCCCGACCTGCACCGAGTCGCCACCAGCCTGCACAGCAGCGGCCTGCTCGACGTGATCGAGCTACCAGCCTTCTCGGAGGAGGAGTTGACTGTTCTCGCCGGGTACCAGATGGACGCCTGGGCCGCCCACGACCGATCGAGTGCTGAAGGCGCGGTCGACCGGGCCAAGCTCAGAGCGATCGTCGATGAAGCCGACGGACGACCTGGGAGGGTTGCCTCCCTGCTCGGTCACGCCGCCGTGCGCGGGTGCCTGCTCAACCAAGATTCCACACTGCCAGACCTGGGACCGCTGGGCTACCGGACCGCTGTCGCGGGCCGGTGGGCATCGCTCCCGCTGGCCCAACGCGCCGCGCTGGCGCGCTTGTCCATCGCCGGCCCCACCAGTCTCGCCGAGTGGACCGACTCCAGCGACGTGGACGCGGCCCGCGCCAGCGGCTGGATCACCACCACCCAGGCCATGCCCGATGACCCTCGGCACGTCGTGTCCTTCCGGGCACTCGAGCTGTTCGACACCGTCGTCAGCCACCGCTACCAAGAGCTCACCCCAGAAAGCACCCATGCGCGCCAGCAGCACGTGGCCTCGGCCCTGGAAACCGTCTCGGTCGACGACGACTGGGAGAACATCCCACCCGCCGCCGCTCTCGCATCGCTGCAGCACCTGACGCGCACCTACCCCGACTTCCCCGACCACCTCGTCGCGGCCTGGCTACGGGCAACCCGCTCCACGGGCCAGGAACCCCTGGATCGCGACGAGATCGAGCAATTGGTCGCCCAGAGACGCCCGAAAGGTCAACTGCTGGTCGCGGCAGCCGACGCGATCGCCGACACGGGCGACACCACCAGACCGATCACCCTGTTCGCGGACGAGCTCGAACGCCTCGAACACCGGTACGGCGCCGGAGCCCCACAAACGTTGCCGGCATTGCACAACCTTGCCTCCGCCTGGGCCAGCCACACCAAGAACCTGCCCGGGGCCGAAGCAGCACAGGCGTACGCGACCACCTGCACGCTCTTCACCCAACTGATCCGCGGCTACGAGAAGAACACGACGGGCCCGACTCCCAACCGGCGCCTGCCAGACGCCCGCCTGGAACTCGCGCACTTCCACGACACCTTTGGCCGGGCATCGGCGGCTCACGACACGGCCCTGCCTGCGATTAACGAGTACGCCAAAGCCCTGCACCCAGAGCACCCCGCCACCCTGACCACCCGGAACAACCTGGCCGCCTGGCGCGGCCAAGCGGGCGATGCTCCCGGGGCCCTCACCGAATTGGAGGAGCTGCTCCCCGTGCGAGAGCGGGTCCTGGGCCCAGAGCACCCCGATACCCTCAACGCCCGGGGCAACCTGGCCGCCTGGCGCTGGGGGGCGGGCGATGCTCCCGGAGCGGTTACCGAACTGGAGGAGCTGCTCCCCGTGCGAGAGCGGGTCCTGGGCCCAGAGCACCCCGATACCCTCAACACCCGGGGCAACCTGGCCACCTTGCGCGGCCAAGCGGGCGATGCTCCCGGGGCTGTTACCGAACTGGAGGAGCTGCTCCCCGTGCGAGAGCAGGTCCTGGGCCGAGAACACCCCGGTACCCTGACGACCCGGAACAACCTGGCCTTTTGGCGCGGCCACGCGGGCGATGCTCCCGGAGCCGCCGCAGCCTTCGAGGAGCTGCTCCCCGTGGAAGAGCGGGTCCTGGGCCCAGAGCACCCCGATACCCTCAACACCCGGGGCAACCTGGCTCGCTGGCGCGGCCACGCGGGCGATGCTCCCGGGGCTGTCACCGAACTGGAGGAGCTGCTCCCCGTGCGAGAGCGGGTCCTGGGCCCAGAGCACCCCCGTACCCTCACCACCCGGGGCAACCTGGCCTTCTGGCGCGGCCACGCGGGGGATGCTCCCGGGGCTGTCACCGAACTGGAGGAGCTGCTCCCCGTGCAAGAGCGGGTCCAGGGCCCAGAGCACCCCGATACCCTCACCACCCGGGGCAACCTG
>NZ_CANMUA010000022.1 GCF_947500995.1 uncultured Serinicoccus sp.
CGACCTTCGGGTCGGTGGTCGGGTGGTGGAACGCGTGACCCGAGCTGGTAGTAGGTAAGCGATGGAAGGACGCAGGAAGGTAGCCTCCGCGTGGCGATGGTTGTCCACGTCGAAGAGCGCAGGGCCGGGGAGTGGTAAATCCGCCCCATCAGTGCCCGAGGCTTGATCGTGACCGCGTATGCGGGAAGCAGGGTGATCCTATGCTGCCAAGAAAAGTTCCTAGCGAGGTTCGAGCCGCCCGTACCCCAAACCGACTCAGGTGGTGAGGTAGAGAATACCGAGGCGATCGAGTGAATCGTGGTTAAGGAATTCGGCAAAATGCCCCCGTAACTTCGGGAGAAGGGGGGCCGGACGCGTGAAACCCCTTGCGGGTTAGCGCTGAAGGCCGCAGAGACCAGGGAGAAGCGACTGTTTACTAAAAACACAGGTCCGTGCGAAGTCGCAAGACGATGTATACGGACTGACGCCTGCCCGGTGCTGGAACGTTAAGGGGACGGGTTAACCCACTTTGTGGGTGAAGCTCTGAACTTAAGCGCCAGTAAACGGCGGTGGTAACTATAACCATCCTAAGGTAGCGAAATTCCTTGTCGGGTAAGTTCCGACCTGCACGAATGGCGTAACGACTTCTCCACTGTCTCAACCGCGAACTCGGCGAAATTGCACTACGAGTAAAGATGCTCGTTACGCGCAGCAGGACGGAAAGACCCCGGGACCTTTACTATAGCTTGGTATTGGTGTTCGGTACGGCTTGTGTAGGATAGGTGGGAGACTGTGAAGCAGCCACGCCAGTGGTTGTGGAGTCAACGTTGAAATACCACTCTGGTCGTTCTGGATATCTAACCTCGGTCCGTGATCCGGACCAGGGACAGTGCCTGGTGGGTAGTTTAACTGGGGCGGTTGCCTCCTAAAAAGTAACGGAGGCGCCCAAAGGTTCCCTCAGCCTGGTTGGCAATCAGGTGTCGAGTGTAAGTGCACAAGGGAGCTTGACTGTGAGACAGACATGTCGAGCAGAGACGAAAGTCGGGACTAGTGACCCGACGGTGGCTTGTGGAAGCGCCGTCGCTCAACGGATAAAAGGTACCCCGGGGATAACAGGCTGATCCTGCCCAAGAGCTCATATCGACGGCATGGTTTGGCACCTCGATGTCGGCTCGTCGCATCCTGGGGCTGGAGTCGGTCCCAAGGGTTGGGCTGTTCGCCCATTAAAGCGGTACGCGAGCTGGGTTTAGAACGTCGTGAGACAGTTCGGTCCCTATCCGCTGCGCGCGTAGGAAACTTGAGGAGAGCTGTCCCTAGTACGAGAGGACCGGGATGGACGAACCACTGGTGTGTCAGTTGTCCTGCCAAGGGCACCGCTGATTAGCTACGTTCGGACGTGATAACCGCTGAAAGCATCTAAGCGGGAAGCACACTTCGAGATGAGGTTTCCATCACCCT
>NZ_CANMUA010000023.1 GCF_947500995.1 uncultured Serinicoccus sp.
TGTCCCGTGTCAAGTTCTTGGCAGGTTTTCGGGCTCGGGAAAGTTGGGTGAGCACGGGTCGGCCTGGCGCAGGTGCACCTCGCGCGGCCGGTTCCAGGACAGGGCCTCGTGCGGGCGGACGGTGTTGAACTCGGCCCGGAAGTCCTCGCCGTGGGTGACCAGGTCGTGCATGTCGTCGATCTGCTCGCGGTAGAGCCGCTCGTACTTCAGCGACTGGAACGCGCGCTCCCGGACGCCGTTCTGGCCCGGAGTGCGGACCCGGGTGCGGACGTGGTCCAGCTCCGGGGTGGCCTCGATGAAGGCCGCGAACCGTGCCGAGCGGAACGGGCCGCCGTTGTCGGTGACCAGCGTGATCGGCACGACCTCGCCGGTCTCGGGGTCGGTGAGGTACTCCAGCAGGTCCAAGCCCTCGGGCAGCAGCTCGCCCGCCTCGGCCAGGGCGAGCTCGACCGCGGCGACCGCGTCGTGCTGGTTGGCGGTCGGCGACCAGTGCCAGCCGAACTCGTACTTGGACCAGTAGTCCGCGATCCCGGCCACCCGCCAGGTCCCCCCGCCGGCGGTCTCGTACTCGGAGAAGTCGAACTGCCACACCATGTTCGGCCCGGTCGGCGTCTTGGCGAACGCCGCCTTGCGCTGCTGGGCGAGCTGGCGTCGCTCTCGCTGGTAGTCGGCCTTGAGCAGCAGCCCGGCGTCGTCGAGGATCCGCGCCGTGGTCGACATCGACACCCGATGCCCCGAGTGACGAGCCATCGCCCAGATCTTGCGGTGGCCCCAGGCGGTGTGTCTGGCCGCCAGATCAGTCACGACCTGCCAGGACGCCTGGCGCGCCGGCCGCGGCCACGGGCCCTTGGCAGGGCGCCCGGCCCGGGCATGCGCCTGCCACCGGCGGTAGGTCCGCTCGGGGACGCCGATCAGCTTGCAGAACCTCGCGGTCGGCATCCCCGCCTCGGTGCGGATTACCTCGAGGTCCTCGAAGGGCCCAGCCGGCCCTCGGCGCTCTTCTTCCACACCCGGGCCTGCAGGTGTGCCTCGCCCAGGGCGGTGGTCAGCTCGGCGACCTCAGCCTCCAGCTGCTCCTCCCGGGTCGAAGGCCCGGTCCGCCCCGAGGCCATCGCGGTCCGTCCCGCCTCGAGGAAGTCCGCCTTCCACCGCCCGATCGACTGCTCGGAGACCTTCTCCTTACGCGCTGCCTCGGCGATCGAGACCTCGCCAGCCAGGACGCTGAGCACGATCCTGGTCTTCTTCTCCGCCGGGATCACAGGTGGTCGTCCCACGGGTCATCTCCTTCATGGTCACGCCGATCATGCCTTCATAACCGGTCTGCCAAGAAGTTTGGAACGCGACA
>NZ_CANMUA010000024.1 GCF_947500995.1 uncultured Serinicoccus sp.
CCGCGTCCTCGTCCGGCACACACGCCGGAGACGACGACCTCAGCTACCGCGCTACACCACTATGCGGGACTCAACTGGGGACGAAGCCGTCATCTCGCACGATTACGGGACGCCGACCGTGGTGGGTCGACGCGAGGGTGGAGTATTCTACCGGCGAACCGTCTTGGTGGCCGGTGTTGAGCCGGCGGCTGCGGCGGCCCACCTGGAGAAAAGCAGCTCGTGGCGTGTACATGGCTCTAGTGCCGGAGAGGCCGTGACCCTGCGGCGCGGTTCACGCGCGTGGCTGCGGATCATGGGGGCGTGGGAATGGGGCCCGAAGTCTCGCGACCGGTGGCCCTACCTGGCGCACCTGGCCCGTCATTCCGAGACCGGCGCCACCGAGGTCACCGTCACAGACAACTTCGGCAGGTGGATCAACCTGCACTCCTCTGGCAGCTCCGCGCTGAGCCACGTAGCCGCATACGGTGACGAGCTCCTCGGCCACATAGAGGACTCACTCGAGTCTGTGGGCTGAAGCACGTGAGCCTGTTGACGACCGCGCCGCCACTAACTGCACCGCGGCAAAGTCGTGCATCCCGTTGTGGGATGCTAGATGGTATGCTGATGGGATGACGACACAGATCGCGGTGCGGCTCCCTGATGAGGTGGTTCGCTTTCTGGACCGGAGCGTGGCCAGTGGCAAGGCTCCCAGTCGAGCCGCGCTGGTGGCCGCGGCCCTAGAGCGCGAGATGCGCCTGCAAGCCGCGCAGCAGGACGCCCAGACCCTGAAAACGAAGGGCACGGCCGATGACCTTGACGAGCTCGTCGCTTGGTCCGTAGCCCACGCGACATTGGTCGACTGACCTTGCGCGAGATCTGCCTGGCGCGGCTGGACAAGACCCGCCCCGTCCTGGTGCTCACCCGCGACACTGCCCGCGCCGTGATGACCAAGGTGACCGTGGCTCCCATCACGTCCACCACCAAGGGGTTGTCCAGCGAAGTACCGGTAGGACGTGCCAACGGGCTGGACCACAACAGTGCTGTCTCGATCGACAACGTCCTTACCATCCCCACCGACCTCTTGGGCCGGACGCTGGGCTTCCTCACGCCCGAGCAGGAGCGTCACCTTGCAAGAGCCATCGTGCTGGCGTACGACCTCGAGGTGCCGTTGCTAGATGAGCCGTGATCGCACCTTCGGGAACCCAGGGACGACGCCTTCCGATCGAGCTGGAATGGAAACCGACCAGCGGCAAAGTCGGACGAGCGTAGCCGTCCTCCACGCGGCTACGTGTTTCATTGACGGCAGGATCGGGCCCGGCCAGG
>NZ_CANMUA010000025.1 GCF_947500995.1 uncultured Serinicoccus sp.
TCAATGGCACGCTGATGGGGTCCGGTCGGGTTCGCTCCTTTTTTCGCTGCTGCGGCGGATCCCCGTCGTTGGCTGCTCGTCCGATGTGCGGCTCGGCCGGACGCCCTGGCCGTCGGGCGTGGCGTGGCTTGATAGGAGCCTGCTCCGGGCTGGATTGAGGCGTGCCCGCCGCACCCGGCGACCAGGACGTCCATCCCAGTATCGACCAGGAGGTCCACCGCCATGGTGATGATCGGCACCGACTCCCACAAACGCACGCACACCTTCGTCGCCCTCGACGACGTCGGCCGACGTCTGGGTGAGTGCACCCTGCGCGCCAACACCGACGGGCACCTGCAGCTGCTGACCTGGGCGGCACAGTTCCAGGACGTCACTTTCGCCCTGGAGGACTGCCGGCACCTGACCCGCAGACTGGAGGGCGACCTGCTGCGTGCCGGGCAGCGGGTGGTCCGCGTGCCGACGAGGCTGATGGCCGGTGCACGCCGCGGGGCGCGGACACCGGGCAAGTCTGACCCGATCGACGCCGAGGCTGTCGCTGTGGCTGCGTTGCGTCACCCAGGATTGCCGGTCGCTGAGCTCGATGGCCCCGCCCGTCAGGTCAAGCTGCTCTCGGACTACCGGCGTGACCTGGTCATGCAGCGCACCCGCGCGTGCTGCCAGCTGCGTTGGCACCTGCACGAGCTGGACCCCGATCTGGCCTTGCCGTCCCGCAGCCTGCGTCAGGCCAACACCCGGGCCCGCGTCGAGGCCTTCCTCGACACCCAGGGCGGCATCGTCGTCCGCCTGGCACGCAAGCTCCTGGTCCGGATCGCTGACCTCAGCGAGGAGATCAAGGACATCGAGAAGGAGCTCAAGACCCTGGTGGCGGACCAAGCCCCAACGCTGCTGTCGCTGCCCGGCTGTGGCGTGTTCTCTGCCGCGGTCATCATTGGCGAGACTGCCGGTGTCCACCGGTTCCGGGACAAGGACGCCTTCGCCCGGTTCACCGGTACCGCGCCCGTGCCGGTCTGGTCCGGCGCCTCGGCCGGCAAGGTCCGCCTCAACCGTGGCGGCAACCGTCAGATGAACTACGCCCTGCACATGATCGCCCTCACCCAGGCGCGCGGCGTCGGCCCCGGCCGGGCCTACCTGGCCAAGGCCGAAGCCCGCGGCAAGGACCGTGTCGCCGCGCTGCGACTGCTGCGTCGACGACTCTCCGACGCCATCTACTCCGCTCTGCGCGCCGACCAGATCCCAGCCTCCACCCACATCCAGCAGGCCGCCTGAGACGCCGGCCTTGACATAGGAGCATCG
>NZ_CANMUA010000026.1 GCF_947500995.1 uncultured Serinicoccus sp.
TCCCACGGGTCATCTCCTTCATGGTCACGCCGATCATGCCTTCATAACCGGTCTGCCAAGAAGTTTGGAACGCGACAGGACCAGCCCGATCTCGCCGTGAAGCCGTCGGTGGTTGTACCAGTCGACGTACTCGGCGACCGCGACCTCGACATCGACGACCGACTTCCAGCCGCCCTTCGGTCGCATGACGGGGTTGCGGATGCACTCGGCCTTGAACAGCGAGTTGAGCGCCTCGGCCATCGCGTTGTCATACGAGTCGCCCTTGGACCCGACCGAGGCGACGGCCTCGGCCTCGACGAGGCGCTCGGTGTAGCGAATCGCTCGATATTGCACGCCGCGGTCGCTGTGATGGACCAGCCCGGTGACGTCCTGGCCAGCGCGTTGGCGGGCCCACAGCCCCATGTCGAGGGCATCCAGTGCGAGGTCGGTGCGCAGACGAGTCGAGACCTGCCAGCCCACGATCATCCGGCTGAACACGTCCAGGACGAACGCCACGTAGGTCCACCCGGCATGAGTGCGAACGTAGGTCAGATCGGCCACCCAGAGCTGGTTCGGCGCGGTGGCGACGAACTTGCGAGCCACCAGGTCCTCAGGTCGCTCGGTCTCAGCCCCGTCACCGATCGTGGTCCTTCGGGTCTTCTCCCGCGGGATTCCCCGCAGCCCCTCGGCCTTCATCAGCCGCTCCACCGTGCAACGGGCGACCTTGACGCCCTCGCGATTGAGTTCGGCGTGGATCTTGCGGGCGCCGTAGACACCGAGGTTGGCCTTGTGCGCGGTCCGGATGTCCTCGGTCAGTTCGGCGTCCCGCAGGCTGCGCGCCGAGGCAGGCCTGGTCTTGGCGGCGTAGTAGGTGCTCGGGGCGATCTGCATGCCGGCGTCCTTCAGCACGGTGCAGATCGGCTCGACCC
>NZ_CANMUA010000027.1 GCF_947500995.1 uncultured Serinicoccus sp.
CCGGCTGGACCACGCTCGCTTCCCCTACGTCTACCTGGACGCGACCTACCTGCACGTGCGCACCGAGGCCGGGATGGTGGTGTCCAAGGCCGTCGTGATCGCCACCGGCGTCACCGAGCACGGCCGCCGGGAGATCCTGGGCCTGGACGTCGGGGACAGCGAGGAGGAGATCTTCTGGCGGGCGTTCCTGACCGGCCTCAAGAAGCGCGGCCTGGGCGGGGTGCAGCTGGTGATCTCCGACCAGCACGCCGGCCTGGTCGCCGCTCTCACCCGCGTCTTCCAGGGCTCGGCCCACCAGCGGTGCCGGGTCCACAACATCCGCAACGTCCTGGCTCACGTGCCCAAGGCCGAGACCGAGATGGTCGCCGCGGTGTTCCGGACCATCTTCGCCCAGCCCGACCTGGGATCGATGGGCAAGCAGTGGGACAAGGTCCGCGACGACCTCGCGGCCCGGTACCCCAAGATCGGGCCGCTGATGGACGACGCGAAGTCCGAGGTCCTCGCGTTCGCCGCGTTCCCGCGTGAGCACTGGCGCAAGATCTGGTCCACCAACCCCCTCGAGCGCTTGAACAAGGAGATCAAGCGCCGCTCCCGCGTCGTGGGCATCTTCCCCAACGAAGCCGCCATCATCCGCCTCATCGGAGCCGTCCTGATCGACACCCACGACGAGTGGCAGGTCGACGAACGCCGCTACCTCTCCGAAGCATCGATGGCCAAGATCTACAAGACCAGCAATACTGGAACCGTCGCCCTCGAAGAAGGCGACCGGTAGGCAACGAGCATCACC
>NZ_CANMUA010000028.1 GCF_947500995.1 uncultured Serinicoccus sp.
GAGTCGCCCTTGGACCCGACCGAGGCGACGATGCCGAGCTCCTCGAGGCGCTCGGTGTACCGGATCGCTCGGTACTGGACTCCGCGGTCGGCGTGGTGGACCAGGCCGGTCAGGTCGCGCCCCTGACGCTGGCGCTGCCAGATCGCTTGCTCGAGGGCGTCCAGGGCCAGGTCGGTGTGCAGCGAGGCGGTGACCCTCCACCCGACGATGCGTCGGGAGTACAGGTCCATCACGAACGCGACGTAGACGAACCCGGCCCAGGTCGGGACGTAGGTGATGTCGGCGACCCACCGGTCATCCGGGGCCGCAGCGGTGAAGTCCCGGTTCAGCTGGTCGGCCGGGTGCCCGTCCTTGGCCGACACCGTGGTCCGGGGCTGCTTGTGGTCGCCGGCGACCGCGCCGACCAGGCCCAAGGCCTTCATCCGCCGGGCCACCGTGCACCGCGCCACTGGCGGGTAGCGCACAGCGGTCGGCTCGCCGTGCTCGTCCAGGACGTGTTGCCGGTTCAGCACCTTCCACATCTTCATCACCCCGAAGACCTCGTAGTTGGCCTCGTCGGTCGCCCTGATCCGCTCATCCAGGGCCGCGTCGGCCAGCGCCCGGCTCGACGGGGGACGTGTCTTGGCCGCGTAGTACGTGCTCGGGGCGATCTTCGCGCCGGCCTCGGTGAGGACGGTGCAGATCGGCTCGACCCCGAACTGGTCCTTGTGCTCGTCGATGTAGGAGATCAACGACT
>NZ_CANMUA010000029.1 GCF_947500995.1 uncultured Serinicoccus sp.
TCCTGCTCGAGCTCATCCCCGGCGGAGCCAAGACGTTCCTGTCCGCGGCCCAGGCCAAGGAGCTGCTGAAGAAGGTCCGCCCCACCACCGCGGCGGGCAAGGTCCGCAAGGCCCACGCCCTGGAACTGACAGCTGACCTGGCCACGATCTACGCGCGCACCAAGGCCGCGGACAAGGAGCTCAAAGCCCTCGTCGCCGAGACCGGGTCCTCGCTGATGGACCTGCACGGCATCGGACCCTCCGGCGCCGCGCGGCTCCTCGTCGAGGTCGGCGACATCACCCGCTTCCCCGACCGCAACCACTTCGCGTCCTGGACCGGCACCGCGCCCATCGACGCCTCCTCCGGCGAGCACGTCCGCCACCGCCTCTCCCGAGGCGGGAACCGGCAGATCAACCGGGTGCTGCACGTCATGGCCATCGTCCAGCTCCGCACGAGAACCACCGAGGGCCGCGCCTACTACGACCGGAAGAAAGCCGCGGGGAAGACGTCGATGGAAGCACTGCGGTGCCTCAAACGGCGCCTGTCCGACCTGGTCTACAAGGCGATGCTCGACGACCTCGCCGGGCACACGACGACGGGCCCGGGAGGGCAAAGGGGTGACGACTCTGACTCCAGCGCGACCGGCTCACAACCCGCTGCCGGCTCTTCGGACAAGCCACTTCCCGGACCCGCCACCACAAAGCCTAGAACGACCCTGCCAGCGGCGTCTTGACACAGAGGGGTGCCAG
>NZ_CANMUA010000030.1 GCF_947500995.1 uncultured Serinicoccus sp.
CGCACATCCGCAACACCTCGAGCTGCTCGTCGTTGATGACCGGGCGCAGCCCGGACATGCGCACCCCGACCAGGGCGATGGAATGGGCGTCGGTGGCGTCGGTCTTGCGGCCCTGCCCGGTGGCGAAGATCCGCACCCGCGCCGACATCTTCGCCGGCACGTCCACGACGTCCTCGCCGTCGGCGACGAGCCGGTCGGCGACGTGCTTGCCGATCCCGGCGCAGCCCTCGACCGCCCACACCCGCTCAGGCCACTGACGGGCGTAGGCCAGCAGCCGGGTGTATCCCTCGGCGTCCGTGGGAAAGCGGCCGCCTCCGACGACGGACTCGTCGGCGGTCATGACCTCGATCGTGACGCTGCGCTTGTGCGGGTCCATCCCGATCACGACCCGCGGTGACTCCTGCTCGTCCATTGCTGTGCTCCTTTGCTCGGACAACGGTGATGTCGAGCTGGGAGGGCACCGCTACGTACGGCTGGGCATACCCCTCTTGAGCCTCTCGCAGCCCTGGCGGTGACCGGGACGACGCACGCCAATTGTGAGCCTCACGCCAAGAGCGTGGGCAGCCGCAAAGAGAACGACCATCCCGGTCACCTGAGACCGAGCCTGGCCGGGCCCGATCCTGCCGTCAATGAAACACGTAGCCGCGTGGAGGACGGCTACGCTCGTCCGACTTTGCCGC
>NZ_CANMUA010000031.1 GCF_947500995.1 uncultured Serinicoccus sp.
CCTCGGCAAGTCCAGCGGGATAGGCAGGCCGTTCGAGCAGCGACAGCAGGATCCGAGCCCGCGTCGGATCTGCCAGGGCCCGGCCGATCCGATGCATCGCGTCCAGCCTGGAGGAAGTAGTCAGCACGGGCTGAACTATACAGTTTGTGCTGAACCGTCCGTGAGGTCGGGGGTGCAACGGGAAGTCATCAGCTTCAGCGTCGGAGGTGGGTGTCGCGTTGGGCGGTGTAGGCGCTCCAGTCTCGTGAGGCCAGGGCGGCCCACCGGGTGGCGGTGTTGGGGGCCAGGCCGAGCACCTCTGCCAGGATCGGGGTGGGCATGCTCGCAGCAAGCTGGAACATGGCGGCGTTGCGGGCGGCCATGGGCTGGATGCCGCGTTCGACGAGCTGGGCGCGGACGTTCTCCGTCGCCAGGTGCTTGCCCGGGATGCCGCCGGGGAAGAGCCAGGTGTCGGGACGGCTGACGTAGGAGGCCTGCCCGCGACGGGTCAGGTGGGTGCGGACGAGGCGGTCGAGCGGGCCCGGCAGCTCGACGGGGAAGGTGTCGAACGTGGCCGTGGTGACGCCGACGGCGTCAACGGTGATCTGGTCGGCGCGCATGCGACAAACCCGGGCCAGGGGTTGGGCGTAGAGCAGGACGAA
>NZ_CANMUA010000032.1 GCF_947500995.1 uncultured Serinicoccus sp.
CCACCCGGGAGTCACCCTCGACCGACACCACCGGCGTCGTCGAGGTCGCGGTGCTCGAGAACACGTCCGCGTCCAGCACCTCCACCGGCGTCTCACCCACACCCCGGTAGGCCACCACCGTCATGTCGGTACGCATCGACCGGGGCCAGTTCACCGACACCTGGGCGTCCGCCTCCGACCCGTCAGCGATCCGCGTGTACACCGACACCGCCAACGGCCCGGACAGCACCCGCTCCTGCTCCTCCCAGCCGCCGACACCCTGAGGCGCACTCCCGACATCCGAGAAGTTGGTCGTCACGAACATCGCCAGCAGGTCACCCGCCTGGACCTCCTCCGGGATCACCACCGAGGACGAGGCCGACTGCAACGTGATCTGCGAGGCCTGACCCACCAGCTCAGGAGCCACCAGCACCGGGCCGGACCCGTCCGAGACCGTGACCTCATAGGTCACCGACCCGGTCGCACCCTCCTCATCGGTCACCGTCAGCTCCACGGTGTAGACCCCGGCCTCCGCATACGTGTGCGACACCGACTCACCCGACGCCGCCGGCGACCCGTCACCGAAGTCCCACGACCACGCCACCACCGAGTCACCACCATCAGGGTCCGAGGAC
>NZ_CANMUA010000033.1 GCF_947500995.1 uncultured Serinicoccus sp.
AACCTGCCCGGCGCGTCCTGGCAGCGGTGCCGCACCCACTACTCGGCGAACCTGATGTCGGTGACACCCAAGTCCATGTGGCCGGCGGTCAAGGCGATGCTGCACAGCGTGTACGACCAGCCCGACGCCCCGGCCGTGCACGCCCAGTTCGACCGGCTCATCGACTACGTCACTGACAAGCTCCCCGCGGTCGCCGACCACCTCGCCGGTGCCCGCGAGGACATCCTGGCGTTCACCGCCTTCCCCAAGGACGTGTGGACCCAGATCTGGTCCAACAACCCCGCCGAGCGACTCAACAAGGAGATCCGCCGCCGCACCGACTCCGTGGGCATCTTCCCCAACCGCGACGCGATCGTCCGCCTCGTCGGCGCCGTGCTGGCCGAACAGACCGACGAATGGGCCGAAGGACGCCGCTACCTCGGACTCGAGGTCCTGGCCCGCTGCCGCATCAACATCGTGCCCAGCACCGAACCCGAGATCGGAGCTGATGCCCTACCCGCGCTGACCGCCTGACAACCCCTGTCGAAGGAGCACAGCGCTACACCACTACCCGGGACTTGACC
>NZ_CANMUA010000034.1 GCF_947500995.1 uncultured Serinicoccus sp.
CGCTTCGACGAGCCCGGCGTGGGCGTCCGAGGTCACCAATCGCACTCCGTCCAGGCCGCGGGCCACCAGGTCGGCGAAGAACTCGTTCCACGCGGCCCCGGTCTCGGCGGTGGCCACGCGGGTGCCCAGGACCTCGCGGTGCCCGTCACCGTTGACGCCGGTGGCCAGCAGGACGACGGCGTTGATGACGCGCCCGCCCTCGCGCACCTTCATCGTGAGCGCGTCGGCGGCCACGAACGTGAACGGGCCGGCCTGGTCCAGGGGGCGGTGGCGGAACTCCTCGACGAGCTGGTCCAGGTCGGTGGCCATCCGGGAGACCTGGGACTTGGACAGCGAGTCGATGCCCAACGTCTTGACCAGCTTGTCCATGCGCCGGGTGGAGACCCCGGCCAGATAGCAGTCCGCGACCACGGTGATCAGCGCGGACTCGGCCCGCTTGCGCCGCTCGAGCAGCCACTCGGGGAAGTAGGTGCCCTTGCGCAGCTTGGGGACCGCCACGTCCAAGGTGCCCACCCGGGTGTCCAGGGGCCGGTGCCGGTAGCCGTTGCGCTGCGCGAGGCG
>NZ_CANMUA010000035.1 GCF_947500995.1 uncultured Serinicoccus sp.
GGGGGATGAGCCCGAAGTAGGGAATGGCGCTGGACGGCAGGACCAGCCCGGCCCCCCAGGCGACCAGCAGCGCAGCACCGAGGATCCCGACGAACCCCAGGTACTGCCCCAGCGCGATCCGGGTGGTGGTGCCTCGTTGGCCGGCGCCTCGGGCGAAGAACAGAGAAAGAATGATGATGTCATCGATGTTGGTGGCCATGAACAGCCCGATCGCCTGCAGGACCGTGGTGAGGATCACCGGCTGACCTCGCAGCCGGCGACGGGGCACTGCGGATCCAGGCACGGGGCGTCCTCGTTCACGGCGAGGGTCACCTCGACCAGCGCGAGCAGCGCGTTGGTGAGGTGCGGGTCGGCGATCGCGTAGAGGGTCTGTCGTCCCTGCGGTTCGGCCACGACGATGCCGCAGTCGCGCAGACAGGTCAGGTGGTTGGACACGTTGGGCCGCGTCAGGCCGAGGCCCTCGGCAAGTCCAGCGGGATAGGCAGGCCGTTCGAGCAGCGACAGCAGGATCCGAGCCCGCGTCGGATCTGCCAGG
>NZ_CANMUA010000036.1 GCF_947500995.1 uncultured Serinicoccus sp.
TGCTGCGCTGCTGGTCGCCTGGGGGGCCGGGCTGGTCCTGCCGTCCAGCGCCATTCCCTACTTCGGGCTCATCCCCCTGGCGCTCGGTATCTGGGCGGCGTGGCAGGCATGGCGAGGCGACGGTGACGACGACGACGAGAAGGTCGAGGGCAAGAAGGTCGGCATCCTGACTGTCGCCGCGGTCACCTTCGCCAACGGCGGAGACAACATCGGCGTCTACGTCCCGGTGTTCCTGAACGTCAGCACGGCAACCGTGGTCATCTTCTGCGTCGTGTTCCTGCTGCTCGTCGGCGTGCTGGTCCTTCTCGCCAGGTATGTCGCCACCCGCAGGCCTATCGCCGAGGTGCTCGAGCGATGGGAACACGTGCTCTTCCCGATCGTCCTGATCGGCCTCGGCATAGCCATCCTCGTCAGCGGCGGCGCATTCGGACTCTGACAAACCGGGACCCTACGAAGCGCCGAACGACGGAGCGTGACGCCTCCCATTCCGGGCGCCTGACCTGCGGGGCGTCGCCTGCTTCGGGCCAGC
>NZ_CANMUA010000037.1 GCF_947500995.1 uncultured Serinicoccus sp.
ACTACGCTGCCCACAACCCTTCGCCGGCAACCGCCGCCGAAGCACACACGACTCTCCACTGAACCCGGGGCGGTTCAGCCCTTTCCTCGGGAGCGTGCCAACCGGACAGGGTCGACATCCAGCACGAGGGCGACCGTGCACCTCGTACTGCTCGCTTCGGGATAGAAGACCGTCGCGGTGCCGAACGACTGCTCGAAGTGCTGAACCCGGTCAGGGTGTTTGTGCAACAGGTAGCCCAGATCGGTTGCCGGTTGGTGCGTCGTCGACACGGTCAGGAGCACCCGCTCAGTCTGCCCGAGCACCGACGGCAGGGGGCGGCAGGCCACGCGGGCGTCGTTCTACGACTCACTTAAACCAAGGCACACGGTTGCGTGCGACCACATTCCTGGCAGTAGTGAACCGCCCCGGGTTCAGTGGAGAGTCGTGTGTGCTTCGGCGGCGGTTGCCGGCGAAGGGTTGTGGGCAGCGTAGT
>NZ_CANMUA010000038.1 GCF_947500995.1 uncultured Serinicoccus sp.
CGGGTCGAGACGCCGTGGACGTAGGCCTCCATCACCACCGCGTACAGCGCCTGGTCGATCCGCCGACGCGGTTCCAGGATCGAGGGGAAGAAGCTACCGGTGCGCAGCTTGGGGATCGCGACCGTAACGTCACCGCCCTTGGTCGTGAGCAGCTTGGGCCGGGACCCGTTGCGCTCGGTCGCGCGTGTGTCCGTGCGTTCGTAGCGGCCGGCGCCGATGGTCTCGGCGGCCTCGGTCTCGATCAGCTCCTGCAGGACCATGCGGACGGACTCGCGGACCAGGTCCACGCCGTCACCGGCACGAAGTGCGTCCAACAGGTCGGACACGGCAGACTGGGGAAGGGTCATCGGTGAGATCTCCTCTGGTGAGTACTTGGCGGTACACACCGAGCATCTCGCCGATGACCCCCTCACACCAGGGCACCACACCGGCCACCCAAACCCCACCACTCCACGGGACTC
>NZ_CANMUA010000039.1 GCF_947500995.1 uncultured Serinicoccus sp.
CCATCCCGGCCTCGGTGCGCACGTGCAGGTAGGTCGCGTCCAGGTAGACGTAGGGGAAGCGAGCGTGGTCCAGCCGGCGGGTGCGGAACGCGCCAACGACCTCGTCCAGGCCCGCGCAGATCCGCGACACCTCGGACTTGGAGATCCCGGTCCCGCCCAGGGCGACCACGAGGTCGTCCACCGACCGGGTCGAGACGCCGTGGACGTAGGCCTCCATCACCACCGCGTACAGCGCCTGGTCGATCCGCCGACGCGGTTCCAG
>NZ_CANMUA010000040.1 GCF_947500995.1 uncultured Serinicoccus sp.
TTCGCCCGCTGGCAGGTGCTGAGCAGGCTGCGCCGCCAGGAGCAGCACGGGACCCTCACCCACGGCGCGATCTCCGCAGCCCGAGCGACCATCGTCGTCACCGCCCGCTTCATGAACTGGCTCACCGAGCACGCCACGGACCTCGCCGACATCGAACAGGGTGACCTGGACCGGTTCGCCGAGGAGCACCGCGCCCGCGCCCTCGCGCTGCGACCGTTCCTGGCCTGGTGTGCCCGCACCGGCCTCGGAGGGGATCTGTCC
>NZ_CANMUA010000041.1 GCF_947500995.1 uncultured Serinicoccus sp.
CACCCGGCTGGGACAACCCAGAGCAGGAGGGCACCGTCACCCGGGTCGACGCATCGACTCTCCTCTTCAGTGACGAAGCCGGGCACCGCGAGGAGTTCGTCCTACGCGACGGGGCCACCGGCCCCAAGCAGAGTTGCGACTAAGGGGCGTTCGGTCACGAGCACATCCGACTCTGGCACCCCTCTGTGTCAAGACGCCGCTGGCAGGGTCGTTCTAGGCTTTGTGGTGGCGGGTCCGGGAAGTGGCTTG
>NZ_CANMUA010000042.1 GCF_947500995.1 uncultured Serinicoccus sp.
CCGACGCCGCCGGCGACCCGTCACCGAAGTCCCACGACCACGCCACCACCGAGTCACCACCATCAGGGTCCGAGGACCCCGACCCGTCGAAGGCACACTCCAACAGATCACACACCGGCTCACCGACCACCGCCACCGGCGGCTGGTTGGCCGGCGGACCACCGGTGACCTCCTGGGGGGCCAGGACGAGGGTCATCGCGAGGGACCGGCCACTGGCCGCGTTGGTCGTCGCCGACAG
>NZ_CANMUA010000043.1 GCF_947500995.1 uncultured Serinicoccus sp.
TGGCGGCGTAGTAGGTGCTCGGGGCGATCTGCATGCCGGCGTCCTTCAGCACGGTGCAGATCGGCTCGACCCCGAACTTGTCGCGGTGCTGATCGATGTAGTCGACCAGTACCGCGGTGGGCACCTCTACCTGATCTTGCGGTCGAGCTCCGCGGCGATGCTCCTATGTCAAGGCCGGCGTCTCAGGCGGCCTGCTGGATGTGGGTGGAGGCTGGGATCTGGTCGGCGCGCA
>NZ_CANMUA010000044.1 GCF_947500995.1 uncultured Serinicoccus sp.
GACCTTCTTCAGCAGCTCCTTGGCCTGGGCCGCGGACAGGAACGTCTTGGCTCCGCCGGGGATGAGCTCGAGCAGGAACTTGTGCAGCTGGCATATCTTGCGGGTGTGCTCCTCACCCAGGGAGCGGCGCCGGTCCCCGCACATCCGCAACACCTCGAGCTGCTCGTCGTTGATGACCGGGCGCAGCCCGGACATGCGCACCCCGACCAGGGCG
>NZ_CANMUA010000045.1 GCF_947500995.1 uncultured Serinicoccus sp.
CGCCCTGGTCGGGGTGCGCATGTCCGGGCTGCGCCCGGTCATCAACGACGAGCAGCTCGAGGTGTTGCGGATGTGCGTGGACCGGCGCCGCTCCCTGGGTGAGGAGCACACCCGCAAGATATGCCAGCTGCACAAGCTCCTGCTCGAGCTCATCCCCGGCGGAGCCAAGACGTTCCTGTCCGCGGCCCAGGCCAAGGAGCTGCTGAAGAAGGTC